>JAHDEC010000013.1 GCA_020629035.1 Saprospiraceae bacterium | reverse complement strand
TTAAACAACTCCTTTTAAAGAATGTTTTTACATATTAAAAGTAGATTAATTTATTGGATGGTTTAAATAAAGCCGTTCTGCATTTATTAGAGGACACTCTCTTCATTGATGAATATTACCAAACAAGACCCTCTTTTGGTTTTTAAATAAAAGCCTTATAAAGCTTAAATAAATATTAAATATGATTAAGGCTCGAAGAAATATCTAGCTAATTGAATTTATAGCATGTCTTTATGAACCATAATTGCTACCGTCTTCATTTCAAAGTAAGCTTTGGACATGTATAAATAACCCTTATAATCACTTATTTCACCCCAGCTATTTTTAATAATATAGTATTCGTTTCCCGCTTGATCCTTTGCTTTTCCAACTATGTGCATTAAATGATCATCGGTGGTGTTGTAGCTCTCAAAGTGTTCCTGCCTAAGGTCCTGGTTTACTTTAATTTCTTCACCTGGAGCGGTAAATAAGTCCTCTCTTTTAGGATCTTTTGGTAAGACAGCAATACCTTGCTTGGCATCGAAACCTTTTTCACTAACATCTCCATCCCATGCAACGGTATATCCTTTTTCAATAGCTTTATCTGTAATCTTCACTAGTTCCTCAAGCGGTACATTTTTAAAGCTGCCATTTGAGTAATTGTCAGGAATCTCTAAAATGAATGACCGATCAAATGGATGATGGGTAAATGAAGTAATACTAACATAGTCAGCAGCTTTCAAACCGAGTTGATCTCTAAGTGAGGTAGCTGTGTACTCTTTACCGTTATAATTAAAACTGGTTGGTGCTTGTCCAATGTAGTTGTCCAATATTGAGTTAAAGGCAGGTTTCCATTTCTTGCTTAGACTTTTTGACTTTAAAATACCATCCAAAAAACCTTTTAGACCAGCTTCCATTTCGCTGTGATTATGATTGCTTTCACCTGGTAAGAGTCCTGAATAAACACTTTCTGGCATTACTCCCTTGGCGTCCATTATTCTAATTAAATCATGACTTAAGCTGCCTTGAGAAAAATTAGCTTTTCCTTGTCTTAATACGTAATTATTAGCTTTATCCTGATAAATATTGCGGACTACAAACATTTCGGATAAATCATGTTGTCCTTTACCTTGACGCATTAATTCTGATTCGATATAGGAACTGGTTGCAAAACTCCAACAAGTACCTGTTCTTGATTGATTTTTTATTTCTGTACAATCTATTTCTTTGGTATGACTGAAAGTATACTGTGCATTTATTTGTAAAAAACTAAACAGCAATAATGTACTTAGAATAATGTTTTTCATGATGTATTATTTGATCAATTACGTTCGATTAATTTATCTTTTATGTGTTTTTCTATAAAGTTAGATTTGTAGGTATTACCTAGAGGGATATCTTCATTTCCAATCCATATCATATCATTTTCTATGCTTGTTATATGATTTACATTAATGATGTAGGATTTACTAACTCGCGCAAAGATTCCCTTATTAAGTTTACTATGCACAGTTTTTACGTTCATGGCAGTCATGAACTTCTCATGATCTGTATGGATAATTACATAATCCTTTAATCCCTTTATGAATCGAATGTCCTTTAAATATAGCTTGACATATTTTCGTTCAGACTTTATATAGATATAATCGTCATTAAAATCCACTTCGTTAGATTCGTTGGTTTTTAAAAGTCTAAAGTCTTTTACTTTATTAATGGCTTTTACAAATCTTTCGAACCTTATGGGTTTCATGACGTAATCAATTACGTCAAGTTCAAATGCCTCCAGAGCGTATTGTGGATAAGCTGTAGTGAGGATTACTAGGGTTTCAAATTTGAACGTTTTTAGAAATTCCAAACCATTAAGTCCTGGCATTTCAATATCTAAAAACATTAAATCGATCTCTTGATTTAGGAGCACATCGTTAGCTTCCATTGGAGAAGAAAATGATCCTTCACAAATTAAATTGGGGATTTTATCCGCTTGTATTTTTACGCCTTCTCTTGCTAAAGGCTCATCGTCTATTATAATGTACTTAAGTGTCACAGAGAGATTTTATTGAATTCAGCCCTTGGTATTTTTAGGATTACCTTAAAGATACCTTGCTTAGCTTGAATATCTAAGGTATAATTTTCCCTGAACAATAGCTCCAATCTTCTTTTAAGATTGGTCAGGCCTAAACCACTGTAGGCTTCCTTATTTATTTTATCTAGCTGGGCGACATTGTTTTCTATCGTGTAAATAAAGAAATCTTCCGTGATATTGAGTTTTTGTTTGATTGTACTCTTTGTCTTGTCGCTTGCTGAACTGTACTTTACAGCATTTTCTGCTAAGGGGAAAATGAGCATAGGAGGTACAAGGACTTGCTCCACTGGCCCTTCAACTTCAGATGTCCAATCAATATTAGTTCTTCTTAATTTTTCAAAATTGTAATAATTACTTATAAAATCTAATTCCTTTTTAAGTGGGAGTGTCGTTTTTTGAGAGTCATAGGTTTGATAGCGTAATAATTCTGATAAGTCCAATATTGCGTCATCAAGTTTTTCTGATTTTTTTTGAGAAAGTACATACAAACTGTTCAAAGCATTGAACAAAAAATGAGGATTAAGTTGATACTTTAGAAATGCTAATTCAGTTTGCATTTGCATTTTCTGAAGCTTTTGCTGTTTGTCTTTTGCTTGATAATTGATTTTAAAGAGCTTCAATGCAACGGCTAAGGAAAGGATAGTGACGTTTAAAATTATGGTTTGAATAATTATTTGAAAAGTATACTCATCCTCGAGATAACCCAAGTGATGATTGTACCAAACGGAAGCACCAATACTTAATGCAAGTAATAAAAAAGTCCAGAACACATAGGGTAGGTATTTTCGTTTTTGGAGGAATAATGGGATGAGCACATAGAGATTTATGTAAATCATTAATATATCGCCGAAGAAAAACAATAAATCACTAAGTGGATGCTCTAGCTCAGGGGTGAGTCCTACTATTGCCATCAGTTCATCTACATAAATAAACATCCAGAATAGAACATGTCCAATCCATCTATATCTCTTATCAAAAAGTAATAATTCGAACCTAGTGGGTGTAGATGTTGCTTGCATATTACAAAATTACACTTGCCATTGAATCATATAAAATATAAAGTATAATAAAAAGCTCTGTTTCTATAATAATAACATAGGAATCTATAAAGTCCCCCAAAATAGTAGCTGTTCCCACTTAAGTTTGAATCATGTTGATTGACAATGAGTAGTACAATAACATTTATTAAACCTCTAAAAAAATTAATTATGAAACGGACAAACATTTTAAAAGTAAACCTTTGGATTTTAATCGGAGTTTTAGCTTTAACATCTTGTGAGAGGGACTCATTTATAAGTGAAGAAGATGGATTCGAAACCCAAGTTCATGAACATCATTTAGGCCATCGAAATTGTGGCAAAGATCATCACATGGAAGAACTTCTTAGTGATCCAGCATACAGAATGGCTTATGAGAAGCGAATGGAGAAATTCGAAACCTACCAGAAGGAAAATGTTGGAACACGAGCCTTATGTTCAAGTCCAGTTGTTATTCCAGTGGCGGTCCATTATCAGGGTGTTGCATCTCCAAACACTGCATGTTTAGTTGCATTGGCACAGACTCAGATAGCTGTCCTTAACAATGATTTTCAAGGGACAAACAGTGATATAAGTAAATGGAATAGTGACCAAAGTCATTTCCCTGGTATTTCCAATGGTGAAACATGTGTAGAGTTTGTTCTTGCCAATCAAAATCATCCATCAGGCTATGGATTAAACAATGGTGATTTAGCGGTAACAGTGAATAAAACAAGCGGAGATCAAGTGAATCAATGGAGTGGATACCTCAACTTTTTTATTCAGCCAAATACAGGATTATTAGGCTATTCTCCATTAGGTGGAGCCGGAAATGGTGACGGTGTGGTAATTGATGCAAATGCATTTGGAGTAGGGTCAGGTTGTAACGGTGTCACGCCACAATCACCATACAATTTAGGTAGAACACTTACTCACGAGTTAGGTCACTACTTAAATTTAGATCACATTTGGGGTAATGGTTGTGGAGTGGATGATTTGGTATCTGATACACCAAACCAATCAGCAGAAAACTATGATTGTCCAAACGTACCTCAGAGTTCATGTGGAAGCAAAGACTTGTCGATGAATTACATGGATTATGTTAATGATGCTTGCATGTATATGTTTAGCAACGGGCAGAGTACAAGAATGGAAAACTATATTAATTCAAGTTTGACAGGTTTAGTTAATAATGCTTCCAATGTGATTAGTTCTGGTGGAAATACTGGAGGAGGTAATGATGGTGATAGTGATCCAACAGAAGAATGTGCTAAACCAAGTGACAGCTCCGCGAGCAATATTACTGAAACAAGAGCTACCATATCTTGGACTGATATGCCAGAAGCTATCAAGTACAGAATCAAATATAAGGAAGTAGGAACATCAGGGTATACGTACAGAACAACTACTAATCCGACAAAAACTTTAACAGGATTAATTCCAGGAGCAACTTACCAGTATAATGTACGAACTCAATGTCCACAAGGATGGACTAGCTATACTACAGAATATTACTTCACCTTGGCGGGTGGTGGTTCTGGTGGAGGTGATCAAGATCCGAGTTGTGCTGATATAAAGGTTACTTTAAAATTAGATGACTTCCCTGAAGAGACAACTTGGGAAATAGTAGATGACCAAACCAATCAGGTAGTTTTATCTGGAGGACCTTACAATGCAAGTCAAGCAGGTAAAACTAAGAATAAGACAATTTGTCTAGCTGATGGACTTTACAGCTTTTATATCGACGATGAGTATGGAGACGGCATATGTTGTGATTATGGAAATGGCTCTGTTAAATTGAAAAATGGAAATGGACAGGTGTTCGCAGCATTAGATGGTTATTTTGGTTACTACGATGTTATTTACTTTGAAATTGCTAATGGTACGGCTAGTTTTAAATCGGAAGATAAGGATGTAAAACAAGTCCAAACGACAAAGAAGCAAAGAGATAACAAAAACTATTCAAACTAATTTTTTTAGAGTTGAATTTTTTAGGCGTGGCATGTAATTAATGTCACGCCTTTTTTAATTCATCGTCTTAGTTATGTCTGTGAAAATCCACAAAATACTTTGGGCAAATACCTCTTCTTTCATAATAGAAAACTGACATTCTAAGTAAAAAGGAGAACCATCATCAGCTATGAATTTCAATATGCTTTTTCGTTCTTTATCAGTTTTCAGCACGTTTTCGATTATGGCATTTATTTTAGTTTTTTGACTAGGTGAAATAGTCTGCTGCATAGAGAAGGATAAGATATTAGATAGATAGGGAGCCAGAATTCTTTGAGCTTTATCCGAAAAGAAAATACTTTGCCCAGAAAAAGTCAAGATTCCGATTCCGTTAGGCATCACATTCAAAAGGTTTCTATATCGCTCTTCCGATTTCTTTAATTCCAGTTGTGCATATTTTCTTTGAGTGATTTCCACCATGGTAAGAATGACATCATCTTTGTCTAGAGAATTGTCAATTTTATTCACAGTAACAATCACATAGCCTGTAATGCCAGTTAATTGATTAATAAATCTTAATTCACAAGTGTTTTGATTTACGTCTCCATTTTGGACCACTTGTATATTTTTATCTAACTCAGGTAGATCATCCTCATGGAATAGACTGGCAATTTTAGTCCCTTTTAATGTTGCTTGTTGACTCCCTATTATCTTTCGAAAAGCTTCATTATCTAAGCTAACTTCATCGCCTAAAAGAGAAACAATTCCGAACTGGTTGTTTTCAAATAATTTCTTAAATCTTGATTCACTATAGAGTAATCTTTGGTTGGTGACATATTGGTCCGTCACATCCAAAATGAAGAAAATAATACAATCTTCATTAGTTGTATCAATAAAGGCATTGCCCAGGGCAATTTTCTCTTCATTTGTTTTAGTAATGCCTTTATAAGTGTATGTAAATTGACCATTTTTTAAGGTTTGTTCAAGAACATGTTCGTTGAATTCAACTTTGTTCATCCCATTTAATTGAATTTCTGGTTCGAAATCGGCTCTTGATGCCTGTTCAAATTCTTCTCTGGTCTCTATTTCATAAAATAGATAGGCAGCTTCATTACAGTCTATAATTTCTTGAGTTTTATAATTAAAATAAATAATGCCCATCAAGTTGTTATCAAAAACATCTCTTCTTTGTTGGCTCGCAGTCAAGGCTTCTTTTTCTTTTTGAAGAATTTCTGTCAAGTCTTTTGAAACTTCCACCATGCCCATGACTAATCCCTCTTCATCTTTTATTGGAGAATAAATGTTTTCAAAAGCCAATGATTTTCCATCGACTCTCCGATGGAAGCTATTATTAATAGATTTTCCGCTAAATGTTTCGTCATAGAAAGTTTCTTTCCAAGTATTAAAAGTTGCTGGTTCTATTATCTGTTTTAAATTACTGTTTAAGCTAATATCAACATTTCCAAATGACTTAAATTCTTTTATCGCCTTATCATTTACAGCAATAACATTGTATTCCTTGTCTATTGCATAAATTCCATCAGTGATGGCATTTAGCGTTGATTTTAAGGTTGCTTCACGCTGACTTAATCTTTGTTTAGTTTCCTCTAGCTGTGTAATATCTGTGAAGGTTGCAAAAGACTCTACATACTGATTGTTTTCATCATATTTCATGGCAGTATTTAGTAGAAAGCTCATTGTTTTTCCATCGGATGTTTTTAGGCTTACCGTAAGTTCAGTAGGCGCCATCTCTCCTGAAATTTGCTTAAGCATTTTTTGCCTTATGTATTCTTGATCATTTTCAGAGATGATACTATAAATCGATTTCCCTAAAACCTCTTGTGTCTGAAATCCCAATTTTGAAACCAGATATGGATTTATATAGCTTATTTTGCTATCCTTTTCTTTTATGATACCTACTTGGGAGATATTGAAGAAATTATCTAAGTCAATTGATTTTTCGTTTAGCTCTTTTTGGGTTGAAATTAGATCAGTGACATCATTAATTACAAACAAGTTGTCAACGTAATTACCTTCTAAATCAAAACGACCACTAATGGTAGCATATGCAAAAATCTGGCTACCATCCTTATGAATTAGTCTAAAGGAAGTTCTCATGGTTTCACCCTGATTTTTTTCAATTTCCTGAATCAGGTTTTTTACCTTGGCAATATCATCTTTATGCAAGGTAGTATTTATAGGAAGCATCATAAGCTCTTTTTCAGAATACCCAACCATTTTACAGAAAAATGGATTTACGGCTATGAAGGCATCATTTTTACCAATCGTAATACCGATAGGAGCGTTTTCAAAAATATTCTGGTATTCATTTTCAATGCGCTTTCGTTTTTTCTTTTCTAGCTCTCGATCAGTAACATCATTAAAAATACTAATGAATTGTGGCTCAGCCTGATCACCTTGGATCATGCTGACAGTGCCTTCTATATAGACATCTCCTCCCTCGGCGTTAACACATCGATAGAAAAATGTTTGAAAGGTCCGATCTTTTATTAATTGGTCGACTTCTTTCCAAAATAGTTCTTTTGATTCTGGGTGAATGAGTGTGTATGATTTGACACCTACTAAGCCATTTTCTTCTGCACCAAATACCTGATTTGCATAAGGAGAACTGAAATTTATGACAGAGTCATAATCCATTTGGAAAACTAAAGCTTTACCGGATTCTACAATCGTTTTATATTTTCTCTCTGATTCTCTTACTTTTATATTGGCCAATACTGCCTCTGTTTCATCATAATAAGCAAGTACAAAACCTTCTGGGTTTTTATTTACATCAAAAAGGGCAGTTACTCCGCCAGCTAGGTAAAAAATCTCTCCATTATCCTTAATACCTCTTACTTTAATATCTTCAGTACCACCTTGTAATGAAACTTTCCTAAGTGAATTTTGAAGGGCAGGTAAATCTTCAGGGTGAACTCTTTTTTGAAGATCAGCAAAATCTACCAGCTCTTCCTCACTCATTTCTTTTTGAGCTCCAAAAATTTGTGCTGATTTTTTTGTCCCATATAAACGCTTGCCATTCAAATCAGTTTGCAAAACATTCAAAGGCATGTTTTCAATCATTTTTTTATACCGAGTCTGCGTTTTGTCCAGCTGGTTTTTGAGAATGCTTTTAGTTCTTAGCTGATTTGAAAAATCTGAGTGGATAAAATATAAGCCAATCAAACTGATAAAAATCATGCCCATCATTACAAGTTCCTGATATACTTTAACATGAAAATCAACTATAACATCTAGTTGAAAGACAGATTCATAAATTTGCGCTAGAGCGGAGGCTAAAAAAATTAAGAAGTATTGATAATTGTCTTTTTCAATGTTAAATTTTATTAGACTACATAGTAAGGCGATTAAAATACCAAACATGCTCTCATATTTAAAAGCAGGGAAATTAATCGAGTGAAATACCAGCCAAACAATAAAGCTAAATACAATTACGCCCGATAATTTGCTTGGCTTAATAAATTTAATAAGTATGAATAGAACTAGATAGCCTACTAATGCAGTTATGGTGCTTTTGATTACTTCGGGATGATATCCTGCTATATAAAAAGTACCTGATGAAGTGAAAATGGTAAGCGCAATAAGTAGTAATACGAAAAAATTTAGATTCTTTAAGTCATGACTATTCTTATCGCTATAGGTCATAGATTAGTTGATCAATAAATAATAGGGCATTGATTCTTATGTGATGAAGTAATTAGTGAGTAAAGGCTTTTTAGCTGTCTAGAAATTGATAAACTTAGCCCTGCTACCACAACTTGCCTTTCCATAATAGCCAAGACCCCAGTTTAATTCAAAAACAATCCCTGCAAATATTGGACTTGTATTAACACCAGGATTTGTCAAAGAAGTATCTGGAACTGGAGCTCCAGCTCCTCTGCCAGTTGCACTAACAAAATCGGTTACACCATATTCAAATCTTAATCCTAGAATACCACTAAATCGATTATCACTGCCTATGAAGTAAGCTCCAAATCCGAGTACTGCGGCTATATTATTAGTCGCATAATCTTTAGCTGAAGGTTCTAGTGCTTCTGTTGGATCTCCATCTAAAACATCCCTAATGAATGAAAATTTAGGTCCTAGTTCCACATAGCCAAGCTGGCGATTATTTCTGTACATAGTATAGATGTCGAATGAATTCCATTCTACATTGTGATTATTTAAAACACCAGCTGGGACCTTTCTTTCAAAAGAGGCCTTCATGTTACTAAACATCCCATCAACGGTAAAACCACTCGTCCCCTTATTTATCCCCATCTTCACTCCGAAATTATATCCCGTTGCTACATCGTAATCGTAAAACTCTTTTGATGCATCATTAGGATCTGCTTCACTATTCCAAACAGCTGAATTATATAAACTCGAAACACCGTATCCAAATTTAACTCCAGTATCAAACCACCAAAATTTGGCAACTCTTTGACTCTGAGCAGCAAAAGAAAAACTTATAAAACATAGAATAAATAATAATCTTGTCATCTTAAAAATGGATTGTGTTTACGCAATTAATTACATTACAATATTAATTAATAAATCGAACAATATTTAATAAAAACTATTCTTTCCAATCATTATATCCGCCAAGTAAATTATAACTCTCTTTAAAACCAAGTGAACTCATCTTTTTCAAAGTTCTCCCACTTCGTCCACCTGAAGCACAGTAAACTAGGTATTTTTTGTCCTTGTCCAACTTAGAGATCTCTTCCTCAAACTTGTCTGTTTTATAGTCAATCTCTATAGCATTTTTTATTTTCCCTTGGGCTATTTCAGCGGGAGTTCTCACATCTATGATAATGAGTTCTGGATTGTTTTTTATCAGCTCTTTTGCCCTTTCTTGACTTACATCCTGATTGATGACATTTGAAGTCACTTTAGGACTGCTAGAAGAGGAGCAACTAACTAAAAGAAACGAAAGCAAACACACACTAAAAGCTTGTAGAAATCTATTATTCATATTTAAATAGTTTATATAGGATTAATTTGGATGTAATTTATTCCCTAAAGTGGGGAGAATTAAATTTTTTGATAAAAAATGAAAGAATTTAATAAATGTAAAAAATTTAATTTATAACTTTACGACATCGATTTTAGCTATTATAGGATTATGGCCCCTTAGTTTAATGGATAGAATGACAGTTTCTAAACTGTAGATGGCGGTTCGACCCCGCCAGGGGCTATGTTCTTTTCTTCTCGTTTCTTTTTCAAGACTTTATATAACATCACTCTAAGATTGTTCTAATTATTATTTGCAATGTTTTTACATTGTGGAAAAATAATACGATGAAAAATATTTGCCTTGGGATACTCATAGCTACCTTATTGGTTTCTTGTCAATCTAAAGAAGAATATCGAATTCCTGGCGCTTATAAAGCATTGCAACTTTCTGCAAATGCAAGAGCCTACCCAAATAAGCAAATACCCACCAATGCTTACACCAAAGCCTTTGAACAACATGTAAACATCAGCATTGATCCTTCGGCAAATAAAAATCCTGTCGAATGGGAAGCTATGGGCCCGTGGAATACTGCAGGAAGAACTTTATCTGTGGCCTTTCATCCAACAGAGACCACTACTATATATGCTGGCACCGCGAGTGGGGGCTTATGGAAATCTACTGATTTAGGACTTGGAACTAGTTGGGAAAGAGTGGATTTAGGTCACCCAGTTTTGGGAGTAAGTTGCATTGAAATTGATAAAGAAAATCCAGATGTAATGTTTATTGGCACAGGTGAAGTATATAATTATTCATCTACTGGTACAGATGCTGCTTACAGATCCACTAGAGGAACTTGGGGAATGGGTATACTAAAATCTACTGATGGCGGAATGAGCTGGACAAAATCTCTTGATTGGTCCTACCAGCAGCAACATGGAGTTTGGATGATAAAAATTGACCCCAATGATTCAAGTCGGGTGTTTGCAAATACGACAGAAGGAGTATATCGAAGCTTAGATGCGGGGAGCAGCTGGGAATTAGTTCATAATGTAATTATGGGTACTGATATTGAAATAAATCCTAACGACTCAGATGAAATTGTTGCTTGTTTTGGGAATTTTGGCACGGAAGGAAAAGGCATTTATAAATCTACAGACGGCGGAGATACTTGGCAAAGTATTAGTAATGCGACCTTAAATACTTTTAATGGTAAGATATTATTAGCCTATGCTCCATCAAATCCATCTATACTTTATGCTTCTGTAGGAAATGGTTTTTGGTTTAATGATGGTGCTACGACCATTTTGAAATCAAACAATTTTGGTTCGACTTGGCAAACTGTCAATACAACTGATTATTCAAGGTGGCAGGGTTGGTTTTCGCATGATATTGCCGTTAATCCGCAGGATGCTGATGACTTAATCGCTGTAGGAATAGAAACTTGGAAATCATATGATGGAGGATTTAATTTAGAACAGGTTGCTTTTGGAGGAGTTACAGGTGGGACGCCACCTATTGAAGAACCGGATGGTCCAGGTGATTATGTACATTCTGATCAGCATGTGGTACTTTATCACCCTAGTGAGGAAGGAATGGCAATCATTGGTTCAGATGGTGGTTTGTTTTTATCAACCGATAACGGAATTAATTGGCTTAGTATAAATGGTGGTCTACAGACTACCCAATTTTATAATGGTTTTTCTGTATCCAGAAATGGTTTTGATTATGCCATGGGTGGCTTGCAAGATAATAATACGGTCATTTTTCGAGGGAATAAAGCTTGGCAGCGAGCGATCGGAGGTGATGGGAGTTGGACAGCCATAAATCATGATGACGAGGATATTGTATTTGGTTCTTGGCAAAATTTAAATGTGCAACGATCATCAAATAAGGGATTAAGCTTTTCTACTATTTCATTTAAAGAAGATGATGATGATCCTTTATTTATTAGTCCATACGCTACTTGTCTAGATAATGGAAATATCATGTATGCTTGTGGTAATTATGTGTATGTTTCTAATAATTCAGGCTTAAATTGGCAAACTACAAACAGCGGACAAAAATTGAGTAATGATCCAATCTTCAGTTTGGGCATAGCTCCTTCGAACTGTAACGTAGCCTACGTGGGTACAGCTCCAGAAGATTTTAATACCCAGCTATTTAGGACTACATCACGAGGTGATAGTTGGACTGAAATTACCAATGGATTACCTGATCGATATCCAAATGATATAACAGTAGACCCAAATAATGAGTCCATAGTATATGCTTGTTTTAGCGGCTTTGGTACTGGACATCTTTTTAGATCAGCCAATGGTGGAGACAGCTGGGAAGATATCTCCTTTAATTTACCGGATTTGCCTACAAATGCGATTGCCATTGATCCTAGGAGCAGCAATTTGTTGTATGTTGGGAATGACTTTGGTGTTTATACTATGGATTTGGAGGATAGCAGTGAGTGGTCCAGATGGTCTGAAAGTTTACCTGATGTGGTAATAGCAATGGATTTAAAAATTGATCCATTAAACGAAGAAATATGGGTAGCAACGCACGGTAATGGTAGTTTCAAACGAAGCTTGCCAGCATTGCCAACGAATACAAAAGAAATAGCTTCTAACTCTAAGCAGGTTATGATTTACCCTAATCCAGTTGCCTATTCTACGAATGTTAGTTTAGAGAATGGGGTGATAGACAACTACAAGCTGTATGCTTTAGACGGAACCTTGTTAAGGAGTAAAAACAACATTGGCCAAAAAGAAATAAACTTAGATTTAAGCGAGTTTTCAGCAGCTACATTAATCATCAAAATTAACGACACAGAGACCGAAAAGATCGTTATCCAACGCTAAGTTAAACTAGCAAGAAAATGTTTAATTCTAGTAATTGCCTCCACTAAGACTTCATCTGCAGCTGCATAGGAAAGTCTAAAACAATTGTCATCACCAAATGCTGAGCCAGAGACAATTGCTACATGAGCATTATGGAGTAACATTTCAGCAAAATCGTCGGCATTGCTAATAAGCATATTGCCTTTAGATTTGCCAAAATAGTAACTAATATCTGGGAAAATATAGAACGCCCCTTGTGGGTCATTAATCTTAACCCCTCGAATCTCAGCCAGCATTGTTTGCACTAACTTCTTTCTTCTGAGATAGGAAGACTTCATTGCTAAGCTTGAAGCTGGGCCTTCTAAAAGGGCAATGGATGCAGCTTTTTGGCCAAACGAAGTAGCTCCCGAAGTTACTTGGCCCTGAACCTTTGCACAAGCTTTTGCTAACCATACAGGTGCAGCCATATAACCAATTCTCCAGCCGGTCATTGCATAACCTTTAGACATACCATTTATGGTGATCACTTGATCTTTAACGCTCTCAAACTCAGCAAGACTTGTGTGTTTCTCTCCAAAATTTATATACTCATAAATTTCATCAGAAGCGATAAATAAGCTATCATATTGGTCCAATATTTCGACTAATGATTTTAACTCATCCCTTGTGTATACAGAACCCGTAGGATTACACGGACTTGAAAAAATAATCAACTTAGTTTTTTCGGTAATCGCTCCAGCCAACTGGCTTGCAGTAACTTTAAAATCTTGGTCCAAGTTTGCTTTTAACTGAATAGGAACTCCACCAGCTAAGCGTACGATATCAAAATATGAAACCCAATAAGGAGTAAAAATAATTACCTCATCTCCTGGATCTAATAAAGCATTGCATAAATTAGAAATACTCTGCTTAGCTCCATTAGAGACCACGATGTTTTCAGGTTGATAAATTAAATTATTATCTCGCTTGAATTTAGCGCAAATAGCTTCTCTTAATTCGGGCAAGCCACTGACCGGTGTATACTTTGTATATCCATCATCCAAAGCCTGCTTAGCTGCTTCTTTTATAAAAGAAGGTGTATCAAAGTCAGGTTCACCAATACTTAAACTAATCACATCATGCCCTTGATTTCTTAAATCTCTGGCAAGCTGTGTCATTTTTAGCGTTGCAGACTCTTTTAAGTTCCGCAGTGTTTTTGATAAGTACTTACTTTTGTCGACGGCCACGTTTAAAATTTTCCGTAAAAGTACATTAGTGAAAATGTATATTTGTAATAAATCGATTAATTTTCATCTATGGGCTTAATTCAAGTATTTGTAACGGGAGGAACTTTTGATAAAGAGTATAATTTTATTAATGGTGAGTTGTACTTTAAAAACACCCATTTAAACCAGATGTTTGAAACTGGGAGATGTACCTTAGAACTTGATACTAAAACACTTATGATGATTGACAGTCTTGAAATGACTGATGAAGATCGACAGATAATCCTACATAATTGTAAAAAAAGTAAAGCCAAAGATATTGTTATTACGCATGGGACTGATACGATGGTTACCACTGGAAAAGTTTTAGCGGAAGGAAATCTTAAAGATAAAACCATCATTTTGACAGGCGCCATGATTCCTCATGCCTTCGGTAGTTCTTCCGATGGGTTTTTTAATCTAGGTGCATCATTGGCTTTTGCTCAGACACTTGAGCCAGGCGTGTATATTTCGATGAATGGCCGCTATTTTGATTGGGATAAAGTGCAGAAAAATAGGAAGACAGGATATTTTGAATCCCTAGTTTAATGTAGATAAGTATTAACTCTTGGTCATTTTGAGTCACAGAATAACTTTTCCATACGTTTCATAATAAAATAGGACTTCAATTCTTATCACATTACGAATTTTATTTATATGTTTGTACTTGAATATCTTATAAGTAAATTATGAAACGTCTAATATTATCTGTATTTATTGTTAGTTTTTTTATGAATGTTGCTTTAGCTCAAGAAATGGGCCCAATGGATAAAGCAATTTCAGTTAGAGCTTTATTTTTAGATTACCAATCTCAAAATGGAGGAGAATTAAGCAATTTTGGAGCTTATCACAGAGGATTTGAAATAGGATATCAACACAATGTTGCACCTAATTTTAATTTGTATGTTCCATTTAAAGCAGGTGTGGTAACCAGTCATAATACAGAATTAGATTGTTTGCATAAAACAGTTTATGGACTTGATGCTCAAATGCACTATTTAATCAAACGAGATGGCGCCAACTTGGTACCTTATTTAGTTGCCGGTGTCGGAGGAGTACTTGAACAAGAAGGTGAGTTTAATGCACAGGTACCCTTAGGTGTAGGTTTGCAATATAGAATTGCTGATAATGCACGATTAGTTTGGCAATCAACTTATAGAGTGTCATTTGCGGAAAACAGAAATAACTTACATCATGGATTAGGTTTTATCTATGGCATCCGTAAAGGAGATATGAAAGAAATGCCTGTGAAAGTAGAAGAGGAAGAAGTAGAAGCATTAGACTCGGATGGAGATGGCATAAATGATAATGAAGATTTATGTCCTTTGAAGCCAGGATTAGCTGAACTAAATGGTTGTCCAGATACCGATGGTGATGGAATTGCAGATTATAAGGATAAATGTCCTAACTATGTAGGTCTTGCCACTTTTGATGGTTGTCCTGATAGTGATGGAGATGGAATCCCAGATAATGATGATGAGTGTCCTAATATGGCTGGTTTACAAGCTAATAATGGATGTCCAGACAAGGATAGCGATGGAGACGGAGTGATGGATAATGTGGATAATTGCCCTAATACTCGAGGTACAGTAAATAATAATGGATGTCCTGAAACACAAGATCAGGACGGCGATGGTGTACCAGATGCAGAAGATAAGTGTCCAACAAAACCAGGTTTAAGAACCTATGGTGGATGCCCAGATAGTGATGGTGATGGACTGGATGATAGCCGTGATAGATGCCCTAATGCTGCAGGTCCTGTGGATAATAATGGTTGTCCAAAAATGGAAGCAAAAGATAGACAAGTATTAGATGTAGCTATGCGAGCTGTACAATTCGATACAGGGAAAGCAACCTTGAAATCAGCCTCATATCAAGTATTGGATCAAATTGTAGACATCCTACAGAGATACCCTAATTACATCTTATCTATCGAAGGTCATACCGATAATACTGGTTCAGCACAGGCTAATGAGAGCTTATCGCAAAGACGAGCAAAAGCATGTTATGATTATTTAGTAGGAAGAGGAATTTCAACAACTCGAGTTAGTCACCAAGGTTTTGGAGAAGCAAGACCAATAGCTGATAACTCAACATTGAACGGAAGAACGCTAAATAGGAGAGTGGAGTTTAATGTGATTTTAAGATAGGAAAAAGTAAAACGAAATATTTTAAAAGGGTTTAACCATGGTTAAACCCTTTTTTATTTCCTGAATTGCTAAAAATAAAAATCCATCTTTTCAATAAAATATGTACATTTGAATAGAAAGACAATAGCATGTATAATTTGCTATTTTTTAAAGTTAAAAAAGAGTCCATAACTTCAGCGTGGACTCTTTTTATTTATACCATATGAATAACGTTTTTGATATAATAAAGCGACCGATTCTGATAGCTGGTCCTTGCAGTGTGGAAACCGAAGAGCAATTTATAGAAACCGCTCTAAGATTAAAGACTGCTGGAAATGCAGATATTCTAAGAGGTGGAATCTGGAAGCCTCGTACTAGGCCGAATTCTTTTGAAGGCATAGGAGCAAAAGGTTTACCTTGGATGGTGAAGGCCAGAGAACAAACTGGAATTCCTTTGACAGTCGAAGTGGCAAAAGCAAGACATGTGGAGTTATGTTTAGACTTTGGAATAGATATGCTTTGGATTGGTGCAAGAACGACTGTAAATCCGTTTGCGGTCCAAGAAATAGCTGACGCATTGCGAGGAACAAACACTCCCATAATGGTTAAAAACCCCATTAATCCGGATTTAGCTTTATGGTTAGGAGCAGTTGAAAGACTAGAAAAAGTAGGTCTTGAGCAGATAGGAGCTATCCATAGAGGTTTTTCTAACTACTCCGAACATTACTATAGAAATCGACCAAATTGGCAAATTCCTATAGCCTTTAGAGAGGCTAGACCTGAGATCCCAATGTTATGCGATCCAAGTCATATATGTGGTCGAAGAGATACACTTTATGAAGTATCCCAAACTGCCATGGATCTTAATTTTGATGGATTAATGGTAGAAAGCCATATTACTCCAGATGAAGCCTGGAGTGATGCTGCTCAGCAAATTACACCTGAGGTACTTAAAGACTTAATTCAAAGTATTGTAGTTAGGGATGATGAATTTCAGGATAAAGCACTTCTACATGAAATGCGACAAGATATTGATAGTTTGGATGATCAAATTGTACAACTTTTAGGTGAGCGAATGAAACTAGCCCTCAAAGTAGGAAAAGAAAAGAAGGCTCAGAATATTACCATCTTAGATGAAAAAAGATGGAAGGATATCCGAGATAAATATCACGAAAGAGGCTTAGCACTCGGTTTAGGAGCCAATTTTCTAGACAAACTAGTCGGACAAATACACTTAGAAAGTATCAAGCAGCAATCAAAATACTTCCAAAAAAAATAAATTAACCAGTCCAGGCTTTAAGCTCTAAGTTTCGTTTAATAAAATGATAGATTTCTACTTGTGAGCGCACAGAGAGGTTAGTGTCATCACTTTTATAACTATTTGACTGAGACTTATCAATAACTCTTGCCTTTGTATTGTCGCTAAATTGGATAGCCAAGATTTTCTTAATAAACTTTTTAAGGTCTTTGTTATAGACTGGAACTATAGTTTCTATCCTATGGTGCAAGTTCCTTACCATCCAATCTGCAGAAGAAATAAACATTTTCTCTTTACCATCGTTTTCAAAAATAAATACTCTTGGATGCTCCAAGAATCGGTCAATGATACTTATGCATTCAATGTTTTCACTGAAATTGGCTAGTCCGGGCACTAAGGAGCAAATCCCTCTGACGATGATTTTAATTTTAACACCCGCATTGCTTGCTTTGTATAAGCGCTTGATCATATCCTTGTCCTGCAGACTATTTAGCTTCAAGGTTATTTTAGCCTTTTTACCTGCCTTTGCATTATCTATTTCGGCATCAATCAGTGACTCTAGCTGTTGATTAAGATTAAATTGACCAACTAAAATATGCTCAAATGGCTGCTCAGGAAGTCGTTTAGTTTCTAGGTATCTGAAAAGCTTAATTACTTCCCCAGTGATCCGGGAATCTGCGGTAAACATACCAAAATCAGTATACAACTTTGCGGTATCTTCATGGAAATTGCCCGTGCTTATATACGAGTAAAATAAGTCTTTTTTATTGACCACTTTGCGCACGATAGCCATTTTAGAATGGACTTTTAAGCCCGGCATAGAATAAAAAACGGTTACACCAGCATCTTCTAACTTTTCACCCCAAGCAAGATTAGCCTCCTCATCAAATCGCGCTTTAATTTCGATAAAGGCTGTAACCTGTTTGCCCATCTTAACAGCCTTCATCAAGGCATTCATAATGCGAGATTTCTTTGCAACTCGATACTGAATAATTTTAATATGGGTTACATCCGGATCATCGGCCGCTTGCTCAAAAAATTGGACAACAGACTCATAGCTGTTGTAAGGAAAGTAGAGCATATGATCCTTCTCCTGAACTTTGTCAAAGATAGATTTTGCTTTCTCTAGAGGCGGATAGCTTAGCGGAGCTAAGTCGGGGTCCTTCAAATTTGATAATCCAAAACTTGGGAATTTGAAAAAATCAGAATTATTATGTTGACGGCCCTCAGGCGATAAATCATACTTATGAATGCTGAAAGCATTCATTAAATAGTTTAAAAAAGGGGCTGGGATTTTTCGATCATAGACAAGTCGAGAAGCAACTCCAATATTTCGCTTGCTTAGACTTTTTTTAACCTTGGCTATTAAATCCCCTGAAAATTCATCATCGATGTATAACTCAGCATCTCGAGAGAGCTTAATGGAGTAACTACCAATGATATTAAAGCCTGGGAAAATGAGCTCGGCCGCATTTCTAACGATGTCATCCAATAGAACTATCACCCTTTTATCTTTCTTTTTACTGGGTAATTCTATAAACCTTGGTTTTTTGTCTGAAGGTATCCTCAGTAAGGCATACATCTCCTTTGCCGAGCTTTTTACTTTATCCTTTAGTTCTACTGCCAAATAAATATTAGCATTATTTAGAAAAGGTTTCACTTTATCTTCAAGCAATATGATAGGGTGGACAAAGGGTTGCAAATGGTCTATAAAATATTCTGTCATGAACTCAAGCTGTTCAGGACTGAATTTTTTTCGTTTTACCTGTATTCCTACTTTTATTAAATCAGGCAAGATTTGTTCCTCAAAGATGCTACTGAATTCTTCTTGTTGTTTGTTGACAATATTTAGAATCCGAACCAAAACCTTTTCTGGTTCGAATGCCAAGTTTTTTTGAGTTTTCTTACCTGCCCGTACTAAGTTTCTATGGTTTGCTACTCGAACCCTAAAAAATTCATCCAGATTAGAAGAAAAAATCGCGAGGAACTTCAGTCGTTCTAACAAGGGAACATTCGGATCTTTGGCTTCTTGCAAAACCCTATAATTAAAGGATAACCAACTTAAATCTCTGTGTATATAAGGAACTACTTTCATTAATCAAAAAGGCTTGCTTGAGATGTACTAATTAGATCTAACGGATGTAATGCAATATTCGTGCTATCCTTAAATAAATTGGTGAAGGATTGACATGTTTTGGGAACTTGATTAATATCTGGATGATGAACCATAAAATATAAATCAAAATGCCCCACCTGAGACCAGGAAACAATCAGGTTTTTCAAATGTTCTAATCGTTTTTGATTATGCAGATTATCTTCATTTCCAACCCATCGTATGATCAGATGATTTTGCAAAAATGTATGATGGTAAATGGCTCTATTTCCTGCTACATCCGTAATGACTAAACCAATATTATGCTCACTGCATAAACGCTTTATTGATTCAAATTGCTCCCTTTTATAACAGTTCTCATTTCGTAACTCTACCGTTAATGGAAATGACTCACTAAAACGAGCAAGATGAGCTATTTGATTTTTTAGTTTGCCAATGTCATAATAATTAGGAAATTGGATAAAGGTGGAACCCAGTTTTTCTTTTAGATGATCTAGTGCTTCAAACCATTTAATGAGTGCTCCACTTGACTGACCAAAGTCTTTTCGATGCGAAAGTGATTGGGGGAATTTGGGGCAGAATTTAAAATCTTTAGGAGTATCATTTAGCCATTTTTCTATTTTTTCCAATGTTGGAATCCCATAAAAAGTGCTATTTAATTCGATGGTTTTAAATTGTTTACTATAATGATGTAAGAATTGCGAGCTGGCTGTTTTAGCTGGATAAATTAGGTTTTTCCAAGTTGGATTACTCCAGCCAGTTGCTCCTAGATACACATTTGTTTGCTGTTTCTTAGATTGACTTAAGAGACTGGTATCCACTTTAAAGCTTGCAATTTCAATAAAGTCAACGGCTTGATAATTTTCAGTCTTTCCAAATTTCATTCACGTATCATTCTTGCCATAAATATATTGTAATTCAAGGGTTTACTTTAGCGATTGCATTTAATTACATTTGCATCCCTGAAAGTTTACAAGACTAAAGCTAAACAATTGCCTAAATCTTCAGTTAGTAAAGTAGATATGTCACTAAAGATAGCATACATAAATTATCATAATACTGCTCCATATAATTATGCTTTCAAGCATTTACTGACAGATAAAGCATATCATATTTTCGATGAAGTTCCAGCGGTTTGTGCCCAACTTTTTAAAGACAAAGCAGTTGACATAGCGTTAGTGCCGGTTGGCGTTCTCCACGAGTTAAATGATTACGAAATATTACCCGATTATGGGATTGCATGTGATGGTGAAGTAAGAACCGTTTGTTTATTTAGCAACGAATCTATTGAAAGCATTGAAACTATAGTTTTAGATCCTCATTCTAGAACTTCGAACGCGCTTGTTCAAGTTTTATGTAGAGAGTATTGGAATATTAAACCACGCTTTATTCGAAGAGATTACATGCAGGCATTAGCACAGGGTGAAGCACGAGTGAGTATTGGAGATAAGGTTTTTCAGGCCGAAGGTAAATATGCCTTTAGCTATGATTTGGGAGCATGTTGGAAGCTACACACAGGCTTACCCTTTGTTTTTGCCGTTTGGCTTAAAAATAAACATCTTCCAGATGATGCTGTAAATGATATGCTCTCAGCCTTTAAAGAGTCAATTCATGAACCTAATCAATGGTTGCCAGATTCTAATCATGAGATAGCAGGCTTAAGGAAGTATCTTAGCCATCATATTAAATTTTCGCTTGATGATATGATGCAAAAAAGTCTTAAAGTTTTTCTGAATAAAATTTTAGCATTGTAATATTGGGTTTAAATACTGTATATGGATAAAATGTATGATGTAGTAATAAGTAATCTGAAGCTTATTTTAGAATGGTCACCCAGATTAGTTGCAGCTATTGCAGTTCTTGTAATTAGTTGGTGGGTAATAAAAAAGTTAGAAGTATTTGTAAGAGGGAAATTAGATAATTCGAATATCGATCCCACTATAAAGCCTTTTACGATGTCTATCATTTCTGTTGGACTGAAATTGGTTTTATTAGCCATAGTTGCGGCTGTATTAGGGATTGAGACGACCTCCTTTGTTGCTGTTTTTGGTGCTTTGGTTTTTGCCATTGGTATGGCTCTTCAGGGGTCTTTAGGTCATATAGCTTCAGGCGTTTTATTGTTAATTTTTAAGCCTTATAAGGTGGGTGATTTTATTACGATTGGAGAAAATGCAGGTTTTGTTAAAGAGATCCAAATCATAAATACGGTAATTGAAAGTCTTGATAATGAAATGATAATCATACCTAACGGGATGGCAATAGGAGAGGTCATTGTCAATTCCACAGGTGAAGATAACCTGATGAGGTTCAATGTTGATTTTTATATGCCATACGAGGAGCGTTTTGATAAAGTAAAAAAGATCGTTGATTCCGTCCTAGAGGAATGTCAATATGTTTCTAAAGAAAAAGAAGCTTTAATTGGAATTGGGGCTTTTGAGAGTCACAATGTGAAGGTAGAAATAAAGCCATATTGCACTATTCAAAATTATGAAAAAGCAATGGTAGAAGTGGCAGAAAAGGTCAAATCAGCCATGGGTAAAAACGATGTTAAGGCTGCTTACTCTGAAGGTGTAGAATTAGGACCTATAGGCGTATAATATATTCTTACTATTTTCATAGGTACAAAACTTACATTTATGGCGATTTCAACGAAAATTGCAGGGATAGGTCATTATGTTCCTGAACATGAAGTAACCAATAATGACCTAACAAAGTACATGGACACCTCCGACGAATGGATCCGAGAACGAACAGGCATCCAGTCTAGAAGATATGCAAAGAAACACGAAAACACCACTACTACACTTGGGGCTGAAGCAGCAAAAATAGCTATTGAAAGAGCAGGAATTAAGAAGGAAGATGTAGACTTCATCATTTTTGCAACATTGAGCCCAGATTATTATTTTCCTGGTTGTGGGGTGCTTCTTCAACGCGAATTAGGCATAACAAATACAGAAGTAGGAGCCCTAGACATCAGAAATCAATGCTCTGGTTTTATTTATGGATTGTCAGTGGCGGATCAATTTATTAAGACCGGAATGTACAAGAATATTTTATTAGTTGGAGCTGAAATGCATTCTATGGGGCTTGATTTTTCTACAGAGGGTAGAGGAGTTACCGTTATTTTTGGAGATGGAGCGGGCGCTGTTATTTTACAGCCTACAGAAAAAGAAAACCAGGGCATACTCACTACTCACCTACACTCGGATGGCACACATGCAGAAGAGCTAGCCTTTATCAATCCAGGCTCACATGGAGGTTATCACGGCGATAGAGAGAAGTATGGATTTCCAAGTGAAGACAAACCGGGTGGTATTTACATGACGCAAACGATGTTGGATAATGATTTAATTTATCCTAATATGAATGGTCAGTTAGTATTTAAAAACGCGGTAAAGAAATTTCCTGAGGTTATCATGGAGGCCTTAAACAAAACAGGATATTCTACTACAGATTTAGCCATGCTAATCCCACATCAGGCCAATTTAAGAATAGCTGGTTTTGTACAAAAGCTGTTGAAATTACGAGATGATCAGGTATATAATAATATCCACAAATATGGAAATACAACCGCTGCTTCCATTCCGATTGCATTATCAGAGGCCTGGGAAAAGAAGTTGATTAAAGAAGGTGATTTAGTATGTTTAGCTGCATTTGGTAGCGGATTTACTTGGGGCAGTGCCTTATTACATTGGTAAAATAATAAATGGAAAACATAGACATATTAGCTATAGGAGTACATCCTGATGATGTAGAATTATGTTGCAGTGGTACGCTCATGAAGCATATCGATCATGGGTATACCGTCGGTATTTGCGACTTGACACAAGGAGAATTAGGGACAAGAGGTAGTGGACCTTTACGCTTAATCGAGGCAGAAGAAGCAAGAAAGATTATTGGAGCTAAGTTCAGAGTAAATTTAGGAATGAGGGATGGTTTTGCTGAAATTACGGAAGAAAATTTGCTTAAAATCATCCAAATCGTAAGAGCTACAAAGCCCAAATTGGTGTTAGCTAATGCAATCAGTGATCGTCACCCAGATCATGGAAGAGCATCAGCATTAATAAATCGAGCATGCTTTTTATCGGGATTGATGAAAATAGAAACGAATGATGAAAACGGTGCTAATCAAGAAAAACACAGGCCTGATATGGTTTTAAACTATATTCAAGATAGACATTTAGATCCTGATATAGTGGTGGATACTTCTAAGTATATTGAACAAAAAATGGAAGCCATACTGTGTTTCAAATCACAGTTCTATTTATCGGATAAAGATGAACCAGAAACGCCTATTTCTGGCAAAGAATTTTTAGACTATGTAAAAGCTCGAGATTTAACCTATGGTAGACAAATTGGAGCCAATTATGCTGAAGGTTTTACCTGCGAAAAGTACTTAGGGATTGATGATTTATTAAAACTTCGATAATATGAAAAAAGCTATAATGAGTATTTTGTTGCTAAGTGTTGCAAGCCTTTCTATTGGACAAAATGCTGAGATAGCTTATTCTAATCTGAGTCTATACGACGAAACTAGGGCACGCACGATAGATGTTACGATGTATTATCCAGCTAAGGAAGCTGGTTTGGATAAAGAAGTAGAAGAGGGAATCTTTCATGTGATCAGCTTTGGCCATGGTTTCGTTATACCGATAGACACGTATCAAAACCTGGTAGATTATCTTGTACCTAATGGACTTGTAGTTTTAATGGTTGATACTGAAAATACATTCAGTCCAGATCACGAGGCTTTTGCACTTGATCTAGCCTTTGCCTTAAATGAAGTACGCTTATGGGCCGCAGATGAGGGTTCGATTTTTTACGAAAAACTATCTAAAGATGGAATATTAATGGGACACTCAATGGGTGGTGGTGCCGCTGTTTTAGCTAGCGAACATGTAGCTGATTTATTGTTAATTACCACCTTTGCACCCGCTGAAACTGATCCATCCGCTGTATTTTCAAATAATAATGGATTTTCTCACTATTTAATGTTCACCGGATTAGAAGATCAAGTTACGCCTGCTGAAGATCATGCAGATTTATTTCATGAATATGTAATTCCTACAGAGTGTATTAGTAGAATTGACATTATAGGAGGAGGACATTGCTTCTTTGCGAATGAAAGTTTTACTTGCGATTTAGGTGAAGCTGCTGCTGGCAGTGATATTTCTATAACAAGGGCAGAACAGCATGAGGTGGTGTATGATTATCTAATGCCATTTATTCAATTTTTAAGGGGAGAAGTAAATCTTAAGGATGATATAATAGAAGGAGGTTTAGTGGATGATCGCATCCAATTTTTTGCTGATTGCATATGGTTATATACCGAGAACACGTTTATCCACGAGTTACAAGTTTTCCCCAATCCTGCAAACGAATTTATACAGTTTGATATCAATTTTGAACAAATTAAAATATCCAATGCTCAAGGAGAATGTGTCCTTAACCATGATTTTGGTGGAAGCTCTATGGACGTTTCTTCCCTCTCAGATGGACAGTACTTTCTAGAGGCAAATTACCAAGATATGTTTTATAGAGGGCGCTTTGTAAAATTTAATGAGTAGACAGTTACTGATGATTATTAATTGGTGCAGCTAATTTCGCTTAAATCCAAAAACTTGGCATTTTGAAAACAAATCAATCGCTGTATTTGAACATGATTATAAGACTAGCAACAATATCAATTTTTATATTAATTACAGTTTATACATGCACAGCTCAGATTAAATATGAAAAGGAATATAGACTAAATCAAGATGATGTTCCTAAAATAGCTATTGAATTTGTCGACAAACTTGGATTCAAGAAAAAAATTAAATGGTATAAAGAAGAAGGGCTTAACAATACTTCAATTGAAGCTAAAACGAAACATCTCTCAAAAAAATATAGTGTTGAATTCAACCCAAAGGGCGAAATTGAAGATATCGAAGTCAAAATTAAGTTTAAAGAAATACCTGCGAAGGTTCAACAAAATATAAGCAAATATCTTAATAATAATTATCAGAAGAATAAAATTTGTAAAACTCAAATCCAATTATCAGGTGGTCCAAATTCATTGATTGATGCAGTGCTACGACAAAATTTTAAAAATAATGCTGAAGTTGTAACTCGCTATGAGTTAGTGGTGAAAGCAAAAGGGTACGACAAATATCAAAAATTTGAATTCCTTTTTGACGACAATGGTGAAATGCTTAGTAAAGCTGAGATTCTATTAAAAAACACAGACAATCTTGAATACTAAAATCCAGTTTGCCATCTTATTTATTATCCTGATTTTTTCTAAGATAGGAAGTAGTCAAAATAGTTATCAACTAGGAATATTGCCGGTAATAAACATCAATAAAAAGCTACCCGCTGATTTAAAATTAAATTTCAAAACCGAATCTAGACAAATCATTTGTAAGGAACAGCATTTTGATCTCAAAAGTGAATTAATAGATTTTTCAACTATTATATCTACAAAGGTAGGATTGAATAATTCATTAGCAGGTGGATATTTACTGAGAATTAAAAATGAAAATATCATTCATAGACTCGTCCAACAGTTTACCATTATTCATAATCACTCAATATTCAGATTTGGACACCGATTTTCATCAGATCAAACTTTTGAAAAAGAAAGCACAACATTTAGATTTCGATATCGAGTTTCAAATCAAACGCCTTTGAATGGACAATCACTGAATTCAAAAGAGTTTTATCTCAAAATAAATAATGAATACCTTAATTCGTTCGAAAATGGCAGTTATGACTTAGAAATTAGATTAGCTTTAATTTTAGGATATGAATTTAATGATAATAATAAATTAGAATTTGGACTTGAGAATAGATCAGACTCTTTTCTTAGCGAAAAATTAAGAAATAAATCTTGGATAAATATAGGATGGTTTATTGCTATTTAGACCACGATAAAACTGAAAAAATAAAAAACTAGGGACAACAATGACACCAGAGCATATTCTCCTTTTGAAGAGACGCAGGATATCATTAGCAGTTAGATTCTCTACCATAATTAAATGAGCAATAACAATACTATTTACTCTGCTCAGTATTCTTGCGCTGAATGCCCAAATGATAGACAGGTATCTTTATCATAATTAAGACTAATTTCATTAAAGGATAAGCATTGATTTTAAACAACTTAGCGAACATTAGTCAGAATGCAATAAAATGAAAGAAATAATCGAATATTTAGAAAAAGGTATTGAGTTATCAGATGAAATTATTAATGATCTTAAAGCGAACATCATTCAAAGAAATGTAGAGAAGGGAGAAATTATCCTTCAAGAAAATTCAAATAGAAAGATCCAAATATTCGTAGCAAGTGGATGCCTCAGGGCCTTTTATAAAACTGAAAATGGTAAAGATCACACCTTACAATTTGCTACTAAAAATTGGTGGATTAGTGATTACATGACCTTATTCAATAAGGAAAATTCTTTACTAAGCATTGAAAGCCTTTCGCATTCAAAAATTATGATCATTGAACAATCGCGACTTGAAGAACTATATTTAAAATTCCCCGAATTTGGCTCAAAACTCAGCATCAACCTGCAAAATCGAATTGCTGTGTTACAAAAAAGAATCTTTGGTCTACTTACAATGAACGCGAAAGAAAAATATGAGCAATTCATTTCTGACTATGAGATATTTGAAAAAGTAATCCCTAATTATCAAATTGCCTCTTTTTTAGGAATTACACCAGAAAGTCTAAGCCGAGTCAGAAAAGAAATCGCAAATTCTTAATTTCTTACCATACATCAATTTTTAATTCGATTTGAATACTGAGCTTTGTAGTCAAATCGATCCAATGGACTATATAAATCTACTAAATAAGAGATATGCTACTAAAGCCATGAATGGTAAAGTAGCTCCTCAAGAGAAAATTGATAACATTTTAGAAGCAATCAGATTGGCTCCCACATCAAGTGGTTTGCAACCTTTTGAGGTCTTTGTAATCACAGACACAGAGGTGAAATCGAAAATAAAGGAGGTCGCATGGAATCAATCTCAAGTCACTGATTGTTCGCATCTGTTTGTTTTTGCCGCATGGGATAATTATACAGCGGACAGGATAAACTATATGTTTGATCTAACTAATGAAATCAGGGGATTTAAAAATGAAGGTTGGGAAAATTATCGCCAACAGCTATTATCAAATTATCCACAAAAAGATCCCGAGCAAAATTACGAACACGCAGCACGTCAAACATACATTGCTTTGATGTCAGCCATTACACAAGCCACAGCAGAAGGCCTTGATAGTACGCCTATGGAAGGATTTGATTCTTCTGCATTAGACGGAATATTGAGTTTAGAAGAAAAGGGGCTGAAAAGCACCTTGCTTTTACCCATAGGATATAGAGACGCGGACAATGATTGGTTAGTTAATCTTGTAAAAGTCAGGAAACCAATAAAAGAATTAGTGAATTACATTTAAAAGCAAAAGTCATGTTAAAAAAACTATTTGGTATTGCACCAAAACTAGAATCAGACGGATCTTATAGTCCTTCAAAATTGGCCCTAAAGATGGGAGTGCCCGATAAGACAGATTATGAAAATATCTCTTACCAAAAATATGTAGGAACAAAATCCAAAATCTTAGTAATCTGTACGGAAGAAAAGAATCTAAAAATGAAGAATGGTAAGTATTTTTCTACCGGAAATCATCCCGTGGAATCTTTACTACCAATGCTTCATTTAAAAAATGCGGGCTTCAAATTTGAAATTGCCACTCCAACTGGAAAACCAACAGTTTTTGAAATGTGGGCTTTTCCGAAAAAAGATGAGCAGGTTCAAGCTATTTACAATGAGCACAAATCAAGTTTTGAAAAACCTTTAAGCCTTTCGGATTTCATAAGTAGGTCTTTCAACCAATCGGAAGAGTATGCTGCCGTGTTTATTCCTGGTGGTCATGGAGCAATGATTGGTATTCCTGAAGATAGAAATGTTGGTAAAATACTGAGGTGGGCACATGAAAATAAATTGTTCACCATCAGTCTATGTCACGGACCTGGAGCATTCCTTTCAACAACTTTAGATAATAAAGAATTTCTATACGAAGGTTACAACTTAGCTGTATTTCCTGATTCTGTAGATAACCAAACACCAATGATTGGCTATCTGCCTGGCAAAATGCCTTATGGCTTAAGTGAACAACTAAAATCCCTCGGAGCAAACTTAATGAATACAAAAATGGATAAAACCGTTTGTGTTGATAGAAAATTAATTACGGGTTCTAGCCCTTTAGCTTCTAATGAACTTGGCAAATTAGCGGCAACAGAATTATTAAAATCATTGCTGTAATAGCTTAATAAACAGAACTAATAATATTGGCGATTAGATTAAAAACTGATCGCCATTTTTATTTCAAAGAT
Organism: Saprospiraceae bacterium; assembly: GCA_020629035.1. Classification (GTDB taxonomy): domain Bacteria; phylum Bacteroidota; class Bacteroidia; order Chitinophagales; family Saprospiraceae; genus JAHDDO01. The sequence continues at coordinate 78,593 of JAHDEC010000013.1, read as the reverse complement.
TCAATACTTCAATCAACAGATGATAATTTAATTAAATGAAAAAGAATATATTTAATTAAGGATACTTTAAAAGAATAAAAGACTGCCACTTACAACAATTTTGATCGCATCTCTCTTCAGCCTCAGGAGACGATTTGTCATTTTTCGTTAGTACTCACTTCCTAGACTGGACCAAAGAAAATTGAGATATTTCCCTTCAGGGAATTAATTTCTCTCATTAACGAATCAGTATCTTCATCATAATCAAACCCAATAGATTTAAAAAATATAAATGGACAATCTACGACTTAACGAACGTTGTAAGAATTAAGAATACGACTCCATTAAACAAAAAATATTCTCTAAATCAGGCAACCTTTCATGTGACTTGAAGTATTGTAAGTAAATAAGGTGATCATTTTATGAAAAGGAATACTTCACATATTACTGATTCGAAAATCATATTAGGATGTAGCAGAAAGCAAAGTCGGTTTCAAAAAATGCTCTTTATTAGGTATTCAGGACAAATCCTCACCACATGCCGTCTTTATTCCACTAATGATTATCCTGCAAAGGATATACTGCAAGATACCTTCATAAAGGTTTTTGATAAAATTCATCAATATAATCCAGACAGAGGACCTATTGTTGGTTGGATTAGAAGGATTGCTATAAATATGGCCTTGGACCATTACAAAAAAAGCAAAATACGAACTGTACATATTGATTCTGATACGGAGGAATTGCTAGATGTTGAGTTAGCCGAAATCGATGATACAGTGTCGAGATATGATGAGGAAGTAATAATGCAGCTTATTCAAAGCTTACCAACAGGATATAAAACCGTCTTCAATTTGTATTTGCTTGACGGATATAGTCATTCTGAAATTGCAAAATTTTTGTCAATAAGTATTTCCACATCTAAGTCTCAATTATTCAAAGCCAAAAAACTACTCAAAGAGAAACTAGTTAATCACAGAAAAAGAAGAAATGAAAATGTTTAATAAAACTAAAGATAAATTACACAGTTATGATTCACCACTTAACATTGAAGTTGAGTGGGAAAGGCTAAACGCCATAAATAACCGAAAATCATTTCATAATAAATTAAAATCAGAGAATACTATGCTCAAAATACTATTGCTGTTTACCTTCATTTTTTCGGGAGGTTATTTAATAAATGACCAGTTTTTATCACAAGAGCTTAATCAAAATGAAAAAGCTCTTAGATCTAAAGCTTCGAATCTAATAGGAGATGATATTTCAGAAATTAGTGATCGTATTTTTGCACCCGAACAAGTCGAATCAGGTAAACCAGAATTTACCAAAGGTTACAATCTGGAATCCTATTTGATTGCCAAATCCAAAGACAATATTCACAATAGCCGAAATACAAAAGGTAGTAAAAAATGGACTGTCATCAAAGCAAATAAAACTAATGGTTTCGTAGAATTGAGTTCAGAGAAAATTAATAATAAAAGAGCCCTCGTACCTTCAAATGGATTAAATAATGATTCAGCTTTAGCAAATTCATCAAATGAACATATTAAAATTACAAGTCTGATACCATTAAAATCATCTGGGGCTGAATTTATTGTTTCTGATCAATCACCTCTCTTACTTTTTAATAAAATGCCTTTCTTAGAAGAATCAAGAGATGATAAAAAAGACAAGAATCCAAGAGCCCGCAAGAACTCCATAAAACTTGATCCTATTGGCGGGTGGTTTAATATACCAGAGGTGACTGCAAACTTTTCTTATGAAAGACTATTAAGCAATAAAATTTCTATACAATTATCATATGACTATGTTATTCCCGGTATTACGACAGGTACTCTAGTAGGAGCAGAGACCAGAGAGTTCGCAATCCAGGGAACAGGATTTGTGATTAGACCAGAACTGCGTTATTATCTTTTTGGCAGTTCTATGAATGGTCTTTACTTTGGAGGAAGTATTATATATAGACATGTCAACTTTAATTTGACTGAATCAACAAATAGTGCAATCAACTTAACAGCTGTCACTAAATTTAGGAACCTCAATGCAGGAGCACAAGTGGGATATCAAAAGATATTCAAAAATGGTTTTACACTTAATGCTTTTGTAGGACTTGATTTAGGGAACAGAAGCTCGACAAATGTGTATGAGGACAATCTATTGAACGAAATTGAAACAATGAATCCAGATATTGAGAAAATTGGAGACAAATATTTTAATGACTTATACTTAAATCCTGATTTCTATCCCATATACAATTTTATTACACCAAAAATTGGATTAGCAATTGGGTATTCTTTTTAAAGTAAAGCGAGCAATAACAATATAGATGACAAAAATCGTCCTTATAGACGACTTTTAGATACTAATCATATTTAAAAAGAAATTAGCGGCAACAGAATTATTAAAATCATTGCTGTAATAGCTTAATAAACAGAACTAATAATATTGGCGATTAGATTAAAAACTGATCGCCATTTTTTTTACAAGTTAGACAGAGGGTGTATTTGAAAGGAGAATGCTGAACCTATAGAAAAGAAACAATGGCACACAAAGGAGACACCAGACAAAAGATCTAACATAATTAAACTGACTTGTTATAAAACACAATAAACAGTCAAGCCTAAAAATCTGCCAGGCCTTCGAGTATATTTAATTCGTCACACCCACTTAGTCTCCATTTTATATTTATCTACTTACCATTATTCTAGGGATAAAAACCAAACTAAGTACAATCTGTACCGAAAATCGAAAGTGTGTATCCAATGACTGCTTAAGCTTGGATATTTGTGAAAAGATTTAAAAGTATGGAAACTAAAAACCAACTAAATAGAACAACATGGCTAGCAGTAATAGCCTTCTTTTTTTGTATGACAAATGTCCTAGCGCAGGAAATTTGTAACAATAGAATCGATGACGATGGAGACGGACTCATTGATTGTATGGATCCAGATTGTGAAAGTGATATCTCGTGCTGGGAATGTATTACAGAGTTTTATCAAGTTCATTCTAATACTCAATTGGTATCTCTTGATCCTGCATCAGGTAGTTTTACTACCATAGCTACCATCAGTGGGGCAAGTGCAATAAATGGCGCCCAATTTAACCATATTGATGGGCATGTCTATGCTCCCTGCATTATTAATGGTAATCACGAGCTAGGTATGCTTTATAGCGATGGATCTGTAGTTAGCACTGGATTAAGTCTGCCTGGCGGCGGTATATTCTATGTCGGAGCCATAGATGCTGATGGAAAGATGTACATCAGTAATGGCGGACAGGGAATTAATACTATTGATTTGACGGCTGAATCACTCTCCGTACAAAGTACTGGAGTTAGCCACCCAGGTGTTGCCGATTTCTCATTAGATATAACCAACGGCCTGTTTTACGGTATAAATGGCTCGGCAAAATTAAAAGTGTATAATCCATTGAATGGTGATGTGAGTACCTATGATTTAGCAGGAAGTATTAATGATGATTATGGAGGATATGGAGCTGCTTGGTCTTGTAACGACGGTTCATTTTTTGCCTACAATAACAACTCTGGCAAAATTTACTCCGTCAATGTAAATGACCTGACAGCAACCCATGTATTGAATGCCTCTGGTAATTTATCAATCAATGATGGCTTTAATTGCGTAAATGCTGATCCTCCTTTCGAAACGAATTGTAACAATGGAGTCGATGATGATGGAGATGGATTAATCGATTGCGAAGATCCAGATTGTGATTCATCTAATGAATGCATTGTTGAAATTTGCGATAATGGAATTGATGATGATAATGATGGTTGGATTGATTGCAGTGATTCGGAGTGTTTTTATCTGGAGATTTGCCTAGAAATATGTGATAATGATATAGATGATAATGGGAATGGACTTTATGATTTTGAAGATCCACAATGTGGTGGACCCAGTGGGATAGACGGTGGATTAGAATCTAATAGAAGATTATCTAATGCAATCGCCCAAAGAATGTATACTAGAAGATCTGAAAATTGGTCTGAGATTATAGCCAAAAGGAGAGGCTTGTTACCCTTTAATAATCAACTTAAAGGTGATTTTGCAACCAGCCAGTTTATTCCTACAAGTGAAGAATATTCCTCTATAGCGGAGACTTCACCCCAGGACATTATACCATTGACAAATGCAACAGAAGTTTCAGCGGCAGATTTTTATGTGGATAATTTGAGAGTTGGTTCTGTGTTGCAAATTATGTCAGAAAATGGAGTCTATGAGCATTCAAAATATATCTGTGATCGTCTAGATGGATCAAGGTTGCTTGATATTTCCAAACTCAACACAAAATTTGGTGAAATTTTTAGCTATGAACTATTAAATGCGAGTGGCGAAGTCGAATATGTTTGCCATTTCTCAACTTCATTTACTGGTACAGAGAGTAGAGTAGAGAGTCATTGGAGTTTAGCTGATTACGAAAAAGATGAGCTGTATTTAAATACCCAAATATGGGCTGTTTCTTATCTAGAACTCATAAAACTGGCAGAAGAAACGCTTTTATTAATTAATCAGCAAAGTCCTATTAAAAGTTTAGGTAGTTCACCGATCCCGCAAGTTTTTGTAACTGAAGCAACATTGAACAAAGACAAAATTCTAATCACCATTAGGAATAGAAATCGATCTGACTATGCAATGATTAAGGCCCAATATAGCGAAGTCGAAGCTGGAGATTTATATGATTTTGATCATGAGGTATCACTAGTAAAGGGAAAAGAGACGAAAATAGCTCTGGACATTGATCAGGCTTTTGATATAGGTATTTCTCTTACTTCTTCTTCTGGGGATAGAGATGAAATCTATCTAGCGGATGGAGCTTGGGGCGCGGATACCGAATACGAGAACGCTGATGTAATTTCATTCGAAACCAGTCCAAGTACTATTGATGGTTCGACAGATAAATTATTTGTACGACGAAATGTACAACTTGAAGCCGAGGTGCTAGACTACCTAAATGTTTTTAGAACGCTAAAGCCAAAAGGAAAAGCAGTTGATCTGAGTGCCTTCAATTCGCTTTCATTTAGTGCTAGTGGGGCTGGAATACTAGAGGTAATTATAGCCAAAGAATCCATCACTGACTGGAACTTGCAAGCTAGGACGAGAATCGAGTTACAGGGAGAAAACACCGTCTTTAAGCTAGATAAAAATGATTTGTCAGGAGTAAATACTAATGATTGGTCAGATATAAATATGCTGGTATTTAGCATCCTAAATGAGTCTGGAGAAGCAGTGCTTAGAAAGGTGGAAATCTCTGATGTATACTTCTATGATGATGAAGATTTTAAATCTCAGCTTGAGACAAACAAAGAAGAAACATTTACCATTTTTCCAAACCCAACAAATGATTTAATTAATATCCAGCCACTAAATGCTGATGTCTCATATACTAAAATTGAAGTTTTAGACGGATTTGGAAAGGTGCTAGAAAGCCTTAATGTCGATGAGGTAAATACTGCATCATTATTACCACTTTACGATTTTCCCCAAGGTTATTATCTAGTGAAAATTTATGATGAAGAGCAAGTGATTTATCAAGAAAGAGTAATTAAAATTGACTAACAAGTAGTCAAAAAAAGGGCGTTGAATAAAAGTCTGTTTCTTGTTCAAATTGTGAATTAAGAAACAGACTTTTTAATTTGTAGGCTTATTCTATTTCTATAAGTGGCATATCGAATTGGCCCGAAATAATTTCTCCATTAGAAAGTTCTAGATCGAATGTTAATTCTTGTCCAATGGCTAGATCACTTACAATTAAAGTTCCTCCAACAATCTCAAATTGTGATGCAGCAAGTCCTGAAGCGCTATTAATTTCGTGCAAAAATAGCCCATTGGCTATAGTGAATTTTGCTCGATCAGCATTAAATTCATATATACCAGGTGCTAAGATTCCTTCTTCTTCGGTGTTTAGATCAATATAGATAGATTCTCCAACACCCATATACGTTAGATTTTCAAAGGATAAATCAGCAGTCATCAGATAAATATCCACGTCGTAACTACCACTGCCATTATTATTCAATCCTAATGATCTGATAAATCCTTTATCTAATGCATATACGAACTCTACACCATCATCATCGGTAAAACTGAAGTCATTTTTGGGACCCACCAAAGGATCGCTATCCACTGAACAGGCCACAGCAAATAGACTCATAAGTGCAAGGCAAAATATTGATTTCGTATAGCTTTTAAATTTCATAATTTTTATTTGTTTGTTATTAGACACTCAGTCCATATTGAATCCCTCATTAAATAGACTATTATTTGTAGCATAAGGTTGGGCTTCCAATTGCAATTGTAGGAATTGATAAATATTTGTTAGGACTTTCAAGAATTAAGGTATTTGTTTGCTAAGCCCTAAGCATTCCTAATAGAAAGCATGATTTTAAACTCAACTCATCAAAGTTTAGATAATCTACAGAGTCCTAAAAGATGTCTAAGTTAATACTACTAAATTTTAGCGCCTTTAAATGTAAATTGATCGGTTAGACTGTCCAATGTCACTGCAATTAATAACATGGTTGCTGATAAAGAATCAGTCGCAGTATCTAACCTTCCACCACCTTCAAGTGATACATCAGAGGTGCCAAACATCGGAATTTCAAAGTCCGGAACGAAGGCAGAAATAAAGATAGAATCACCATCTACAGTGGCCTCAGCAGGAATGATTCCAGTTTCTGTAGTAATTTGGATATTTACAATGTCAGGAGTAGTTACTCCAGGAGAAATCGAAAATATAACAGAATCTGCATCTAAAAATGCTCCGAAACTTGCGAATCTTAAATTGCCTAAATAATCAGAATAAAAATTATCCGCATCGTAGGTACAACAATTATCACAGTCCGAATCAAAATCGCCCGCATTGTTTGCAAAAGAATCATTACATCCTTCTGTTTTTTTACACGATGGTAAACAAACGGCAATGCAGATTAGCAAACTAAAAATAAGTGATAGATTAAATTTCATTATGGTTGTTTTATTTGAGTTCTAATTTATTAACATAATCAAGTGTTCCAAGCCTCATCCGATAAGCAAATTTATGCTTTGGATCTCGCTTGTTTTCTAATTTGCAAAAGAATCCTTGTTCAATTTTAGGGCAGCTAAAACCCCTAATTGCATGCTCTGATACGCTTAAAATGTCATGATAGCTTGGTACTTTGGATATTTCCAGTGAATCTTCTTTCTGGATGGAATATTGTCCAAAGCTGGATTCAGCATTGAAAAACCCAATAGTCAGCAATGTAAGTAATATGTAAAGTCGATTAAAATGGTAAGACCTTTTCATACAGAGAACAATTTACGAGGATTTCGAACATTAAGCAAATTCAACAATATAGAAAACAGAAAAGCCAAGTAGTTAGTTTTACTGATTTCAGAGCATTTAACTTAATGTCGGCTGACATTAGATTTTCTTACCCTCAAAGGTAAATTGATCGCTTAAATTGTCTAAATCAGGAGCCGTTATAGTCATATTTACTTTTAAAGAGTCAGAGTCTTGGTCCAATATGCCACCACCTTGCATGATCACATCTGAGGTCCCCAATGGGCCCAATTCGAAATCAGCTTGGATGCCATATATGATAATGGAGTCTCCATCGATACTTGCCCCTGGCGTAAATTCTTGAGTATCAGTAGTTATTTTTATCAAAACCGAATCAGGGCTCGAAGATTCTGTGATATCGAATATTACATCCTCAGCATCTAAATCACTAAATATTAAAAAATCAATGTCTCCGAGATAGCTACCATAGAAATTTTCTGCATCATAGGTACAGCAACAATTTAAATCGTAATCCCCAGTGTTGTTAGCTAATGGATCAGTGCAACCTTCTGTGTCTTTGCATGCTGTGAATAAAAGAATCACTAAAAAACTTAATAGTACTCCTGGATTTAATAGATATTTCATTGTGTTTGTTTTATACCTTTAAGACAAGGGCTAGCTGAGAAATCGTTGGAGATTTTACATTCATGCTTGATTTAAAAATATCCTGAGTGTATTTAACGACAAATCATGGAAATTATCTGATTTTTACTGAAATTTAAAGGCTTTAAGCTTTCCTTCAAAGATTTCATATTGATGCAATTTACAGGGTTTAGGTCCATTAAATAAATTGCGTTTGGAGCTAGGCTTTAAGCCTATTTTTTTAATGGCGTCCATATTTCCTGAGATTAACCAAATGTTGCTTCCTTTCATTTGATGCTTCATGACGGTGCCTATTCTACCGTAAAATTCATTGATGTCTCTGATTTTTATTCGATCATCGTAAGGTGGGTTTAGAAAAACGGTGCTTGGTGTTAAATCTTCAATATCGAAATAGTCGGCTCGTTTTAATTTGAGCCCCGGTGCAAAGGGTTTTAGTTTTTCAAAATTTGACTTAGCAATACTTAGGCTTTTATCATCTGCATCGGATGCAATGAAAGGGTAGCGCTGAATCGTAATTCCATCATCTGCTTCTTGCTTAATATCTTCCCATAAATCTTGATCATACATCTTCCAATGTTGGAAGGAAAAACTTGGGTTAAAATATCTTGCTGGGATCTTATTATACTTCATAATGGCTTCGCAGGTAAAAGTCCCCGAACCACACATTGGATCGATCATTTGCGGTAAACCATGAAAATGACTCCAATCAATAATCGCAGCCGCTAGAACCTCACTGACCGGCGCAGGTCCTGAGAAGGTCTTATACTTTCTAAGGTGTAATGATTCGCCGGTGCTATCTAAAGAGATATTACATTGATCCTTATAAATCTGTACATTAATCCGTATATCAGGTTTTTTTAGTTCAATGTTGGGACGCTTTCCAAACTTGTTCCGAAATTGGTCAACAATAGCATCTTTTGCCTTGAGCGCTACAAAGTTTGAATGATTAAAGTTAGAAGCTGTAGCCACTGCATCGATGGCTAAGGTTTTATCAACATCAAAGTAGTCAGACCACTTAATGCTTTCCACTAAATCATATAAATCTTTCTGATTATTTACCTCACCAGATTTTACATGAACCAATACTCGAATGGCCGTTCTCAAACAATAATTAGCTTTATAGAGAAGATCTTTTCTACCTTCAAAAGATACAGCTCGTCGCAATATTTCGATGTTCTCTCCACCTAACTCTTGAATTTCTTGAGCTAACAACTCTTCTACACCTGCTATAGTTTTAGCAATTATTTTCATAAGATTTTATGTTTGGATTACGCCAACATTAAATGGTTTTATGGCTACTTTGCTGGCCATTTCTAAGCCTAAGCTTAGGACTTCTCTTGTATCTCGAGGGTCGATTATTTCATCTACCCACAGTCTTGCTGCTGCATAATAGGGAGTAGTTTGGGCATCATAACGTTGCTTGATTTTATCTACCAGTGCTTTCTCATCTGCTTCTGAGAAGGTTTCTCCTTTGGCCTTTTTAGATGATATTTGGATTTGGGCTAAAACTTTTGCAGCCTGGCTTCCTCCCATCACGGCTAACTTTGCGGATGGCCATGCCACTATAAGTCTTGGATCATAAGCTTTACCGCACATGGCATAATTTCCAGCACCATAAGAATTACCTATAATTACCGAAAATTTTGGTACCGTTGAGTTCGAAACAGCATTGACCATTTTTGCCCCATCTTTGATGATACCTCCATGTTCTGAGCGCTTACCTACCATAAAGCCACTTACATCATGGAAGAAAATTAGGGGTATTTTCTTTTGATTACAATTCAGAATAAAGCGCGTGGCTTTGTCAGCTGAATCTGAGTAAATAACGCCACCAAATTGCATCTCTCCCTTACCATTTTTGACAACATCCCTATTGTTAGCCACAATTCCTACAGAGTATCCATCAATTCTGGCATAGGCACAAACAATGGTCTGTCCATAAGTGTCCTTATAATATGTCATGGAGTCTTCATCCACTATGCAGTTTAGCAGTTTTCTGACATCGTAAGGCTTTGTTCTTTCTTCGGGTAAAATCCCTAATACATCTTTTTGATCATGGAGCGGAGCTTTTGATTTTTTACGAGAGTAGGCGTCAGGCTTATTATTGTTTATATTGGTAAATAGTTCGCGAATTTTTAAGAGACAAGCTTCGTCATTCTCCATAATGTAGTCAGTCACACCAGAAATAATCGAATGTGTTTCAGCACCACCTAGGGTTTGTTTGTCTACTTGTTCTCCAATAGCAGCTCTTACTAAGTATGGTCCAGCTAAGAATATGGAGCCAGTATCTTTGACAATTAAAGCTTCGTCGGACATGATGGGCAAATAGGCACCACCTGCCACACAAGCACCCATTACTGCGGCAATTTGAGGGATGCCTTTGGCAGACATGACTGCATTGTTTCTAAATATTCTACCAAAATGTTCTTTGTCCGGAAAGATTTCATCTTGCATAGGTAAAAAGACGCCAGCACTATCTACTAGATAGATAATGGGAAGCTCATTTTCCATTGCAATTTCTTGTGCTCTAAGGTTTTTTTTGCCTGTGATTGGAAACCATGCTCCAGCCTTCACTGTGGCATCATTTGCGACTATAATACATTGGATACCTTCGACATATGCAATCTCAACAACCACTCCTCCAGCGGGTGCTCCACCATACTCTTCGTACATTTCATAGCCTGCAAAAATGCCTAATTCGAAAGAAGGTTTATCCTTATCTTTCAGCATATTGATCCGCTCTCTTGCGGTTAATTTACCTTTGCTGTGATGTTTTTCGATCTTCTTTTTTCCACCTCCCAACATGATCTTCTCCTTCAGGCGATCAAGTTTTGAAACTTCTAGGCCATTAAAATCTGCATTTTTATTAAACTCCAAATCCATTGAAAAACTGGTTTGTTGAACCCACAAAATAGGGAATTCAAACGGGAGCAAGTGCAAAGTTTTTAATCTATAAAAAGTATGATTAGTATTTGGCTTAATTTGCCATATTCGACACTAGGTAAGTAATCTGTTTGGCTTCCATAATTTGAATGATGCTCACTCCGTCTGTTGTCTTGCACGATTTTATTGGTGCATTTTGGTTGTAGACGCTCCCAATTGTAGCTCCAATATCAGCTGAGGAATGGTCAGTAATCAAAAAATGTTCAGCTTGGTGATTATCAAAAAACAATACATTGGACTTTGCTTCATTCTTTAAATCTAGTGACTGGAAACGTAATGAGCTATTAATGTTAGATTGCTTCCCTGCATAATGTTTCATCGAGGATAAGTCGTTAAAATCCAATGTTTCAAAACTACATATCGTAGGGTTTAATGAAGTCGATACATCCTGCTCACCTTTCGCAATAGCTAAATTCATTGCAGCCAAATCCTTAATTCGATCGTCATTCGAATCCATTAGGTTTTTCAATGTTTGCATTGGTGAAGAAGCTTTAGCCCCTAACAAATTTTGTATTAATGCTTCAGTAAGCAACAGTGAGGGAAAATCTTCAAAATCAATATTCAATCTTTTCGTTTGTAAAAAGCCTAATGCTTCATGGTAATTTTCCAGTAGTGCTAAGCTAATAGCATAGTTATTTACTGTTGAAGGATTGTTTTGATCCTGAGCTAAAACTTGCTTAAAAAGGGCTTGGCCTTTTTCGATGAGCTCAATCCTTTTTGACATCTCTTCAGGATTTAGATCTTTTGAATCGCCGGTTTTTTTAGCCTTTTGTAAACGAGTATTTGTATTGATTTCTATAGGGAACACAAATGGATCAATGTTATATTCAGGAGTATGGATTGCCTCTAAAAGATAGTTTACACCTGCATTATTGACCACTTCAGAACCTTTATAAGAGTCTATAATATTCTCATAACATTGAGCACTTAAATCATACTCACCAAGGAGACTTAATTTAGTGCCTGCATCAAAAAGTACTATAAGAGAATCAACTTGTTTCTTTACCTTTTCAGCGGATTGGTTACGAACTTCCTTTGGCGGATAATTAACGAGTTTAGTGTCCGTTAATGAATATCCATCATAAATTTTATTGAGGATAGCAGGAAAGACTCTATGTATTTTATAGCCAGCCACATAAGCACCAAATGCTCCAAAAATGTCAGCTTCATGTTCTTTCTTTTGCAAGATATGTTTTGAACATTTAGTGGCTACTTTATCATAAGCAATGAAGCTAGTGTTTTCATCATCATGAAGGTGATCTTGAAAAGCATGGGCTAACTCGTGTCCAATGATAAAAGCAATAGCTGCTTCTTTATCTGACCCAAACGAAGCACAAATTTGCATTGCTTTTTCTTCTATTTGGATTTTATTGCTGCCCGGGTAATATGCAGCAACAAAATCTTCAGAATTTACTATTTCGATATGAGGTAGTTCTATTCGAGTATCTCCGAATTGTTTGTATAAATTTTTCAGGATTGTTTCAGCCTCAGAGCTTGAGTTAGCCAAAAGAAATTGACTCAAGCACATTATCGTTAAAATCACTAGTCCCTTTTGCATAACTCAATTATTTTAAGTGAATTTTTTAAAGTATAGTCAGTAAGCCTTTAGCTGAATCTTGATGTTTGTGCCCATTATTACCAGCAATTTTATCTAACAAATCCTTTGCATCTTTTGTGTTGATGTGGAGATTGCATAGGGCTAGCTCATATTGTGCCTCTTGATTTATCGCATTGTCCTGTGATTGCTCTAGGAATCGATTAAATGACTCGGCTGCAACTTGGTAATCACCGTTATTCATAGCACTCTTAGCATAGTGATATAAAGCAGACTGGTAATCAGCAATTGGCTCTGCATATCGCTCAGTGTACTTGTACAACATTTTCTTTGCATCTGCCCATTTCGCTTTTTTGAAATACATTAAACCATTGGTTAAGGTATCTACTCGGTATTGCTCAGCTAATCTTTTTGCTTCAAGTTCTTCAGGAGTTAGTCCTTTATAATCTGCCATGGCAGCAGAATCACTTTCAGTTCCTTTTGCGAAGCCTGAAGAAGCTAGAGCATCTAATTTATCATTAGTAAATGGGCTTTCTTTTGTGTAATTATCTGCCATCACCTGATTTAAATCCAATGCTTGGCTACTGTTGCTTGTGAACAAATAAAATGCTCCAGCAAGTAATAAAAAGCTGGCTGCAATAAGGAAAAATCTGCGACCAGATGCGGGTTTGTTAGTTTGATTACTCATATCAATTAGTTTTGTGTTTTTTGATTGTGTCTTTTTTGACTGTATTAGCTCTTTAGCTGCTAGCTTAATTTGATTATTCTCCTCTTTAATGACTCCTTTAATAATAGATTGGTAAACATTAAACTCCTTATTAAAATCTGAGTCACTCTCTAATCTTTTTGCAAAAGCGGTCTGCTCCTCGGTAGTTAAGGTGCCTTCTAAATAGGCATCAAAAAGATCTATATTTTTTTCAAAGTTTTTCATGATTCAGTATTTATTTAGATAACACCTTGTTTCTTAATCCATTGATACATCGGTTCTTTTTCACTCTGGCAAACTGATCGGTATATCCCATAGTTTTGGCTATATCTATTAACTTTTCTTTGTAGAAGTAATATCTAGTCAGCATTTCTTTGCATTCTTTCGCTAAAGTTTCTAATGCTTTCATTATAGCTTCAATTTGTTCATCCTCTTCCTCTTTTTCCTCTTGCTCATTTCCATATTCACTACTTAGTGTAAGGAATTGATTTTCGTTATCACTAATTTCTATTTTTTTCTTTCTGAGGTGATTTAGCCAGGAATATTTACATATTCCATAGAGGTAAGTTGAGGGTGATGACTCACCTTTATATTTTTTATTTCTGATATTATTTACCAATGTTACGCAAGACTCAGAAAATATATCTTCAGCATCTTGCTCAGTGCCTTTATTTTGGAGGATGTAACTTTTAACCTTAGGGTAGGCCTGTTCATAAAGCTCGTTTAGTTGCTTATTTAGATCTTTTGAAAAGTCATCTAAATTGATCATAGGCGTTGTGTACTTATTTCTAAATATATTAACTTGGGCATTAATCTCTCATAATAAAAGCTTTTCGGCGTTTTATTATTCGGAAAAAAATGAAAAATAATATAAAATTATCTTTAATCGGTATCCTATCTATTTCATTCTTTATGATACAGGCTACCATTAATGAAATTAATTATAATTGGATTTACTCGTTTGAAGGTAAAGCAGGAGATAACTATCAGGTAATTCTTGAGAATTCACTGGGTCAGTACGTAGCTTTTGGCCAAACCAACAATTATAGATATAAAGGGAGTGATGTTTTAATCTCAACGTGGGATAAATCAGGGAGAATTCTATCTATAAAAAATGTTGGTGGACTAGAGGATGAAATGGTTTTCGATGCAAGCCTGTATAAAGAAGGATATTTAGCGGTTGGCTATACTAAATCAGATAGGCAGTATCCCTGGATTGCTTACTTTGATAAGCAATTAAATCTTGTAAAAGATTACAAGCTTCCAGCTTATCCAGGTGGTGTAATTAATAAACTTGTGGTTAACGAGGATGATATTTATCTCTTCGGACATCAAGGGGAGGAATTTCTTGCCTTGAAAACGGATGATTCAAGTAATATCATTGCTTCTTATGATAATGCGCAGAAAGGGGAAGTAGTGGATGCTGGATGGCTTGGGGATAATATTTATATGCTGGCGAAGTCATGTATAGATTGTTATTCATCGAAATCAGTTTATTCAATGTTGTTTCAATTAGATGCGAACACACTCAAAGAAAAACAAGCAGAAACAATTGCTAAGAACCAAATAGAAATAGCCACACAATTGGGTTTTTCTAACGGAAATCTTTATGCCTCAGGCCTATTTTTTGATCCAAAGTTAAATGTCCAGTCAAGTCTTGTTCAATTCGATCCTCAAAACTTATCAGCCATAAAATCCGCAAGTTTTGGTAGAAATTGGGAAGATGAGTTATTGGGCTTTAAAGAACAAGCAGACGGTGGTTTTTTGCTTTATGGTAAATCACTTTCTGATCCTGATTCGAGAAAAAGAAGGGAGACCTATCGAGCTTGGCATCTAAATCTGAACAAGGACCTGGAGCTTGTGGGTGAAGAATATTTTTACGGCAAAGGTAAATACAATGTCTACAACGATGGAATGATCAGTATTGATGGAACACAGGTTTTAGTGGGTTCCTCGAATGATCTTCCTTTCTTAGTTGATATAGCTAGTTTGCAACAATCCGGAGCTGGAAATATCGATAATGCCAATAAGGTTTTTTTACTTGAAGATTACTTCGTAGAAGATACCGTAAATGAGACACTTGAAGTAGGAGAGTCATTTGAATATGTATTTGAAATAGAAAATAGGTCAGATGAGACCATTAATAAGTTGAAACTTGATGTTACGGTGGAAGGCTTAGATGGAAGTGATATAGAAGTACCTCCATATCTTATTATACCAAGTCTCAAACCTAGGAAAAAAACAAAGGCTAGCATACCCATCGTTACCAATAAACTTAGGGATGGAGATTTTGAAATAATTGTCAAATTGAATGAGCAAATTCTGACTCAAACCCAAATTAGAACCAAAGAGCTGAAAAAAGTTGATTTGGAACTCACACCTTCGATACGTTTGGTATCAATCGATAGCAGCAATTTTACAGCCATTGCGAAATTAGAAATTGGCATTTTAAACATTGGAAATAAAATACTCGATAACGCACAATTAATGTTAGCGCCCAGCTCTAGCTATGATAAAAAAAATGAACCACCACCTCCCATTAAATTAGCACCTGGTGAGTCTTCAGATGGGAGTTTTGAATTGGTTTTAAGCGATATTGAACAAAATGAACTCTTCTTTAACGTCCTAATTAAAGATAATCAGGCTTATGAAAGCCAAGAGCAATTCAGTCTTGAAATTAACGAAATAAATAAGGAGCTAGAGCAATTTAAAGCAAGTGTCGAGTTGGATAAAATAAAAGAAAGTAGAGCAACTAATTTAACAAGTCTTGTTAGATTAAGTAATGTGTCTAGTGGCTTGGAAAAGCAAGAAGAGAGACAACTGCCTACTGATTTACCAGCTATTGAAGCTGTCACAAAAGTGGATCTCAATAAAGTTTTTTCTAGCATGAGCATTCACTGGGAAGGTGTTCAGGGACGAGATTTTGTAGAAACAAAGAAAGAAAAAGCAAACCTCAATGTCTCCATTCAGAACATAGATGAATCAGTGGATAGTTTTAGAATAATCTACAATGGTAAGCCGCTAAATCAGGCAAAAAATCATATAGCAAGCAGTTATTCTGAAGAAATTTTTGAAAATGGAGAGGGCATTGGAAAATTTGTTTCTACGGATGTTTTATTATTAGATGGCAAGAATGAATTTTCTTGCGAATTTTTTGTGGGTGAACATTCATTTGTGATCGATGATAAATTAAATTATCAGTATGAAGAAGAGAAAGGAACCTTGCATCTAGTTTCCATTGGTGTTCCTGATTTGGTTGGAGCAGAAACAGACCGATTAAAATTTACGACCAAAGACGCAGCAGATTTTGTGGAATCATTTAAGTCAGCAACAGTAGCTGACGATTATAACGCAATTAAAGAATATGTATTAAATACGGAAGAAACAACTAGCCAGCGAGCGATCATGGAATTTATTCGTGACTTTGAACTCAAGCTGGAATCACCCAAAGATTTACTAGTTGTTTATCTTTCTTCTCATGGATTTATTTCTCAGAATAATGGAGAACTATATATTTCTACCAGCGATTACAGTCATAAATCCAAAGAATTTTCTTGCATTAATTTTCAGGATGTTATTCTGTTAAAGCTGCTTGATTTGTCGATTCCTAAAGTTTTGTTTCTAGATGTTTGTCACAGTGGAGCGATAATTAATGAAACAGATGATGCGGAGGTTTCCAAAGAATCACAAAAGATTAATAGCTTTCTAGAGGAGAAGGTTGCGGCAGATCAGCAGTTGTATATGGTTTCTTCTTCTAACAAGGGACAATACTCCTATGAGTTTAGCAAATTAAAGAACTCAGCATTTATTGCCGCTATTAAAGAATCCATTAATAATGAGTCTTATAGTGCTTGTGCATTGGGTGAAATTTATCCGGATGCCAATAATGATGGCGTACTAAAGCTTACGGAAATGTTTCAATTTATAAGCTTGAGGGTACCATGCATTGTTAAGACAAATCGAAAGGATGCAGCTCAAAATCCTATGAGCAAATCCATCGAGCGTGACATCAAACTCTTTGATTATTTCTAGTACATAGGCATTTTTTTTCTTTTTACTGGTAACGTTTTATTTGTCAGCTACACTTAGTGGTGAAAGGAGTGAAAAGGATTACTCCAAATTTAGAAACCAAAAATATAAGCCATGAAAGTTCTTATTCCTATGTTGACCTTTTTGTTTGCTTTTACAAGTATGCATGCTATCAATTCTGATCCAGTAAAACCATTGGCGGCGGCAGTCCAGATTGATCTCCAAAAAGATTTTGTTTTCATTACATTTTCAGACAAAATTGCCATTGAAGAAAAATGCCTAATCGAGGTTTTTAATGAAAAAGGAAAACGCATTTTCAAAAGTAAAACCAGAAGAGGAGAAAAAATCTCTGAATTAAATATGAAACAGTTAAAGGCTGGTACCTATCTAATCCAAACAACTGTTGCAGAAACTATTTACAGAGAAACCTTCAGAAAAGCATAACCATGAATCCAATATTGTAGGAGCAATTACCTAAATTTCTTGGTAGTTGCTCCTGATTTTAAAGTGGGATTGTTTATTTTTGGATGTTACCCAATAATCGGTAAAAATAAACGAATGACTGCAGCTCCTACCTTGAGAAATATGTTGTGCTTATTAATTGTAATCTGCACCATAACAAAAAATGTTTGCGCTCAACAATTGCCCCTATTTACCCAATACAGCGAATATCAAGGTATAATAAATCCCGCGTCTATAAACTATGATTATTTTCAAGATGGCTTTGAAATAGCATTGGGGACTTCTATTCGTGAACAATGGAATGGGATTCCTACTTCGCCAAGGACACAGCTGATGAGAGGAGAGTACTTCTACGAAACAAGAGACAAATTCAGCTTACTTTCTGGAGGATATTTAATTAATGATAAAGTAGGTCATGTGTCTACAACCGGGGTCTACGGCAGGATTGCGTCCGTATTGCGTTTGGATAATGGTTGGGGAGCAAGTGTTTCCAATGGAGGACTTTCTGTGGGCCTGCTTGGTGGCTTTGTTCAATATAGGATTGACACTGAAAAGCTAAGGGCTATAGATCAAAATGAAGATCCAAGATTACAGGGTGGCATAGTTGTTTTTAGACCAGATTTTGGTTTAGGTGTCAGCTTTTATAAAAGAATTGGAAGGGGTAGGTGGTATGACTACTTTTTTGCAGGTATTTCTATTCCTCAAATTTTAGGTCCTAATATTGAGTTTACCTCAGAAGATGGGAATAAATTCAAGATTGATCGGGTGGCACACTACTATGGTAGTTTGTCTTACTACTATACACTAGGAGAAGATACACACATTGAATTCTCATCTTGGGTGCGCTGGGTAAAGAATGTACCACCAAGTGTTGATTTTGTGTTTAAATATAAATTTAGCCAATGGATGTGGATTGGAGCAGGATTAAATTCCGCTAGACATTTTCACGCGGAGTTTGGGCTTAGTTTTGATGAAGTTATGGCTACCAATAACCGAGTTAAGTTAGCATTTTCTTACAATCCATTAGGACCCGATTTTACCGCGCAGTTTGGGAACACCTTTGAGGTGAATTTGTCTTATATGATTGATAACTATTGATTGTTTGTTCTTATAAAATTACATTACTTAAGTTACTTGTGGGTTGTATAAAATGAAGATTTCGATAAAACACATATTCACTTATTGGGTTTTTGCATTGTTTTTTCAATGCCAAATATTTGCCCAAGCTCCAACATCTTTATGTTTAGACGCACCCATCATGTGCGATCTTAATGATCTAGATGGATATAGTGGAACTATGAGTGCCACTCCAACCCCTGGCCCTAACCCCCTTTGTGTAAGTACTGTGCCAAATAATATGCATTGGTGGGGATTTGTATCTACTGGAACCAGTATAAGTATCGATGTGTTATTGTCTAACTGCACGCTGGAAAGTGGGATGATGGGTGCAAATTTTGGGGTGTATGAAAGCTGCAGTTTCGGAACACCAGTTTGGTGCAGTGATTTTTGTTTTGATGGTTTTTCGACTAATCTTCCCATCACTGGTTTAACTGTTGGGCAGTCCTATTATCTATATATGGATGGATGTAATGGAAGCGTTTGTGATTATACATTCGGAATAAATAGCGGCGGGGGAGGTGTTTTTCATCCAAATGATGCATGTTCAGGAGCTATTGGTCTAACGGACGGAATTTCGCTCACTGGAGGCACTAATGTCTGCGCAACTGCAGATAATGATGACTGCAGTAATGGCGGTAACACAAATACCGTTTGGTACTCTTTTACTCTTGGACCTTCAGACAATGCGGCTTCTTTTATTATCACCTCAAATGATGATGGAATAAGTGATTTCAATGCAGAATTATACACTGATTGTGCGAGTTCTTTTGTAGCAAGCAATTGTAGTAATGCTGATGGAATGCTGGTAGAATTTTCTTGTTTGCTACCTAACACAAGCTACTTTTTGCAAATAGGGACAGACGAAATCAATGCTTCAGCCAATTATGAAATATTACCAGACTTTTTTGACTCAGGAGGTTTCGATAGTTGCACTGATCCTAACTTTTTAGGTCCTCTCAGTTGTGGTGTTACCTTAAGTGAAATTGAAAATATAACGGGTTTTTGCCCTGAAATATCCGACCTAGGAACAACATGCTCTTTTTCTACCACTGCTACAGCTTGGTACGAATTCAGTGTTCCTCCGAATGAAGAAATATTTAGCATCATAAATCATACAGGTCCTGGTCATGCCTTATTCAATGTGCAGTGTCCTACCGGTTCGCCTATCGATGGTGATTGTTTTGTAGGAGACCACAATTATGATGTTTCTGCCGGTGGCACATATTTCTTGGCGATGATGGGAGATGGAGCAGGTGATTATGTATTTGATTATTCATTTAATTATAATGGAGGATCTTGTACTTTGGCAAATGATTTTGGAAACCTTGATGCGGATTGTTCGCAAGTGATTTTTGCTGGTGTACCTGAATCCTGTATGGACGGAAATGCCACAGGATGTATGTCTGGTCTTAATGGTAGTTGGCATACTTTTATACTTACTTCTAGTCTTGGGACAGAAATAGAAATTGAAGATCTTGACGGAGGGTCTTCGTTTGAAATTTATTCAGGCGTGGATTGCAATAACTTAACATTGGTTGCTGATTGTCAATTATCTTTTTCTGCTACGCCGGGTGCACAATATTGGATTTTCTTATCTGAAGCCTCACTGATAGGTATCACATCATGTCCTTGTAATATTGCCAATGTCTTGCCCGTAGTAAACTGCCTTGATAATGGATCAACGGCCAATAATTTAGATGACATCATTGAGGTATCTCTTCAAATCGGCGGCATCAGTTTAGGCTCATCTTATTCTGTATCATCGAATGTAGGAAGCATCAGTCCTGTAGTAGGAGATTATACAACAGCCACTGTTTTTCAACTCCAGCCTGGTTCAGCCGGTGCTGGTGACGTGGTTTTAACACTAATCGATGATACAGATCTAAGCTGCCTTTTCAGTCTTACGATTCCCGACCCGCTTTCTTGCTCTCCTGATTGTTCGATAGAAAATGGAGGCTTAACTAATGTAGCATGTGATAATAATTCCACAATAAATAATACCTCAGACGACCGCATAGTCTTTGATTTAAATCCTGCGGGTTTTAATCTTGGTGCAATATATTCGGTAACGAGTTCATCTGGAGGGATCAGTCCCACTAGTGGTTTTTATGGTGAAACGACCAGTTTTATGATGGATGCTGGTTCAGCTGGAAGTGGAAACCTAATGATTACGCTTGAAGATAATCAAGATAATAGTTGTGAATTAGAAATACTGATAAATGATCCTGGAGTTTGTTCATCAGATGTAGGATCAGAAATTTTATATAATTTAAATACAAACTGCCTTGGCAAGAGAGCCGACATTAATTTTGGAGGAACAGATAGAGATCGACTATGGGATGTGGCAATCTTAGCTAACGGAGATAGGTTATATGTAGGTGACTCGAGATCTTCAGATGAAGATGTAGATGCTAACAATGGTGGAGAGGATATTTGGATTTATAGATGGAATGAAATAGATGGAATTATTTGGGAAAGAAACTATGGCGGTACTTTGGATGAATCTACTCCGAAAGTTTTGTCTCTACCCAATGACGAATTTTTAATAGGCTGCAACTCCTTTTCAACAGATGGTGATGTTAGCTCAAACTATGGTGACCAAGATATATGGCTTTTTAAAATTGATGATTTAGGAAATATTATTTGGGAACAACATTTTGGAGGTAGTTCATCTGAAACTTTTTCGGATCTAGTTTCGGCAGGTAATGATGAATACCTTATTGTAGGATACACAGCATCAGGTTCAAATGATGTATCCAATAATTATGGGCTTAATGATGGTTGGGTATTTAAGATCGACGGTTCAGGGAGTTTAATTTGGGAACGAAATTATGGAGGCTCGAGCAGAGATTTACTCTTCACTATTTCTTCAGGTATAAATGGATCATTTTATATCGGCGGAAATACAAGTTCTGAGGATTTTGACATTGGAAACCAAATCGGTTCTGGTGACGGTTGGATAATAAATATTGACCAAAATGGGTCTCTATTGTGGGAGGAATCTTATGGTGGATTATCCTCCGAGCAAATAAATAAAATTCTATTTCTAGACAATGGAAATATGGCATTCGCTGGGATTTCTCTATCTAATGATGGAGACTTAGCCAATAATTATGGAAGTTGGGATGGTTGGGCAGGCAGTATTGATCCTAATGGTAATTTACTTTGGTCAAGAAATATAGGCGGTTCAGACTGGGATCACTTGTGGAACGGAATAGAAGCAGCTAACGGCGTTTGTTTTGTAGGAAATACAGAATCAGTGGATAATGATCTATCCCAAAATTATGGGAACAATGATATGTGGGTTGTGTTCCTTGATTTTAACGGAGATTTATTTTGGTCCCAGAATTATGGAGGACCTTCAATAGATTATGGAAATAAATTGGAGATAATAGGTGAGGATACTATGCTACTGCTTGGTTCTGTGGTCAGTCAGGGTAATGATGTTTCTAACCATTATTTACTCGAAGATCATTGGGTTTTAGAATTAGCTGGAGAGTGCACCAGACCCTTTGTAACTACTTGGCAAACAGATAATCCAGGATCAAGTTGTAACACTTGTATAACTATTCCGACCTTCTTAGGAGAGACATACAACTACGATGTAGATTGGGATAATGACGGGGTTTTTGATGAATTCGGACTGACAGGAGATGCTTCACATGATTATGGCACCATCGGTACTTACAATGTAGGAATCAGAGGAGATTTCCCTCGGATTTATTTTAATCTTGCTGGTGATCGAGAGAAAATTATAGCTATAGAACAATGGGGTGATATAGAGTGGAGCAGCATGGAGTCTGCATTTGCAGGTTGCGTAAACATGATGGGTAATGCAAGCGATGTTCCTGATCTTTCAAATGTCACAGTTTTGCAAAGCATGTTCCATGGATCATCTTCCTTTAATCAAGATATAAATGCCTGGAATGTTTCCACTATCACGAACATGAATGGCATGTTTTTCCAAGCCACAAATTTTAATCAGTCATTGAATAGCTGGGACATGTCAAATGTCACAGATCTCATTAATATGTTTTATGAAGCAACAAACTTCAATGGTAATATTTCTGATTGGGATGTTTCCAATGTAAGCAGCTTATTTGGAATGTTTGTAAGAGCTACAGCGTTTAACGGTGATCTAAGTAATTGGGATGTGTCCAATGTTGCGTCAATGAGAAATATGTTTGAAGATGCAATAAGTTTTAATCAATCGATAAATACCTGGAATACCACTAACTGTAATGATTTTAGCACCATGTTTTTTAACGCACAAAGCTTTAATCAACCACTAGATTTGTGGGATGTATCAATGGGGGCAAAATTTCAGAACATGTTTGATGGAGCTATTGCTTTTAATCAAGATATATCCAATTGGAATGTTGTAAATGCAGATAGAATGTCCGCCATGTTTCGTGGTGCAAGCAGCTTTAATCAGTCTTTAGCCAATTGGAATTTGTCAACAATAATCAATACCACTGGATTCGATGGACTGGAAAACATGCTTAATAATTGCGGCTTATCACAAAGTAATTATGAAGCTACTTTAAATGGTTGGGCTTCTAATTCAAATACTCCTAATGATCTAGAATTAGGGGCTCTTGGTTTGGAATATTGTGATGAGACTGGGAGGAATATGCTATTAAATGATATGGGATGGACCATTGTTGGAGATAGTCAAAACTGTGCACAGCAACCATTTATCACCACTTGGCAAACAGATAACTCGGGAGCAAGTTGTAATACCTGTGTTCAAATACCAACTAATTCAATTTACAGTTATAACTACGACATCGATTGGGAAAACGATGGAACCTATGATGAATTTGGTCTAACAGGAGATGCCTTTCATGATTATGGAGTTGCTGGCACTTATGATATAGCCATACGAGGAGATTTTCCTCATCTATATCATGCTGACCCAGTTGGGGATAATGATAAACTATTAGATGTTAAGCAATGGGGTGATATAATTTGGAGCTCCATGGAGTTGGCTTTTGCGCAATGTGATCAACTAATAAATTTTACAGCAATTGACCAGCCTAATCTTAGTTTAGTTACGAGCATGCGTAATATGTTTCAAACGGCAAATAATTTTAATGGAGATTTGAGTCTCTGGGATGTTTCAAATGTCGAAGACATGCTTAGCGTTTTTGGAGGAGCGAGTTCCTTTAATTCAAACATCAATACTTGGGATGTATCAAATGTCACTGATATGCAATACATGTTTCAGAATGCTTATGCATACAATCAGCCTTTAGACAATTGGGATGTCAGCAGTGTAGTGCAAATGAACAACATGTTTGAAGGACTTTCTTTATTTGATCAAAATATAAATAATTGGAATGTTTCAAATGTGGAAGATATGGGGGCAATGTTTAATAATTGTTCTAACTATAATCAACCACTAGATAACTGGAATGTGAGTAAAGTTCGGAGCACAGATTTTATGTTCATTAATTGCACTTCGTTTAATCAGGCATTAGACGCTTGGGATGTTTCTTCATTAGAGACTGCTCGAAGTATGTTCACTTTGTGTGAGGCATTTAATAGTCCTTTAGCTAGTTGGAATCTTGTAAGTGCGTTTGATCTTAGAAGAATGCTTGAGGGTTGTACTAGTTTTAATCAGCCATTAGACGCTTGGGATGTTTCGAATGTGGAAAATTTTCATGATATGTTGCGTGGTGCAAGCAGCTTTGATCAAACACTTGAATCATGGAATTTATCTTCATGTATGGACGAACCGCTGGTTCTCGATGGTCTTGAAAGTTTACTAGATTTTACAAATTTATCTGAAGAAAATTACACAAATACTCTATTAGGGTGGGCATTAAATCCTAATACACCAGACAATATAGAGCTTGGAGCAGAAACATTGGAATATTGTGATGAAACAGGGCGGAATGAATTAATAAATAACAAAGGATGGACCATCATTGGAGACATAAAATCATGTGTCAATTGCGATAATTTCGCTGATAATTGCAGCGACCCACCCATTTATACTTTAAGCCCAATCACTAACACAAATATGCTTGATTTTGAGTGTGCATTGGGTTGCATTGAAAATGCAACTCCGGAAATTGGTGTTACTGATTGTGGTTTCGATTTTAGACCTACTGCTTGGTTCCAATTGCAAACTGATGCATCTGCGGTTCAAACTTTTGTTACCGTAAACACATCATGTGGTTGGGATCCGGTATACGCTGTGTTTAAATCCTCCTCAGGAGATTGCAATCAGGACCTAGAGCTCGTATTTAGTGCTGGTTTTCCGGGATGTAGTATTAACTGGGGAGATCCAAGTGGATTTAGTCAAGGTTTAGAAGCTAATACAATCTATTGGATAGGGGTTGGATCTGCATTTTTTGAAGATGGAATGTGCGGAGATTTTGAACTATGTGTGGCAACCAGTTTAATAGAAATACCATGCTTTGGAGATGGCAGCTGTACACCTTTATCTGTTAATCAAACTACTGATGACCAAGGAATTGTTGTTGATCCTGAAAATGATATGTTGAGGCTTAATGAAAGCTATACTATTTGTGAGGAATTCTTTTATGATGCTTCTGAATCAGGAGTTGAATGGCTCATGGGCGTAGTACCATTTTTTGAAGGCTGGGATTTGACAGATTTCGATCCTCAAAATGTGCAGATTACTGGAAATGGTATACAAGCAAGCTGGTATGAAGGAGTACTCCTACAAGAAACATTAAATAATGTTTGTACCTACACAGATAGTCAAGGCAGACTACAATTATGTAATACAATTTGTGAGACTTGCCCTTGTTCTCCGCCACTTACTCAGGGTGACTTATTACCTGGCGGCTGGTATTGGACAACGAGTTCTTCTGATTGCGTAAATGATGGGACACCAAATACAAGTTGGGGAATTGGAATGGATCAAGTCACTGTCGAATTTTGTGTTGTTCTACAAACCCCTAACTTTTCGAATCAAGTAGATTGCGAATCTATAGGCCAATTGAAATTTGGTTTTCAAACTTTTTCAGATGGTGTGGTTGGTTGTTGGGATGACCCTGTGGGTGAATGCTTAATTGATGAATCACAATTTAATATCTACACATTAGACTGCTCAAGCCTGAGCCAGAATAGTTTTATTTCAACTTGGAAAACAGATAATTCTGGTGCTTCATGTAATACTTGTTTAACCATTCCCGCAAATACACTAGATTATGTATATAGCTACGATATTGACTGGGAAAATGATGGTGTTTTTGACGAATTTGGTATCACTGGAGATGCTACGCACGATTACACTACAGCTGGTACCTATCAGGTAGCGATTAGAGGCAATTATCCTCACCTTTTCTTTAATACAGGCGTAGAAGATAACGATAAATTAATTTCAGTTGATCAATGGGGTGATATAGAATGGTTGAGTATGCACAAGTCTTTTTTCCACTGTGATAACATGAATATCTTAGCTGCTGATGTTCCTGATCTTTCTCAAGTGAATGACATGTCTTTTATCTTTGATAGTGCATTGTCATTTAATGCTAATGTAAATAGTTGGGATGTGTCAAATGTCACCGATATGTCAAGTGCCTTTGCTTCTTGCACTTCGTTTAACGAAACCATTAATGCTTGGGATGTATCGAATATCACTGATATGTCTTTCTTATTTTCAAACGCAAGTATATATAATCAGTCTTTAAGTGATTGGGATATGTCACTTGTGTCAAGTACTAATTTTATGTTTCAAAATGCTACAGCATTTAATCAAGACTTAGATACCTGGAATCTATCGAGTTTAAATACCATGAATGGCATGTTTAACAATGCTGAAAATTTCAATGGAGATGTACAAAATTGGGATATTTCTAATGTCACAGAAATGGGATTTTTATTTTTCAATGCAAGTGCCTTTAATCAAGACTTGAGCAATTGGAATGTGTCTTCAGTCTTTGAAATGAGTAACCTATTCAATGGCGCTTCGTCATTTGATCAAAGTATAGGAAATTGGAATCTAAGTAGTTTGAGTGGTGCTGAGTCTATGCTGGACAACTGTGGCTTATCAGTAGAAAATTATGAATCCACTTTGCTAGCTTGGTCACAAAACCCAAATACACCAAATGCCATTGACTTGGGAGCTTTAAACCTGGTTTATTGTGACGAGGAAGGAAGAAATCAATTAATAAATGACCTTGCTTGGACAATTGCTGGAGATAGTCAAGATCCAGCTTGTGACTGTCCAATGGTAGATGCCGGCGGTAGTAACCCGGCCGAATACTGCCAAGGCCAAGGATCAGTCGATTTATTTGCCCAAATGTTCAACTTTGATAATAATGGAAGATGGGAGGACCCATTAGCCACAGGTTTAGCTTTGACAAACCCGTTTTTAGTGGATGTGGGCTCATTAGATGAAGGTGACTACTTTGTATGGTATATTGTCGGAGATGTTGCTTGTCCAATGGATACAAATGTGGTGAACTTCACGATCCATCCAATGTATGAAATTCCGCAAGAAGAAACCATTTGCTTCGGGGAGATTATAACGGTTGGAACCGAGACATTCGATGCTACTGGGATGTATGACATAGTTTTAAAAACTATTGAAAATTGTGATAGTACTATCCAATTAGATTTAACCGTGCTTCCTGAAATTACTAGTAATCGGTCTGTTTCTGGTTGCCCTGGGGATATCTATCTATCAAATGGAGAAAGTTTTGTGTTTGCTGATGTAGGACCATATGAAGAAACACAAATTCTCGAAAGCCTTGAGTTTCCCGGATGTGACAGTTTATTAATCATCACGATGAATATCAAGGATGATATTGAAGTGGACTTTACCGGTTTTATTTGCGGAGAAGAACAATTAGAAATTGGTGGGATGACCTTTGATAAAGAATTCCCAAATGGCGATATTTCTGTTCCATCTACCAATTTCTGCGATAGCCTAATCCGTGTTGACTTAACACATGTTGATTCAATCCAACTCGTAGGCGGATCAACAAATGTAGAAGGGAATATACTCACACTTGATCTATTGGAAGATGCTATTTATGATCCGCAATTAAATTACACCATTGAACCAATAAATATAGATACAGACAAGATTTTAAACATAGAGTCTACAACAAGCTTTGGGATATTTGATATTGAATTTTTTCCCAATGTTGAATCCATCGTAAGTATTGAATTTGAAATGTGCCATGAAACGTGTAATATCTGTGACACTGTCATTTGGAATGTAAATAAGACGATTACGGGATATACAGAACTAGTAGTGACCTGTAACGGTGATGGGGTGAATGATAGACTGATTATGTCCGAATTTATAGAAAATTTGGAAATAGAATTTCCTTGTAATAAAATAATCATTTTCAATCGCTGGGGACAACCTGTTTATGAAGCACAACCATACGCTAACGACTGGTGTGGCACCTATATGAATACTGACAAACCTATACCAGAAGGTAGTTATTATTTTACCTTGGACTTGGTAAGTCCTGATGCAAATTGCGCATCAGATAGTGGAAATGTGCGAGAATTTATTTTTGGAGTGATAACCTTACTACGATAGATAGTCCGCAGATTCTATCCTTCTTTGCTGAAAATACATTTGACCTATGGCTAGCATAAAATACTATCATTTTTTGCAAGTTAAATTTAAGAAGCTAGCTATATTTAACATTTATAAATAATTTCTCTTACAAGGCCAAGCTAGAACCCTTAATGTTCAGAATATTAATACTAAGTCTTTCATTTTTAATGGTAAATCTATCGCTAGATAACTCTAATGATGAATCTAATCCGGCAAGCAATTTCACAGAAGCATCTTTAATTAATTGTGTAGTTACAAACAAAAATGATAGTGGGCCAGGTTCTTTAAGAGAGGCTATCAATTGTGCTAATAACAATATTGGACCAGATAGCATTAGCTTTTCCATTCCTGATGAAGGACCTCATGTAATTTTCCTTGAGTCACCTTTGCCACCCATAACCGATGATTCGCTCTTAATAAGTACGGATGATCACGGAAGTATATGGCTTAATGGCGCTTTAATTGAGGATATTTCGGCTGGTTTTGAAATCGCAGCAGGCGTGCAAGATATTGTAATTGGGTACCTTGATGTAAGAAATTTTAAGGGGCCTGCTTTCCAAATAGGTGAAGGTGCTAAGCATATAAATATTATGAGCAATAGAATTGTTTATAATACTATTGGAGTACAAGCAAATCGAACAGATAGCTGTGAAATTAAGTATAATGCCATTTTTTATAATCAAAGTGGTGTCATCTTAAATGGTGGTTCAGACAACTCGATTTTTGATAATAATATTAATGGAATTGAGGTAGATGGTCCTCAAGATATAGGTGTGCAAATTATCGAAAATGGTGCTACCCAAAATAATCAAATAATAGAAAACCAAATTGCACAACATGATGAAGAAGGAATTAGGTTAGTAGGGGAGGTAACAGCTACTGAGATACTCCAAAATAGTATAGAGTGCAATGGAGGAGAAGGAATTGATCTAGGTCCTTCTGGGAATAATCAACAGCCGAAGCCAACTATTCTTTCTGCCACAGTGGACGAAATTATATTATCAACCACTCTTCCTGCCGATATAGTTGAGGTGTTTTCTAATGTCAGTGCTTGTGATACCTGCCAAGGCAAGACTTCCCTTGGCTTTGCTAATGATAATGGAGATGGCACTTATTCGTTAAGTGCTTTAGGCTATTTTTCAGGAGACTTATTAAGTGCAACAGCAACAACTAATAGAAATACTTCTGAATTTTCAGATTGTTTTGAAGTAGAATCTCCCATTTGTAATCGCCTACAAGATTCGTTGGAATTAGTCAGTCTATACAACAATACTAATGGGAATCAATGGACCATTACCTGGGATTTAAACCAGCCTATGGATACTTGGTATGGAATAAAGGTAAGCCCTAATGGCTGTGTGGAAGCCATTGATCTAGATGGTAACTTAAACTTTTTAACAGATAGCGGAACCGCAGGAAATAAGCTAAGTGGATTTATGCCTGATCTACAATTACCAAATCTTTTATTGCTAGCCTTGTCCGATAACGAAATAGTTGGAGGAGTTCCTAATTTTACCGGGATGCCGAAAGTCAGAAGCATTAGCTTTGCGAGAAATCCTTTGACAGAACCACTACCTGAGTTTCAAAATCTTCCTGCATTACATACTTTTTCTTGCTTTAGCACAGAGATAGATGGAAGCATTCCTACCTTTCAATATTGCGAATCGATAGAAAATATTTATCTATATAATAACCAACATACAGGGACTATTCCGCCCATTGGTTCATTGACTAATCTACGATACTATCTCTGCTCATCAAACGAATTAACAGGTACTCTACCTGATATTTCAAATTTAGTAAACCTTGAAGCTTTTCAAGCTGGATTTAATAACATCACAGGCAGTATTCCTAATATCATAAATTGCCCAAAATTAGAAACCTATTCTGTTGATAGAAATCAACTGACAGGTGTGATTCCTAATTTTCCAGATTTACCAAAGCTTAGAATATTTGGAGCTAGTTATAATGAGATAAAAGGGCCTTTAGCTGATTTTTCAGGCATGCCAGCATTGGAAAGCTTAGGGCTACATTACAATGAAATTAATGGTTCTATTCCAGATTTCTCTTTTATGCCTAGTCTAACTACACTGGGATTAGGTAACAACGAGTTATCAGGAGCTATTCCAAATTTTAGCAACATGCCTAACATACAAGGTGTTTTTCTAAATGATAATTTACTCTCAGGTACGCTTCCTAATTTTAATAATACACCCTTGTTGGGCCTGTTATATTTTTTTAATAATAATCTCGAAGGTGGGATTCCTAGTTTTGAAAACACACCTTTGATTCATACCATAACGGGATATAACAACCAGCTAGACGAAGAGATATCGGATTTATCACAAAATTGTCCAAATCTTCAAAGTTTACGCATTAATGAAAACCACCTAACTTTTGAAGATTTATTACCTGGTTTACCAAACAACGCGGCAGTCATTGCTGAAAACAGTTCTTCAGTGTGGGATTCTGTATTTTATCAAGACCAGATTATGGTTTTTAAAGACACAACTATCACATTACCTCAATTGGCTTTGCTAGATGTTGAACTAGGCTTTGATGAGTTAATTGATGATAATATCTATACTTGGTTTAAAGACGATGTTCTATACGATACCATCATTGGCAATAATAATCTTACCATTCCATATTTAAAACTTAGTGATGCAGGTGATTACCATGTGCTTATAACTAACCCGCAAGCAGACAGACTTATTCTTACGAGTTATACCATTACGCTAATTGTTGAAGAAGTGCCTTGTATAAGTCGGGACAGCAGCATATTAATGATTTTGTATGAAGCTACAAATGGTGAAAACTGGACTAACAATACTAACTGGGGTGCAACTCAAGTACTAGCTGATTGGTTTGGTGTGGAGACCAATGTCGATGGCTGTGTGACCTGCCTTAATTTAAATAATAATGCTAATCCATGTGAACCTACAACAGGACCCGGTAACAATCTATCAGGATTTATACCTAGTGTCATAGGTCAATTGAGTCAATTGGAAAATCTAAATTTAAGCGGTAATCTATTGGGTGGAAGTCTCCCCACTGGTTTAGAGGATTTAGGTGCGCTTAAACATCTAAACTTAGCCGGAAATAACTTTGTTGGTTCAGTGCCCGATGAAATTTCAGAGCTAACAAATCTTAGCAGCTTAAACCTTAGTGCTAATCTTATAGAAGGGAATATCCCAACATGGATAGGTTCTTTAGCTAATCTTGAAGCGGTAGAATTGCAAGAAAACTTATTCAGTGGTTTGATTCCTTCTTCCTTGGCTAATAAGAATTATCAAGTTTTAAATGGTGCTAGCAATCAATTAAGTGGGTGTTTCCCTCCTGAATTAATAACAAACTGTAATGATCCTTTTGTTAGTTTCCTAAATAATCCACTACTTCCTTGGGAAGGAGATTTTATGCGATTTTGTGATGGCGATTTACCGCTTGGTGCTCCATGTGATGATGGCGATTTAACTACTGAAAATGATATTATCCAAGAAGATTGTTCATGCCTAGGTTCTCCAGTTGGAGAAGCTTTTATGGTAAGCTTCAAAACAGATAACCCTGGTTCAAGTTGTTCTACCTGTGTGGAGATACCGACCTTTCCAGGGGAAATTTATAATTACGATATCGATTGGGAAAATGATGGAGTCTATGATGACTTTGGATTAACGGCTAATGCTCTTAATGATTATGGAGTTTCAGGAAATTATCAAGTGGCTATTCGGGGTGTTTTCCCAAGGATTTATTTTAATGTAGCCGGTGATGCAGAAAAGCTCCTGAGCATAGACCAATGGGGCAGCAATGTTTGGTCAAGCATGGAATCGGCATTTGCTGGTTGTTCCAATGTTGTTAGTTTTGCCGAAGATGCTCCAGTTCTCCAAGAGGCAAATTCTCTAGCTAGCATGTTCTATGGCGCCAGTAGCTTTAATCAAGATATTGATCACTGGGATGTGGCCAATATAAATGATATGTCAAGTATGTTTAATCTTGCTGTTGAGTTTAATCAATCGCTAAACAATTGGGACGTAAGCCAAGTACAGGATATGAGTTCGATGTTTGCTGATGCAACAAATTTTAATGCGGATATATCAGGATGGAAAACATCATCGCTTAGTACTATGTCAAGCATGTTTGCTAGAGCAACCAGTTTTAATCAAAGTATCGCTAATTGGGATGTGAGTCAGGTTAGCGATTTCAGTAACATCTTTTTTGGAGCCACTGATTTCAACCAAGCTATTGGCAGTTGGGATGTAAGCAATGGGCTTGATTTCAGTTTTATGTTTAGCAGTGCCAGAAGTTTTAATCAAGCATTAAATACATGGGATGTAAGCGCTGGCTTGTTGTTTAATAATATGTTTGAAGATGCAATTTCCTTTAATCAGCCATTAAATAATTGGGATGTAAGTAATGCCCAGAATATGGAAGTTATGTTTGCCCTCACAGGCGAATTTAATCAAGATCTGAGCAACTGGGAAGTTGCAAATGTTACCAATATGGCAAACATGTTTTTATATGCTCCCTCTTTCAATCAAGATTTAAATACCTGGGATGTGTCTTCCGTGGAAAATATGTCCTATATGTTTGAAGGGGCAGATTCTTTTAATCAAGATTTAGCAACCTGGGATTTGAGTAGCATAAGCAATAACCCAAATCAACCGGATGGACTAGAGTTTATGTTAGATTTCTGTGGCATGTCCCAACAAAATTATGAGTCTACGCTGAACGCTTGGGCTGTCAACAATAATACACCTTCTGATCTTGAGTTAGGAGCTAATACTTTAAGTTATTGTGATGAAACAGGACGTAATATTTTGCTTCAGGATAAATCCTGGATAATAAATGGGGATCAGCGCGCATGCGCGCAAAAACCTTGGATTAGTCGGTGGAAGACGGACAACAATGGAACAAGTTGTGAGGCCTGTGTAACTATACCTACCAATCCAAGTTATGCTTATAACTATGATGTTGACTGGGAAAATGACGGCATTTTTGATGATCTAGGTTTGACAGGTGATGCATTTCATACTTATTGTGAAATAGGGACTTATGAAATTGCCATTCGAGGAGATTTTCCTCATCTAAATCATCAAAATATTGTAGATAATGATAAACTGATTGATGTAACTCAATGGGGTGATATAGAGTGGCTAGACTTAAGCTATATGTTTAATGCTTGCAGTAATCTATTAAATTTTTCTGCCAATGATGTGCCCAATTTAGAGGGTGCGAATTTGGCAATTGGTAGCTTCCAAAATGCAATAAATTTCACTGGGAATCTAAATGACTGGTCTATGTCAACGATTAGTAATATGTCTATGATGTTTTCGGGTGCTGGTTCGTTTAACCAGCCCATTGATACTTGGGATACAGGAAATGTGGAAGATATGAGCTTTATGTTTCATGAAGCCAATTTATTTAATCGTGATATAGGTAATTGGAACACATCAAAGGTTAGCCGCATGGATAGCATGTTTGTTAATTGCTTTGGCTTTAGTCCTGATCTCAATGCTTGGGATGTTTCGAATGTACAAGACTTTTCGAACATGTTTTCCGGAGCATCTAACTACAATCGGTCATTAAATAATTGGGATCTTAGTAGCGCAGAAAATATGAGTGGGATGTTTTCAGATGCTTTAAACTTTGATGGTGAAATAGCTGATTGGGATGTAAGTAATGTGAGAGATGTTTCTTTTATGTTTGCCAATGCTACTAATTTTAAGCGAGATCTATCAGGATGGAACACGCAAAATTGGGAGAATTGTGCTTTCATGTTTTCAAATGCTATAAGCTTTAATCAGTCTTTAGAATTTTGGGATTTATCCAACTTGAGTGAAGCAACCGGTATGTTGGATGATTGTGGAATGTCTACATCTAATTATGAATCTACCTTATTAGCTTGGTCTTTGAGCAGTAATACACCAGATGATATACTATTAGGAGCATTAAACTTGGTTTACTGCGATGAAGTAGGTAGAAATGGCTTGATTAATAATTTGAATTGGACCATCGTGGGTGACATTCAAGACCCGAGCTGTGGATGTCCAGAAGTAGATGCAGGACAGTCTCAAGAAGGGAATTTTTGTACTGCTTCCGAAACCATAAATCTGAGCGCATTATTGTCCAATGCTGATCTAAATGGCTATTGGGATGATCCGCTTAATACAGGTTTAGATTTATCAGATCCATTGGCAGTAGATATAGCATCCTTGAATGCTGGTTCATATTACTTTCATTATATAGTTGGTGAAGAAAACTGTCCTATGGATACCAATGTAGTTAACGTGGTTATTGCAAATAGCTTTAGCCTAGATGTGCAGGAAACACTCTGTTTTGGAGGAAGTATAGAAATCGGAAATGAAACTTTTGATGAAGCAGGTTTTTTTGAAATCGAATTAGAGACAAGCAGCGGCTGTGACAGCATTATTATGCTAGATCTGCAGATCTTAGATGAGATTAAAGAAAGTGTAGACTTTGAGGCTTGTATTGGTGATGAGATCATGGTAGGTGGAGAAATTATTATAGTCACGGCGTCTGGTCCTAGTATGGAAACGATGGTTTTATCAAGTGTGGAACATCCAGGATGTGATAGTATTTTAACCGTCAATATTACCGCATTAAAAGATACTACTTTTGATTATATAGATTCCATCTGCGAAGGGGAAGAAATTGAGATTGGAGGTATAATATTTAATGCAGATAATTTATCAGGAGTCGTAACATTGGCCAATATGAATGCTCAAGGTTGTGATAGTATAGTACATGTCGATTTAAGCATAGGGGAGACTATCGAGAGCTATATAACTTTTGAAGGTTGTCCTGGTGAGAGTCTAATGATAAATGGAGAAACCATCACTTTTGAAGAAGAGGGACCATTCCAAATAACACAAATGTTACAAAGCATGGCTTTTCCAAGCTGTGATAGTCTTTTAAATATTACGCTTTCCATTAAGGACGACATTTCCAGTACTTATGAAGCCATTATCTGTGGGGATGAAGAAATTGGGATAGGAGGACAAGTATTTAATAAAGATTTGCTAACTGGAGAAATTGTCTTGGATGCAGTCGATTATTGTGATAGTATAATCATGGTGAACCTAAGCTATGTAGACAGTTTTAACTTGCCGTCAAGAGATACTTTTACTACAGAATCAACCATGATTATTAATGTCCTAGAAGGTGTCAATTATAATCAATTCTTAGACTTTGATATCAGTGTGTTAGATTATGATCAGGACAAAATTATTTCGATTGATGAGTTAGCACTAATTGGGCACTTTGAAGTAGAGTTTAACCAGAATGTGGAATCTATTGCTCAGATTACTTTCGAGTTATGTTTCGATGATTGTGATCTTTGTACAACAAGTACATGGACCATAAATAAGTCCATTGATGGTTATGTAGAATTTGTGCTAAGTTGTAATCAAGATGGTATAAATGATCACATGCTTATATCTGAATATGTCAGTGATTTTTTGTCTGATTATCCTTGCAATAAAATCGTCATTTTTAATCGCTGGGGTCAGCCTGTTTATAGAGCACAACCATATCTAGATGATTGGTGTGGTACCTACATGAATACTAACAATCCAATACCTGAAGGAAGTTATTACTTTACTTTAGATCTCCAAAGCCCAGATGCAAATTGTGATACCCAAGAGGCACTAGAACGAAGGTTTATTTATGGACTGATTACCTTGCTTCGATAAAGACTGTTTATTGGATATTTATAGATCTCCAATCTACTGTGTCTCCATATTTAATATAGAACCAATATTGGCCACTCTGTAATTGACTAAAATCAAATTGTACGACTTGGTTTTTTCTTCTCAATTTTCTTGAAAATAATTTTTCTCCTTTTTGATTTTTGAGGACTAAGTTGGCTTTACTACTTTGAAAAGCCTCCTTATCCATCAAAAAAGTGTACACATTTTCATATTCAATGAGATCGAAACTGGACGATCGATTATGGTCTTTTGTATCCGTTAAAAACGACAAAATGATTAATAGCAGACTTAGTTTCATGATTCCGTAAGTTTGTGCTTATCTAAGTATGGGTTTGCAGTACTAATTATCAGCTCTGCATTAGGTTTGCAATGCTCGCTGCTTTCTGTATGAGTTATTTTTGCAGGACATCCATATTTACATGTTTTGCAGCAAACAAAACTTAATGAAATAAGGATAATTAAGAAGTAGTAGATAGATTTAAAGTTGTTCATGATTAATTTTTTTAACTAAGTTCCACTAGGCTTAAAAAAGTGACCCTACAGCTGTGGTTTAATCAGCAACTTCAGATGAAATGTGAGTCATTGCAGGCAATGCTAAAGGCTTGTTTATTTCTATATTAGTGATTTTTGCAGGACATCCATACTTGCAAGTACTGCATGCTGTAAACAACACTAAAGCACATAAAAGACAAAGGAAAGATTTGATTCGATTTTTCATAATACTTAATTTGAAACTAAGTGTTATGAATGGAAAAAGGTTATCAGCTAGTCTTGGATTTTAATAAATTTAGAGCTCCCCAGGATGGTGCCCGTCTCATCAGATAGTTGTATGATATAACTTCCTTGAGCAAAATCTGCAACATCTATCTGTATTGATTTTTGTCCGATAATTGGACTATAATTTTTTATGGTGTTGCCTAAAAGATTAGTGATGTTTATGCGCTTAATATTTAAGTCTTCATGGTAGGCTATGGTAATTTGATCTGATGCTGGGTTAGGATAGAGCTTAATTTCTGACGGAATGACTCCAGTTTGGCTGCTTAGACAATTGCCTGGCATGTTATTATCCATCCATGTTAATCGATTAGCAATAAAGGTTTTTAGGAAGGCTTTCTCTTCAATATATGATCCCTCTACCGTAAAGTTGGGCCATATATAGGTCTCTAGAATATCAAAGCGTTCAAAATTTCTTTCCTGTGCTTCATCTAATAATTCGGCACGTTGATCAATGTAGGCAAAAATTGAATCCCGATGAAAAGGTCCTTCTCTGTACTCAGCCCATTTACAAGCTAATAGCTGAGTAAATCGTTCTTCCTTCAATAAACGATCATACCAAAATGGATTATACCCGCAATGCACATCATAAATCCACCCATTGGTAAAACCACCTCCACAATAATCAGCATTACCAAAAGCAAGATTAAAATCCCAAATGGGTCCAGCCTTTAAAAGCCCTCCATTACTGTCTTTGTCCTTATGTAAATAACTACTTAATCGGTATGCGTCGACATTTTTTCCTAACTCGCTAATAATAAAGTGTTCTGCAAATGAAGCTAAGTCCATATACTCATAGTAGTATTTACCACCATATGGCTCTGAAGGATTATTTAAGGATATTTCAAAGCTGTCAACATAGCTTTGGATGTAATTAGCTTGCTGGGGAGTTATTTTTGTCCTTGATGGACTCACATATTGGAAGGCAATTTTTTGCCCAGGAACACTAAAAATATCAAAAGACGAAAACCAATCTACTTCACCATGATCGAGCCGTATGATATATCCGCCTGTTAAATCATCCCCTTCATTTTCATCAATACCTAGTTTGGCAATATCTACTCGATTTTCGTCTCGTTTTATTCTCTCCATGAGTAGATATATACCTTCATATTGCTCATTTAAGAACAGTTCTACAAATCTTGTTTTGCTTGCGTATTGTCCTATACTTCGAGTTAGATGCATAACAAGATCATTTCTCATCAGCGATTTATCGGAGTAAGGGCCATGAAGGATGAAGTCTTCTTCAGATGGAAAGTCCAAAAAACTGGTGTCCATATCTTCGCCATTTTCATCTTTAATCTCAATGCCAAAGTTCTTTTTAGGAAAGAAAAACTGAGAACTATTTCCTCTAGTTTCTATGTCTATAGGCCCTTGGTATTCATTGGGAAAAGCATCTGAAAAATTTGGACTGCCATCCTCATTCCAGATAATAGAAAGAGTAGCTGGTATTGCTGGATCATCAGGAACAGAAATGTTATTAGTATTAATTTTTACAATAGGTAAGTTAGATGATATGTTTTCGGTAACCAGCCATGCTGGTGGATCATTCCAAAGCGAGTCATCTGCACTAAGAAGAGAGAACCAATAGAGTGCACTCATATCACTGCTGTTAGTACCACCAAAATTATGCGTTTGGACAGCTAGTACATTAGTACCTTCTAAGAGTATAGCTTGTAATGCTGTATTTGAAAGCGGGAAGGTAAGTGGTAAACCACCTTGATATATTTGTGCTTCTCTATAATCTATGGCAGAAGCGTCATGGCTTGGGAAATTCCCAGCTATGTTAGAACGCGCAATTTCTTGCCCATTTAAATAAGCTACAAAGCCATCATCAAAATCAGCATGTAGAATAGCGTTTGAAATCGCCGACAAATCACTCACTTCAAAGCTTGCTCGCATAAATACGGATGCAGCTGGAGGAATGATGGTATTGTCGTCATTATCAGCGTAGCCAAATCCTCCTTGCCCTTCTAACCAAGAGCTATCATCATAGTTAATTGTTCTCCAATCTTCTGATATAGCTGCATTTTCATAAGCGTATTTCCACAGTTGATCAGCTATGACGGGTGATCTCCACGTATCATTTTGTGCGACACAAAAAACAACATTGAACAAGAGAAAAAATAAGGGAACAAAACGTAACATATCTATAATTAGCTCCCTAAAAGTAAAGCTAGATTATTAAATAGTGAAGATAATATTACTATATATTTAGATCAAAAATGTAAGGGTACTCACCTGGGTAATTTTCATAAAATCCTTCCAAATAGATTTTACCTTTTTTATTCAATATCTCCACTAGTTCATCAACTGTTTGAACCGGTGTTTCATTGCAACGGGTAATGATATAACCAGGATCAATGTTGGTCCGGTCAAGTATTCCATTCTTTTTTACAGAAACCACATAAACGCCTTGTTTACGCATTCTACGTGCTTCTTTAGTATCTAAATTTCGTAATTCGATACCAAGCTTTTTAAGAATAGGATCCTTCCTTATCGAAATGTAATCGGTGGTATTTAGCTGATTACGCAAAATGACAGTTTTTCGTACCTCTTTATTATCTCTTAAAAACTTGACTGAAATTTTATCACCAGGTCTATATAAGGCTAACTGCTCGGTAAATTGAGATTTGTTAAGAATTGCGCTGCCGTTTATAAACTGAATAATATCATCTTTTCTTAAGCCTGCTGATGCAGCTGCTCCTTCTTTCTCGACAACATCGATCAACACACCTTTTGTGTTTTCGCCTAACTTTCGACTTCTTTCTAAGTCAGAAAGATTAAACACTCTAATACCCATCCAAGCTCGCTGCACACTTCCAAATTCAATGATGTCAAAAATTACTTTCTGAACCAAGTTAGATGGAATCGCAAAAGAGAAGCCTTCACTATTGCCCGATTCGGACATAATGGCTGTATTAATACCTACAAGTTCACCATTCGTGTTAATCAATGCTCCACCGCTATTTCCTGGGTTTACTGCAGCATCGGTCTGTATAAAAGACTCTATGCCTTGCGTCTGTAAAACATTTATATCACGAGCTTTAGCACTTACAATTCCTGCCGTAACGGATGATTGTAAATTATATGGATTTCCAACCGCTAACACCCATTCTCCCACATGGATAGAATCTGAATTACCAATCGCCATATAGGGAAGTTGATTATCCTCTACCTTTAAAAGAGCAATGTCTGTAAATTCATCGTAACCAACCATTCTTCCTGAAAATTGCTTTTGTTCGTCGGTAGTGATTTTAATATTAGTTGATTCTTTTATTACATGATAATTGGTCACCACATATCCATCGGAGCTGATAATTACCCCTGAACCATGAGAAGACTTCATAGTTCTTTGGGATTGGTTATAGTGTTCTTGATCAAAGGTGCTTATTGCTACTGTCGCTTTTCTCCCTTTATTAGCTGCAAGTGTAAAATCAGTAGGAGAGGAGGATGTAAAAAGACTTCTGAGCGAACCTTCGAGATTTAATTGGTCATTATTAACCAATCTTGAAAATTCATCAAGATTTGCTGGTTGATGATATGGTTTAGAGAGATGATCGTATACAACAATACTGAGTAAAGAAACTAAGCAACTCACAAGTAAGATGTATAATGTGTTTTTCATACTTTTTAAATTCCTTACAGTTCAAACGTCCCTTTGAAGCTAATTAATATCTTTAAGGCATCATTTGCAGCATTATTTAATAGAAATCTAATGCAAATATACATATTATTTATTTTTGTAATATAACAATATTCACTTCAGCTTGTCTATGGTTTTACATTTTACTAAATATCACGGTACGGGTAATGATTTTATTATGGTAAATAACCTGAAAGGACTGATCGACATCAAGTCTGTGGAGCCTTTTATTAAAGCTATTTGTCATAGACGATTCGGTATTGGTGCAGACGGGGTTATTTTCTTATGTGCACACAATACGCTAAATTTTACCATGGAGTATTATAACTCCGATGGTAATAAGAGTAGCATGTGTGGCAATGGAGGACGCTGTATCGTTCATTTTGCCCATGCCTTGGGGATTATAAAAAACCAATGCAGCTTTGAGGCCATCGATGGTATCCACGAGGCAAGTATTGAAGGTAATAATATTGTTTCCCTAAAAATGTCAGATGTTAAAGAAGTTAAGTCTTTTGAGCATGATTATGTTTTAGATACGGGTTCACCCCATTACGTTTCTTTTAAAGAAAATGTAAGTCACTTAAATGTCAAGAAAGCTGGATTTCAAATAAGACACTCCGGTCCTTTTGCAGAAAAAGGAATCAACGTCAATTTTGTGCATGAAGAAGAGGAGGGCTTATTTGTGCGAACGTATGAGCGAGGGGTAGAAGACGAAACTTATTCGTGCGGTACTGGAGTGGTTGCTGCAAGTCTAGCTCATTATACAAAGGTTGGCGATCAAAAGACTAATATAAAGATTAAGACCTTGGGTGGTTCCTTACAAGTTAAGTTTAAAAAAGTGGCGAATGGCTTTGAAGATATCTATTTGATTGGTCCAGCTGTACAATCGTTTGAAGGATCTATAGATACGGAGTTATTTGAAAAATTAACTTGATTTTTTATAGATAGTTCCAGTTTTCATAAGCATTATAACTATTGGGTATTATATTAGCTGATTCGTTCACTAAGTATTTATTCATTTGACTGAATTAAACGTGAAATGCATCGGCTGTAATCCTTAATTTGATCTGTAAATAAGTGGAATTTATGTAAGCTTAAGTCGGTGGTTTAGTGTAAAAAAAGAAAACAAGATGCAGAAAGGATTCATATTTGATTTGGATGGGGTAATTGTTGATACTGCTAAGTATCATTTTCAATGTTGGCAAGCCATTGCAGCAAAGGCTGGCGTTCAATTTACGCTGGAGGAAAATGAGGAACTCAAAGGAGTTGGGAGAGTCCAATCATTAGAATGGATATTAAAAAAATCAAAAAAGAGCTTTTCGCAAAAACAGCGTAATATTTGGTTAGAAGAGAAAAACCAGCACTATGTTTCTCTCATTAGTCATATGACTAGAAAGGAGTTATTGCCCGGTGTTTTAACGGTCATGGAAAAGATTAGAGATACGGGCCATAGAATGGCTTTAGGCTCAGCTAGCAAGAATGCCAAACTCATCTTAAATATACTTCGACTCACTTCCTCATTTGATGTGATTGTAGATGGTAAATCCGTTGAAAGCACAAAACCAAGTCCAGAAGGATTCTTGTTGGCTGCAGAACTTATGAGAATACCTCCAGAAAATTGTGTGGTATTTGAAGATGCTATAGCTGGGGTGCAAGCCGCAAATTCGGCTGGAATGTTAAGTATTGGTATTGGTCAACAAAAATACCTCCACGAAGCCAAGTACTGCTTTGAAAGTTTTGCAGATATGGATTCAACTTTTTTAAATGATTTGACACTAGTTACCGATCAGTAACTCATTAATATATTCCTTTTGGTACAAAACGTACCAAACAACAAATACTTAGAAAATCTACAAGACCTAGCTTAATAATAAAGGACTATTGAGCTAGCAGTCAGATTAACCGACTAGTTTCTCGACTAAATCAGCTGCTTCTTGCAATTGGATAGCTGAGTGCACCTCAAGACCACTTTCATCGATAATGGTTTTAGCAATATCAGCGTTTGTTCCTTGAAGTCTTACAATAATAGGCACTGAAATATTCCCAATGTTTTTATAAGCATCTACTACACCTTGCGCCACACGATCGCATCGTACAATTCCACCAAAAATATTTATAAGGATAGCCTTTACGTTCTCATCTCTTAGTATGATTCGGAATGCTTGCTCCACTCTTGCGGCATCAGCAGTACCACCAACATCTAGGAAGTTAGCAGGAGAACCACCAGACAACTTGATGATGTCCATAGTTGCCATAGCAAGACCTGCACCATTAACCATACAACCTACATTACCATCTAAGTTGACAAAATTTAAACCGTAGCTTTTAGCCTCAACTTCTGTTGCGTCTTCTTCACTTTCATCTCGCTGAGCAGCTAAATCAGGATGTCTGAATAAAGCATTTTCGTCTAAGCTCACTTTACAGTCTACAGCAATAATAGAATCATCACCAGCTTTTAAACAAGGATTTATTTCGAATAATGAAGCATCACTTCCTACAAATGCTTTGTATAAATTACTTACAAATTTGGTCATACCTTTAAAGGCAACACCAGATAGTCCCAAATTAAAAGCAATTTTTCTAGTTTGAAAAGGCATCAATCCTAAGGTAGGATCTACATATTCCTTATGTACTAAATGTGGAGTATGTTCTGCAACCTCTTCGATATCCATACCACCTTCAGTAGAATAGATAATTACGTTTTTCTTCATTTCTCTATCCATTAAGATAGAGATATAGATTTCCTCACATGCATCAAAATCAGGCGCATAGACGTCTTCTGCAATAAGAATCTTTCGTACTAATTTTCCGGGACCATTAATACCTCCTGGGGTTTGTGGAGTTTTAAGCATCATACCGAGAATATTTCCAGCATGCTCCTTTAACTCTTCTTTGTTTTTTGCCAATTTTACTCCACCACCTTTACCTCGGCCACCTGCATGAATCTGTGCTTTTACAACTGCAAACTTTGTCCCTGTCTCACTTTGTAGCTTTTCAAAACCACTCACGGCTTCTTCTAAAGTTTCTGCAACTACACCTCTTTGAATGGTAACACCGTATGATGCTAATAATTCTTTGCCTTGAAATTCATGTAAGTTCATATCTGTCTAATTTTGCACAAAATTAATAAAGTCTTTGATTGTGATATTATAAAAAATTAAATACTTATTAATTCTTTATCACCTTTCGAGCAATGCTACCTTCTTCAGAAGATAATCTGAAGATATAAACGCCTGGTTTATTTAAGTCTGTGATTTTAATTTGCTCAGTTCCTTCATTAAGATTTAGTGATCTTTTAGCTTCTACTAATCTTCCAGTTATATCAAGTATTTCAAGTTGCACCTCCTGTGATTTTGAAGATTTTATAAATACATTAATTATATCGTAAGCCTCTGATGGATTCGGATAAACTTCAAAAGCTTGTGTATTTGGTAAGGTCTCAGCAATACTGCTAGTAAGTCCTGTATCGAAAGAAATGTTCGCACTCTTGGTACAACCCCAGGCCTCATTAAATGCCTGAACAAACCAAAGAATTTTTGAATCGGCTGTAAGATTAGTTACTAGAATTTCTGAATCTTCAACAAA
The DNA here is from genome assembly GCA_020629035.1 of Saprospiraceae bacterium. Lineage (GTDB taxonomy): Bacteria > Bacteroidota > Bacteroidia > Chitinophagales > Saprospiraceae > JAHDDO01. The sequence continues at coordinate 34,571 of JAHDEC010000013.1, read as the reverse complement.
AAACTCTTGTTCAGTTTGACCAAATACATCACGAATATTTACATAATACATATCCGCATGTTCCACATCACTCCAATCAAATAGTATATTATCATACACTTCTACATCTTCTCCAACTGGTGGATTTATGATTTCTAATTCTTCTGTTATCGCATTATCATTCGGTACATAGCCAGTTCTTATATATGATCTATCTGGTGAATCAAAATCAAGTTCCATCATCTGTACTTGGTCATCTGTAAATTGGTAAGTATCACACTCAAAGTAACTCATAATGTTATCTTCCATAGGTTCGATTAAATCTGCATTTCTATCGAATACCTGAGTGGACATATTACAATTATTGACTGAGACTGAATTTGAAAAAGAAAATAAGTAATCAGGAGGTGTATCGCAAATCTGATCTCCTGAAGACAGACAATTTGAACCATCTACCAGCTCTATAGGATAACCATTGATACTAGATTGGGTAATTGGATTTCCATGTACAGCAGCATCATAAGGAACATTTTCCCAACCTAAAAACGGATGATTTAAACTTAAGAAGTGTCCTAATTCGTGCGTTAAACTTGCTGTACTATCTGCTACCTCAGCAGTCCTAATTACGATAAAATCGAACGATGGGTCATAGTAACCTAAGATGGTTCCTATGCCACTGCCATCATCTGCTGACTTAACAATAAAAACATTAACAGCCTCTGGATCCTTTAAACCATTCATGATCCAAGAAGACGCATTTGTTCCAGGCGTATTATTTATCCCAGAATGATCTACTAAATTCAAATCACCACTGATGTAAGGAATAAATCCATGCGGTTCGAAATCATTTCTTAGTCTACATAATTGCTTGAATACTCCTTGATAGCTTACTCTGCTCGCTCCATTGTCATCAGCCATCATATGAAATTTTATAGGGACATATCTTGTCATACGCACTGGCCAGTTGTTTTCATCTTGCAATGTCTCATTATGTTTCTTAAGTCTAAGTGAATTTGCTTCGTGGTCAGTCCCACACCAATGATGATGTTGTGCCTGAGTAGCAAAAGAAAAAAGAAACAAAAAACAAACGATTAATATTCTCTCCATTATCTAGTATTTTTTTGATCAAATGTTGTTTTACAAACAAGGAAATTCAGCAAAAATGTCAGCACTAAAAAAGCACAAAGTTAATTATTTTGATTGCTCTTTATATGATAGTGTCTTTTTAGTACTTTTGCACGTCTAAAAACAAAAATAGAAATATGAGTAAAGTATCCGTCATAGGAGCAGGAAATGTTGGTGCAACTGTCGCCAATGTACTTGCACATAAAGATGTTGTTAAAGAAGTTGTACTATTAGACATCAAAGGAGATGTTGCAAGAGGTAAAGCCTTGGATTCATGGCAACAAGCACCTATTGATTATTATTCAACTCGTTTAGTTGGTACTGAGAATTATGCAGACACTGCAAATTCTGATATTGTTGTGATTACAGCAGGTGTTCCAAGAAGACCAGGAATGAGTCGTGATGATTTGATTACAACGAATGCAAAGATTGTTGTTTCTGTAACAAAATCTATTTTAGAGCATTCAGACAACCCTATCATTATTGTCGTTTCTAATCCACTAGATGTAATGACCTATGCTGCAAGCAAAGCTTCAGGTTTAGGTGCAGAAAAAGTTTTTGGAATGGCTGGTATTTTAGATACGGCTAGATACAGAGCTTTCTTAGCAACAGCTCTAGATGTTTCTCCTAAAGATATTCAAGCGGTATTAATGGGAGGTCACGGAGATACAATGGTTCCTTTGCCTCGTTATACGACAGTAGCTGGTATTCCGGTAACTGAAATGATTGATAGTGATTCGTTAGATGCTATTATTAGTCGTACAAAAACTGGTGGTGGAGAATTAGTAAAACTTATGGGTACTTCTGCTTGGTATGCGCCAGGTGCAGCTGCTGCTCAGATGGTAGAATCTATTGTGAGAGACGAAAACAGAATCTTCCCTGTTTGTGCTCAGTTGACTGGACAATATGGATTAGACGATTTATATTTGGGTGTACCTGTTCAATTAGGTAAAAACGGAATTGGAAAAGTTTTGGAGTTAAAATTGAACAAAGAGGAAACAGAATTGCTTAATACTTCAGCAAGCCATGTTAAATCAGTAATTGATAAATTTGATTCTATGGGGCTTGTTTAATTTAGAAGCCTTTGATAGAAAAAAAAATCATAGAAAATGTAGTAACCGATAGAGGCAATAAGCTTCTTAGTTTGTCTGAGGAAAGTCCAATTATGTTGGTTTTCCTTAGACATTTTGGTTGCGTTTTCTGTCGAGAAGCAATGCGCGAGATTGCTGAAAAAAAATCAATATTCTCCGACCGAAAGGTCAAATTAGTGTTGGTACACATGTCGATCGACGAAGTTGCCCAAGAATTCTTCGAAAAATACAATTTGTCAGGCTATGAAAGCATTTCTGATCCTGAAACTGAACTATACCAAACCTTTGGTTTAGGAAAAGGAAATTTCAATCAATTGTTTGGATTGAAAAGCCTAATACGTGGTTTTGAGGCCTCTATGAGTGGCACTATGGTCAGTCTAAAACAAATAGGAGATGGCTTCCAAATGCCAGGTGTTTTTTTAATCCACCATAAAGAAATTAAAGCTAGCTACATCCACCAGACAGCAGCCGATAAGCCTGACTACGAAAAGATAATGGATGAGTATTTGAATACACACAATTAAAAGAAGTCCACTTTCGTTTTTTCTAAAATGTTTTTTTATGAGGTTCAATGTTGTATTTCTAATGGTCATATTTGGAACGTTACATGCCATTGGTCAGTCAAAAGAATTGGTAGATGATTTATCATTTTATGGAGATGTAATGGTAAATGCTTTTCAAGATAAACACAGGGTTCGTGCTAAAGCCACCTTTGAACCACTTATCGACGAATACATTCAGACAGAAGCTTATTTAAATGATGATTTTGCATCACTAGAAGGCTGCACCAGGGTAGTTAAGTCTGAAGATGGTCTGGTAACAATAGTCAGTTGGCAAATAAGAGAAAGTGAAGAAAAGCATAGCTATGGTGCTTATGTCATTAAAAATGGTGTAGCCACAAAACTAGTGGAGTCTCTAAGTATAGACCGAGATGACCAATTTGATATTTTAGATAAGGATAATTGGTATGGAGCATTGTATTATAATATCAAAGACTATACTGATAACAAAGGCAATACATCTTATTTCATTTTTGGATATAATGGCTTTGACAAATTTGACTCTTTCAAAGTCTTAGATGTGCTACATTTTGAAGGTGATCAATTAACCTTAGGTAAATCCATGTTTATTAAAAATCCTGAAGGTGAACGAAAGGACATCATGGCAAGGATTAAACTTAAATATTCAAGTGATTCACAAGTATCCATCAATTATAATCCTGGAATGAATACCATCGTTTATGACCACCTAATCGCTCGAATGGGTCAATTGGAAGGTCAAGGACCTACTATGGTTCCTGATGGCAGCTACGAAGGATTTATCATTGAAAACGATCAGATTATCTACAAGGCAAAATTATTTGATCATGTCTACGAAACGGCGCCTCTTACAGAGGAAAATCGAAAAAAAGAAAAAAGTGATAAGAATATAGTGGGTGGTAAAAAACGCAAAACTAAGCGTTAATCCATTTTAATTCGATGATTCTACAATCTTTGCTGGAAGGATTTGCTAAAACGGATTCGGAGACTCTAAAGCCAGGAACCCAAACTATTTCATAGTTTTTATCTAAGAGGATTGGCATGACCGATTTTTGCTTGAAGGCTAAACCCATTTCATTAAAAATGGCTTTTACCTTCTTACGTTTACCATGCATTCCTGCAAGCTTTATCTTATCACCGGGTTCCCATAGACGGCATATAAGTGGGAAAGCAACTTTCTCTGCATCAAAAGTAAAGGCATGGCAAGTATCCACTTTTTTGCTTTCGAGTGACATGTACTCAGTTAGCTTAATGTGAGTGGGCCATTCTTTGAGCGTTTGTTGCTTATAAAGATTAACATCTCTAGGATTTACAACAAGGTCAAATTTACCTACAAATACTTCGTGACTCTTTGAATGAAAATGAGCTCCAATATTAGTAAGACTAGCTACTAAGTCTCGACATTGAACCTTATTAAAATTATAGTTGCGGAGAGCTAAAAACAAGTGATAGTATCCCAACTCAGGGTCATCGAACCCTTCCTTACTTATCTTAATAAAGGGGCCTTCTGAAACTATGTGCTTTGCGACAAAAACTTGATGTTGCAGCTCTATAAAAGAGAGAGCATCTGAAACATTTTGCTTGGTAGCTAAGATTCGAGAAGCAACATTTGGAAAAGCTTGTTCGAGATTTGGAATGATTTGGTTACGTACTATATTTCTTCGATACTTATTGCTATCGTTACTAGCATCTTCTCTAAAAACAACTTGGTTCTCACTAGCATATGCTCTAATGGCAGCTTTGGGAAAACCCATCATAGGACGCAGTATATTGTCTCGCTTACTTGATATACCATTCAAACCCCATAAATCAGTTCCTCTTGCAAAGTTCATTAAAATCGTTTCGACCTGATCATCCTGATGATGTGCTGTGAGAATGTATTGATACTTAAATTGTGTACACAAATCATCCATCATCTTATATCTCTTTTTTCTGGCCACCTCTTGGAAATTGCGTTGATCTTTGTCAAAGTTTATAGATAAACTGTGGCATAGAATCTTGTTTTTTGCTGCAACATCTTGAACCAAGGCTGCATCTTTGTCACTGGCTTCTCCTCGAAGATGATGGTTGAAATGAACTATAGCGATATCAAAAGATGCCCTTAAAAGGATGTCTAATAATACCATAGAATCAACCCCTCCACTGCAAGCTAGAAGCATTTTGCTTCCTTTGTAAGGCTCAAGAAATTGCAGGATTTTTTCTACCATAGTTAGTTAACAATAAGACATAAGTCAATTTAGATGGATAAAGATACTTGTATTAGGTCTAATTTAATTGAGCTTATTATCTTCGTCGCGTAAAACAAGTTTAAAATTATGAATGTATTTCGATTTCTTTTAGGGTTTGCGGTTATCTGTTTTATGTCTTGTGGTGGCGATAACTCATCAGCAAAAACTAGTTCTAAATCTGATGAAACGGCATTGAAAAACCCCTTAAAAAATGTTCCTGTTAAAGAGAATGCAAAAGGAGAGAAGGTTAGTGATGACAAGTTGGATTTAATCATGCGTACTAGTGCAGACAGAGATTACACAGCTAAACGTCCCGAGGCGATAGCCATTCTGGAACATAGAATTGCAAATGACCCAGAAAATTATCCAATTGTTGAGCAAGGTATTTTCGAATATGAAATGGTACATGATGGAACATCCATGTCAAAATATGGAGAATATGAAGGCAACTGGATTGATTTTCAAGAGGGACACACCTATGTTTTTGGGAAGAACAAAGAAACACAAGGTGGAGGAAGATATCATTACGATTTTAATAAGGGGCTGATGCTAATGGTGGACAATGATAAAGATGCTAATCCTCAAGAATGGAAGTGTATGAGAAAAGCCCATGTCATGATTTTAGTGGGCAATGAAATTTATGGTAATAACAATTATCAAATGAAATTAGTCCAGCGGAAAAATATTGAGGAGGTAATGGATCCAAATTATGTTGATCCTTAATTTACAGTCTTCTGGGCAAGCGTTGTATTTGTTATTTTTCGTCTAACTCCGATTTCGATACCACCATTGGTTAGATGCTCTCTTATGGTGGATTTTTGCCAGGCCGTGAGATGGTATCTAAAACTAGGTTGGATAAACACTTGGAGGTTTTCTGTATAGTCTTGTATGAGTCCAAAAGAAAATACTGCAGCCATTTGTAGGTTACGTTGAGAAGTAGATGAGGCTGGCTCATACTTAAAGTCCGATGATATATCAGTAACCTGTTGTTTATAATTTCCTACAAATAAAGAGGTTGACACACCCATTTCCACAAAAGGAGTCCACTTAGTTTGCTTAAATTCATAACGGAGGGCTAAGGGAATTTCAATAAAAATTAGATTGTTGATAAACTGAATTTCGTGGGGTAGGCTGGGGTCAAAAATAAAAACCCCAGTTTCCAATTCAGATGGCCAAACCAAGTCAGTGGTTAGCCCCAGTTTGTATCCCAGATCTGCTATACGTAGACCAGTCTTTATCCATTTATGTTCACCTATTTTATGGTTGTAATTAAGGCCAAATCTTGCATTAATAGATGGTGCCTCAGCTGCTCTGGCTTCTACCATAAAGTTAGTGCTTGGATCATCAGCTTGAAAATATAAATGTCTAAAAGAGTAATCTAAACCAAGCATTACATCGACAGAACTATCTTGAGCATTCAAGCCTAGCGTAGAAATTAAAATGAGTAAATGGAAGAAGTGTTTCATACAGCCTAAGTTAAAAAATTATCTAATGCCTTCCTTATTTAGCCAACGCTGATACGTTTTTGCATTTTTATTGTGCTCGGATAAATACTTAGCAAAATTATGTTGACCATCATAACCAGGTTTGGCACAGAAATACAAATACTTATGTTCCTCAGGATTTAAGACAGCGTCTATTGAAGCAACTCCTGGCAAACAAATAGGGCCTGGAGGTAATCCCGGATACATGTAGGTATTATAAGGAGAATCAAATGCTAGGTGTTTATTTAGTACACGTTTGATGCTAAAATCACCAACAGAAAATACAACCGTAGGATCTGCTTGTAGTGGTATTTCTCGTTTGATTCGATTTAGATAGACACCAGCAATTCTTGGTTTTTCTGGATTGTAGTTGGTCTCTTTTTCCACTATTGAAGCAAGTGTCATCACTTCATTTTGACTAAGTCCCTGTGCTTTAGCTTTGGCTTTCCGTTCGTTTTTATCCCAAAAGATGTCATACTCTTTCTGAATACGTTTGATAAACTTATCAGGTGAGTCAGACCAATATACTTGGTAAGTATTAGGGATAAACAAATTGATGATGGTTTGACTCGTAAACAATCCTTTAGAAGCTTCAATTTTCTCATTAATGGCAGAAGCGAGAGCAAGAGAGTCCATAGACATCTCATTACTCACTCGACCAATCAGCTGATTTAGTGTTCTGGCCGATCCTATCGTAATGTTTATGGGTTTTTGCCTGCCTGATCGAATTAGCTGAATAAACGAACGATTATCCTTTATCCCTTCCAGCGCATATTTTCCTGCCTTAATGCTGCCATCATTAAACTTCATCAGTTTAGCTGTCCAGTGAAAAGTATTAGCATTTTTTATGACTCCTAGCTCCACCATTTGGTCAACAAGCTGGAAATAATCTTGCTTGGGTTGTACGTAAATTGTTGCTGATTTTTGTGGGTCAATGTTTTCTCCCCACACAACTTTATACAATCCCGCAATGGCAATAAATGCCATCAAACCTAGGATCAGTAGTAAAATGATTAGTTTCTTTTTCAAGAATAAAAGATTTTAATATTGTTCTTTTTCATTAGGAAAATCTAAGGACTTTACATCAGTGATATAACGCTGAACAGCTCCTTTCATTTCATCATAAAGATTTAAATATCGACGTAAAAATCTAGGATTGAATTCATGGGTAATCCCTAGTAAGTCATGGATAACTAGGACTTGTCCATCCACGTCTGATCCAGCCCCAATACCAATGGTTGGCATTTCCACACTAGCTGTAGCTTTTCCAGCTAGGGCAGCAGGTATTTTTTCTAATACCACACCGAAGCATCCCAGTTTTTGAAGTAGCTTCATATCACTTAAGAGTTCTTTTGCTTCTTCCTCTTCCTTTGCTCGTACCGTATAGGTGCCAAATTTATAGATGGATTGTGGTGTTAACCCAAGGTGTCCCATAACAGGAATGCCTGCTGAAATAACACGTTTTATGGATTCTTGCACAATGGCTCCTCCTTCGATTTTTACCGCATGAGCACCAGATTCCTTCATGATTCTGATCGCTGAGGCTAATGCTTTTTTAGAATTCCCTTGGTAAGTTCCGAATGGCAAATCGACCACAACCAGGGCTTTTTTAACCGCCCTGATAACTGATTGCGCATGATAAATCATTTGGTCCAATGTTATGGGTAAAGTAGTCTCATGACCGGCCATAACATTGGATGCTGAATCACCAACAAGTATTACGTCGATGCCTGCATGATCCACGATTTTAGCCATACTATAATCATAGGCCGTAACCATTGATATTTTTTCACCATCCTTTTTCATCTTAGCAAGAGTATTAGTCGTAATTCTCTTGGCTGTTTTACTAACCGCTGACATAAAGTTTAATTTAGGTGCTGCAAGTTAAAAAAATGTCGTATTACTGTTATCAATAGTGAATTTAAAAGTGAAAAACACGAATTAGAATTCAATAAGTTTATTTTTGTGTTCGTTTTAATAGAAACTAATAAATAAACCAAGGTTAAGCATGAGGTATTTGCCATTACTATTTGTTTTGAGTTTGATTTTTGTGTCTTGCGATAATGAGTTAAACCTCACCGAGAATAAAAAGGAAACTTCAGTTGTTTTTGGCTTTTTAAATCCATCGGATACTGCTCAGTACATTCGAGTCGAAAGAGCGTTTATCGATCCAGCTATTTCTGCGTTTGAGATTGCAAAAATTCCAGATTCAATATACTATACTAACCTTGACGTAAAATTAATGAGGCTTTCTGATAGTACCATATTCCAATTAGAAGAGGTGGATGGAAATGCTGAAGGTTATGTAAAGCAAGATGGAGCATTTGCAAACGAACCAAATACCTTATATAAAGTACGCACAGAGGAGTTAGGCTTTTTAGAAGATGGGGAAGAAATGTTTGAGCTTAGAATTAAGCGAGCAGAATCAGATACTTTAATAACGGCTCAGACAGTGATTGTAGAAAAGCCACACTTAACCAAGCCAAAAGATGGCAGCTCACTTGCCTTTGTGGCATTAGCTGATACAGAGATTAGATGGCTAGAAAAAGAATCATTGGATATCTATGATGTAAAAGTTTTTATTAATATCAAGCAACAAAATTTTGTTACTGGAGGAGGATTTGAAGATACAACCTTGGTTTGGAACTTAGCTAACAATGTTAGAGACAAAGAAGTAGCCATTCCATATCAGAATTTTTATACCTTTCTAAAATCAGAATTGGTTGAAGATCCAAATATTAGAAGAAGATTTACTAGCCTAGATGTAGAGCTTTTTGGAGCTGGAGAAGAACTTGATAATTACGTAAATGTGCTACAAGCAAATTTAGGTATAACCTCAAGTCAAGAAATACCTACATATACAAACATGAGTCAAGGATTAGGGATATTCAGTTCGCGAAACATTGCAACCAGTCGTGATGTAAGAATTAGCCCTATCACTTTAGATTCCTTATTTAATGGCTCAATTACTAAAAACTTAAATTTCGAATAACTGCCTATTTGACAGTTAACACACACTTTTTTATCTTTTTGTCATATTGAAATGTGAGAAATGGCTGATTTGACAGTCTTTTTTGCTGCTTTTCGCCTTGGCATTACAATTGACTATACAATCTTGTAATTGAATTTTCGACCATCAAAACATATATATTAAATGGGTAAAATTATTGGAATAGATTTAGGAACTACCAACTCAGTAGTTTCAGTAATGGAGGGTAACGAACCTGTAGTAATACCAAACGAAGAGGGAAGAAGAACGACTCCTTCGATTGTTGCTTTTTTAGATAATGGAGAACGTAAAATAGGTGATCCAGCAAAACGTCAGGCTATCACTAACCCTACAAGAACGATCGCATCTATTAAGCGATTTATGGGACAACGTTTTAGCGAAGTGGCTAAAGAAATTGGTAGATCACCCTATAAAGTAAGTAAAGGAGACAACGATACTATAAAAGTAGAAATTGACGACAGAAAATATACACCGCAAGAAATCTCTGCGATGATTCTTCAAAAAATGAAGAAGACGGCTGAAGACTTTTTAGGTCAAGATGTATCTGAAGCTGTAGTTACAGTTCCTGCATACTTTAATGACTCTCAAAGACAAGCTACTAAGGAAGCAGGAGAAATAGCAGGTTTAAAGATTAGTAGAATTATCAATGAACCCACAGCTGCAGCCTTAGCTTACGGTTTAGATAAGACCAAGACGGATTCTACTATCGCTGTATATGATTTGGGAGGTGGTACGTTTGATATCTCAATCCTAGAATTAGGAGACGGTGTTTTTGAAGTAAAATCAACTAATGGAGATACGCACTTAGGAGGTGACGATTTTGATCATATGATCATAGACTGGTTGGCTCAGACGTTTTTAGATTCAGACAACATTGATCTAAGAAAAGACCCAATGGCTTTACAGCGTTTAAAAGAAGCTGCTGAAAAAGCGAAAATAGAGTTATCATCTAGTGCACAAGCAGAGATTAATCTTCCATATGTAACAGCAGTTGATGGAGTACCAAAGCATTTAGTTACCAAATTAACAAGAGCAAAATTTGAGCAGTTAACGGATGATCTAGTTCAAAGAACACTTAAGCCATGTGCTGAAGCTTTGAAAGATGCTGGTCTAAGCAAAAGCGAAATAGACGAAGTAATTTTAGTAGGTGGTTCTACAAGAATTCCTAAAATCCAAGAAGCTGTTGAAACATTTTTTGGAAAGAAACCAAATAAAGGAGTAAATCCTGATGAAGTAGTTGCAGTTGGTGCAGCGATTCAGGGAGGAGTACTTAGTGGAGATGTGCAGGATGTTTTATTATTAGATGTTACGCCTCTTTCTCTAGGAATTGAGACCATGGGTGGCGTTTACGATGTAGTTATCGAGGCAAACTCTACCATTCCAACGAAAAAGCAAAAATCATACTCTACTGCAGCAGATAACCAGCCTTCAGTAGAAATACATATCCTGCAAGGAGAGAGACCGATGGCGCGAGATAATAGATCTGTAGGAAGATTTATTTTAGATGGGATACCACCAGCACCTAGAGGAGTACCTCAGGTGGAAGTAACTTTTGATATTGATGCAAACGGTATCTTAAGTGTTTCTGCTAAAGACAAAGGAACTGGAAAAGAGCAAAATATCAGAATCGAAGCTTCCACAGGTTTATCTAAGGAGGAGATCGAGAAAATGAGACAAGAAGCAGAAGCTAATGCAGCAAAAGATAAAGAAGAAAGAGAAAAAGTAGATAAGTTAAATGCTGCGGATACGCTTGTCTTCCAGACAGAAAAGCAGATTAAAGATTATGGTGATAAGATTCCTGCAGATAAAAAAGAAGCGATAGAAAATGCAGTCACGGCGGTAAAAGATGCGCATAAACTTCAGGATATAGTAGCTTTAGATGCTGCAACTCAAGTGCTAAATGATGCTTGGCAGGCAGCGAGTCAGGATATCTATCAAGCAACTCAAGGTGATGCAGCAAATGCAGGCGATCCTGGAGCAAATGACGCTGGTGGTAATACTGAAAATACAGAAGATGTGACGGATGTAGAATTTGAAGAGGTAGACGACACTAAATAAAAAAGATTTTGCGATCATAAAAAAGCTCAATTATCAAAGAATTGGGCTTTTTTTTATTCATCCATTTCGATTTCTAGATTCATTTTGGCTGAATTCAACTCAGATGCAGCATGAAAGTCACTAATGTTTTTTGCCACAACTAGACCTTCAGAATAAATAGATAATGCTTCTGAAAACTTTTCCATTTTCTCATATAGTTTTCCTAGATTGTAGTACAAACCAATGTAATCCGAGCTTTTTTCTCTCAGGTTTAAATACCATTTTTCAGACTTTTCAAATTGCTCTAATTTTTCATATTCTTTGGCAATCGCAAAAATGACAAAATCATCAGTAGGGTCTTCATCGTGGTAGGAAAATAGAATTTCGATACGGCTCATAAATTGAAAAGATATTTAGGCAAAAACAGTTTTAAATTGGGCTTACGAATATTAAACAATAGTCATGTATTCCTGTTTAAAAAAGTATATTTGCACTACAATTTTAAGAAGATAATATGAAATTATTAGTTTGTATTAGTAAGACTCCAGATACAACTGCAAAGATTAGTTTTAAAGATGACAATACTCAATTTAATGGAGATGGAGTCAACTTTATTCTTAATCCCTATGATGAATGGTATGCATTAGTTAGAGCCATAGAACTCAAAGAACAAAAAGGTGGAACAGTTACAGTTGTCAATGTTGGCGATAGTTCCAATGATATAATCATTCGAAAGGCGCTAGCCATTGGAGCAGATGAGGCGGTTCGAATCGATCAATTACCGAATTCTTCCATGGATACAGCTAAGCAAATAGCAAACTACGCTAAAAGTGAGGCCTTTGATATCATTTTCCTAGGTAAAGAAACGATTGACTACAATGGTGCTGAAGTCGGCGCTATGCTTTCGGAGTTGCTTGACCTACCGTATGTTTCCTTTGCATCAAACATGGATAGCTCTGCAGACCATTTTGTACTCACTCGAGATATCGAAGGTGGAGTAGAAGAAATAAAGCTAAATGCTCCTTTTGTTGTTTCAGCAGCCAAGGGAATGGCAGAACAAAGAATACCTAATATGCGAGGTATTATGATGGCTAAAAGAAAGCCATTAAATGTGGTAGCTGGGATAGAAACTAGTTCTAGGGCAAGCGTTAAATCATTTACTTTGCCAGCAGAGAAAGGTGGCGTTAAAATGATTGATCCTGATAACATGGATGAGTTAGTTAGATTATTAAAAGAGGAGGCAAAAGTCCTTTAATAAAGAAAAAATATGTCTGTATTAATTGTAGCAGAAACACAAAATAATGCCATAAGAAGCGCTTCAAATGAAGCTGTTTATTTTGGTAAAAAAGTCGCTGAATCTTTGGGTGTTGCTTGTTCAGCATTAATCATAGGTGATGCTGATGGAGGAGAATCATTAGGTACTTATGGAGCTGACAAAGTCCTTAAAGTAAATACCGGTGGTAAAGGATTCGATAGTCAAGCACATACACAAATCATCAAGCAAGTAGCAGCTCAAGAATCTGCATCAGTTATCATTTTGATGCATAGTTCAGCTGGTAAGTCGCTAGCTGGAAGAATAGCCATAGCTACAGATGCTGGGCTTGTTAGTGGAGCTACTGCCTTACCAAGCATCGAGGGAAGTACTATGATAGTACCTAAAACTGTATTTTCTGGTAAAGCCATTGCCAATTATGAGTTGACGGGAGATATGAAGGTGATTACCGTAATGGGTAATTCTTTGAAACCAGAAGCTATAGGATCAGCAGCAAGTGTGACTGAGGTGTCAGTAGATTTACCTGCTTTCCGCACTGAAGTGTTAGGTGTAAAAACTCAATCAGGCACGGTACCATTACCAGAAGCGGAATTGGTTGTCTCAGCAGGAAGAGGTATGAAAGGGCCAGAAAATTGGGGAATCATCGAAGAATTAGCTTCAGAGTTACATGCAACAACTGCTTGTTCTCGACCTGTTGCTGATATAGGATGGAGACCTCACCATGAGCATGTAGGCCAAACAGGAGTAGCTATTAGACCTAATTTGTATATTGCAATAGGAATAAGCGGAGCGATTCAACATTTAGCTGGAGTTAATAATTCTAAAGTGATTGTTGTAATCAATAAAGATCCTGAAGCACCATTTTTTAAAGCTGCAGATTATGGTATTTGTGCAGATTTATTTGATGTAGTACCTAAATTAACAGCTGCTTTACAAAAGGCAAAGTGATCAACCAATTTACCTAGGCGTATATGAAAAAAATCGAATTAGAAATTGTTGCTTTATCACACAGCGTAACTAAATCGCATAACTACGCGGTTGTATTGGGGGAAGTTGGTGGAGATAGAAGACTGCCGATTGTCATCGGAGGTTTTGAAGCACAGGCTATTGCTGTAGCTATGGAAAACATGGCGCCTAATCGACCATTAACACACGATTTATTTAAGAACACACTATCTACCTTTAATATCGATTTAAAAGAAGTTGTCATTAACAATTTAATGGACGGAATTTTCTACGCCCAATTAATTTGTGATAGGGATGGAGAAGAACTAACAGTGGATTCTAGAACTTCAGATGCCATTGCACTAGCGGTGCGTTTTGATAGTCAGATTTTTACGTATGACTTTATTATGGAACAAGCAGGTGTTGTTTTTGAGGGAGATGAGAAAGAGGTAAGTGCAAAAGTTCGCAAGAAACCTGCTAAGAAAAAATCCTACAGCGACTATTCCACTGCTGAACTGGAAGAACTCCTAGATAAGGTGTTGCAGGAAGAAAACTATGAAAAAGCCGCAAAGATTAGAGATGAGTTAAATAGCAGAGAAGGCGCTTAGCCTATGCTAGCCAAGTAATAGTTTTTAGAGATTTGAACACTAACCTTATTATCAAATTTAAGCTTGAACACGAATAAAGAGGAAATATCAAAGCGGTGATAATTCTATTGGCTAAATGGCTAGTGCTTCTGAAACTATAGTTTTTAGTTTTGGTAGCACCTCCTTTTCAAACCATTTATTTTTAGCCATCCAAATATTATTCCTCGGGGATGGATGGGGCAAGGTCATATATTTTGGTAGGTAAGCTTCATTATTTTTTACCGTTTCTGTCAAGGTCTTTTTCCGTAAATCACCCAAGTAATACTGCTGGGCGTAGATTCCAATGAGTAAGGTTAATTGTACATTGCTTAACTTGGATAGAATAGCTTCATGCCATAAGGGAGCGCATTCTTTCCTTGGAGGCAAATCGCCACTTTTCCCCTTTCCTGGAAAGCAAAACCCCATGGGGACTATACCAATGTTTTTAGCATCATAAAATGTAGCTTCATCTATTCCCATCCAAGCCCGCAGATTTTCTCCACTTTTATCATCCCAAGGTTTCCCACTGTCATACACCTTTTTACCAGGTGCCTGGCCAATAATTAGAATTTTACTTTCGGCGTTAACACTTAGTACTGGACGACAATCGACGGTCATAGACTCTTTGCAAACCCTACAGGCTTTGATCTCTTTTAAAAGTTTATCCATTAGTGGGGGAAGGGGCCGTTTAAGACCTCTATTACATGATTAAATTGGCTTTCTGTAATATCTAAATGAGTAACAAAACGAACTGAATGTGGTCCAAATGGACTAGCCAGAATTCCTTTTTCTTTGAGCACTTCTATAAATGAAGATGCTAATATATGCTGTTCTAGATGGAAAATAATAATGTTGGTATAGACCGGATTGATAGATGTGATAAATGGTAGATTTTTTAAAGCATCTGCCATTAGTTTTGCTCGTTCATGATCTATACTCAGTCGCTTTACATTGTTATCTAAAGCGTAATGACAAGCGGCAGCTAAATAGCCTGCCTGTCTCATTCCTCCACCAAGTACTTTTCTGAATCTTCTAGCCTTGCGTATGAATTCCTTTTTACCAAGTAGCAAAGAGCCAACAGGGGCACCTAAACCTTTAGACATACAAATGGAAATAGAATCAAACAATGCGCCGATTTCCGCTGGCGACTCCTTGGTTTCTTCCAATGCATTGAACAACCTAGCACCATCTAAATGTAAGGCAAGGCCTTCTTGTTGACATAGGTTTTTTATGGGTTCAATTTCGCTCAAGGTGTAATAACCTCCACCTCCTTTATTGCAAGTATTCTCAAGCACGACTAGGCTGGAATGAGGGAGCCAATCATGGGTAGGCTGGATTTTTTGTTTAATTTGCTCAGCCGTAATTTTTCCATAATTCCCATGAATGAGTGCTACTGAAATGCCTGAATTATAAGCAAAACCAGCAGTTTCGTAGCGATACACATGCGAATCAATATCACAAATCATTTCATCAAGGGCATGAGTGTGACACTTAATGGCAATCTGATTTGTCATTGTTCCAGATGGGCAAAAGACGGCTGCTTCTTTATCAAACATCCTTGCTACTCGTTGTTCTAAGCTAGCAACGGTAGGGTCAGTCCCCAAAACATCATCACCAACCTCAGCGGCAATCATGGCTTCCAACATTTCTTGACTTGGTCTCGTAACCGTATCACTCATCATATTAACCATAAAGCATAAACATTGATCTGTTACGAATGTAAGAAAATGAATAGTAAAAAATTAATTTCACATTCTTTGCAGCACATTTTAAATAAAGAGCATTCTCCTAGTGACTCAATTAATCAATTATAAAACCACAAAATGAAAACCATTTTTATAACACTCCTTTTATTCAGCATGTATAGCTACACCAATGCTCAATGCACAGTTGTTTGTAATTCTTCCATGAATGTTTCTTTAGACACGGATATGCAAGGAATAATAACCAGTGAAATATTAACCCAAGGAAATATCAGTGATTGCAACCTAGAAGTTGGATTATTTGAAACAGATAATGAAACCCAAGTAATTCCATATGCAGATACTTTATTTGTAAACTGTGATCACTTAGGAGATTTTCTATTTAGGGTGCGAGATAAAGATTCTGGGAACATTTGCTTTGGAACACTTAGCACCTCAGATCAGTTAGGTTCGTGCTTAACTAATACCCATGATTTAAGCGATACCCAAATCATTGATTTAGGCGATCGAATTAAGATAGAGCTTTCCGATTATACTAATACTTCTTTAGTTGTATACAATATTATTGGTCATCAGGTATTTAATCTTGCAATTAATAGTCCGAGTATGTTTTTAGCAAAACACGATATTGGACAAAAAGGCCACTACGTATTGAGCATCACGAATGGAGAAGCACTCTTTTCAAGGAAGTTTGTAATTCTATAAAAAGGACGGAGTAAGGATGTCCTAAGTTAGCCTTTAGAGTTTTGTATAACACATTAGTCATAAAACCAATCAAAAATGATGCTTGAAAAAGACTATCTTTGTGGCAATGGAATTTATAAGAAATTTTTGTGTTATTGCCCATATTGATCACGGGAA
Source organism: Saprospiraceae bacterium (assembly GCA_020629035.1). Lineage (GTDB taxonomy): Bacteria > Bacteroidota > Bacteroidia > Chitinophagales > Saprospiraceae > JAHDDO01. Next base: position 17,670 of record JAHDEC010000013.1, on the reverse strand, counting down.
AAGTACTTTGTCAGATAGACTCTTAGAGTTTACACAAACTGTTTCTGAGCGTAATCTTCAGAATCAGACTTTGGATGATATGGACATCGAACGAGAGCGTGGAATTACGATTAAAAGTCATGCCATACAATTGTCTTACGGAGCGAAAGATGGCAACACTTATACCTTTAATCTGATTGATACGCCTGGTCACGTTGATTTTTCTTATGAAGTTTCTAGATCCATTGCAGCATGCGAAGGAGCTTTACTACTTGTCGACGCAACACAAGGTATTCAGGCACAAACCATTTCGAATTTATATCTAGCTATGGAAAATGATTTGGAAATAATTCCAGTCATTAACAAAGTAGATATGCCGAATGCAATGATCGAGGAAGTAACCGATCAGATCGTGGATTTGATTGGAGTAAATGCGGAAGATGTTGTTTTAGCAAGCGGAAAAACAGGTATAGGTGTAGAGGATATTTTAGAAGCGATTGTAGCTAGAGTGCCAGCTCCAACAGGTGATCCAGACGGACCTTTACAAGCCTTAGTTTTTGATTCTGTTTTTAATCAGTTTAGAGGAGTGGTTGCTTACTTCAGGATTTTTAATGGCTCTATAAAAAAGAAAGACTTAGTGCAGTTTGTCAATACTGGCAATAATTACGAAGCTGATGAAATCGGTATTCTAAGAATGGATTTAGAACCAAAAGCCCGCTTAGAAACAGGAGATGTGGGCTATATAATTACCGGTATTAAAAAGTCAAGCGAAGTTAAAGTAGGAGATACTATAACACTTAAGGAGAATCCCTGTCCAGCAGCAATTGATGGATTTGAAGACGTGAAGCCGATGGTTTTTGCTGGTGTTTATCCGATAGACAATGATGACTTTGAAGATTTAAGAGATAGCTTAGAAAAGTTGCAATTAAATGATGCTTCCTTAGTTTTCGAACCTGAGTCTTCGATTGCCTTAGGTTTCGGTTTTAGGTGTGGATTTTTAGGCATGCTACATTTAGAGATTATCCAAGAACGACTCTCTAGAGAATTTAATCAGGAAGTTATTACCACGGTTCCGAATGTATCTTATCGAGCTTATGATAAGAAAAAAGAAGAGATAGTAATTAACACACCTAATGATCTCCCAGACCCTACACAAATAGATAGGATCGAAGAGCCGTTTATTAGAGCTCAGATGATTACTAAACCAGATTATATAGGTTCCATTATGAGCTTATGTATGGAAAAGCGAGGGATTCTAACTAATCAGACTTATCTAACGACGAGTAGGGTAGAATTAACTTTTGAAATGCCTTTGGCGGAAATCGTTTTTGATTTTTATGATAAGCTAAAATCTATTTCAAAAGGTTATGCTTCTTTTGATTATTATATGATTGATTATCGTGCCTCTGATTTAGTGAAGTTGGAAATAAAGTTGAACAGTGAGAGTGTAGATGCACTTTCTTCATTAGTACATAGAGATAAAGCGGCTGCTTTTGGCCGACAAATTTGTAAGCGTCTTAAAGAATTGTTGCCACGTCAACAGTTTATGATTGCCATACAAGCAGCGATTGGAATGAAAATTATCGCTCGTGAAACGATTTCTGCATTACGTAAAGATGTTACGGCTAAATGTTATGGTGGTGATATAACTCGTAAGCGTAAATTATTAGAAAAGCAGAAGAAAGGTAAGAAAAAGATGAGACAAGTGGGAAGTGTGCAAGTACCACAAAAAGCCTTCCTAGAGGTACTAAAACTTAACGATTAGGGAAGGAGTTCGAAGGTGTAACTAACTATTTTAAATAGTGGTCGATCGTGCTCAGGATCCTGATTTTTGAAAATTACATCAATTTCCACTTCGCCAGATTCTTCTTTCTCTGTGCTATCAAAAGTTACATCAATGGTTGCTTTTTCACCTGATTTTATAGGTAGTCTTGGCCAATCAAGGGTAGTACAAACACAGCCAGAAACTAAGTCTATTTCAAGTGCTTCTGTTCCAGTATTGGTAAAAGTGAAGGCTGTTTTTCTAACATCACCACGTTTGATTTCACCAAGTTCTATTAATGTTTGTTCGAATGCTAAGTCCACCGTTTTTTGCTCCTGTGCAAAACTAGTAGCTGAGCTGATTAGGCAAACTAAAATGATAATAAGACTATTTTTCATATCACAAAGATGATACTTATCTATTACAGATTTTCTTAATAGCTTGTTAAAGAAATTGAAAATTAATTAAACAAGGCTTCAATAAATGCTGACCTGTTAAATGGTTGGAGATGGTCAATACCTTCACCTACACCAATGTATTTGATCGGTATTTTGAAGATGTCAGATATACCTAAAACCACACCACCTTTAGCTGTACCATCTAGCTTGGTTAGTGCAATAGCTGAAACATCCGTAGCTTCAGTAAAGTGTTTGGCTTGCTCGATCGCGTTTTGACCAGTTGTGGCATCTAAAACTAGTAGCACTTCATGAGGAGCACCAGGCAATGATTTTTCTACAGAACGCTTAATTTTGGAAAGTTCACCCATCAAATGTTTCTTAGTATGGAGTCTTCCTGCTGTATCAATGATGGCGACATCTAGTTGATTATTAATGGCATATTGTACTGTTTCATAAGCTACTGCTGCTGGATCTGTATTCATTCCTTTAGAAAAGAAATGACAATCATTACGATCTGCCCATATTTTAAGTTGGTCTACAGCCGCTGCTCTAAAGGTATCTCCAGCTCCTAATACAACAGACTTACCTTGCTTTTTTAATTGGTGTGTTATTTTACCAATCGTTGTAGTTTTTCCTACTCCATTAACACCTACGACTAAGAAGATGGCAGGCTTAGTTTGTGTGGGTAATTCATAGCCATCAACATCTTCAGTTTTATTTTCTAGAAAGATGTTGGCTATTTCGTCTTTAAGTATTCGGTTTAGATCTTCAGTATTTATATACTTGTCTTTTGCAACTCGGGCTTCAAGTCTATCTATAATTTTAATGGTAGTATCAAGTCCAACATCTGCAGAAATAAATATGGCTTCTAATTCGTCTAAGAAACTTTCATCGACCGTAGATTTACCGGCTACTGCTTTGGCAATTTGTCCGAATATATTTGACTTTGTTTTTTCAAGTCCTTGATCAAGGTCTTCCTTCTTCTCTCTGGTGAAAAATTTCTTAAAAAAGCTCATTGGTTGTTGTGTTATACTTTGTCAATGCAAAAAGTAGAGTAATAGTTTACTAATGTGTATATAAAAAAAGCCCAAAACTTGAGGTTATGGACTTTCATTAAAGTTTGAACTATTACAGTTATTTATTTGCTGCGAAAAATTCTTTCACTTTGTCTTTGTGAATCATTAATTCTTTGTAAGTATACTTACCTGATTGTGGGTCTTTTACGCTTTGTACTACTTTTACGAAGTCTCTACCAGAACCAGCGTTTGCTGCTCTTTGTGCTACCCTTGCATTTTTCGATACTTTAGCCATGACTATTTAATTTCTTTGTGAATAGTATATTTCTTCATGATAGGGTTAAACTTTTTAAGTTCTAATCTATCTGGAGTGTTTTTTCTGTTCTTTTGAGTTACATATCTAGACGTACCTGGCAGACCAGAAGTCTTGTGCTCAGTGCACTCTAGTATGATTTGTTGTCTGTTACCTTTTGATTTCTTTGCCATTGTCTAAATGTTTATAGCTCGATGCCGTGATTATATCCTTTTTTCTCTAATTTCTTAAGGTAAGCATAGATGCCTAACTTATTAATTGACCGCAAAGCAGTTGATGAAACTTTGATGGTAACCCATTTGTCTACCTCAGGAATATAAAACTTCTTTTTATGAAGATTTGGTAAAAATCTTCTCCTTGTTTTATGGTTTGAGTGAGAAACATGATTCCCTGTAATCGGTCTTTTACCTGTTAATTCGCAAATTCTTGACATAATTCTAACTTTAAGTGACTCCGGAAGGGTTCGAACCTTCAACCTCCTGATCCGTAGTCAGGTACTCTATCCAGTTGAGCTACGGAGCCATACATATATAATATTTCTTTAATATATGTGATTGAAATATCCGTTCTTCCGAACGAGGTGCAAATATATGAATACTTTGGCTAAAAGGCTAGTGTTTTTCAGCTTAGAATTCATAAAAATAGTTATTTCTATTTCTGTTGTTAACTCAATTTCGCTGATTGAATCAAAAGATCGATTTCAAAGATGAAAAGATTATTCAAGCCTTTAATAGTTAATCCCTAAATGATCCCAAGTTTTAAAGTAGCGTTTCTTATCCATTGGCTAATTTAATGCATTCAGTATTCGATGCCTAAAAGCGCTAAGGTTTCCAGATTAAGGTTCCCAATGGGCAGACTATTAGATTTTTGAAACTTTACTAAAGTAGCTTTTAATTCTTTTTCAAATTGTCCACTATTTTCATCACTTAGATCGTATCCCTTTGCAATAAAACTCTTTCTCAGTTGCTTTAGCAATTTACGGCTTACTCGACCATCACACACAACCTCTCTCCACTCTGTGGTACCGCCTGATTGTACTAATGTATTTATTTCATAAACCTCTTTTTTAAAGTCACTAGTTTTACTCGTATCGACAACTTCATAAAAAGCAATTATTTCTTCAGGTATTGCAGTCAATGACCATTTTAGGCAATCTTTGGGATCTGGTTTCAGACAGCCATCTTCCATTTTCTTTTCCCACTTTGAAAAACCAGGGACTATCGTTAGCTCAATATATTTCAAAAAATCAGCATCTAAACTATCACCCTGGTAGACATAATATTCTTCACTATGGCTAAATGCCACTACATCTGGGATTAAACTCTTCGCATAGCATTTACCTGGTTCATGTGGAAAGCCCATATCGGGTTGAGCTACTATAGAATTTACACAGAAAATTAAGAGTAAATAAATGACTTGTTTAATAGATTGTGATTTTTCCATGGTCTGTATAATTTAAATCTGTTTACTTAATATTAGTTATGGTAATCCTAGATGATAGAGTGTTTCATAATCTAGATATCCAATAGGCAAATCGTAGGCTTTTTGAAATTCATACAAAGCTAGCATTGTACTTCCAGATATAACTACATCCCATTCTTGTTCCCCATCCCTAATGAAAAATCCTTTTAAAGCAAGATGATCTTTTATGAAGTTAATCAAACGATTAGTTACCAAATCATCACAAATAACTTTTCTCCATTGCGTTTGCTCGTTTTTATTTTGTAGAACTTTAGTAGAAATAGTTTGAATTTTAAATTCTTTCGTTTTGCTTGTGTCTGTTACCGAATAGTAGTTTTTATAGATGTCTGACTTTGTCTCACCATCCCAAAACATACAAGCATCTTTTCCAAATTCGTGACAAATGCCTTTCTCCCTTTTTCTATTCCAATTAATTCCACCTTCTTTAATTAAGATTGAATCGTACTTTACGTAAGGTGCCCTTAGGTCACTCCCATTATAGACAAGTATATCAACAGAACCATCAATATACAGAGGCTGAAACATGCAAAGGGCATGACATCCCAATGGCGGCGGACTTGAGTACTTGCTGTCATCGCTATAGTAAAGACCTGTGGGAGATTCTTTATTATATTTATTAAACTGTTTTTCAAATTCTTGCTCATAGAACGCAAGCTTTCTTTCTCTTTGTTCAATTTCCTCCGAAGTTATTAATGCTTGCTCCTCTTCGGAATCCGCCAAAGCAAAATCTTTCAGATTAGCACAGCCAATTATAAAGCAGGTTGATGCCATAATTAAACACAGGATATGATTTTTCATGAAGATTAGGATGCTTTTTTAAAGATAGAAAGATAGTGAAATGAGCCATGTTATTTTGAGTTTGTTGAATGACTTTTTGAAAAGATCAAGGCCTGTAACACTCAAAGCAGCATTGAACAAAAAAAAAATATGTGATAATTACCATATCCAAAATTTAAACCTGCCTATTTTCTTTTATACATTTGATTTCATTCAGTTAGGATTAACTCATATTCTAATAATTCTTAGCTGAATACTTAATAACCAAAACCGTTTTACAAGCTTGCTCAGCATGCCTGTAATACATTGCATAAAGTATGCAGTGCCTACCATAAGTAGAACTACGGTATTTGGTTTAGATGTAAACTCTAGTCTGAACCCGGATTGCCCATCCGAACATTTTAATCAATTTAAATACCAAGGTTCATGATTACATCGACGTATTCTTTACAATCTACTATTCTAAAAAGTGTAATAATCCTTATTACATGCTGCTTTTTTAGTTTTAATGCTAACGCACAAACAAATACAACTAGTGATTTGTATTTAGTTTCTATGACAAGCAACGATATAGATATCGATCGTGAGTCATTCTTAGAAGTGTTACAACAAGCCTATGCACTCAGATATTCAACTAGTGTAAATCAAACAACCTTAAATGGCTTCTTAACTAAAAGCCAACAAAACCACGACATATGGTTAAATGTCTCAACAAATCTAAGTGCAGGACAAAAGTCCCTAATAGCACAAAACCATATAGATAAAAAATTAAGTATAGCAGAGATCGACCAATATCTAAAATTCGCTGTACTCAAAACTCAACTTTAAATACCAAATTAAGAATCCCTTAATAAGAATTTTTAAAACCGACCATTATGAAAAAATCGATTATTACGGTCATATTCACATTTTGCACATTATTAATGTGTAATTACTCATTTGCCCAGTGCGGTGCAGGTGAAACCGAAATCACCATAAGCTTCCCAGATGGAGGTTCATTTCCTGGAGAAATAAGTTTCTTCATAGATCCTGACCCACCAGGTGGTCCAGTTTCAGGTGGAACAGCCGGTGCTACTTTTTGTGCAGCTAATGGCGTATCCTACGATGTAGTGGGTGAAGATTCCTTTGGAGATGGATGGAATGGAGCTGATATCGAAATCACCATTACAGAAGATGGTTCTGCAAATGGATGCGAAGGCGCCCAAGCTGGATGTATTTTGTTTGAAGCCGAAGATGTGGGAGATGGAATGGGCAGTGGCCCGGAAGTAGTAGCTACTATTTTAGCGGGTGGTAGTGCCATGAACGATGCTAATGGATGTCCATTAACAGATGTAATGGGATGTACCACAGCTACGGCATGTAATTTCGATCCATGTGCGACTATCGATGATGGGAGTTGTGTAAATGAAGGAGATGTTTGTGATGACGGAATTGATTGTACATCAGATGATGTTATCCAAGCAGATTGTAGCTGTATGGGTACTATTACTCCTGGACTTGCCATCGATTGTGAAGATAATTGTGTTGACATTGTTACGGATTTGCAAGGTACAACAGAACATTGTCCTGGAAGTGCAACAGAAATTCTAGTAGATGATTTAGTTGATAAAGGCGGAGATGGTGTAAATATTTGGATTGTGAGCGACAATGTGGATGGAGCAGGAACACCAGGCACCTTAGGAGTTTTTAATGACTGGTCTTTTACAGGTCCTGGTGGAGGATCTATAGATTTGTTTTTTGATAATCCAACCTGTGAAGAATATACTGCCAACTTAACATTTGAAATAACTTGCTGGCCTGATAATAATGATCCTGCCAATGTAATTTTGACTGGATCGGCGGGCTCTTTAACCGTATATCCTGAACCATTCTCTGTAAATGTAGTAGCTCCAACTTGTGGAGGTATAGACGGAATTGCAGAATTGTTATCAGCCGATGGAACTGTCTGTGCCTCAGAAGTTTTAGAAGGTGGAATGGTAGGTTGTGGAACAGACACAGATGCTGATGCTTCTTATGATTTTGGAAGCTTTTTTACTGCATCTGCTTGCCCTCAAGGGCCTTTCGCAAGTACTGATATGATAGATTGTGAATTATGTACATGTCCAACATCAGTAGATTATGTAGATCCATTGGAAATGGCTTGTGGTAGTGCTATGCCATCATTACCAGCAGCTGGAGATTTATTAACTGATCCATCATTAGATTATGGTGTCGAAGTAACATGGACTCCAGATCCAACCGTGCCAGTAGAGCCTATGGGTTGTGACGAAGAAACAGTCGTATACACAGCTACGATCATATGTTTGGTCGATGATTCAGATATTACTCCAGCAGCAAATACACATACATTAACGGTATATCCGACACTAACAAGCAATTTTGAAGCACCACTTTGTGATAATGTAACTAATGGTATTTATGAAGTTCTAGCTCCAGATGGCACGGTCTGTGATATGGTGCTAGGAACAGCTGGTGATTTAGATGAGGATTGTACTGGAGGAGCTGTAGCAGCTACATTATCTTATGGGCCAACCACGTTTTTCGCTGGAACTCCATGCGAACAAATATTCGAAGAAGACTTCAATGCAACCTGTGATCCTTCTTTTGTTTGCTCGGCAGATTGTCTAACCATAGATATAAATGAAGTAGATGCAGAAGCTTGTTCAGGTGTAGCGTTTGCCTTAAATATAGGGGTTGACAATAGTGATGGTGCCGATGTTGATATTTACGTTTCTGATGATATGGGTAACACCTTTGGTCCTTTTAATGATTGGGAATTTGGACCTAATGCTGGAAACTTACTTGCCAATTATGTTAATGAAGCTTGTGATTTATTACCAATTGAATTTACCTATCAAATTAACTGCTGGAATACAGATACGCCGATTTTATCTGGAACTATTGGAACGGTAAATATAGCGCCGGCTCAACCTACAGCAGTAATAACTAATGTAGAGACGGAAGCATGCAGTGGTCAGGCAAATGTTATGACAGTAGAAATGAGAGCAGCAAACGGAAGTGTTTGTGATGTCTTAGAAGTGCCAGCATCCTTTAATATGACTTGTGGTTCATCACTTGAAAGTGTAGGTTACCTATGGAATGCAGCAAATATTGCGAGCATCACAGGTGGTTCTGCAGATTGCTATACTGACTTAACTGGCTCAGAAGATATGACAATATATCCGGCTCAGCCTGTAGCAGTGGTAACAAATAACGAAGGGGATGTTTGTAGTGAGGCAACTAACGTGATAACAGTAGAGTTAAGATCTTTAGATGGAACTGTTTGTGCTACTAAAATGTACGATGCTTCAGCTAATATGACTTGTGAAGTAATTGCAGAAGATGTAGCCTATGAATGGACTGTTGCAGAAATCGAAACAATCACGGGTGCACCTGCAGCTTTAGCATGCTATTCAGCAGTAACTGGTACGGAAGCAGTTAATGTAGCACCTCAACAATTTACAGCTAATGTATCAAACAATGTATTAGATGCATGTAGTGAAGAAACAAATGTAATTACTGTACAACTCCTAGCAGGAGATGGAACAGTTTGTAACGAAAAAATGTATAATGCTCCAGCAAATAATTCATGTGCAGCAGGAGCAGAAGATATAGCATACGCTTGGACAGCAGCGGAGATACAAACCTTGTCGGGTTCTGCTGTTAATTGTTATGTAGATGTGAGTGGAGATGCTTCTGTAAATATTTATCCAGCACAACATACTGCTGAGGTAATGACCAATGTAGGTGATGCTTGTAGCGAAGAAACAGGTGTAATTACCGTAGTACTTAAGTCGGTAGATGGTACTGTTTGTGATACAAAAATGTATGATGCACCTGCTAACAATACGTGCGCAGTTGTAGCTTCAAATATTGCTTACGAATGGACAGCTGCAGAAATTCAAGCATTAACTAATGCTCCTGCGGATTGTTATGCTGCGGTTTCTGGAAGTGCCTCAGTAAATGTATTTCCAGCTCAACCAAGCACAGAAGTTACCATTAATGTTGGAACTTCATGCTCGGAAGAAGCAGCCGTGGTAACTGTCGAATTAAAATCAGTTGATGGAACAGTGTGTGCAACAAAAAACTATTCAGCTCCAGCTAATTTAACTTGTGCGGGAGTTTTAGAAGATATAGATTATGGTTGGACAGCAGCAGAAATTGCAACATTATATGCTGCACCTGGAAGCCTTTCATGTTATGCGGATGTTTCAGGAACAGAGCAAGTAACTGTATATCCTCAACAATTAACAGCTGAGGTAGCAAATAACCTTGGAATGGTATGTAGTGGTGCAGGTAATGCAATTACGGTTCAGTTAAAAGCTGCCGACGGAACAGTATGTAGCTCTAAATCATATCCTGCTCCCCTAAATGAAGGATGTGGAACCATGTCTGTAAATATTGATTATGAATGGACCGTGGCTGAAATCGAAGCATTAACTGGAGCGCCAGCTGGTAACTTATGTTATTTGCCAGTTTCTGGATCTGATAATGTTACCGTATTCCCAGTTCAACCAGTTGCAGTTGTAACAGATAATGTAGCTGATGCATGCAGTGAGCAAGTGGATGTCATAACTATCGAATTAAGAGCAGCCGACGGAACAGTCTGTGCGACAAAAACCGAAAATGCTCCATTAAATAATACTTGTTCTTCAGCAGTGAAATCAATAGCATATGCTTGGACAGTAGCTGAAATAGAGACGATTACTGGTGCACCAGCTGCACTAGCTTGTTATACTGAAGTATCAGGAGCTGAAGATGTAACCGTTTATCCAGCTAATCCGAGTGAATTTGTAGCTGAGATTATTAATCAGGCTTGTAGCGAGGAAGGTGAAGTGCTAACGGTAGAATTAAGAGCTGTAGATGGAAGCGTTTGTGATACGAAGATATTTGATGCTTCTGCAAATTTTGCATGTGGATCAATAGACGAAACTATTGAATTTGAGTGGACGGTAGCCGACTTAGAAGCACTGTTTGGTGCACCAGCTGCTATTGCTTGTTATACAGCGGTTGCTGATCAAGAAACAATCACTGTTTATCCAGTTCAGCCAGAAACAGAAGTGACTAATAATGTTGGTGCTGCATGTAGTGAAGCTGAAGATGTTGTATCTGTGGATCTAAAAGCTGCAGATGGAACTGTTTGTGCTACAAAAACATTTGATGCACCAGCAAATACAGGATGTGAAGTAGTAACTGTAGATATAGATTATGAGTGGACTTTAGCAGAAATAATTGCTATCACAGGCGATTCAGGTGATGCGGATTGTTTTGAAGCCCTAAGTGGTACTGAACAAGTTGATGTGGCTCCTGCACAGCCTAATTTAGTTTTAGTATCAGCTACGCCTTCGGGGTGTGATGGTTCTGATGGACTTCTGACTTATAGGATCGTGGCAGCTGATGGTGTAACGACATGTATTAATGGTTCAGTAGTTGTAAATCCTAATAATACATGCAATCCAGCAGAAGTAGCAATAGAATATGGATTTACTGCAGCAGACTTAGCTTTCAATTTTTCCGCTAACGCATCATGTTATACTGATTTATTTGAAACAGAAACGATAACCAGACCAGTTATAGCTCAAGCACCAGTAATTAATAGAACAGAGGCTTGTATTCCAGGAAACTTTGGAACTTGTTCTTACGAAGTTGTAGCCGCTTGCGGAAATGATGTCCTTGATGCACCAGCATCTGCTAGTTCAATGGAGGCATCTGGATTTGCAGGAGCCATGATTGATATTGAGGTAGAAACTGAAGATGGATGTATCGAAATATTTAGTGTTGCGAAGCCAGATTGTGATTGCAACATTAGTTTAGAATATGCAGACAATGATTTATCTGATCCATGTGCATGTAATGCTGATCAATCAGCTAATGGTGCAGGAGACGGAACATTCTCTGAGACGGTAACATTTACAGGAACATGTGGATTAACGATTGTAGTTGGTTCAGCATCAACTCCTGCAAGTTTAGTTGGTTTACCTTTTACATCGACATTGAACAGCAACGGAACAGATTGCGACTATACAGTAACCTTCAATCACCAAGATAAAGTAGGGTACTATGTTACTTTAGAAAACGATCTTGGATTACCAATAAATGATAGTTCAACAGGCGAGCAATATGCAATAGGAAATGTTTGTGAATACCCAGTGATCACAGAGCCAGATTTAGACGATGTGTGTGAGTCAGCAGACTTAGTGGCATCGATTGAAGCATTATCATCAGAAGTTTCTGGTTTACCAGGAACGATGACGGTATCGATTAATGGTGGTCCTGCCCTGGCTGCTTCGGATTTTGATCCAGCAGTTTTAGGAGTCGGAGCTCATACTATCGATTGGGTATTTACTGGAGATTTTGTCGATAATATTGATGGAACTTTAGCTGATCCAGCTAATCCAGGATGTCAAACAGAATATAGAGAGACGGTTTACATTAATCCAGAGCCAGTAATTATTTCTTCGCCTGAGGCTATTATGGTTTGTGATGGCACAGATGCTATCTTTAACGTACAAGCTTCAGTAGCAGCGGCTGATCATTTGACGCCAAATACTTCTGCCATCTACTTCAGAGTTGAAGCTTTATTAGCTGGAGTTTGGACACATATCTATACTCAATCTACAGATGTAGGTGGGGTCGATGGAGCTATCATTGATGAAGATATTTTAGTACCTGCTTTCGGAGAGTTAAATTGTTCTGAAATCAGAATAGAAGTACTTGCCGATCATGATTTAGGAGAAAGATGTGGTGTGTATACTGATCCTGTTCAGATTATAGTACATAACGAAGACTTTGTAGCTTGTAATGACACTATTTCTTTCAGTATCAATGCTGATTGTTCTGCTGAGACTAGAATCTCCATGTTTTTAGAAAGTGAGAATGAAGAAATTTGTGGTGAATACGTTTCAGATTATTTATCGACTTTCTATATGTCAGAAGTAATGGATGCTGATGGTAATCCAATAGCTGATGCAGATTTACCGAATTTTATCGGGCAATGCCTTGATTTTAAAGTAACAGACCTTTGTACAGATAATTACTGTTGGGGTGTTGTATGCATAGAGGACAAAGTGGCACCGCTCATTGAGAACTGCGATGATCTTGATGCTTACTTATATTGCTTTGAGTTTGATGGTGTTCTAAACAGCAGTGTCTATACAAACCCTACTGATGGATTGCTTCCTTACCCAGTAATTAATGATTGTGGTGATGATTATGTACTAACATATAGAGATGAGTTTGAATACTTAAATGAGGATGATCCAAAATGTGGAGATATTGTAATCACTAGAACATGGGTAACTACTGAGTCTGCAGGGGCAGCTGATGGGGCTACACATACACTTACTGATACTTGTAAAGCGACTTACACATTGGTGCCATTCGACATGGGAGGAATCGAAGTGCCTTCCAAGACTGTTACACTTTCTTGTGGTCAAGATGCACATCCTGATTCGATTATGACATATTATGATGATGTACTCACTTTGGATATGGATGGATGTGACTTAGGTCGAGTAGAATTCAATGAAGGAGTTCAGCATGCTTACCCATTCTTTTACGCAGTAGGATGTGATGGAAACATGCACGCTCAGCCAATAAATAATAACGTTTGTAACATTTTTACAAGCTATAGTGATTTAGATTTCGCGGCTTGTCTTGAGTGTCCTGAAAATGATCATAAAAAGATCACTCGTACATGGACGTTCTTAGACTGGTGTACTGGTGAAGTTGTTACTTATGAGCAAATTATTAAAGCCGTAGATGATGTGCCTCCAGTGATAGAGGTTGCTGATTATACAGCGGGCATTGACCCTTGGAACTGCTTAGGTAATTTTACTTTCCAAGCTCCAGAACACTTATATGATGATTGTACGCATTTCGCAGATTACATTGTAACTGGTCCGGGTACTATTTATAGTGTAAATGAAGGAGGTGGTGCTCCATATGCAGTGACTGGTGTTCCAAAAGGGGAAAACACTTTCTACTACGAAGCTTTTGATTGCTGTGGTAACGTAGCTGTTGATACAGTAATAATTACAGTGATCGATGATGTGCCTCCTACACCGATTACATTACAAGATTTAGTGGTAGGAATGACTACTAGTAATGGACAAAATGGAATTGCAAAGGTTTTTGCAGAAGAATTTGATAATGGTTCACATGATGGAAATTGTGGTCCTGTTAGATTTGAGGTTAGAAGAGGATCTGGGTCATCATGTCTTAATGAGGGAGTTGATGGATATAATAATAACATCACCTTCACCAACCAAGGAAGAATATTTGATCATGAAAATGACACAGATAATGGAGAGTTTATAACCTTCTGTTGTGAAGATTTAGATCAGACTGACGAGAATGGTGTTGCCTTTGGTATCCACAAAGTATGGTTCAGAGTATTTGATTCAGGCACAGATATGATCTTCAATACTGAAGATGATAACTTTAACGAGAGCTGGATTAATGTAAGAGTTGAGGATAAGTTGTTTGCCAATGTTGTTTGTCCTCCAGATGTTACTATTTGTTGTGGATGGGATCCAGATGATCAGACACACACAGGAGTACCTACTAACAACTCAGTTTGTCATGATTATGATGTAGAAGTGCGATATAATTTGCCACTAGGTGATTATGACGAATTCTGTAACGAAGGGACTATCCAACGAACATATGATATAGCTATTGAAAGAGATAGTGTGACTAATGAAGTAACTCAGTGGGGTGGACACGGATGTACTCAGTTAATATATGTTGAGTGGTCATCTTGTTGGGACCCTACGTGGCCGGGTGGACCGCTGGACGATGGTAGCTATGAGTTTGGTGAGTGTGCTGATGAAACGCTTCCATATTGTGGAGGAAGTATTGATTGGCCAGCAGATGAAACTTTAGTTTGTACGAACTATGAGTTTGAGGTACCTACTTGGGATGGAACAGCTTGTGATAGAATAGCATGGAGTGTACAACAAGATACCTTCTGGTTTGAGGAAGGAGCTTGTTTCAAGTTACTTAACAACTGGACAGTGCTTAATGAATGTGTAGAAGAGAGATATCCAGGATATGGTACTTGGACACATACACAAGTAGTGAAGTTCTTTGATGATCAAGATCCGATTATGGAAGGAGTTGATACTTGCTATGCAGGGGAATTAGTGTGTGAAGGTATGCCGACATTGGTAAATAAAGCATGCGATACTTTAGGAGAGTGTATGAGTGAATGGATTAAGTGGGAAGTGAAAGTTGATATCTGGGGAGACTGGACATTTGACTACGAGTTTAGCACTTTAGCTCCTAGAAATGATCCTAACTTTGGAACACCGATTAATGAGTTTTACATTCCAGCTACGATGAGTTGTGAAGAGGTGATGGTGAAGTTGCCTGAGGCAATTCCAGTAAGTAAATACCAGCATAGAGTCGTGTGGAGAGCTAGTGATGGTTGTGGTAACATTGCCACTCAAACGACACACTTTACTGTAGAGGATAAGAAAGCACCAACGCCATATTGTTTAAATGTGTCTACGGCACTTATGGACAATGGTGAGTTAGATCTTTGGGCTTGTGATTTTGATCTAGGTAGTTTTGATGATTGTACTGAATTGGAAGAACTAAGATTTACTTTCACCGATGTGGATCCTGATGAAGATCCTGATTACAATGCAGACCTTAGATGTTCAGAAAGAACGTTTACTTGTCAAGATATTCCTACTGGTGTAGATGCTGGAAGTCCAATATTAGTCGATGTCTATGTATGGGATGAGTGTGGAAACAAAGATTTCTGTACTGTCGAATTAGACTTGATTGATAATTCAGAAACTAACCTTTGTGATGAAGAGGAGAATGCTAGAATCTTAGGTAGTGTGAAGACTGAGTTAGGAGAGTCTGTGGAGGATGTTCAAGTAGTCATCGAGTCATTATTACCTGATTATCCAAGAACTCATATGACTAATGAAGATGGAGATTTTGACACGAGTATGCATCCTCATGGACATAATTACAACTTGACAGCTAATAAGGATATTGAGCATTTGAATGGTGTATCAACTATAGATATCGTAATGATCCAAAGACATATTCTAGGACTTGGAGATTTAACAACACCTTACAAGATGATTGCTGCAGATGTAAACGAAGATCAGCTAATTACTGGATTTGATTTAGTGGAAATAAGAAAGTTAATCTTGAATATTTATGCTGAATTTCCAAATACAGATAGCTGGCAGTTTGTGGATGCTCATCAGTCATTAACACTGACGAACCCATTTGCTTATAATGAGTTGTTGCAAGTATTTAACTTGACTAATCATATGGAAGACGAGGATTTCATAGCTGTCAAAATGGGAGATGTGAATAACAGTGTTCAGTTAAGCGCTCAAGAAGAAGCGGATACTAGATCTAAAGAAAAGCTCTATTTATCAGTAGAAGACAAAGCCTTCGAATCGGGTGAATTAGTGGAAACTAGTTTAACAATTAATACTGATCAGTCATGGTTTGGATTCCAGTTTACATTGTCGCTTGATGGTTTATCCTTCGAAAGTATTCTTGAAAACAACGACTGGATAGGAGAGGAGAATATTGCAGTAATGGATGATAAGAATGTAACATTTAGTTGGAATGATATTAATCCGATAGATCTAGATGCTAAGGAAATTTCATTACGATTTACAGCTACTAAATCAGGTAATATTAATGAGGCCATCAGTGTAAACTCAAGCTACACAAAAGCGGAAGCATACACAAGTTCATTAAGCATAGCTGATGTGGTAATAGAGCGTGAAAATATAAGTTATGTTCTACACCAAAATGAACCAAATCCATTTATGGTAGCAACAAGAATTGCCTTTGAATTACCAAGAGCGCAAGAAGCAACTATAAGCATTTATGATATGGCTGGAAAGGTAATTAAAACCATCTCTGGTAACTATCAAAAAGGCTTAAACGAAATAGTCATAGAAAAGAGTGAATTGGGAGCGTCTAATGTTTACTATTATCAGTTAGAAGCTGGTGAGTTTACAGAGACTAAGAAAATGATCTCAATACAATAAGAATAAACGGTCGGTATTTAAATAAAGGGTTTGCATTTTTTGCAAACCCTTTTTTTATAATTATTCTCTATATTTTTTATTATTAAGTCTATAGCCCAATGAAAACCCTGGATAAGGAAAAATAAAATTATCATCTCCTAGCCTAAATATTAGTGAAATATCTATCCTAAAATTAAAACCACTTTTCCACTGACGTCTCCACATTATAGCTAAAGATCCAAATAAAAATGAATCGAAATCTACTGTTACAAGTGAAGTAAAACCCATACCTAATTCAATTCTTTTTCTTTTACCTGCCAAATAATTAAATTGGAAAGGTATAGAATAACTTAAGTCGCCAAAATTTGTAATTGCACCAAATCCAAATTTATAGCCAAATCGAGAATTTTCCTGTAGTCTTGCATCAAGATTTAGCGTAGGTAAGACACTTGAAGACCCGACTTCCGTGTACAAAATATTTTGTCCATTTGTCTATTCTACGCAACAAATGATTATTTTCTTCATTTAGTTACAATCAGTGAGAAAGCTTATTTATTTGCAAGCTTTGTCTGGTTAGTGAATGACTGGAGAGTTTATGATTTTATTTAATATCATCAAGCCTAGATTATCACCGACCTGTCATTCGCTTGTTAAGCTAAAAGAGTTTCCTACACTTCAACATCTAACTTATCCGTCACTACATAATACCTAGGATCATCCACATTGTCGATGATGTACTTTTGCCATTTTGGATTAGCTTTCATTAGTAAGGTTTTACATTCGGGGCTTAAATGCACTAGGTTTATTTGCTTACCTGCATCTAGATATTTATTAGCTATGCCACGTAAGGCTTCTATGCCGGAATGATCACTTACTTTTGATTCAATAAAATCAATTTCAACCTTATCTGGATCATTTTTTACATCAA
>JAHDEC010000001.1:303237-310692 GCA_020629035.1 Saprospiraceae bacterium | reverse complement strand
TTTAAGTTCTATAGTATAGACGCAAAAATTCTTTAAAGGTTTGTTTTTTTATACTTATGGTGAAAACTAAGCGAAATCGTTGCCTCGATACTTATGCATTAGTATTATTTAAATGCTTGATGACTTAATGAATAGTCATTAGATTTTAATGTTTATTAAATCTCAATTTTCTAAAAACTTAATAATCGTTTTGGATACTTCTTCGGCCTTTTCTTCTTGAATAAAGTGTGCAGCATCCAGGATATGTACATTTTGAGCTTCAATATTGGTCAAAGACTTAAATTCTTCCGCCATGGGCTCCCATTTTAAGAAAGGATCATCTTTTCCCCAAATTATACAGATTGGTATGTCGAGTGATTGCAGTAACGAACTGTAGTCTTGTAAGGGTTTATGCGTCTGTGTAAAAAAGTGATACAAGCCACAAATGTTTTGCTTTCTTAATGGTTTGCTATAACCTTGGACCATATTTTTATCTATGATATCATTGTTTTTTATTCCGTCCTTTAGGGTCTTTTTAAGGATCGTTTTATTGAAAAGTCCTTTGTAAGATGACAACATCATATCGGCTTTAAATCCAGGTTTAAAAGTCATAGGAGGATCAAATCCACTTTGTAGCATGACGGAGTTTAAGAAGATAATGTTGTTTACCTTCGATGCATCCTGATCTAACATCGCCAAGCTCCAATATGTCCCGGCATCATGACATACATGAGTCCACTCATCAATGCCCAGAGCTTCCATGAATAAATGCAATCTTTTCCCGTGTTCTGAATGAGCATACAAATCATAATTATCGGGTTTCTCACTTTGACCAAAACCTAACATATCTATGCTAATCGTTCGATAGCCAGCATCTACTAACTGAGGGATCATTTTTCGATATAGCCACGAGGATGTAGGTACACCATGAACTAACAATATAACCGGCCCATCACCCATATCATGATAGGCTATTTTCCCATCATTTAGTGTAATGAATTTCATATCATCTTTAAATTGATCATAGCTTTGAGCATCCATAAAAGTAGCCTGTTGTATACATAAAAAAAGGAGGAGTATTCGGATCACGAGTTATTGTATTGCTGGATAAATAGCTGCGTTTCTTGGCGTTTCCCACAACTTTACCTGGATTGAGAAATTAGGATCTAAATGTTCTGATAATATACGATGGATTATGAATGCAAAATTCTCCGTGGAAGGCATAACATCCTTAAATTCAGGAACATCGAGATTGAGATTTTTATGATCAAATCGTTCTTCGATCTGTTCTTTTATAATATCACTTAAAACTTTCAAATCAATTAAGTATCCTGTTTCTTCATCTACTTCTCCTGAGACAAAAACTTCTAAATCGTAGTTATGACCATGGTAATTACCATTATTACATTTTCCAAAAATCGCTTCATTCTTCTCTTTGCTGAACCTAGGATTATGCAATCTGTGGGCGGCGTTGAAGTGTGCTTTGCGCGAAACGGTAATTCTCATGGATATAATTTTAAAGTATTATAATGAATCCTAATGTAATATTAAGATTTACAAGTTTCTTTTGACTAACTTTATAAGCGAAATTATAGTTTATAGCAGACATGCATGGAGATATTTGATTTCAATATACAAACGATAAGTGGTGAGACATTGGATTTGTCCTCATTCAAAGGAAAAAAGATGCTACTAGTAAATGTGGCATCTGAATGTGGATTTACGGTTCAATATGCTCAATTACAAGAGTTATATGAGGCAAACAAGGAGCAACTAGTTGTGATAGGACTTCCTTGTAATGATTTTGGCGGTCAGGAACCAGGCACCGCAAGTGAGATACAACATTTTTGTAAAATAAATTACGGAGTAAGTTTCCCCATTACTGAAAAGGTAGGTATCATACATAATACGCATCCCTTGTACAAATGGCTAGAAGAACAAGCCACCGAGCAGGGGATAACCAATGAGGTAAATTGGAATTTTTGTAAATATTTAATTGATGAAACTGGTAAGGTAACTGGTTTTCACCCTTCTTCCGTAACACCACTCGATGATCAAATACTCCAATGGCTGGTTAAATAGTCAAGGAGAAATATGCAATTTCAAACTATTCCAGGTCAAACCAAACTGATTACTCAGTTTAGGGCGATGGTCAAAAATGATCGTCTGCCACATGCCATCCTATTGATGGGACCTAAGGGTAGTGCTAAACTTCCATTGGCCATTGCCTTAGCAAACTATATACAATGTGAAAACCGAAACGATGACGTGTGTGGCACTTGTAAATCTTGCTTAAAATCACAAAAACTCATACATCCAGATATTCATTTTTGTTACCCGGTGGTCAAGAAAGAGCGACTTAAGCGAGAAGACACCACGAGTAAAGATTTCCTTTTAGAGTTCAGAACCTTTATCCAGAATCGTCCTTTTGAAGAAATTAAGGAATGGATTGCCTCGATTACTAGTACTACAAGTACAGCTAACATTAATACTAAAGAGTGTAATGAAATTGTACAAAAACTAGGACTTCAAAGTTTCGAAGGTACTTATAAAATTCAGATCATCTGGATGGCAGAATATCTAGCCAAAGATAGTAATCGATTATTAAAGCTAATCGAAGAGCCTACGGATGATACCATCATTATTTTGATCGCAGAAAATCAAGAAAAACTACTGGCTACAATCTTATCAAGATGCCAGATTTTTAATGTAGCCAAATTTACTGATGAGGAAATCAATAGCTATTTAGAGAATCTGAACTTAAGTCCTACGTTAAATAAAGAGAAAATAAAACAACTGGCGGATGGCGATCTTGAAAAAGCTATCCACCTTACTCAACAAAGTAAAACTGACGATTATTCCGAATTATTAATGAATTGGATGCGCGTTTCTTGGAAAGGTCATCCACAGGGGATTTTTGATTTTGTTAATCAAATGATTAAATCCAATAAGGAGGAACAGAAGGTGTTTTACGAATACGGGATTCATTTTTTTAGAGAATATCTGGTTTATCTGTATACCAGAGATGTACATAAAATGAGATTATCCGACAAAGAAAGAAATACAGCATTACAAATGATTAAAACCATCGATGAAGAAAAAGCGCAATCATTGAGTGAATTGTTTAACGAAAGCATTCACATGATTGATCGTAACATCAATGGGAAAATCTTATTTTCAGCCAATTCTTTCCAATTAGGCAGGATTATGAAGGGAGCTTAGTTATAAGCTAGCAGCGACATTGGACAGAATTATAAATATATACTATGGGATGTGCGAATTGTTCGACAACAAAAAATGGAGTACCACAAGGATGTGGAAATAAAGGGAGTTGCTCGAGTGGCTCTTGTAATAAAATGAATACCTATGATTGGATCCTTACGGATGATATCAATGATCCAACCGCCTATCACATTGTAGAGGTGAGCTTTAAAAAAGGAGCACGCAAAAGCTTCTTTATGAATCCAGCGCATATCAACGCCATCACAGGCGATATGGTGGTAGTAGAAAGTACGAGTGGTTATGACGTAGGACGTATTTCTCTTAGCGGAGAATTAGTGCGTCTACAAATGAAAAAGAAGCGGTATACAGAAGATCGAGTGCTGCACAGTATACTTAGAAAAGCTAATCACAGAGATTTAGAAAAACTAGAAGAAGCCAGGATCCTAGAACACAAAGCTATGGTTCGTGCAAGAGTATTAGCCCGAACTTTAGGACTGGATATGAAGATCGGTGACGTAGAATACCAAGGTGATAAGCGTAAAGCCACTTTTTATTACACGGCGGAAGGAAGAGTAGATTTTCGAGAGTTGGTGCGTGTTTTTGCGAGGGAATACAAAGTAAAAATCGAGATGCGTCAGATAGGTTCCAGACAAGAATCTGGAAGAATAGGTGGTGTAGGAGCATGTGGTCGCGAACTTTGCTGCTCTACTTGGCTATCTGATTTCCAAACAGTAACCACTTCAGCAGCTAGATATCAAAACATTTCTATTAATCAAACCAAACTTTCTGGACAATGTGGACGACTTAAATGTTGTCTAAACTTTGAACTAGAAATGTATGTTGAAGCTATAGATAGCTATCCTAAAAAAGTTGATCATTTAATGACCAAACAAGGGAAGGCGGTGCTGCTAAAGATTGACATTTTTAAGGGAGTTATGGTATATGCTGTGAGAAATGAAATGGGGAGAAATACCATTATCAATCTGACTAAAGAACAAGCCATCGCCTTAAAAGAAGCCAATAAAAAAGGTATTATCAATCGGGATATAGAAAAGATGAATCAGGTCATCGATCCAAAAGTTCCTGAAGAGGAAGAACTTGAATTCGAGGATGTAACTGGATTTATCGAACTACCCGAAGAAAAGAAGAAGAAAAGCAGAGGTAGAGGACGTAGCAGAGGTAGAAGTAGTAACTACCGTAAAGGAAAATCTAGCAACTATAAAGGGTCTAAAAGAGATTCTAATAGCGGTGGAACCAAAAATCAAAGTGGCACTAACTCAGGAGGTGAAAGTAAATCTTCGGATGGTCAAAAGCCTAAAGGAAGTAGCAAAGGGAATTCAAGATATAGAGGTAAGCGAAAGAACTACTCCAATAAACCC
This sequence comes from Saprospiraceae bacterium, assembly GCA_020629035.1. Classification (GTDB taxonomy): domain Bacteria; phylum Bacteroidota; class Bacteroidia; order Chitinophagales; family Saprospiraceae; genus JAHDDO01. Next base: position 306,112 of record JAHDEC010000001.1, on the reverse strand, counting down.
AAATCAGATAACAAATCAGATAACAAACCCAATAATCCAAAAAATAATTAATCGATATGCAATCATTTGATGTAACCGTAATCGGAGCTGGACCAGGCGGCTATGTAGCAGCTATAAGATGTGCACAATTAGGCATGAAAACTGCCATTATCGAAAAGCGTAAAACCTTAGGTGGAACTTGCTTAAATGTAGGTTGCATTCCATCAAAAGCTTTATTAGATTCTTCAGAACATTATCATAATGCGCATGAGAAATTTAAGACTCACGGCATTGGACTAACAGGCCTAAAGGTCGACATGAAGCAGATGATCAAGCGGAAAAATGAAGTGGTGTCTCAAACAACCGGTGGTATTGATTTTTTAATGAAGAAAAATAAGATCACTGTATTTAATGGACTTGGTTCTATTAAAACTAACACTACCATAGACGTAACTGATGATGCTGGAAAAGTGGAAACCATAGAATCGAAGAAAATCATCATTGCTTCTGGATCTAAGCCTAATTTGCCAGCTGCCTTTAACTACGATGCTAAGCGTGTCATCAGCAGCAAGGAAGCTTTAGACATAGACAAGGTTCCTAAAAAGGTAATTGTTATCGGAGGTGGTGTAATTGGGTTAGAGTTGGGTTCCGTATGGGCTAGATTAGGTACTGAAGTTACAGTAGTAGAATATCAAGATCGTATCATCTCGACCATGGATGTAGATTGTTCTAAAGAATTAACAAGAGCACTAAAAAAGTTAGGGATTAAATTCCTTACCAAACATATGGTTCAAGGTGTGAAGGCGACAAAGACATCAGTCACCGTCGATATCCAAAAGAGAGATTCCGAAGAGACATTACAAGAAAAAGCGGACTATTGTTTAGTGGCTATCGGTCGAGTGCCATATACTGAAGGATTAGGTTTGGAGAATGTAGGTATTGCGATGGATGATCGTGGTCGAGTAGATATCAACGAGCATTTTGAAACGAATGTTACGGGTATCTATGCGATTGGTGATGTGGTCAAAGGAGCGATGTTGGCTCATAAAGCTGAGGAAGAAGGCATTTATGTAGCAGAATGGTTGGCTGGACAAAAACCGCATATCAATCATCATTTAATACCAGGTGTAGTTTATACATGGCCTGAGGTAGCTGCTGTCGGTTCGACAGAGGCAGAGCTCAAAGCGGCGGGTATCGAATATAAGTCGGGTAAATTTCCATACAAAGCCTTAGGTAGAGCACGAGCAAGTATGGATATTGAGGGTATGGTAAAGGTATTAGCCGATAAGCATACAGACGAAATCTTAGGAGTGCATATGGTAGGAGCAAGAGCAGCTGACATGATAATGGAAGGTGTTGCTTTAATGGAATTTAGAGCCTCCGCCGAGGACATGGCAAGAATTAGTCATCCACATCCGACCTATACAGAAGCAACGAAAGAAGCAGCACTTGCTGCCACTGATAATCGACCACTTCATATATAAGCTATCGTTATGAGTTATGATGATGTGGTCAAATGTTATGACCAAGCAGCTGCATTGAGCACGAAATTTAAGCGTAAAGGAAAAACTATGCCTTACACTTCGGCTAATGGTTATATGTTTTCATTGGTTAATAAGGAAGGTCAATTAGGCATTCGTTTACCAAAGGAAGAACAAGCAATTTTCATAGCTAAGTACGAATCAGGGCCTTTCTTGTCCCATGGAGCTACCATGCGCGATTATGTTTTAATTCCAAAAAGCCTACTAGATGATGCCAAATTAGTGGCTGCATATCTAGAAAAAGGCTTTGATTTTGTGATGTCATTGCCACCAAAATGAGGCAAATAATCCGCATTGTATTATCTGTTTTTTTCGTGGCTGTAGCGGCTAGAGTTACAATTGATGTACCCATACCTAATAGCAATATTCCCATATCAGGACAAAGCTTAGCTGTCATGCTTGCCTGCATATTTCTGAGGCCTTGGGAGGCGTTTACAGCTATGAGTCTATATTTATTATTGGGCGTACTTGGTCTTCCTGTTTTTGCCGATGGAGACTCAGGTATCGCAAAATTATGGGGCGGCTCAGGAGGTTTTCTTTATGGTTTTGTAATCGTAGGGTTTTTCATTTCAATGTTGGGTGAAAATGGCTGGCGGGCGAGCTTTATGAAGGCTTTATCAGCGATGTTGTTTGCTACTATACTTTTACTCTTTATCGGGAATGCTCACTTGGCTTATAAGTATGGATGGTCTCAGGCATTGGAGTATGGTTTCTATCCTTTTTGGAAAGGTGGTTTAGTAAAGGCTTTGTTGGGTGCAGGTTTGGTGGTTTTGATTGAGCGTTTACGGAGATAACTGATGTTTATCTTTATTTTTTTGGTGGTGTTTTTAAGGTATTTTATTTTATAAGTTGTTTTTCTTTCTCAATTGTCTATCCCTTGATTTGCTTGATTTGAGGATGGCTTGATTACGTTTTATTTTAATATCACTTTTCCGTTTACATTCCTATTTCAGTATGAAAAGAGATAAATGAATTATTTTCTTAATCAGACCAATTTAGCATGTAAATATTATTCCTAACGATCACGAAATCATGGTAATCTCATAATCCCAAAAAATCATGGTACGGATAGTTTAGTAATTTTTCTTTCTCAATTGTCTGTCCTTGATTTGCACGATTTGAGGATGGCTTGATTACGCTTTTATTTTAATTAAACCTTTCCTTATATGTCAATGATTCAGTTTGAAAAGAGATAGATGAATCTTTATCTTATAAAAACCAATTAGGATTTAAAAATTATTCCCAAAGAACACGAAATCATGGTAATCCAACAATCCCAAAAAATCATCGTACGGACAGTTTAGTAATTTTTCTTTCTCAATTGTCTATCCCTTGATTTGCACGATTTGAGGATG
>JAHDEC010000001.1:0-303137 GCA_020629035.1 Saprospiraceae bacterium | reverse complement strand
ATGTAATATTTACTCCTAACGATCACGAAATCATGGCAATCCCATAATCCCAAAAAATCATGGTACGGACAGTTTAGGAAGAAAAAACAAACACAATTACCTCAACTTCTTACTCACTCCTGAAACCGATTCAGGTTATGATTATGTACCCTATTATGTTGTAAACTCCTAGATCCAAAATTGATTAATAGACCAATCTCTAAATTATAGGCTTCTACATAATTCATGGCCTGAGCTAGATGTGCGTCTTGTAAGTTTATCACGGCCTTAATTTCTACCATAATTATATCTTCTACAAAAAAGTCTACTCTTCGTTTTCCGATATTTCGTCCCTTATACTTGATTTGCATTTCGTGTTCCCTCGAATAAGAGAGTCCCTGGGATTCGAGTTCGATGGATAGTGCTCTTTGGTAAATTACTTCTTGGAATCCATTGCCTAAATACTTATGCACTTCCATGGCACAGCCTATGATTTTATAGGTGAGGTCCTTATATTTCATTGTTCTTTTTCTAAAAACTGCCGTTAATGGCGGCTGGATTACTCTTACTTGAAGAATCGTAAGATAAGGCGTAAAATCAATTTTACCACATTTGCCGCGATCTAAATAAATCGCCCTTATTCATTAATTTTAAATGCTAAATGGAATCCCCAATTAAAATAGCAATGAGGCCTGCTGGTATCCATGATTTAGAACTCCTCAAGTTTTGGGATACTAAACAACATGTCAAAGAAAGTGATCCAGAAGATGATTGGAATTGGGAAGTGGAACTGCTTAGAAAGCCATTGTGGAGAGAACAATGGATAGCTGAGGTAAATGAGATTCCCATCGGATTTCTTCAGATTATCGATCCCTTTGAAGAAGAAACTCATTATTGGGGAGAAGTAGTTAAGACAACCCGAGCTCTAGACATATGGATTGGAGAGGAAAGCTACTTAAATAAAGGTTATGGAAGCCAAATGATGCAATGGGCTATAGCTCGATGTTTTCAGTTTCCCAATGTTACGACCCTTTTAATAGATCCGCTAAAAAGTAATGTGAAAGCCCATCGATTCTATAAACGTCTTGGCTTTACATTTTTGGAAGAGCGGATTTTTGATGGCTTAGCTTGTTATGTCTTCGAATTGAGTAAGTAATCAATTCTTTAGTGATCTAAAACAGCTTTGCAAATCCTCTTTAATCCTTCCTCAACTTTAGCCCTAGGACAGGCTAAATTTAGACGAATAAACCCGTCTGCATTGTCAACAAACATATTGCCTCCTTCTAAGAGCACACCTGCATTATTTGCAAAGAAAAGGGTTAGGTTTTCCCCTTGTTCAAAATAGGAGCTTAGATCGATCCACATTAAATACATCCCATCTGGAATTTGATGGATTGCTTTGGGTAAATGCTTATCTAAATAGTTCGTAACAAAGTCGAAATTCTTGTCCAAATAAACAGTCATCTGACTTAGCCATTCCTCTCCTTCCGAGTAAGCTGCGTAGGTGGCAGCAAGACTTAATGGATTTTCTATGGGTAATTGTTCAACTAACCATTTAGTTCTTAGCTCTTTATTTGGAATCACAATATTGGCAAACATAAAACCAGCCAAATTAAAAGTCTTACTTGCTGACATACAAGTAATAATTTTATCAGACTCAGGAAACAATTTCGCCATGGGAGTAAAGCGCTTCCCCACCCTCAGTATATCACAATGAATCTCATCAGCAATGATAAAAACATCATGGGTTAAACACAATTTTCCAAGAGTTTTCAGATCGTCATCGGACCACAATTTACCCGTTGGATTGTGCGGATTGCAGAGAATAAACAAAGACACTTTGGGGTCACTCAATTTACTTGCTAAGTCATCAAAATCCATTGCATAATCACCCTGATCATATACTAAATCTGAGCACACTAGTGGGACTCCATTAAAATCTGCTGCATGTTTAAAGAAGGCATATGAAGGTGTGGTGATGAGGACTTTTCCATAAGGTTTGCAGATGTACTTTATCAAGTTAAATAAAGCGGGTATTACTCCTTTTGCACTGACTAAATGTTCCTTAGCAAACTCCCAGTTATATCGGGTCTTTGTCCAAGACAAAAAAGCATCAATATAGGGAGCACCCATTCGCTGAGTGTAACCAAAAATGCCATGTTGGATACGATGTTGTAGCTGGTCAATGATGGCTTGAGAAGTTTGAAACTCCATATCTGCCACCCACATCCTTATGATATCCTCTTTTTCACATGGAATCTTGAGCTGATTTTCTCCCTCGAAGAGATAATCCTCGTAGCCCTCCAAGCTCATGGCATTGGTCCCACTACGATCTATAATTTTGTCAAAGTCGTATTTCATTAGGAAAAAACGCTAGTCATCTGCTAAGGCATTAAATTCTTTACGCTTACTTTCCATCCAAGCACTCAAGGCATTAGGGTCATGCATTAATTCACGCATTTTATTCATGGCGGCTAAATGCTCAGCATCCTTTTTAGCAAACATTTCTGTGCCATGATCCCGGCTCATTTTAGCTATTTCGTCAAAGGAATTAGCTGAAAATACTTTATCACAAGCTCCTCCTAATTGTTTGCAGGTCATTGATTTCATAAGCAACTTTTAGTTTAGACATCCAATCCTGAAGTAATCGTACAGCACTGGATCTAACATTATTGTATCGTTTTTTTCAACATCGATTACTTGAATGTAATCGTGATCTTTAAAAAAAGATAAGTTTAAACGATTGGTTATTTCAATGCCTAAGATATATATTTTACCTCGTTGTTGACTGGAAATAAATGCTTCTTCCATATCCAGTTTTTTTATGGCGTATTGAATCAAGGAATTAGCAAAAGAAGCATAGCCTACACAATGCGTCTTTTTAGTGAGGGCTAGGCTATTAACAGATGTCGAACCACTAGACGAACTAAAGCTTAAGTTTTCAGCAGTAATATTAGCACAATGAACCATTAAAGGGCGGATATCTAAAGTTGGATTGTTTTCTATATAATGGTCCATTTGTGTCTTTAAATCTAGATTGGTTAACCCGATGGCTTCTTGAGTATTAATTGGTTTATAGCTGGTTAATCCATCATAGATAGTGGTTCTAAACCAGCAGCTTAAAACTAGCAGAAGCATGATTAAGTAGCGCTTTTTTATGTTTTTCAATGCCGTATAGTTATTGTAGAATAACTAAATTTTTAAGATAAAAATTATCGCTGGTTAAGTTCATCCACTTTTGCTTGGCATTTATTACAGGTTCCTAGATGACGAATCACCCGCTTGGATGTTCCATCTCTTTTAGGTATCTGACCCAGAACTACCTTCCTGAGTGTGATATCATCTGGACAAGCTCTTGATTCCATAATTTCACCAATAACTTTATAGACTGTGATGAAAGAAACACCAATAAGAATGATAAGTATTGTAGTCATAGTTTGGCCTTGTTAAGAATCCCTTCTTCTTTGGCGATTTTCTTTTAACAAAAAAATGCTCTTTTCGTGTTAATCACTACGAATCTAAGAAAATACAAGATTAGTATGCTTTGAAGTGACCAATTATAGAATAGGCCCCGGCGCCACCCAGCATGGAACTTATACTAATTCCAGTTGTTAAAAATATACTCCCTGCTTTTACAGAACTGGAATCATCATCAACACCAACCAACTCCACATGCTCGTAACCTAATTCATTGGCGATTATTTCGGCTTTTGCCATAGCATCTTGCAGCGCACAAATGGCGCGATTATCCTGATCTGATAATTTGTTTTTTTCGTAAATATTCCCAAATCCAGAAATTTCTATGCCTTGATTTTTACATATATCAATGATAGCGGCAATCTCATTATCAGAGCCTCGATATTTAAATATTTCAATTTCTTTCGATCCCTTAACTTTCGAATCAATTGATCTTGTAAATTGCTTAAAATTGATGTCTTTAGCTTTGAGTGCTTCTTCAAAGTGATAGATTTTTTCTTCTATTGAAATGAATCCAACTTCGGGATCGCACTTATTATTATCAACTTTTATTTTACATGTAATTTTTTGACCAATTTTCTCATTTTCATATGAGCAGATACCATATACCTTCAAGCTTGTTTGTCTCTCTTGCCCATGCAAATTGCTTGCTAGTATGGTAGAAATAAATAGTATGATGATTAAATTTTTCATTTCAATTCAAATGTGACATTAACTTTATAGCTAAGAGTTTTTGATTTATCGGAACTTGAATAACTATTAAACTTCAAATTTTTCATGTCATCGATATTCAATATTTCTCCAAGCTCTTTACCTACCGCTTTCGCAATATTTGAAGCTTTTCGTTTAGCATCCTCTATTGCCTCAATCGTCATTTCTTCTATATAGCTCGCATACTCATCATCAAACACAAATTCGACTTTATTTACTTTAAACCCATCAACTTTCAACTTTGAAATTCGTACTGCTTCATCTTGTGATTTAACTCGCATTGAATAAACTTCAGTGTCCCCTTTGCCATAATTTGACTTCGTTATGTTTTTCATAAAGTCCTTTTCCATAAGTGAGCTTTCTATATTTTCGGCTTTTAAATAAGCTGTAAATTCAGATTTAACTTCCTCCAAACTTTTAGGCCTTATTTGGTTATATTCATTTCCTTGGATTTCACTCAAAGTAAATTCTATCTTCAAGCCATCACTTTCGATGGTCTTTTCGGCTAATCCGACGATTCTAATAAATTTATCAGTAGAAGGGTCATCCTGGGCAAAACATAACATTGGTAAAAAAAGAATAATGGATAAGACAAGGTTTTTCATGATTTATTGCTTTTCTATTTAACTAATATTGATTTACTAAATATATTCAAAAACATACAGATAATGTCTATTCTGGAAAACCATTTTCAATCCAACACTGCACAAGAGCTGATTCTGCCTGGCCAAACATCTCATCACCTATTGTTCCTGGTACTGGCATATCTGATAATTCAAAAACTTCACGCCAAAGTATGCCATTCTCTAATGCTGGTATTAAACCATCGTAAAACCTATAATCACCAATATTAATATCAGAACCATCATGACATCCTGAGTAAGCACAGGAAGAATCGATAATATCTTTCACATTATTTGTGTAAGTAGTTTCAATGCCCTGTCCACAAGCAATTTCTGATTGGTTTGACTTATCTCTTGTGCAAGCGAAAAGGAATAAGAAACCCATGGCAATAACTAATAGCAATTTTGAACTCATAACATAAAAATATCAATTTTGTAGCGGTCTCGATATTGAAAAACAACCAGCAACTAAATTCTCTCAATATAACTAAGTACATCTTTCTTTTTCAATGCACCAAAATGACCTGGATACCAAAGCTTAGCTGCACTATTATCTAATAAATAAGCGATATTTTGAGCGTTTTGTTTTAAATCACAATGATAATAATGCTTTGCAGGCTTATCCTTGTTTAATGGTTTGCCTCGTATTATATCTCCCACAAAAAGATGATTGGAAAGCTCGACGACTAATGAACCTTGGGTATGTCCAGGCAGCGTAAATATTCTTCCCCTCAATCCATATTCACTTAAATCTAAAGGGCTATCCATCAGTAGTTCTGGAGTAAAGGCTTCATATGATTTTGGAGCTCCTAAACCCAATAATCTTGCAAAAAAGGAGGTAGGACAAGTTTCTCCATTATCACCCTTTTCAAATAAGGACAAATCACCCGCTCCGCCAATTAATGTTATTCCATATTCCTTTTGGAAATAAGCTGCATTGCCTACATGGTCACCATGACCGTGTGTCAGCACCAGATAATCAATATCGCCCATTGAACAAGCTAAATCATTAATGGCTTGCTCTATTTTGGCTCTGCTGGAAGCATACCCTGTATCAATCATTACGATGTTGCCACCTTGTTCTACTAAATAAACATTCGTAGCCTTATAAGCCAAGGTATGGATGACTATATCCTGATCACAAAAGACACCAACCATTAATGGTTCTTCCTCGATTAAACTACTTAAGGTGATAGGCAGCAAAAAGCAACAAATAAGTAATATCCTCATCCTTTTACAATTCTATGAGTACAGATGTTCCACTAGTCCTATCACCAGTCGTCCATTGCCAGCGTTCATCCAGACGAATTTTCCCGTTTTCTTGGCTAATGATAGAGTCACACTTACCACTCATCCACAATTGGTTTTGGTTTAAGTGTTGGTATCGAAAACTTAATTGATTGTCTTTCCGAATTCCGCTAAGGGTGCCGAAATGGATATCTCCTCCTTCGTAAGTTGCCCAGATAATTGACTCTTTTTGTCGGTAATGAAAGATGGTCGCCTCTGATACTTCGCCATTATCACTATTTTCAATGCCTTTAAACTTTCTATTATTTAGATGTATCTCCTGGTCTATTTTTTGGCCAACGTTGAACCTATCTAATTCACTATATGGACTGGTGATCACCAGAAATTTGAGAAGCATTTCGGATTCATTTTTAATCAAATGAGGCTGATTGACTTTTACTTGGATGCCTTCTTCTGCATTCAGGATATAGCTTTTTTCATTCAGGATAAAGCTTGCTTGCCCTTCGATAATATAAAAGAATTGCATGGCTTGTTTATGATAATGCATAATCTCACCAGATGAAGGTTCTATGATTTCCAGATGCACATTTAGCTGCTCATCAGACAGGAATTTCCATGACTGATTTACTTTCCCCCACAGATAATGTTGGGCTATTTCTTTAGTTACTTTCATTTTAAAACTGCTAATAAGAGCATTTGGTTCTCCTCTTCCATAAGGAAAACCTAACTATTGTTGCCACTATAAAATGGAAAGTACAAAAGCTAATTTACATTCTAAAGTATGTCTTAGTTTAACTTATATCTTAGGCCTATATTCCCACCAATCATCCGATAGTTTTGATCGATTCCAAAGCCATCTTGCGAAACCGAGAACAAGTATTGTTGAGCAGAAGGAGCAACAAATACATTCCATTGTTTAAGCTGATATGAGACACCTAAGTTTAGTCTTAAGCCAAGCCCCCATTTGTTATTAAAGTAGGCCGGATTTCTAGTGGTTGCATCACCGTCAAGATTTATCATTCGGCCATGAAATCCTTGATAATAGCTAATCAATGGACTTGCTTCAGCAAAGAAAGACCAGGCATTTTTCGAGCTTTTAAAGCCAAGGCTAAGAGGGACATTTATAAATCTATGGTTATTATAGTGTTCCCAAATCTCAGTCCGACTGTTTAAAAATTCTGCTAATCCTATATCTTGGATAATGGTATCACCCGTTTCTTCTACCAATAAAATAATCGGTTCATTATCCTTAAAAAAAGTTGAGTCATTCGTTATTTGTACATTGAATCGTTCGTTGATCGATTGAAATTCCAGACCAGATTTTATATACCAATGATCATTGATTTCATAACGAATATTTACACCGAGCATTATAGACTCTAAACTGGTCTCCGTCCTATTTCTAATACCAAAATGCTCTGCTAAATTATCGTTGGTTAAATTTAGCTCCCGATCCACATAATATAAACCTCCAACACCCGCAATTGACCAAGGGTTTTGTTTGTCAGAAGGCGGATTCTCATGCTTAATGGTTTCAGTTGCTTCTTGCATTTTTATGCTTCGCTGATCTATATTAAATACGTTTAGTAATGAAGTCAGCCAGGCAATTTTGATTGGATTATAAGCTGCTTGATTGATGAGCGTTGATGGTTTCCCGACTACTCCTTCACCGCTCTTTTTCTCGTTTGTAAGGGCTGGCTTATACACTTTATCTGTGGCAAGTTCTTCTAGCTTTGATTTAACTTGCTCATGCCTTACCGGATAGTTTCCAACTGACTCCTCGGTAATTACAGCGGGTTTAGTGGCTTTTTTGTTAGTGTTTTGTGCTTGTTCTAATGAGTTGTTTGATGATTGACTAGTTGTATTTTCTGCTATTTTTTCTACCTTTTTTAATGGTTCTAATGATGTTGTTTCTGAAGTTTTTTGTGATTCTTTATGTTGTCCAATGTTGTTTTTTTGTTCAATGTCACTTTTCTTTTCAATACTGTTTTCTATTTGACTATAGTTTCTTGACTTTGTAGGATATTGTTGAACACCAATGCAGGTGGCGAGCAGTAACAAAACAGCACCCAAAATCCACCAAGGTTTCTTTTTCTTTGGTTCAAGGTCGAGTGCTTTCCAGAGTTCATCTGTATCAATGTCCTCACGGTGGCCTCTTATTCTGCCTTTTAAGTATTCTTCTAGGCTGTATTTACCCATGACTCTTGATTTTGTAGTTCAGTAATTTTTTCTCGAAGCATAGCTTTGGCTCTTGACAGTCTCGAGCGCGAGGATGCTTCTTTGATTCCCATTTGTCGACCTATTTCTTCGTGAGAAAAACCGTCGATAACGGCCATATTAAATACCTCACGATATCCATCTGGTAAGGTGTTAATGATGTCAATTAAGACCTTGGTATTTATTGTATCGAGCACTGTAGGATTAAAACTATAATCCATTTCTTGACTCGGTTCTAATGGAATGACATGGATTTTCTTTTTGTCGATCTTCTTTAAACATTGTCTAATGGTTATGGTAGAAATCCAGCCTTCAAAACTTCCTAACTCAGCATCAAACTTTTCAATATTCTTTAGGACTCTCATCAGACATTCTTGCAATAAATCCTTAGCAAAAGATCGGTCTCTCATGTATCGTATACATATAGCATACAAGAGATCTGAGTACTGATCAACGAATGCTCGTTGGTACTTAGCTTGCTGTTTGCAGCAACCTGCTACGATCTCTTGTATGTCATACTTTTTTGCCAATGCCCTATTTCTCTTTTATGCCAATATCTATATTTACTTCGCCATCACAGCTACTAAAGCTAAATGGTTCAGAGTATCCAGTTAAGGGATCTATGTCACTATCAAACTCATCATCACCAACATCTTTTTGGACTAATTCATACGCATCAGAAAGCAAAGGTCTTAATCTATAAGTACCTGCAGGTCCTTGGTCATAGTCATAGAAATTAACATCCCAGAAAGTACTAAATGTATCAACTGGGATACCGTCCAAATCAGAAATTTCAATTTCAAAAGGGGTGGTTCCTGTAAATTCTGTAGCTGGATCCCAAACATCAGGAGTGCCACCTTCTAAGTCCGCCCAGACATTACCTTTAATCGTATTTCTGCTATTACTCACGGTAGCTTCTCCGTTACACATGGTTCCTGTCTGATCTTCAATAGTGTAGCTATACACACCATTTTCTAGATTTTCAAATGTCACTGGATCCCCAGTTTTCATTTCACCATTACTTAAATTCACTATATAAGGAGGCGTTCCCCCATTCATGAATATGGTTAATTCTGCAGCTGGTGCACAAAACTCCACTGTGTAATTACAACTTGTATTTTCAGTGATTAAACCTAGTCCTATATGTTCTATGTGCTCTCCTTCGCTGACAAGTATTGGACCAGTGGTATATTCGTTATTTGTCCCCTGATAGAAGTCGGAATCTTTAGTTTCATCCATACCGACTCCTGGTGTAGTGATAGAATAAAGGTTATTACTTGACCTTGTCAGCTCATAGGTTTCACCAGGGTCTAATCCTGGCCATTCATAATAACCATCTTCTCCAGACTGTCCCATGACTATTTCATTATAGAAAACAAATGGGCTTCCACCTGTTGGATTCTGTAAAAAGACCTGAATGCCATCTATTGGAAATTCTGTTTCATCTTGTATGCCGTCTTCATTACTATCATTCCAAACGGTACCACTAATGGTTGCTGTTTCAATAATACGGTCGATAGCGAAGGAAAAGTTACCTTCAATTTCATGATCAAATGGCGAATTTGTACTAGTAAAACTTCCTGCTATCGTATCTCCTGGCACTCCAAAACCATCATTATTGGAAGGCATAAAAGACAGATCTACGGTTTCTATATATAATAGATCACCATTGCCTTGCAATCCTCTCATATGCATCCATTCTCGATAAGTCCCAGTTGGATCAAGTTGGAATAACACGGTTACCCATCGGTTAGTTGCTTCATCTTCAGCATGAATATGCAAGTATTTTCCATCTACTATGGTCACATCTGCATTAGTTAAAATATTGTCTAAATCACCATTAATCGTATATCGCATAAACTCTTCAATATCATTGCAAATATCAATTTCGTTTAATTCGTATTCCGACTCATTAATCGGGACATTTAGGGCTTCTCTAAATTGATTATTGACTGGGTCATAGAGACTTAAGCTTATACTGGATTCTCCACAACGAGTGTAAGCATGATTAAAACTTCCGTCGGCATTGGGCAAAATAAGTTCTGTGCGATTTCCAATACTTAAAATACCATATGCATCTCCCAGTCCTTGTTTCATGCATCCTAGCATCTGTCCGGAAATGAGCATCGCTTGTTCTCCAGGAGGTTTGGGTATACTCCCCAAATCGGTAAACCCTTCAGGGATAGATCCTAAGTCCAGCATCACCAATTCTGCTTCACATTCCTCTATATGCAAACTCAAAGGCACATTAGCAGGTACCTTTCCTTCGAAAACTCCTTCATTATTGGTGTAACCTATGCCACTAAGTAATGATTCCTGTACTTTGATGGTAACCAATTGATTGGCTATAGCTATTCCATCTGTGCTTACTACTTTACCTTGTATCTCAGCGTATGGAAAATCAAGATCACAGTTCCAAAATGAGAAATGATTAATGGTTGCACTTAAAATATTTCCATCTAAATATGCATCTCCTTCTTCTTTCCAATAGCCATCAATTTCATCAAAATGCCACATGGGAATAGGACCCTCTATCAATGGCAATAATTGGCTACTCACTTCAAAATTCATATAAACTTCGCTTTCTTCAGCGACATATAGGGGCAGTCCAGCAGGTGTTTCTAATTCTACAGCAAACATCCCAAAAGTGGCTAATTGTCTTTGTTCGTCTTCCACGCTTGTTCCTCGTAAATCGCCAGGCATGGTACGCATAGTTTCTCCTTCTTCTGGATCAAAATAGTGTGCATAAACAACTACAGTTCCATTATGGGCTACACCATCGGCTTGAGCTATAGCATTGGGAGGAAGTTGTAGATAGGCTCGATCATTAAATACTAAATGCTTACCTGTCTCATTCTCATATCGAGCTACTTCTTTCTTTTCTACGAGTTTTACATTTACATAAGCACCAATACCTGCTTGGTTATAAACAAAACGATAACTTGTAAAGTAACTTGATTTATGTATTTTAATAAGGCTGCCCTTGCTTGAAACTGCAACGTCTATAAATGTAAATACACCATTATTATCTGTGGTTGTTTGATGATCTCCTAGAGTCACGTCTGCATTGATAACCGCTTGATTGTTTTCATCTAACACAAGACCAGTTACATTGCTCTGTCTAAATACCTCTTCTGTCAAATTTTTATCATCTTCAAATATCTGGTGGCTGTCTTTTCGGCAAGCACTAAAAGATAATATGATGATGAGTAAGTATAATATATTGTTCGTTTTCATGATTCAATTTTATAAGTTCAATAAACGGCGCCTATGAGTACTTACCTGAGTAAGATATAAAACGTTGCAATGGAATTGTATTTTAGTGATTTAATTATCATTTAGGTATTTCGAATTGGTATTTTTAAATAATATATAATTGGGATTATGCTACATTTTCTAGTGATCTTGGGATTGATGTTTGTTGCTTACTTTTATCTATCAAGTAAGTACGAAACAGACAACATTTATAGTGGAATGTCTACAAAAACAGCAAAGAAATTAGTGGCAGAAAGAGACAATGTAGTTTTAGTTGATGTACGCACACCCAGTGAAGTTGCCAAGGGTACCATCCCTGGTTCTGTTCATATCAATGTCACTGGTCCTGGATTTAGTGAAAAGGTGAAGGAACTTGATCCTAATAATGTCCACATTGTATATTGCGCTTCGGGACAAAGAAGCGGCTTAGCTTGCCGAAAAATGCACCGCGCTGGTCTAAGAAAACTATATAACCTAAATGGAGGTTACGCCTCGTGGTTTGATTAATTTTTGATCGACCCACACAATATTGAAAAAGACTTTAGCAATCCAATCATTCGACTTTGTAAAGTCAACTGATTATCTTTTGCTTTATCATCATTAAATACCTTTACATAAATGTTTAGTAGACATGAAACATGTAATTATCATTGTTACGACACTTCTATTGACCTTTAGCTGTAAGCATGCCACAAACCATGCGGGGAAACTAGTTGAGTCAAATGAAGAACTTGAAACTGCCTTAGCAGAAGCTAAACCAGGAGATGTGGTGATTATGGCCAACGGCAAATGGGAAAATATAGCTATCAAAATCACACAAAGTGGAACGGAAAAACAGCCTATAACTTTAAGGGCAGAGACTCCTGGTAAAGTCTTCATTCAGGGAACTTCGGACCTTCAACTTGGTGGAGAATATATAATGGTGGATGGTCTATATTTTACCAATGGTTTTTCTCCTTCGCAGTCCGTGATTCATTTTTCAGTCGGGGAAACTGTTGCCAATCATAGTACAGTTACGAATTGCGTGATTAAAGACTATAACAAATTGCAAAGAAACTATAGGGACCTATGGGTCTTATTAAAAGGCAGGCATAATCAACTGGATCATTGCTACCTCGCAGGAAAATCCAATCGAGGCCCTACGATTAGAGTTGATCTAGCCGGCAATGAAAATATAAATAATCATCACAAAATAATTCACAATCATTTTGGTCCAAGACCTCCTAAAGGCGGACCTAGCGCAGAAACCATTCAAATTGGCAATAGTCATACCTCCATGTGCCCAAGTTACACCTTGATTGCTAATAACCTATTTGAGGAATGCAACGGTGAAGTAGAAGTAATCTCCAGCAAAACCAATTTCAATGAATTTAGAAATAACATCTTTTACAAAAGTGAAGGTTCACTCGTCACACGACATGGGAATTATTGCACCATAGATGGGAATTATTTCATTGGAAACCCATCCAGATCAAATGTAGGTGGAGTTAGGATGATCGGTACCGGACATACCATAAGCAATAATTATTTTTATCAGCTAAGCGGAAAAGAATTTAGGAGCCCACTAGCTGTCATGAATGGCATTCCTAAATCTCCGCTTAATAGGTATATACAGGTAACTGATGTAGTGATTGTCCACAATTCTTGGATTGATTGCAAAAGCCCTTGGCAGTTTGGTGTAGGAAGCAATGTCAGCCATCGAGATGTGCTACCTGCATCAGAAATAAGATCAGAAAGACCAAAACGGACAGTCGTTGCCAATAATTTGATATATAATTCTTTTGAAGATGAGCATCCTATTGTGGCGCATGACAAGTTGGATGGCATCCAGTTTGAAAATAATTTTATCCACAGTAAAGCAACAAATTTCGATACCCTAAAAGGAGTTAAACCCATCGAACTTGAAATGGAGCGGATGGGAGAATATCTCCAATTTCCTTTAGCTGAATTAAAAGAGCAAGAAATCTATAAGGGTTTTGGATTTGAACAATTTGACAAAGATTTGTTTGGCAATGAAAGATCAAAAAGCAATCAAATAGGTGCGATTATTAGCAAGGCAAATGCCCCAAGTATTATCCCTGACAAATCCTTATATGGACCAAATTGGTTCGAACAAGCAAGCCATTTGACTGAAGGCACCACGCATAAAGTATCAGAAAATAAGTCTCTTCAGGAAGCTTTAAGGGAAGCTACTTCTGGAGATGTAATCGAAATAGAAGCTGGAAATTATCAGATTAAATCTCCGCTAAAAATAAATAAGACCATAAGCATTAAATCCATAAAAGGTGCTGCAGTTAATATTCGATACGATGGCCCGGCAAAGACAGCACTTTTTGAGATGTGTCCTGCTGGAAAGCTCGCACTAGAAAGTATAAATTTAACTGGAGACCAAAACCAGTTTGCCTTTGCAAGTCTAAAGGAAAACATGTCAAGTTTGTATAATTTAAGACTCGATAATTGTCATGTTGAAAATTTTGACTCCATCCTAAAGGCACACAAATACTCTTTCTCTGAACATATTCACTTTGTCAACTCAAGCTTTAGTAATTGTCAAAATGGAATGGACCTGTCTGAAGAAAAAGAAGATAGAGGTGAATATAATGCAGAGAATATAATTATCGAAAATTGCAAATTTGTAGGAATAGCTGAAAATGTAATTAACTATTATCGTGGAGGTTATGATGAGTCAACGGATGGCGGGAATTTAAAGTTAATAAATAACACATTTACACTATGTGGAGACAACGAAAAAAGTAATGTTTTACTCAAGACCTATGGAATAATAAATGTTGATATTTCAAACAACACTTTTAAAAACAATAATCCTGAAAAAATAGCCATACTCTGGGGAGCCAAGAATAATCAGCATTCAAATAATGTCATCATTAACTCTGGGAAGATATTCGTTGAGGAAAATCTAAAGCTTAAGACTTTTTACTAATTGACCATTACTATGAAACAAAAACTCCTAATCATATTCCTTTCCATTTCTTCTTTTGCTTGTAAGACCAATCAATTAAACGAAGCCCAACAAATGGTAAAATACTACCCAATTGCTAAAGAGGGTATTTGGGGTTTTGCTAATGAAAATGGAGATATAGTTATACCCTATCAGTTCGAAGAAGTTAGCTTTTTTGTAGGCGAACGAGCATCCGTAAAATCAAATGGCAAATATGGATTTATAAATAAACAAGGTGACTACCTCCTTAAACCTAAATATGATACTATTGGATATTTCACCAGTAGTAAAGCGAACGTAATTAAGCATGGGAAAGCATTAACCATAAATAATAAAGGAAAAAAACTTGACGAAGGAATACTCATTAGTAGATATGGTAATGGAATTGAGTATGCGAGTAATCCCAAAGATATTTTCGAAATTAATAACGGTAAATTCGTTTTAAACCAACAAGATTTTGAAAACCAACAAAGACTAGATCCTCTAGCAAACTTCACCTTGAATGATTTCACCTTTGATGAGGTATTACCCTTTTCCGCTAAAAGCGTAATCGTAAAAAAGAACAATAAATATGACATTTTCGTGCACTTTAATTCTGTAGGATTAAAAGGTATCCAAGCAGATAAAATAATTCCAAACTTTGCTGAAAAGTCGGATATAGAAAACCAAATTAAAGCCACTGAGGCAATCTTTAGAATTGGAGAAAAATGGGGCCTGATCTCGAATATGGGATATACTATTCTTGAGCCTGAGTTTCACAACATAATCTCCACTAACAGTATTTATTATTTAGTAGAATATATGCCAGACCATTGGGGAACTATGACGCTGAAACAAAGATTTTTTAAGCATTAATCATTCATGCAAAAAACATTCGACTTTAGTACATCTGTCATCCAAGCATCTCATAAAAAACCGGTGCTTGTCCAGTTTTCCGCAGCAGGATGCGGACCTTGTTTTTGGATGGAAAAAACACTCATCGAAATAACCAAAAAACAAAAAGGAGCCATACATTTAGTCAGTATCCTAAATCAAGATGTGGAGGAGGAAGTGAAGCAGCACAACATCACAAACAATCCCACTACCCTATTGTTTATCGACGGAAGTGAGGTAGCAAGACTGCGAGGAGCGTTACCACTCATGGTAGTTGAGCAATGGCTAACTGATCATATTTAAGGTATCTTCGATACCATTAATAATCACTGAGCAGATTTAAAATAAATTTGTCTTCCAATCCAGTATTACGCCAATCAATTTTACTTTTACCTTTTTAAACCTTTGGGTTAAACATTTGTCAAATAAGTTATTACTTAACTATGCTCCTATTAATGGTAGGACTATCATAAAACTATGAAAAAATTCATCATCCTTATACTATTCGTTCTTCCTGTATTCGTACAAGCTCAAAACCTTCCCTCTGAAGTAAAAATAAGCACTGATGGCAGATTAACTTTTGGTGGAAACATTACCGAAGGCTTATACCAAACAAATACGATTAACAAAATTGAAATCACTTTAGAAGAAGCTAATTGGTTCCAACTAATGGACGGAACAGGTGGGCCTAATGGAAACCCTGGTGAATTGTTAATAGCTACGCTGAACTTTAATGATGAATTAATACTAGATAGTGTATTGGTGGGCATCAAAGGGCAAACCTCTGATTTTCAAAACAACTCACAAAAAAAATCATTTAAAATAGAATTAGATGCCTATAAAGATCAAGACCTATTAGGCTATGACAACCTAAACTTAAACTGTGCTTTCCAGGATCATTCTAGCATGAGGGAAGTGCTATATTATGATATATCTAGATCATTTACGTCGGCACTGAAAGGTGCCTTTGTAGATTTATATATTAATGGAGAATATTGGGGCCCTTATAATAGCATACAACAAATAGAAGGCACCTACATTCAAGAGTGGTTTACAAATAATGAAGGTACACGATGGAGAGCGCTAAGAATTGGAGGAGGAGGAGGTCCTGGTGGTCCTGGTGGACCCAACTTCGGTGCAGGGACATCAACTTTAAATTATAATGGTGCCGATAGTACCGACTATAATACTGATTACACCCTCAAAAAAGCCACAAAAGAAAATCCATGGGAAGATTTAATCCAAGCATGTGACGATCTTAATAATGTGCCGATAGAAGATTTATATGATCAATTAAAATACTCTCTAGATATAGATAGAACACTATGGTATTTAGCCCAAGAAATGGTGTTCGCAGATGATGATAGCTATATATTTAAAGGAGGCATGGACTACTATGTTTACTGGGATGAACATACAGATAGAATCATTCCGATGGAAGTAGATGGGAACTCTGTATTAAGAGATGATCATATACAATGGAGTCCCTTTTATAATGAAAACAATGATAACTTCCCCTTGCTAGCAAGAATGTTACAAAACACTGAAATAAGACAACGATATCTAGCACATCTCAGGACTATTTTATCTAAACATTTTCTAGAAGAAAAAGTACATGAAAGAATAGATGAGTTTGCTGCTATGCTCGATCAAAAAATCCAAGATGATCCTAAAAAAATATACTCATATACTCAGTTCCTGAATGGAGTGCAAGCACTAAAAGATCTTATCACCACGAGGATCGATGTCTTAGCTAGCCATCCAGAAATTAATAGATTGGGACTGTCTATATCCAATGTTGTTTTACAATCTTCTGCTGGTATAGGCATAGCACCTCAAGCTAATGAAGAAGTAACTATAAATGCAGCAATAGCTGAAGGAGCTAAATCTGCATTTCTATACTACGGATTAGGCTTCGATGGCGTATACGAACGGGTCGAAATGTTTGATGATGGAATGCACGGCGATCAAGCTGCAGATGATAATATCTATGGTGCTTACATTCCTGGCTTTTTAGCTGGCGATTACATTCGATACTACATAGAAGCCATTAAAAATGATGAACATTTAACGGCCAGCTTTTTTCCTGAAGGAGCAGAACATGATGTGTTTATTTACCAAGTTGCCCCAGCAGAATTTGGGGAAGGAGATATTGTCATCAATGAGTTTATGGCATCCAATGACAACACTGTATCAGACAATGCAAACGAATTTGATGATTGGATAGAACTCTATAATGCTGGTGAAGAAACTATAGATTTATCTGGATTTTATTTATCGGATGATGCAAGTGATATCACCCAGTGGTCATTCCCTGAAAATACCAGTCTAGCACCAGATCAATATTTAATCATTTGGGCTGATGACGATGAAGACCAGATGGATGAAAATAACTTACATGCCAATTTTAGGTTATCGGCTGCTGGAGAGTCTATTTATCTATTAAATGCTGAGGGAGAAATTATCGATCATGTAGATTTTAATAAGCAAGAAGCAAACATTGCTTTTGCAAGAAGGCCTAATGGAATCGGAGATTTTGAAAAAAGTCCCGCAACATTTAATGAAAATAATGACACCGCAAGCAGCACAAAAAATGTTGGAGAAAAACCACTATTTAGCCTATATCCTAACCCAACTAACAGCCAATTTTATATAAACTCCCTAGCCCTCGATGCTTCTAACTTCGAACTAAGCATATTCGACATAACTGGCCAGCAAGTCTTACAAAAACAAGACCTTAATACCCAGCAAGCTATCAATGTTATGGACCTATCAAATGGAATGTATATTGTTAGGCTAAAAGATACAAATACCAAACAAACATATCAGCAAAAGTTAATGCTTTCAAAATAAAGAACCATCATTCGATTCGACAAGAAAAATAAATACATAAGCCATGTCCTTTGACGAATTAATCAGTAGCAAAAAACCACTACTCATCGACTTTTATGCCACATGGTGTGGCCCCTGCAAGGCTATGGCACCCATTCTAAAAGAAGTAGCAAAGGAGTCTGGAAAAGCAGCAAAAATTATTAAAATCGACATTGATAAAAACCAAGTCCTCGCTAATAAGCTAAATATAAAAGGGGTCCCAACATTCACACTATACAAAGAAGGAAAACTACTGTGGCGAGCATCAGGCATGCAAACAGTCCAACAATTACTAAGTCAAATAAATCAAGCTAAATAAAAATTAGCTTTTACTATCCATCTAGTAAATATCGCTCGATTGTTTCGATAGCTGATTTATTATTGATACCTTAATCGTATCACCAAACGACCACTTAATGCCATACAAAGTTTTTATCCTTGCCCTACTGCTAAGCTTTGTCACTTGTTGTACACCAAAAGTCAACAAAGTAGCCGAAATCCCTCAGCCATCAAGCGAAAAACAAGACATAGTGATCGCTTTCGGCTCATGCAACGATCAGGGTAAAGACCAACCTTTGTGGGACGATATCCTAGCTGAAAAACCGGATGTATGGATATGGCTCGGAGATAACATTTATGGAGATACTGAAGATGTAGAAAAACTAAGAGCGATGTATGCCATGCAAAAAGCTGTTCCCGAATACCGCAAACTTGTTGGACAAACACAGGTCATAGGTACCTGGGACGATCATGATTATGGGATAAACAACATTGGTAAAGAATGGGGCGCAAAAGATACTCACCAACAAGCCTTACTCGATTTTCTAGATGTAGCAGAAGATGATATCCGTCGCACTCGAAATGGAGTTTATACCAGTTACGACATTGAGCAAAAAGGAATAAACATAAAAATTTTCCTACTCGATGCACGCTATTTTAGAGACGAACATGCATTCGAAAATGGTGAAATAGTTCCTAAAGAATCTGGAACTATCCTAGGAGAAGATCAATGGGCTTGGCTGGGTGAAGAATTATCAAAGTCCACAGCCGATGTACATATTTTTGCCTCAGGTATTCAGGTCATTCCAGAAGAACATCGATTCGAAAAATGGGCGAACTTTCCCAATGAACGAACAAAATTATTTGACCTAATAAAAACCAATGACATCAGTCATCCGATATTTATTTCAGGCGATCGACACATCGGAGAAATATCAACATTGAATTACCAAAATATAACATTAAGTGAAATCACTTCCAGCAGTTTGACACATGGATGGAGCAAACGAAGGCCCGAAGACAACAAACATCGAGCAGGGGAAATAGTGTATGAGATAAATTATGGAACACTACACATAAACCCAAATAACTTATCGATTAAGGCTACCATAAAAACCAATGATGCGCTTGTGAAATCCAGCTATCAAATCCATTAAAATTTAGGGTTAAATTGTAATGTCCATTGCCGACTGACTGCTAGATATCTGATAATAATAACAACTATCATAGAACACATCATACTGACGGCCTGATTATTAAAAAAATAATGGCCTACCAAGTACAATAAGGCACCAATAAAACAAGCGGTAGCATATATTTCTTTTCTGAAAATTAATGGCTCTTTATTAGACAAAACATCTCTGATTACCCCACCAAAAACTGCTGAAACTACTCCCATTAAGACAGCAATCTGAGGTGCCAAACCCAGCGCCAAAGTCTTCTGAACACCCAACACCGTAAATAAAGCAATCCCAATCGTATCAAACAAAAAGAGGCTCTTCCGCAATTTATGGATCATCTTATTGCCAAAATAACTGATTGGTAGCGCCATTAATATGATGTAGATATAATTCATATCCTTCATCCAACTGACGGGTGTTTCCCCAATTAAAATATCGCGTAAGGTCCCACCACCCAAGGCAGTTACAAAGGCTAACACAAGTGCACCAACTACATCAAATTTTTTCTCCACAGCAGCATAAACGCCACTAATAGCAAATACCAAAGTCCCAAGTAAATCAAGCGTGTAAATGAAGTTTGATAACATTAGATAGCATTTTCATCACAAAGAAAATAATCTGTATACTTTATACTAGCTAATCAATGTTAATAAATCAGATATTCATAACTTTTATGGTATCTTGAACGAGAATCCTAATGAAAAATATGAGAGCATTCCTTCCATTACTCATGCTAATTCTGGGTATGGTGAGCATTGTCCAACACAAGTCCCATGCCCAAGTACCCACTGTCCAAGATTGTCTCGGTGCTATTGTAGTTTGCCAAGAGGTCTACTTCGAAGAAAACGCCCCAATGGGTCAAGGGAACTATCCTAATGAAGTAAGCTCTTTTCTAAGCTGTATGGCCAATGAAAACAACTCTACTTGGTATACATTTACGGTCAATCAAACGGGAAACTTTGGCTTCGAGCTAATTCCTAACCAACTGAATACCGATTACGACTGGGCTTTGTTTAATATTACCGATGACCCTTGTGGAGATATTCCGAATAATCAAGCACTGATGACTAGCTGCAATGCCGCAGGTGGCTCAGATTGCCAAGGATTAACTGGGGCTAATGGAGATACCGAATTTGCCATTCAAGGAGCTGGTTGTAATACTTTTCCACCAAATATAAATTCTGCCTTTACTCCTTTAAATGCTTTAATTCCGGTGGAAGCAGGTGATACATATGTCTTAGTTGTCTCTAACTGGTCAAGTAATCAGTCAGGTTATACCTTAGATTTTGGAGTGACAGATGTGGGGATTTTTGATTTTATATCACCTACAGTTGATGGATACCTAAACCCAGACGATTGCAGTGGCTTGTTTCTTCTGATAGACTTTAGTGAAAATATTTTATGTGAGACCATCGATCAAGCCAACTTTAGTGTTACTGGACCAAATGGTGTACAAAATGTAAATGCGGTCTCTGCCTTATGTGATGTAGGGGCTCAATATACTCGAGAAATTACGGTTGTTTTTGATCCAAGATTGGAAACTTCAGGAAGCTACACCATAGATTTTTGCTGCCTAACTGATGCCTGTGGTAATGAAATAGCACCTCAGCAATACACTTTTGACTATGTATTTGATAGTAAACCCATGGTTGATCTAGGACCTGATACTATGATTTGTAATCAGGATCCCTTGACCTTAGATTTAACTGGAGTCAATGGAGATATAACTTGGCAAAATGGTAGTACGGATGAGACCTTTATCGTCACTGAAAGTACTGATATTTCGGTGAGTGTGGTCAATGACTGTGGCACAACTACGGATGAAATTTCCGTGATTTTTAGTTCATTTCCTGACGTAGATTTAGGGACAGATAGTATTCTTTGTTCTGGCGATATAGTTTTATTGGACGCAACAGAACCCGGATCCACTTATGAGTGGCAAGATGGGACCGTTAATGCCAGTTTTTTAGTTCAAATTGGCGGAGAATATTCGGTGACACTCACTAATGAATGTGGTGTTGATATAGATACCATTCGCTTTGATCCTATTCCAAATATTGAAGTGGTACTACCAGAAAATGGATACTTGTGCGAACCCTCTATATTTATCGAATTTGAAGATTCAGAGTATTTT
Source organism: Saprospiraceae bacterium (assembly GCA_020629035.1). GTDB lineage: Bacteria > Bacteroidota > Bacteroidia > Chitinophagales > Saprospiraceae > JAHDDO01. The sequence continues at coordinate 281,330 of JAHDEC010000001.1, read as the reverse complement.
GATATTCAGTGGCAAGATGGATCATCGGATAGTCAATTGTTAGTGGAGCAAGCTGGCATCTATACTTTAATGGTGGAGTCTCCCTGTGGTGTATATGAAGATAGCTTTGAAATTTATGCTTGTGAAGAAGAAATCATTTTTGTGCCCAATGTATTTTCTCCTTTAGCACCGGGCGAAAATCAATTGTTCAAGTTCTTTTCTACTAATCCTATTTCTGATTTCGAAATGATGATTTATGATCGCTGGGGAAATAATGTCTATACTTCAGATTCCTGGAAAAACCATGGTTGGGATGGTAGCTTCAATGGAAAAGATCTTTTAGCAGGAGTTTATGTCTATTCTGTTCAATATAGTTTAACCATTAATGGTGTTCCTGGTGTAAGAAGTTTGTATGGTGATGTAACTTTAGTGAGATAATTGAGTATTATTAATATCAACTATCAAAACAAAACCTATGTACAAGTATTTTGCAATGTCCTACCTATTGCTGTGCTGCTCAGCTTGCATTAATCAAAAACCAATAACTTCAGAACCCAATGCTAATCCTACTACCACTCCGCAAATAGGATTTGTAGAATATATGGACCAAGTGATTAATTCTGATGGTATTGATGCCGCAATGGAGTGGTTTGATACTCACCAAAATGGAGCAACTCATCCCGTAGTTGAAGATGATTTAAATCGTTTAGCTTACACGTTTCTTTACAATTATCTAAGAACGGATGATGCCATAAAATTAATGGAATTAAATGCACGAAGACACCCTAATTCAGCTAATGTCTATGATAGTCTAGGAGAGGCCTTTCTTCGAAAAGGAGATTATGAAAAATCAGTGGCAAATTATACAACTGCAGCCATGAAGATCGAACGAAAAAGTATGTACCATCTTGGTTTTTTACCTGCTCAAGCTTATTCTCCCACTGTTTTACCAGATCAGGTAGAGGATTTATTTATAGCAGAAGGAAACATGGATAATAAGCAGGCATTCGTATTTCTACAGGGCGGACCGGACCATAATTTAAATATTAATCGACACGATGGATTACACCTCATGAGCAATCATGATTCCCTGCTTAAAATCTATCCATTCCAAGCTCAAATGCTTAATCCACTCATTATGCATTGCCAGCCTTCATTAACTATGGACCAAAGTTCATTCGAAAATGGCCAAAGTGTAGAAATCCTTGATCGTGTTGTTAGACACCTAGTTTCGCTCGATAAACAAGTATTTGTTATAGGACACTCGTACGGCGCTTCTATATGCATGGAATATGTAAACGCTAAGGAAGTGCTTGCCGATAAAGTAGTCATTATGGGGCTGGATTTAGATGAAGATATAAGTCACTGGGAAAGCTTAGCACCAGGAGAATATACTCGTTGGGAAAAAGGAGAAAAACCCTATGCCAAAATTGTCTTTGGTTGGATGCCACAGGACTATCCGGCAAAATCATCATTTCACGCAATAACTGATAATCTGGAAATGATTATCAAAGCCAATATGCAGAAAAAATATACTGAAACAATTCCCCTCGAAGTTTATGAAAAACTAGTTTTTGTTCATGCAAATGAAGACGAGGCAAACGGCAAAAAATCAGTTGAAGAGCTAGCTTTCTTAAATGAGACCAAGGCGATTGTTGTGGAAACCACTGGTGATCATCACAGTATGATGACTAATCGTTTTATGGATAGAGTTTTAGGGTATCTTACCAGTGGCGCCAATTTTTAAATAGTTAGCTAGTTGCCTTCGGTTTGATGAATATTTTAGGATCTGAAGTTTACTGGGCCAAAGCAGTTTTGGGAGTTCAACTTATGACTTGATACATGGCCTTTTTATAATTGGAGGGTGTAGCACCAGTAACTCTTTTAAAGTGTTTATTAAAATGAGAAAAATTATTGAAACCCACTTCTCCAGATATCTGAGCTATTGATTTATTTCCATTTCCAATGAGCCGTACAGCTTGTCTAACTCTGTACTCATTTACAAACTGTGTAAAGGTCTTTTTAGTGTACTTTTTAAAATATCGACAAAAAGCTGGACCCGTCATCAAAGCCACCTGACTGATCTCACTGATGGAAATTTCCGATTGATAATGCTCTTTTACATAATTATACACTTTGTTAATTCGATCTTCATCTTGGTTTTGGATAATGAGTGTTACACCAGTAGCATTTAATACTTCATACTCTTTTGACTTTGCCAGATATTGCAAAATCTTAAACATTCTCAGTAGACGTTTAAACGGGTTCCTAAACTCTAATTTTGCTAGCTGAGTGCCAACATAAGTTTTGGTCTCACCATAAAAAGAAAGTCCTGACTTGGCTCTATGAATCAACTCCTCTATCTCTTGAAACTCAGGAAGAAATTCTGCAGAACTTTTAATTAAGTCTTTTTTGAACTGTACCACAATTTCTTCATTGATGCCTTGAAGACCAAATTCATAACCAAAATGAGGAATATTGGGACCTAATAAAATTAAATCACCTGATTCAAATTTTGAAATATGATTGCCAACATATCTATTTCCAAAGCCATTTTTGATATAGACCAATTCTACCTCAGGATGATAGTGCCAGTAAGCTTTAGCATCTGGATTTCTATTGGTGAATCGAGCATATCGTAAGGAAGAACCAAAATCAGGTTCTACTTTCTTAAGCTTTGGGATTAGGTGATTCTTTTGTTTTAACTCCATGACAAATATTTGTTTTTAAGAGGCCACTTAAATCATATTACCCCAAATTTATACAAAATTATCCTATCGTATCAATATAGTTAACTAATTAAGCAAATTAAGCAAACATACAAGTAAATAGAACTCAGATATTTGTAAGGTATTTAACTAACAAGTATTAAAAAACAGATTATGAAAAATGTATTATTAACCACTGCATTAATTTTGTCATACCTAATTCAACTGCAGGCTAGCCATTCGCCTAATCCTTCAAAGTTGATTATTCTTCAGGATGAAAAATCTCTGATCTTAAATAGCCCAACTTATACTAATGGTACGGAGGTACTTTCCATTACTGATGCAAATGGAGCACTCATATTCACTGACATGATTGAATCAGATAAAAAAAGAATAAAGTATAATCTTAAAGCACTAACTAATTCAACTTATACCATCAGCGTAGTGACTGAGGACGTTACCAATATTTACGAGACAGAAATATTTAACGACAAGATAGAAATACTAAAAAGCAGAGCTTACTATAGACCTGCCATTTACAAGCTAGATGGAAAAGTGGTATTAAAAGCTGAGTTGGAGAACAAAGAAGATATCCTTATATCATTTTATGATGATAACAACCTATTGGTATTCCAACAAAAAATTGAGAAAGATCATTCTTTTGTACAATCATTTAATCTTGATCAATTACCAAAAGGAGATTATGAAGTGTTAGTAACATCTGAACATTTTGTAGAAAAAATTAATGTAACTCTCTAGCCATAATTATTTAGTGGAAGTTCAATTTAGATCTTAAGCTAATAATCCCAGGCAGAGATATTTAAAAATCATAGATAGATAGCTACTTCGAAAAAGAGTAGTCTCTTCAATAAAAGGGTGTTTGAAGAGTGGAAGGCCTTCACGTAGTGAGGGTCTTTCTATGAGAAGAACAGTTATAGTGCCTAGCAGTTTTAGTAATTATGGCAAATATTTTATGCTAAATACCTGGACTTCAATAATAGTCAATGGTCACGAAATCCCTATTTGAGTAGTTAGGCACTAAATATGGTTTGACATGCAAGTACTTGTTATTAGTAAGTCGGTTGATGACTAAGCATTTTATTGATAGATTTTTAGTATATCTTACCAGTGAGGTCGATTTTTAAATTCCCAAATAATAGCGTTCTTTTGATTTGTGAGTTCCTCCGATTCGGTCATAGAATTTCATGGCTCTGGTATTAAAATCAGGCGTTTGCCACTGGATATGAGTACAGTCTAGATCTTTAGCTGATTTCTTTAGTTCATTGACTAGATGCTCTCCAAGGCCTTGACTTCGATAGTCTGCATCGATAAATAGGCAATCCATATACAAGTAAAAACTCGCATCCCAAGTTGAAAATTGTTTCATATAACTAGCATATCCGATCAGCTTATTTTTTTGTTCAATGACGAGACAAAATAGCTCAGGATTATCTGCAAATAAATGGGTTGCTAAGCGCTCAGCTTTGTTTGTGGGATTGTAGTCAGCTTGCTCGAAAACAGCATGAGCTTCACATAGCAAAACCAACTGATCCATGTCTTTTATTTGGGCTTTTCTAATAATAGGTCTCATGATTTTTGAATTGAATATTTTAGTATCACTCGGTTGGGAAAATTTGTCTCTTTATGCAGTTTAAAGCCTTCCTTTTTCATAATCTTTCTAATTTCATTTAGCGTCAGCGCCTTCTTACATCCTTTTTTATGGCGTTTCTTTTTACTATTACTTATTATTTCATCTAAATAAAAATAACCATCAGGCTTAAGGGTTTTAGCGATATCGGCTAACATCTCCTCTCTATATTCGAAATGATGAAATGTATTTTTGGCAATGATTTTATCGACTTGTTTTTCGATGTTAATTGATTTCTCATCACCTTGAACAAAATGCACATTTGCAGCAGGATAGAAGGCTTGTGTTTCTTGAAAACGTCGCTTGGAAATGGCTAAACTTTTCTCATTAAGCTCATTAATGTAAAGTTCTATTTGATCAGTGCATAGAAGCATTATAGTCATTGTAAAACCAAATCCAGCCCCTATTTCTACCACCGTTTGATTAGCTTCAAGTTCGTATGCTTTTAATGTCTTTTTCAACTTATGAGCATAACGATTTTCTAAGTCTTTGAAATTTAAATGCTCCTTGGAAATTAATTCAGCTATGTAGAAATTACTTGCCAGGAGTCTCATTTGATTTGAATCCAATTTATATAGTAGAATAGAATCCTCTTTCCAGTACTTTTTGCTCCGATGATCATGTTTGAAAAGTAACAGGTTTGTATCTTGACGAAAATGGTATCCCGCCATTTTGTGCAATAAATGTCGGGCATGGCTCTCTGTTGTGGCTTTCTTTACCCAATCCTCCCATAATGTGCTATATGCAAAGTTATTCAGCGAATCTTGAGTTATTTGATGTTGGACATACCCTTCAAATCGTTCATCAAATTGATCCAACAATTCTTTCGATGTTTGACTCTGCCCGATATTTAGCAAACAAACAAGAGCTAATGATATATATAATCTTAAGTGCATAATCTAAAAAGGCAAGCTCGAAATATCTACATTCCCACCCGAAACAATGATCCCAATTTGTTTGCCTTTAAATGTTTCTGACTCCTTTAGGACGGCTGCAAACGGTACGGCAGAAGAAGCTTCTACAACTAGTTTCATTCGTTCCCATATGAGTTTCATAGCCGCTATGATTTCTGCTTCACTGACTCTAATAATTCGATCTACATATTGCTGTATAATTGGAAAATTGACATCTCCCAAATTTGTGCGCAATCCATCAGCTATCGTATTAATGTTATCATTATATTCAATTTTTCCTGCGGCCAAAGAGCGATAGGCGTCATCTACATTTTCAGGTTCACCTGCTATACAAATACAATCATTTCCAAAGTTATGTGCAGTCAAGGCTGTTCCAGCTAACAAACCTCCACCACCTACAGGCGCTAGTATTACATCCAGTTGTGGGTAGTCAAAAAGCAATTCGTAAGCAGAAGTACTATTTCCCATAATGACATCGATATCATTCGATGGATGCAGTTGTGTAGCACCAGTTTTATCGGCAATCAATTGGCAGTTAGCTTCTCTAGCTTCGATGGTTGGTTCACATAAGCTCACCTGTCCTCCATAGTCCTGAACCGCTTGTTTTTTTACTGATGGTGCATTGGAAGGCATTACGATGTAGGCAGGAATTCCTTGATTCTTTGCAGCTAGAGCAACAGCCTGAGCAAAGTTTCCAGAAGAGTGCGTTACCACCCCATTTTGCCTTTGTGAGGTCTTGATATTTAAGATGGCGTTCGTGGCACCTCTCATTTTAAAGGCGCCCATTTTTTGAAAATTTTCGCACTTAAACACGATGTCGCACCCAGTCAATTGGTTTAAATAGCTTGAGCTTAATACCGGAGTATTGTGTATATGTGCCTTGATCCTGCCATAGGTTTCTTCGATAATTTCCCTAGTCATGTTGAAGTATTATTGGCAAGTTACAGCTTGTAATTGCTTTGGAATAATTTCTCTTCCGCTTTTCAATGAAATGAACTTCGTAATCGGAAGCGATGATGGTGCCCTTTCTAGCTGAATGGTCTTTCGACAATAAGCTTCATTTTCGGATAAATCAAAACCTGATTGACATCCTTTGGTTTCTACTAAACACCAAACCAAACAATCTTCAGGATTAGCTGATAGACAATTTTGATCTGCTTTCTTTTTAACCCATTTAGGCTCACCTTGTGGTTCAAACGTCAATTCATCCCAGCTAGCCTTGCCTGTGATTTCTTTGATGGTGTATTCCTTCGGTTGGTAGTTTTCTCCAGTGTAGCTTTCAATTTCATAACACTCAGTATCCCCGTGATAATCATTTAAAACCTCGGCATCCACGGAGATCACTAAATCATCCCACATTTTAGTAAATACTATTATGCTTGCCAGTTCATCTTTGAGTGTCGATAGATCTTTTTCTAAATATTTTATGGCTTGTTTATCCTTTGATCTGAGTCGTTTTCTTGAAGATTTTTTGTACTCTATTGCAGTTATTATTTCCTCTTGTTTTTGTTCAATGTCGTTAGAATATGTTTCAAAAGTTGAGCTATAATATGCTTTTTGCTCCTCCAGATGATAGCTTACATTCTCAGGTCCAATTAAGTATTCATTAATGGATCTTAAAGGTTCTATTTGACTATAAGATGGAGTAATGGTTATAGATATCCAGAGGAAACTGAGTAAACTAATTTTATTCATGTTGGAATTAGTGATTATCGTTTGCTTTTTGGACTTAAAAATATATCCAAGCTTACTTCAGACATATTTTCTTCATTTTTATACACATCAAGAATTCGCTTTTCGTCCCACGGAAATTTTATCCAATTATTGGCCTTAATGCGTTTGTCGCCTTTAAAATACAATTGTGTTGCTAATGACTCATAGCCTTCTACATCTTTTATGAGGTAATGAATATGTTTGGGTCTACCTCCGTATGGCGGTGGGACAAAAGTTATAAACTCATAAAATCCTTCTTGATTAGTGGTAATTTTTCCCCTACACCTATAGGAATCTTCTTCCATATCATACTCTTTTCGATGATCACAGTGCCAGATATCTATCGTGACATTGGACAAAGGAGTTACGCAATCTGCACTGAACAAAGTGCCGACAACTTTAAGTGGTATCTCTTCTTCATTTCCTTCATACCTCAAGTCATTTCTATAGGGTGCTCCTTCTTTAAAGAAAGGTCCAAGCATATCTTGACTGGTTCGGCAGCTGGTTGTGGTTTTACCATTTGTTGTAAGTAATGTAAAGCCACTTGAGGATACGGCAAAAGCTGATAAACCAAGTACTTTAATAAGTTTTCTTCGTTGCATGGTGTTTACTTATATGTTGAGTACTATTTATCGAACCCATTAATTCGTAGAAATATTGCATCTTTTGGAAAGATCAATGAGAAAGGCAAATTGTTTTTTAAAAGGACCACAGAAGAAAATATCTCAACCTTCTTCCAAGAGTACATATTTGGCATTTAAAAAATTGAAATTTGGAGATTTTCATTTCACTTCAAATCATTCATAGACATACCTCATAACTGTAAAGTACAGATTCAATCATTGACACATCTTGAGTTTTAATCTTTGCTTAGTATTGATTCGACACAATAGAAAAGACATCATTGTCTACCCAAAAGAAGGCTATTAACTTTTCTATATTTCAAATTCCAAAACTATAAATGATATGTCTTACAAAACAAAGATTTTAGCCATGATGCTATTTTTTAATCTTTCATACATGTTTGGACAAGATTGTTCCAATAGACCAAAATTTACTGGATTTAGTCAAGCAGAAACAGATAAAATAATGGAGTATGTTTGCGGTCCAATCGTACAATTCCATGTGGAAGAAATGCCCGCAAATCATTTTCTAGAAAACTTTTTACCATGGCATAGAGAATACATACAGGGATTAGAAGAGTTTTTAGCAAATGAAGGTTTTAGCAATTTGGTTCCTCTTCCTGCGTGGAATCCATGTGATGTGATACCTGATTCACCTCCTTTTCAAGATAGTATTTTAACTAATTGTCCAGAGGTAGATGCAATGCCACCAGGTTACTTGGGAGAAAGTATAGACTGCCATGATTTTGAGACAAATAAATATACCTGTAGTGAACTTTGCACATTTGATGATTTTGAAGATTTCGCTTCAACGCTACAGGCTGATCACGACAGAATACATAATGCCTTCGATGAAGGTGATGTTGTTACCCCATTTAGTTCTCCTCAATCCCCAGGTATCTTGTTATTTTGGCCATGGCATGCATTTGTGGATGATATTTATTTAAAATACCAAGCTGCAACTTTAGATCCGGATCTACCTCTAAATATTGAGTTTGTAAGTGAGGACTGTTGTGAGCTTACTTTTAGAGCTCCAAGATACTGCTGTTCTGAAGTAACATGGAGTATAGACAATCCAAAGGCGAATAGCATTATTGATGATTGGTCGACAGACGATTATTGGTTTATGACTGCTTCAGTATTATCCAGTCCTGGATACACTGTAAATGCAAGTTATACTGGAACTTGTGGTAACAGCAAAACAGTAAGCAGGTCTTTTATAAGTCCAATGGTAACTTTGCCAACTTTGCCAACATCACCTCCTTTACATCTTCAAGATATTTGCATGGATGATGACGAAAAGGACAACTGCTATGTTTTCCAAATCTAGAATGTTTAGAATCACTTGAAGTAAGTACTAGCTCTAAAAAACTATTAGCACATGTTGATGATACTAAAATTTGCCTTTCTTACATTCATTCTAGCCCTTATGTGGGTTCTGTCAAAATCACTCCTATTACTAATTGTGGGCCAGGCCAATCAGTAGAGTGGACAATTAATGCTAATCAAGATAAAAATTGTGGCTCCTTTGATGATGGAGGATGGCTAGCTCCTTCTAATCAAGGACAAATTAACACGACTGTTTTTCCAAATCCTTTTTCATATGAATTGAACATCTGATTCCAAGATTTGAAGGAAGAAAAACTATATTCAGTTATACTGATGGATGTGCATGGAAATATACTTAGAGAGACCAGTCGAACAAATCATACATTTGATACTACAGCTTTAACTGCAGGACTTTATTTCATAAAAATCTCCTCAGAAGAAGATAAACAGGTGTATGTTGAAAAATTTATAAAGCGGTAAGTAAATATTGAAAGATAAATGACTTGATAGTATGAAGGTATTAAAGAGATCACAAAGAGTGGTCTCTTTTTTGTTTTCAGTGTAAATCTAGTATCTGTAATGATAAAGTACACTCACAAAACAAATTAAACTCATTTCTTATGCGTAACTTGGTGACCAATAGAGCAGCTTTCACGTCAAAAAAATAAAACATATTTACAATGAGTGAAACCACAACATTCGTAGCATCGCCAGAAGCAAAAGGTAAAGCCAAACAACTTAGAATTTTTGCTGTCATTGCCTGGTTATTAGCCATGGGAGGTCAAGTATTTGCTATTTTAAAACTAATCAGTGATGAGACCTTAGTCTGGTTGATTGTAGCTATCGTTGTCATTCTTGCACTTGCTATAACGGGATCTACACTCTGGAAAAAAGCTAACAAATTAGATCCAGCATCAGAAAAAGAACCTACACGATTCTTTATTCAAAATCAACTAGGTGCCATCATGGGCGTTTTAGCCTTTCTTCCACTGGTTATCATGATTTTTACCAACAAAAATATCAGTGGTAAAACCAAAGGAATTGCTGGTACTATTGCTGCTATTGCTATGGTTGCAGCCGGAATAACGGGTGCTGATTTTGATCCTCCATCTGTAGAAAAATATACGGAGGAAATCAACAAACAAAACGAGGCAGCGAGAAGTTTAAGCATAGATAGCGATAATGTCTATTGGTCTAAAGCAGGTAACAAATATCACGCATACAATGATTGCCAATATATCAAAGGGAAAGCATTAAGTAATGGAAGCATCAAACAATCTTGGGAAGATAAAGGTATCTCCGAACTATGTAAAGTTTGTGCTAAAAAGGCAGCAAAAAAAGCAGTGCCTACCGATGTTAAAGAATTGATTGAAACAGAAAACTAAAAAGCCTTTCAAAATTCGGCTGCTGCATCCACTTCGACTATCACTCCTGTAACGGGATGAGTAAACGAAAGGGATGCAGCATGCAAGTATAAACGATCTTTCTTCAAGCCATACAAATCGTCTCCCACAATTGGCGCTCCTAAACCATCACGATGTGCAGCATGGACTCTCAACTGATGAGTGCGTCCCGAAAGCGGATAAAAATGAACTTTAGTAGTTGTTTTATTTCGTTGGACAACTTCCCACTTGGTCCGGCAAGGTTTACCATGTTCATAGCACACTAACTGGAAAGGGCGATTGTCAATATCTAAGCGAAGGGGTAAGTCGATATATCCAGTATCTTCTTCGACAACTCCATCTAGCAGGGCGATATACTTTTTCGTTACATTTCGAATTTTAAAGGCCTGTTGCAGAACTCTATGAACCAGCTTAGTTTTGGCTACCACCATTAAACCCGACGTAGACATATCTAATCGATGCACAATCATTGGACCTGTAGCATTCGGATACTTTTTTAGCATTCGTTCTTGGACAGAATCTGAGACATGTTTTCCTGGCACTGATAGAAATTCTGCTGGCTTATTTATCACCACCAGATGATCGTCTTCATATACTGTTTTTATGGTTTTCCCCATTGCGAGATTTGCAAGCAAGGGATTGTCATCCACCATTAAACCATCCATCATGAAGTTTAAGATAGGTTCGCATTTACCTCGACAAGCTGGGTAAAAATATTTATGTTTTCTAACCTTGGAACTTGGTTCTTTTCCCCACCAAAATTCAGCCATACTTATTGGTTGTAGTTGGTTTTGATAGGCATATTGCAACAATTTCGGAGCTGCACAGTCACCACTCCCAGATGGTGGAATATTCGGAATTCTATTCTCGAATAAGCTAATAACATTTTTAGTTTCTCCTCGAGCGTTTAGAAAATTATATTGCGCGAATAACCAGTCTTGGAGTGTGTTTGATTTTGCCTTTCGCTCAGCTTTTAAAGACTCGATTTGCTTGTTTAGTTTGTGATAATCTTGTCGATATTTATCCAATTTATTTTGTAGATATTCCTCATATTCATCATATAAGAAAGTATCATTTATGCTTTCTTGTTTGTGTTTTTTATGTAGTTCATTATAGGCACTTTCTCCCATTTCATTTCTTACTTTTTCTCGTGCAGACTTGCGGGCTCTACTCCATTTTTTTAATTTCTTTTTTTCAATGTCGAGCAGCCTCTTTACTTCTTGTTCTTTATTAAATAAGTCTTGTCTAGCAAGTGATAAGGTAGGATTTGCTTCTAAGTGATTAATCGTTTGGCTTAATTGATCTAATTTTTCAGCTTCTACTACAAAATGATCACGTGGATCAAACCGATTATAAATGGAAGGGACAAATATCTTTTCAAGATTTTTTTCTTCCAGTTTACCAGAAAATGCTGAGAGATAGCCTAATTCACCCGAGGCTTTTCGAACTACTAAAACTCCAAACATTTTACCTAATGCTTGATCAGAAATTTCGGTTCCTAATCCAAAATCATGTTCCCATTCGATTTCATGTTGTATGCGTTCCTGTAATTCTGTAGCAGCTTGTAAGGCTAATGGGTGAGGTGTATAATAAAATGGGAAAGTGAACTTCTCAGGTAAAACAATATCCTCAATCGATTCTTTAAAATTGGTAAAACAGGTGTTTGGGCTCATGCCTTTTTAAAAAGTTATTACTTGGAACAAAGATACAATCTCTAACTACAGTAGTATGATTTGCTGCGGAGCTTACAACTAAAAAAATCAATAAAGACTAATTTTCAACCAAAAATAAATCGTTTAGAACCATATCAACTTGACAGTGCAATTGCAAGCAATAGGTCTCATAAGCCATTGAATGAGGGTTTGAATCTTAGTGAATTATTAAACAATTTGTAACTTTTGTAAATACGCAAGATTAAGCTTAGGTAGTCTTGCAAAAACAACCAACCCTACCTAACCAGTGTCAAATCACCATTAAAAAACTCAGTAACAGCATCAAGAAACTCAACCTCAGCTGTCCAAAAATAAACACCGACCATAGCATCTCTGCCATTAAATGTGCCATCCCAGCCTTGAGAAGGATTACGATGATCTAAGTCTTCACCCCTGAAAACTTCATTTCCCCAACGATCGTAGACGTGCAAATTGTTAATATGCTTAATCTGATTTCCGCCAGTCAGCATAAAATATTGGTTTTCATCAGTCAATGATGGATTAAAGATATTCGGCTTGTAGATGCCTCGATCTTTATCTACATAAATGGTAAAATTCTCTTCTCTTAAACATCCATCCGCTGAGCTTACTGCCACTGTATACTGATTAGTAAATAATGGAAACGCAAAGGGATCTATGCAATCATAACAGTCTAGTAACTCTTCAGCTGTCCATGCTACATTTCCTATGGTAATGGTGTTTAAACCGGGTTCGATATTGATACTATCACCTAAATTTATAGTTAGATCTTCAACCGTAATTTCAGGTATCTCAGCAGCCACCAAGTTGTAATAATTGGTATCTAAACAGCCGTTGGCATCTTGAATGACTAAGGGGTAAGTATTTTCATTTAAGGTCGTAAAATCTACATTATTATTAAATCCACCATCATTAAATGCCACACTATAATCAGCTACCCCACCCGAAATATTCTGGACATGTATTTCCCCAGTATTAGGTCCATCACAATTAGGATTAATCAGTTCTACTAGCGAATTTATGGGTAATGGTTGGGTCAATGTCACGGTATCTATAAACACACAGTTATTATCATCTATCACAGTTATGTAATGATCACCGACTGATAAATTGTCCGCAATATTGGTCATAGAACCGCCATCCCACATATACTGATAACCTGGCGTCCCTCCATTTATGGTGCTTGTAATCACTCCATTTTGTCCGTCTGCACAACTTATATTGAAGCCATTATAATCACTTAATTCATGTTGGCTTTCGATTGGACTCGGCTCTAATATTTCTGTATTAATAATGGTAAAATTCCCGAAAGTATCTTGTACAGTTATTTGATAAGAACCGGCTGGTAAATTATCTATGGTCACATTTTCATTGTCCGCCATGATTAGCCCTGAACCATTAATACTTGCATCTAAAACTCGAACATATTCGTAACTAAATGGAGCGGTACCTTCTTCGATTCTGAAGGTAAACGAACCCGTTGCTCCATCTCCATGACATAACAAATGCTCAGGATCTGCAGAGCCAACCATATTACAAATAACTAAAAATAGATTAACATGCACCGTACTATCACAACCTTTCTCAGTAAGTAAATAATGATCATAGATGCCTGTTTCAAAATGCTCTTGCCCATCTAAAAAAAGCGTATCACCATCACAAATGTTATAAAAATCTGAACCCTCGAAAATGGCCCCAAATTCCAAAATCAAATTAATGACCGAATCACAACCTTCCTCAGCTGGAACTAAAATATTAGGATAAGTCCCTGGAATCCAATAGTCAACTCCTTTGTATTCTATGGTATCGCCTTCACAAATGACAAAATTTCTATCCTCTTCGATTTGAGGCATAACTTCTAGTTCGACGCAATATGGATCTGGATCATCACAGGCATTGGACTCATCAATACAAACATTGTACAAACCTCCTTCAGGAAGAGTTAACAATACTTGGTCTCCCACGCCAGCTAATAAGCCATCAACTCGCCACTCTTGCGATGCAGCTCCTGGTTGAGGTTCGAAACTCAAAGCAAAAGGTTGATTTGCACACATAAGTTCAGGAACAACTATAGGATTAGTAGGCACTAATTGTTGGACGTTAGTACTTCCACTTAGCACTCTTACTACATAATCACATTCATCGCCGTTATTTCCATCCATTAGAAAGAAGTAATGCTGTCCTACTGTCAGTGGACCAAAGTTAGCATTCGTGAATACACCTGGATTACTACCCCATCCTCCAATTGGATTTACGCAAGTCATAGCTTGTCTAAAATTTATGCAATCATCTGTTTCAAAAACACCAACTTGTAGACCATCATTTACTGTACAATTGGATACTTCAACTTCCATTTCTAAATTGGGTGTACCAGCTATAAAGGCAATCCACGTAACTTTTTGATCTCCCTGACTACAAAAAATATCTGGTGCTAAGGTGGATGATTCTCCATCATTTCTCCCTTCAAAACCATCGATATCACAAATAATACAAGCCTGCTCACAAAAGGGTGCCATCGATCCATCCGGCCCACAAGGTTCAGGAACTACCTGACTCATCAGCGAACAAGTAAAAGCCGAAAACAAACATAATAAGGCTACCTTTCTGATACTCATATTCTAGTTTTCAATGATTTTATTAAAAGTAATTTTCTAATAGCCAATAGCTATCTAATTAGCGTAAAATCCCCAGCAAAGGTCTCAAAAACGTCATCCAAATACACCACTTCAGCTACCCAAAAATATACGCCGGACATAGCATCCCTTCCATTAAATAGGCCATCCCATCCCTGACTAGGATCTTTATGATTTAGCATCTCTCCTTTGTAAACATTGTTTCCCCAACGATCAAAAACATTGAACAAACGAATATGCTTAATCTGATTTCCACCCGTAATAAAGAAATAGCCATTCTCGTCATTTAACGCAGGACTAAAAATATTAGGCTTATACACATTTCTATCTTTCTCTACAAACACATTGATGGTTTCTTCCCTCACACAACCATCCTCTGAGCTTACTTGAATGGTATAACTGCTATTAAAATAAGGAAAGGCATAAGGGTTTCTACAATCTATACAACTGATATTTTCTTCGCCAGACCAATCGATATTGGCAATATTAATATCATTAATTATGGGTTCCAATTCGATACTGTCTCCTAAGTTTATCGTCAAATCATCCGAAAAACTAATGGTTGGAATTTGCGCACCAACTAGCTTCAAGTCTAGGGTGTCAAGACAATCATTTGCATCCTTAATTAAAACTCGATAATCACCTTCTGCTAATGCGGTATAATTTCCAATATCTTCAAATGGTTCATCATTTATACTAAACTCAAAACCAGGGACTCCTCCTGAAATGCCTGCCATAAATATTTCGCCAGTCAATAAATCATCACAATTTGGATTGATTAACTCAGCTACTCCTTCTATAGCTTCAGGCTGAGATATCAATACGGTATCCATAAATAAGCAATCGTTCTCATCAGTAACTGAGAGCACATGTAATCCAAATTCCAAATCAGTAGCTACTTCCTCAGTAGAAGGATTTGTATCCCAAGCATACTGATAACCTGGCGTTCCACCAACAATGGCTGCGCTTGCTTCTCCATTCGAACCATTAAAACAAGAAATATTGAAACCATTGTAATCGCTTACTGTAAATTGATTTTCCATGGCAGTGGGTTCTAGTATCTCAACATTGATAATCGTAAAATTGCCAAAATCATCATATACATTTATCAGGTACGAACCCGCAGGAAGCCCATCTATGCGCACATCTTCAAAGTCCGACGCAATGCTTCCACTTCCATTAATATCAGTATCTAGTACTCTAAAATAATCATAGGTAAAAGGCGGCGTTCCAGCCGTTATCCTGAACGTAAACGAACCAGTTGCTCCATCACCATGACATAGCAAATGAGTCGGGTCTGCCGAACCCACCATATTACAAACAACCAGTAATAGATTAACGTGTACAACACTATCACAACCTTTTTCTGTTAACAGAAAATGATCATAAATACCTGTTTCAAAATGTTCTTCTCCATCTAAAAACAAGGTGTCTCCATCACATATGTTATAAAAGTCAGAACCTTCGAAAATGGCTCCAAATTCTAAATTTAAGGTAAGTAGCGAATCACATCCTTCATCTGCTGGGACCAGAATGTCAGGATAAACTCCCGCCTGCTTATAGGTCTCTCCATAAAAGATGACTGAATCTCCTTCGCAAATCACTAAATTTCTAAGTTCTTGTATTTGTGGCATAACTTCGATAGTCGTGCAACTTGCAGCTGCAGCATCACAAGCGTTCGCCTCATTTATGCAAATCTCATATACACCAGCATCAGGTAAGTTAAGTTCTAGGCTATCCGAAACGCCAGATAAAATCCCATTGACAGTCCATTGGTAAATGGTTGCTCCTAACTGCGGTTCAAAACTTAATGTAAATGCTTGATTAGCACACATTAATGGTGGCGCTTCGATGGGTCCCGTAGGTTCTAATGCTTGCACATTTGTACTACCATCAAGAACCGCGATGGAATACTCACAAACCGAACCACCACTTCCATCCATCACTAAAAAGTAATACTGACCTACCACTAATGGCACATCGTTTTGAAAAGCCCAACTTGTACCTGCTTGAATATCTGTATTGCACTCCGTGACTTGCTGAAAATTATCACAATCAATGCCTTCATAAATTCCCACTTCTAGGCTACCACCCCAACCTTGACCATCAACTATACAATCGCCTACCGTCATTTCTAAGGTTAAGTTTTCACTTCCTGCAATGAAGGCTATCCACTGAATATTGTGCTCAATGGTGGTGCAGAAATCAAAAGGAGCTGTACCATTTTCATTCTCGTCATTGATTCCGTTAAAACCGTCTATATCGCATATAATACAAGCATCTTCGCAAAAAGGCTGCATCTCCCCTTCTGGACCACAGGGAACAGGGGCTTGCCCAAAACAAAGGGAAGCCATTAATAGCAAAATATAAATATGGAAAAGTTGGTTCAGTTTCATCCTTGGGAATTAGCGTGCTCGCCAGTTTATAAGTACACTATAATAATACTTCCAAACGGCAAAACGTTGCAAAATTACCATTAAAATTTAGTTTTAACTTCCAAGAAAACCTTTAGCCCGACAGTTATTTAGATGAAATTCAAATAATTGTTTTCTTTGCATTGCTATGTCTTCAAAAACTACACAAAATGACTTACTTAAGGCTGGTGAAAGAGCCGTAGTAATCGAAATCAATGGATCTATTGAATTTCAGCAATATTTATTGGCTAATGGTATCTCCTTGGGCAGCATTCTCACAAAAAATTATAGTCCTAATTATGCAAAGCTGGTAAACTTAACCATCGGTGGCAAAATGCTCAGCATTCGACGGTCAGATTTTAATCAACTCGTTACCATTAAGCTATAGTGATGATGAAGAAAATTGCTTTAGTAGGAAAACCAAATAGTGGGAAGAGTAGCTTGTTTAATTTTATCACTGGACTCAACCAAAAAATCGGTAATTATAGCGGGGTAACCGTCGAAAAGAAAAGTGGCAAATATTTAGGACATAGCATCGTCGACTTGCCAGGTATGAGATCTATCCATGCAGTATCACCAGAGGAGAAAATAAGCAAACAAGCCATCTTGGGAATGCTACATACGCAATCTCCTATTGTTTATGTAGCTAATGGAATGCAATTAGAAGATAGTCTAGTTATGTTTTCTGAGATTGCAGACTTACAAATTCCGATGGCGCTGGTCATCAATTTTAAAGATGATTTAGCGAAACACAAAATCAACATAGATACAGTCTCGCTTGAAAATCAATTAGGCTGCCCCGTGGTTTTAACGAATGCTAGATCGGGCGAAGGATTAGCAGATTTAGAAAGTATAGTATCTAAAGATGCTTTTAAGGTTCCCAATGCCATTTGCCGAAGTTTGTTTGATCAATTTTCTGATCATGGCATCTCCAATAATTACGTTCAACATTTGGAAGTCGAACCGAATGATACTGATTTTGAACGCATTGAATTTCAAAAAAGACAAAAAATCATAGCTTCGATTATTGGGCGGTCGACCGATAAACAAGATGTCAAAGCCTATTTAGAACGCTCTAAAAAATGGGATAAATATCTCTTGCACCCGATTTATGGTTTGATCATTTTCTTGGCTGTAATGTTTGTTGTTTTTCAAGCTGTTTTCAGTTTTGCAAGCTATCCCATGGATTGGATTGATGCTGGGATGAGCCAATTATCTGCGTGGGCAGGTGAACTAATTCCAGCGGGTTGGCTACAAAGTTTTGTGTCTGATGCTTTAATCCAAGGAATAGGTGGTGTGGTGATTTTTATCCCACAAATTGCTATTTTATTCTTTCTGCTTGGTGTCTTGGAACATACCGGTTATCTGTCTCGAATATCCTTCATTTCCGATGCATTCCTAAGGAAATTTGGTTTGAGTGGTAAGAGTGTGATACCATTGATGTCAAGTTGGGCTTGTTCGATTCCGGCCATTATGAGTACACGAGTTATAGATGATCCTCGAGAACGGATGGCGGTGATTATGGCCTCACCCTTGATGACTTGTAGTGCGAGATTACCCGTATATACAATTCTCATTGCCGTTATTTTTCCACAAAATGATGCTTATTTTTTTGGTGTGCAAGGCTTGGCATTATTGTCATTATATCTGCTAGGAGTTGTGGCAACCTTAGGTGTTGCTTGGTTAGTCAATAAGCGTACATCTGCACCTAGTAATCCATTTTGGTCATTAGAATTGCCAGTGTATCGTTTTCCTAATTGGCGTAATATTTTGATCAATGTCTATCAAAAAACAAAGTCATTTGTTGTAGAAGCCGGTAAAGTAATTTTAGCCATTTCCATTATTCTATGGGTACTATCTACTAATGGACCTAAGGATGAAGCTTTTCTTAAAAACGAATTGACTAAGCTGGAACAAACCGATCAAACAGGCGAAGTATCGATGGCTTCAGTTTCTTTAGAATATAGTTATTTAGGCTATTTAGGTAAGGTTATCGAGCCGACCATTAGGCCTTTAGGTTATGACTGGAAAATTGGGATTGCCTTATTAAGTTCGTTTGCTGCAAGGGAAGTTTTTGTGGGTACTTTATCTACGATTTATAGTATTGGTTCAGAGGAAGAAAGTACTATTTTAGAGAGACTTAAACGTGAGAAAAATAAGGAGACAGGTTTAGCTAGGTTTAATTTTGCTACGGCTATTTCGCTTTTGCTTTTTTATGTTTTTGCCATGCAGTGTATGAGTACTTTAGCGATAGTGAGAAAAGAAACCGGCCAATGGGAATATGCCATTTACCAGTTTCTATTTATGTTGGTGCTCGCTTACGGTTTTGCTTTTTTAGCTTATCAACTTTTGTCTTAGCGAAGGATAGTAAAATCTCCAGCCAATTTCTTACCGTCCCAGAAAATTTTGTAGACATATACCCCACTCACTGCATCTCTACCTTTAAAATCGCCCTTCCATCCGAGTGAAG
The DNA here is from genome assembly GCA_020629035.1 of Saprospiraceae bacterium. Classification (GTDB taxonomy): domain Bacteria; phylum Bacteroidota; class Bacteroidia; order Chitinophagales; family Saprospiraceae; genus JAHDDO01. Next base: position 261,805 of record JAHDEC010000001.1, on the reverse strand, counting down.
GATCGTTAGACATAAAATTTGTATTGATAAACATCAGCTCTCCCCATCGGTCGTAAATTTCCATCGTTTCGATAAGTTGAGCTCCATCGGATGTTTGTGGAAAAAAGGTGTTATCTGGTTCACTCGAAGTGGAGCTAATTACATTCGGGATATAAATTTCTGTTGAATTTTCATAAATATTGATGACCAATGTTGTGGTATCTTGACAACCAAATTGATCGGTTAAGGTAATTTCGTATGTCTGGTTAGCTTGTAAATCTTCCCAAGATGCTTGCAGACAATCTGTACATCCATTAGCTAATCCAGGATTCCATTCGATACTCAGGATATCTGCTGGATCTACATTGGTTATTAGTTCGATGTCAAGATTACTACCGGCTTCTAATTCCCAAGTAATGTTCGGGTTGTCAATAAAAATAGAATCAGGATTTTGTAAACTAATTAGTGTATCGTGAGTACATCCTAGGGCATCGATCACATTGATTAAATAGTCTCCGGAAGGCAGATTATTAAAGATGCCTGTCTGATTAGTCTCTCCATTTAATGCGTAGCTAAATGGTTCAGTTCCGCCTGCACTTAGCTGTACATTTATGCTCCCATTGTTATCATTAAAACAAAGAGGATTACTCGAGTTCGAACTAAAATCTTGTGGAATGTTGCTGTTTACCTCTACATATACACTGTCCAGATTTTCACATCCATTCGACTGGTCGATAATGCTTAGATAGTACCATCCTTCACCTTCCACATTAGGAGCTAATTCATTTTCACCAGAAAGAATAACTCCTTGTTGGCTGGACCAATGTAGCTCGAAGTTATCACCTACCGAATCTGTAAAACCTTGCAGGCTGGTATTCATTTCTCCGCAGGCGAGATTTACCTCTTCTCCTGCATCTATGTCAGGTATTGCTATGTTTGAAAACACGTTTATGGTGTCAGTATTTACGCAACCATTTAGGGTGTCAATTAGTTGGAGCAAGTAAGTGCCTGCTTCACTTGTGGTATAGCTGGCGCCTGTCTCATTAGCAAATTCATCTCCGTTTTCGTCAAGCCATTGATACAAAATACTAGCTCCTTGCTGTGAATTGGATGCATCTATAATGATGGAGTCTACTAGACAGTTTAGAGTATCTGGTAGGTCAATGTCGATTAATGGATATTCTACCTGACTGCCTATAAAAATATCATCCGACTGCTCACATCCTGTGATGGTATCTATGGCTATCAATGTAACATCCATAGAATCTTTCACTTCTAGTGTATTGGAGTAAATCGTATCATTTCCTACTATCCAAATGTATTGAACATTTGATTCCGTCATACCATTTGATAAATTAACAACATCGACAACACAATCAATAATATTGTCAGGATCTGCCAAGATGATGGCAGTCGGCTCATTGATTAAGTTTTCGACAAGTACTGCATCAGAATCAGTGCAATCTTGAATTAAATCAGTAACAATGAGTGTATAAATTCCAGGAATATCAGTAGAGTAATCAGCATCGGTAGAGACTATATTGCCATCTTCATCCTGCCATTCGTAGCTATAATCAGCACCGGTAGAAGTGGTATTTCCACCTAGTGCTACTATATCATTATTGCAATCGATGACCTGATTTTCTCCTGCATCAGCATTGGCTGTACAATCACAACTAGGTGGTTCTACAACGATAGCACTCATACATCCTGAATTACTATCTTCAGCAAAAATCGTCACGCTGCTATTTATGTCTACATTCTGAATCTCGTAAAATCCTTGGGATGAGTTGTTTATAGTATTATTCAAGTCTGTGCTAATTAGATCAGCATTGGACTCGATAAAAATGGAATAAAACAACATATCTGACGAGCAGTCAATATCATCCACTAAAATGAACGGATCATCATTGAGATTTATACTTATGTCACTACTATCTATGCAATCAAATTGTGTGCTCACAGTAACGCTATAGTTGCCTTCACTAACTAGAATGCTCTCGCCTACTTCACCATTTGACCAGGCATAATCTTGGTATGGACCATTAACTGTTAACGCTGATAGTTCGTCCATGCAAAGTTCTGTATCTCCAAAAATGATGACATCTGGATTTGGATAGACTTCTATGCTTAGCTCATCAGAACCAGTACAAATGCCTGAAGCATCTGTCACCGTTACTGAATAAACACCTGCTTGATTAACGGCAAGGAATTGGTCGGTTGTACCGTCATTCCATTGGTATTGAGCGAATCCTGAGCCTGCATTTAAAGTCGTCATTTCACCTTCACAAAATCCTGGACCTCCTGTAATTACTGGCATTAAATTCTCATCGATGGTGATGCTAATTGAAGTGCTTCCAGTACATCCAAAAGCATCTGTCACGCTTACATTATACGTTCCAGCATCACTTACCTGAATGGTTTCTGTTGTACTCCCGTTCTGATCATCCCAGACATAGCTTGTATACTGATCATCTACACCTAATTCTGAAAAACCGCCTATACAAAAAGAAGTAGAACCTGTCATAATAGGCATTGGTAATTCATGCAGGACAACATCCACGGCACTGGTACCAGTACATCCATTCTCATCGGTAACAGTTACTGAAAAATTTCCCATGACTGCCGTATTGATACTTTGTGTATTGTCCCCAGTATTCCAAATATAACTTGCCCAAGAACCTGCGTTTAAATCAGTACTTTCTCCTGTGCATAAATCTGTGTCTCCCATAATAAATACGTCTAGTGCATTCACTAGGCTTACGCTAACTTGGTCTTCAGCAGAACAATTATTGTTGTCATAAACGGTGACACTATAAATGCCAGCTGTCATAGTTGTCAAACTGGTTCCGGAGCTTCCATCCGACCAAACATAACTAGCAAAACCACCACCAGCATCTAAGACTGTGCTAGATCCTTCACAAATATTCAAATCACCGATAATGCTAACACTTGGACTTGGAGTTTCAACCACTGAAACCATACTTGTCCCGGTACAACCAGAGACATCACTGACCGTAACACTATAGTTTCCTGGACCAACAGAAATCGTAGAACTCGTACTTCCTTCCGACCATATATAGCTATCAAAATTACTCCCTGCATCAAGCAGACTCATCTCATCCTCACAAATTAATAGATCACCATTTATGGATGGTTGTAGACCATCTTCTAAGCTAACATCTACTGAAGTTTCACCGGTACAGCCAAACTCATCTGTGACAGTTACCCCATAGTTACCTGCGATTCCTGTTTGGAAAGTAGGAAACCCTGATCCATCGCTCCAGAGATAGTTTTCGAAAGATTCCGATAAACCCAATATTGTAAATCCACCTAAACAAAATGCGGTAGAACCACTTATCACTGGGTTAGGATTATTGTTTTCATTGATTTGTATGAATGAGGAAGCTGTGCACCCTGTTTCATCTGTGACGGTGACGGAATATACTCCTCCCAGATTAGCAATAATGCTTTGCGTGTTTTCTCCAGTACTCCAAGCATACTCATCCCATTCACCAGCGTCTAATTCGGTCTGTCCACCTTCGCATATAAAGTCCGCACCATTGATTGCCATGATAAGATCTTCACCTATCACAACTTCCACTTCATCTGTATTCGTACAGCCATTATCATCGGTAACAGTTACCCCATATATGCCTGGTAAATTCACCACAATTTGCGGGTTGCCTAATCCATTAGACCATAGCTGATCATCAAAGCTGTCATCCAAGAATAAAACCGTATTCCCACCAAAGCAAATTTCTAATTCACCTAATATATTGACAGCTGGCTCTGGATATTCAAAAACTTCAACTTCAGACGAACCTTGACAACCTCCACTGTCTGTAACAGTCACACTGTAGGTACCCACACCTACCGTTAATGTAGACGTATTTCCTCCAGTTGACCAGATGTAAGTACTAAATCCATTTCCAACATCTAAGCTTGTCGTTTCACCAGGGCACACTTGAAGGTCTCCAGTGATGGTTGGTGATAAAACATCATCAACTACTACTTCTACGCTAGCTTCTCTCATACAACCATCTACATCCGTAACAGTAACTGAATACATGCCAGCTGCGGAAACGGTTATGGTACTTGTCATATCACCAGTGCTCCAAACATGATTACCACTTGCATCTGTCGAAAGAACGGTAGAACTTCCCGTACAAAAACTCAAACTACCTAATATGGAAATATCTGGTTTCGGTGTTCCTTCACATTCACAAACCATACCATTACAATCGATGATTCCTGTATCAAATTCAGTACATGGATCACCATCATCACAAGCACTTGATGAAGGTGTTGCTACTACATAAATTTTTGTTGCACTTATCGGACCATTCCCACATGGATCTGTGTAAGTCCAAGTTCTGACAATAGTACCACCATCACAATCAGTAGCATCAATAAAATCCATATATCCTACCCATTCGTTATCTGCACAGTTATCCATGACTTCTAAGTCCTCAGAGCTAGGAACATCATCAAGACAGTCAACACTTTCTGTTGCTGGAGGTAAGATTACCCATTCAGGGCTTGTATTATCTTCGAGAGATACGGTTATCATGTGCGTCAATACAATTCCACATTCGGAAGTAATTTCCCAAGTGATTATTTTTTGGTCTCCACAGCTAACTAAGGTTCCGTTTTCCATAGGACTCACCATTCCTTCTTCCAAACACTCAACAATAGCTTCACCATTTGAATAATTTAGATCTACGTAAACCGGTTCAGTAAAACCTGGTGTACACTCAATGGTTACATCAGCTGGCAAAGTAGATGTCCAAACTGGATCAGCTGGTTCGACAACAATGATCTGAACCTCTTGCGTCGTGTTGTTGCATTCATCGGTGGCTGACCAAGTTCGTTCTAAGGACAGATCGCATAAGCCATTATCTATCCATACTTCCCCTAAATAATTTATGGTAATAGCTGAAGCATCACTGCAATTATCCATCGCTGTGGCCACTCCTGCTGAAGGAATGCTACTGCAACTTACGGTAATATCATCCGGTACTGTAAGCGTGGGCATTTCAGTATCTGCTAAGATATTCAGAGGTGTTGAGATGGTTTCTATATTGCCACAATCATCCTCAGCAGTCCATGTGTAGTTTATCGTGTATCCATTACAAATATCTACCACGGGGTTATCCATGCTCGTTGTGATACTCACGCTACCGCAATCATCCGTTGCGCTTAAATTTTCAAAAGGTGGTAAAGCCATCGAACAATCTATATCAGCTAAACTAGCTGGTGGATTGTCAAAAACTGGCGGTCCAGCATCTCCAAGGACATTAAACATGATGGATACTGTCTCACTATTTCCACACTCATCTTCAGCTATCCATTCATAGGTCACGGGATAGCCTGAACACACATCTTCGGTGAATAGCTGATTAGTAGTTATCGTAACTGTCCCACAATCATCAGCCGCTGTCAGTGTTTCTTGAACAGGTAAGGATTCGCCACACAAAACATCTGGAATCGTGGCTGGTGCTGTATCAAATACTGGTGCTCCTGCATCAGCTAGCACATTAAACATAACTGAAACCGTTTCAATGTTTCCACACTCATCTTCTGCCATCCATTCGTAGGTAACTGGATAGCCTGCACACACATCTTCGGTGAATAGCTGATTAGTAGTTATCGTAACTGTCCCACAATCATCAGTAGCTGTCAGTGTTTCTTGAACAGGTAAGGATTCGCCACACAAAACATCTGGAATCATGGCTGGTGCTGAATCAAATACTGGCGCTCCTGCATCACCTAGCACATTAAACATAACTGAAACCGTTTCTGTATTTCCGCACTCATCTTCTGCTGTCCACTCATACGTTACTGGATAGCCTGCACACACATCTTCGGTAAATAGTTGATTGGTGGTGATAGTGACTGTTCCACAATCATCGGTGGCAGTTAGGGTCTCTTGCATAGGCAAAGAACCGCCACAAGGAACATCTTCAATACTAGTCGGATCACTATCAAAAACAGGAGCTGTGGCATCTGGAGCAACATTGAACATAATACTTGTCATATCACTATTTCCACAGCCATCTTCGATTAGCCAGGTATGTGTAACAATATAACCATTGCACACATCTTCAGTAAATGTTATACTGGGCGTAATACTTGGTTCACCACAATTATCACTGCCAGTCAAGATCTCTTGGTCTGGGAGTGGGTCACTACAGCTCAGGTCTTCAATACTAGCTGGTGCAGAATCGAAAGTTGGATTAGTTGTGTCTACTATAGTTATTGTCTGGGTTTGAGTGGCAAGTACATTGCCACATTCATCGGTTGCATCCCAAGTTCTAATTAAAACATCTCCACAATCATCTGGAGGATTATCCCCTGAAATAACAGGACTGATGGGTCCACCCATTAGTTGGCATGGACTTAATATCCCATTATCGTAATCTAAATCTAGCGCATCAGGAATCGGGTCTCCACATTCTATGTCCAGAGCCGCATCTGGTAAAGGAGCTAACCAATCAGGCACCATTAATGCGGGAATGATAATGTCCAATGTCTCTGTAGTTGTATTGTCACAATCATCCGTGATAGAGTATTCAAAAGTTAGGGTTCCGCCTTCACAAACAGTGGGACTCATGGCTGTTATTTCTACTGGTACAATGGTTCCATCTGCTATGCAGTTATCGGTGAATGTAGCATCATCAGGGCTAAAGTTATCTAACCAATCTTGATAACAAGCAGGCGTTGGAGCTGCTGGTAGTGTAATGACCGGAGGTTCATCATCGACTACGTCCAAGGTAATTTCTTCTGCTTCACAACAATGGTTATCTATATCACAATCTAAATCAGCATAAACATCGCCTACCATAGGATCTGAAGCTGTTCCACTAGTCAGATAGTTATAGCTAACGAAGGTGTAAGTTCCACAATCCGAAGGTGTAAATAGAATATCTCCGGTTACTGGACCTGTTTCTACAATGGTTCCATCTGCCCCAACTATGATGTATACTTCAGTATATTCGGGATCATCATAATACCCACTGATGGTGACAGTGATTTCCTCTCCGGGACATGCCGGATCTGGTGTGGCTGTAATCATACCTGCTTCTGCATCACAACAATCTTCCACATCTATGGTATAGGTTCCAGATATGTCACCTCCACATGAAATGTCCACTGTCACCGTATAATCTGTATCCTCAGTAGGGCAAACAGTTATGCTTTGTGTAGTTTCTCCAGTATCCCAAGAGTAGCCATCACAACCATCTCCGGCATCCAAAGTGTAACAAGTTCCAGGACAGTCCGGCCCGAGCGCTTCTTCTGGTATTTGTACTCCTGCTGCGGTAATAATTATTGGAAAATCTAAAGTGTAATTACAATTATTCCCAGAACCCCAACCACCAGATTCTCCATCTTCTGTAAGAAAAAAGGTAACTGTCTCACTAAAATCACCAGCTTGATCAGGGCAAAAAGCTAATTCAAATTCAAAAGTAGGACAATCTGTCTCACAATCAACTCCCCAATTATCAGACGGATCAGTACAATCCGTAATTTCATCAAAGCCACCAACTGCAAAACAAAACCCCCAAAAGTTACTGTAGGAAGATAAATCATCTACACCACATTCATCATAAAAATAACCATCAGAATAAGTATTTCCAGAACAAATACCGGTTACCGAATTATAAAAATCCCATCCAACTCCCGGAGCGACCCCAGAGGCCGCGGACCATCCTCCGCTAGCACTAAATGAAACCCCGTGAATCCATGATACCGAAGATCCTTGATCCCAGATGAAAGCTAATTCTAAATCAAAGCTTATTTCACCACAACCAGTAGCCTCTAACTCTATGTTCGTCCCAGTAGCTGTAGAACCGCCGCTTGTATTGCCAATATCTGAAACCCCTTCAATAATTGTGGCATTGGTAACATTACTTACTGTAGCTGTAACATCACATAAATGACACCCTGGTGGCCCCGGACATTGTGCACTCAATTTCGAACTTGTACTTATTATTATAAATGCAGTAGTAAGGGATAAACTACATAGCGTAAATACAGATGTTGTCCGAGCAAGTTTTCTCATCACAAAATTTTCTCATTGGTATATTAATCCAACTAGAAATTGATCTTCAGATTGACGTTAGTTGCAAAAGCACAGGAAACTAGTGATTTATTTCGTTTAATTAGAGTTTTGTAAAACAAATTTTGGCATTTTAACGTTTGTGTGGAATTTTTGCATAAAAAAGGCCCCTGTTCCCAGAAGCCTTTATATAAAAACAAATTAGTTTTTTAATGTTTAATGAACGGCATGTTGTATACTTCTTCTTTATCGATGATTCTCAAAAAGTATTGACCGACAGCTAAATCTGTCATATTTAGCATGTGTAATCCATTCCATTGTTGTGCACTGAATTGTTTGACTAATTTTCCTTCAGCGGAAAGAACGGAGATAGCCTGATCATTAAGTTCCTCAAAAACAACGTTAATCATAGATGAGGTAACCGTTGGAAACAAACTTACAGGTGCTTCTTTTAGTGTCTCCTCAGTAGATGATACCATTGCCAAGTTTTCCACAAAGAAGGTATTTGTTCTATCGTCGTCATCTACTTCTTCCCCAGCTAAGGTGTAAAATAAATCGACATCTCCATCACCATCCAAATCTCCAGCGGTCTTTAAAATAAACTGTTCCAAGGTATCAGGAGCTAATGAAATGTTTTCGATCTCTGTCCATAGGCTAAAATTGCTGCCTGAATTTTCAGCATACAAAAATTTAGACCCATAGTCCTGATCATAACTATTAGCCAAAATTACCCCATCAAGATCTCCATCCAAATCAAAATCCGCCATATCTAAACTTGCAAAGTAGTATGCAGCTTCTTCAAATCCTTCTGGTGCAAGTAAGCGCTTGAAACCATTTGGATTAATGACTACATCTGCCAATTCTAAATTTGTTTCGTCTCCTATGTTTTCATAGTAAAGGATATTAAAGAAGTATTCATAAGTAACTTCTTCATATTGACCTCCTAAAACCAAAACATCCAAATCACCATCATCGTCAAAATCTACAACCGTTAATTCTCTGCTCAAATGATTTTCTGTATTTAATTCAGTTTTTACATAGTCACCAAACATTGGTTCTGAAGCGGTTCCAGTATTTTCTAAATAAAGTAAGCTTCCTTGATATCCATACGTTGCGTATGAATAAGAAAGGCCATACCCAATTAAGTCAGTATCACCATCTGCATCCATATCGGCCATTTCCCAAATGATACCATATTCTTCGGTAAATACATCACTTGTTAAACCAAAAACTCCTAGCATTGGTCTCAAGAAGTCAGGATTTTCGACATCTCCAATGTTTTCCTGAAAGCCAAACTCAATACCGTATGCTCCTCCGCCATAATCTGCAGCTAAACCCAAAATATCAAGGTCTCCATCTTGATCTATATCCCCCAATTCTGGAATTAAAATACCATTGAATTCTACATCATACATGGGTACTGGGTCTGCAAAATTTTGCGCTTGCAGTTGGCTTGTCATCATAAGTCCTGCTACCAAACTTGCACCCAGACATTTTCTAAGTTGCTTACTTCCGATAACTAGAGAAATATCCAACCATAAAGCCTGAATTTTTTCTTTGATTGACTGAAGATCTAAGTTGCTTAAATCATTTTTTTGCTTGTTCAAAGCAATAGCATGATATCGTAATTTTTGCAAATTAGTTCTAACAGAGTACTTGTTCATTTTCATAAATATTATTTACTTGATTTATTGTTTAAATATATAATTTATCTATATATATTATGCTTTCTTAGGTTCTTTTTTGACTGCCCAAAAGGTTTTTTCGGGTGTGGACACTGCCATTTTATGATCATCTGTTATGGTATTTAAAATATTAGGTCTAATCAAGTTTGGCAAAATCTGCACGTCATATATTTCATCTACTGATGTATTGTATTTAAAATTACCAACGACTGTTCCAGTCTCTAAATGCACCACAACTACTCCTGCTTTTTTTGCTTGTTTAGCAATGGGCAGATGAGCAAAGGTGGAACTGTTTTTTCTTAATTTACTCAATCCAATAAAAGCAAAGCCTTTATGAAAACTCAACCCCCGAACAAAGCCATCTATCTTACAGACGACTCGAGTAGTAAAATTGGTTTGGTCGATTTCCAATAGTTCACCATTTCCTGAAGTGAGCACATACAATTTCTCTTCATATATTCTGGGTGAATGGGGCATTGATAAATCATCTAGTACAACTTCTTTAGTCTGATAATCTATTAGCACTCCAGTTTCCAAAATGTTTTCCTTCCATTTCCTAGGCTCATCTGTTTTGGCAAAAGCTGTAACATATTTAATTTCACCCTGATCCACAGCCATTCCATTTAGGTGGCAATGGTCTCCAGCTTTTATTTGACTAATAAAATCGGGTTTCCAAACGGGTGTAAAAGAAAAGTCTTTATCTATTTTAATGATGCAAGAAAAATTGGTATTTACAGCATAAATTCCATCCTTGCAAAAGTCAATATCATGGACATCCAGCGCCCCGGTGTGATAAGTCATCCTTGGGAAAAACATGCCATCGTAGGTCTTAGGTTTTCGCGGGTAAAAATCACCTAGCTCCTTAGCGTTTTTCAGGTAAATGACTTCATCTTTACAAGCCACTACCATCTCATCATTTTCAATCGCAATACCCATCGCTTTTTTAAATGATCTTGGCAACTGAATGATTTTGTCTTCACTCTGTGGACTTAGGAAAATAACCTTACCGGCTTGATAGGTACTGACTACAATGGTGCAGCCGAGTTTGCTTAATAACTCAGGTAAAGAAGGCGTATAAGAAAGACTAAATGGACTTAAGGACGGATCTGACAAAATGCAAAGTTTTGGATAAAATTAATATCCTAAAAATAACATCTATTTACCGAATGAATGTTAGCAAGTTCTTAATCTTCGTGTTGATATTCTTAAAATTTCAATCCGCTGGTAAATTGCCAAGCATAGTAATCAGCTAACAATCCATTAGAGAGCAGCCATGGATTACTTGCCGAGGCTAAAAAATAGAAAGGACCAACATCCAAGCTAAGACCCAAATCTAAAATAAAAGGAGTATGGTTGTCAAAACTATAGATACCATGAACAGCAAAAATCTCATTAAAGTAATATCTAGCACCAGCAGAAACTCGTATGATAGCTGTGTAAAAACCATGCTTATACATAGCACTTCCAAGCAAATCTACTTGCTTGTTTAGCTTATAAGTACTAGCTAATTCTACTGAAGATGCTAGATTCTGACGATAACTCATTGAGTCTGCACTCAGGTCTAAGAAAGCGTTTAGGGTATCAATTACCCCTATTTCATCCTGTTGTATAATGATGGACTTTAAGTCAAATCCATTAAAATCTGTTGTTCCTATACGACGATAATTAACTGCATTATCTGTCCAATTAATAAAACCAAGATCTCGAACTTGAGCTGCAAGAGTCCAATCATCGCTAAGCTGATAAGTCGCCCAAAAATCTACTGAAAAACCGATATTCTTTGCGCTAAAACTTGGTGTCTCTAGAATTGGAAAAGTAAAGGAAGTATTGGATAAATCATCTAAACCTTGCAGTGAAGTAGACTGCACTTCAAGGTCTGCATCTAACTGCCAAGTAAAGCCGTCACTAGATAGCTGATAATCAAATTGGTCTGTAGTCACCTTTAAATCTGATCTTCCATTTAGATATGCAGCTGCCAGGCCGATATTCCATTTGTCACGCCTGTACGATAATGAGACACTATTTTTTTGATAAGAAAACAAGGTGCTTTGAAACCGCAAGTCAACTATTTGGTCTGCTAATGGAATATTTCCGAATTTTACTAATTCGAACCACTCATCACTAAATTGGTGGTGTGATTCTATTTGCTTGCAAATATCTAAACCAATAGTAAAATTACCACGTGTATATGCTAAACCTAAGTATCTATAGTTAGCCCAAGTATGCCAAATAAAATCCTTGTTTAATGATGGAATTTCACTAAAACTAAATAACAAATTTCCGTCTTCTTGAGTAATCCAACTGGTTAATGCTTCTGGACTTTGTTCGCTCACCACACTAACACTAGGTAACTGTATGTGCCAATTTGAAGAGTCTTGCTCAACTCTTTCAATCATAACCTTTTGCAAAAGTGGATTTTGTGCAAAACACAACATTGGCAAAAAAACTAAAGCACCAATAAGGACTAAGCTGAATTTAAAATCTTGCATCCAATCCTATATTTAATTCGATAGCTTGTTGTGATGTGAGCCAAATACTCTCGCCGTTAGCCACACCTGCAGAATTGAATCGCCCTAAAACTGCGATTTTCTTCGCCATTTTTAAAGCTTCTATTTGATCTTTGTTCAAGCTGGTTCTAAAGTTTTGAGAATCAACTTCACTCAAGCCTTCTTCACTGGATGAGGTACCCACAATTTCAATCCAATCATTAGCAGGATAAGCTAATATTTGATTGCCCGATCCATCTAAAAAAACAGTTTGAAATTCTGTGTTGATTGGAAAAGCATTTCTGATATTCCAAACTAAATCTATAGACTTCACATTTCCGATATCTTCTGATAAATCGACATCCACTGTATCTGTTAGTACCAGTTCGTTAGCCTTTAGATGCATGGGAACTTCGACCGCAATATCAACCTTGTAATAGCTATCTTCTCTGAAAAAACCAATAATGGGTTCATCTTGAGCATTGGTAATAGCCTCTAAATCGTAGTAAACGTTCTTGGTTTTTTCGTTGAAAATTTCATTAATATTTGAGTTATCCACTGTAAAATCGAAAGAAGTATACTTTACTTCACCCATCTCATCTAGGCTAGGATAATTAAAGTCAATCCCGTCCATCAATATATCACTCTCCAAAAAGAAGACATTATCATTTATTGACGTTAATTCTATGGCATTAAACAAAGCTCTCACAGGAAATCCAAATGAGTTTTCAATCAACATAGTAACTTTTGGTTCTTCAAAAGTAAAGCCACCACTCAACCATTTTTGGAAAATACCTACTTCGATAATGTCCTTTTTTATATTAAACGGTCGTTGGCCAAAAAACCCTTGTCCAAATTTAAAATGGATAGCTTTTACATACATATGCACTGAGTCAATTAGTATGCGTTCACCTGCAGCATTACGTGCATCATAATTGACATAAAACGAATTGTCATTACCCGTGAATAACCAATCATCCATATTATAATTGGCCGTTTCAAGTTTTGTTGTGTCCTCTCCTTCATAAGGTAAAAAGACATTGGTCTCAAATACTTCGCCATCTTTAGTAAATTCTGGAATAGTCACCTTAATATCTAAATCTTCGGTTTCAGTCGACATAAAGCGGAAGCGCATCTCAGTAAAATCGGCAAATAAAGCTTTTTCAATAATAATATCTTCGTTAGGTAGTGGAAACGCTAAAGGCGCCACAGAATCCAAGACTGGGAAATAACTAATGATGGGAAAGGGAAAAAAGATATCCGCCGTATTTTCGTATAACACTTCGCCTTCATATTTAACTACTATATGATCCTCCGAATCAATCTCGACCACCACATTATCACTTGGATTTTCCCCAGCATCTAAAATGGCAAAAGTGGTATTAATTAGTGGGATTGCCCAAGCCTGACCACTTGCATCAAGTGAAACAGTGTCCACTTTGCCACACGAACAAACACTGAACACAATGAATAAAAAAAGGAAGCGACTAAAAAGATTCATGTTGGTTTAGATTAGGTGTAAAATTCTTGGCCCAGCTCAGGAATATGAATGTCGCTAAAACCGTCTTCTTCTAAATACGACTTAAATGCTTGTTGAGATTCATATACTCCATGAACTAGAAATAGTTTTTTAAGGCTTTCTTTTTGATTTTGCAAAAATGCTTTCATTTCTCCTCGATCAGCATGAGCAGAGAAAGAGTCCATGATTTTAATTTCTGCCCTAACATCTAAACGGTCACCAAATATAGTTAGTTGTTTACGTCCGTTTCTTAATTGTCCTCCTGGAGTCTCTGGAGCACAATATCCCACTATAAGTATTGTATTATTAGGATCTTGGATACTATTATATAAATGATGCTTCACTCTTCCGGCATTCATCATGCCTGACGAACTAATAATAATAGCGGGTTCTTTTCGAGCGTTTAGCGCTTTACTATCAGCTACTTCTCGAATGTAGGTGAGGTTATTAAACCCAAATGGATTTTCATCCCGAAGCATGTATTCATTAAGATTATCATCATAACATTCAGGGTGTACTCCGAAAACTGTTGTGGCGTTTACCGCTAGAGGACTATCTACAAATACAGGGATTCTAGGCAGTAAACCTGCATTTTCCATCTTATCCATCATGTAAACAATCTCTTGGGTACGACCCACAGAAAAAGCAGGAATAATCAATTTTCCTTTCTTTTCAAGGCAAGTTTCTTTAATCACTCTTAGCAATTCGTCTGATTGCTCAGGAGTCGATTCATGGTCTCTATTTCCATAGGTTGATTCACAGATAAGATAATCCATCGGTTCCATAATTTGAGGATCTCTTAGGATGGGTCTATCAGGTCTCCCAATATCTCCGGTAAATCCTACATTCATCCATTTAGTGCCTTCTTTAAATCTAAGCTGTACAGAGGCGCTTCCCAGGATATGTCCCATATCCTGGTATTTCACTTCTACATGCTGACTAATTTTAAACCAACGATTATAAGCATGTCCCGCAAATAATGCCATGGCTGGTGGCACATCCGCACTCGTGTATAAAGGGACCCTTGGTGCTTTAGCTTTTCTTCGTTGATTATGTGCCTTCTTCTGCTCCTTTTTATTGTGCCATTCGACGTCTCGCTCTTGGATTTTAGCGCTATCTAATAACATGATCGAACATAAAGATCGAGTTGCGTGAGTACAGTGGATATCTCCTCTAAAACCATCTTTCACCAGTTGGGGAATTCGACCTGTGTGATCGATATGTGCATGAGACAAAACGACAGCATCTACTGTCGCGGGATCAAACTCCCATCGATTATTAAAATCCCACACGTGTTTTCCTCTTCCTTGATTTAAGCCACAATCTAGCAAGATTCTATATCCATCCTCTAAGGTAATGAGATGGGAACTTCCTGTTACTTCTCTTGCTGCTCCACAAAACTTAATCTGCATATTAGTTCATTTTATTAGTCCTTGTAAATGTATGGATAAATCTTAAGTCCTCCATGTCCGCAGGATTTCGATTGACAATCGTTGTAAAATATTTTAATAAAGGCTAAAAATTGTAAATTTGTGGTCTATTGACCTTTCCTGAGATTCTTTAGCACTTTGTATAATTAATATTAATGTTCCATCGTTTTATGTATCGTTATGAAAAATAGCTGTTTATTACTTATTTTTTTATGTGTGTTTGGATTGCAAAACTTGCAAGGTCAGCGAGGTTTGGAATTAGGTGCTTGGGCAGGTGGTAGCTGGTATTTGGGCGATTTGAATACTGAGTATGATTTAAGTTTACCTGGTGCAGCTGGAGGGGTTATTGGAAGATTCAATTTTAACCATAGAATTTCAGCTACTGGATCCATTAACTATGGAAGAGTTAGGGCTAATGATGCTAAATCAAATAACAGTTTCCAACAACTAAGAAATCTTAATTTTTATTCAGATGTTTATGACGCTGCCGCAGTGGTCGAATTCAATTTCTTTCCATACATCCATGGCAGTGCTACTGAGTATTATACCCCTTATATTTTTGGAGGATTTAATTTCTTTAGATTTAATCCGATGACTACCTTAAATGGTAATAAAGTAGCGCTTAGAGAACAAGGAACGGAAGGTCAATTACCAGGACAAGAATACAATTTTTTCAGTTTCGGCCTAGCGTATGGTATAGGATGGAAGTGGGATATAAGCAGGAAATGGAGTTTAAACATTTTTGTTAGTTCCAGGTCACTTTTCTCAGATTACTTAGATGATGTGAGCGGTGTTTACCCCGATTATAATCAGCTTATGGCAGACCGTGGAGCTGATGCAGTTTTGCTTTCTAATCGTTCAGAAATGCCCGATTTCGGCAATCCTGGAACACAAAGAGGTGACTCTACAAGCAATGATTCTTATCACTTTATAGGCATTAGTATCATGCGCTATTTTGGTCGTCTAAATTGTCCACCCATTTCACGTATTCAGGGGCAATAATTGCTTGCTTTTACAAATTTTACTGTAGTACTTGCCGCTAGCTCGGAGGCTTCGCTCTTGTGTTGCCACATCATGGGCATATAATCCAAACCTGGCTTCATAACCTTCCATCCACTCGAAATTATCGATTAGGGTCCAGTGAAAATATCCCTTAACTGGAATGCCTTCTTGAATGCAAGTATGCACTGCGTTCAGGTGATCATGCAGGTATTTTTTTCTTTGTTGGTCAATGCTGTCTGCTATTCCATTCTCGGTTATATGTATAGGAAGCTTACATTTTTCATAATATTTCCTAATCACTCGAGCTAGTCCTTCTGGATAAATTTCCCAATCTAAATCATTTACTTCACAGCCTTCGGGCTTGGTGATATCAGCAAAAATGGGGAATGCTTTTATATTCGGTTTAAGGATATCTCTCGAGTAATAATTAATGCCTAGATAATCAAAGAAGGTACCTTTATGGAGCTTCCTTCCAAACCATTTTCCATGCAACATGCCATTAAAAAATAGGTCTTGGAACAAGAAGTAGCAGATCTTCTGTGAGATTTTTGCTAAGAAAGAATGCTTGGAAACATCAAATACTCTAAGGTGTAAAGCCGCTCCGATTTGGGTGTCTTTTTTGCCAATGTCGTTTCGTAATTTATGAATAAGTGTGTAGGATTGGCAGTGGGCAGCAATCATATGTTTTGCACCTTTTAGATAGCTTTTTATATCCCCTTCTTTTCCAGGTGGAAATATCCCTACAAAGTAACCCATCATCAAATAAACATTGGGTTCGTTTATGGTTACCCAATGCGAAACTAGGTCTCCGAGATGCTTAACCACGAATTCTGTATATGCTAAAAACAAAGGAATACATTCCTTATTTAACCAAGCATTTTGTTTTTCAAACCAAGATGGATTAGAAAAATGATGCAGGGTAACCATAGGTTCGATGCCTGCTTGTTTTAGTTGTATTATTTCATCCCGATAGTGCTGAATAGCTGCTTCATCCCAAGTTTCTTTAGTTGGCTGAATTCGAGACCATTCGATACTTAATCGATAGCCCGTCAAATTTAGGTCCTTCATCAGCTGTACATCCTCTGCTATCCTATTCCAGTGGTCATTGGCTTCGATACAGTGATCGCCGTTAGGTATTTTCTTTGCTTCGCACCAGTCATACCATGAGTTGTTCCTGTCACCACCTTCGATTTGTAGTGAGGCGGTGGCGGCACCGAAAATGAAATTGTCAGGGAATGTTTTTTTGGTCAATGTTATGCTTTTTACTAAGGTATAAAGTTTACTGGTATTGTATTTTTTATTTTATGTTCCATTTAAGCTTTAAGCCAAGTTAATTAACCATTAGATTCTTCTGAGGCGGTGGTGCATTTTGGTCGATATTTATTTATAAACATTCTCAGCTGGAAGCTGAGATTAGCCTCAGGAATACAAAAGCACTTTAAACCATAATATCAGCAAGTTTTAGTTAAATCTACCTAAATTCTTAGAAACAAAAGAAAATACTTAACTTAATAGACCACCCCGAATTTACTTCATAATCAAAATTGAAAAAAGGAAGATTAATGAAATTAGTTGTTTCCAATTTTCTTAAAATTCTAATTCCACTCTATATAATTATAGGAGTATGCCACATTAGTTTTCCTAAGTGGGATAAATTCGATGCAGAGGCAACTATTTCTCATGATGTCTCTGGCTATTATCTATATCTACCTGCACTATTTATATATAAGGACATAAAACAATTAGCTTTTATGCCTGACATTTTAACTAAGTATAAACCTAGTTTTCAACTAAATCAGGCGTTTAAACACGAGCAGTCATCGAATATGGTAATGAAATATTCAATAGGGCAATCTATACTTTATGCTCCATTCTTTTTTACCGCGCATATATACACAAAGTTATCCAGCAAGTATCCATCGGATGGCTTTTCAGGTCCTTATCAATTTTTCATTTCCTTAAGTGCTTTATTTTGGAGTTTCTTGGGCTTGTTCTTCTTGATGAAAGTGCTTCTAAAATATTTTGAAAGGCGCCACGTTTTTTGGGGCTTAGTTATCATCGTTTTAGGAACCAATTATTTAAATTATAGCGCGATAGATGGAGCCATGACACACAATTACTTGTTTAGTCTTTATGCTATTCTGCTGTTCTTGAGCGAAAAATATCATACAAATCCTAGTTTAAAAACCAGTATTCTAATTGGGGGAACCATAGGTCTTGCTGCCTTAATAAGACCTACTGAAATCATAAGTTTTCTAATACCCGTTTTGTGGAAAATAGACATCAATCAAAACCATTGGTTTAAGAATAGAATCCGTTTTCTGTATCGACAACATCGTAATATCTTAGCGGCCATACTAACTTGCCTTTTAGTAGGCTCTATTCAATTATTTTATTGGAAATTTGTAACTAATGAATGGATAGTCTACTCTTATGAAAATCAGGGCTTCAGTTGGCTAAATCCACATTTCCTTCAGGGACTTTTTAGCTACAAATCTGGCTGGTTAATGTATACTCCACTCATGATTTTTCCTCTTATAGGATTTTTTGTTTCATTTAGAAAAGCCTTTTTTCTAGCAACTATTATCTTTTTCTTGCTTTTCACTTACATTACCTACTCATGGGATATATGGTGGTATGGGGGTTCTTTAGGACAAAGGGCAATGGTACAATCGTATGCTATTTTAAGTTTTCCCTTAGTGTCATTAGTCAGGCTTGTTGACCGTAAAAACATAATCTTAAAATCTCTATTTTTTGTTTTTATTTTATTAGGACTTTATTTCAATATCTGGCTAACATACCAAGGACATGGTGGAGGTTATTTTAAAACTGAAGAACACACAAAAGCCTATTATCTAGCCACCATGGGTAGGCTAAATTTAAATGAGCAGTACTTTAAGCTATTGGATACAGAAGAATTATTTTTTGGACAACCGACAGGCTTAAAAAAGTTGTTTGAAAGTGACACAACAACTGTTATTCTAAATGAGGAAAATCAATTCCATGATTTTATCATTAAGAACCCAGCAATAAGTTTACCATGGATTAGATTAGAAGCCAACTTTTTGACAAATGATAAAGAATGGACTGCATGGAAAATGACTCAAATGAGATTAAAGTTTTATCAAGACAATGAAATTGTCAAAGAAAGATTTATTAGAATTCAAAGGTTTTTAGAAGAAGAAATACCCGCTAATATCTTTCTAGATGTTAAAAAACCGGATTGCTCATTTGACAAACTTGTCATACATTTTTATAATTCGCAAAGCTCCAAAGAAATTCAAGCTCAGAACGTACGTCTTTATGAGTTTTCTGAACCATAAGAACTTCCCTATTCATAAATAATGCTCACCTGGGGATTTTGTTTGTACATATTTTTGAGTGGAATTGTTTTTTGTATACTTGGACGATAGTGGTTATTGTTGGGATTTAAAATGCATTCGACTTGGTAGTCTATCATTTTTTTAAATGGCAACAAAAAATCGTCTGTTTCACAATCCTCAAGGCCATGCTCTTTAAGCAAATTTAAGACGGTATGCACTGATTCTATTGTACTCAGACAAAGAGAAGCAGGTTGTTGCTTAATGATAAATATCGATTGAATGGTATTATCGAAACTTAGTCGTTTTAATGCCTGTAAATTGGTGCTCAATTTAAGCATTTTGCGAGCACACGGCCAGGTTCCGTCTAGGATAAAAAGGTATGGATTCGTACCCACAAAAGATGCTATTTCAGAACCACGCCTTGTCGATAAATTAAAATTGTTTTTACCAGGATATAATAAAAAAGAGCGGTTGCTTTCATCATCCAATATTTCATTTACTCTTGCATTATTCGTAAAATCTACACCAACGATAATTTCGGAATTTTCTAGTTGAAGTTTAGTCATATGACCTGTTCCGTTTTTTTCTTTTTTATACTCCTTTGGATGCATAAGTATAATAAAACGAATATTGGTCTGGATGGGCTTAATGTATTTACAGATACATGAACTAGAAGGTCTCATGCATTGATAGCATTTAACTCTGGGGTCTTTTATTTCTTCTTGTTTGCTCTGCATACCTAGCTAAGAAGCATCTTTTTGGCAAAAACAAGCTCCCTACATTTTTCAATTAGAACAACAAAGATATTTTTCTTAAAAGGAAGATAGGATTGTACTAAATGAATTATGGCTTTGTTTCCGCTTTTTTTAGCCATTCGTATTGGACTGTCCTGACTGATGCCTACTCTTAAACTTGGATCCGCTCCATTTTCTAGTAATAATTTTACTAAGGCATATCTTTCTAAAGTGATACTTTCTACTAAGAGCGTTGTAGAGAATTCAGGGTGCTGATAGTTAGGCTCTACGCCCTCCTTTAAATGATATTTTACTAAATCAATATCGCCCGCTTGTATAGCCGACAACATATCTTTCCAATCACCTGCCGCCATGTTATTTATGTTGATTTATCCTCATTTATTTAATGTTTTATGCTAAGCATGACATTGAACAAAAACTACTCAATGGTTGCACTCCTGAAGAATCTTTTACTATTGAGAATATAGAAAACCTTGATACTTCACTCAAACACTATTATTCAAGTCTAGTCATGAAATTAATACAATCAGAATTTTAAATTCAAAGGATTGGATGTATATTCAAAAAAAATGGTTTGAAATCATCTAGTGAAATTGTTAATTTAAATGTTGTATCTGGACTTTATTATGTAAAAGTCCATCTTTCTTCGGGATTAGTACTAATAAATAAAATTATTAAAATATGAGAATCTTAATGGCCTCAATGTTAGTTCTTTGTTTGTCGTGTAATGTAGAATTTCCAGACATAGATGGCACCTATCATATCAAATGGCACGATATTATTAATTGCCAGGACGAAGAGCTTAATGTAGATCAGGTTTGGGGTAACGATGAAGGATGCTATACCATCAATAATCATGTTTTATGTTCGGAATTTGTCTTCGATGAAGGAATTTTGACCATTACTTCTAGTGAGCCTGCTTGGGATATTAGTAGTACTAGTACTTATACATACGAATATGACAAAGAAGAATTTATTCTTACCTTTTGTGACTCTCTAGGTTTTTGTAGAACAAATGTATTTACTAATAGGGTTCTTATTTTTGATTATCCAGATCTAAGTACTTGTGAAGCTCGATATGGATTAACACAAATTGATTAAAGATTAGGTTCCGAGATAATAGCGGAGTGTTTTAGTTTAAATTTCTCTGATATTTTTTCTGATAAACCATCTCAGCTGCAAGCTGAGATTAGCCTTACGTTTTATACTAAATATGACATTGAACAAAACTACTCCTCTAAGGCATCCAAAATAGATTTCTCATCATACTTCATAAAATACAAGCCTGCTAAAAAACAAAGGCCTGAACCGATTAGAGCACTTAAGCGAATACCTAAATCGTCACCTATGCTGTTACCTATGGTCGTCAAAGCAGCAAAAATAAATATCCCAAACGTCTGTCCGAATTTCTGACACAAGGTCCTTGCTGCAAAATACATTCCTTCCTGATTAATCCCTGATGTATTAGAATCGTGCTTAGCTATATCAGATAAAATAGCATTGGGCAAAACACCTAAAAAAGACATAGGAATCGCCATACCTACCACCAGTATATATGCTTGTGTCATTACATCTAAACCATCATTTCCTAACCAATAAATACCTAAAAACATCATGGCCATAAATAGAAAAGCCGCCACTAAAAAAGGTTTCTTACCATATCGTTTAGCCACTATATTTACCAGCGGATAAAATAAAAAAGAAACACCCACAAGCATGCCCATTAATGAACCTACATGTCCATCATCGAGTCGCAAAAGGATCGTAACATAATAGAGCATACCTGCCATGATAATCGCTAGTGCCATAAAATAGGCAAACTCTGCAACCACATAATATTTAAAACTAGGATTAGCAAAACTCCGCTTAATGGCCTTCATCATGGGAACCTGGGAATCTTGAGGTTTTGTATACTTTCTTTCGTCTATTAAAAAAGCTGGTAGCAACATAAAAAAGGCGGAAAAAACACCAAGGGCAATCATCGCATATTGAGTTCCTTGAATGCCTTCTTCTAAGGAAAAATATGATTCCATTAGACTAGCAATATTGGGCACTAAAGAACCAATTAATATACCCATAGCATAAGTAATCGAGATCCAAGTGGATAAGCTCAATCGCTCATCACTGGTATGACCAAGTTCCGGAATTAATGCAAAAAACGGTGTCAGATATATGGTTAAACTTAGATAAAACAGCAACTGAATAACCACTAACCAAACAATATTTAAGGTACTAATTCCAGCTACCGGAGGGAAAAACAACAAGACCATAAAGAGGGCTGTCGGAATCGCCCCTACCCGCATAAAGGGTATTCGACGACCTAATTTTCCTTTCCAATTATCACTGATAGATGCAATCCAAGGATCCGTAATGGCATCAAATAATCGACCGCTGGCAAGTGCAATGGTCACAATATTTAGTATGCCTAGAAATACCATTTGGCTGATAAAAACCGGTAAACCCGAGTCATCAGGTGGTAAATAAAAATAGACCAACTGAAGATTAATTACATTAATTGTGGTAGCCCAACCTAACTGACCTAAGGCATAAATTATCTTTTTTGAAAAGGGTAGTTTTTTCATACTTATAAGCTAAATCGGCCAACAATTTTATTGCCTATTCTATCCATATTGATGCAAGCTAAAGCAATTTGCTGAACATCAAAAGCTGCATCCATTTCTAAAACTACAAAACTTGCTCGACTAAACCTGTCATCAATTTGTTTTAGGTGAATTTGCTGGCCCTGCTTAGTCATACTTAAACTTAAGCCTGGAAATAAATGATCATCACAGGCTAAAACTTTAATGCCTACATCAGTATCTACCCGATAAATTAGGGACTGAAAACCATTTAATCCAGTTCGCTTTTGAGCACTAAGATTTGCTAATAATTCATAGGCCATAGAACAAACAGTAAATCGAATCTTGTATAGATCTTGGTCTTGATCGATGTCTATGATTTCCTTGTCGACTAGAGGAAACTGACTCATGTAAAGGGAAATCATTTCATCTGAGTACTGATCAATATCGTCAGAAATAAATTGGAGTGAGCCGACTACCTGATTGATTAAAAACAGTGTTTTTCTTTGGCTAATACTAAGATCCGTGCCTTCCCTAAGTATAGCTACATCAGGATCATTATTGAAGTATATTCCATCCAACATAGCTCGCTGCAATGAAGAACGCAGAGCGGATAATGTGGAGACACGTTCGGGATACTGTATAATATTAGCCAGTAGTTTATCTTCCCATTTAGGCGAAATATCGGCACTGACGCGACAAAAATCCACTATTCCACTCGCAGAAGTCAATGGTATTCCGCAGGCTAACCATTCTGCTTCTGGCGCTAAATTAACCAACCAACTAAGTGCCTCAGACATATACTCCCCTCGAGTTTTATTTTCGGGAATGTGTAAGTTTATAGCATAGAGAAAATCGACTTTGAAAAACTTAAATCCCCAATGGAGCATTCGCTGAACACTCTCCTGGATGTGTGTTTTGACAGCTGCTTGTGAGAAGTCTAAGCAATAAAAATTTCCTGACCAATCTGGTGAAAATCCAGCAACTACTTTTTCATTTTTTGTGTTTCTCAATATCCAACTATCTGGAATTTCCGCTGCTTCCTCCACAATAAAGGGTGCAAACCATAGTCCAGGAATAAATCCTTTATCCACGATGTTGTTTACTACATCCTTCCACTCACCATCAAACGTTTGGTTGCATTCCCAGTTACCCACATGTTTTTGCCAGCCGTCATCTATCTGAAAATATTGGATGTCAGCGCCGTGCTTGGCTAGTGACTCGATGTTTTGCTGTAAAATAGCGGGCGAAATATTGGTGTAATAATTATACCAGCTTGTCCATCCAGCCGCTATTTTTGGTTGTACTATTTGCTGGCTAATCTGCTGATATTGCTTCCAAGCTGTTTGGTAATCGCCAATGCAAATAGCTATGGCAAGTGTATAGGCTTTCCCTGGTTTCCATTTAGTAGGTAGTTCTTTGCTGATTCTTAGTTGATTTTCACTGGGTAAGGTTTCAAAAATGGTATAGCCTTTCGTCTCATCTATGGATGCCCAAAGATGAGTTTGTCCTTCAACTTTAAAATAAATATAGCTGTAACTTCTTAGTTGGACTTTAGGATTTTTTGCTTGAAAATGGGCATCACCGTACTGTTCTAGGTGATATTTCTTTCGGAAAGGTTTTGTCCAATTAGCTAAGCTCTTTTGTTTTTCTTTAGCTGCATATTCTTTACTTTCTGTCCAAGTTTGGTAAGCATTAACTCCAATCTTTGCATCTGACCTTTGTGGCATTGGGATATAACAAACTAACTGTGCATTATGCAAGCTAGTTTTGGCTTCGACTTCCAAAGAAAGCACTTGATTTTCATGACGATATTTGATGGAAACATGCAGATCTACATGATCCATGAGCATCGAGTGAATACTTATTTGTTCTCCACTCTCCAAGCTTGCTTTAAATTCAAAATGCACCTTTCTTCATTTGTCCTGATGTAAGGTAATATTTTTCTTAACTTTCAGCTATGCAAGCACGTCAAATAGCATTATTTCAGCAGGTAGTTTTAGCTATCATGTTGATTATGTTTACTTGGCAAACTTCGTTCGATTTTTTACAAATACCGAGGAATGCATTTCCTACAGGCTTGTGTATTGCTTGTGCACTAATTTATGGTAGTAGTCTATTATCTAATCCATTAAAAGAAAACGGTTTTAGCTTTTTAGATATTACTTTTTTTGTTTGGGTTTTATGGCATTTTATGTCCGTTTTTTGGTGTGAACGACCTTTCTTAGTGTGGGAGACAGCCTTTCATTGGTTAGCATTATTTACCGCATACTTGACTTTTAAGCGAGTTAATCTAAGCTATTTCAACAAGCGTTTTTGGACTTGGTTTTTTGTTAGCTACTTAGTATTCTTCTTAACTTCTATTAGTTGGTTTTATATACAGTTATCGAACTTATCGACTGGCTTTTTATTCCATATTGATGATTTATTGAGTACTAAAGATTATTTAGGGATCAATGGAAATTATGTAGCTTCTATACTACTGATGTTAACGCCTATTTATATTTTGCTATTTCAATGGCACATGATTTCAAAATTGTTTGTTAGTATTTTATTCATAATCCAATTGGTTTGTTTAGTAGGTTTTAGTGCTAAGGCAGCATTAATGGCTTTAATTGTTGCCTTTCTATTCTACTTTTTTTCGAATTCAAAAACTATACGACGGAAAACCATTATTTCTATCTTTCTTGGTGTTAGCCTTATCCTATCTTTGGCCATTGGATTATTGAGGCCTAATAGTTTTATCAAGAGCTTGAATCCATTCCGTCCCATTTTGGAAAATACTAAAGATGAAAGAGCCGCTCTTTGGAATAAAAGTACTAAGCTTTGGTGGGAAAAACCAGTGCTTGGCTGGGGAGATGGACATTGGAAAATAGACCACTTAAAATATGGTGTTAAGGATCATAAAAGAGCCTATTTTTCTAATTCACATTTTTCACATGCGCATAATCTATTTATGCAAACACTAAGTGAGTTAGGGCTTGTCGGATTGCTTCTCCTTATGTCTTTTTTAATTACTTTATGGTCTAATATTATCGCCTCAAAAAACAAAACGATACTTGGTTTCACTTTTTTAGCATGGTTTGTTCTGGTCAATTTTTATGGTCTTGCATATCCTAACACCTTTAAATTGAGTTCTCCTCTATTATTAGCCATTTTTGGATTTGCCAATGTCAAGCAAAAACCATTAAGTCAATCCTCTTTTATAAGTCATGCAATGCTAATTTTCTGCTTGATTATTTCGTTCATCTGGTCTGGATATCAAGTATCTAACCATATCCTGTATAATAAAATAGTTCAGCACGAACGAACTAAAAATTTCCCAGCGGCTGTCCCATTATATGCGAAGCTAGAGAACTCTAGATTTAATCGAATGCTAGGCCCCAAACCTATTGCAGCTAGAAAAGCAAAAGCTCTATGGCGATCAAAACATCATGACACTGCCATAAACTCATTAACCAAGGCCTTAGATATTAATCCGTATGATTGGAAAAGCTGGTATTTATTGGGCAATTATTACTCGGAATTGGACCAGGTGCAGCCAGCATTTAGCGCTTACAAAAAAGCATGTAGTATTCATCCAAATTACTTTAAGGCAAATCTCGCCGCTGCAGACTTAGCCTACCAATTAAATAAAATGAAAGAGGCAAGACAATTTTTGTCTTTTTATGAGGAGCAAATCCTTCCGTTTAGAGCAAATCATTTTTCTGATGAAAAATTCTACGTCGATAACCCAAATGTGCTGAACTACCTTAAGACTTTATGTAGTTTGGAAGATCAAGTACTTATGCTCCGGGAGAAATACGAAGGGAATAATTAAATGTTTGTAACAGCTCTTCATGAAGTAAAAAGTAATGATTTAGTTCATCCCAGCTTGCTTGTTCAATGCTGCTAAATTTAGCTTCATTCATGTTTTTTAGTTCATCTATATTCCCTGTTTGATTGTGTGCTTTTAGGCTTTTAGGTAAATCTAGCTGATCCATTTGGCTTAGAAATAGCTGTAAGTCTTTTTTTGTTATTTCCCAATGATCGGTTAGGTCTTCATACTTTATATAAAGTATATGATCAATACCAATTTTGTTATCTAAATGATAGTTAAAGCATTGCATAGTAAAGGATGCTGCCTCTTTTATTGAAACTTGATTTCTTTGGTGATAACTCAGGGCCAGTGCGTATGGATCTCTGAGTAAAGCTATAAAATAACTCGTCCTAAATACGGATTGTATATGGTGCGCTCGCAAGATTTGGGGTGGGCTTTTTTCTAGTAAATAATGGGCAGCTAAGTCCCATTGTTTTTCCCAATGTGGTTTTAATTTTTCAAATGGGATTTCGTATGCTTTGTCCCATAATCTATTAAATTCTAATTGTTTTCTAGACACTTTTAAGCCAAAGCCTTCCCTTGTTCCGAAGGTATTTAGTGGACTTATTTTCGGGTGATTAGAAAGTATCTGGTGCAAGATGGTAGATCCTGCATAAGGCTGCGACAGAATAAAAAGATAATTCTTAGGTTGGTGCTTAAACAGCAGGTTGTTTTTCCAGTTTGCCCACCGGTATCCTCGATTTACTGCATCATATATTAAGGTTTTATTCACCGGCTAATAGGTTTTTCCAATTTTCTTTGAAGTATCACAAAGTTAAGCGATTAAGCTTTAGTCTTAATGGCTTCGTTGTAAATCGTAACTAATTGACTAGCCAGCGCCTCGTAACTAAAGTACTGAGTAAAATGTTGTATTATTTGTTGCTTATCATCGGGAGTAAGCACTTCCTCTTTAGCGCAACATTGAACCATAATCTTAGCCAAAGCATCTACATCAGCCACTGGATATAAATACCCAATGGACCCCTCTTTAGTCAACTCTTTAAAGGATGGAATCTCGGTCAAAATAGGTATTAAACCACAAGACATAGCTTCCATTAAAGCATAACCACTACCCTCTTTATGACTAGCCGCGACGAAATAATCAGCCGTAGAAAGATACTTGGTAATGGATCCTCGATCGATAAAACCATAAAGACTGATTTGCGTCTCGAGCTTATTGACTGCGATAAAATGCTTTAACCCTTCTTCCAAAAAAGTTTGTTTGTAAATCATATGCAAATGAGAAGCAGGATGGACTTTTGCAACTTCCTTAAATGCTTTTACTACGGTCATCGGGTCTTTATTCGCATTTAAATTCCCAATCCATAAAAAGCATGGTTTTCCTTGTAAGCTTAGCTCATTATCGGACACAAAACTCATTTCTGAGGACGCTTCCATAACGAAACGAATTTGCGCTGGTTTGCACAATTTTGCTTCCAAAATAGGAAGCTCCATGCCTTTAGCAGACAACAAAAATAAATCCACTGTAGATAAAAACGGTCGCTGAATCCATGGGTATTTGACCTTTTTCATTCCACCATGATCTTGAACAATATAAGGAAGCGGATACAGTCGCTTAGCTAAATTATTATGCGCAATAGGTCGGTAAATATTGTTAGCATGAACGATCTCTAGACCCAATTCCTTTATTTTCTTTGCAAGTTGCTTATTGTAGTTTATCGCAATATGCCAGGGTTTTAAATAGCCTGGTAACTTGTCCTTTATAAAATGGTAATTGACACCATTTTCGATAAATGATTGATGGGAATCAAAGCGATAAAAAACATGTACTTCATGGCCCAACTTCGCCAAAGCTTCCATGATACAAACCGTCGAATAATGACTTCGAACCATGGATCTTGCCTCCATACCTTTATCATAAAAATGAAGTACAAAAGCTATTTTCATGCTAATAATTGTTGGTAAAGATTAGCAAATGAAGTTACACAATCCTGCATAGTATGTTTAGCGCTCCAAGCCAAGGATGCAGCACTTAATCGTTCTTGCTCTTCTGGATGATTAATGAGCCGTTCCATTTTTGCTACAAGACCTTCCACATCTTTTGGACGAGCCACCAAAGCCAGCTCATCTGCCAGATCATACATCATCCCTACTGAAGTGCCCACAGTGCAAAGTCCCACGCTCCAAGCTTCAATAATGGCTAAACAAGAACCTTCGTATAAAGACGTGTGTAACATGATATCATGATTTCGTAATTGGTTTAAAACCTCGCTGTGCGGCAACTGCCCTAGGAAATGTACTCTATGCTTTATGGCCAAATTATCCGCTAATTGATGAATTTGCTCATCATAATAATCGCTGCCGATAATACTTAGATGGATATCATAGTTTTCAGACAATTTATGGATAACCTTAATCAAGGTTGATTGATCTTTTATAGGGGTTAAGTTAGCTACATGGATGACTTTTATCGGAGTTTGCTTGCTAATGGGTTTAAAGACTTTCGCCTGATTATCCTCATTCATTCCATAATAAATAATAGAGGTTTTATCTTGAAAATCTATGGGTACTAGGTTTTTCTGAAATCGAGTTTCGGCTGTTATATGATCTGCTCTTTTAAGCATTAAGCGAGTCAGTATTTTCTTTATCAATCCTTGATTTCCACCATAGGGAAGACTAGGAATATCGGCTAAGCAACCTCCTTGCAAACTATTTAGCATGGGCACCTTGAAATATCGACTGGCAAAATAAGCCATGAGTCCATGGGGATGCGTCCATAAAGCATGCACTAAATCTGGTTTTGTTTTTAGCTGCTTAATAAACTGTCTAAAGCGAGTGAGTTTTTGTAGGATAGGTGAACTATTAGCTAAGCCTAGCGATGACAATTGGTAATTAGGAGGGCTAAACAATGGATCAATTTTCGATACCGAAACAACATGTAACTTGGCATAATCGGCTAGACCACTAAATAGATTTAGTAAAACAGGAATGCCTTGATTTTTCCCTGAACCTACTCCGCCTGGGATTATGACTAGTATGTTAGGTTTCTGGTTCATTAAACAACAGGCATTATGCGCTTTAAATGATTTTTACTCGCTAAAAGATAAGGGTTCTTCCCAAGAAAGCATTCTTTTAAAACCTTGAATGAAGCCTTACGCATAGCTTTGTCTGATCGTATAAAGAAGTACAAGACGTTGCCCAACATTGACCAAAGAAAAAGCCCATAATTAAGGCTGCCAAATTTGGGAGACTGGTGCATAAAATAATGCAAGGCCAAACACCTTCTATAAAAAGAACTCTGTTTTTGTATACGATTGGTAGGTGATTTATGATGATGTACCGAAGCTGATGAAAGCACGTGTATATAGCTCTCATCTATGACCATAAGTCCATAATTATCTCCAATTCCACTCGGATCTAGCACCTCATCAAAAGGTCTTTTGCACAACCAGTTTTTTCTAGAGACACTTGCGCCTAATCCATAGATTTTACAGACATTAACAGGTTTAGTCAAAGAAACATTTCTAGGCCAACCAGCAGGCGATATTCCATTTTTATTTTTAGCTATCTTGCCCAATAACCAGCGATGTAGACCCTTTTTATTTGACCTGTCTAGATCAGCATCAAACCAAAAGCTCAAACCAAAAATCCAATGCCAAATCAAGGCTAATAGACTTGGTGGTGGATATAGATATTCCCATTTGCCTCCATTGTTTTTCTCTAACACTTTTCCACTTACCACATCCACGGTCGGATTAGTATTAAGGTAATCAATGAGTATTCTTAGGTAATCTTGCTGTATTTCTATATCATCATCACATAAAAAAACCAAATCACTGCTCGCTTGCTTAATACCTATATTTCGTTGAATACAGACTGAGCCTTCACTGGGTATTATCCTGGTTTTTCCCCTTAAAACTTTAGGAATATCATCTAGATTAAACAACATATCACTGGCATCAATAATCAAGAGTTCGCTAATGAATTCAGCTTGTGAGCTTAAAGCAATTAAGGTGTTTGCCAAGTCCTTTACTCGATGTTTAGTAGGTATGATGACAGAGACTGCACTCATCGCTTACTTAGAAAATTGCATGGATAAATACATTAACCAGGCTTTTGTTTTATGTTTTAGGAAGCTTGCAGAAAGTATCCCTTTCTCTGATTTCTTCTGAAAAGCACGCACCGAGTTTTCGACCCATCGTACTGCATAATCATAATATTTTCTAGAATAATGGCGCTCAAAATCTCGATCCCGATCAGTAGTTTCCATCCAATTTAGCGCTTTGGTTTGTTTAGCTTCTACTTCTTGGTACAAGGATGTTCCTTTAATCGGATAGGCTACCGTTATCGTAAAATAATTAGGATTAGACTCCTTTAAATGACGAACAGTTTCCTTAATATCTTCTTGGGTTTCCCCAGGATATCCGAGCATGATAAACGTTCCAGCTTCCATTTCATTTGCCCGAGTACGCTGAATCATTTTTCTCACCTGATTTACATCCACCCTTCGATCCATTAAATCGATCACCTTTTGCGAACCACTCTCAGCGCCAATCCAAATCCTAAAGGCCCCAGCTCTTTTTAGGGTCTGAATCACATCCTCATTCATCCGATCAGCTCGAGTGATGCATTCAAAAGGAATGATAGCATCTTGCTTATTCACCTCATCTGCAAAAGCAGCTAACCACTTATGACTAACGGTAAATACATCATCTACAAACCAGACCGTATCGGGATTATAGGTCTCTTTTAAATACTTTAATTCTTGGGCTACTAATGCTGCACTGCGTCGCCGATAACTTTGTCCGTACACGGCAGTGCTGCACCACTTACAGGTATAAGGACAGCCTCTTTGGGTACTGACCGTCATGGCACTTTGGCCGTGATGTTTTTTCCAAGTATCTAAATAAGCTTGGATGTCAATCATTTTTCTATTCGGAATAGGAAGATCATCTACCGATTTTATCTTGCTTCTTTCTTGGGTTTTGACCAATGTTGTCCCCGAAAAGTAGGCAATTCCTGGTATGTGACCAAACTCCGAAGTATTGCCACTTTCGACAGTGTTTACAATGTCTAGCATGGTTTGTTCACCCTCGCCAATCACTGCGATTTGAGCTCCAGCATTTAAGTAATCTTCGATGTTATGTCTCACATCCGGTCCACCGATCACCACCGTAGTTTTGGGAAGTTGTTTCTTGACAAATTGCATAATCTCAATGACATTTAGTTTGGTCATTAGATTCGTATAAATGGCTAAGATGTCAGGCTTATCTTCGAGTAGGTAATCTTTAATCAGCTGTTTTCTAGAAAAAGTAGTGTCAAAAACTGAGTTGACTTTCCCATGCTTTTCTAACCAGGCTGACAAGTACAAAATACCTAGTGGTGGATAGGGCCGCATGATGGCTTGTTCCTTCTCGTCTTCCTGAATAAAATACCCATGTGTAAATACTACTTTCAATCAGCCATTTTTAATTACGACTAAGATAAGCGAAGCATTAATCTTTTTGTAAATGAATTAAGAAATGATCACCCCAATGACTAAATCTCTTGGTTTTAATGAGTACCGATTCTAGCAGAAATATGGGATAAAATAGGGTTTTATATTTCTGTATTTTCCCTTCGAGGTACGATGGTATTAAGCCTGTGATAAAGCTATGCTTAAGCGTATATCCAGTAAATATTTTTTGAATTTCGTTCGGATTGTAAAAGTATGTGCGGACTAAATCTCCCGCCACAGAGACCTCAGTTCCTTCTTCGTTTTGTCTTGCTAAGATAAGCCCATGCTGACCAGTCCATCGTCTATAGAGCTTCTCTAATAAAGTGTCCTTAGGCATGATAATTAGGATAGCCGAACCATTTGCTTTTAATCGGCTATCTATAAAGTTTTTTAGTTGGTTCAATGCTGTTTTATCTATACAATTCAGGCCACCAAAATTTGAAAATACAAGATTAAATTTGGCAGTTTGGTCATGAAGTGAAGCTTGGTTTAGGTCTAGTTGTTTTAAACGAATTGGGTATTTTGTTTCAATATTTTTAAACTTTTGACAACTTGCTTTTAGCATTTCAGTAGAACGGTCTGTAGTTAGGACTTTGTGGCCTTGCTTAGCTAAAAATATAGCATCCTCGCCAGTGCCACCATTAAGTTCGAGTATATCTAGATGTTCTCCTACTTGTTTTTTCAGATAATTCCAAACGACTTTCCGTTGTCTTTTACCTATGATGCTGTGTGTGAAATCTGAATCATATATAGATGCAAGTGCATCAAAGTCTGCCATAAAATTGCCTTTCTAATTTCAAGATAATCACTATTAGGTCAAATTATTGCGAATCCCTTTCTAAATAAATATTAGGGTTTCCTTCCAGTATGAATCCTGCCCAAAAATATGGGTGTTTGAATGCTTCCATTTGGCGAACCTCTTCTTTTGCTTGGTTAAGCGCTTCACCTAATGATAATCCTTGCTGCCAATGTTTGTAAAGCGCGGGCATAAATACAGAGGTTGCTTTTTCATTAACTTTCCATAAGGATTTTATGATGGATGATGATCCTGCATGCAAAAAAGCACGGCTTATCGAGTATGTGCCAGCTCCATTTCGGTGTGCGCCAGTCCCTGTTTCGCATGCCGATAGGGTTACCACTTGAGGCGCTTGGGGTAGATTCTCAATCTCATAGCTATATAATTTATCCGATTTGCCTTCGGCATTGCGCACAAGGATATAATTATCAAGCCGGTTGTTCATGTTCATGGAAGCATGGCTTGATATATGTGCAATGTCCATATCTAGAGCAGATTCAAATGAGTGTTTATTTAGCTGGTAACCAGCTATTGATTGAATTTTATTTGGAGGAAAATAACTTCCGATCGTTTGTGTTTCTTGCCATCCAAGAGGTAGTTCTGGATATTCCTTTAACTGAGTTGAGTTTTGCGTTTGTTTATCTGTGTAGCTTATTAAGCCTATAGTTGGCTCCGTTAAGTTTATCGTGTCCATCGAAATATATTCGTTAAGGTCGAAATGATAAAAGATGCTTTTATCAGGAAGTAATAGATCAAATGGTATTTGAAAGGTGTTTCCATCTGCTAAGATTAGGACATTTTTGTTGCATGATAAATCCTTAGGTAAAATAAGTGCTCGTAATTCCTTGATTTGTGCTTGAGGATTTTTTAAAGTTATAAGTTGTTCATTAAAGTTTTGTAGGAGTGAATCTAGCTTCTTCCCATTAAACTGTCCAAGCTGAAGCTTATCGCCATCAAAGTAATAGTACCAATAGATATCATGTAATACAAAATACTCAAGCGTGTTTAGCTTTTTTAGTTGAGCTAATGATTGTTCGTTAAGCGGTTTTTGTGCTAGGCCTAAATCGCTTGCTGAAAGGTTTTGAGACCAGGATTGTTTCTCAACCATTAAGTTATATAACTCGATATACATCGGGTCTCCATCATAGAGTGTATCTAGGAATTCATTAGTGGTTTTAAGTATTTCACTAATACGATTTTCTGTTTGTTTTTGGCTTTCGCTAAGTACATAGCTTTGGTCCTCGAAGCGTTTTCTTTTTAGCTCTTGGATTTTTGTTTCTTGGAATAAGTTGATGATGGTTGTAAATCCATCATTTTCAATTGCCTTTGGGTCATCTTGATATAGTTGCAACAAGTCTGAAGTTATGTATGCATAAATATCTTGAATATGAAAAGACTCTTTTCCCGTCCAAATCATTTCAGCCAAGGTTTTCCGTCGGTTATTTATATCAATTCTTTCGGCAATACTGTAATTAGAAAATGGATGATCCCTTAAAAAGTCTAGACCAATAAATTCTGCATAATAACCATTCTTATCTGGGCAGTTGTACAGGGATTTTAACTTTTCTCTGTAATCAACAAAGCTTGATCTATCTTGTGCAGAATGAATTAAATATACTAATGGAATAATATTTTTAGCATGACATGGCCAATTTTCAAACAATAGATGTGCTTTATTAAAATAATGAAATGCACTATCAGGGTTTATTTCTAGGTAGGCCACACCCAAATTTAAAGAGGTCCTATACTTATCTTTTGCCTTGTCAATTTTATCAATCTGATCGTTTAGCAAAAGAAGGGATTCTTTATTTTTTCCTTGATCTTCAAGCACGTAAGATTCGATAATCTTTATTTGAGTATCCGAAACACCTTTTAATTTTTTCAGCTTTTGCAATTGAAAATTCAAGAGATTCTCATATTGATTAAATCCAAATTCTTTAATAGCGTAAATTGAAGCATCTGCTCTCAAAAATGATTCAAAGTAGTATTTAAATGCATGATTCTCATATTGATTGATTTGGGACAAATGCATATTGGTAGTAGCAAGCTGACCTAATTTTTGTCCTTCCAGAAGCTTATTTTTTTTTATATCATTTAAATAGAAAAAATACTTGTACAATAACTGAGATGTGTCAATATACTTTTTCGATAAATGCTTTTCTTTTTCTTTTGCAAAAGGTAGAATACGGCTATAAGATATTTCCTTTAGTAAAGCAATTTGTATTTGGTTATACAATAGCTCCGATTGAAAAGAAGTGACACTTTTTTGAGTATTCAAAGCCGTTAACTTACTAATCGTCAAAGAATCGAATGAAGTTTCCAACTTATTTAAAAGTTCAAGTCTCTCGTGTAAAAATTCATCATTTAGATCGTGTTTCACGAGCGTTTGGGGTCGATTAAAGTATAATAATTGCTTTAAGATTGTTGAATCGCTGGTTTCGTTTATAATTGAAATTTGCTGCGAAACATCATTTAACCAAAATGCTTCCAGGTAGTTATGAAAGGTTTTATGCTTTTTGTTTTCGCAAGAGAAACTTAACAAAATAACACTGAAAATAAAAAATTGCAATTTGTAGCTTATGCAAAATATTAGTTCATTTCTGCTTAATTTATTAAACAGTAATTTTGTTTTTTTCAAAAAAAAATCCTTAATTAAAGGTGTAGTGTATTTTTTTTTAAACATTTGATCAACTAGAGGGTCACTTTTTTAAAGAATTGTGTACTTGTTGTTAAAAATATCAATTCCTATGAAAAAATTTACTTTAGCTTGTCTAATTATGATGAGCTCATTAACTAGCTGTGAATTCTTTTGCTCAGATTACTGTAATGAAAATCAAGCTACAAATCAAGAAATTACGAAAATTACAAATGACGAATTTGTTCAAGGAGTTGTTGCTGTGCCAACAACTGTAGAAAATGGTGTTAGTGGCGTTGGAATAATGCGTGTTTTTGTAAATGAATCACTAGGTGATCAGAAACTATTAAAAGGGGTGGTTTTTAAGCATGAAGAATGTGGTCCTAATTCGATATATCGTCCCTTCTTTTTTACCATAGAAGAGCAAAATGGAATCCAATTTGCTAAAAATATTGTCAATGAGATACCAACCGGTAGTGTTCAATTTCAGAATACAGCAGGTGTCCTTGAAAATTTACGTATGGACCTTCATGTAGATCATCCGACCACAACTTTACACACAAAAATACACGTTGTTGGTCAAGGTAGTGCCTCAAATATTTCTGCTACTAATGGAACTCAATATGTTCAAATTAGGGTGTATAACACAACTGACCCAAATCAAACAGAATTTGATATTTATATTCCACTATCAGAGTTTACACCAGCAATAAACAATAATCAATACTTTGCTAATATCATCGGAAATGTAAATAATCAGATTATTTATTCATTAAGAGATACTCACACACATAGATTTGACTAAGACTAATCAATTTATCATATATATTACCATAAGCTTAATTGCAGTACTAATATTGTACTTATTTGCTTTTATTTCTTATGCTTGGCCAAATCAAGAAGACGAGTCTTTTCTCTTAATTGATACTCAATTAGATGATACAGATGTATATGATATTGTGCCACACATGCAACAAAATAACAATATCTGGTGGCCTTATTTTAATCTATTTAATACTCATTATGTAATTCCTTCGGGAGGTAAAATGACTTACGAATCAAGTGCTTCTATTTCAGAAAATGAAATAGTTGATTTTGCTTTTTATTACCCGAGTACAGCTTTTGCTGAATTGGAGCCGGACTTTCAAACTAAGGTAAATGCATTTCTAAATCGACATTTTATTGGCCATAACATTCAAGTGGTATCTAGTGCTTCCTATGAACAACCTTCTGATATACTTGCGAATGAGTACTTAAATAGTGATGATGAAATCGTGAGTTATATGTTATCACAAAATATGCTCAATACAAATGTTAACCATCATATCTTCTATAATCCATCAAGTGATTTTCTTGGAACCAGCATCGCTGATTATTTAGACTATGAAGCCACAGGAATGGATGAACAACATGTCTTAGTTTTTAAGACTTTATCATTACTCAATATTGAACAGGTTTTTGTTCATGAATTTATTCATGAATTTATTCCAACTGAAAATGATGCTTTGTATTCTGTTTTTGACCCAGTAAGCAATACCTACAAATCAGTGTATCATATGCTCTGCCCACAGTTAGTTGCTTGTGGCTATGTCTTAAACATGAGTGAGGTAATTGAAATTAATGGATTTTCTTCAGACATAGATATTAACAACTATCAGAGTGATTACAAAATTCCAAGAATACAATTAGATTGCAATGACCAGCTTCCTCCTTGCCCCGTGATAGATATGATCCATGTAGATCATTCAAAATTCTTTTGCGAAAAAGACAATATAGCTCCATTTATAGATTATCAAAACAAACAAATAGTACCACTGAGAGGGCAAGATTCGACCGCGATTGAAAGCTACTACTCAGCATACTATGATCGTTTTTTGAATAAAAAAGCTAGCCTCAACCTTTCTAGAAACGAATATATAAAACAACAATTTGATGCTAGAATTGACTTAAGAAGACACAACATTATCGAATATATTAAAGTAGAATTATCTAAAGAAGGCGTAACAGTTCCCGGAGATCCATTTACAGACAAAAGCGATTTGGAAAATTTAATTGATGCTTATAAGGCCATTTGATTTTAAAGGGCCTATTACTTTATTTTTTCTATCAATTCAATACTGGAAACTGCTTTTTCCTCCCGACTTTGCTTCAAGGATTTAATGGCTAAATCCCATTCTTGTCGATTCATATGTACATGGCCTAACCAGTATTGAGCTTTACTGGTGGTGTCACTATCTTGATTTTCTGCAAGTACTTTATCAAGAAATTGTTCCGCTTTATCAAAATCATTGAGAGAAAAATAATACTTACCTGCAGCGAAATCATCAGTAGTACTTAAGTCGATGGATTTAGTGGTAGTTGTATCATACGGCCGCTCATATTGTGTCTCCCATATCTTGTCAAACTGCTTTGTTTGTGCGTTTCTTAGTCCCCAGTATCCTACACCTATTAGACCAACAAAGCTTGCAGCCATCGCCCACTTTCTAGTATTTAATCGTTTAACTTTTGGAGCAGTTTTATCATCGCTTATATTTCTCGCTGCAGCTGCCTCTGCCGTTTCAAAGCCTTCAATGGTCTCAAGAATATCCAGCTCGAGTAATCCCTCACTTAGCGTTTTGGCTGTCGGAAAATTATCAAGTGCTGCTTGTAGACTGGCATCCTCTTTAAGTGCTTCCTCAAAACCCAGTCGTTTATCTGCTGACAAATTGTTTTCTAGATAATCTTCTATGTATTCGAAAAAATCAATCATCTTAAAGCAGCTTTAATATTAGGATTAGCTTCGATATAAGCCAAGAGTTGCTTCATACATTTGTACTTTTTCTTCTTGGCCATACCTTCACTTTGGTAACCTAGCATTTCAGCTATCTTATGCATTCTATAACCATTTGCCCAGTGCATAAGTACTTCTTTACAATTACGACCTAACTGCTCGAGTATCTCTGATAATAACTCCTTTTTCTCTTGGAAAATAACGAGCGCTTCAGGTTGGATACTATCCGCATTATCATGAAATGCTTGAAGTTCTTCGCTTCGGTGTTTTTTACGATCTGATAATGCTTTATACCAAATGTATTTTGAAATCCCGATTAAATATTGTCGAATTGAAGTATCAATCTTCATATCCTCATTTTTTATCACTGTTTTAACAAACTGGATAAGCGTAGAATTAAATACTGTTGTAGCATTTTCTTCATTACCTCCGTTTTTAATAACCAAACTTATGATGGTATTCTTTAGGCTTTGGTCATGATAAAGCTGCTTAATTACCTCATCTCGCCCAGACTTACCTGATCTTATTTGGTCTAAAATCTTTTTGTTACTTACAGGCTTACTATCCAAAAGTGATAAAATTGATCAATTCGTTACCCCAAAATAAGATTAATTGACTTGACTAAAAAATATGTTTGCTTTTTCCTATTTCGTAGATGAGTACCTTTTGAGTAAGGTGAACCTATATATCGCTAAAGGAAAGTGGTAAATCATTTTTGCCGTATTCCTAATAAAGCCATTAAACTTGCCTTTTAATAAGGACTTAAAGCCAAGTGTTCCTTTTCTAATGTTGTACCGACTATGTACATATCGATGCAAGGTTTTATAAAATATAGGCTTGTATGTATTGCTAAACATCAAGTCTAAATCATCAGAGTCTGACCAGTTAGCTTTCTCTGTTAATTCGTGTTTTACTTTATCATAAAACTTGGTGCCGGGAAGTGGATAAGAAACAGAAATACCTATTTCATCTGGCATTAAATCTAGGACCATTTTCATAGTGCTTTGGATATCTTCGAATGTTTCTCCCAGATAGCCAAATTGCAAAAAGAAGGCAACTTTTACGTCTCGCTTTTTAAGTTGTCGAGTGGCTTCATAAATCTGCTCCACCTTAGTCCCCTTATCCATTGCGTCTAAAATCTTTTGGCTGCCACTCTCTGCCCCTAACCAAATAATATCCGCTCCACTATCTGCTAATGCATCTAAATTGTCATCCTGTAGCATAAGATCTGCACGGGACTGGATTTTGTACTTAAAGCTTAAACCTAACTTTTCTTTCTCTGCTAAAAAGGACTGGACCCATCTAGGTTTCAATCCAAATATATCATCACACATCCAGAAATAATCAACCTTAAATAATGATTGGACATACTGTATTTCTTCCATTACTTTTTCGGGAGATCTCGAGTTGTAGCGGTTACCATAAATAGGCTTTGCACACCAGTTACATTTGTAGGGACAACCTCTTGTTGTAGCTAAGTTTAAAGCAAAATAACCATGATTATCTTGCCAGATCTTTCGATAAGGTTCAATGTCTATCAAATCCCAAGCTGGCATTGGTATACTATCTAAATCTTTTATAACTGGTCGTCTAGGATTTAATTTGACGGAACCCAAATCGTCTTTTAAAGCAATACCTAAAAGATCATTGCAGGACTCACCATTTTCTAGGCATTGGACCAACTCCAAAATAGTTTCTTCGCCTTCTCCCAGCAATATATAATCTGCTCCCTTGGTAAGGTACTCCCCATAATGATCCGTGGAATCTGAACTACTTATGATGACCGTTGCTCCCAGTGATTTAGCCTTACTTATCATCTGAAAACAAGCATCTCTCATGACCGTCAAACACATCTTAGTCAGGTAATTAAAACCATCATCATAAATAACTACAAAGCCCGGTTTAGTCTTATCCATAGTGTTGCAAACACCACTTGTGTCTGCGGCTAAGCAATTATCATATACACTCACTTCATAGCCATGCTCTCTCATAAAAGCAGTTGCCCACAAAGTGCCTAATGGCGGATATGGCTGGGCAGTTTTCCACTGTTTGCTATCCATCGGATAGAAATAGCTATTTGTAAAAAATATGGATGATTTTTTGCTCAATGTTGCTGAATCGTTTTTAATCTATCTTCATATAATTTTAGCACTTTACCTTGGCTATTCGGTGGATGGACCTTTGCCTCGTTTTTGTTGCTTCTAAACATTAAATCATATTCTTCTTTTGTCAACTTAGCAGCGTATTTTTTCTTATTACGCTTGCTGGCTAATGCTTGAAGATAGCTTTCAAGTTTATCTCCTAGGGGATTATTTAGCAATTTTTCAAAAATACCGACCCAAGCATAAGGTTTTGGTGTTTCATCTAGTTTCCAAACATTGTAATCTTCTGTATTTGAATTTGGAAAATAGGCTTTATACCATTGGTTGCTTAATAGGAATTCCTTATAGATATGTTCATTATGTACCAATAGCATACTCTCAATTTCAGTCGCTGTAAATAGGTTTTTCTCCTTAATCTCTAGCTGGTCTGTCGTAATTATGTAATTAATACAAAAGTGATCTTTGGAATTTTTTAGGAAGATCTTCTTATATAATTTCAAGATGGATTTAGAGATCCAAATGCGATTAGGCTTTGCTATGATAAAATAATCAATGTCCCCATCCTCATCCATCACACCTTTGGAAAGCGAACCAGAAATGCATACACACAAATTATAGGGCAGTTTTGCAATGATTTTTGCATTCTTTTGAGCAATGCTTTTAATATTCTGGGCAAGCTCTTCTTTTGCTTTACGATCTCTTACTTGTTTGGCTATTTGTTCTAGTCCAAAGTAATCTCCTTGCTGCTCTATTTGCTGCTCATGGACTAGTGAGGAAAGATGCTCTTCTAGTACTTCTCTCGACATTGGCACAGAAAGATATCTTACAATCTCTTGTGAAGTTAAAGGATGATTAAATATCCCAAAATAATGCAAACATTGCAGTATCTTTTTATTTGAAGTCGAGTTGAGCTGCATCGAGCTTTTTATTGAGCATCTTAGTTGTATTGCTAAAGTTAATTATTATAAGTTCTTTTACAAGAAACTATAAACACAGTTCAATCTATTTGTAGCTGAACATACATAAAATTAGTTAGACATACGTTTATACTTAAGATGCCTCAAGAATATAAGGACATAAAAGAGCAACGATTAAAAGACTACCAGAACTGGTCCACCAAGCCACCAGAGTTAATCGTCATTGGTGGTGGCATAACCGGTGCCGGAATTGCATTAGATGCTAGCCTAAGAGGCATTAAAACACTGCTTATCGAAAAGAGTGACTTTGCCTCAGGAACTAGCAGCAAGTCGACTAAACTCATCCATGGTGGCCTTCGATATTTAAAGCAATTGGAGTTTGGATTAGTAAAAGAAACGGGGCTGGAACGTGCTATTACTCATCGAAACATTCCTCATTTAATTCATCCCGAAAAAATGCTCTTACCGATTAGCAAAGATGGTGAATTCAATTTCTGGTCTGCCACCCTTGCCATAGGTCTATATGATCGGCTTGCCAAAGTTTTAAAGAAAGACAGAAAACGTAATTTTAATAAACAACGAACACTGCGGGAGGAACCATTACTCAAGCCACAAATGGTGCAATCATCCATTCAATATTCCGAATATCGAACCGATGACGCACGCTTGACGATTGAAATCATTAAATCAGCTGTAGCTCTCGGAGCATCTGCATTAAATTATGCTCAATTCGAATCCTTCGAATATGTAGATCGTAAAATAGTAGGCGTAAATATCTATGATAAAATCCTTGATAGAAATCAAACTGTAAAAACACAACAAGTGGTATCTGCCACTGGACCCTGGGTGGATGATATCAGAAGGCTTGATGACTCTTTAAATAATAAATCCCTGCACCTCACTAAGGGAGTCCACATTGTGCTACCTAAGGCAAAACTACCTATATCTTCTGCGATCTACTTTGATGACTTTAAGGGGCGAATGATTTTTGCCATTCCTCGAGGAGAGGTAAGCTACATTGGAACTACGGATACAAATTATAAAGCGGATAAAGATCAGGTAAGTTGTAATATTGAAGATGCTAGTTACCTAATTAATGCTTGTAATCACATGTTTGATATACCGACATTGAAAATCCAAGATATTATTTCGCACTGGGCAGGACTCCGTCCACTGATTCACGAAAAAGGTAAGGGACCATCCGAATTATCAAGAAAAGACGAAATTTTCGAATCACCAACTGGTCTAATTTCCATTGCCGGAGGGAAACTTACAGGTTACCGTAAAATGGCCCGTAGAGTAATCAAAACAGTT
This sequence comes from Saprospiraceae bacterium, assembly GCA_020629035.1. GTDB lineage: Bacteria > Bacteroidota > Bacteroidia > Chitinophagales > Saprospiraceae > JAHDDO01. The sequence goes on along the minus strand of JAHDEC010000001.1, from coordinate 219,134 downwards.
CAGAAAAAACACCCCAAACTAAGTCAGGCCAGAGGCAAATCTAGAAAGCATAGGTTGCATAAAAATCCATTTAAAAATTATGCCTCATTTCTTAGGTTTAAAAAAAGTATGTTAGAAAAGTATGCACTTACTGTTATTAGTGAAAAAACCATTTTACACCTGTGTGATACCTATGGTGCAACCGCCAAAGACATTATCGAATCAAGCCTACAAAAATCGCATCAAGACAGCATACATAACATTATAGAAGCAGAATTAATGCACTGCTTTGCCCATGAGATGGTGCTTTTCCCAGAGGATTATTTTATACGAAGATCTAGTCGACTCTATTTTGATATATTCTTTATGCAAAAACACCTGGCCTTCATTCTTGATCTTTTCGCTGATTATTACCAATGGACTCCGGCTATTAAAGAAGAACAAACTAATCACTGTTTGTCACTGCTAGAGGAAGGTTTAAAATTCACAAAAATTAATCCTTAACTTCCTACTGGATAAGCTCAAAAAAATCATGAATATTCCTAAGTTAAAAGCAATGCTACTTTTGATCGGTTTGATGGTATCTTGCCAATCCGAAAGTGAAAAAGAAATTTATAGAACCTTCGATATTGCTTTACAATGTAAGATTGATCGTGATTGGCATCGTATGCTGGAAGTTATCGATTACAATACCATTCAGTACTACAGAGGATTAAAAATGGACATAACCAATTCATTTGTTGAATCCAAAAAATTTAAAACATTGAGTTACGGTCGACAGGAACTCATTAAACGCGGTTTGCTTATGATGACTGAAGAGGAAATTGCCGCAATGCCTGTAGATACCTTTTTCGTCAAGTTTATGAATATTATGCCCATAAACAAACAGGTCAATAAAGTACTATCAACACTAAAGCTTATTGACTTAAAAGTCCAAGGTAACACCGCAATAGGCACAAGTCGCTCAAAAGAAACATCGATCGAACGCACAAATGAGTCATTTTTAAAAGAAGAAGGGCATTGGAAATACAACTTTTCCAATGATTTTAAATTATTCGAAAAACTGAAATAGCCCAAACTATGAGAAAAATAATCCTTTATATAGCTACCAGTGTAAATGGGAAAATAGCACGAAAAAACGGCAGTGTAGATTGGTTAGAAGCTATGCCTAATCCTGAGAAATTAGATTATGGCTTTGCAAATATGTATGCAAGTGTCGACACAACCATCCAAGGATATCATTCCTTTAAGCAAGTAATAGATTGGGACATTCCATTTCCTTACCAGGGAAAAAAGAATTTTGTTCTCACTTCTCAATCAAGTCGAACACCGCACAAAGATGCTCACTTCGTAGAAAAAGATCATGCCGCTTTTATCACTGAATTAAAACAAGCAGATGGTAAAGATATTTGGCTAATTGGTGGTGGTAAAACTATTGCTTTTATGCTTGAGCATCAGCTAATCGACGAAATCCAGCTTTTTATCATGCCTATTATTTTAAAAGATGGTATTGATTTAGTGGCAATTTTAGAAAAGGACACCATGTTAAGTCTGAAGAATACTAAAGCTTTTGATACAGGCGTGGTACAATTAAATTACGGCATATCAGCTAGCTCTGAGTAAACCGAAAAAATAATAGGTCAATATTGTAGTTTTGCAGCAATTCTTTAAATGTAGGAAACTATGAAAAAAATCTTCTTTGTTTTTAGTTTGGTTATAGGTTTAATCTTGTCTACCAATGCGATTATCCACATGAACCTGATGTACTCCAATGCTAATTACAAACCTAATAATGTACTCGGATATGCAACTCAAATAATTATCTTTTCTTTAATTTATTTTGGAGTTAGGCATTTTAGAAATAATCAGCTAAATGGCAAGATTAGTTTTCTTCGAGCATTTAAAGTTGGAGCTTTAATCTGTTTTCTCGCATCAACTGTTTATGTTGTTTTAGGCTTATCGTATTACTACTTATTTGCACCCGATTTTCTTGATGTTCTTTCAGAATGTATGATAAAAAATAGCCCAGTCGATAAAGTTGAGGCTACCACTGCTCAAATGACAAATTTCAAGGAAATGTATAAAAATCCATTGTTTGCAATCTTTGTATCCTATATGGAAGTGATGCCAACAGGTATAATAGTAGCCCTAGTTAGTGCTTTGATCGTGAAGAAAAAGTAGTAAAAATCAGTCAATGTAAAAAGAACAATCAGAGGCCTGAAATGCTTAGAAGTGAAATCCAACACTTAGAGCAAAGCGATTAAATTTCTGATAAAATTCTCCAGATTTTCTACCGTCCTTTGAATAAATGCTATAATTAAATGGATAATTTAAAAATGGACCTATGTCATAAGCCAATTGAAGCGATAAAGCCATTTTTTTTGTCTCAAATAAAATCGCTTTGGTTTTTAAAGAAAAAGTTGGGTTTAGTTTGTTGTTTCTGGGAGTAGTTGCATAACCGAAATATTCTTTCGGAAAGGCTGAAGGATCATCATAATCACTAAAAGAAAAAACAAGCTTAACAAATGAAGGATCTAACGCCATTCCGAAACCTAAACCAACCAATACTCTCGCATTTTGGTTTGGGGATTTGAAAACAGTTTTGTAAGCAGTAGTTTCTAATCTAAATAGTTGAACTGAAAGACCTTGACGTCTAGTGTAGGCTTTAGAATTTGCCAGTTCTTCAGGGTAATTAAATTCATAATCCAAATTAGGAAGATTTAATCCATTACTGAATGCTTCAAACCCTAATGATACATCATAGATAAATCTTGACTTATGCCACAGATAATTCATAGAAAACCCCATTTGATTGCCCCATGTGCCAATTAGGAATTCGTCTAAGTTTTCATCATCTGAAAAGGCAGGTGCATTCTTCCCAATGCTAAATGATAAACCGAAATAGTTAGTTGATTCTTCGGTCTTGAGAGTAGATTCTTCAGCCTCGACAGTGGATTCTTGTGCCTCTAATGTTTGGCTTAACATAAGACATAAAATCGCTAGCCTTGTTAATAAGAGACTTTTGAAAGTGGGATAAAACTTCATATCGTGCAGTAGTGCTTGATTAAATAACACTAAACCAAAAAATATATTCTATCCTAAGCCCACAAAATTATTAGTCTAGCACCTGTAGCTTTGCATACTGTAACATAATCCTCTTTTCGGCATTTGCATTTAACTGCTCGAATCGAATCGAAGCTACAAATCGCTCATCAATGCTTAGTACTTCTCCTTTTCCGAATTTTAAGTGCAGTACATTATCTCCTTCTTTAATCTTATTCATTGCTGTTGCAACAAAGGTCGAAGGATCAATCTGTAAAACTGGTGCCTTGGCTGGTTTGCGCGCAAAGTTTCCTATAATTTTAGGTTCACCAAAGCCTGCACTTGGCGATTTTTTTAGTACTGTATTATCCATTGACGACTCTGGTAATTCTTCCAAAAATCTCGATGGATCATTAAAGCGCATATTGCCATATTGGTATCTCGAATTAGCGTAGCTCAGCGTTAAATATTGTTCAGCACGCGTTATGGCAACATAAAACAAACGACGTTCTTCATCGATCTGGTCGGGCGAAGAAAGTGCCATGAAAGAAGGAAATAAATTCTCTTCTAAACCCACCACAAACACTGATTTGTACTCCAAACCTTTAGCAGCATGCACAGACATCATGGTTACGGTATCGATATTGTCTTTGTTCTCATCTTGATCGGTCATCAAGGAAATGGTTTGTAAAAAACTAGCCATGGACTTGTCGACGGGGATCGCTTCGTCTGCTACAATTTCATCATCTTCTACAAACTCTTGTATACCATCTAATAATGAAGTGACATTCTCTACACGTCCTTTCCCTTCGATGGAATTATCTGCCTTTAGTAAGTCTATAATTCCGGATTGTCTAACGATAAACAAAGCTGCCTTGTAGGCATTTTCGGCTTGAGCATGTTGCTGCATTGCTTGGATTAGTTGCACAAATTTTCCAAGTTTTTGCTTTGCTCGTCCATTAAATTGGATGGTGGTTAAGCAATCCCAAATGCTTACATTATTATCATCTGCGATTTGGATAAGTTGCTCGATGGTTGTTTTTCCAATGCCGCGACGGGGATAATTTATTACTCTTTTTAAGGCCTCATCATCTTTGGGGTTAATGGTCAGTCGCATATAGGCAATACAATCCTTCACCTCTTTACGTTGATAAAAGGAAGTTCCTCCATAAATTCTATAGGCAATGTTGTATTTTCTTAACCACTCTTCAAAAATTCTTGATTGACCATTTGTTCTGTACAGAATGGCAATTTCTTTATTAGCTAAATGATATCTGTTTTTTTGTTCAAGGATGCCATCAGCCACTCTTCTACCCTCTTCACTATCTGTCATTACTTTGATTAGTTTAATCTTATCGCCATCCAGTCGATCCGTCCAGATCTTTTTCTGAATTTGGTTTTTATTAAACTTTATGAGGCTGTTAGCGGCTTCGACAATAGATTGTGTAGACCGATAATTTTGTTCCAATTTGTAGGTAGCTACATTCATATAGCTGTTTTCAAATTGTAGAATGTTTTCTATAGTTGCTCCTCGAAACGAGTAGATACTTTGGGCATCATCCCCAACGATACAAATATTTTGTTGGCTTCCTTCGTACTCGGTGAGTAGTTTTAATATTTCGAATTGAAGGAAGTTTGTATCCTGGAACTCATCTACTAATAAATATTGAAACTGCATTTGGTATTTAGTACGTACATCATTCGGATTCTCATATAAGAGTCTGAACATTTGTAGTAAAAGATCATCAAAATCCATGGCTCCTGCACGCTTGCATCTTGCCGCATACTTTTCATAAATTTTGTAAGTCATCGGTCGACGATTCATACGATCAAGACTCATCAAATCATCGTTTTCGGCATAAAGCTTAGGTGTAATTAAGTTGGACTTTGCTCCAGAAATCCTAGATCTGACCGCCCCATTATTATAGACTTTTGGGTCGAGTCCCAAGGTCTTGGTAATTTCTCTAATTAAGCTTTTACTATCATCCGTATCGTAAATGGTAAAATCGTTAGGATAACCGATTAGATGAGCTTCTACTCGTAGAATTCTGGCAAATATAGAGTGAAAGGTACCTGCCCACATCCTATTTGCTCGCTGGCCCACTACCTTTTCTATACGCTCTTTCATTTCACGAGCAGCTTTATTAGTAAAGGTTAAGGTTAGGATATTCCAAGGCGCAATCCCACTATTTATAAGGTGTGCTATCCGATAAGTTAGTACTCTAGTTTTACCAGAACCAGGACCTGCAATAACCATTACGGGACCATGAATGTGTTCAACTGCTTGGCGCTGTTTTTCATTCAATTCTGATAAATAACTAAATCCAACTTCTTGCATAACTTAAATTTCTTTTAGGAGGAAAAACAAATATAATTTATTGATATATCTTATTATTGTATATGACTAATAATAATGTCCATATCCTCCAAGAGTTTGTCCAGTTCTTAAAAAAACCGAGCTTATTCGATCAAAAAGAGACCTTGAACACACCCTTTATGCTCCGAGTATTGGGTGGTTTTGTGGTTATTTTTATGATTGAAATATTAGCCATGACATGTATGCAGGTGTTGGTGCCCATAGACGAAATACCACATGCTATGGAAGGTTTATTAAATGACAAATCATTTATCTTGGTCTATATATTAGCAGTTTTTATTGCTCCCATTCTGGAAGAACTGGTTTTTAGATTTCCGATGGGATTCGCAAAAAAATACACGGGTTTCGTTTTCTATACATTGACTTTTCTCTTTGCTTCTTTGCATATCTTTAATTTCGAATTAGAAGGCACCATGTGGCTCTATCTCCCCATACTTGTCTTGCCGCAATTTATTTTAGGTTTGTATTTAGGCTTTATAAGGCTTAAGTCCAATGTCGGTGGAAGTATCCTAGTTCATGCCTACAATAACGCCATTCCCATGGTGATTCTACTTATGGCTAAGCTAATGGGATTAGAAGGATTTATGTAAATTATCGGAAAAAGAGATACTATGCAATCATAAATTGCGAGAATTTATCAAAAGACTTTAGCTTATTTTTTTCATTGATAAAAAAGTAACCAAAAAATCTAGGCTTTGAAACGCCACTAACCCACTAATTTTTCGACAGCTAAAAGAAATAAACTCGCTTTGTCATTGAATTTCAATTTTGATAGTCTGGATTGTATTGATCTAGTTTTTGTTTAATTATTGATTGAGCTCAAAAAGTATTTCTTTCTTCTGGCACTGCCTCCAAAAAGTGGGTAGCCCAGATCACTTTTCAAGACCAGTCAAGATGTGAAGGTGATTACTGGGTGATAACGGATTTAATGAAGGAGTCCAACTTATATTTTAAACCAACATTGAACAATAAATAAACTAATGTTTGTCTCCTTTTTGTCATGGGAACTAATTATATGCAACGAACGGAGGTAAATATGTAACTTCATATTAAATAAGCACTTTTGAGGATGAACCGACTAATCATATTTTGCACGCTGCTAATGGCAATGACTGCTTGTTCCACTAGCAAGAATAACACGAAAGAATCAGAAGATTATACCTTAGGTAATATCATGATTTTACTGGTGGAAGATGCAAGCCCTGAGGCATTATCAAACACTTTCAAGCATTATCAATTAAAACACGTCAATCAAGTAAGTAGACACCAAAATAAATGGTTGTATACCTTCAATCAAGATGCTGTAAGTCTCAAAAAACTCATCATCGAGTTAGGTAATGAATCCTTGGTAGAAAACATTGAAAAGGTAAAAACTTCTGCTACAGATGGAGTGAAAGTTACGAGCGGCACCTCAGGAAAAAAAGGCAAAGTTGAAATAAGAAATAAATAGTATAAATCACAATTGATCATATGACAAACAAACTAATTACACTCACTTTTTTAATCATTTGTGCCTATGGTTTTACTCAGACTATACAAGCACAGGGATCTTTAGACCTAGATGTCCAGACGACCTTTATGCAAAAGATAGGTCACATTCCACCGATTAGTGAATTGCCAAATCATAGCATTACATCAAAGAAAACTAAGCAAAAATGGAAGCAGAATCGCAAGATTCTAGGAAACTTTGCCGGTAGAGATGGGTCTAATGTTGTGATCCCCGAACTAGAGCATCAAGGGCCAGATAAATTGCGACAAACCAGTATTCCAGAAACTTCTCGTTTTGGCGGTGATGGAGCTTTAATAAACATGGATGGAATTACTAGTAATTCTTCGCCTAATGATCCAACTGGTGACATCGGAGCTGATCATTATTTCCAATCAGTTAATGCTACTAGAATTGGGATTTATGATAAAGAAGGAAATTTACAAGATCAATTTTTAGCCAATGAGTTTTGGGGAAGCATCGGATTCAGTTCTGCTGGTGATCCAATAGTGCTTTATGACCAAGAAGTAGACCGTTGGGTATTTACTGAATTCCCATTTGGCAATCAATTATTAGTGGCTATTTCAGACACAAGTGATCCACTTGGTTCTTGGACAGCCTATAATTTTGGTACACCAAGTTTTCCAGATTATCCTAAATGGGCTGTATGGTCTGATTCTTATACGGTGACTACTAATGAACAGGGATCAAATAGGCTTCATTTATACGTTCTTAATAAGGAACAATTGCTAAATGGTGAAGATCAAGTGGATATTCAACGTTTGGAAGTAACAGGTACAAATAACTCAGAACAGAACTTCATCGTCGCTACTCCCGTAGATTGGACGGGTGCCAATCCGCCGCCCGAAGGTACTGGACCCTTTTTTGTAAAACTAAATGACTCTTCCTGGGGAGAAGTACCAGAAGATGCTATTGATATTTTCGAAGTAGATATTGATTGGGATAATCCTAATAATACAGCTATTGATCGACTGATAGTACCTACCTCACCTTATGATTCCTATCCTTGTTCCGTAGATGGCTTTGGCTTCTCGTGTTGTCCACAACCAAATGGAGCGATTGGATTAGACGCTATTCCTGAAGTCATCATGTACCAAGTACAATATAGAAATTTCGGGGCCTATGAAACCATGGTTATGTCCTTCGTAACTGATGTGACCGATGGAGATAATTTAGCAGGTGTCAGATGGGTAGAAATGCGCAGAGCACCAGGAGCTGATTGGGATGTTTACCAAGAAGGAACCTTAGGATTAGATGATGGATTAGATAGATATATGTCGACTATTGCCATGGATGGTGGAGGAAATATTGCCTTAGCATATACCGTTTCGAGTGAAGACGAACCTGCAGGAGTTAGATATACGGCAAGATTAAGTTCGGATCCATTAGGTATGATGACCTTACCAGAAGTAACGGCCGTTGATGGCGGTGGATCCATTAATACCGGAGGAAGATTTGGTGATTATGCACACATGAGTGTAGATCCAGTAAACGATAATGTATTTTGGTTTACCACTGAGTATGCTAGTACAGGTGGTCAAGTAAACACTCGAATTGTTGCTTTCCAAATGCAAGTTGACTCTTTTGATATAGGACCTTTTGCTGGTGTGGCACCAGTTTCCAGCTCTACTTTAGGAAATGAAAATTTAGTGGTTGAAATTCAAAATTTTGGAATATTCCCAGTGGAGAATTTTAGTGTTAGCTACTCTGTTGATGGTGGCGCTGAAATTACCGATGATGTGACAGTTACCATCGAATCAGGAGAAAGTTATCAGCACACTTTTTCCCAACCAATAGACATGAATGCCCCTGGAGAATATCCGATTACCATAAGTACCACCATGGAAGGTGATCAAAATGAAAATAATAATAGCATACTATACATTGTAGAAAAGCTACCAGCGCATGATGTAGAAATCACCAATCTTGATTTTAACACGGAATTAAGTTGTGGGCCTGAAGCAACTGCTTTTGTAGCCTTTAAAAATAATGGGGACTTAGATCTCACAAGTGCCACGTTTAATATCATTCAAAACAGCTCGATGCAAAGTCCTATAAGTTGGACAGGAAGTCTAGTAAGAGGAGCATCTGACGTAATTGAAATTCCTTTAATGGGTCTTTTAGATGGAACAAACCAGATAGAAGTAGAAGTTGTAGATCCTAATGGAGAAACAGATGAAGTGCCGTCTAACAATCAAGGAGCAGCATCCATTGAAAGTTTGTTGGAATCAGCAACCATCATTATAGATTTATTCACCGATGGCTTTCCAGACGAAACTACATGGGAGTTAGTGGATGCAGCTACAGGTATAACCATAGCTGAAGGTGGACCCTACGGACAGGCCGATGTAAATATGCACTTTATATCTGAAGTATGCGTTGACCCAGAGGCCTGCTTAACGATGACCATTTTTGATTCATACGGTGATGGAGTAAGTTCATTTTTTGATGATGATGGAGATTATACTATCACTGATATCGATGGTAATGTACTTGCCTCACTGATTGATATTAATTTTGGAGATGAAGAATCAAATTTCTTTTGTCTTGGTGAAGTCGAATGTGATGTACAAGCTGAAATTGTCGTAACTGACGAAGCTTCAGCAGGTGCAGAAGATGGTAGTATTTTAATAAATGTAACTAACGGATTTGCACCTTTTATGTACAGTATTGATGGGGGAGCTAATTTTAGTGCTGAGAATTTATTTACGGATTTAGTGTCTCAAAACTATGATGTGGTGATTCGAGATTCTGCTGATTGCACCTATGAGGAAAGTGTATTTGTGGATGTTATATCGGGCACGAGTAATCCACAGAATACTTATAAAATAAACATAGCACCTAATCCCACTGAAGGTGAATTATCTATCCATATAGAGGGAATAAGTTTCGAAGGTTTATTCTTAGACTATGGAGTTTTTGATGTTCAGGGTAAAAGAATTCAACGAAGTCAGTTGGTAAGATATGATGACAGTTATCAAGGAATGCTTTCTTTGACATCTTATCCTGCTGGACAATACTATATACGCTTTAATCATCCGCAATTAGATCGATTGTTCAAAGTTGTAAGACAATAAAAAAAGGGAGTGTAGCTATGTCTACACTCCCTTTTTTCTTTACTATAATCTCAATAGGATTACCTTTTAGTTATCCTGTTTTGCAAAAACTTGTCTTAGCAATTCAGTTTTTCTTTGAGTAACATCTGTTCTGATTTTTTTCTCCTTCTTCTGAATGAGATCAAACAATCCTTCTAAGGCTTTACTTGTCACATGCTGAGTAATGCTTGGGTTTAATTTCTTTAAACCGAATAAGGCTGCAATTTTTTGGTTGTAATAATTCACAGCATCAGCATAATAGTCTACCGCTCCAAACTTATTGAGTGATTGTTCGATCACTGGAGTAAACTGAGCTGTCAAGCTATTATAGGTTTTTCTATGTAAATAATTTGTTGCTTCATTATCAGCACCCATTAAAATCCTTGTTGCATCATCAAAGGTCATCTGCGTGATGGCTCTAGTGAAGATAGGCGCTGCTTTTTTCGCTGCATCTTCTGCTGCTTGGTTAATTTTAGTTATAGCTGTAGTCTCGAACTTTTCAAATCCAGGCACGATCCTAAGTTTGGTCACCAAATTAGCCGTTTCTTCAGGTAGTAAGATTTTGTAAATTGAATTTTTGTATCCATTAGAAGCAGAAAGCTTTTTAACACTCTCATCGACTCCAAAGGAAAGAGCTTCTTTTAATCCGTCAGCAACATTGAACGTTCCACCACCTGCTTCAGAAATCATTTCCAAGGCTTTATTGATATCCTTGGGGTCACAAGAGACTAAGGATAGGGTCATTAAACATATTAGTATGTATCTCATAATTTGATATTTATTATTATAAAGGTATTATTTAGACTAAAAAATGCCCAAAGGGGTGTTAAAATGCTATTAAAATTCCATTTCCACGGTGGCAAAATCAATTCTTCCTCCCAATTGAGGTCCCACTTTTCTTAACGTCACCTTTGCGTGATTTGCTGCAGGCCACCTCTTTTGTATCCGTTTAAGTATTAGATCTACCACGGTCTCGAGTAGTAATTTCGTTGCTTTCATTTCCTCTTGGCAAATAAGATAAACATCCTCATAGTTTATGGTTTTATCAATGTCGTCATCGTAACTAGACTCCTTCGCTAAACGAATACTTACATCTAAATAGAACTCATTACCCATTTTTCGTTCAGCTTCATAATAGCCGTGATAGGCTCTGAAGAACATGTTTTCTAAACGTATTGTAGTACTTGCCATCTAAAATATTTAATATTTGTCGCTAAAGTAAAAAGCAAACTTAGTTATTCCTCTTACTTTCGCACTTCGTTTATAATAAATCATCATTACTTTTGACAAAAAATTCATTCTATGAGTCATTCGAGCGATACAGTAATTACTAAAAGCGACAAAACAGACAGATACCAACATCATGATTATTATGGTGTAGACCAATTATTATCTGAAGATCATTTGCTGGCTAGAGATGCTGTTAGAGATTGGGTAAAACAAGAAGTTTCTCCTATCATCGAGGAATATGCTGAGCAAGCAAAATGCCCGGTTCACTTATTTAAAGGATTAGCGGATATTGGAGCTTTCGGCCCGAGTCTTCCATTAAAATATGGTGGCGGAGGAATGGATGAAATCGCGTACGGAGTGATTATGCAAGAATTAGAGCGTTGTGATTCTGGTTTAAGAAGTATGGCCTCTGTTCAAGGCTCATTAGTAATGTATCCGATTTACAAATATGGTAGCGAAGAACAGCGGATGAAATACCTTCCTAAATTAGGAAGTGGAGAATATATTGGTTGTTTTGGATTAACGGAGCCTGATCATGGTTCGAATCCAAGCGGGATGTTAACGAATGTAGTTGATGATGGTGATGCTTACATTTTAAATGGTTCTAAAATGTGGATTACTAATTCACCGATTGCAGATCTTGCTGTCGTTTGGGCTAAGCGCGAGGATGGGCGGATCATCGGCTTAATCGTAGAGAAAGGCATGAAAGGTTTCTCTGCTCCTGAAATTCACGGTAAATGGTCATTGAGAGCGTCTATTACGGGTGAACTAGTATTTGAAGATGTACGTGTCCCTAAAGAAAATGTTTTACCTAATGTAGAAGGTCTTAAAGGACCTTTAGGATGTTTGTCAAAAGCTCGTTATGGTATTGCCTGGGGAGCCATCGGTGCGGCTTTAGATTGCTATGATTCAGCCTTAAGGTATTCTCAAGAAAGGATCCAATTTGGCAAGCCGATTGGGCAGTTTCAGTTGACTCAAAAGAAATTAGCAGAAATGATTACTGAAATTACAAAAGCTCAATTACTAGCTTGGCGATTAGGTAGTCTTGCTAACGACGGCAAAGCAACACCTGCACAAATTTCTATGGCTAAGCGTAATAATGTACACATGGCGCTAGAGATTGCTAGAGAAGCTAGACAGATTCATGGTGGAATGGGTATAACCAACGAATATCCGATTATGCGTCATATGATGAACCTAGAAACAGTCTTGACATATGAAGGGACACATGACATACACTTATTGATTACTGGAATGGATGTTACTGGCTTTAATGCCTTTAAATAAAATAGCTTTAGATTCCTACAGATATCCTGCGAAGCTCTTAAATGGTATAATGGCCAATGTTGTTTGTCTAAAAAAGAGGCAAATTTCTTAAGAGAATTTTAAAAGTTGAACTATACTATTTAGTATTGCATTATGTTATAGTATAGATTACAAGCAACGCATTTTATGAGTATACGATATTTCATATTTCCACTTCTTTTTCTTTTGTCCAATGATGTTTATTCTCAAGTCGTAGAGCTAAAGAATAAATCATTTGAAGGGATTCCTAGACAAGGAGCGAATAGTCAATTTATGCTTAATCATTGGTTTGATTGTGGAAAATGGAATTTTAAATCAGTAACACCACCAGACGTTCATCCAGGTGGATTCTGGGCTAATAATTACGAACCTTCGGATGGTATTTCTTATTTAGGTTTAGTTGGTAGACCTTCGGGCTCTTATGAATCAGTCTGTCAAGAATTAAAGGCACCCTTAGAAGCAGATCAGTGCTATGCGTTCTCGATAGACCTGGCTCTGGGAGAAAGTTACTGGAGTGCAACCCTGGCAGATTCTGAAAATGAGATAAACTTCGATCAACCTTTAGTGCTCAAAATTTGGGGAAGTTCTACTGCCTGCACTAAAATATTTTCAGGAGAAAATCCAAGAACAGAACTTTTAGCCGAATCAGTGCCTATTTCAAATAATTATTGGCAAGAATATATTTTTACCATTACCCCTAAAAAATCCCATAAATATATTACGCTTGAGGCCTTCTTTGTACCTGGGCAAGACTCTTATGGCGGTAATATTCTTTTGGATAACGCCACCCACTTTTTTCCAATCCCCTGTGATGATGAACTAGCAATCATAGAAGTTTTCACGCAAGACCTTGATGATGTAGATGGCTATAATAGAGCAATAAAAAATGGAACAAAACCTAAGAAGAAAAAAACTAAGAAAAAACCAGTAGTCGAGGAAAAACCAGTAGTAAAAGAAGAACCTGTTGTGGCAGCGATCACAAAGCCCAAAGAAGAAAAAGAAAAGGTGATCCCAAAACCTAAAAAACCTGAAGAAATTATTCTCACCGAACTGGATGCAAAAACCATAAAGAAGGGACAAATAATTAATGTCAAAAAACTATTCTTTGCTGCTGATACCAGTTCTATTTCGGAAGATTCCCACGAAGTACTTGATGAAATATACGCTTTCCTTGCTCAAAATGATCAGGTGATTATAGAGGTTGGTGGCCACACAAATACAATTCCTCCACACGAATTTTGTGACAAACTATCCACGGAAAGGGCTAAATCTGTGGCCTCATATCTTATCAAAAAAGGAATTCCGGCTAGCCGCATAAAGTTTAAAGGCTATGGAAAAAGAAATCCTTTGAATAAAAAGAAAACGGCTTCTGCACGAGCTATGAATCAGCGAGTGGAAATCAAGATTCTTTCGACTTAAGACAAAAGCCTTATTGATTCATCCATTGCTTAAAATCAGCGGTCTTTTGACGGCTCACTACAAAGGCTTGATCTCTAGCTTGAAGCATCGATAATTTTAACCGATGATTTAAATAAGGACTTATTTTCTGAATGGCTTGTTTACTGATAATTTGTCCTCTGTTGATTTTAAAAAATTGCTGCTTGTCTAAGGTCTCAAATAGCTTATCCAAGGTTTCGTCTATGATATAACGTTTCGACATCGTTACTCCGAAGGTGATACTATCTTCTGAATAGACATACAACAAATCAGCAATTCTCAATTGGATCATAGCATTACCTTCTTTAACAAGAATACCTGAACGCTGATTAATCATTTGCATCGAAGCAAGCAATCTGTTTATTTGATCCCTTTCCATAGTGGACCCTTTAGTTGATTTTTTAAACTGATCTAAGGCAACCGACAAATCATCTTGCTGAATGGGTTTCAATAAATAATCTACACTATTTACCTTAAATGCTTGAATAGCATATTGGTCAAAAGCCGTGGTAAAAATAATGGGCGCTTCCACTTCTACTTCCTTAAATATCTCGAAACTCAAACCATCAGCCAACTGGATATCCATAAAGACTAAATCCACAAACTGTTTACTCCTAAACCACTGGATTGCATCTTCTACGGAATCTATTATGTCTAATAATTCATAGTCAAAAGCACAACTAGCCAACATTTTTTGCAATTGATTAGCTGCACGAGCTTCGTCTTCTATGATCAGTATTTTCATACCTCTTGTATAGATTTTGTTTGATTTAGTAAGGGTAATGAAACGGTAAAGTGTAGACCATCATCTTCTACTTGAACGGGTATATCCGTTAAAAAATCATATCGCTTTTTAATATTTTCTAATCCAATTTTGGTGGATGCTATTTGCGTATTTTTCTTCTGAATTTTATTGTGAACTATTAGAAAGTTATCTATTACTGAAACCTTTATTCTAAGTGGTTTGGATTTAGAAATTACGTTGTGTTTTATCGCATTTTCTAGCAACATCTGAATGCTCATGGGTGCGATCATAAGCTTTAAGTTTTCCGCTGGCAAATCCCAATCAACCTGCAAATTGTCTCCAAATCTTTCATTTTGGATATGAATATATGCCCTCGAAAATTTCAGTTCGTCTGCTAAAGAAACCCTATGACTATTGCCTGATTCTAAGGTAAATCGATAAACATCAGACAGTTTATTTACAAAGTTTATCGCATCAGTTTTAGGGTTTTCTTCGATGATATCCCGCAAGGTGTTTAAACTATTAAACAAGAAGTGTGGCTGTGCCTGATTCCTTAAGCCATCTAGCTGTGCCTGCACAATAGCCTGTTTTGCATGCTCCTCTTCCCTAATCGATTTTTTTAATTTAATCAGAAAATAGATGGCTTCGTAAATCGCCATAGTCATAACACTTATTAATAAGATAGGGACAAGTAATTTATTTCGTTGGATTGGATTATAATTACCTCCAAAAGCAAAGTTTAGCAATATTCCACCGATAATATCTACCGTAACAATCGTCACGACAATAAAAACCAATAATATGAGAATGCGTTTCAAGGTATCTTCAATGGAAGGAAAACGCTTCCTTAGAGCAATTAATATTTCCGTCAAAATAACCCAGTTTATAATCGAGAAAAACAAGGAAACTCCCCAATTAACCATTGCTTTACCAAGCGGAAGTCTAACAAAAGAATTATTAAAAAGATAGTCGATAATAAGGCTTAGGATAATCACCCCTGATAAACCGAAAAGGATGTCATTAAATCCTAAATACTTGACTCTTCTGCTAATTATACTCATTCGTAATGGTTCTAAAGACCTATAAAGGGTAAGCCTTGCTTTGCTTGGTAAAAGGTGAAGCCAATTAATCCTGCATAGATTAACCCAAATATAGTCACTAAGGCTATTTGTTGTTTATCAGTAGCTTGCCATTTTTTAAATAGTAAGTAAGCAAATATTGGAATAATCTGTATTCCATGTAATCCAAAAAAGTGGGCTACTCTCAAATCTCCTGCAATCGTACTCCAATTTAAGACTGGGATTCCAGCTCCACCATCAGCAACACCTACATTATGAGCAAACTGACTGATCATCTGTCCACCAATCCAACTCCCAAAAAATACAACCAACCAACCTAATACAATAGCCCATTGGATTGATTTAGTAGTCTTTAGTTTTAATCGAATGCTATCAATAATAAACAAGGCCATAAAAATCACATTAATCCCTACAAATACGCCCATGATCATAAACAATATTCCATCAAATGCTGTGCTGACATTGTAATGCGATTGCACTCCTCTATACCCTTGCAACACAATGATAATTACATCCACTAACATAGTCCAAGCAACTATACCATTAATGATTTTTTGCTTCTTCTTTGAATAAGGATAGAGAGGTAATAAAAAGGCAACAGTAGCAATATATATAGCCGAAGAAATAACAAATTTTAAAGGCTTGATCCAAACATTTACACCCAATAATACTCGATCATCTACCGCTAAACCTATCAGACACAACACAAACATTAAAGCATGGGAAACAAGTATCCAAAAAACAACTGGACTTTCATTCTTTATCGTGTGATACACCATTTTTACATCATTCATGATCTTCTATTTTGTAAGTTTTTTAAATAAAATAAATACTAAGAACCCAATAGGACCTAACATAAAAGAACCAAGCAAACAAGGTATCATTAGCAGTGGATGTATGCCGATCGTTCTATTTTGAGTAAGCATCCACATACCCACTAACAAATCAAAAGCTAGGTAATGCAGCCAACCTGCGAGCGTCGCACTTTCATGAGTAAATAAACCCATAACTCCATCTAAACTTCCAAAATTCATCGCAATACCCTGTTGCATAGTTTGGATAATATAGAATCCATACAGCCCTGATAAAGCTATAGGGATTATCTTATAATCGACCAAGAACTTCGTGGGTTTCCAATTTGGTACAATCAACATTAAAAGCCACATAAACATGGCGAGCATATTAGCTAATGAAAATATAGTTGAGTAAGACATTTTTTGTGATTTGATAATTAATAATAAGTTGCATATCAATTGATAATCCAAATATGCCATGCTTTTGAAGCAAATGGAAGGAATAAAAGTTGAACCGTCGTAAAAGTGGCTTGAGTTGTAATGAGAAGGCTATATCTTTAAAAAAGTCTACAAAAACTTAAATAACAAACATTAAAAGACCTTACTCATATATCGCTCAATGCCTAGCCTTTATAGTATTCATACTTTGCTTAAGTTGCAAAAGTCAACTGGCATTGAAAGAGCATAAACAAACAGCTGATGAGATCAATAAAGTCCTTGTCGGTGATTTTGGATGTAACTACACAATCCTGCCCATCTACAAGGACGAATCGAACCTACAAGAATCTATCATTGTATTTAAAGGTGGCCAGAACCTTCATCAGACAAATATCTACAATGCAGCTGGACTACTTATAAAAACGAGCTATTACTATAAAGACGATAGTGTTTTAGTGAGTTATAAACACCTTAATAAAGATACACAACATTGGCCAAAACACTATAAGATATCCATCCACTCAAAGCATACAAACTTTGTCGACACACTAAATCACTTAGCGTCTTTTGCTCAACAGAAAGCAACATTGAAACAAATAAAACTAAACATAGACCAAGCCATTAATTCGCTATTGTCCTGTAATAATCTTACTGAACAATATCGTTTGCCTAAATGTCACTGCAGTAAAAAACAGGCACAACTGCTTGATAAAGTGTACACAGAAAAGCTCTTCAATTTAAATCCATCACCACTGAGTATTGGAAATGGCAGACGCGCAACAGGCATCATGTATGTTAATGATGGCAAGAAAGAGAAAAGCACCAAAGTCTACTATCTCGAAAATAATAATAGCTTCTTGATAGAAAATATAAGCCGCGTCATTCAAGAATAATGGTGGATAGTCCTTACCTTTTAGGCATCATGCTATGTATTTAAGACCTATCAAATTCAAGACATACAAATGAAAAAACCATTTTTTAGATCTCAATTTTCGATCGAGCAAAGGAACAATAGTGGACCAAATTTCTTTTTTCTTCTGCTAATTTTTTCACTGGTTTCCTTTTTTTCCAATGATACAATCGGGCAAATTACCAATGGAAATAGAAGTGGTTTTACTTGGATAACAACCGAAAATGTCAGTGATGATGCATTTGGTTCAGGCTACACATTGTATAGTGCGGCATGGCCTACATTTGCTCAATATCCAGGAGCCTCTAATTTCCAAATGGGTTTAGCTGGCTGTTGGTTAAGTACCCAACGCACAGGAGATGAGCCCGAGCAATTTTACACTACCATCGAAGGTGGTTTAGGCTGGTGGGGAGACACTCGCTTTGGAAAAGAAGCACCCAAGTTTATCATGGGTGGTGTATCGTTTAACTTTTTTGCTTGGGCCAATGGACCCGGTGCAGGTCGAAGTAATAATTTGCCTAATGGTCAGAGAGACTGGAGTACACCCGGAGGAAAATACGGTGTAGCCCAATTATCTAATGCGCTTTTATGGGCACCTGATGGATTAAATATGGCACAAAGTCTCAATGGTGAGTTGTTTGGCTATGGCTACACTCCTTTGCCATTAACAGACCCACTAAGTGAAACAGCTGGACAAGCTATTAATACAGGGAATCAATGTTGGACACTCTTTCTTAACTCTACCAATTTTAAAGGACCAGCAAGCTTCTTTTTACCCACTTTCTGGACTGAGCCAGTATTGCAAGACCCAAGTTTAGAAGGATTGTTTTTAGACAGTAGACCCTCGGATCCCAATATAGGTTTTGGTTTAGAACATGCAGATTCTCCCGCCATTATCTCGAAAGATGATGATGGTATTCCATATGCGAAAATAGCCGCTATGCAATTGCCTTCATGTGGTGACAATAATGCGATATTGATGAACAAAATATCAGTATACTCCAAAGATGCACTTTGGACAGCTATGGAATCTTGGTTTAATGGTGGTGAAAAAGTAGAACCCGCTCTAAGTCAAGCAGGAATATTCGATGTCTCTTTTGTAAATAATGGTGGCTCCTTGATAGGTGAAATAACGGAAGATGGTCAAGATGGGATCGAACATGAAATAGATTTAGTCTTCATGAACAATGCCCAGCAATCGGCCAATACCATGGGCTATACTTTTGATCTCGATATAGTGAGTAAGAAAGAAACCAACTTTTTGCTCCCTGAATATTTCAAACTCAACGATAACGATGAATGGAGTCCCATTCATGAAACCGAGGTGCCTAGCTCCACTAACCTGCTAGAAACGCCAGTACCTATAAGCGAAAGAAGTGAAATTACCTACCTGACGCCACTAGAACCCGATTGCGAATGGCAAGATCCAAACGGACCTTGGAATAATCCAGGGCCGAGTGCAGGGCCTTTTGAAGTAGATTTGGGTGATGGGAGTACCTTAACTTATTATTGGTATCGATTTATCGACCAACCTGCAGTAATACACGCAAACTATCCAGATGATGTCCGAGAAAAGATGCAAGAAAGAGTCGAATTAATCCATGCCAACTGGCATTATACAGATGAGTATTTGGAGCCACCTTCCGTTGGTAGTTTAGCGACCATTGATCCTAATGTCATTGTTAAACCGCCAAGCGGTTTAGAGATTGGTTATGTGCCGATTGTGACTAGACAAGAAAAAAGCAGCAAGAAATTACGAGTATTTATTTTAGCTGGCCAGTCTAATATGCAAGGTTATGGGACTATCGAGGACCCGGAAAATGATCCTGGGAGTTTAGTGGATGTCATCCAAGGAGATGAGGATGGTGAATGGTCTGACATTGGCACTGCAAACAACTGGAATACACTTGATGATGCCTATTTATATTTCGATAATGGCAATGAGCTTATTAGGTCCAATGTCACGGTTGGTCAAGGAGCCAATGAAAATTTATTTGGACCCGAATTGATGTTCGCCCATGAGTTGGATCGATATTATGACGATCCGATATTAATTATTAAGACGGCTTGGGGTGGTGCAAGTTTAGCTGAAAGTTTTCGTCCTCCTTCAGCAGGGGGAACGACTGGATCGCTTTACACCACCATGATAGATCAAGTTAGAAATGTTACTCAAAATATAGCTACGGAATTTCCAAGCATAGGAGAAGCTCGGCATGAAATTGCTGGTTTTGCTTGGTTCCAAGGCTGGAATGATGGTGCGTCTGAAGCTTTCTTAAATGAGTATGAAAGTAATTTAAATCATCTTGTAAACGATGTTAGAGCTGATTTAGAAACACCAGATCTTCCATTTGTTATCGCGAGTTCTGGTCATGGTGGTTTATTAAGCTCGAATGATTCTTGGGTTAGAGACATGCAAGAAATTATATCCGTGGCACAAGAAAATGTAGGATGTAATGATGAAGCTTTTGGAGGCAAGGTTGGCTTTGTAAACACCAAATTATTCTATCAGTCTTTAGAAGAGTCTCCGGAGAATGCCATTCATCACTTTAACAATAATGCACTTACCTTTTTAGAAGTAGGAAAGTCATTAGGAGAAGAAATGATTTACGCTATTAATGATATGTCCTTTTGTAGGGCAAATTGTAATGATGTACTCTTAAGCCCAGAATTAGTTTCGATCGGAAATCGAGTTTGGAATGATTACAATAGAAATGGAATCAATGATCCTGAGGAACCTGGAATACCTGGAGTTTCGGTGGTAATATGGCGAGATTCGGACGGAGATGAAATTCCAGATTCTGGAGGTTTTGGTGGTGTCCAAGTGACTGATGAAGAAGGTTATTATCGTTTTGGCGGCCTACTCCCTGGCAACTACGTGACTTTTGTTTGGCAGGTAGATAATTGGGGCCCAGGCGAACCTTTAGAAAATTTTGTATCCACTACAGGTTTTGTGGCAGATGCAAATAATGATGTTGACTTCGATAACAATGGTTTCGGTAATGCTTTTACAGATATCTTCTCTGGAATTGTTACGCTTACCGTGGATGGCGAGCCTTTAAATGATGGTGATCCTCAAGATGGATTAATTGATTATGATCCAGCTGGAAACAATACGATTGATTTTGGATTTTACAATCCAGATTTGGAAGACGCTGATGGTGATGGATTTTATAGTGATGTGGATTGTGATGATGCTAATCCAGCTGTAAATCCTGGACAAGAAGAATTAGTATATAATGGAATAGACGATGATTGTGATGAAGCCACCTTAGATGATGATTTAGATCAAGATGGTTTCGACTCAGATACTGATTGCGACGATAATAATCCAGATATAAATCCAGATGCAGAAGAAATAGCCAACAATGATATTGATGAAGATTGTGATGGTACGGATTTAGTTTCGTCTAGCTACACTATAGCTAATGCTAAGATTGATATTTATCCAAACCCAGCAAGTGACATTATAAACATTAGAGTAAATGGCGATTTGTTTTTCCATGCTAATTTGTACGATTTACATGGAAAAGTAATAAGGTCTATTACCAATGTTGGGCAAATAGATGTAGGAGATATTCCTTCAGGAAACTATTTATTGGTGCTTAGAGATGTACTTACTGATAATAAGGTGATTGAGCAAATAGTTATTGGTAGATGATGGTTAACTCCTTTAATAATTAAATACCTATTGAAAGTAAACCATAAACATACGTGAAAGAACTTAAGGCTAAACATGGGGTGATTTAAAGGAGAAACAAGACCTTCTTCATCATTCTTTTGAAGCCCACTCAACACAGGAGATAATGAAATTTAGACAATTAATTCTGTTCATCTTTTTTACTTACAACGCTGGGGGACAAGCTATTTTTAAGTACGAACAAAAAATTAATCGGACAGATAATTTAGCATTGGAGGAGTTATCTTTTTTTAATGCCGAGGACAATCTACAACTTGCTGGAACATTGATTTATCCTAAAGAGGGATTTGAAAAGCTAATAATAATCATACCAGGCAGTGGGAAAGATACTAGACATTCACACTATAGGCTAGCTGAGTATTTCTTGGAACAAGGCATTGCGGTATGTAGATTTGATGATAGAGGTATTGGAAAATCTACTGGCAAATTTGATGATATGGCTTCGAGTCTAACAAGCGATGTAGTTTGTATTTTTCAAGGACTGAAGGAAAAGAAAGGTATGTCAAATAAAAAAATTGGCGTATTGGGGCATAGCTTAGGTGGAATCGCCTCCATTGGAGCATATGCTGAAGCTTGTTATTTTGATTTTTTAATACAGATGGCTACTCCTGTGGAAAACAAAGGAGCTTTTCTAAAATACCAAGCAACTAGTATGGAAGGTGGATGGTCCAAGGTTAAGCATAAAACATCAGCAGAAGTTCTTAATTTTTTGGATGAGTTAGCTAACATAATTTCGCTCGAAGATGACTTTAAAACAACCAAGCAAAAAGCCAAACCCATTATAAAACAAATGGACTTTAAGAAGGGTCGGCATATCGTTAATCCAGTGATTGTGGACCTGATGAAACAAGCCCATGAAAAGACCTATAAAAACTGTAGTGTGCCTGTTTTATACATTATTGGATCGGAGGATTTACATGTAAGTAGTCAACATGAATTAATGGTTTTGGAGCGATTGAATAATCACAACATTGAAACTAAGCTTATCCAAAATGTAGATCACTATTTAACAGAGAAGCAAGATCCACGCTACGAAATAAATCCAAAGGCAGTGGAAGAAATCATTAAGTGGACTTGGGAATTATGAAGCGCTCATTAACAAAAGATATCTTTATACCAATCAATAATGTACGTATAGCTTATGAACAAACTAATGAAATCAATGATCGCTTGTCTATTATTGATACTCACTTGTGGGTGTAACCACAATACAGAACAACTCGTCGATATCCAAGAAGTATCTGCATGGTGTATTCTTGGCTTTGATTCTTTAGATAGAAACCCAGCGCAACGAATGGAGATGCTTAAAGAATTGGGTTTGAAAAAATATGGATATAACAGAGGAAAAGCAGAATATGACAAGTTAAAAGTTGAATTTGATTTAGCAAAAGAAAATGACATTGAAATTACTTCTGCTTTCCTATGGTTAAATGCTTCCAAAGACAGTCTCCATCAATTAAGTGCCGAAAATGAAACACTGCTAGCACAACTAAAATTAGTTGATCAAAAACCAGCTATTTGGGTGAGTTTTAATAATAATTTCTTTGAAAATCTTGATGATGAGAAAGCCTTAGATGTGGCTGTAAATATGATTACTTATATCAAATCTAGAACCGATACACTAGGCTGCGAGTTGGCACTATATAATCATAAGGGTTGGTTTGGTAGTCCAATGAATCAAATCAAGATAATAAACGAACTAGATCAAAGCGGGATCACCATGGTTTATAATTTCCACCATGCCCATGAAGATCTTGGAAACTTTAAAGAGAATCTAAAATTAGTAAGACCCTATTTGTCGTATGTCAACCTTAATGGAGTCAAAAAAGAAGGGCCTAAAATAATGGATATAGGTAAAGGAGATTATGAATTTGAAATGATTAAATTGCTTAAAGAAGAAGGTTATCATGGCCCATGGGGAATATTGGGACATATAAAAACTGAAGATGTAAAACTTGTGCTTGAACGAAATATCGAAGGATTAAAATCCTTAAATACTCAATTTAATAAAACACTTTAAGGGCAACCAAAAAAGTGAAAAAATCACCAAAATGAATAGAATCAAAATCTTAATAAGCCTGAGTATATGTATGCTTCTTATGACAAGTTGCCAAGAGAACAACAAAGCAATAAAGGGAATGATCATTCCAGTAAACCCAGATTTCTTCATAAAAGAAAATTTGCTTCAGAAAATCGAAACGATCGAATACAAACTTTCAGGAGGTACAAAAACGGAATGTTATAAGCTGGTTGTTAAATCTGAACCGACTGAACATACCATGGGTCCTTGGTGTCCAAAACACATTGATGATTCAAAAGAAAAAGGAGGCATTTGGTTTGAGGGAGGTAAAGTATATGATGTGGACGGTCATTTTATTTCGAATATAAAAGAGTTCTATGCCGACTCTAAATGGAGTTTATATAATGAAGATGGCTCTATTAAAGTAACTTTCACACAAAAGCAATGTGAAGGTGCAGCAAAACCAGATGTCGAAGAAATATATAAAAATCATTGCGTAGAATGTCAGCCGTCCTTTTATCATGAGCATATAACTACCTACCACATTCCCATTAAGCCTATATACAAAAGTAAATCTTCGAAAGTACGAAGAGGTGTAATGGGCCTAGCATTCAACGGCGTAAATTTTGATCCGCCTGCACCAACTGAGGCCATTCTAAATGCACATACCATAGCCCCACTGGATGATTGCGGAGGACACGTAAATCCTCATTCCGGCTATCATTATCATGCAGTCACAGGATGTACAAAAGAAATCGAACAAAGTGACAATCATGCACCAATGATTGGATATGCAATGGATGGATTTGGTATTTATGCATTATTAGATAAAGAAGGAAATAAACCGAGTAATCTGGATAAATGTGGAGGGCATGAAGATGATATTAGAGGCTATCATTATCATGCAGGAGAACCTGGAGGTAACCAAATAATTGCCTGCTTACATGGGGAATATGGTGACATGAAAGTGGACCACTAACCCCTAAACTTTAGAAGAGATAAACAAGCAATAAAACCAAAAAGTATACAAGAATCGAAAATACGTATACAACTTTCGATCTGCTGAGCCCTAACTTTGTGATATTCTTATCAACAAAAAACAGCATTGACAAATGAAGCAAAATAATTTCGGCAAACAAGGTTGGACACCCGAGAGAATCGAAGATTTAAGTGGTAAAATCTATGTCATAACGGGAACAACTAGTGGAACTGGGTACGAAGCAGCTCGGATTTTGCTCTCGAAAGGTGCAAAGGTGGTGATGTTAAATCGTAATCCACAAAAAGCAGGCACTACCATTAGCCATTTAAAACAAGCGCTAGGTGATGATATCGATGTATTGAATATCACCATGGATTTAGCTGAACTATCATCTATAAAAAATGCATCAGCCGAACTTATCAAAACTGTTCCGAAAATTGATGCCTTAATTTGTAATGCAGCCATTGCTCAAGTGCCAAAACAGGTACTTACGGTTGATGGATTTGAAAGTCAGTTGGGTGTAAATCACTACGGCAATTTTTTACTTCAAGGATTACTTTATCCTTTAATCGAACAGTCAAAAGGACGAATAGTAGTTGTGGGTAGTATGGGCTATACCTTAGGTATTAAAACCATCCAGTTTGACGATATGAACTGGGATAAGAAATACAGTCCTAATGGTGTTTATAGTCAAAGCAAATTAGCACAAATTATGTGCGTTTATGAATTACAAGACCGATTAGCAAAAGCCGGAAAAACAGGGCTTAAGGTTTACGCTTGCCATCCTGGTGCGGCCAGAACATCCTTGATTAAAACCAGTGGTAGTTTATTAACTCGTTTCATTTGGCAACTTATGAAATTGACTCCTATGGTACAATCAGCTGAGAAAGGAGCTTATCCCATGTTAATGTGTGCCACCGAAGCACATTTAAATCCAACTGGATTTTATGGCCCGACCAAAAGAATGAATACCGGAGGTCCTGTAGGAGAACACAAGTTAGAAGCTCACGCAAAAGATAAGGCCACAGCCGAAAGATTATGGAAAATATCCGAGGAGGCTACTGGTTTAACATGGAATGTATAGTCAATAAATTATGGAAATAATATCTGCAGCAAACCATTGGGCTAAGGGAGAAATAACATCTTCCATATTTTTTATGCTTTTTGGTGTCACCTACTTATTAATAGCTTTCTATTTCAAACAAATGGGAACAGCAGCTTTGCACAAGTCATTATTCATTCCTATGCTGGTGGCAGGAGGATTGCTATTGATGGCAGGAATAAGTTTTTACTTTAGCAACAAGTCCAAGTTGGCAAATTTCGAAAAGGACTTTACTGCCAATCCTACGGCTATGATACAAGCAGAAATAGCAAGTACAAACAAAACCATAAAAACTTACCAAAACGTTGCTTTAAAAGTATTTCCGGCCATTATCTTGGTTACAGCTCTGATTGCCATTTTTGTTTCAAATACAAGCATCAGAGCCATTTGTATTGGAGTTGTTGCATTTCTATTTGTTCTTGTACTTTTAGATAGTCAAGCACTCAAAAGAATGAATACTTATAATCAGCACCTAGTTACAGCTGAACGAGCAGTAAAGAATTAGTCCATGCAGCATTTTAAAACATTATCGGCTTACTTAAAATACCTTGAATTACCTAAGCCAGAACATCCTATGTTTAATGTTTTATTTGCCAAAGGAGATCAATTTCTTCCTTGTCCTAAAGAAAGTTCACCACCCATTACCAATGATTGTTATTCTATCAGCTTAAAGAAAACTATCAAGGGTGAACTAAACTATGGTAGGACAAAATATGATTTTACTAATGGCGCATTAATATTCATTGCTCCGAGACAAGTCATGCAATGGGATAGTCGAGTAGTCTTTGAGCAAAAAGGTTTTTCCATAAATTTTCATGAAGATTTTCTAATCGGAACCGAATTAGCGCATCAAGTAAAGAGATATGGATTCTTTTCTTACGCGGTAAATGAAGCTTTACATCTCTCCCCAAAAGAAGAAAGGCAATTGGAGGCGATCGTAGAGAATATCGAAATAGAATATCAGAATAACCAGGATGCATTTAGTAAAGACATCATCATTTCACAACTGAGTACACTTCTCAAATATGCTAACAGATTTTACGAGAGACAATTTTTAAATCGAAAAAATCTATCCAATAATTTAGTTGAGAAATTTAATAAGCATTTGGACGCCTACTCTAAAGCTGGTAAACTAAAAGAACAAGGAATACCAAACATAGAACAGCTTGCGAATACAATGTCAGTTTCACAACGCTACCTGAGTGATACACTTAAAAAAGAAACTGGTAAGACAACCATAGAACACCTGCAGTCGTATCTCATTGATGAAGCCAAACAAATCCTCTTAAATCCACAAAAAAGCATTTCAGAAGTAGCTTATGAATTAGGTTTTGAATATCCTCAATACTTCTCAAGATTATTCAAGAAAAAGGAAGGAGAAAGTCCTTCGAGATATAGAGAAAAATATACCTTGAATTAAAGGAAAAAGAAGAGTAAACAATCGGTATGTCCGCTGTATGGTTTCTCCTTAATTGAGCACAGCATACTTTTAAAGGATAGTTGCTATTTTAATGAAGAAACTAATCGTCTTTTTACTGGTATTAATATCGAGTTGTACATCGAATGAATATCTAATTAATAAGTATAATAACGGTATTTTATTTAGCAGCCATTGGTATCCCATCAAATATGATACACTTTGGGGCTATGCAGATTTTAAGGGTAACACAATAATAAGCCCACAATTTGAGGAAGCTTCATTGTTCCAGTATGGTCTAGCCATCGTGAAACAGGGTAATTATTATGGCTACATTAATAATACAGGCAAATGGATTATTAAGCCAAAATATAGCGAGGCAGAACCATTTATCTTCAGATATCATGGTCTCAAGAATAAGCAAGGAGGTGGGCAAAAGGAGCTCATAGCCAAAGTAGATGAAGGCAGTGGCAGTTTTTATATAAATACAAAAGGAAGCCATCTCAAAAATGCCAAACTATCGAATGAAATCGGGGCATGCCTAGCCTATCACTCAAGACTAAATGAATATTCATCTAGAAATGCAGACGGATCTTATGAATTAATATATGATTATTGGAGACTTACCAGCGATACTTCTGGGATCAAGATTAGAGATACCAGCCAATTAAAACTCGACACAATCATAGAACTAAACACAAATCTCGCCCTCCTAAAGAAGGATTCGAAGTATGCACTTTGCTGTACCGAAAATTTGAAAGGAATTGATTTATTAACTAATCAACGCTACTTAATTCCTATAGATTCAAGTTATACTATTGAACCTGATTTTATCTATGATCAAGTAAAATTTATACCTATGAGGGGTGTGGAACAAACCATGGCAGTTTATCAAAAAGATGGGAAATGGGGCATTCCTTCCTACGCTTCAGAGCCTGTGATACCTTTTATCTATAATGACATCAAAGCTGGAGAATACTTTAATACTTATTTAGTTGAATTTGAGGAAGATAGCTTTGGCTATATTTCATTAGTTAGTGATAGTCATAACAAATCAAAGCGTGTTTTAGTGGAACATTTTAAAAGAGGAGCAAAGAAATAACCAATAAGAAAATTTCCTAAGCACTTTTTGTTCTATCTTATGGTTCGAATGTATCTTTTCAAAAAATCATCGTACTGTGGATAAATGGCACAAAAACATCGAGCCTTATTCCTGATCTAAAACCTTAATTCTCGTATCCTCCATCTATGAAAAATCCCTTTTTTATTATCTCGATAATCACCTTGATCAGCTTAGCAAGTTGCAGAAAAAGTGATGAAGCTTCAGCATTTCCAAGTCAAATAATGACAGACCTATCAGTAACATCTTCTGAGGACATAATTACTTGGTTCGCCAAAAGTGACTTGAGTGAAAAATTAGAAAATATAATAAGTTATGACCACGGTCTTGCCGAAGAAAGCAGAACCGAAATACAACAGATATTTAATGATGATATGACCCAAGTGAGTATCAGCATAGACTTTAAACAGCTCTTTCAGAATTCATATGAAGATCCAAACCTAGTTAACAATTCTGTTACTATAAAGCTAGAAAGAATTGAAGGCATTGCATTACAGGCAGACGGTCCTGGAGATACTTATGCCTTAATCACTTCAGTCTTAGCTCCTGGACAAAATCCTGTTGAAGTTCCTGATTGTAATCATGCTGAATTCGGTGAACACATTGATGAACTATTTGATACTGAATTAAATAAGCATGTTTTTAGATTCCATATCCACACAACACCAGATGATGATCGATGCATCATTTTTGATAGGCAACGAAATGAAATAAAAAGTTATGCTCCATCTCCAGATAACTTATTAGGAATAGAGAACGAAAAAGTCAATTATAGTTGGAAGTTTAAGCTTAATGCAGGTTTTCAATCCTCTGCTAAATTTACACATCTACATCAATTAAAGTCAGTGGGTGGAGAGTTCGCAAGTCACCCCATGTACACCCTTACAACTCGCAAAGGAAGTCCAGACCAATTAGAATTACGTTACGCAGAAACAGAGACCTCCATCAGGTTACGGGAAGTCGACTTAGCACCTTTTTTAGATACTTGGCTTGAAGTATCTGAAACTATAAAATATGGGATGGAAGGAACATATGACATTGAAATTAAGAAAGTAAACACAGGTGAAATTTTGCTAAGCCATTCGATAGCCTCCATTATTAATTGGAGACCTAATGCAGATTTTGTAAGACCCAAATGGGGAATTTACCGAAGTTTAGAATATGCTGAAGACTTGAGAGATGAAGAAGTGCTTTTTGCTGACTTTATCATTACCGAAATAAATTAGCTAGCGAAATTTGATTAGGTATATGCCCCACAAATCCACCAAGATGCAATTTGATAAAGACCTACAATCAGACTTTAAAGAGCTATTTTTAAAAGCAAGAGCATTATTACTTTCTTACGATGGAATCGTTGAAACAAAAAAAGAAAGAATAACGACTTACTCAAACGATAAAGGAGGTATTTGCCATATGCGTACCAGACCCTATGGAGTAGATTTTGGGTTTTTGAAAGGAGCAAGAATGAAGGATAAATTAGGATTACTAACCGGGCAAGGCAAGGCGATAAGGGTGCTTCAACAGAAAGAACTAGATAAACAGGCAGTTGCTTATTATATAGAACAAGCTATCGAGATTAACAATAACAAATAAATGTCACTAGACGAAATTATACAGCGTCTTTACGAGCTAAAGGATGAGGGAAAGGTTCTTTTTAAAGAGAAAAAATTTGGGGTTATCTCAAATAATGCGCTAGGCATTTATCATGGTGAGCTGAAATAGATCGCCAAAGAAATTGGACAAGACAATCAGCTGGCTCAAGCGCTTTTTGATAGTGGCATATATGAGGGACGTCTATTGTGTAGTAAATTGTTTAAACCTCAGGATGTTACTGAAGTGCTGATGGAAAAATGGGTAAGCACGTTTGAAAATTGGGAAATTTGTGATAGCTTTTGCATGGGTCTTTTTTCAAAAAGTAAATTTGCCATTCCGAAAATAATGGAGTGGACAGCAAGAGAACAAACATTCCAAAAAAGAGCTGGCTTTACCATAATTGCCTCCTATTGTATGGCTGATAAAACTTCCGAAAACGAAGTATTTGAACCCTTCTTTTCTATCATCAAGCGAGAGGCAAATGATGATAGATTGTATGTAAAAAAAGCTGTCAATTGGGCTTTGCGCAATATTGGGAAAAGGAATATTGATTTAAATAAAAAGGCCATAATGGTCTCTAAAGAATTATTGCAATTTGAAAGTCCTGCTGCACAATGGATAGCCAAAAATGCACTTAGAGAACTAGAAAAGGATAATATCAGGATGTCCGATTACCCTAGGATTAAATACCGAAATCCTGAATTTAGTAAATAGCAAATACTCATGATCACAATGCTTATCTTCATCTAGGTTTAATCCAATGCCAAAGTCATGACAATAAGAACTATCCTAGCCATTCTTTTAATTCCAGTTCTATTTTGGAGTTGTTCAGACAAAGCTAAAGACGGTACCGAAACCATATTGATCGATCACAACTATCTTTCTAGTGTCAAAAATGGCATTGAAAATAAAGATCCTGCACTCCTAAACGCTTACAGTAAATTACTTGAGGATGCCCAAGTTTCACTTCTTGCAGATCCAATGAGCGTGATCGATAAAAAGACACTCCCACCGAGTGGTAGTAAAAACGACTATGCCAGTTACAGTCGATATTGGTGGCCAAATCCTGATAAACCTGATGGATTACCATTTATTCGTCGTGATGGCGAAACCAATCCAAACAGTCAAAGTCTGGATTTTTCTGACAGACAAAGATTAGGGGATCTAGCTAGACACAGCGAAACCTTAGGGCTAAGTTATTACTTCACGGAAGATGATAAATATGCCATAAAGGTCGCTGAGCTTCTTCGCATTTGGTTTATTGACCAAGCCACTCGCATGAACCCTAATGTAAATCATGCTCAAATAAGACCAGGGCATAATGAAGGAAGTAAGTCTGGTGTATTAGATGGTAGACTCCTAATTCAAGCATTAGAAGCTTCCTTGCTCATTAAGCAATCTGGTGCACTATCAGAAAAAGAGCAAAACGAACTCAAAGAATGGGCAAGGCAATATTTTGTCTGGCTCACCACCAACCCCATGGCACTTGAAGAAGCTGAAGCCAAAAATAATCATGGTTCATTTTATGATGTTCAAGCCTTGTATTTTGCGCTATACACTGATCATCAAAAAGCCGCTAAAGAAATTGCCACCAACTTCACTAAACAGCGTCTACATCAGCAAATTAAACCTGATGGATCTATGCCAGAAGAAATGGCTCGAACTCGTCCATTATTTTATAGTATGTTTAATTTACATGCTATGTTTGTGTTTGCTCACTTAGCTGAGAAGCTAGGTATTAATATTTGGGAAGGAGAAAGTGAACCTTCAAGATTGCGAAAAGCGCTTGATTATATCACCCCGTATGCAGATGCAAAAAATAGCTGGCCTAAACAAGCCGTCAAAGAGGTAGATAGAATGGATTTATTCCCTATTCTCCTGATGGCAAACCAGCAATATCCAGATGGCCATTACCTAAAAATGGCTGAGCACTTACCCATTGAAAATCGAAAAAATCATCGATCAAATCTTGCCTTGCCCTTGATGCGATGATTTCTTACAATAGGAAGCCTTTTATGTATTTAATGATTAAGCACTAACTAAGTTATAGTTCAAATTCATCTTTACTAATTCCTGTATTAAACTTTATGTCATCCCAGCTAACAGATATCCAAGGTTCTTGATTTATTTCAGCATCCCAATTAGAGTTTTTGTACTTTCTCTTATTTGGGATGAGCAAATCTTCCACTTTTTTATATTCTACTTTCATTAGCTTAGGATTCATAATTCCGAAATCAGCCACGGTAAAAAGAAATTGATCAACTAATGAAGTTTTTTGGTTGATGTATAATTGATAAATGTCTTTTGGTTTATTATCGGTCGACTTAAACGAAATTTTAACGACATCGTATCCTTGATCATCTATTGTTTTTTGACCTAGATACTCATAAGTAAGATTTGGGTCCAACAGTTTTTGCATCATGGCAAACCAGTAATAATTCGTTGGTCTGTTAAACGCTACTTTCTTTAAATATTCTTTGTTTGTTAGGGGTTCTCCATTTTGCTTTAACCAATATTCCTTACCATTAAATCCTTGTTCTATGACGCCTTCAAGATTAGGAAGCGTACGTTCATGTTTTATATATTTTCCGTAAGAATATTCTCCTTCGAATAGGTATTTTTCTATCGAAACATCAGTCTTGCCATCAGGAGTTAGATAGGTGTACTTATAGCTAACATCTTTTTTATTCTTGAGTTTTTCAAGGCTGCCAACCTTTGAAACCATTTTATGGACTAGCTCATGGCCTTTATTAATAAAGCTAGTTTCGTCTTTACTTTTTATATCCTTAACTGCGGATTGATCATTACATGATATACTTACAAGACAAGCGAATAGTAGGGATAACACCTTTTTCATATGGGTCAATTTTAGAATAAAGTAAATCACATTTTATGATTTATTAATCGCAAATATAAAGCCTGCACCGTAAGGCAAAGTGTCGCTCATTCGAATTATACTTAGTATCGAAGTTTTTATTTTTCATGCCACGAAGTTTTTCATTTATTGATTTTGGTCAATGAATAGAACTTAAAAGACGCTGATCTTTATTTTATAAAAAACTTAAAATCAAATCACATGAATCAAGATCAAACCAATACTAAAATAGTCACCGTCTTACTCTGGATAACAGTAATGATTAACATGATTTTCGCTGATATTTTCTCCATCATTATTGAAATAGTTGAAGGAAATGTAATAGATATTCCGCTTGATGTGACCAGTATGATGGGAATTGCGGCTGTGCTTACTAATATTCCGATTTTAATGATTGTGCTTTCTTGGGTTTTGCCTTATAGATTTAATAGGTGGGCCAATATTGTGGCTGCACCTTTAACCATCGTTTACATTATCGGTGGTGGTGCATGGCTTCCCCATTACTTCATTATTGGAGGCATTGAGATTGTATTGCTAATCATAATCGTCGTTCGTAGTTTAAGATGGAAAGCTTAAAAAGCTATACGTCTTTATTCGATAAATCTCTAGGACCGAGCTAACTATTAAACATGTATTTAATGCTCGGCCAAGAGATATTCGATTATCAAAAGATCTAACTGATTTAAAGGAAAGCTAAACTGTCGTTCAGGATTTATTCTTTTTCAAAGGCTAATATATCACCCGGCTGGCAATCCAGCGCTTCGCATATTTTCGCCAAGGTGGTGAATCGTATGGCCTTTGCTTTTCCCGTCTTGAGAATAGACAAATTTGCCTTAGTAATCCCTATCCTTTCTGCTAACTCATTACTGCGCATTTTGCGCTGAGCCATCATAACATCTATGTTTATCACTATGCTCATATGGTTAACTGGTTTTCTTGCTTGATTAAGTTACTTTGATCCATAATCTTCGAGAGATAGATAAAAAATAATCCTATCAAAATGGTATAATAGAGTGATCCAAGATTTAAGAAATCTTCAAACAGCAAAAATGGATTCTCCATCCCTACAATGCTATAAAATTGAATAATCCCAAAAATTTGTGGTAGCCTAATGACTCCATAAACGATGCAAAAGATTCCGGCTAACTTTAAATGTTTAGTTGTGGACTTTTGTAAGGTATCCCCTTTAAATGATTGGATTACAAACTTTCTAAGATAGAAGAGAATCATAAAGATAAACCCCACATGAACCAAGGGTAAAACAAGCTGTCCAATAATAAATTGAGTATTTGAAACTTCACCCATGGAGTTATCAAAGAAAGGGCGACTTAACATAAATACTGATGACAAAATGAAGGCTAAGAAAATAAAGTTCATTAGGTGTTTTAAGACTACTAATATTTTCATAATTAAAGGCTTTATTTGTTGTTATAAAACAAATATATATTATTAATCGGATATTTTTTATTGTTTTACGATAATTTATTGTTGTTAAAATGAATTTTCCTTAAATCAATAAGACTCACCGCATATGTTGATCATTATTTTATTGTAAACTTTGGTATCCGTTTATTAGGCTTAGGACTCATTTCACAGTCTTCATAAAGTCATAAATAATCACTAAGTTTATTCTATTCATGGGAACAGAAAGTCTAATAGGAACTATACTTGCGATTATCACAGCACTAACTACTTATCAAGGCTTAAAACATCATTACTATCAGGAGAAATACTTATTCCACATTGATCATATACTCATCGATAAACAGTATTACCGGTTAATATCTAGTGGTTTCTTGCATGGCAATTGGTTGCACTTTGCTTTTAATATGTTTGCGCTCGTTTCATTTGCTTTGAGTATCGAAATATTACTAGGGATACCTTCCTTTCTACTTATTTATTTTTTGTCAATGTTGGGCGGAAATTTATTAGCCCTTTATATTCATCGAAATCATGGTAATTATTCTGCAGTGGGTGCTTCGGGTGCTATCAGTGGAATTTTAGCAGCTTCCATAATTCTCTTTCCCGATAGTGAAATTGGTTTGTTATTTATTCCTTTTCATATTAAAAGCTGGATTTTTGGTTTACTCTTTATCGCTATTTCCTTATTAGGTATAAAATCACAAAGAGACAACATTGGTCACGAGGCACATTTGGGAGGCTTATTAACTGGGATTATCGTAACCTTACTTATTAGTCCTGCCGCTTTTATTTCGAATTGGTGGATACCGACTGTGATGCTCGTACCCATTATCATCTTCCTTTTCGTCATTATTAAACGACCCGACATCTTACTAACAGACCAGTGGAATTTGCCCAAAGTACGTATAAAAAACTCCAAAAAATCTCCCCTAACACTAGATCGGATATTAGAAAAAATAAAGAAAAGTGGGATTGAAAGTTTAACTGATATTGAAAAGGAAATGCTCGATAAGTATAGTGAAGATTGATTAATGCTTTACAAGAAGCCAAACTACTAAGCGTCAATTTTAGCTTATCCCACTATTACGTTCCACTCTCAACCAACAATCGACTTTACTTCTTCACTTGCCTTAAGAAATACACTGGGCAACTACTTTTTGAAGACAGCGCCAGTAGAAAGAAATACTGCTGTGTAAGCTCAATCAATAGTCTAGCAAAGTATAATGGCCATTAATAAAGTTTTATTCCCATTGGGGTAACCTTTTCTCTCCATTAGTGAACTATGAGGTATTGTAAACTAAAATTTCAACTATTATGAAGAACTCAAAAAGTTTCAAAGAAGCTTTAATGGCCAAATTTTCAAAAGACGAAGTTTGTTCCAAAACATTGCATCAATATTCAGATGTTTTAGCAAAAGTCAATGCAGAATACTTTCCCATAAAAAGGGTTTGGTGGTTAGGACAACCTCCATTTTTATCCGTAAAAGCAAGCACAACAATTCCTGCAGATGATTTGAAAAAATTAGTTGATGTTGGCCAGATTGATCAATTGACCAAATTTGAAGTTTTCCCGTATGGCATTTTAAATCCAGATTTATTTAGGGTTGATTTTCAATTTGGTGGAGTTGAAGAACAAATCAGAAACTTTTAAATAGACTCGGCAATGGTATCAAATCAACAAAGCAGTAATATTATTCACTTACATCCAACATTAAAATGTAACCTAAAGTGCAGTCACTGCTATTCCAGCAGTGCACCCCATTTCAGGGATGTGATTGATCTTGAACTAATAAAACCGTTTTTGCTTTCAGCTTTCCAGCTTGGATTTAATACTATTGCCGTCTCAGGCGGTGAACCGTTTCTATATAAAGATTTAGATAAGGTTCTTGCTTTCACAAAAGCCATTGGTTATAAAAACACCTTAGTTAGTAATGGGATGCTTTTAAAAACATCCTTAGCAAAACGAAGTTTCCCGTTTATTGACTTTATGGCAATTAGTGTAGATGGCAATGAATCTCAACACGATTTAATTCGAGGACAAAAAGGGGCATTTAGAAAAATGCTAGATGGAATTAATATTATCAAACAACAAAATATACCATTTGGATTTGCCCACACTGTTAATGCACATAATTGGAAAAACATAATAGATTTAGATGAGTGGGCACGCAAACAGGGAGCCAATCTCCTACAACTACATCCTTTAGAATCCATTGGAAGAGCAAAAAGTAATTGTCAAGATATTTTAATGGATATTGATACGCTCCATAAAATATACATTATCTCTAATTTGCTAAGAAGAGAATCTACAGACACTTACAAAGTACAACTCGATTTGTTACACCAACATGAGATAAAAGAGGATCCTAGTGTCATTAAATATTTTGGGGAAAACTTTAAAATCAAATTAAACAACTTTGCTAGTGCTCTACAATCTCTAATCATTGATGAAAAAGGAGATATAACTCCTCATGTTTATGGATTCAATCCATTTTATAAAATAGCTAATATTAAGCATGGAAACTTTGAAAAATTACTGGAGCATTATATAGCAGAGAAAGGTGATCTTCTATATCAGTTTGCAAAAAATTGCTTTAAAAGTTCGCAAAATGGGCAGAAAAAAATATTTGCGTGGTCAGAATTTATGCACAAGCAAAGCTATAAACAAATGGATACTCGATTAAGCTTTAGCTAATTATTTCACCATCGACGCATCCTCTAATATATACATCAGACGATTTATATCATCCGCATTAAGCACTAACCTACCCTTTAAGGTGATTTGGTCGGCAACGTACTTTATGGGTTCTATAGACTTAACTTCCATGACAGTTTCTGGTCCAGCACCACCACAGAAAAAACACATGTTATACGGATAAGCAGAAAAGATAAATTCGTTGTGTGATTTGTAGCCTTCTACGGGAATAATATAGCCTTTTAACTGAACCTCTGTTCCTTCCAGCACTTTAATAGGTTCGCTAAACACAGGCACATCTATCTTAAAGCCCAGTACCTCATCCATCTGCTTTTTATACGTGAGTTTAGATAATGTTTTCCATGTGTTTTCTTGAGCAAAAGCAACATTGGCAAACAAACTAAATATCCCAATCAGTAGAAATATATGTATCTGTATCTTTTTCATAATCGCATCAAAATTAATGGTATTTCGATAAATACGGCCAAAATATTTGTATCAACATTGACCTAAGCATAAAACGTCGTCATTGTTCAAAAAAGTCAATGCAAACTATTAAAGTTTAATTAAAACTTAATGACTTAAGGTATGGTGAATATCCATCGAATAAGCCTTAATCGCTGGAAATAAAGCCGCTAAAAAACCTATACCTACAGAACCCAACAAAATCCACCAAATCGATGGATGAAGTACCAATGGATTAAATTGGTAATGATACTTATCACTTAACTGTCCAGCAAAAAGATAAAACACGAGGTAAGCAAGTGCAATACCGACCACAAAACCCAATAAGGCCAGGATTATTCCTTCTAAGCTGATCAAGCCGAAAAGACTAGCTGGCTTAGCTCCCGTAACACGCAACAAAGCCAATTCATACTTTCTAGTACGCAAAGAGTTAAACAATGAGATAAAAATGCTGATACCAGAAACGATCGCTATTAATAAGGCCAAAAACTGCAAAGCCCGAGTACCTAAACCCATTTTATCATAGAGCATATTTAGGACCATTGGTGGCGCTGCCGCTAGTAAATTGGTGTTGGCATTTATGTTTCTTGCTAAACTTAAGGTTCTAAAATCAGTCTTGTTTTTATAACGGATTAGCATGCTCGTTATCTCCTGATCCTCAGCTGCTATTAGTTCTGCTCGAGTCAACATTGGTTTAGCATTGCTATGCCCCTGTCCATGGTCATGATGGGCATGGTCGTGGTCATGGTCATGATGTGCATGGTCGTGATGATCATGCCCTTCGTGATCATGATGAGCGTGATCATGTCCTTCATGGTCATGTCCTTCATGCGAATCATGTGCGTGATCATCCTCGCTATCATCTTCTTCCAC
This sequence comes from Saprospiraceae bacterium, assembly GCA_020629035.1. GTDB lineage: Bacteria > Bacteroidota > Bacteroidia > Chitinophagales > Saprospiraceae > JAHDDO01. Next base: position 180,939 of record JAHDEC010000001.1, on the reverse strand, counting down.
TACAGGAATCGCTTGATGATCATGGACATCCCATACTGTTCGAGTATCTGTTACAATCAGCTGATCTAAAACACTTCCACTAGGTGCCACTATACCTACAATCGTTAAAGCTGCATGGTCATGACTTAGATCATCGGCTTCTTCTAATCCATGGGACGAGAAAAACCGATCTCCTATTTTAAGACCTAATGCATCCGCTACTTCGGCGCCAATCACTGCCTCTAAACTATGGGTCCATAGCCTTCCTTCCGATAGCTTAGCCTTGTAAAAATCAAGTACTCCATGTTCGGTTCCTACAATTCTATATCCTTTGTAATTATCACCAAGTGACAAGGGTAAGGTCGTTTTAATAAGTGGATGATTCGGATTTAAAAAGGGCTTTGCATCTGCCATAGATATATTTCCTGTAGGCGCATCCACATGATACATGCTACATAAAATCATTTGTAAACCACTACCCTTTGCTCCTATGACTAAATCCACTCCAGCCAGATTATTATCAAATTTCTTAACTAATTGATCATTCAGCATCAATAAAAAATACATCAAACCTATACTCAGGGCAAAGAGCATTAAATGTAACAATAGCGTTAATGGCTCATGTATTATGTTCTTCCAAGCTAATCGAATCCAACTCATGCATTCCAGTTTTTAAGGATGATCGAATTAGAAAAATATTCTTTTAATCGCTGGTCATGGGTTACCATAATTAAGCTGGTTCCCATTTGCTCGGATTGCTCCTTTAGTAAGGCAATTACAGATGCACAATTTGTATCATCTAAAGCAGAAGTAAGTTCGTCTGCTAAAACCAATGAAGGTGTGTTTATAAACGCTCGAGCAATCGCTAAACGTTGGCGTTCTCCCTGACTCATCTCTGAAGGTAGTGCCTCTTTTCTATGGCCAATGTTAAGTCGATCAAACAAATTATTTATAGCCTGATTATCCACTTTCTTGGAGCCAATTCGTTGGGCTAATCGTATGTTTTCAATGGCGCTAATCGAAGGTATAAAATGAGCTTGCTGAAAAACCATTCCTATATGATCTCCCCGAAAACTATCAAGCTTTCTCGAAGAAAAACTGTATATGTTTTCATTCATTAGATGTACCGCACCATCCGTAGGTTTTAGCATTCCACCAAGAATATGTAGTAAGGTCGTTTTACCTGCACCTGACTCACCTAGAATCAACAAAGATTCTTTTTGTCCGACACTAAAATCTGGAAAAGTGATTCGTACTTGATCTGAAAAGGTATGTGATAAGTTATTTGTCTGAATCATAAGCTTTTCAAAATTAATGATTCTTTCTATATTCTTTTGTAAATGATGTTTGCTTCACTCTTTTACAACGAGAAATATGTTATTTACCTTTTGTTTTTCATTCGTTATTTGTTATCTGAAGCTTGTAGCTTCAGATTCTTATACATTTTCCTGATTTTATTAATACGGGTTATACAATTTTCCCCTCCGTTATCTGAAGTTTGTAACTTCAGATCTTCCTAAATTTTGCTGATTTATAATACTGGAAATAAATATTCCTAGGCTCTAAAGAATGAGTTAATAGTTTCTACATTTACTTCGCATTCTTTTGCTATGATCAAAAGAACCAAAAATCATAACAAATTAAACTCCAAAGCCTTCGATATAGATTAGAATAGAAGTTCGAATCCTATCATCGTAGCGCTCCGCTCAGACAGTAATTTGTCGGGCTTAGCGCCACTTTGCTGGGAGCAATTGTGTTCCTTATTGTCGTTATCTGAAGTTTGTAACTTCAGATCTTTATACGTTTTCCTGATTTTACTAATACGGGTTAAACAATTTTCCCCTCTGTTATCTGAAGCTTGTAGCTTCTACGTTTACTTCTCATTCTTTTACTATGATCAAAAGAACCAAAAATCATAACAAATTAAACTCCAAAGCCTTCGATATAGATTAGAACAAAAGTTCTAATTCTATCATCGTAGCGCTCCGCTCAGACAGTAATTTGTCGGGCTTACCACCACTTTCCTGTGAGCAATTGTATTCTTTATTGCCGCTATCTGAAGCTTGTAGCTTCAGATTCTTATACATTTTCCTGATTTTACTAATACGGGTTATACAATTTTCCCCTCCGTTAGCTGAAGTTTGTAACTTCAGATCTTCCTAAATTTTCCTGATTCCAATACTGGAAATAATATTTTTCCTATTGCACAAGCAGCAATTCCCCATGCCAGACATCATTAATATTTGACATTAAATAATAACTTCCTTTAGGCAGATTACTTAGGTCCAATGTTGTTTCTAGTGCATTTGGTCTGATTTCTTTTAGGACTTTTCCTGTATTATTTATAAGTTTTATAGCACTTGGCAATTCAGTGTAGCTAAGCCTTGCAAAATCGGTTGTAGGATTTGGTGAGATGGTTAATGTTGTTTCTGATAAAAACTCTGTTTTGCTGTTTGTTAACTTTATATCTAAATCTGACAGGACAGTTTTTGAGGCATTCAAAACCTGACCTGGATAATTATTTTCTTCATCGAAATAGGAAATTTTTGCCACTATCTGGATTTGTTCTGCATCGTATGCTTCGGGTACTAGATAGCTGTATGACTTGTTGTATGTTGTTCCTACCGTCGGGTTATTGGGCACAATATCGGACTCTCCCCAATGATTGTTTAGGATGCTGCGTACTACATTACTATGGCTATAGGACCAGATAACATCTCCCATTCCTTCCAAAGGATGACCCGCAACATCATTCCAATAACTGTGTTGCTCAGTACCTGTCACTTCATCTTCTACTATAAATACCGTAAGCCTGAAGGGTCCTTCGATATTTTCTAGAAGCGCTTCTGCTTCAACTTCAAAAGCTAATTCACGAGTACTATTCGGTTCGTAACTCACATCCTTTATTTCAATATTAAATAAGGCATCATTGTCTGATTGTTCAAGAACACGTTGCTCCCAGAGACTTCGGCTTAAAGTTATATTACTGCCTGAGAAGGTTCTATCTACCATTCCTTTTGGCACACCAGAAATATTTAAATCATCCCAGATTGCTATGCTTTGTTCATTAGTCAGTGGATTATCCGTCCAGCTAACTGGTTTGTGGTGGCTAATCCAGATAAGATCAGGATACTCAGCAACTAAATCTTTAAGCTGCAGGGTTGCATCTGGACAAACACCGCAGTAAGCATTCGTAAATTTTTCAAAAAGTACTTGTTTTTGAGCTATCCCGACATTGGACAAAATAATGAAAAGCAAAAGTGGTAAATAGCGTAGCATCCGATGAATTTTAATTAAAGTTAGTCTATTAAATGGCTCAAGTAAATAGCTAGGTGTCAAAACCTTGAACTTTGTCAGCTATTTAGCAAAATGGGGCATGAAAATCCTAAGAAATACAGGAACTTAAATCAGGACAACCAACTTTTTCTAATGCTTTCTCATCTACTCATTAAATGCTACTTATGAGAAAAAGAAGACTTAATCACGAAACAGACACTGGCCTTTTTGCCGATATCTCCTTTCTACTACTCATCTTTTTTATGATCGTAACTACCTTCCATAAAACCTACCAACTAGAGATGGTACTTCCTCCTTTAGTTGATAATCCAAGGTCTGGAAAAATAGCAAAGGATCGGCTTTTAAAAATTTTTCTAAATGAAAAATCTCAGTTATTAGTGGACAATGAAGTCTTTGATTTAGACCCTACCTTAGATCTTTCAGCAGCATTGGACCGAATCACTAAACAAAAGAAGCAAGGGATGGTAAGCATCCATATGATGCCCACCAGTTCGTATGCAGATTACATCCAATTAATCGACTGCCTCAAACGTAGTAAAAACAAGCTGAAGGACCTAAAAGCCCAAGCTATTTATCAGGCAGATTTTGCCGCTTTAGAAACACAAAATCAACAAGCAATCAACCAACAAATTAGCTTTAGTATTAGCGAAAAAGAAATCCAATAATATGAAATTACCAAGAAAAGAACGCAAAGCCATAAGTATCAATACCACTGCTTTACCTGATATCATCTTCATGTTACTATTCTTCTTTATGGTAAGCACCACCATCCAGCAAAAGGACCATCATTTAGTGGAATTGCCTAGTGCCAACAACTCAGAAGTTAAAGCAAAAAAAGAGTACAGGGATTTGAATATTTATGTGGCTTATGTTGATGAACTTGTTTACTTAAAAATTAATGGTAAAAGCCATGATTTCTCGGGTATGGAAGCGCTTTTAAAGCAAGAAGTACAAACATTAAAAGCTAACCATCATGCAGTAGACAAAGCTATACTTTACATCAGTGGTGAGGTGGAAATGACATATGTAAATGCAATAAAAGCAGAACTGCAAAAACTAGCTATTTATCAACTTAAGTATATACATGATGGGCTGACATAATCAATAATTTGAGGATAAGTAGTATTAGAAGAATTGAGTATAATTTGATTCAAATGCAATTCATTGGACCTGGTAGTCGAAGGAGGTTCGACAATATGTGATCATATCTGGTGTTATCTACATGCAATCACTTATTTACAGTAAATACTCAATTTAATAATTGTAAATATCTACTAGGCAACTTTTCCAGTCTTTTATAGGTGCTATTAGTATTTGTGCATTGCGAATCTTTTTTGGTTAATTCTCTTATTTCATCAACAACTAGTGTTGAATAGAATCTTGTACTGTCAATTTTCCCACTTATTGACTTTTGGTTTATAGAATTATATCTGTGAAACCCATGATATCTATAACTGGTCCCCTTTAATTTTGAAGATTCGAACAAATTTATTTTTATGTTTTGAATGTCTTTATTTTTGACAAGGCTAAATTCCCTTGTTTTTTCAATTATGTTTTCATCAAATTCAATAAAGTAAAAATAGCTAGTGTCTATTCCCCATTTTTGAAGGGTATCCGATTTCAATAGTCTTGGAGTAATATTCATTGAATTATTTTTGATAGGATAGCTCAAAAACAAAGTTTTCCCTAGGCCCGAAAAGTTTAAAAATTCTGTTTCAGAATAAAAATACATCGTATCATTTTCAATTGAAAAGCTACAAGATTCTATCATAACAGTATCCCTCATGGTAGAATCCCAGATTTCATTATACTTTACTAAATTTTCATGTTTGAATATAACTATATAATGAAGGTAATCTACCAGAGTGGTATCTTCATAATAATGATTGGGGCAGTGCAATACATTTACATTCCCTTTTAATATCAAAGTGTCATTTTCCGGAACACTTATCATTATTCCTTTCTGACTTAATAAATTGAATTGAAAAATGGTAGTAAAAGCCAAAATTACATTTATTCTTTGCCATACATTTTTAGTTTCGAACATCTATTACAGTCATTTTTTTCGCTTGAAACACTTGAGAACTAACTACCAGTAGAAAATATAAACAGCTTGTTCATAAGCGTGATTTTTCTAATGACGATTGAGATATTTAAAACCCTTGTTGAGGATTTAATAAAGCTGTTCATTTGTCGGCTTTAAGTACGCCACATGATTCTTTTCCTTGTTCTCTTTTTGACTAACAAATGTAGGGCTGATTTTGGCTTTTAAAAACTTGATACATTCTTGAAGTTACGAACTTAATTCCATTCATATTGGACTTGATTAGCATTATTCTAACTACAAAAAACTAACTAATAAGACATACCTTGCTATCTTAAGGTTAATTACTTTAGACCATTAATCTAGCAAACCTTGAGAACAAGTGCCACTTTCTTTTTATTACTGATAAGCTTTTATGTTTTTGGTCAAATACCTGATAGTATTATATCGCTACCATTGTATAAATCCGTTAAAATGGAATACTTCTTTGTTGAAGATTTAAGCGTAAGTGATAGCCTCTACCTAGTTTTTGACCCAATAGAAGATCTAATTGAAATCTATGAACAGAAACCACTTATCTGCTTAAATAATAAAGCAGCCAACGATTGGCCCAAAGAAGCGCTAGAAAATATTCTTTACATAAATCCTGCTATTCGGAAAAGCAGCAATCCTTTTAATTGTGCTCAAGTAGAAATTTCTGAAATTAATCACAAAGGTGAAATCCTGAAAAGTCTCAATAGTTCACCAAGTGGAATTTTAAAAAAATCGAAAATAAAATGTCAAGAAAATATTTCCAAAGGATTTAAAGACTTAGCACATCAACTTTGCAAATTATCCAAAAACAATGTCTATGAGGTATTTGTAAAAAACGTCTATCGCACGCCGACGAATGTATTACCAGCACTCCATTGTGGGATGTCACTGGATTCAATTTATAACTACCTCTCAAGTGAAGCCCTTCATCCCATTGAAGGGGTCTACAGATGGAATTATGCAGATGCTAAAGAAAAAGGGTGTAAAGTGGCCATTATCAAATCTGACAAAGCCTATTGTATCATCTACCTTCAACAATGTAATCCTTACTGGTTTGAAGGAAGTATACAGGCTATGATTCCCTTAAATGTAGAAGATACTCCCATCCTAGTGGACTGGTTTTCAAAAAATCGAAGTCACCAAAAAATTGAACTGTTTTTTACTGATAGTGGTGGCTTTGAACTTCATGAAATCGATGGAACAGCTTATCATTTGGTTCGAAAATTTGTGCCAGAATAGTCCATAAACGAGAATCAATCAAGCAGAATATAAGGGATTAATCTTCCCGCTCGTAATAAATCTTATAGAATTTCCGCCCATCACTTTCTACTCCTTTTTGGATTAGATTTTTATCGCCATGTATGTAGACATGGAAATTTTTATCCAATTTTAGGACACTTCTAAATCTTCGAGCTTGCTTTTTTACGGCTTGATTAGAGATGGTAAATTCCTGTTTTGTTTCAATATTGTTTTCGGCTTGGAACAGCTCTTCGAATTGTTGGAATGACTCAATAACAGCTTCGTCTTTTAGTACGGATTGTTCGAAATGATCTTTCTCGAAGGTTTCGTTTTCCTTGAAATAATCAACGGTTTTATTCAGTAAATCTATTTTTTCGGTTTTACTCAGTTCTAACTCCTCCGGCATTTCTTTGCTGATAAATTGCTTCGTAAGATCTAAGAAATCCTTGGTCTTGTTGTAGTCGTCATCACTTGACTTTAGCTTCAGAAAATCATTTAACCAATATTGGGCCTCTAAAGACTTATTAGTGTTATCTAGCATTAGCACCGAGTAACCAAAACTTGGATCTGTGTTTAGAACTAAGCAAGCCTTGTCAATCCCTTTCAGTTCAAAACCAAAGTCATGATTGATTACATACTTTCCATCTGAAGGATTCATTTGTAAAAAAGGAACATTACTTTCTGATTTGAATATCCCAATACCATCAACCAATTCATCATTAAATATGATTTGATCAAAGTACACCACATTTAATTCACCTGCTTTTATGTTTGGATGCGTAGAGTACTCATAGAGAAGTTTAGCCATATTCTGCGACTCCTCGATAAATCCTTCCTTGGAGTCAAACAAATTTTTTACAGAAGCATATACCTCATTAAGTTCAAGATTGGTTATATGACTAAAGTTGTAAAACTCAACCGGCTTAAAAGAGGACAAAAAATAGCTTAGAAGATACTCCAAAGAGTCTTCTTGAATTTCACTAGGTGTGTCAGAAAGTAGTATACCGTCTTCATTTGATTTATTGCCTACATGATGTGTAATCAATAAATCTAGTTGGACATTATCAAAACTTAAATGGTGCATAACTCTTGGTTCTTAAAATCGCTCAAAAGTAGCCAATGCAAATTAAAAGATGCTATAACTTTTTAAAGCTATGATAGCACGAGTATAGTTTAATTAATTACTATGACATCAAAAATGATGTTCTTCTAAAAAAGAATCAATATTTAATATCTCTCCCATTTCCCTCCAGCAGCTATGATTGCCCTTTTTAAAAATGGATAAACGTCTCTATGGTAGGCAGGCACAGTCTCAATCAGTTTAAGCATTTCAAGATTTCCTTCATACTCATAGATGAGAGCCTTATGCGATTCACGATAAAGTTTTCTCGCAATATCATTTAAATCCAAATCAGAAACAAAATAGTACTTGTATTGATTAATATTTTGTAAGAGTGTAATCCTTTTTTCATGATCACTCTCAGTCTTATACTGTTCCCATAAATTAACATAATAATAATGGTCACTATATTCTTTGATTGACTTAATTAGTTCGCACTTTTCACTAAAATTAGTTTCACCAGATCCATCTTGGCTGACTAATTCCGTCAAACTCAAAATTTTGCTATTTAGCGAATCAAGTTCAATCTTCTTCAGATACACATTCTGACTATTAGTATATTGACAAAACAAATTTGTATATGATAGAATAGTACCTGCTAATAATAAAATTTTAAAAATCATAAATTATGTTTTTTCTTCTACTCCAAATTTCTGCTTCGTGTCCAGAAGTGCAACCCACATCTTGCGAACAACAGTTGAAATCTTGAAAAATGTGACACCCAACTCTCTTATTTGTAATTGCACCTAGAGTCCAAATTTAGGGTAATAAGCTTGGATCCATATCAAATTCTTCATGCCAATTAGGTTTAGCTATTACCATTGAGGCAACTACATTTGGGTCATTAACAATTGGGTGATTATTTTCCACGATTATGTTATATCAGCCATGGTTCTTTAAAATTGAACAAAAAAATCCATAAAAGGTCATAATTTTATTAAGATAAAACGGCCTTTTATGAAACCATTCTTTTATCTAAGCATTATTTTTCTACTTTCCGCATGCTATAATCCGGCTAAACAACTCGAAAAAGGTAACTATTCGAATGCCTACAGCGCATCTTTACAATCACTCAAAAAGAAGAAAGATAGAAATGTGCAAAAAGTGCTCATCGAATCACTGCAGGCGATTTTAGATGAAAAAAATTCCACCAAGAATGAACTGCTGGAAACTGATGATATAAAAGACGTTGAAAAAGCCATAAAAATCAACCAATCCCTTCAAGAAAAAGTAACTGATGCACAAGCTTACACAGACGGAAGCTTCGATGAGGACCTCAGTTATTTGATGATCGAAGAAGATGAATTAAAAGAGTTTATAGCTGATACCTATTTTGATTTTGGTGTAGAGAGCCTAGATGAGGCCATACTTAAGGAAGATAAAGCCGTGGCAGAGGACGCCTATCATTACTTTGAAAAGGCCATTAAATATGGCAAACAAAACGACTCTATAGACTCTCTCTCTACATTTAGCTATGAGTATGCACAACGGGTTTATGTCATCGATGTAAATACCTCCTTTTTATTCAGCTATTCTTTCGAAGTCGAAAATGCCTGCGATGATTTAGAAAGAGAAGCAGGACATTTCGAACAAATATATGTGGATGATCATCCCGATGAAGGAGTCCTTGTGGATTGTGAAATTGAGTTAAATTTTAGAGATCTTGATATTGATGCACAGACAAGGAATAGCACACAGGATTTTAAAAAAACCATTGTCACAGGTAGCCAAACCATCGAACTCCCAGATGGAACCACTAAAGTGGAAGACATAACTGAAGAAGTTACTGGCAGTGTTTCAACCCGAGAAATCATAAAAGTAGCTACTTGGGATGTACGCATGAATGTGTCAAAACTGACTCAAAATTGTCGGATGTATGATAGGACATTTAGTCGTGAACTCATTTCTGAATCTATCGAACATCAGTTATCTGGAGACCGGCAAGCTATACCTGACAGCTACAAAAATGCAAGATTTGACCGAATTATGGAAGACGACGATATGGTAGATGAATTATTAGAGGATATTATAGATGAAATAAGTAGCCATTTTTAATCATTCACTTAACATCGAAAAGATTACAAAAACTTACGACATTCGGTCTTGTACAAAAATTCAAATAAAAAGGTATTGGACCCTAAAGCATTCCAATTTTATATCTTTATGTAGCTTAGTCATTAATCATTTTCATGAAATTATTCCAACTATATTTTCTGGCTCTTTCATTGGTCTTTAGCATAGGATGTCAGCCTGACCTTTGCGAAGATGTGGCGTGTGGCCCTGGAAATTGTGTCGAAGGAATTTGCGATTGTCCAGATGGGTTCATTGGAGATAATTGTGAGATCGCATTATGTTTCGGTGTGCCTTGCATTAATGGGGATTGCAATCTTCAAACCGAGACCTGTGAATGTTACCCAAACTTTTACGGAGAGGAGTGTAATAAATTATGCGTAAATGGTGAATTTATAAATGGATTTTGTCACTGTGAAGTAGGTTATGAAGGTTTTACCTGCCAAACTGAAAGTAGAGATCATTTTTTAGGTTGGTGGTCTTGTGAAGAATGGAGTTGGGCTTCTCAAATAGGTGGTTCACCGGTTGCAGGTGCTTTGCCTGGCTCTATAAAATTTGAATGTGGCATTAGTACTCCCGAAATAAAAATGTTTCCAACAGAAAATAGTAGCGGCTTAATGCTTCTCAATTCATCTAATCGAATAGCAGGCCAAGTGAGCCAAAAAACAATCAATTTTGACTTACAGTATCTAACGACTGAAGTGACCGTTCATGGTTCAGCCAGCTTGGACATTAATCGAATACTGAATATCGAACTCTTTGTTTTCAACCCTGCCACATCACTTACCGAAGAAGCTAAAGGAACCTTTACGTTTTTCCGTCACATCGATGATTGTGATTGATATATGTTTTAGTGTTTTTCTATGATAGACAAATAAAGATAGCAAGCCAATCTTAGCAAGAGAAGATTCGTTGGCTAGTGCTGGATACAATGAGTATCAATCAGCCATTTTCATTTTATCTCCTCGTTTCAAGATTTTGTACTCATGTGAACTGGCTTTAGATGCCTTCACCAAAAAATCTTTTGCAGCCGTAGCATCAAGCGTATCTCCACAAGTAAATAAATCAATTGCCATAAAATGATGCTCTGGCCAAGTATGGATATTAAAATGGCTCTCAGCAATGACAATGGTACCAGAAACTCCCTGTGGAGAAAACTGATGAAAAAACACATTAACTAGGGTAGCTTTTGCCACACGCACTGCTTCGAGCATCATCTCCTTTAAACGAGGAATGTCATTGGTCAATGAAGCATCACAGCCGTATAGTTCTAGAATATAATGCTCTCCTAAATGGCTCATAAGCTTAAGTACTACGAAATAAAATGGGGAATAAATTCAGCATCATCATCGATGATGAGTTTGTCTGCTCTTCTAAAAGAAATACTTGATCCACGTTTATCGACATTGAAAAATCCCAACTGATAATATTCATCATACTCATCTTTGTAAAGATTTGTAAACTCCTGATATACTTTATCAAAATGACCAAAATCACCAGCGGTTTGCTCTATAATTTTATGGTATTCATCGAAGATGGTTATATTTTCTCCGAGTCTTCCAAAGCTTGATTTCTCCACATGTTTTCTTCCTCTAAACATTGATTGATCCCTTGAAGAATCTAGAAAGTAAGGTAATTTATACTTTCGTGAAACATGATCTAAAAACAATTTTGATTGGTAAACTAAGGTATAAGGCGGATTTAAAACATACACTAAATCCTTCATAATTAAATCATGCAAAATGTTTAAAAGTTCAGGTTCTTCAAAACAAATAAACTCCCAAGGAACCATTTTATAGAGGTAATCTGCTTGTACAAATTCACCTCCTTCTAAAGGCAAAAAAACACCTTCTCCAGGCGAGAATTCCAATGCTGGCAAATCTGCATAAGCTACTTCAAAACCTTCTTTTGCCGCTTGCTGCATGATAAATTCGGCATGAGCTGCATCTTCTTGATAACCAAGTGAAGTAGCAATTAATGAAGGATGATTATCTGAATTTGTAATCAATAAATGATTAAAAAACACTTCCAAATCTCGTTCTAAAGAATTGTACTGTGCCCTTGCAGGTTTATAGATGTCAAAGAAGGCATCCTGAATAAAAGAAGATTCTGGCACCATGGTGGGCGTATCCGCATTAAATTCCAAGACCTTAATCGGAAGCCCATCTATTCCGCCAGCAAAATCAAATCTTCCTATTAGATGTTTTTGTTTCTTGGAATAACTATAAATGATAAGATCTACCATTTTGGGGGGTAAGCCTAAAAAATCGAATTGGCCATTGATCACTAACTCACCCAACTCCTGCTGAAAAAGCCCATAAATTTCATCATGGGCTTTTTCAAAGGCATTTATTTCATCTTGGTTTAGAACAATACCTTCAGGGACGATATAGTCATCTTCTAGTAAAAATTCAAAACCTCTTTCTTTAATTATTTCTTCGGGTATACCGACAACATCAACTTGTCTACCCGCCATAAGATCTTGATGATTTACTTGATCCGAAACCTGATTTTGATTTCGATACAGGCTTCCTAACGGTAGTTCTTCTTGCTGAACTTCTTAAGTTTGATGTACCTGCGTTGGATTTATTATAAGCACCTTGGTTTGCATAGGAACCTCTTGAAACCCCAGCACTCATCGGTCTTCCCATCATATATCCAATCATACCTCCCATCATAACTGATCTCATCATAGATCGCTGTGGGTTGCTAGCATCCGAAATAGTTACTTCATCAATAGTAAACGTGTCAATCTTACCATCCAGATAGGTTGCATAAATTCTTGAGTCTTCTCTCCTATCAATTAATTCTTCGTCAGTGATCTTGAACAAGTCTTTTTCTTGTTCTAATAAATGACAAACTATTCCTTGGGTAGGTTCTTCTAGTGTTTCTTCAATGTAATCATTGCCAGAAGAAGAACTTCTTCCAAAAAAGTTGTACAACAAATAAAGCGCTAATGCTCCGTATATAATCCATCTAAAATTGAAGCCTGAGCCACCTCCATTGTTTCCGTTCTGATTGTTTTCCATAGATTTGTTATTATGAACAATTAATATGGGGAAAAAAGGTAAGTCTTCCAAATTTATATTAATATTTATCACATTCGTTGTAGGACTATGTTCGATAATTTATGAGCTATTAATTAGTACGATAAGTTCGTATTTAATGGGTGATAGCATTCGACAATTTTCTTTGATTATCGGAATCTATTTAGCAAGCATGGGCTTAGGCTCCTTTTTTTCACGAGTAGTAGATAAAAAACTAGTTTCCTCTTTTATCATTATCGAGTTATTGTTGGGTTTTGTGGGTGCCATTTCAGTTCCGCTTTGTTACTTCTACTATTCCATGAGTGATGCACAAGGCTATCAATTTTTTGTATTGTTTCTTACTGGAATTATTGGCAGCTTGACAGGTTTTGAAATTCCCTTATTGACTCGAATTATGGAAGATGAGTATTCACTTAAAGATAATATCAGCAACATCTTGACTTTTGATTATTTAGGGGCATTGTTAGCAACCTTAATTTTTCCATTTTTCTTAGTTCCCTTCGTGGGTTTATACAAGTCCTCTATTATTTTTGGATTGATCAATATTGCGATGGGCTTGTTGTCTATTTATCTATTACAAGACGAGTTAAAAAGGACTAAGCGATTTAAACGAATGATTTATTTGTGTACCGCACTAAGTTCTATATTATTAGTGTCTATGTTTCTCTCGGCCAAGCAATTTATGGCCTTCTGGAATGATTCTATTTTTCGCTTTCCGGTTATCCATACGGAAAACAGCCCCTATCAAAATCTAACCGTAACCTCTCATGCCGATGAATTTAGATTATACCTAAATGGTGCTATTCAGTTTTCATCAAAAGATGAGTATAGATATCATGAGTCTTTAGTACACTTACCCATGTCACAGATAGAAAATCCAAGACGCGTTTTAGTGCTTGGTGGTGGCGAAGGTCTAGCAGCCAGAGAACTATTAAAATATCAGACATTGGAGGAGATAGTCATTGTCGATATTGATCCAGCAGTAAGTCGCCTATCCAGTAAATTACCTTTACTAAATCAGTTAAATGAAGGATCGCTGGAAAACTCAAAAGTACGCCTTGTGCATGAAGATGCCTTCCTGTATTTATCTAAAGGAATTGAGTTATTTGATGTTATTATAGCTGACCTTCCTGACCCGACGAATGAAAGTATTTCGAGACTTTACAGCGCTGTATTTTTTAGAATGATGAAACAACGCTTGAAACCCGAAGGTGTGATTTGTAGTCAAGCTACCAGTCCAGAGTTAACGCCTAATGCATTTTGGTGCATTAATAAAACAATGAAAAATGCTGGTTTTGCTTATACTTTTCCTTATCAAGTAAATGTACCTTCGTTTGGTAATTGGGGTTTTGTGATGGCCAAGAATAAGCCTGATTTTAAACCGCACTTCAATAAAGAAATAGAATATAAATACTTAGAGGATGCTTTGTTTGATCAAATCTTCTATTTTTCTAAAGACATTCGCACCGATGATGTGGAGGTCAATCATCTTGATGCACCTGTTCTATTAGAATATTATCTAGATCATTGGCAAAGCTTGCAATCAGGGAGACGCTAAGAACCTGATGGTCTGATTTGGTATGTAATTAGTTTTGGCTAAATTGGCTTATCAAGAAAACGAATAATAGCTATGAAACATGAAGGCTTAGTTGATATATATTTAGCAAATTATTAAAGAACAGTTAACGCAACTAATGGGCACTAACATACCAATGGATATAATCAAGCATTTTAAAAACACAAGTCTCGAAGAACAGAAATACATTGAATTTCATAAATATAGATATGCTTACTTAATCCAACAGTTAGAACAGATTTCCAAGACTTTTAAGCAACCACAGGACATAAAAATATTAGACATAGGTCCTGCTTACCAAACCAGTTTAATTAGAAAATATTTTCCTGAAGCTACAGTAGACACACTCGGTTTTAATCACCCCAGAAATGACTTGAGACCAGGAGAACAGCATTATATACAAGATCTGAATGAATCAAATAAACCCTGGGAAATAGAAAGTAATCAATACCACATTATTGTTTTTTGTGAAGTTATCGAACATCTCTATTCGAAACCAGAACTTTGTCTCCATAAGCTTTATAATGCTCTGATAAAAAAAGGACATATCATCATTCAGACGCCAAATGCTGTGGCTATCCACAAGCGAATAAAGTTGCTCTTTGGCCTAAATCCTTACAATTTATTAGAAGAATCAATGACAGGCCACTTCAGAGAATACACGACCAAGGAACTCAAGAACATGCTTACTAATGTCGGTCTAAGCACCACCTTTTTAAGTGTCAAAAATTACTTTAATAGCAGCACAAGTATTTTAAATAAACTCTATATCAAGTTAGAAGCTATCATTCCTGGTCAACTTAGAGATGGAATTACC
This sequence comes from Saprospiraceae bacterium, assembly GCA_020629035.1. Lineage (GTDB taxonomy): Bacteria > Bacteroidota > Bacteroidia > Chitinophagales > Saprospiraceae > JAHDDO01. The sequence continues at coordinate 165,717 of JAHDEC010000001.1, read as the reverse complement.
ATTGTTGGAGTGAAAGAAAATTAAACCCAGAATTATCTCACTCAAAAACCCGCTCAGCCTTTTGCTCCAATATCAAATCATCTCCCTGATATACCTGAAGATAAATACCATTACGCTCGTCTGTGCCTAATCTAATTTCTAGCACTTTATAAGTATATGCTCCATTGGTAAAAATATAGTGAGAGCCACCCATCGAACCTTGAATTTCTTCCTTGCCATCAGAAAGAGCTAAATCAGGTTTTTCAGCAGAAGTTTTAGGTTTTGACCAGGAGAAATATTGGTAACCTTTTTCTTTGAAGTAGTATAGATGAACAATAAACTTTGCTGTTTCAAAACGTAAGATACTTTGGGACCAACCTCTTGTACTTTCATGATGGTTTTGCTCGATAGCCTGCAGATTTTCTTTAGCTGCTGATTTTTGTTGATCACTCTTCACATTTATTCTCAGGATTTCTCCATTATCATAAAACCAAAACCCACCATTTAAGATTGAATAATGCCCATTTCTAAAAAAAACATCTTGTGTATTGTAGGCTACTTCAGTAATTAATTGCTTTACCGAATCGCTTACAAATAGATGATAATTTGCAATGAGTTCATCATCATTATGGATCAGCAAATTGGGACGTTTTATGGGATAATTATCAAACAAATCTGCTATTCCTTGTTTGTCTTCTTTGGCAATTAATTCCTTAAATGCATCCAATTGATTGGCTACATGAGTAGGGAAAGAAGCTGCTTTTTTCGTTGTACTTGTAGATGTAGTTTCGGTGTTTTTTACATCCTCCACTTTTTGTTTTTGCTCAACTGATTTTTGTTCAGTACCTGTAGATTTTTCTGTAGTATTGCTAGCTTGATTAGCTTGACAAGCAAAGAAAAACAAGCTTATTAAAAACAAAACAAGAAAGGTATAGCTAGGATGTTTATGCATTTAGTTATTACTTGGAAAACGATCTAAAAACTCGTCATTTAGCAAGGTATGTCGGTTTTCCATAGGCACCATAAATCCACCAATAAACAGGTGACTTATTTGTGTTTTTGTTTCAAATGGATCTCCATCGGCAACATACAAATTGGCTCGCTTACCCTCCTCGATACTGCCTAACTCATCTTCTAAACCAAACACCTTAGCTGCATTTATTGTGATGGCTTCCATCGCCGCATCCACTCCCATACCATAGTTAGCTGCAAAGGCCGCATTGAACGGTAGGTTTCTTACATTTTCTGTCTCGTTAGTTTGGATAGCAACCAGCACGCCAGCTTTATGTAATTTTCCAGCATTTGTATAAGCTGCATCGTAACGATCAGAGTCTCTCGAAGGCAGTGCTAAAATCGGCCCCGTAATCACCGGAATATTATATTTCACTAAACTGTCAGCTACTCTCCAGCCATCTATTACCCCAACTAATACTGCATCAATAGAATGTTTGTTGACAAACTTAATGGCTGATAGTATATCTTCTTTTTTATTTACCCGAATCATTAACTTTTCTTCCTTTCTAACGACTCCTGTCATAGCCTCTAATTGAGGATTGTATTGTTCAATATTGCCTCCGGAAGCTGTACTTGCCGAATCAATAGCTGCATAGGTTTTACATTTAGACCAAAAATCATTTAGTTTCTTCATCGCTTTTTCAGCATCCTTTTTGATTTCATCATCCTTACGACGATCCCATCTACCTCGTTTTCCTGTCGATGGGTATTGTAGAATTTGTCCTTTAAAACCTGCATACATACTTTCAGGTGTATAACCAAACAAATCGATTAGAGCTGCTCTTCCAGGAAATAGTCCTCCCGTCGGTTTTGCTAAAACGGTGGTTACTCCATTTGTACGAGTTACGGGTATGTTTACTGAATTAGGATTCACCGCTGTAAGTGCTTCCATATGAGGAGTAAAATCTCCTAATTCGTTATAATCATTGGTTAGAGATACCGCTGATATTTCGCTTAATCCCAGCTTAGTCCCTCCATCGATCATACCAGGATATATATGTTTTCCGGTACAGTCTATTATGCTTGCTTGATCCTTAGAAAGTCCTTTTCCTATTTGCTTAATACGATCTCCTTCTATGAGTACATCACCTTCTATGACACCATTTGTGATGGTGTGTATGGTGGCATTTGTTAATAAAAAAGGTCCTTTCTTCGCCTTTTCAATCATTTGTGCCTTCAGCATCAGACTAGTAAAACACAATATTATTATACTTAAATACTTCATGGTTTCTGGAATTAATGTTGATGATGACTATGAGCATGATGATGATGTTCTGAATTTACACCTTGCATACATTTGTCTTCGTGTCCTTCAGATTGTTCGTAGAAAGCAGGAAGCATGGCTTCAGGGTTTATTTCCATCCGCATATCATCCATATCTTCATTAATATCAAAACGTACTACCCCATCGACTATCGTCATTTGTGGGGTTGCATACACCGATAAAGGATGATTTTTAAAGATAGCTACATCAGCCTCCTTGTTGACTTCTAAACTGCCGACTCGATCATCGATACCTAATTGGATGGCTGGGTTTAGCGTTATCAATCTTAAGGCTTCATTATCAGATAAACTACCATATCGTTGAGTTTTAGCAGCTTCGTGATATAGATGTCTTATTAAGCCTGCATCATCCGAATTTATAGAAGTAATGACGCCATTTTTAGTCAATATTGCTGCATTGTATGCCGTCGAATAATACACTTCAAACTTATAGGCCCACCAGTCAGAAAATACGGAAGCATGTGCTCCGAACTCTGCTAATTCGGGAGCAATTTTAAAGCCTTCATTTACATGTTGAAAACAGATTTTGTCTACTCCAAAATCGGAAAGGACATTCATAAGCATGAGGATTTCATCCGCACGATACGAATGACAATGTATAATGATTTTTCCATCCAAAATATCGGCTAATGTTTGCATACGCAAACTATAAGCAGGTGGTTTTTTTGTCTTCCCACTTTGGTGATCAGCCCAAGCTTGTTTATATCTTTTGGCCCCTTCGAATGAACGTCTAAACTCCTGCTCGATCCCCATTCTGGTTCGAGGAGCTATATCTTTTCCTTCACCATGGACGCGCATAGGATTTTCTCCCAATGCAAATTTAATCGTTCGAGGAGCTCCTTCCATCACAAACGATTTAGGATTTAATTCACCCCAGCGATGTTTAAGGGTCTCGCATTGACCACCTATAGCATTTGCGGATCCATGCATGGCGTGAGATATGGTAACGCCTCCCGCTAAAGCTCTGTACATGGCGATGTCATACGGATCGATTGCATCTCCAACAAACACTTCTGCAGTTACTGGATTGGTCGCTTCGTTTACCGCATCTATGGCAATATGACTGTGTGCATCCACTATTCCAGGCATCACAAACAAGCCTTCTGCATCGATTACTCGAGCATTAGCTGCTGCTAAATCTTTACCAATGGATTTTATTTTTCCATTACTAAGTAATATGTCGGTTTCTTCCTTTACTCCATCGGTAATGGTAAGTAAGGTGCCGTTTTTAATTAGAACATCTTGCTGTCCTATTGCGGCATTGAACCACAAACTGACGAATAAACTGATTAATAAATACTTCATTATTCAGGTTTTTTAAGTAGTGATCCTTTAATAGGAAATGAACCGAAATCTCCGAATTTCAGTGAACCAGCAAATGACTTATCTTCAAATGTGGTCTCTATATCGATCGGCACAGTAAATCCTTCCTCTGACATGACGAATGAAAAGCTGACCTTATTCCCTTTTGGTTTTACATCCTTAATGGTTTCTGTATCTGAAGGGTCATCATCTGGCACAATCACAATGGTATAATTACCTTTACTTGATTCTGTGATTTCGAAAACCCCTTTTTGATTGCCATCTGGAGATTCTACCATAAAACTCCAGGTTCCAGCAATATCTGAGGCAGGACCCTTGGCTTTAGCTTCTTCACCAGCCATTTCGAATAGTTCTTGTCCAGTAAAAACCATCCTTACTTTGGCCTTTTCTTTAAAGTAAGGCTTGTCAGTTATAATAACCTGCCCTAGTTTTCCCTTTTCTATTGTACCCACTAATTTTTGGATTCCAAGCATTTCTGCTGGATAGGTACTTAACGCTTTGTGTGCAGCTTCGGGACTTAATCCATGCTCGATCATGGTCAATATGTTGCCTTGCATTTTTGCTAATTCTGAACCGGCAGAACTAAAGCCAAATTTGATATTTGCCTTTTCCAATTTTGCTGCGTTTTGCTGATGAGCTAACATATGTTCTTGTTGACGTTTCAGCATGCCGGCATACTCCTCATCTTCAGCTAATCGAGTGGAATCAATGCTGATCTTACTGGTATCAGGTGTGTTTATGCTTAAAGCAATACTAGCTTTTTCTTGAGCCAAATAGTCAGCCATATCACCCACATACGGGACACTTGTCAAGACCATATTGAGTCCTAAATCGTTCCTTAGCTCAATTGCCCGATATACATTAAGTTTTTTACTGGCTTTAAAAAATACTGTTGATTCATTATTGACCACATCATATAGTGCTGCTGTACTTTTGGATGGATCTGGTCGTTCCATACCATTTGAATTTTTGGTATATGATTCGGCGTACGATTGGTGATGCTTAGCTTGATTGTATAGATCTTTCCATTTGGCAATTACCGCAATGATCGTCGAAGGATAATAACGGCCTGCACCCTTAAATTGGGAAAACAAATTTTGCTGATTAGCAATAACTGGGTTTTTATTTCCACTCGTATTAATGATGGCAGCCTTGCCCGGCATCATCCCACTTTCTAATGAAATTTGACTGGTTGTAAATCCTGCAGCTCGCAGTGCTTCTAGGCTTGCACTGCTTCCATCGTAGGCGTCGGCAGCAAGCTTGTATGGGGTAATACCTGCTACTTCATCTGGTGGCATTCCTGGAAACTTTACTTCCACTTTTCCCTCTTTCTCTTCTTTCTTAAGTCCAGCATGAGAAAGCACATCGACAAAACCTGCATACATATGCATAGAATCGACTTTCACCTTGATGGCATCAAAGGGCGCTTTATGGTTCCTGCTTACTTGCTCGATTAAGCCATTTCGGATGGTTAAATCACCTAAATATGGTGCCTTACCAGGAGATTCATGGATAAATACATTATCGAAAAAATAGCAATTGGATGGATTAGGCACTTGATTATAGTCGACTTGAGCGACAAGTGGGACCATTAATAAACACCAAATGGTAACCATACTCCATTTGATTAATGCACTAGATATTATCTTCATTTACAAGTTTGGTATTTAAAAAGCAATATAAACAAAATGCCTGATAGCTAAGGATGAGGCTTCTAATTTCTTAGCATTGCCACCTAATAATAGTATATTAGATTTTTTTATAATTTGTATCTTCACATTCAAAATTTAATTAGGATTTTTGAAACCATTTTTAAGTAATATAAAATTACATTCCATTGTCATTTTTGCGGTGAGTTTTTTGCTCTACGCAAATACGCTTGGTCATGAGTACACTCAGGATGATGCGATTGTCATTTATGATAACATGTACACCCAACAAGGACTGCAAGGAATTCCAGGTTTACTAACAAAAGATACCTTTTTTGGCTTCTTTAAAAAGGAAGGAAAAGCCAAGCTTGTTTCTGGTGGAAGATATAGACCGCTTACCCCAGTCATGTTTGCTGTGGAGTGGCAGTTATTTGGTAAAAAGCCATGGGTGGGTCATTTACTTAATGTCCTGTTTTTTGGATTATTATGCATGATGATTTATAGCCTTAATCATGCCTTATTTAAGCCGATACTAAATGATAAAACCGCGGTTTTCAGTTTAGTTGCTGCTTTACTTTTTGCAGCCCATCCGATACACACCGAAGTGGTTGCTAATATCAAAGGAAGAGACGAAATCATGAGTATGATCGGTGCTGTGGGCGCCTTTATTTTTGTGCTTAAGTACATAGATAAAGTTAAAATGTCTAGCCTGCTGATTGCTTTCGTTTTATTTTTCTTGGGGCTGATGAGCAAGGAAAATACGATTACTTATTTAGCGGTTATAGGTCTAGGTGTCTGGATGTTTAGGACAAAAAATCGAGGTAAATTGCTCATGCCTATGATGGCTTTACTAGGAGCTACTGCCGTATTTTTGCTTATTCGAACTTCCGTTTTAGGTTTTGATTTTGGGGCTACTTCTACCGAATTAATGAACAATCCATATTTAAAATGGAATGGGAACAAATACATACCTTTTAGTGGTGCAGAAAAGATGGCAACCATTGCCTTTACACTAGGGATTTATCTAAAATTATTAGTGCTTCCACACCCACTGATCCATGATTATTATCCAAGACACATAGACATTATGTCTTTTGGTGATCTAGGTGTCATCTTAAGTATTTTGGCCAATGTTGTGCTTCTAGTTATAGCCATTTATTACTTCAAGAAGAAGAGACTGATCAGTTATTCTATTTTCTATTATTTTTTCTGTTTGTCAATAGTCTCCAACATTGTTTTTCCGATTGGCACTAATATGAGTGAACGATTTTTGTTTATGCCATCACTGGGCTTTTGTTGGATTATTGCCTGGTTATTTATCCAATTTTCTCCCAAAAAACAAGCTATAGTTTCGGCCATACTTGGGTTTTTCTTAGGCTTTTATTCATTTAAAACAGTAGTGAGAAATTTTGACTGGAAAAATGATTACACCTTATTTACTACTGATGTAAAGAAAACCACGCGAAGTGCAAAGCTATTAAATGCCGCAGGTGGAGCCTTAAGCACCGAAGCATCCAAAATGGATAAAGGAGCTAAACGAACCAAGATGCTTAAAGAGGCCATTGAGCACTTAACTAAAGCGACAGAAATACACCCTACTTACAAAAACGCCTTCCTACTAAGAGCTAATAGTCAGTACTGGTTAGGTAACTATCCTGAAGCGGCATTGGACTATGAAAAAGCACTCCAGATAGATCCAGGTTATCAAGCTGCGATGGATAATTTACCTTTAGCCTTGCGTGATGCTGGCCGTCATTTTGGAGAAGTAGAAAAAGATTATCAAAAAGCCTTAAACTATCTAAAGCAAGCTATTACTCTAAATCCAGAAGATGCTGAAACTAATCGTTTATTAGGGATTAGTTATGGATTGCGACAAGATCATTCCAATGCTATTAAATATTTTAAAAAGGTAGTTGATTTAGACCCTAAAATTGCTCAGTCCTACGTTAATGTAGGGATTGCCTATCGAAACGCAGGAGACAATGCTACTTCTGACGAATGGTTTGCGAAAGCAACAGCCATCGACCCTAATGCACTTAAACAGTTTAGTCAATAAAATACATGCAGAAATTTTTGTGTTTCATATTATGCCTTTCCTTTTTCTATGTGTCATCTGCACAAGAAATCAGAAGTACAGATCCATCTGATGTCTGGGCTGGTGAGCAATTAAAGGCCATGAGTGTAGCCGAAAAAATAGGGCAAGTATTTATGATCCGGGCGCACTCAGATCTTGGTAAAAAACACGAAAAAGAAATCGCTGATCAAATAAAGAAATACAAGCCAGGTGGCTTATGTTTTTTCCAGGGTGATCCAGAAACTCAAGCAACATTGATCAATCAATACCAGTCCATATCGGATGTTTCGCTAATGATTGCCATGGATGCAGAATGGGGACTGGGTATGAGATTTCCGGAAGAGGCACAAAGTTTTCCTAAGCAGTTGACGCTGGGTGCTATAGAAGATAATGACTTAATTTATGAGATGAGTGCCGAAATAGCTCGGCAGTTAAAACGCATCGGGGTACACGTAAATTTTGCTCCCGTGGTGGACATCAATAACAACCCTTCTAATCCGGTGATTGGTAATCGATCCTATGGCGAGGATATTTTTAATGTCACATCGAAAAGCTATGCTTATATGAAAGGCTTGCAGGAAAATGGCGTACTAGCTTGCGCAAAACACTTTCCGGGACATGGCGATACCAATGTGGATTCACATTATGATTTACCCGTTATAAAGCACTCAAGGCAACGATTGGATTCAGTAGAGATGAAGCCTTTTAAGGTTTTGTCTGAATTAGGTTTGGGAAGTGTTATGGTTGCACATTTAAGCGTTCCTTCTCTAGATGATCGTCCTAATCGCGCCACCACCTTAAGTGCCAAAACAGTCAATGACATTCTCAAAAAAGAAATTGGCTTTGATGGACTAATTGTTACCGATGCATTGGAAATGCAGGGTGTAGCTAAACACTTCAAAACTGGTGTAATGGAAGTAGAAGCCTTCCTTGCCGGTAATGACGTACTTCTCATGCCGATTGATTTTAAAATTGCCTTTGAGGCCATGGAGAAAGCCGTTGAGGACGGAGTTATTTCGACCGATAGATTAGACCATTCAGTTTTCAAGATATTAAAGGCTAAATACAGCCTTGGACTGCAAGAAGAACAAAAGGTTAAAAACATAAGTAGCATCATGGATGATGTGATGACTAATGAGGCTATCGCATTGGAGGAAAAACTGTACGAGCAATCCCTTACCCTTGTTAGAGATAACCGAAAAACGATTCCCATCAAGCAAATGAATGATCGTCGTTTTGCGAGTCTTTCACTTGGTGGAGAGAAGGATAATGTTTTTCAAAATCGCTTACAATCATACAGCACTGTAGATGCATTCCATCTAGGTAAAACCATAAGTGCGGAAGAAAAAAGAAAAACCTTGGCCAGCTTAGAAGATTATGATGTAGTCTTTGTAAGCATCCATGATATGAGTCGTTTTGAAAGTAAAAAATTCGGCTTGACTCAGGACCAATTGCATTTAATTTATGATCTAAATGCGCGAACAAATATTGTGTTGACTCTATTTGGTTCGCCGTATGCACTCAGGTATTTTTCCACTCTACCTACAATTATGGTGGCTTACGAGGAGAATGATATTAGTATGAACATTGCCGCTCAGGGACTTTTCGGAGTGTTTTCCATTAAAGGAAAATTACCGATTACTGCTCATGAAGCCTTTCCTTTTGGCAGTCAAGTGATTACTAGTAATTTACAAAGACTGGGCTATAGTGTTCCAGAACGCGTAGGCATGAATAGTGATACACTGGCTAAGATTGCAGACATTGCTAAAGAGATGATGGACAAGAAAGCAGCTCCTGGTTGTCAAGTATTAGTGGCAAAAGAAGGAAAAATCGTCTATCAAGAATCCTTTGGTTATCATGATTACAGTAAGCAAAGAGCAGTAGAAAATCATCACTTATACGATGTGGCTTCAGTGACTAAGATTTTATCGACCACCATTTCACTTATGTCTTTACAAGACAAAGGGCAGTTTAATCCTAGAGTGCCATTAGCTAATTATTTACCGGATCTCAATGGGACAAACAAGGCTTCATTGCTGGGTGATGAGGTTTTAGCACACCATGCTAGACTTGCCGCTTGGATCCCTTTTTATAAGAAGACTTTAACGGATGATAAAAAACCGAAGATTAATCCTGACTACTATCGAACGACGAAAAGCGATAGTTTTAATATTGCGATTAATGAGTCTCTATTTTTACGTTTTGATTATCAGGATAGTATTTATCAGCGGATTTATGATAGCGAGTTAAAGAAAAAGAAAGAGTATAAATACAGCGATTTAGGTTTTTATATGTTCGAAAAGATTATAGAAAAATCGACAGATTTTACTTTAGACAAATATGCCCATTGGAAATTTTATAAACCCTTAGATCTTAAACGAACCCTCTATAATCCGCTTAATCGATTTAGTCTAGATGAAATTGTACCCTCAGAAGTAGACCAATATTTTAGACAGGATACCATCCATGGAAGGGTTCATGATATGGGAGCTGCCATGTTAGGAGGAGTAGCTGGTCATGCTGGTTTGTTTTCCAATGCTGGGGATCTTTCGATACTTATGCAAATGCTACTAAATGGAGGTTCTTACGGTGGATATCAATACCTAAAACCTGAAACCATTCAAATATATACTCGTAGATATGCTAGTTCTAATCGGAGAGCCTTAGGCTTTGATATGAAGCAACTCAATGAAAAGAAAACGGCGAATGTTGCCGATGAGGTTTCCGAATTAGCTTTTGGTCATCTTGGATTTACAGGTACCTCAGTTTTTGCTGATCCAAAACATGATTTAGTATTTATCTTTTTGTCTAATCGTACTTTCCCGACGATGGATAATAAAGTATTTAATAGAAAAAACTATCGCCCTAGAATCCAATCGGTGGTTTACCGTTCGATCGAAGCTTATCAAAATCAGGCTAAATTGTCCAGCCAATAATGAAATTGCATTTTGAAATAGCTAAGCGTTATTTATTGGGCAAAAAATCCACCAATGCCATCAATTTAATCACGGGTATTGCCGTATTTGGGATCAGTATTGGTACAGCAGCACTGATACTAATCTTATCCGTTTTCAATGGTTTCGAAGGTCTACTATCCGAATTATTTAATGCCTTCAATCCTGATATTTTAGTAGTTCCTAAGGATGGAAAGAGCATAAAAGTAGACGAGCAGTGGTTGGCTGAAACTAAGCAACTAGGATTTGTAGACGCTGTTTCTTTAAGCATAGAGGAAGTCTCCTTGTTTGAATATGACAATATCCAGGAGATCGGGATGTTAAAAGGTGTAGACGATCAGTACCCTAAAGTTACTGGCTTTGATACTTTATTATTGAGCGGCAATTTTAATTTGAGAAATGGCTCCATAGATTATGGCTTACTTGGATCTGGCTTAAGAAACAAGTTGGGTGTTTCTGTCCACAATAGCTTATCCCCTTTAACCGTGTATAGCCCGACCCGCAAAAAGAGTTTTGGTAATGCTAAGGATTTTACCATCAGAGACATTTATCCAAAAGGGGTTTTTACCGTGCAGAGTGATAATGATTATCAATATGTGATAACCCATATCGATGCGGCGAGAAGGTTGTTTCAAAAACCCAATGAATGCAGTTCTTATGAAATCAAACTAAACGGAGAGTTGAGCCCAGATGATGCGAAAGAAGCTTTACAAGATAAGCTCCCAGCAGATTTAATGGTGCAAACTCGATTAGATCAAGATGCGGCATTTATTAAGATTATGCGTATTGAAAAATGGATTGCTTTCTTAATAGTTAGTTTAACCATGCTCTTAATTGCTTTTAATTTAGTGGGTTGTTTATGGATGATCGTTTTAGATAAAAAAGGAGATATTGCTACCTTAAAAGCCCTAGGTTTTAACAAAAAAGATGTCTTTGGTGTGTTTTTATTGGAAGGTATATTGATTACCATTATCGGGATGATGGTGGGTGTTGCTTTAGCTTTGATTTTATACTTTTTACAATCCTATTTTGGATTAATAAGTGTCCCTGAGGGTTTCTTGATTGATGCCTATCCTATCGAATTGCATTGGTTTGATTTTCTGGTGGTTTTATTGACGGTGATTTTCATTGGAACCATAGCTGCCTATCTTCCAGCCTGGAGAGCTACCAAATTTGGATCTATTGTCAGAGCAGACATATAGCTAACATTTAATATTCTAGTAAATTTGGCTACATAATTCTGAGCTTTAATATATTTGCGCAAGAATGGAAGCATGGGAATTAGATTTTGAATGGTTGCAGGTTCGCCACAAGGTGAAAGAGCAATTTAGTATGTCAAGTTTACCTGATTTACAAACCATTTTATTTTTAATAGGAGTACAAGAATTAGGTCAACTAGACCGCAAGTTTTCTAAAGAAGAGAAACAAGATTTAATTCATATCGGCGTTTGTACTTTGTTAGCTGAAGATGGCTATTACGTTTTCCAAGGAAGGGACGAGGACGGTTGGCCACATTGGGAACAACATAAAAAGTTTACGCTAAGGGGAGTGGATGCTCAAGAAGAATTACTAAAAGAAAAAGTTATTGGATTTTTAAATATAAACTCATGAAACATTTATATCTAGTCTTAATCGTTGGTTTACTACTTACTGCTTGTTCAGGCGGTTCGGGTAAAAAACAAGTGAAAATAGAAACAGAATTCGGAGATATGATTTTCGAACTTTACGATAGCACTCCACAGCACAGAGATAATTTCTTAAAATTAGCTGGAGAAGGATTTTATAAAGATCTGTTATTTCACCGAGTTATAAGTGGTTTTATGATTCAGGGTGGAGACCCACAATCAAGAGGTGCAGATGCAGCAGCAAGATTAGGTAGCGGTGGACCTGGATATACTATTCCAGCCGAAATCGGTGCTCCTCACTTTAAAGGTACCTTAGCAGCTGCTAGGACTGGTGGACCTTCCAATCCAGAGAAAGAATCTTCTGGATCACAATTTTACATCGTGCAAGGAAAACCACAATCCGATTTAGAAATAGATAATTCGGCAAGATCAAAGAAAATAGAATACTCCCCTGCCCAAAGAGAAAAGTATAAAACCATTGGTGGAGCAATCTTCTTAGATATGGAATATACCGTGTTTGGTGAAATAGTAGAAGGTATGGAAATCATCGACAAACTAGCTGCTGTTAAAACAGCGCCAGGTGACCGTCCTTTAGAAGATGTGAAGTTTAATGTAATCCCATTATAAGTATGATACATTACATGAATAAAACCTTAGGTTTAGGCGTGCTTGCGATTTTACTTTTAGCAAGTGCTTGTCAAAAGCCAATGGCTAGCTTTTTAATCGAATCAGAAGATCGAAAAGCTCCTACCATGTTAGCCTTTAATAACAAATCGGAAAACGCCGATTCTTATGAGTGGGATTTTGGAGATGGCACAACTTCTAGTTCGTTTAACGCAGAACATCAGTATAGTCATTCCGGTAGATATATCGTTACTTTAAAAGCCATGAAAGGTAGTAAAGTAAGTACTAGCCAGCAAGAAATTATCCTGGAAGCACCTAATGATTGCCATATTCTTATGGAAACTTCCATGGGTAATATGACTTTTAGATTAAGTGATGCAACTCCACAACATAGAGATAATTTTATTAAGCTAACTAAAGAAGGGTTCTATGAAGGTTTAATTTTTCATAGAGTTATTCAAGGCTTTATGGCTCAAGGTGGCGACCCTAATTCTAAAAATGCTAAGCCCGGAAAGTCACTTGGAAGTGGAGGACCAGGATATACCATTCCAGCAGAATTTGTAGACTCTTTAGTGCATATCAAAGGTGCTTTAGCTGCAGCTAGATTAGGGGATGGAGCAAATCCTGAAAAGAATTCTTCAGGTTCGCAATTTTATGTTGTCCACGGCAAACCAATGGATGAAGGCTCAATAAAACAAATGGAAGCACGCTTAGGCATCAGCTATACCGATGCCCAAAAAACCGTTTTAACTGAACAAGGAGGTACTCCTTTTTTAGATAAAAATTATACCGTTTATGGTCAGCTGGTAAAAGGTTTTGATGTTTTAGATGCTATCTGTAATTCGAAAACTGATAACCGAGATCGACCGAGCACCGATGTTATTATCCTTAAAATGTCTGTAATCCAATGAAAAATAAGCTCTTCGCAGTAGATGTTGGAGCGACTGGAACCAAGGCCGCTATTGTCGATGTCAAAAAAGGAAAACTATTAACAGAACGGGTAAAATACCCTACTCCCGAAAAATCTGGCCCTGAAGATATCGCTAGACTCATCAAACAGTTAATGCTTGACTTAGATTATCAAGGAACTAGCATGGGTATAGGTTTCCCTTCTATAATACAGCATGGAGTTTGTAAATCTGCTGTGAATGTAAGTGAGCGATTTATAGGGCTAAATTTAGAAGAATACTTTACAGCTGAGACTGGATGTCAGACTTTCTGTGTAAATGATGCTGATGCTGCTGGTTTAGCCGAATTACAATTTGGTGCAGTAAAAAAAGCCAAGGGTACCGTTTTACTATTGACCTTAGGCACGGGTATTGGATCCGCTTTATTCCGCGATGGTGTTTTAGTGCCTAATACAGAGTTTGGCAGTTTGCACTATAAAGATGGAATCACTGAACATTATGCAGCTAATTCTGCGCGTAAACGGAAAGAACAGAGTTGGGAAGTATGGGGAAACGAACTAAACGATGTTTTACAATACTTTGAACGCATTGTTTCACCTGATCTCATTATACTTGGCGGTGGTGTTTCTAAAAAACTCGAAAACTATCAAGCGTATTTGCATACAGATGCAAAGCTTATTCCTGCACAGCATTTAAATGAAGCAGGAGTTATAGGTGCTGGTCTTTATGCTCGTCAGAAAATGAAAAAGCTGTAGACTCCAAATGGGTATACCTGGAGCTACAGCATTATTGAGGTATTAAACTCAATAACTCAGACTTTTTCTTAATTTATTTTTTCGCTTTGGTCACTTTAACACCAAGACAATTCGGTGTGTCACAGCACTCTTGAAATACGCCAATAATATTATTTGTTTCGGAGCTTATACAATCTAGGAACGTATCATCCACGCATCTTGCCTTAAGCAAAGCTGCTGGGGTCCATTCTGGCAGCTCATGAGTCCAATCGCCATTGTTTAAGCTAAATTCTAAATGGCTGCCTACTCCACAGCCTTCACCGATAAGCCAATAACCAACTTCTGAAGGACATTCATTTATCTGGGCAGAAATTTGTGGCATTGAAATGTCACAACAATCGATTTCTGAAATAGTAGAACTACAGTTTGCAGATTCATTTAAGGCATCAGTAATGGTAACAGTATATTGTCCTGGTTCTAAGTCCATAATATTTGGTGTTATTTCACCATTACTCCATAAATAGCTATATGGAGGTGTTCCGCCCCTTACTGATGTCATAATGGAGCCATTAAAGGGTGCACAAGTAGTTGGATCTTCTGGATCACAATCTATTTCTAATACAGAACAATTCTCAACCAATATATCCACAGAGGCTACAGCATAGCAAGATGCATCATCTGTGACTTCAAGTGTATAGCTTCCAGTTTGATTTAGCATGGCATTCATAATGATAGGGTCTTCATGAGAAGAACTAAACCCAGCAGGACCTGACCAAACAAAAGAATAAAAACCTGTCCCATTCATTGCTTCTGCTTTTAACATAAAATTCTGACCCACACAAACAGGACTCATTCCTGATGCAATAACAGTAGGTCCATTAGGTGCCGTTAATATAGAAGAACAATTAGATTGATCTCCATTGCTATCCGTAATGGTAACGCTGTATTCGCCTGGTCCAAGATCCGTTAATTTATTTTCTAAAGAACCATTACTCCATGCGAAGGTATAAGGTTCTACACCTCCGGTAATATCCAAACAAATACTACCATTTTGCATACCACACTCAGATGGATTCATAGCCATGCAGCTGACCATGGGTCCGGAACAATTAATAACTGATAAGTCCACATTTTCGCTTACTAAGCAACCTGAGGCATCAGATAAGGATAATGTGTAGCTTCCGCTCATATCCAACGTAGCTGAAGATATAATAGGGTCTTCATCTGTTGAGCTAAAACCACTAGGACCAGTCCACAAAAAAGTATACGGAAAAGTTCCTCCCATAGGATTTGAAAATAGTTCGATATCATCTCCAATGCAAATAGGCTCATTAACAGACAGGTCAATCATTGGACCATTAGGATCTTCTAATATAAATGAACAATTTGCAGTTTGTCCTGTAGCATCACTAATCGTAACAGCATAGCTTCCGTGACCCACCATAGTAATACTAGCGCCAGTTTCTCCATTACTCCATAAATAAGTAATTGGCTCGACACCATTTGAGACCATCGTACCTACCATCCCATCCGCAGCGCCACATGCACTTGGATTAACACCTTCGCACATAATTTCCATTTGATCACAAATAATTACATCTATATCAATGGTCTTATTAGTCATACAACCAGCATTATCGATAATATTTAAAGAATAAGTACCTGTCATATTGAGTGTAGCGTTTGAAATTATTGGATTTTCATGGGTAGAGGTATAATCGTCTGGCCCACTCCATGTATAGCTATATGGACTTGTTCCACCAGTTGTATTGCTCATTATCTCTATATCCATTCCAATACAAACAGGAGAATTTGAACTCAATGTAGTCATAGGTCCACCTGGTTCATTAATCGTAGCCATACACGTAGCTGTATTAAGGTTTACATCTGTAACCGTAACTTCGTAGAATCCAGCACCGACATTTATTAATTCTGAATTTGTGCTTCCATTAGACCACTGATAAGTAAAAGGTGAAGTTCCATCAGTAATCGTTAACATGACACTTCCATCCAAAATACCACATCCAGAAACATCCATCGGATTACAGTTTACAAAAAATGAACATGTAGCAAGTTCAACATCTACTGATTGCTCAGCACTGCAATTGTTGCCATCAGTGACCGTCAATGAATACATTCCTGCTTCATTTATTGAAGCATTTGCAATGATTGGATTTGGTTCTTGAGAAGTAAATGCATTGGGTCCATTCCATAAATATAAGTACGGCATTTGACCACCAGAAACGGTACTCATTAAGTTAATTTCTGCTCCAGCGCAAACCGAAGTATTGGTCATTAGACTTACCATTGGGCTAGCTAAATTATTCAAGGTAACTACTTCAAAAGCTTGACAAGCTAAATCATCAGTTGCCGTAATACTATAAGTTCCCGCACTTAAATTCATAGCGAACGAACTACTGCTAACATTCGGATCCCAAGTATAGGTCACATTTCCTGAGGCGTTACTAGGAGTAATATTAATAGATCCATTTATTTGATTGCAATTTTCATCAACAGAATTGCTAGAAATAATAAAATTTGTACAGCAATTAGAACTGTCATCTGTGAGTGTTTCCATTGTTTCTGCTGTACAACCATGCTCATCTTCAACAACAATGGTATAATTCCCTGGCTCCAAGTTAGCAGCTGAACTAGATGTTGAGACCGGTGGCGTCCATGTGTAGCTTACATTTCCTGATCCTCCAGCATCTAAGACAGAAATACTTCCATTGGACAAAGAACAGCTAGGGTTAATACCACTTGATGTTACCGATAGGGTACAATCAAATGGGCAGCCATCTGGAATTATTATGTCATGTAGAGCTTCACAATTTTTAGCACCAAAGTTTGCAATAGCCTGTGTAGAACCTCCATTTAAGTGATCTATTTGTTTGGTGATCATAATACTCCCAGAACCATCTACAGTACTAATAGTAAACTGATAAAAACTTCCGTCATAATAAATAGAAAGGTTATCATTTGGAATTCCTCCTGTCCAAGTAAAATTTATAGTAAGCGTAACAATATCCATAAATGGGGAATTGTCCATGCATTCAGACCAATCATACCCATCAATGATTATGGTACAATCAACATCGCAAGTTGCTGGTGCATCAATTTCTTCAAATACAAAGCAATCATCAAATGACAAATCAATTAAATGAGGCATCGTGGTTTGATCAATTTGGATTTGACTAACATTTATGGTAGATGTTCCGGGTGAATTTACGGTTATATTATCTCCTACTCCACCAACACTGTATAACACAGTTGTAGCTGGACCTCCCGTATAGGAGAATGTTATTTCAGCATCGTAATAAGAATGAAACCCTGATTGATAACATGCTGATAAAGAATAACCATCTAAAACTAATGTACAATCAGATGTAACACAGTCAGGAGTAACGACAGAAAAAATTTCAGAACATTGACCATTTTGGGCTTGGAAGGTTATTGAAGTCTGATTTCCAGATCCAGTAGTTGTCCAAGAAGTGTTTATGGTGCCTGAAGTATTAGAGATAGTCCAAGGTCCTCCATGGCCGGTTATGACATCACCTACATTTAGACCAGAGTATACAATATCAATAATTGCTGTAACATCTCCATTAGAGTCACAATCGCTTAAACTCACTAACTGAGCGTCTAGGGTTCCAGAACAGCCCGTACAAACTACCCCCGTAAGATCACCTTCCACCACCATTTCTTGATATGAACCGTTATTCCATTTAATAATGGTAAAGTCAGCAGCAGCATAGCCATTTGCAACTGCATCTTCAGCATCTTGGCAAAGTGTATTGCTAGAGCATATTCCTTGAATTTGGGCCCAGATGGCATTACGAATCACAATAGGTGATGCTTCATTTGTGAATAGGTAGTTGTAAAACGCTGAACTTTCAATTCCTACCACATAGCCTTCATCACCAGCATTTGGTGCGGGTGAATCAGGTTCACGACAAACAGCTAAGGTAGAAGTAACACCATCACACCATTGCAATGTTGCTTCAGTTCCTCCGAACGTCGCCTCAAAGGTTTGAGCGTTTAAGGAGATTCCGAATAAGAAAAAAGTAAAATAAAGTAGAAAAAAACACCTAGTTGATAAGCCTAACAAACAATGATTCATAATATTATATGATGACATATTAGCAATAAATATCTCAATACAAATCTACATATGAAATGTTTTTGTAATATGTTATGTGCCAATTTCCTATTGAGTGTGTAGTTTGGTGATTGAACGTGTTATATTTAGAAAAATCAAAAGCTAAATTTGCTAATGAATGCAGAACTCGCTAGCAATATTTAGGAAAATCTATCAAACAACATGGCTTTTGGGCTTCAGCTTTATTATTTATACATTTCCACTTTGCAGCTCTACTCCGATTCACCATAAATATGACATGTCTACTGGTATGCTTTCAGACAATGTTTTTCAGGTAGTAGAAGATTCAAAAGGAGCTATATGGATTGGCCATGATAATGGAATCTCCCAGTTTAACGGGAGTGAGTTTAAACATTACAAAAGTTCGGATTTAGTGGATAGCTACATAACACTCCTTGCCGTTGATAATGCTGATCAAATTTATTTTAGAAATTACTTTAACCAGTTTGGGACCATTAAAAATGACTCCATTATCTTATTTGAGTTTAAAAAAACATCAGAGAAGATCGTTGATTTCCATATTCTTGAAAGCACTTTCTACTATAACACCATGGATGTAAATAATCAATTAAGTTTTTATAAAACTGATTGTAATCATTTATTTGATCCAAACTATACCACTCGATTTCTCCAATTGGAAGTGCCCAATCGAGATGTTTATAATTTTGTAACGAATAAAGAGAACTTATTTTTTAGATCTGGATATGACCTAATACAATTTAACTATGAGCAAGGAATCATAGTTGATACCATTGAACACAATTCTTCTATTCCTGAATTCCAATTGAACCTTGCTATAAATGAAGATAAGGTCAGTTTTTACATAGGAAATAAAGTATATCTCTATGATACATCAGGTAAACTAATTCAGGAATACCTTACCAATGAAATAGGAAATTATAGTATTTATTTCGAAAGAAACCAGATATTATTAGGTCTCAAGGGGTCTGGTTTATTATTGTTAGATGCGAATACCGCTAAAAGGTTATTTGACAACTATTTTGTTAATTACATTTTCAAAGACTCAAAACATCGGATATGGATCGGAACCAGGGAGCATGGATTAATTATGATACCAGATCTTAGCGCCATTGAAACTCCAACTATAGATAAAAGCCATAAAGTTTCAGCATTTGGGGAATACCAGATAACTGAATATCCTAGAATAATCGAAATCAGGAACAAAATAGGAGCTGTTAAGCAAATTGGATATTCTAGTTTCAAAAGTGTCAAGCTGATAAACGATACTCTGCGACTAGCGTGTTATCATGGATACTATGAAATTGCTATTGCAAACATTTTTAACAGTAATGAGGTTTTTTATCCGCTGAGAAATGAAACAAGTATAATAAATAATAAATCTTTTGATACGGAAATATACAAGGATAAAATTATTCTATCTCATATCGGAGGCATTGAATTAATCCATGGAAAAAAATCAAAATTATTAAACATTCCAAATGCAGTGAAGGCGAAATCACTAAAGATTTCTGAAGATAATTTGTATATCATAGATATGGCAGGCAATCTTCATAGCTATGATCTAATCAATAACTCCTTTAAAACCCTTTCAAGTATAAGCCATTTTAAAGGCTTTTATTCTCAAGAACAAACTATATATATCTTCGACGTAAATGATGTGTATATACTCAATGAAGATTCGCAACTTCTAGATTTGCATCCGGTGAGCAGTTTTGTGGGTTTAAACAATCTTTTACATTTTAGTATCAAAGCAGAGCAATACCAATTATCCTTTAAGGATAAGGTACGATCAATCCCTTTTGAATCGATAAAAAAAATACCAACTCCTAATATCAATTTTTTAGCATTAAATAACATTCCGATTGCTAAAGCTCCATTGAGTATTAAACAGCAAAATGTATGTTTCACTTTACAAAGTGAAAATTTTGCTGCTAAGATTGTGCCGATCTATTATGCCATTAGCAAAAGAGGCAAATCTTTTAACCCGCATCAATATTTGATAGCTGATCAAAATGAAATATGCTTAAATAATTTAAGCAAAGGTGAATACAAAATAAAGGTCGGCTTCGGAAAAAATTTAGATTATTATAAAGAACAAAATTTCAACATTATTCTGCCAATTACAAAAAACCCAATTTTTATTGCAGCCTGCTTGCTCTTTGGATTAGGTATAATCCTGTTTTGGTATTGGTACAGTGCTAAGACCAAATTGCGATTAAAGTCGGAACGCTTACAATTTATTCAGGATATTGATAAATTAAAAATCCAGCTCTTACAAAACCAACTTAACCCTCACTATTTATTCAATTTATTATCCAGTGTCAAATTACGTATTGTAAAAGATCAAACTGATGAAGCTATTTCATTATTCCAATTATTAATCAATCATTTAAGTCAATACTTTAGTTACATCGGTCATGATATCACTAATCTAGACAAAGAACTAGAGTTTGTTGAATCATATGTAGAATTAGAATCATTTAGACGGCAAAAAGAAATACTATTCAAACAAAACGTGATAGATATTAAAAGAGAAGAATTAATCGACATTAACCTCCCAACTATGTTAATTCAACCACTCGTTGAAAATGCTATAAAACACAATCCAGCTTTGTCACGATTAGATGTTTTGCTTACTATCAAAAAAGAAGGTTCGTATTTACGTATAATTGTAGAAAATAATTTAGTAAATCCTCAACCTATTGAAAAAATGAAAAAATCATCTATCCAGTTGATTGAAAAAAGTTTGTCTATCTACAATCAGCTAGCTACAAAAGTTATTATGGAAAAATCAAATAATGGACTAACACCGGTTTATAGATCGTCATTTAAATTAAAGCTATATGAATACAATCATCATTGAAGATAATTTAGATTGTGCAGAACTACTTATTTTAGAATTAAAACAACATTGGCCATCTGCTTCCGTCATTGGGCAAAGCGATAGTCTTAGAGAAGGCGTTTCGCTTATCAAGACATTGCGTCCAGATATTGTTTTTTTAGATCTAGAGTTAACTGATGGAAATGGCATGGAAATATTTGATTTTTTTGAAAAACCAACTTTTGAATGCATCATACTTTCAGGTTACAGGAAGTTTGCCATTGAAGCATTTAGAAATAATGCACTAGATTTTTTGTTGAAACCCATTCAATCAAAACAATTAATTGAAGCAAAAAAAAAATATATATCGAGAAATAGTCACTTGGCCGAACCTGCAGCTAAACTTGAAGAGACAACAACAAGAAACTCCATTAACAAGATTTCAATCCCTACATCCGATGGTTACATTTTTCTCAAATTAGAACACATTGTTTATTTAAAAGCTATGGGAAACTATACTTCGATAAGTATAAAAAGTGGTCAAAAATACACATCAACGAAAACGCTGGGATATTTTGAAGATGCACTGCTAGATAAACAGTTTATCAGAATAAATCGGTCGACTATAATTCCAATCAATAAAATCATTAGAATATCGAAAGGCAGATTACCAGAAATAGAATTAAATGATGGACAAATCTTTACGGTTTCTGCCAGAAGAAGAAAAACGGTGGTAAACAGAATAATAATTTAAGTTTATGAACCAACAAAAAAAGAGGCTGCCCGGACAAGACAACCTCTCTTTTTAATTAACTAAAACAATATTATTCCAAAAGCAACATTTTTCCAAAGTGTGCTTCATTATCAATAATCAACTGATACGTTTTAACTCCAGCCACACTAAAGTATGATCTAGGAATACTGATCTGATTTAAACCAATTACCGTATTAATTTCTAATACTTTTTCTTTAGCTCCTTTTGCATCATAAAATAAGATACGTGCAGCTCCAGTAGTATTCGATTCAAATTCTATAATCGTTTCTTTCAACCATGGATTAGGATAGTTAGTCACAAATACTTCACCCTCAACAGATTTTCTTTCCAAGTCAAGTGTGTGTATATCTAAGCCATTGTTAACATAAATCTCTGCATCTAGGCTTTCTCCCAAACTAACTACTGGTATGTTACTTTCAAGTTCCATACTGAACAGAATATCAGAAGAATTCAGCGCAATTCCAGCTCCTGCAGCGTAACTAATTCTTACATCGTTACCTGCCTGATAAAACGCTGTATCATCAAAGCCAACAAGTTCTGAAGTAATATTAACTACATTCATTCCTTGAATGTCCAATGCAATTTGGAAACCTCTAAGGTCATGATTCTCTTTCGAATAGAAATGAACCATATTACCCTCGATGATGTAATCTAATGTTTTTGTAGATGCGTTTCTGTTATCTGTTTCCGTACCTACTAACATAGTAGCAGAACCATTTACATCAGCCGTTTTTATACCTACAAAGTCAATAATCATATTTCCATCTAAAGAACCAATTCCATATGATTCTTCAATTCCTGTAGACCAAGGGTTTGCTGGATTAATAAAGGTCTGTTCTTTGTTTACAAATCTCCAACTAGTGTTATTAGTAAATGAATCTGTAATATCAAGAATCAGTCTTCTAATCTCAAGTAAATCTTGAGCTGTTATGCTCTCATCATTGTTAGCATCTGCTGCTATTAAGTCATATGGACTTTCTAGGTTAGCAATCCCTAACACGTGTCTTTGAATTTTTACAATATCCAATGTACTTACTCCATTTAATGGATCTTGATCGTAGAATGGAACAACTTCATATGCTCCTCCAGTATCCATATTGCCAAATTCGTAAATTCCATTTTCATTGGTCATTTCCATAGTTGCAGCACCTGATAAATCAACTTCTACATTTGGCACTTCCATACCTTCTTTAGTAGCAATTCTTCCTTGAATTCCAATTCTACAATCTGGGCAGAAATCAAATTCATTGTTATCTTGAACGTCCACAAAAGTTATACAGAATGCTTGTAGTAAACTACCATCAGGTAAGACTACAGGATCTCCATTACTGTCAAGTGTTGTTACCCACAACTCAACATCTTGTAATCCACAAGAGTTACAATCAAATGTTTTGTTAGTGTCATTTACATCTGAACTAAAGCTTAATGCAATGTCATATCCACATGGGTGGAAACTATGTGCATCAAAATCTGAAGCCCAAAGTGTCACCATTTCATTATCTGGCTCTCCAAAAGGAGGTAATAAATCCATTGGTACTAAATCAACACTTAATCCATGTATACATACTGGTGTAGGTGCTTTAGTGCTTACTATTTCGAATGTGTTTTCACAAGTATCAAAATTTCCACATTGATCTTCTACTGTCCAGTAAATGGTGTGTAAACCAATTGGGTATTCTAATGTAGCATCATTAGTATCACCATAATGCTGTATAGAGCCATCACTGAATAAATCTATTTCATATTTCCAAACTAATAGATCACTTGGAGTACAATCATCCGTTGCTGTCGGCATTAATGTAACCAATGCATCTTCACAATCAATATCCGCTGTTTCGATTACTTGACCATCACAGCCTGCATCGATTACAGGATCTATCGTATTATCCAATTTAATAACTTGCTGCTCAGACCAGGTAACATACTCACCATCGATTACTGGCTGACACCAATCAATGACTCTCCATGTTCTAATAATCTTTACACAAGCATCTTCTCCCTCCACAAACTCAAATACTTGATCTTCGTAGTTGTATCCTACTAACTGGCACTCTTCTTCTAAGAAGCGTGGTTTGTTGTAAAATTCTGGAAGATCTTCTGGATCTAAATCTTCGATCGAACATAAGTTTGTGAAACTTGTATCTCTTGGCCAAAAGATATCACCGTAGACAAATGGATTATCACTAACCACGGTAATCGTTTGGATGCATTCTTGAATAGTTACCGAATTATCATCTTCCAAAATCATTTTTCGGACAATAAATCCAGTACCACACTGATTTCTTTGATCATCAACTTCTTCAATTAAATCAGAAGGATCTGCACAATTATCTACGATGGTAGGATAACCAAAGCTAAAGCCTAAATTATCTAAATCAACAGGATCGTCACACTGGATTGTTACATCATCAATGCAAGTCATTGTTGGAGGTACTTTATCTTGTACTTCTACATTAACCATACAATCATTAAAGTTACCTGACTTATCCCATACTCTTAATTGTACCATGATATCAGGATCTCCAACATCTGCACAGCAGAAGTGTACTTTCTCCTTATAGTAAATTGTGTCTTGGTAATAATCAGGACAAGGTGTTGTCATTCTTCTCACACCGATACTATCAATGTAACAATCATCAAAACTACCATCGTCAAATGTAGTCGCATATACTACTGCATAAGGAGTAGTTCCGATAGATACCACAGTATTTTGCTCACATAAAGCGATAGGCTCTGTGCTATCAGCTACTGTAACTTCGGTAGTACAAGAACTTTCATTGTAACATTCATCAAATACAGTGTATGTTACTGTATGTACACCTATTGGCATTGTTCCGTGACCTCCATTAGTATTTAGTGAACCTGTAGGCCAGTCAATTAAATATTGACCAATTGGCGAACAGTCATCTACAGCATCTACAGCTGGGAAGTACACAAGTCCTTCACAATCTTCTGTTGTCGTCATACTAAAGTGAGCTGGACAATCAAATACTGGACCTAAAGTATCAGCAATTTCTATGATTTGGAAACAGCCGGTATTAAGTTCAGAAGAACACCACCACTCGTTTACTGTCCATGATCTCATGATTTTAGTTACACAATTTATTCCTGGTATTTCAATGTCAGTATAACTTACAGCAACATTGCATAATTCATTAGATACTTCAGGGAATAACTCTAATCTTCTTTCGCAGACAGTATTGTTTGTCCAAATCATATTAGGACCAGAAAAGTTGGCCGTTATGATATCTAAATCTCCATCGCCATCAATATCTGTAATTTCAGACTCGAAGTCGTTAGTGGAACCGATTGCTAAGCCTGTGTTTGTAAAAACCCCATTGCCGTCATTTAAAAATACTTCATTAGGTCCAAAATTAGATAGGAAGGCATCTTTATCTCCGTCGCAATCAATGTCAAAAAGAACAACATCAGCACCAAGGCTTGTTCCTAAGTTTTGACCAGTATCACTAAATACACCTAAGCCATCATTTAAGAATACTTGTGCTCCTGCCCCAAATCCTTCATGAGCAAATAAATCATTGTCCCCATCTGCATCTAAATCACAAAACTCAAATCTAACAAAGTTTCCAGAACCTAGCATTTGACTACTATTAGTAAATCCGCCACTACCATCATTGAACCATACCTCTAAATGAGTACCTCCCACAGTTATAATAGCATCCTTATCTCCATCTCCATCTACATCAAATAACAATGAAGAATTTGAACTCATCATTGAAATAACTGTATTCATTGAAAAATCACCTGTTCCATCATTGAAATAGATAGTTGTTCCAGCAGCAAAGCTTGTCACTATTGCATCTATATCTCCATCTCCATCGATATCACATGCTTCCACATTGCTTGAACTAGCGCCTGGCAAACCTAAAGCTTGACCTGAATCCATGAATACTCCCATTCCGTCATTCAACCAGACCATATCCTCTTGTCCCAGTTCAGAGAAAAAAGCATCTTTATCTCCATCACCATCAAAATCAGCTAAGGCTACATCTCTCGTATCACCTAATCCCAAATTCTGACCGCTGTCAGTAAAATTACCCATACCATCTCCAAAATAAACTTTGTTTGGACTCGTGTAATTAACGGAGAATAAATCATCAATACCATCGCCGTTAAGATCACATAACTTTATAGCTGAAGAAGTGAGGTTACCTATCATAGCACCCGTATCTTCAAACGCTATTTCAGCAGGCACAACATAAACTGGTACACCCGTTCCTTCTCCCGTTACTGGATCATAAGGTGAAGGATGACCATTTTCATCAACTGGATAATTTTCACCACAACTTAATGCCGTGTTATCTTGCTTTGTTCTGCTATCTGGACATTCTACATAATCCAGATTAACTCGCTCTAAGTAGATATCAAAAGTACAAGAGTTACTCTCGTTTCCGAATTCGTCGATAGCTACATAAGTTCTGGTAACGACGCTTAAATAATCGTCATCACAGTGTAAATTGTCTATCGTTTCTCCAAGTAAAACCAACTCTCCATCAGCACAGAAATCTGTAACTACTAAGCTTTCATCTACTAAATCTAATCCATTACATGCTACTGTTAAATCATAAGGACACATGATTGTTGGAGGTAATTTATAATCAATTTGTATATCTCCCCAACAACATAAGCCATTGCAGCAAATCATATACTGATAAGTTTCTCCTACATTTTCAGGTCCAAAATCGTTATCCACTGGATTACCCCATGCATCTGTAATTGTAATTTCACAGTTTTCTAAACATGGAAAATTATTTCCAGTTAAGACCATTAATGGTGTAATGGATCCAGTACATGTCTCATCCAATGATAAGTTTATATTCTGACAAGAAATTCCAGATAGAGGAAATTCATTGACTATTACATTAAATACACACGTATCTACATTTTCTTCAGCATCTTCTACTAAATACATTACTGGAGTTGTTCCAGATGGAAATACATCTCCCGATACGGGTTCACCTGGAATAGCAGTAACTATTGGCGCAGGGTCACAATTATCAACAGGAAGTGGCAATATAAAAGCAACTGCCGCTTCGCATTCTTCCATAGCAAGATCTACCGTTTCTGAACCAGCTGTACATACAGGAGCTAAAGTATCCGCTACTGTTACATTTGCCATACAAGGGGCAGCTAACATATTCATAGAACAATCTTCAGCTGTAATTTCAACTACCACTGGTGCTGCAGTATCAACACAACTAAAGTCCATTATGTCTAATGCCACAGGACCTAGGCAACAATTATCTTCCACAACTGCCACATCAGCAACTGTTATTGAAGCCATACCATCTGCATCTAAATATAAATCTATATCCATAGGAGTACATGTCGGACCTTCATCATCAGCTATGGTTACTGTTGCACTACAAACAGATATATTTCCTGAAGGATCTGTGACTGTCATAGTTACCACATTTGCTCCCACATTATCACAAGTAAAGCTTAGTGGAGCTGCAGCAACAACTATCGGCATACAGTTATCAAAACTTCCTGCATCTATATCTGCTACTGCAATTTCAGCAAGTCCATCTGCATCCAATGGTACCGTGATGTCCATGGTTAAACACGTTGGTGCTACAAAATCAAGTACCGTAATGTTTGCTGTACAAGTATTTTCATTTCCAAAAATATCCGTTACCGTAATGCTTGTTGTTACAACACTTTCTGCATCAGCACAACTAAAAATTAATGGATCTGCTATAATAGAACCAACAGAACAATTATCCGTTCCTTGAGCTACATCTGGACCAGATAAAATGGCTGTTCCAGTGGGATCTAAATAAACAGTTTGGTCAATGCCTGTACACTCTGGTAAAATATTATCTTCTACTGTCACTAATGCTAAACAAGGAATGCTCTCATTTCCACTACAATCTGTTGCTGTAAAGGTCACTGGTTGCACTCCAACACTTGCGCAGTTGAAAGCTAAAGGTGATGCTGAAACGAAATCAAGGCAACATTCATCTGTGCTACCATTATCTAATTGATCAGCCGTTATGCTAGCCATTCCATTGACATCTAATTCTACCGTTATATCTTGTACCATGCATATTGGAGCAGTAACATCTACCACTGTAACAATCGCATCACAGAAACTTGTGTTATCATCACAATCAGTTACCCAAAGTGTAACCACGTTTTCTCCAATGTTATCACAGGTAAATTCATCTGGTGTAGCCGTTACTACAACAGGAGTACAATTATCAACACTTCCTCCATCCACATCTGCTGATGTGATGCTTACCATTCCATCTGCATCTAAGTTAACTACTGCATCCATTGGAATACACTCTGGATCTACATTGTCATCCACATGCACTTGAGCGAAACAATCAAATGTGTTTCCACTACAATCTTCGATAGTAGCTGTTACAAGGATATTCCCAACTTTGGAAAATAAATCTGCACAAGTAAACATATCTATATCTATCGATGACGATACTATTTCACAGTTGTCAGTCCAACCAGCATCAATATCATCTACCGTAATGCTAGCCATATTAGTCACTGGATCTAATGCAACCGTTAAGTTGTTAGTTGGACATAATGGTGGTTCCATATCTTCCACAGTTACATCGAACATACAAGTTCCTATAGGCATTCCATCTGCATCTGCAGCAGAATAAATCACCGTGGAAACTCCTTTCCCAAATACAGTTCCAACGGCCGTTCCTGGTGTTAATGCTGGGACTACTGTAGCACCCGTAATCTCATGAGTAACTACAAAATCTGGGCAATTATCTGAAGCTGAAGCGTACATGATAGACATATCAGAAGCCCATGTACAAACACCTGCATCAGTTGCAATGACCACTGGAGCAGGACAGGTAATAGTCGGTACTCCAACATCTTCTACTATAATATCAAACGAGCAAACTGCTTCATTACCTGAGCAATCTACAGCTGTATATGTAATCGTAGTTGCTCCTACCGGAAATACCGATCCAGAAGCTGGTCCTCCTGTCTGACTAACCACCGTTGCTGGATCACAATCCATAACTGTTGGGTCAGGGAAAACAACTACAACTTCACAATCTGCAGCTGGTGCTGCCATGATTATATCTGCTGGACAAGGATCAAATACAGGATCCGTTGTATCCACAAAAGTTATTGTTTGTGTAGCTATTATACCAATGCCGGTACAATCATCTACTGCTGGAACCGTCCAAGTAATCGTTGTTACACCGACCATTCCAGGTACGCAACCATCTGCCGTCATCGGCACACCCGGAGCCGTACCCATAATTAAGCAATCTCCTGTTCCTCCATTAGTATATGCTAAATCAGCAATGGGTGGCAAAGGATCACCGCACTCTAAAACAAGTGCTGCCGGTGGAGGCTCAAATGCCGGTGGTGAAGCTGGCAATACTGTTATAATTCTATCTACTTCTAATGGTGCTAATAGACAATTTCCAGGATCTGGAGCTAGTGTCCAAGTTTCCGTTATTTCACCGCCGCATGCACCTGGGTGAGCTGTTTGTACTGATAAAACCATCCCTTCAATTAAACAACCTGCATCTACTGCACTGTTTGTGTAATCTAAAAGACTTGGTGCAGGTATAGCATCACATGCATATATTTCTGCTGGCGGCGCTTCATCTAAGACCGGCGCCTCTGTAGGCATAACACTTATCACAAAAGGTCCTGTAACAACAGGATTTCCACATGCATCTACATCTTCAAATTCTATTGTGATAGTTCCTCCATCGCAAGCCGTAAAATCTGGTGTCAAGACTGGAGGTATTGTTCCTTCTATTAAACAACAATTAGAAGCTGGTACTTCACAAGCCGGTCCGCCTGCACCTAAATTTGTATATGTTGCTTCCGCAGTAAATGCAAATGCTGCTGCTTCATCACAAGTCAAGGGGCCACTTGGAATTGCTGGTGGTGTTACCATAGGTGCCGGAGCTGGTAAAACAACGATGGGTGCTGGTTGAGCTACTGGAGCTACTGGATTACCACATCCATCTACACCGTTGTAGGTTATTTCTATCATACCACCTGCACAAGCATCAAATGTTTTTGTGACAACTGGTGGTATTGTTCCTTCTATTAAACAAGCTCCCATTCCCATGTTAGTGTATGAGGCTAAGCTCGTAAAAGTAAACGCTTCAGCTGCATCACAAGTCATAGGCCCTGCCGTAATTACTGGCATGCTTACTACTGGCGCTGGTGCTGGGTCTACTGCAATCACATAGGGTCCATCACTTAATGCATTTCCGCACGCATCTACTCCATCAAAAGTTATAGTGATTGTTCCACCTGCGCAAGCATCAAAATCTGCTACTACGACTGGCGGTATTTCTCCCATATCTAAACAAGTTGCCTCTGCGGCAGCGTTTGTATATGTTGCTGGATCAGTAAATGTAAAAGCAACTGCTTCATCACAGGTTAAAGGACCTGGAGGTACAACTGCAGGAGTTATTACAACGGCTGGCGCAGGATCTACTGCAATTACATATGGTCCGTCACTTAAGACATTTCCACATGCATCTACTCCATCAAACGTTATTGTGATTGTTCCACCATCACAAGCTGTAAAAGCTGGAGTTACTACAGGATCAATGGTTCCCATTATCTCACAAGGCACTGCCAAGGAGTTGGTATATGTTGCCATATCTGTAAAGACAAAAGCCGCAGCTTCATCACAAGTCAAAGGACCTGGAGGAATAACTGGCGGTGTGACTGTTGGAGCTATTGCGGGATCAACAGTTATTGTTGTCGCACAAATAGGATCCGTAACAGGCATGCCGTCAGATGTAATGGTGTAAGTCACTACTACATCGTCGCCACAAGCACCAGGATGTGTAAAATCATCCGTAACGACGACAACACCACAATCTGTGGTAGTACCTCCGAGTAGGACAAATAAATCTGAGAAATCTGCATCACATGCAAGATTTGTTGCCGCTAATGGGCATTCAATCATACACTGGCTATATAAACCACTAGATGTCCCGATACAAAGCATTAAAACTAACATACGTAGTTTATGCCTTAGCGAGGTTACTGCTAGTATAGCTTTGGAATGTGTAAGTATTCGCATTATTAAAAGTTGAATAATAGTTAATTAATACTGGTCTATTAATTCAACTCAGGTGAGACCTATGGATTAACTCCAGAGGTTATGGTTATTATCAAAATTGTAAATACAAAGAATCTAAATACTTCTTCAAGTCCAAAATTAGATAATTATATATTAAACAAATACATATATGACTGTTTATTCGCCCAAAATACTACATATTTACCTATTTTTAGGTACTTTATGAATAAATAAGTCTAATGTGAGATAATATTACCATGTGTAATAATGCGATATGTCAACCTTTTTTAATCTTCTTTTTTTGTAGTTTTCTTTTACCCTTTTTAAATAATGTTCGAAATCAATAGTAGATTACTGTTTCTGGTGAGAAAAGAGCAACTCACTTTTCTAAGCATAGAAAGTGAATTGCTCCTCTTATAACTATTATTCAACTAAATAAGTCTTACCATAATTAATACTTCCATCTCCTCTTAGGATTTGGTAGTTTTTCATGCCACCTATGCTAAACATCTCTTTATCAAACACGACTCTATTGTAACCAGGTATTGCATTTACTTGTACGCTTACTTCTAATTGTCCCACAGTGTTGTAGAAACTAATTTCTACTGTTTCTTCTGTCAAACATTCGAACTCTATCGTAGTACTTTGTGCCCATGGATTAGGATAGTTTCTTACTAGCAAGGAAGATTCTTTTCCTTCAATTATAATGTCATGGATGCTCAGCTCTTCACCTACATAAGTCTCTGAATCAAAGCTATTTGACACAGCTACTTTGTTGTTTAATTCATCAAATGTTGCCTTGAATAATAAGGTATTTGCCGCAACATTGATTACTGATGTAGGAGCATAACTAAGTTTAAGTGTTTGCTTATCGAAGGCAATATTCTCATCAGACAATAAATCTAGATCTGATTCAAAACTCACTAACTCGCTTGCATCTACATTAAAGGCTAACTGCATTCCTGACAATTCCATAGCCTCCTTAGCGTAAATTCTCAATTCATTACCGACCACTTCGTAAATAAATACGGTAGTATTATTTCCTCTTGTGTCTGCATCTTCACCAAGTAACTGGACAGATCCATTAACATCTGCTGTTTTAACTCCGATAAAGTCAGCTAACATATTGTACTCTAAGAAGCCAATGTTATACGTTTCATCGATACCTTGATTCCAAGGGTTCATCTCATCTATAAATTGCTGATTCTTATCAACAAATCTCCAGCTTTCATTATTCGGGAATGATGAAATTAATCCAAGAATCATTCTTCTGATATCTAGTAAATCTGAAGACGTTATAGATTCATCATTGTTAGCATCTGCTGCAATTAGTTCATAAGCATCATCTAAGTCTTTGATACCTAGAATGTGTCGCTGGATAATTACAATATCCAATGTACTTACGCCATTTAGTGGATCAAGATCGTACTTTGGTTTAACCTGATACGCGCCACCAATCGGCATATCTGCAAAGGTATAATCACCTGAGCCATTCGTCATTTCCATAACACCTCCACCTTCTAGATATACTTCGATATCTTCTAATTCTAATCCTTCTTTTGTTTCAATGCTACCTGTAATATCTACACGCTCAACAGGAGGACAAATTTCTTCATCGTTATTATCCTGAACAATTATGTAAGTCTCACAGTACGACTGATTACCTGTTTCATCCGTAACAAATAACTCGATTGGATTTTGTCCAATGTCATCACAATCAAAGGTTAGATTGTTGTCATTAACATCTTCGCTAAAGCTTAGCACTATATCGTAATCACAAGGATGGAAACTTCCACCATCTACATCGCTTGCCCAGATAGTAACCATCTCTGCATCACTGGTTCCATCACTATCTAAATCCATAGGGATAAGCGCAATTGAAAGTCCGTAGATACAAATTGGCTGTGGAGCTTTTACACTCTTTATTTCAAAAGTGTAGCTGCATTGATCTAAATTACCGCAACCATCATATACCGTCCATGTAATGGTATGTAGTCCCACTGGATAAGTACCACTTGCATCGTTATTATCACCAAAGATATCATCCGTTCCATCTGAGCCTGCATCTATCACATACTCCCATCTAAGCCCATCTTCCGAAGTACAATCATCAGTAGCTTCTGCCACTAATGCTACATCTGCAGATTCGCAATTAATGTCCGATGTTTCTACCACTATGCCTGTGCATTCTGAAGTAATAACCGGATCTACTGTATTAAATAGTTTAATTACTTGCTCATGTGGGAATCTAAGATATTCTCCATCTACTTGCTGACACCAATCTATGATTGTCCAGTTTCTCAAAATCTTCAAGCAAGCATCTTCTCCTTCGACAAATTCGAAAACTTGATCGACAAATTCGTATCCGATTAGTTCACATGGACCATCAGTAAATTGCGGATAGCCATTAATCACTGGTAAATTATCTGGAGATAATTGGTCGACGTCACAGAAATCTGATCCTTCGTAATCAGCTGGCCAAATAATATCACTTAGGTCAAATGGATTGTTGTTAATCACTTCAATGTTTTGTACACATGTCTGTACCACTTGTCCATTGTCTACTAGATCTAATCTTCTTGTAATAGATCCTATGCCACATGAATTTCTATCATCTTCTATCGTAGGAACTAAGTCTCCTGGATTCGTACAATTATCAGTAATAGCTGGTAAGCCAAAGTTGATATCCAGATTATCTAAATCCACTACTTCGGTACAATTAATGGTTACATCATCAAGACAAACCATGCTCGGCGCAATCTTATCCTGAACAGTTACAGAAACCATACAATCATTAAAGTTCTGCGATGAATCCCAAGCTCTGAATACAACCATGTGTTCCATATTTGCATCAGCACAACAGAATTCTACCTTCTCCCTAAATGTAAGGTTCAATGGATTATCGCAATTATCAACCATTCTGCTCACTCTGATGCTATCTAGATGACAATCATCAAATGTACCATCATCCATGCTTTCAACATAGGCAACGCCTTCTCCAAAATTGTTTAGCGAAACAACAATGTTTTGCTGACAAACTGGTGTAGGTTCGATTTGATCTCTTACCGTAACTGTCATTTCACATTCACTGCTATTGTAGCAATTATCAAAAACTTCGTAGCTGACTGTATGAGTACCCACGGATAAGCTAGCTTCCCCGCCATTGGTCAATAAAACACCTGTACCATAATGGACTAAGTATTTCTCTATCTCATTACACTCATCGGTAGCTTCGATTGCTGCTAAATCCACAATGGCCTCACAATCTGCAGTATTGGTAGTGACGGTTAAGTCATCAGGACAAGTAATAGCTGGTCCTTCTTCATCTACTGTTTCGATCACTTGGAAACATAATGTATCCAATTCTCCACCACACCACCATTCTCGGATGCTCCATGTTCTCATAATCTTTTCAGAACATGCTACACCTGGTATTTCAATATCCTCGTATGTTACGAATACATTACATAACTCCAATGCAACTTCAGGATACAATCCTAATTCCATTTCGCAAACAGAGTTATTTGTAAACACCTTATTCGGTGTTCCTGCATTAAACTCAACGATGTCTAAATCACCATCGCCATCTACATCATTAAGTTCTATAGTAGATGAATCATCTCCACCGATGTTTATACCTGCGTTAGTAAATACTGCTGCACCATCATTTAAGTAAATCTGATTAGGACCAAACTCAGCAGTAATGACATCTTTGTCTCCATCACAATCTACATCAACAAATTTTGCGTCATGCGTTTCAAAGGCATCTAACAGTTGGCCTGAATCACTAAATGTACCTGTGCCATCATTTAAGAATACCATATTTGGCACATTTAGTCCAGCTTTGAAAATATCTAAGTCTCCATCTCCATCTAAATCGCAAATACCTGTATTTCTGCTGCCTGGTAAACCTAAGTTTTGTCCACTGTCAGTAAATAAGCCGGCACCATTATTTAGGTAAACTGTGGTACCTGTATTCCCATTCGAAACTACAGCATCCTTGTCTCCATCTCCATCAATGTCTTCTAAAGAAACTCCGAAACTATCATTTAAACCAAGTGCTTGACCACTGTCAGTAAATAAGCCTGTACCATCATTTAAGAATACTTCATTAGGTCCAAAGCTGTTTGCAAAAAATGCATCTATATCACCATCAGCATCAAGATCACATAGGGATAAGTTGTAGCTTGCACTTGTGCCTAAAGCTTGACCAGAATCTGTAAAGATTCCAGTGCCATCGTTAGTGTAAACCATATTTGGTCCTAAATCATTAGCAATGACAACATCTTTGTCTCCATCTCCATCAATATCTTCAACATCAAATCCAAATGTTAAACTAGTACCTAAATTCTGGCCAGAATCTGTAAAGTTTCCTGTTCCATCATTAAAGAATACCTTATTTGGCTGACCATCGTTAAGAACAATCATGTCGTCATCTCCGTCTCCGTCAAGATCACACATCATACCATCTGAACTGTTTGAATTACCAATCATCATTCCTGAATCATCAAACTGAAGAACGGCAGGTACAATGACCGCTGGAACGCCTGTTCCAAGTCCTGTCGCCTCATCATAAGGAACCGGATGTCCATTTGCATCCAATGGAATATCATGGTTACAAGCTAGTGGATTATCCGTGATCGTCATAAAGCTTTCTGGGCAGAAGATAGAATCAAGATTCACTCTTTCTAAGAAAATGCTAAATGTACATTCCTCACTCTCGTTTCCTTTATCATCTCTTACCACATATGTTCTGGTAACTTCTCTAATAAAGTCTTCATCACATTCTAAGTTATCTATCACTTCATTAATTAACACCAATTCTGATGGTGCACAGAATTCTGTGATTACTAAACTCTCATCGACTGTTTCTAATCCATTACATGCAACTGTTACATCGTAAGGACAAACAATCGAAGGAGGTAATTTGTATTCTATACAAGCAGTACCCCAACAAGTATTACCACATTCTGGCTCAGTAATCATATAAGTGATACACTCATCCACTAAATCCATACCTACCACATCTGTAGGTAGTGGATTACTCCAAGGATCGAATAATTCGATCTCGTAGTATGAATTACAGTAATCCTCAATACCTGCACCGGCCATGGCTGGTGTGATTTCAGCTTCACAATCTTCATTTAATGAAACATTAATGGAGCCTTGACAAGCCACTTCACAATTGCTGACACAAGGAATTACTTGTACAACATCTTCATCTTCCACTTCACCTTCAGTGCCATCCATTAATTCGAATTCACCATTCGTTGTTGCTGTATTAAACAACATCTCTGGATCAATCGCTAGTGCTGGATCTAACTGAGCTGTAAACTCGATGGTAAACTCATTGCATACCTCCAATAAACTAGGAGCTGCTGCATCGAAAAGATCAGGGTCACCTGTGCTAAATGCATCAAAGGTTGCATTTATTGTTGGCGGTGTAACAGCCGTATTTGTACCGACGTATACTGGATCTCCACCTGGAGCAATACCAATGTATGCTGGACCTAAATTAGCTGGATCATCCAACTCATCTTGAATTTCTATATTTTCTAAATCTTCATTACCAATATTCTTAATGTAGATCTCAAACGTCACATCGACATGACCTGCTGTAGTTGCTGAAGGTTGAACATCAGTCACAGTCTTCACTAAATCAATAGCTGGAACTGCAATGAATTCTAAATCACTATCATCTTCATCCATCATGCTACCTGCCAGATCATTATCCGTCATTTCTCCATCATTCGTTCCATCTTGATCCGCATTCGAATCAATGTCTTCGTCAGTTGTTTCGTAACCTGTATCATCAAATGATTGTGTTATTTCTCCTGTATTTATCCACGCTGTTTGTGGAGTATCACAGAATTGAACCACAAAATAAATCGAGGCTACGGCAAAGTCATTTGGCTCTATTGGACCAGGAACAACTGTTGACTGCATCGTACTAGACACTTCTGTCCAATCAGGATTTAAGCTCGAATCGAAACTAAATCCACATGGCATATAGTCGCTAATCATGACATTGGTTGCTGTAATATTTCCTTGGTTATACACCGTGAAATCATATTGAACCGTATCACCTATAAAGTGAGGCCCAAGACTTTCTGATGTTTTAATCAAGGCAAGGTCAAATACAGGGAATGCTTCAGGATCATGATCATCTTCATCAGTTGTACCATCATCATCTATTTCATTATTTGTATCATCATCATGATTACCTCCTTCGTCATTTCCATCGTCACCATCTGGTGTGCTATCAATATCTGTTGCTGGTTCACCATTTCCGTCATCCGCTCCACTTATCTCTGCATAGTTTACAATTTCATTGTTTCCATCATAACTGTCTAATGTCAGGATAAACGATACCATAACAGAATCACCTGGAGCTAATGGACCAGCTAATGTCTGCTCATACGTTCCGTCATTATCAAAGTCTGTCCATCCATTCATATCATTTACACTGATACTTGTGTTATCTGGCATATACTCTGAAATCTCTATGTTAGTTGCATCCACTGTACCTTGGTTATATACCCAGATATCAAAGGAAACA
This sequence comes from Saprospiraceae bacterium, assembly GCA_020629035.1. Lineage (GTDB taxonomy): Bacteria > Bacteroidota > Bacteroidia > Chitinophagales > Saprospiraceae > JAHDDO01. The sequence continues at coordinate 128,186 of JAHDEC010000001.1, read as the reverse complement.
TCCTCTCCTACTTGTACTCCTCCCATGAGGAATCCTGGCGTAAGTACCTTCTTCAGAGCAAGATCAAAGATCTCATCAAAGATGTCTATAGGTTCCCAATCATGATCATCCTCATCATTATCTCCATTGCCATCTAACTGATCATTATCACCTTGAGCATCATCATCTGGATCGTCATCTGGAGTACTATCTGTATCCATCGGCATATTTCCATTCTCATCTTCTGCTCCACTAATTTCTGATACATTCACCAACTGTGACGGTGATGCTACTCCTGGATCAATCGTTAAGATGATATCAATGAAATCATAATTTCCAGGTGTAATAGGACCAGCGATCTGGTTTTCGTACACACCATTCATATCTGCATCTGTCCAACCATTCATATCAGCTGTGCTTAATGCTAGATCGGCAGGTATATATTCTGCGATATTAACATTGTAAGCATCAACCGTTCCTTGGTTATGAACGGCTATTCTGAAGGTTACATCATCACCTGGCATAAATGGACCCATAACACCTGGAGCTAATGTTTTATCTAAGGCTAAATCGAAAATAGATACCGGGAACTCGTCACCATCTTCATCATCTTCTCCTTCTGGATCGTTATCAGGATCATTATCAGAAGTACTATCCTCATCTTCTTGGACCATTCCGTCTTCATCTTCGAATTCAGCAATTTCTGCTCTATTTTCTAAGCTCGTGCCCGTAAAATCTTCACTAATCGTTACTACGATTTCCAGTTCAACTACATCACCCGGATTCATTGGACCAGGAATTGTATTTTCCGGGTATCCATCAGCATCTGTATCTACCCAGCCATTAGTATCTGCACTACTTAGTGTTAAATCTGCTGGTAGGTAATCCACTACATCTACATTCTGAACAACCGTATTTCCTTGATTAGTTACTTCTATGATGAAGGTCACATCATCACCTGGGAATACTGGGAATTCTGTATCTGGATCGAGGTTTTTGCTCAATGCCATGTCGTATACATCACCATCTGACAGGTAAACAACCTCTGGATCCGAATCATCTTCATCATCCATTCCATTTCCATCCTCTTGATTATCATCACCGAATGGATCATTGTTTGGATCATCATCAGGTGTGCTATCATTATCTTCTTGAGGGTCTCCATCTGCATCTGTAAATTCACTAATTTCTGCATGATTTTCAATGGAGCTTCCAGTGAATGATGCATCTATAGTCAATACAATTTCTACTTCTCCTCTGTCATTAGGCATTAACGGACCTGGAATTACATTTTCCAATGTTCCATCCATATCTACATCTGTCCAACCATTGGTATCGGCACTGCTTAGTGACATACCTGCTGGTACATATTCTGCAATAGCAATATTATATGCATCCAGTGTACCTTGATTAACCACTTCGATTACAAAGGTTACATCATCACCCGCCGAAACGTATGCTGACTGACCTGGTGCTAATTGCTTAGTTAAGGCTAAATCATACCAGCCAAGATCAATTTCTTCCCAATCGTGATCATCTTCATCATCTGATCCATCACCATCTTCTTGGTTATCGTCTCCTTCGTTATCATTATCTGGGTCATCATCTGGTGTAGAATCTACATCTTCAGGATGATTACCATACTCATCTTCCGCATCTGCAATTTCACCAAAGTTGGTCAAAGGACCTGTTGCTCCTGGTAAAATTTTCAATACTATTTCTAGATCAAATGACTCACCTGCATTTAAACCTGCAATGGTGTTTTCATAATTACCATCCATATCTGTATCCGTCCATCCGTTAAAATCTGATGAACTTAACTCCATGCCTGCAGGAGTGTATTCTACAATATCGATGTTATATGCATCTACGGTACCTTGATTGATTACCGTAAAGACAAAGGTTACATCATCACAAGGCATAATCGGCATAGGCTGATCAGGAGATAATGTTTTTACAAGCGCTAAATCGAAGCTACCAAATGGCACCTCTTCCCAATCGTGGTCATCTTCATCACCACCAGCACTTCCGTCTTCTTCACTTTCATTGTTATCGTCCGGATTCATGGAATCATTACTAGGATCCATATCTGGAGTACTATCAATATCTTCTGGATGATTGCCTTCTTCGTCTTCAGCTGTAGAAATTTCTGCGATATTTAATAAATCGTTTGGACCCATCGGTGCTGCAACAACTGTTACTACCATCGGGATAATTTCTGATTGCCCTGGTGCTAAAGGTCCTACAATTAGGTTTTCATAAGCGCCATCATTATCACTATCTACCCAGCTATTTGTATCATTACTACTTAATGCTAAGCTTGCACCCATATTATCCGTCAGCTCGATATTCATCGCAGTAATGTTACCCTGATTAAACACTTCTACATAGAAGGTAATTTCACTTCCTACATATACTGGTGTTTCTGTAGCTGGATCTAGAGTTTTGACTAGAGCAAGGTCAAAGATTTCTTCATCACTTACCTCAACTACTGCCGGATCACTATCATCCTCATCATCTGTACCATCGCCGTCTTCTTGGTTATCATCACCGTATGGATCATTGTTTGGATCATCATCTGGAGTACTATCTACATCATCTTGTGGTTCACCATTTTCATCTTCAGCACCACTAATTTCTGACCAGTTAGTCAGTTCAGCAGGAGTGCTTAGTGAAGGATTAATGGTTACTACAATTTCGATCATATCCGTACCACCGTATCCTGCGATAGGTCCTGCAATGCTATTTTCTAGAATACCATCTGCATCAACATCCGTCCAGCCGTTAGTATCTGCTGAACTTAATGTCATATCAGCCGGTAGATATTCTGCTATGGCTACATTATATGCATCTATAGTTCCTTGATTTATAACCGTTATTAAGAAGGTTACATCATCACCTGGCATTACCTGTTGTGGCTGACCTGGAGCTAACATTTTAACCATGGCAAGATCAAAGAATTCTACATCGACAGTTGCTGGATCAGCATCATCTTCATCACCTTCCTCGCCGTCAATGGTATCATCTGTATCACCACCAACTTCTCCTCCATCATCATTGTGCTCATTATCGTCAGCATCTGAATCAATGTCATCATCTGTAGTGTCGTTACCCATATCATCCATTGAGCCACTAATCTCTGCTACATTTATATAATCGTCTGATGACATCGCTGCTTTTACTTCTAGTACGATGTCTATTGTAGCATTCATACCAGGAGTAATAGGTCCAGCAATGGTTGCCGTATATATACCATTCATGTCAGGATCTGCCCATCCATTAGTATCGTTTGGACTTAGGCAATATCCTTCAGGAACATAATCTGACACCTCTACATTTGTTGCAGTAATCGTTCCTTGGTTGTATACCGTAATCGTAAAGGTCACATCATCACCTAAACTTACAGGCGTCATTTGACCAGCTGCTAATTCTTTTGTTAAAGCCAAGTCAAAGATTGGAGGAGTTTCCCAATCATGATCATCTTCGTCAGCTGTTCCGTCACCATCCTCTTGATTGTTGTCTCCTTCTGGATCATTATCTGGATCGTTATCCGGCGTACTATCTGGATCATCATCTGACATATCTTCTCCATCTTCATTTTGTGCTCCACTAATTTCGGCAGAGTTAGTCCAATTACTAGCAGGATCACCATCTGGACATGGCTGTACAGTCAGTACAATCGGCACCGTCGTCGTCATAACAGGATCAATAGGTCCAGCTATAGTTGTTGTTGCTGTCGATGTAGCCATATCATAAGTCCATAATGGATTGTTAGCTTGATCATAGAAATATCCACATGGAATATATTCTGTGACTTCTACTTCATAAGCAGATATATTTCCTTGATTTATAACATTGATATCAAAAGGAATATCATCTCCATAGGTTATTGGATCTGTCCAACTTGTTGTTTTAGTTAAGGCTAAGTCAAAAATTGGAATTACTTCAGGATCATGGTCATCTTCATCATTTGTGCCATCATCATCAATTTCGTTGTTTGTATCATCATATGGATCTCCACCATTATCATTATCTGGATCACCATCTGGTGTACTGTCGATATCCTCTATTGCATCTCCATTTTCATCATCCGCACCACTAATTTCAGATTCATTAACTAATCCAAGTGGATCACTTACATCTGTAATCGTTAAGACTACCATCAACAATACTGAGTCTCCAGGTGCTAGAGGTCCAAGAATCGTTTGCTCATAAGTACCATCGTTATCGAAGTCAGTCCAGCCATTCATATCCGCAGTGCTCATCATTGTTCCAGATGGCATATATTCAGATACTTCAATGTTTGTGGCAGGAATATTTCCTTGATTGTACACCCAAATATCAAAGGTGATATCGTCACCTAACCCTACAGGAAACTCCTGATCTGGATTAATTACTTTTTGTAGTGCAAGATCAAATACTTCAGTAATTACTGGAATAGTTTCCCAATCTTGATCATCCTCATCATCCGTACCGTCACCATCTTGCTGATTGTCGTCACCTTCTGCATCATTATCAGGATCATCATCTGGATCACTATCGATGTCTGGTGGCATGTTACCGTTTTCGTCTTCAGCCATCGTAATTTCGGCAAAGTTTGTTAAGTCTGCAGGCGTCATTAATGCTGGATTAATCACAAGATCAATGTTGACAAAAGCATATTGACCTGCAAGGATAGGACCCGCTATAGTATTTTCTGGATTGCCGTCTGCATCACTATCTACCCATCCATTCATATCACTAGGGCTCAGTGTTAAATCGGCAGGTAAATAATCTACAACACCTACGTTGTACGCATCTACTGTACCTTGATTATACACAGTCACCACAAAAGTTACCACATCACCTGGCATATATGGAGCCATTTCGTCTGGACTTAGCGTTTTAGTTAAAGCTAAATCAAACATAGCTACTGGTAATTCTACTGTATCCTCGTCATCTTCATCATCTTCGTCATTGTCTGGATCATCATCAGGTGTACTGTCTGTATCTTCTTGTTGGTCACCGTTTTCATCAAAGAATTCAGTAATTTCTGCACTATTCTCGATGCTAGTTCCGCTAAATCCTGCATCAAGTGTCACCACTATTTCTAGCATAATCGACTCCCCTGCCATCATGCTTGGGATTACTTGATCTGGATTTCCATCCGCATCTGCATCTACCCATCCATTGGTATCTGCTGAACTCAATGTTAAATAAGCAGGAAGGTAATCTTCTACCGTTACATTGGTTACATCTGTGTTTCCTTGATTTTCAATAGTGATTACAAAGGTGATATCTGTACCTGGATAAACTGGTACATCTTGATCTGGACTAATTTCTTTGTCCAATGCTAAATCAAATATTTCTTCATCTGATGTGTAGAACACTGCAGGATCGTGATCATCCTCATCATCCATTCCATCACCATCTTCTTGATTATCATCCCCATACTCGTCATTATCAGGATCATCATCAGCGGTAGAATCCACATCATCAGCAGGATTTCCATCTCCATCCGAGGCACCTGCTATTTCAGCCCAGTTTGTTAGTTCAAATGGTGCTGGTGTAGACGGCAATACGGTCAATATGAAATCTATACTTGCACAGTCTCCTGGTTCAACAGGTCCAGCTATGGTATTTTCATAATCACCATCCATATCTACATCTGTCCAACCATTTGTATCATTTGTGCTATATACTGTACCTGATGGCAAGTATTCAGCAATCATGATATCAGTTGCTGTGATTGTACCTTGATTACAAACCTCTATGGTAAATGAAACATCATCTCCAGGACTTACATACTGAGACTGTCCATCACTTAGCACTTTAGTTAAAGCAAGGTCAAAATAGTCTATCGTTATTTCTTCAGGGTCGTGATCATCTTCATCATCTGATCCATCACCATCTTCTTGGTTATCGTCTCCAAATTCATCATTATTAGGGTCATCATCTGGTGTACTGTCGACGTCTTCAGGCATATCACCATTTTCGTCTTCTGCAGCACCGATTTCAGCCCAGTTTGTTAACGAACCTTGTGTTCCTGGCAGTACGATTAAGCTCACTTGAACCGTTACTGCATTACCAGCCGTTAAGGCGTTAATGGTAATTGTTGGATTTCCATCACCATCCATATCAGACCATCCGTCTGCTGCATTATTACCATAGCTATCCATGTATTCCAGACCGCTAGGTACATAATCAGTCACATCAATATTGTATGCATCAACCGTTCCTTGGTTAATCACTTCGATATCGAAAACAACTTCGTCTCCAGGCATAATAGGCATGTCCTGAGTTGCAGAAAGTGTTTTTACCAATGCCAAATCAAAGGTCTCAACTGGAACAAATTCCCAATCATGATCATCTTCGTCATCACCTTCTGATCCATCTTCTTCTGTTTCGTTATCATCTTCTGGATTCATCGAGTCATTATCAGGATCCATATCTGGTGTACTGTCAATATCTTCTGGATGATTCCCATCTTCATCTTCAGCCTCGCTGATTTCTGCAATATTTAAATAGTCATCAGGGTCACTGCTTGCACATGCCACAACCACGTCCATTTGTACAATAGTTGATGTACCTGCTGCGACTGGTCCAGGAATTACAAATTCGTAAGCTCCATCATTGTCGCTATCTACCCATCCATTAGGTTCTGGACTATCCACTTCAAGGCATGCACCCATGTTATCAGTTAATTCTACATTGTATGCATCTACATTACCTTGGTTAATAACCTCGATATTGAAAGTGATAACATCACCTGGATAAACTGGTGTTTGTGTAGAAGGATCCAATGTTTTAGCCAAGGCTAAATCAAAAATTGGTTCGTCTTCTATATTTATGATAGCTGGATCTGAATCATCTTCATCTCCATTTTCACCATCTGTTGCATTATCTTCAACGGTTCCATCATTGCTATCATCATCATCTGGTGTGCTATCGATATCTTCCTGTGGCTCACCATCTACATCTTCAGAACCTGTGATTTCTGCTACATTTTCTAAATCTGCTGGAGCTGCTAAATCTGGGTCTACTTGTAAGGTTATTATAATTGTTTCTGAGCCAGTAAAGGCTGCAATAGGACCTGCAAGCGTAGCTTCAGGATTACCATCAGCATCACTATCTGACCATCCATCAGCACTATTGTTGCCAAAGCTGTCATCATACATTAAGCCTGATGGAATGTAATCGATAATACCAACATTATAAGCATCTATGCTTCCTTGATTAAAGATTGTTACTTCAAAATCTACAAAATCACCCGGCATCACCGTTTGTGGTTGTCCAGGAGCTAGGGTTTTCATTAATGCTAAATCTGTGTATTCAACTGGAACTGTTGCTGGATCAGAATCATCTTCATCTCCGTTCTCACCATCAGTTGTGTCATCCGTATCGCCTCCAACTTCTCCACCTGGATCATTCCCCTCATCTTCATCAGCCGTCGAGTCAATATCATCATCGGTTGTGTCATTACCCATATCGTCTTGTGAACCACTAATTTCAGCCACATTGATATAATCATCGGTGCTCATGGCTGCTTGAACGGTAAGTAAGATTTCTACTTGAGCACACATCTCAGGATCAATAGGTCCAGCTATAGTATTTTCATGTAAACCATCATTATCATTGTCCGCCCATCCATTTGTATCAGATGTACTTAAAATATATCCTGCTGGAATGTAATCTGTCACTTCAACATTTGTTGCTATAATGGTTCCTTGATTACAAACTTCAATAATAAAGTTTACATCATCACCCACGGTAACTGGAGTTACTGTTGCAGGATCAAGCATTTTTGTCAATGCTAAATCAACGTACGGTATGGTTACTTCTTCTGGATCTTCATCATCCTCACTTTGATCACCATCATCATTATCCACTTCTGAATCAACATCTGGAGTATCACCTCCTGTCACTTCCGCAACATTGGTAAATGTTCCAAACATATCAATAGATGCCATTAATGTCAATGTTTCACAATCTCCAGCAGCCATAGTGCCAACAGTCCATACTCCTGGTGTTCCTGGTGCAAATGAGCCTGTGGTTACTGAGTTGCCTGTGTACGTTAAACCTGCTGGCAGATTTTCTTCTACTACCACATTATCTTGACTATGCACTAAACCTAAGTCTGGGTCGAGTACATTACAAACTTCAATTTCATAAGTAACTATATCACCTAACTGAGCTGGATATGGCATGTCTACAATCGACTTTTCAAGTTCGATATCAACACAAGGAATGGCTGTGATTGTATGAGCTCCAGAGATTGAAGGACAATCATCTGTATATCTAAATCCTTTAACCAAATAATCTCCAGTGGATGTCGGTCCATTCCATTCAGGAGTCGTGGTTGAAGCTTGGATAACTTCCAAACCTGCTGTTAGTAAGTACCATTCGTAATAATCAAATCCTGCATCAGTTGTTAATGTCCCTGGTGCGTAACCATCACAAAAAGTCATATCTCCACCTATACCTAAATCACCAATTGGAAGCACCTCTACACTTACTTCATCCATTAATTCACATCCATCTCCAAAGGTTAATACTATAGAATAATTATAAACCCCAACATCTGGACTATTAAAAATTGGCTCTGCACTATTTGCGTCATCCAAGTAGGTGGCTGGCATCCACTCGACAGTTACATAATCTTGATATTCATCAGGGATAGTAAGCACTAAATCAAGATTTTGGTCTTGGCAAGCCTCATCTCCCTCTAATGCTAATTCAAAATCAGTTACCCCTAAAATTGACTTGGTTGTTTCATATGGACACTCACCTATCGTTCCTGTTATAGTAAACATTGTTTCAATAGATGGATCAACTATACTTAAGAAAATACTATCTGCTGTAATTCTCTCTACCATATTTGAGGCAGGATCGTAGCTTAAAGTATAATCACCACAAAGATCAAGACCTAATTCTTGGTCATCACATAATACGGTTAGCTCAGCTAATTCTGCAATGAAATTTGGCTCTAAACTTTGAATCGGAGTATCTTCATGATCACAAGCACAATTCGTTTCGAAAGTTCTTCGAATAATGATTGGACATGCTTGAATAGCGTCTACATCCAAACACATCATAATGGTTGTAGATTCTCCATTAGCTAAACTTACGGCATGTACCGCGTTGTTTAATTCTGTATCATAAGAATCTACCACTTGATTAGAAGTTACATCATCAAAAATGGAAACAGTTACATCACCATCGTACATTGGTCCTGGGTTCTGTAGATCAATTTCGTAACAAACTTCAATAGGATCTTCGCTTTCTGTACAACTTGTACTCACTCGTAAATCTGTAGTCTCCAGCGGCGGTTTTAATTCAACAAATATGGAAGGATTTAGACTGTTTTGTACAAATACATCACATGCTTCTGGTGGTCCAGGAACACATGTCGCTGATTCTACTACACTCTTAATATCCGCTCCTATTTCTATATCTCCACAAGGTGCATCTTCATTCATGATGGCTTCAAAGGACAGAGACCAAGTTTCACCAACACCTATAGAAGGAGAATGAACACATACTTGCAAAGTATTTCCAATCACAGTTTCCGTTGTCCATGCAGGCATAAATCCAGTTGAAAAAGCTATGGAGCCTGGCGTGTAAGTTAGGACATCTGTAGGTATAGTTACACAGGTAACCACACTATCAGTTGTGGGGTATTCTGAAATATTTAAAGCAGTAATACCGAAGGTATTTGTTAAACCTCCACAATATAATTCGCTTGGATTAGCAACAGCTAACAATTGTGCGTGATCAGCAGGATCTGCTCCGGCAATAATAATTTGCGGTGATTCTACACTACCAGAACTCAAGTTTCCGGGACCACACGGATCACTGGCTAATGTCTCCGTTTTTGGCCTAGAACCTGAAAGAAATTCATCACAATTAGTAGTTACTTGAAATCTAAAAGATACTTTATTACTATCCAAAGTAGAACCTACTCCTACTAAACCATTAAGATCTATATGAGTATTCCATAAAGCGTCATCTGACCAAGAATAACTAGAGCCAGATACGACATCTGGATCACTTACTGAGGTCCATGGTCCAAAATTTCCTAACATTTCAACTGAACCACCTGGATAAGCTACTTCCCAAGAACCTGGAACTACTGACATTCCAAATGGAAGATCAAATGTTGGGACAAGATTTAGTAATAATAAGTTTTTAACATTCTTTGTTCTTACATTTAAAGTGAAGGTCTCACAAAGTTGTGGATCATCTGGCATTCCAAACCACTCCGTCTGTAAATCAGCCTCTCCAAATAAATACACATAACAAACTTCGGCTGAAGCACAAGCACCACTACCACCTATTGCAGCACGCACTTCTTCAGGAGAACAACCAGCACTTGCTCCTACGCACACTTGCGGAGGTAATGAACCTGGTTCAGGACAATATAATAAGGTAGTTTTTACAAAAATTTGAATACAATCACCCGTACCCAATGTTGTCGAAGGAAAATCAACTTTATATTTCTTTAATTGACCATCATCGGATACTAAAGCTGTAGTTAACGGCATGGTACCATCTGGATTCATGCAAGCTCCCATAAATGCTATCGCATTTGGAACCGTAACATAGCCGCTGAAACCTAGGGCATCTTCCGGATCAGGGTTACAAAACTCTATTTCTTTTAATTCAATGCTTACTCCAGCACTTTCTGAAGCAATTAATTCCTTGCCATCCACATTTGCTGCTGTTAGTGGCAAGGTCGGAGTAACCTCGCTATCATCTACAAATACAACTGGGAATTCTGCATTGTCTTTGCAATAGATCGTATCATATCTTAGTAAATCATAATAATTCAAACCAGTTGCAAAAGGATAATCATCCGCATAAGTTCTTGCCTCGTAAGTTGCTCTTGCTGGATGCCCCACAGCAACCAATGTGCTTATGTATTTTAAGGAACTACACTCGTCCATTATATGTCCAGCATTACAGTAATCCAATTCCATTTTATAGTCCAATAAGCCTTCGATTGGTACTGGACAAATCATGCAATAATCGTATGACAATTTAATGGTATCACAATTGTCTAAGCCAACTCCTAAACCTGAGATTCCTTGATCAAATAAATTGAAAATTACTTCACCTTCAGTTCCAACATCTACGGCACAAAGATCATCATTAAATCCAGCTACTGGGCTACAACTCATATTGGTTGTAGAGTCTACAACTAAATCAACACTTACTCCATTTCTTGTGACTTGAGCATTACTGCAGTATGCCAATGGAGAATATATAGGAGAACTCACATCATACATTTCTACTACTGGTCTATATTCAGATGTAAACCAAGGATCTCCAGGAGTCCCAGGCAATTCTTTTACCCAAAATGTATGTTCAACAGTACCTCCACAATTATTTAATTCTATATCTGTTCTTGCTTCTACTTCTCCAGCACATGTGATGTTAAATGGTTCAACAGTTCTACACATAGACCCTAGATTAGCTGTATTACATCTTGCAGCAGCGCCAGCAATAGGGTCATATTGGTAGAATCCTCCCGAAGGATAGATTCGTGCTGTAGTTTCAAGAGGAGGTTCAAGACCTAGTAACTCGGCTGTTTCTCTATGTGGGTTCTTTACTAACGGAACTCTGAAAGTGAAATAAATCTTAGAATTTAGCGTGATATCATAAGCATCAATAAATTCATCTAAACAATTTCCTTCAGCGAAATTAGCCCAAGTTCCACCACAATCATCAATCTTTTCATAGTTATATAAACTCCAACTCAAATATTGGTTATCCCGGAAATCGTAGGTGTTATAGCCTGAATTTCTGTTACAAGGGTGTTCTATATTATAGGTACCCCATGGTTGTTTCCCAAAAGTGGAGAAATTAGATTCATAGTATGTACTGCTTCCTGAACTTGCACATCCAGCCAAATCACTAATGTCAACAACATGAGTACTACCATCTGGATTCTCAATTCTAATAGTATCTAAAACTGATGCAGCTGCGTCAATCACTAAAGGAAGCGCTGGCATTTTTGTATCAGTACCAGAGAGTGCATAGTAACTCCAACTAAGATCCCAGAAAACTGGATCATTTAGTAATTCAGCATTGACTATTTCTAAAAATCCTCTGTGCTGAAGTGTATCTCCTGGCATGAACCTTCCTAAATCAATAGCAAAGCCTTCATCAATTAATTCTTGCTTTGTCCATTGTTCAGTCATGGTTTTATCCTTATAACCTAGATTTGTTCGCTCATTTGATAAAGTCTCATAGGAAGCTACACAAACACATCCGGTATCGTTTGGATCAATTCTCAACAAAGTACTTCGACAAGCTTGTAGGATTTCACAATCTGTTTCACAGTCTGAACAAACAGAAGAAATTTGTTGTGAAGCCGGCAAAAATGAAGCTGGTGCACAAGCTGGTTCTTCCATTTCTAATTGAAACTTATAACATACTAATCCTGGAGGTGGGTCCAAACCGAAATCAATAATCATTACGGCTTGACCTTCAGTTGGATAGTCCATACTTACGTTTGAATCATCAACTGCTACAAAATTATTTATATCATCGTCAGAAAACATGGCTGTTCCTGGTACGTATTCTAAATCATCGGTATAAGCATCTGGTCCTGAAACAACAAGTTTGTATCTGATATTTGCTCCACTAGGACAAGACTCTATATTTTCTGAATTGAAATCATAGCAAAAAGTCATTTCTATAGTTTTGGCACCCTGCGGATTACCAAAAACACCAAAATTGTAACCTACCACAGTACCTGTGGTGTTTAAATCCATTTCATCAGGGTTCGAAACTGTTTCAGCTCCGTACTTGAGTCCGAAACCTCCTGTATCTGGAAAGTTTTTAAATGTATTTCCACAATTAGTCTCGCCAGAAATATAAAATTGTACGTTTTCACAATTAATGTCTACACACTCTCCAGAAGCAGCTCCTGGGTCTGAGCACGACAAATTAAATTTAACTATAACTTCCAAAGGCGCAGATCCACCAGGTAAATCATCAAAAAATCCATCTCCATCATGATCCACTAACCCTATTCCTGCATTCAGATTATCCTCAAAACTTATGTCAACATCATCTCCTGCTAAAGACCAAACCGGTGGTACAGAAATTCCATTAACAGTTACTTCTGTAACTGCAATTGCTGGTATGCCACAAGCTTGAAATCCAATGTGAAAATTCGTATAAACATTTTGCTCTGTATCTTCTGCATTTCCATTTTGTATAGTTGCAACCACCTCTGCATCATCCCCACAAATCTGCATTGAATTTGACAAGGTCGCTGTTATTATTGCAGATTCAGAACCAACAGGTCTTACTTTTAAAATTGATCCCTGGCCAGTTGTTTGACATGTTTCGTCATAACAACCATATTCTGCTTTATATGTAAATGGGATATCACTATTGGATGGGCAATTAGCAACTTCATAACATACTTGTATACTCACACTTTCATCTGTATCAAATTGATCACTCTCTCCGAAAGGATTTTCTGATCCGTTAGTAGGAAATATATCACTTCCAACTGTTACCGTCATTGAACTATCTGCCGGATTATAAACGGCACCGGGTGTTAAATCTATTCCGTTTGCTGTGATTGAAGGAATACTAATTAAGCTAGAAGGACTCGCATCAATACCACATATAGAAAATTCAAACTCATTAAGGTAAGCCTGCAAACCATCTTGACTAATACTTATATTTTGACAAAAAGGTGCTTGTAATGAAGTGACAATGGCATCAATAGGACTAGGATTAGACATATTAAGTACCGGTGTTTTTAGCGCATTATTAAAGTTATCTTCTATGGTAAAACTTCCGCTACATGGTATGGGCGTGCCAGAGGGAGGGAAATAAAAATAGTTATATTCGATTTCGACAATATATTCACCATTTTCTATATCTACAGCACAATCTGCACCAACTCCTATGTTTGCAACAAATATATCATCGCATGTTACACCATTAGCCACAAAGGATGGAGAATTAATATCAGGGTCGGAATTCGAAATACTGGTACAACCACCATTGTGAGTGTCTTCAAATCCAGCATATCTCATACCCTGAACCATGTTTAAGGTCATTTCAAATCCATCCACCACTCCCGGATCATCCGTGAAAATCAAAAATGACAAGGTATCCGGATTACCACAGACGTTGAGATTGTCAGCTTGTGGAAACCCCGCAACCTCTCTCAAATCAACAATTTGGATATTCGGACAACCATCTGAGCTCATTCTTGATGCAGCATTCTCAATTCCCTTTACTGACTTAATATGATCAATAAGTGAAGTTTTTGCCTTGGAATACTCATCATAATAATAAGCTTCATTTTCACAATTAGATAGCTGATAATTTAACCGAGCTTGATCCACAAGATCAATTTCAATTAAACTTTGCTCAACAGACTTTTCTTCATTGTTTAGTTTAAACAAATCAAAAAATCCAAAACCATACATTAAAGGTGTAAAAGCAAGCGTGGCAATACATAAACTCAATAGAGTTTTGAAACGAACATTTCCCATACGAGGACAGATTTAACAATTAAGTCAATTAATAAATTAATAGTCCTATTATTATCTCCGTTTGAGTATAGGGATGTCCAATACGGCAAGTAGTGTAAGAATGGTTACTTAGCGTTTTTTCAATACCCTGTTTTTGTTGTTAAATCGGTTAAATCGGAACTTAGTGACAAATATATAAATAATTGTAATATTTAAATAGTTGATTTGATGTATTTTTTAAATATTTATTTTTTTAGATATGTAAATATCTGCTATTTAACGGCTAAGCAATAATATTTAACACAATGTAGAATATATTGAAATTCAATGATTTAGATGACTCAGATTTGACTAAAAAACAAGTTAATTTATCAGCTGAAATTCATCTTTGTTCTTTAAGCTAAAAACTAAAAAAAGGTGCAAAAACTATAAAAATAGTCTTTGCACCTTCTCTTTTACTCAATTAAAAACATTTTACCTGAATGCATTTTAGTTGACTTGCTTTTTAGCGTATAGTGCTTTATTCCAGCATCTTTAAAGTAGTCTCTCTTCAGTGTGACTTTATTAATTCCTATCTCAGCATTAATCTTCGTAGAAAATTCATATTGACCTAGGTTATTATAAAAGCTAAGTATATATGCCTCTTCAACACCTGTTTCGAACTCTATTGTTGTACTCTGCACCCAAGGGTTTGGAAATGTTTTGACAACAGACTCTTGCGAAGTAATTTCATTAAACCTAATGCCCCTCGTTGTTAAATCATCACCTAGGTAGCATTCTGTTTTTATGCTTGCACCTCTATATAGATCTGCAATTTCACTTTCAAAGACTAAAGTCAAAATAACATCACCCTTTTCTATGGATTGAATAGACCTTGGAGCATAACTCAGCAAGACATCATTCGACTTGCTTTTAATGTTTTGCATATTCAAATCCTCAAGTGCTGTTTGAAGATTTACCAATTTTGCTAGGTCTGTTAAGTGCATTTGTAATCCATAAAGATCCATATCTTCAGAAGCTATTAAGCTGACTTCATTGCCGCTGATTACATAATCAATGTCTATAGATTCATTCGATCTAGTATCTGTTTCTTCCAAGATTGTATTCTGGACAGAACCATTTACGTCACCTACTTTAACTCCAACAAAATCAATCCACATGTTCTCATTTAATGAAGCTATAGGATAATCTTCATCAAACCCAGTTGACCACGGATTAGTAGGGTCTATAAATTCTTCTTGCTCATCTACAAACCTCCAGCTTGTATTGTCAGTAAATCGATCATTGATACCCAATATCAATCTTCTAATATCTAATAAATCAGCAGCAGTAATACTTTCAGAGTTATCAGCATCTGCCGCAATAAGCTGGTAAGGTGAATCTAAATCATTAATCCCAAGTATATGACGTTGAATAATTACAATGTCTAAAGTACTAACCCCATTTAATGGATCATAATCGTAAGATGGTCTAACCTTATAGCTACCTCCTGTAGGCATTTCTTCAAAGCTGTAGTCGCCTGTCTCATCAGTAAGATTCATAGAAGTGTCTCCATCTAAGTAAACTTCGATGTTTGACAGATCTACACTCGTTTCGGTAGAAATATTTCCTCTCACAGCCACCATATTCATCGCTGGACATATATCTTCATCATTATCATCAATCACTTGAATCGTTGTCTCGCAGAATGCCTGATTGCCTTCCTCATCAGTAACCCAAAGTTCGATCGGGAATGCACCAAGATCATTACAGAATAAGGTAATCATAGTAAAGCTGACATCCGAGCTAAAACTAAAGTCAATGTCGTAACCACATGGATGGAAACTGCCACCATCAAAATCTTCAGCTGTAATCACAACTTGTTCGTCATCAAAGGCACCATCACCATCAATATCAATTGGCACCAAGAATACAGGTTGATCTATTTCACAAACTGGAATAGGTGTTTTTGTGCTCAATACTTGGAAGCTGTAATCACAAGTAGTGCTATTTCCACAACCATCTTCAACAGTCCAATAAATCTGATGAGTACCAACTGGATACTCATCGCTTGCTTCATCAGCCACTCCCGTGGTATCAATAGTTCCATCCGTGTCAATATCAATCTCAAACTCAATAATTAAGTTATCATGCGAAGTACAATCATCTTCTGCTAGAAGTTCTAATACAACATCTCCTGAAGCACAATCTGCATCTGCAGTTTCAACCACTATATCCATACAAGTACTTATTATAGTTGGGTCAATTGTATTATTGATTTTTAAAACTTGCTCATGTTCCCATCTCAAATAAGCGCCATCTACTTGCTGACACCAGTCAACTAATGTCCAAGTACGAAGTACTTTCAAACAAGCTGTTTCTCCTTCCACAAATTCGAAAACTTGATCAACATATTCATGTCCTACTAACTCACATGGACCTTCATCAAATACGGGTCTATCAAAAGGAGCGTCTAGCTCATCTGGTGATAAATCGTCTAGACCACAAACATCTGTTGATTCGAAATCTAAAGGCCATGTAATGCTTGCTAAGCTAAACGGATCACTATTTATGACCTCAATGATTTGTACACAGGTCTGAACCACTTCTCCGTTATCTAGTAAGTCCAACGTACGTTCTATTTCTCCGATACCACAATCATTACGTTGGTCATCAATAGTTTCCAATAAATCGCCTTCTTCGATACAGTTATCAGACATGCTTGGAGTACCAAAGGTTGCCGCTAAATTATCAATATCAAATATCGCCGTACACTCCACAATGGTATCATTTAAGCACACCATAGTAGGCGCCACTTTATCCTGAATTTCTACCATGACCATACACTCATTCGTGTTACCACTGATGTCCGTAACTTGCAGTCTGACCATTACTTCTGTTCCATAATCGGCACAACAGAATTCCACAATAGGCCTAAAAGTTAAGTTATCAGGATTATCACATTCATCGGTCATACGACTTATCAAAATACTTGCTACTCCACAATCATCAAAAGATCCTTGATCCAGCGAATTAGCATAAGCCACTCCATATCCTGCACTGTTTAAACTCACGGCAATACTTTGCTCACAAATAGGAGTAGGTTCAATGTTGTCTTGAACTTCTATGTCCATTTCGCATTGACTCAAATTACCACAAACATCAAACACTGAATAAACAATCGTATGGCTTCCCGTATTAAGTATGATGTCTCCACCATTTGTGTTTAGTGTTCCAGTAGCATAATTTATTACATAACTATGGATATCGTTGCATGCGTCTATAGCATTGGCCATAGGCAAGCTAATCTCGGCTCTACAATCTGATGTAGAAGTAGAAACTGTTAGATCATCCGGACAAGTTATGGCTGGTCCAGTGGTATCTGTAATGTCGATCATTTGGGTACATGTCTCTTCATTATCTCCATCACAATCCCATTCTATAATTGTCCATGTACGCATAATCTTAACTGTACAGTTAGGACCTGGCACCTCCATATCTTCGTATGTAACCGCTAAATCACAATATTGATTAGCTACACCTGGGAATAAATTCACTGGCATTCCATCTGCATCCAAAATAAATGGTACGCCTGTACCTAAACCACTTGCTTCATCATATGGTACTGGATAGCCATTATCATCTAATGGAATCTCATCTGCACAATCCAAGGCATTGGACATACCAACTGTCATATTAACCGGACACATGATTGTACTTAAATCTGGTCGTTCTAATGAAATACTAAATGTGCATGGTGCTGAAACATTACCCATATTATCCTGAGCAACGTAAGTCCTTGTAATCACTGAGCTATATGGATCATCACAGTCCATATCTACTGCACTTTCATCTGTTTGCACTATCATTCCTGGTGCACAGAACTCAGTAATTAGTACTGATTCGTCAATGCTAGCCAGCGCAGCACAAGATATAATCGTGTCAGAAGGACAAGTCAAGGCTGGAGGAAGGTAATATTCTATGCACGCCTCTCCACTGCAAGTATTGCCACATTCTGGTTCTGTAATCGTATAAGTCACACAGTAACCCAGTAAATCCATACCAACAGTATCATTAGGCATTGGATTACTCCACGGATCAAACAACTCGATATCATAATAATAATTACAATAGTCTTCAATTCCTGCACCTCCCATAGCCGGAGTGATCACTGCAATACAATCTTCATTTAAGGAAACATTAATTGAAGTTTCACAAGCTACTTCACAATTGCTAATGCATGGCAGCACTTGCACTTCCGCTTCTTCTTCCACCTCTCCAGTAGTCATGTCAGCCAATTCAAATTGTCCAGTAACCGTTGCTCTATTAAATAACATTTCAGGATCAACCGCTAAAGTAGCATCTAGCTGAGCAATAAAAGAGACCCTTAAACTATCACATGGTTCAAGTAAACTTGGTGTTCCATCGAAGATATCTGGATCACCTGCTGCCATACCATCAAACATGGTATTTATCGTTGGATCAACAGCCGCAGTTGAAGATACAATAACTGGATCACCACCTACTGCAATCCCAACATAAGCTGGACCAAAATTGAGCGGATCGTCTAGTTCGTCTATCAGTTCAATATCACTTAAGTCTTCATTACCAATATTCTTAAATAATAGTTCGAAGGTTACATCTATGTGATCAACCATCCCTGCTGAAGGCTCAATCTCAACTAAGAACTTTTCGAGTGATATAGCTGGTACAGCAATATTTTCAATATCACTATCATCTTCATCTCCTCCGATGCCCGCAATCTCATTATCACTCATCGAACCATCATTTCCGAAAGTACTATCGTAATTAGAATCTTGATCTTGACTTGACATGTCATTACCAGATGTATCAAAAGCCCGTACAATTTCTCCGCTGTTTAGATAAGCAGTTGCTGGCGTAGCACATGGTTTAATTATGTACTCAATAATCAAAGTATCTGACTCACCCGCTAGCAATGTTCCGCTATAAACAGCGCTATGATTTCCATTTACATCTTCAGTCCAACTCGGATTTAATCCAGCGTCGAACTCAAACCCACATGGAGCATAATCTATAAGTGATATGTTGGTGGAAGCGGTATTACCTTGATTAAATAAGATAAAGTCAAAAGTTACTGTATCACCAAACATGTGAGGTCCAAGTGAAGCTGCCTTTTTAATGAAGGCCAAATCAAACACTGGAATACTGGCTATATCATGATCATCCTCATCCGCTGGGTCATCGGTCTCATCATCAATAGCATCCCCATCATTATCAAAGATTTGATCAGCAGTAGAATCCACATCTAATCTCGACATATTAAAGGTATCTTGAGCCTCGCTTATTTCTGCAATGTTAGTATAAGCTATCAATCCACCTGTGCTATTCATGATGGTTAATTCGATCGTATCACAATGGAACTCACCAGGTGCTAAGGTGTCACCAATTACCTGAGTGTAGATAGGTGCGCTCATGCTATTCCAGCCTGGATTATCCACAGCATCGAAGCCATATCCTACTGGGACATAGTCTGTTATTTCGATGTTAGTCGCAGGAACGTTTCCTTGATTTAAGGTTGTAATCTTGAAACTTACCTTATCACCAAACTCAAACGGTCCAGGCGTTATAATCTCTTTGATTAAGGCTAAGTCAAATATCTCAATGGTTTCTTCATCTAAGAAATCTTTATCATCCACATCTTTATCATCGTGCGTTATATCTACTCCATCCTCATCGGTCATTGAGTCTAAGCTTGCTAAATTAGTATATGCACCTTCTTCTTCGCAATAATTAAGCTCCAATGATATTTGGACCATCATTGATTCACCAGGTTCGAGTGGACCAGCCACTTCTGCTGATGCTTTATTACTCACAGGGTCATACGACCAAAGACCATCATTTTCTGCTAAGTACGTAAAGCCACAAGGAATTGAATCAAAAAACTGAATTGTGTATAAATCTTCATTTCCTTCATTCACTAATTCAATATCAAATAAGATGGTGTCTCCATAGGCATAAGGACCATCATTCTCTGTCGTTTTGAGTAATGCTAAATCCACTACATCTATCCTTTCGATATCATGATCATCTTCGTCAGTTCCCACAGTCTCTCCCTGTCGATCATTACTAAAATTGTGATCATGGAAGCTATCTGCATCAATCCAAGCTTCTCCAGAAGTATCTGTAGCGTTTTCAATTTCAGCAATATTGGTATATACATCTAATCCACCATCACTTGGAATAATCTCGGCTCTAATTGGGAAGGCAATGGAATCTCCAGGAGCTAAACTAGTTGGTATTTCATAAGCTAAAACAGGATCTGCAGATCCATCCCAATCAGGATTTATGCTTGGTATGAAAGTATATCCTTCGGGTAAACTATCGAGGACGGTGATGTTGTCAGCCTCGACATTTCCTTGGTTGTATACCGTTATGATAAACGTTACTGTATCACCAAAATAACATCTTACAAAAGGTACTACCCTCTTCTCTAGGGCCAAATCAAAGATTTGTACTAAACTCTCATCTTGATCATCCTCATCCCCATTACTATTATCGATTACATCATCTTCGTACGGATCATTATGAGGATCTGTATCATACTCACTATCAATATCTTGGTCTGAAATATCGTCTCCAGATTCATTTTGCAGACCACTAATTTCTGTTTTATTTTGCCAAGCATCGAAATTCGTACAAGCGATTACTTCTAACTGAATCGATACTGTATCACTATCTCCAGGTGCTAAAGGTCCTGCAAAACTAGTGTTTGCAATGGTATCTGTAATAGACCATTGAGGACTGTTGCTTGCCAAGAATTTATATCCACAAGGGAGATAGTCATTAATGTTAATATTATAAAGATCAATATTTCCCTGGTTAAATACTACCATGTTATATGTAACTGTATCACCAAAAACAAATGGACCTTCATCCTCCGTGTATTTCTGCAATGCTGCGTCAACAATTTCTATGTTTTCGAAATCAGAATCATCTTCATCATTATTTAGATTGTCCGTTTCGTTGTCCTCCATTGGACCATCATTCATCAATTGATTATCGTTGCTAGCATCGGTATCATCTTGTGGTGTGCCTAAGGCATCTGAGAAGGAAACAATCTCTGAAACATTGTGCCAGTCACCATAATCTCTGCCCATTTCTAGCCTTACAATTAATGGTATATCCACGCAGTCATTCCCAGCTAATATGCTCGAACTGTGGGTATAATTAATCATATTACCTGCACCCAATGACCAGCCGCTATTTTTGGCTGCATCAAAGGTATATCCTGCTGGCAAGTAGTCAACCACTTGGATTTGACCGATAGGATTTGCAATCTGATTACAGACTTGTATTATGAAGGTCACATCGTCTCCATACGTAAATCCAGTGCTATTTAATGTCTTTACAAGGCTCGGATCGTAGATCGGAAGTAAAGCGGTATCATGGTCATCTTCAGACGCAGGATCATTTGACGGATCAAAATCTGGTGTACTATCTATATCACTAATCGGATCGCCAGTTCCATCATATGCTTCACTAATTTCTGCGATATTTAAATACGCTCCCTCATCCGCACACATTTCTACGATAAGTTCTATACTCCTAGTAGTTGATTGGTTTTGTGCCAATGTTGCGATACTTGTCATTGGGAATGCCGTACTTAAAGGCGTCCAATTATTGGCTAAGTTTATTAAGCTAGTTGGGTCATAAGTAAATCCACATGGAATATGCTCAGTTAATTCTATGTTGCTTGCATCAATATTTCCTTCATTTGTAATGACAATTTCAAAGACTACCTTTTGTCCATAGCTATATGGTGCAGGCGTCACAAGTTCTTTTTCTATCGCTAAATCAAAACATGCTGGTGCTACCCTTGCTTCACATGTAGAAACACATCCATTATCATCACGAACTGTGATTATATAATCTCCGTGATTTAAACCACTAAAGGTCATATCATTCTGATAGCTATCTCCATTATCGATACTAAACTCATAAGGAGAAACACCTCCTAGAGCAATAATCGTAATCTCACCATCATTAAACGCACATGATTCTGGATTAATGTAATCTATCTCACAACTTAAAGCTGCGGGTTCGAATACATCCACCTCACAGCTTGTCAAACAGCCATGATCATCACGCACAGTCACTGTATGAGTTCCTCCAACCACTGCTGAAAATAAAGGACCGCTTTGCCAAGCTCCACCATCCAAACTAAATTCATAAGGTGGAACACCACCTGTAGGATTAGCTGCAATACTTCCTGAGCCATCGCCATTACAAACTACATCGGTATGATCTAAGCTACAAGCCAGTAAGCTCGGCTCACTTATACTAAAGCCACACGTCACAGTACAATCATTAGCATCTCGTATAGTGGCAGTGTAGTTTCCTGCCGCTAAATCTTCAAATGTAGCAGCATTTTGCCATGTACCATCTAGTGTATATTCGTAAGGAGTAACTCCTCCTGCTGCATCGATTATTACTGAACCATCATCTCCGTCTTTGCATAAAACATCCATCTGCTTAGTATCACAAACCAAGGCTAATGGTTCGCTTAATTCCGCTGTGCACATCGTGATACACATTGGACTGTTTACATTTCTAACGTAAATCGTATAATTCCCAGCTACTAAATCACTAAAGGTGCCTGAGAGCTGATAGGACATATTATCTAAACTGTATTCATAAGGTGCCACTCCTCCACTGGCCGAGACTGTAATTTCGCCGGTTGCATCATCTTTACACGCAATATTTATCGCTTCTTCTATTTCACAAATCGGAGCCTCTGGAGCCGATAAAACAAACTCACAGGTGGTCTCACACCCTTGTGCATCTTTAGTCGTTATGGTATGAGCACCCGCCATTAAACCGGTAAAGACATTGGAACTCACAAACGTAATTCCGTTTAATGAATAAGTGTATGGCGTGGTTCCTCCTGCTGCTGTAACTTCTATTTCTCCATCTTGGACTACACAATCCGATAAATCTGTTCCATCTAATTCGCAGGTTAATAAGGCAGGCTCACCAATGGTGATATTACAAGCACTTGTGCAATCGTTTTCATCCCTAACTGTCAAGACATAATTACCAGCTGACAACATAGTAAACTGCTGATCTATTTGCCAAGGACCATTATCTAAATTGTATTCATAACTACCTGTTCCACCGGTTGCAGAAGCCAATATACTTCCCGTTGATGTCTCAAAACATGCAGCATCTACTTTTGTGAACTGACAGGCTAAGATAGACGGTTCACCAATGGTAATCATGCATTGGGAAATACAGTTATTTGCATCTCTAACACTTACTGTGTAATCACCAGCTGATAGGTTTTCAAACGAGGTACCTGGTTGCCATGGTCCTCCAATACTATACTCATATGGAGTCACACCGCCATCAGCATTGATCAAAACACTCCCATCATCGCCATCTTTACAAGAAACATCTACTTGCGAATAATCGCAAACCAATAAGCTTGGTTGGCTCAATTCGTAAGAACACATAGAAATACACATGGTGCTGTTTACGTTTCTCACATATATATTATGGATGCCTGCAGCCAGTCCATTAAAGGTGCCTGAGGCTTGGTAAGTAATATCATCTAAGCTGAACTCATATGGTGCATTACCTCCAGTTGCATTGGCAGTTAAACTACCAGTAGACTCACCAAAACATAAGATATCTGTAAAGGAAGTAATCGTACAAATTGGCATAGTTGGAGCAGTCAAACTTATCTCACATGTTGTTTCACAACCATTAGCATCTTTAGTGGTAATTATATGATTACCCGCGGCTAGACCCGTAAACGTGGCATTGGACCCAAAAGATCCTCCATCTATACTATAGGTATAGCCTGCCGTCCCACCTAAAGGCATGACCGTTATCACACCATCTTGCAAATCACAATCACTAAGATCTGTTTTGCTCAATGTACAGCTCAAAGCTGTTGGTTCATTTATGGTCACCGAGCAACTGCTTACGCAATCTTGGCTATCTCTAATGGTAACACTATGACTGCCTGCTGGTAAATCAGTAAAGCTTGAACTTGTTTGCCAAGGGCCATTATTTAAACTGTATTCATAGCCTGGAACTCCACCAGCGCCTGTAGCCGTAATTGTCCCTGTAGATGTTCCGATGCACAAGGCATCAGTGCTGACTAAAGTGCATGTTAAAGCACTAGGTTCCATTATAGAAACCATACAAGTTGTAGTACAACCATTGTCATCTCGAATCGTTGCAGTATACACTCCCGCAGTTAAACCAGTAAAACTAATACCTGGTTGCCAAGGTCCACCTAAACTATATTCGTAAGGTGTAACTCCTCCATCTGCATCTATAATTACCGATCCATCATCTCCTCCAAAACAACTCACATTAGTTGTGATATGATCACAAATTAGATCTGTTGGTTGGCTCAATGTTGTGGCACACATACTCACACACATCGGGCTGGACGCGTTTCGAATATATAGGTTATATGTTCCAGCAGCTAATCCGGAAAACGAATTAGAGGCTTGATAATCTACATTGTTTATGCTATACTCATAAGGTGTTTCTCCCCCTAAACCTGAAACATTTATCACACCAGTTGACTCATCAAAGCAAGCTATATCTACTTGTGAAGCAATGCTACACATTGGAGCAGATGGCGCGTCTAAAGTCATACTGCAGGTAGTTGTACAATCATTGTCATCTTTGATAGTAATGGTATGCGAACCAGCCATCAGCCCGGAAAAAGATCCACTAGGTCCGAAAGTGCCTCCATCGATACTATAAGTAAAAGGTGCAGTTCCACCCATCGGGCTAGCGGTGATAGTTCCATCGGTTACTGCACAATCGGTCAAGTCTGTACCTGTCACCGTGCATGTTAGCAATTCGGGTTCGTCTACTGTTGCATTGCAAAGACTTACGCATAAGTTAGCATCTCGAACACCGATATTATAGTTACCTGCTGCAAGATTTGTAAATGCCCCACTTGGTTGCCAAGCACCTCCATTTAAACTAAACTCATAAGGTGCTGTTCCTCCACTTGCAAGGCTTGTGATACTTCCTGTTGCGCTATCATGGCATAGTGCGTCGATGGCACTTGCTGAACATGATAAGGCGGTAGGTTCAGTAATGCTTAAAGATAAGTTTGCTGTACAGCCATTGGCATCGCTAACTGTTACACTATAGTTGCCAGCTGTCAAGCTATTTAAATCTTGATTATCATTATCTGGATCTTCTGCTCCGTCATTATCCCAATCATAGGTATACGGGGCAGCACCTCCAGTAACCATAAGGTCGATAGTTGCATCATTTCCTCCTTGACAAGAAACATTTGTTTGGTTTGCATTTAAGGCCATTCCAGCCCAAATAGAAACTTCTGTTTCACATGTTTCTTCAAATCCATTTTCATCAGTTACCATAACGGTATAAACACCAGCAATAGCTGGGCTTACCATAGGACTTTGTAGATTACTACTAAAACCTGCGGGTCCAGTCCAACTCCATGAAACGGCGTTTCCACCTGTTTCTGTCAATGTTACTGCTGTTCCTGGACATACTGGTCCATTATTCGAAGCCATGCATTCTACCATAACTAAATGGATACCTGCTGGATCATGGTCATCCTCATCACCACCCGCATTATTGGTTGCTTGATCGGTAACAGGACCGTCATTTCCAGGTATATCATCAGTATTACTATCTATATCTGGAGCATACAAACCATCGTCATAGGCTTGATAAGCTATTTCGGCAAAATTAGTTAAGGTATCTCCAGCGAAATTCGGATCAATTTTTAAGGTGATATCCATCGTTTCACAAGCATTCAATGCTATTGGATTTGCGAATGAATAAAACACTTCATTTCCAGTACCAGCTGTCCAGTTAGTATCATCTAGGCTCATTCCAGTTGGAATATAATCTACTATTTGCACTTCATAGGCTGGAACATTTCCTTGGTTGCAAACCTCAATAGTAAACTGCACTGAATTACCAGCTTCGACTGGCAACATCTGTGAAGTTGATACCATTTTAGTGAGTGATAAATCCATACGTTTAGGATGTATCGTTGCATTATCCTCGTCATCTTCGCTTTGGTCTCCATCATCATTATCAGGATTGCTGTCAATATCCGGATCTTTGGCTGATGTAATTTCAGCCGTATTTGTGATAGGTAAAATATCTTGATCAATTTTAGTTTTTATGCAAAGACTTCTGCATGATCCATTTACTAATCTATCTAATTCCCATAAGCCCGTTATTGGATTATAGCTACCTGAATTTGTAGTATGACTCAGGTAAGCAATACCTGGTGTAAGCAACTCGGTAACAATGATACTATCTGCATCAAAATTCACACTATCAGCTGCCAAAGTTCGATTACAAACCCTAAGATTCCAGTAAACTGTGTCTCCTAAAACCACTGCTTCTAGTAGTCCCGCATCTTTATCGGTCAGTGCTGTTTTTTCCAATTCAATATCTACTTCAGGGCATAAAATTCCAAGATCTATGGTCGTTAAGCTATCTCCATTAGATAGATAAAAAGCGTCCGTTTGGAAATTAGGGTTTAGATCACTATCAAATTCGTCTATAGTTGCATTTTTTATGGCTGTCAAATAATTAGTCCCTACTAAATCGAGACCGACTATGTATTCTCCTTGTGGTATTGGACCAAACAAGTAGGCTCCATTAGCATCCGTTACAGTCGATGCTATTGGTGTGGTAGGATCTGTACTTCCGAACAATTCCACAGTCATTCCTTCTATCGGGTCATCATCCTGTATACCATTATTATTGTCATCACACCAAACGTAATTCCCTACATATGTAAGGGCACAGGGAACAATAGTTACTTCTACTGTAAAATCACCTGGACAGCCATTTTCGTCTGTATATGTTAAGATAAAATCATGTACTCCTTCAGGATAAAAACTGGCTTCAGCATCTGTATTTGCAGCATTCGGATTATCTAAGCCAAGGGAAGGCGTCCATTGGTAATTAGTTTTTCCTGTAGGTCCTGACAAATTAAAATTATCAAATGGACAGGCTTGTAAACTAACCGTCCCATGTTCTTCTGGGAAGATGGTTATACATACTGTGTCCAATGTTGCGCAATCATCATTTCGCGTACTCCTTAAATAATATTTCCAATCTAAGACATTACCTGTGGTATTTCTAAACTGAAAATCAACTGGTGTAGTAGTTGTGCTAGAAAAACCAACAAGTGATGCACCATCGATCCCTACCCACTCATAGCTTACATTATCTAATGGTTCAGGTCCGATATTTGTGATGGAACCATCACTACAGACCTCATAAGCCATTTCAGGGAAGCTCTGAGTCAAGTCAGCATTTGTCCTGTAACTTTTGTTAGTATTACAAGCACAAGTTGTTGCTGGATTTATGATAGCTATTACGTTACAAGTCATACCACTTGGTACGTTGACCGTACCGCAAACTTCAATGGTTTCCCCTGAAGCTATGGCATCCATAGTACTAATACTTGCTAGATATACATCGACTCCTGCATCATAATCTCCATTATCGTTTGAGTCATCATAAAGTTCTACCGTAGTTGTAGTTCCTGCATCGATGGATTCTCCATCATTAGTCAAATCCATGCAATAACTTAGTATCTCTTCGTCGACTGGTGCAGCTTCTGCAGAAAGTGTTACATTACTGATATACACATCTGGTTTTACAATACTTACAGAACCCGTTACCTCGTCTGATGTGGTTCTCACATCACATAGTTCACCAGTACTTTCACAGACCACCATTTGTGAGTTAAAGGTCCGAACTATTAAATCATAATCTCGACAAGATTGAGCAACATCTTCGGCATCTATTTCAAAGGTAACATCGACCGTTTCTCCCGCCATGACGTTATCCATTAGGTCGATATATACGATTTCTCCATCAGCGGTTGCTACAACTAATGGATTAGTACCACTTGGAGGTGCCCCGTTTGAAACCACGGTATAACTTCCTGGAACATAACTGATTCCTGCCGGTAATTCTACCATAATACTATCCGAAGAACCGGTAGGTAGACTGGTTAAGGCTAATGTAAAATTGACTCCCACTTCTATAGAGTTCCCTTCACAAGCATTAAGTTCTTCTGACTCTGGGACACTGAGGTTGGAGACATAAGAGTCACTAACTCCATTTATTTTTACGATGGGTCCTGGGCTGAATTTATAATTTACAAATTCATCGCAAGGATCATAAGCCCAACTTAAGAACCTCATTCGAGCATTACTCAATGCACCACAGCCCATAAATGTTTTAAAGCGAACTAATAAAAAATTCTTGCTTAGATCCGTAGTTCCTTCAAGACCGCTAGCCGCTAAGATTGCATTTTCGTTATCTAAAACTATATTATAACTTGATCCACCACTACTCGTTGGTTGGGTTGGAGTGGTTACCCAGCTTGTATCAACACCTGCATTAATCGGATAGGCCAATTCAAAGCTGCCAGGAACAAAATCAGTCCCTGGAGGAAGATTCATTTGGAAATTTATATCGTGTATGGCTGCTAAATCAGAACTTGAGATTTGTACAACGTATTCCACCTCATCACATAAATCAACTGCATGTATAGATGCTGGATCTGGAGATTTCACAACCATACTTAGGGCTGCATCAGGAATATCTAAATACAAAGTTACTGGCTCTGTACAATCAGCTTCGGCTGGCGTCGATGGAAGTCCGTTACAATCCCAACCTGTATTTATCAAAATTGAATCTCTGTTACAGTTGTTGCTGGTTACGCAAAACTCCAGTTCTCGTGTTTCTCCCACGGCTAAACTTCCTAGGTTGATCACGCCTAAATTATCATCTAGAGGATCCCCAGTTATTCCGTCATTTACACCTTGGAAAACGATGGCACCACTTTGATTTTCGAAAGTGAAAAATACATTTTCCGCTGGTCCACTTCCAATATTAGAGACGTCTACTTTGAAGCAGGCTTCTTCTTCTAATAGCAATTGGTTTACCGTGTGTGGTTGCAATTGTACTTTTGGAAGACTTACTAAGCGCAAATAATCACCACCATAGATGCTGCCTCGATGGTGCATAAAGTGCGGTTCTAGTTCATTATTAAAAGGATCAACTATTCCCTCATTTACACCGATAGAGGTATCAATTGCCGTCCATGTAGGCGAACAGAACATACTTTCAAGCATATCATAATCTGTATATACTTCCACATCTTTTAATGAGTATGGTGGTTCATATTCTGATTGACAAGTCGGTGACATAGTAGGTGCACAATATATATCCATGCCTTCATCAAATCGCTCATATCCAACCTCATCATAAACACATTCAAAATCGACGACTAAGGTGTTGCCGTTTATTGCAAAACATGGGCTGGTATTCATATCTAGGGTAAATCTTTGCCAACTGAGGGACCCGCCTGTTTCTGTTAAATGTCCATTGTTATCATAGACTAACATTTTAAATTCATCACCCCAGTTAAGGTCAGAGTTATTTACATAGGTTTGTTGAGTAATCCTAGCAATTTCTCTGACTTCAAACGGGAAATAATCAAATCCAGTTGACCCCAATCTAAATAAGTTTCGGTGAGAATCATACACGCTGGCAATACTTCCATAGGAAGTACCATTATAATTATTATCCATTCCGTCATTACAGCCACCTATTTCTCTATATACCCATTCATTATAAG
The DNA here is from genome assembly GCA_020629035.1 of Saprospiraceae bacterium. GTDB lineage: Bacteria > Bacteroidota > Bacteroidia > Chitinophagales > Saprospiraceae > JAHDDO01. The sequence goes on along the minus strand of JAHDEC010000001.1, from coordinate 98,072 downwards.
CTCTATATTCAATATAGGTCATCGATTGGCTTAAAGTATTACATTGGTAATGAGTACCAATGTCGTATTCCATATCGGTCATATAATAAGAGGAACCAAAATTGACTGTGGTTTGTGATGACCTATAATCTTTAAGTCTAAAGTCGAATTTTACTGAAATAGAATCATCCTGTCCATAGGTAAAGTCCGCAGGCATTCCAGCACAATTTAAGTCCTTTAGTGATTGAACACTTAAGTTGGCAACTACCTTTTGTCCATCAGGAAAAAGCTGCACTAAATCACAAGTATACATATCGCCTGTGCTAGCATCCCAAATTTCCACCATGGCACCCAAAGGTGTTATTCCTTCATCTCCTAAGGCTGTTGATCCACTTCCGATAACTGGAACATCAATGGTTGCATAAGCATATTCAAAATTAGGTTTAGTAATTAGGTTTACCCAACCTCCATAGGTTGCTCGAATGGTATCACCTGCAATAAATCTAATCTTATTAATCTTTGTTTGATCTAGCATCCCTGCCTCTTCTATCCCATCATTATCTGGATCATGTTCACCAAATGTTTGTCTAGATAAGTCTAGGTACGTAAAAACCATTCCTTCACAAGGATTACACTCGCAACTTTGCACCGTTGCGTTAAAAGGTCGTGGAATATCAATCTCCTCAAAACATTGCATTCCGTCAGCATCACATTCAGTCACGTAATAACTTTCTTTTACGATAGAAACTGATTTTGAGCAAAAAGAAGGACCTTCTCCGCAGTCTGGAATTGTCTTTAGATTAAAGCTAGATTGTCTTAAATCAAAACATTCCGCTCCAGATCCTTGGTACCTAACCTTCAAAGTATCAGGACCTGCATTGTGATCAGTATATTCCAGATCATAAACAGGATATTCTGTACCAGTTGCATCAGTCCAAGTTAATTCGGTAGTATTTAAATCTCCATCAACACCCGTCCAGTCAATCCCTTCTGGTAATATATACCAATCTTCCAGCCATGCATTCTCAGAGTTAATATGATATCTATTGTCATCATAAGACGAACCTACCTGTGGCTGACCATTATTGGGGCAATAGTAATTTAAAAAGTAGTTCTCTCCAGCGGTCACAAACCAGTTTATACAATTGGTTGTTCCTGGAAAAAAGTTATTATTTCCTTCCGTAAAACTTCTTATGTACTGTCTTAATCTAGGAGCTACAGAAGCATTTAATTCATTAAAATCAAAAAATTCACATTCATCATTATAGACTATTTGCTGTACTTGGGGATATGGCCAGTTAAATTGACTGTAGGCATCTGAACATGATCCGCAGTTTTCTTCATCATGATAGATATCAAATTCTATCATTAGGGTATCTCCTGGAGGAATAATTATTGACTGATTAGTAAATTCTAGTTCCCAGGCTGCTGAGCCATCACCATCGTGACAATTAGTAATATAACCATGTGTAGGAGATAATCTATCTTGGAACTCGACCACATTTGAAACAGCTAGAGGTGTAGCTGGAGTTTGTGTATTTCCATCTTGAAAGAAAGTAACCACGCTGTTTTCATCTAAGGCAAAGGGCGTATAATAATAATTACTTGCATGCATTTTGATATTAAATGCTTGGAGCTTCAAGTTAGCATTCCCGTTATTTGTAAACATAAAAGAATAAGTTAGGTCTTCTTCTTTATCGTTATAACAATCGGTGTAGTAAGGTCTATCCTTGTAATCCACTTGGAAATGCGTATGATGATAATATTCAGCCGCTCTAAGCTGTGGTGCTAAAACTCCAAATCTAACACCGGTAAAAGAAGTAGGTGTTGATTGGCAAACTTCTGTGCCATCACAGCCATAATAAGCAGTTCTGCTGATATCAGGAATTACCATATCGGCGTCAGGACAATCAATAACCTCCCATACTTCACAAATGACTAGACTTTCATTAAATTGTAATAAATCTGGATCTTGCACCTCATTTCCTGCAAAGGTGGATGCTTGAGCAATTTCGGCCGGTCCCAATTCAAAATATAGTGAATCGCCTGTTACTGAAGAAAAGCTTAAGGGTACAATAGCACCTGCAATTCTAATTTCTTTTAAGTTTAATGCTGGATGAGTATTATCAACACAGTAGGTAAGGCTTTCTAGTGATCCAGCAGAACCATTTACAATGGTTGCTTTTACTGTATCTATGAGTTCAAAGGATGCATCAAAAATGTTATTAGCTGAATTATTACCCACTACGTTTGGGATAGAAAGCGTGGCATTGACCACTTCAAAGTTAGGTGTAGGGTTATTAATTTGTTCTGATTCTCCACCTACATAGCAGAGATCAACTTGATAATTGACGGATGAGCTTCCTAGCGCCAACGCTAGACCATTACAATTAACATCGAGTTGGTATTCAATGATGACTGATTCATTCACTTCGAATTCGTCAAAAGAAAATATGGCTGGAGTACTAGAAACTTCAGTACCAGCTCCACTTAATGTACCAGGTACAAAAAAGATTCCATTGGGGAAATCAAATTTTAATTGGACATCTGTTAGAACTACTCCACTTATGTTTTCCAATCTCAGTGTGTGGATTTGGGGTTGTCCACAAACAGATAATCGACTAAAATCATCATCTGGCAATAAAAATTGCAGATTAAAATCATTTTGAGCTGACAAACTACTCACAGATACCAATGCCAAAACAAGCATAATTACACTACGCTTGAGCCCTTCAACTTTCGTCAAATTCAAATACAACATAAACACATCATTTATTTAAAAGCTAATAAATAAGGTGCTACTATCTAGGTAATACAGGTCCTGACCTATGAGTTAACATAGTGTCAATTTGTGTAAGTTCAGTCGTTATTGTAAAATGATTGATACAAATATAAGCAAAACATATTAAATATATTTATAATATGTTTTGCTTTATAAATTATTATTCTATCAAATAGGTCTTTCCGTATAACACTGTACCGTTATCTAGTACTAGCCTATAGTTCTTGACTCCACCAGCATTGAATAATTCCTTATTAATTTTAATTTTATTTATTCCTGCAACTAAGCTAACTTGAGTTTTAAATTCAAGTTGACCGCTGTTATTATAAAAACTTAATGCCACTTCTTGGTTTGTATCACTTTCAAACTCTATGGTTGTATTATTCGTCCATGGGTTTGGATAATTTTTCAAACCAGTGCTGAGTTTAGCTTCTTCTAATTTTATGTTTCTAATGACCAAATCGTCTCCTTCGTAAAGTTCTGCATTTAGCTTATTTACTAAATCAACATCTTTGAGTTTTTCACTAAACTTGAAACTAAATAACTGTTCTCCTTCCTTGAGGCTTACTAAGGCTTCAGGTGCATAACTTACCCTTAAAATTCCATCGACTAGAGAAACGTTACTATCATTAAAGCCAGCCAGTGAGCATTCTAAATCCACTAAGTCTACATCACCCACAAACATGGAATATTGCAAGCCGGCCATCGATAAATCTTCAGTCACTTTAAAGCTTAACTGATCAACTACTTTTTCATATTTTATATAAATATCTTCATTGGACCTTACCTCAGTTTCTCCATTAAAGGCCATCACCGAACCATTAACATCACCTGTTTTTACACCTACAAAATCTATCCACATAAACTGATCTAATAAGGCAATAGCATATGTCTCATCGATACCTGAGCTCCAAGGATCATTTGGATCCAAGAATGTTTGTTCAGCATCAACAAATCTCCAACTTGTATTATCAGTAAATCTATCAGCAAGTCCTAGTATTAATCGACGGATATCTAGTAAATCGCTGGATGTAATTTGTTCAGAATTATTAGCATCAGCGGCTATTAATTGGTACGATGTTTCTAGTGGTTTAATACCTAAGATGTGTCGTTGGATAATGACAATATCTAAGGTACTTACACCATTTAATGGATGATAGTCATACGTAGGTTTAATGATATAACTGCCTCCGAGCGGCATATCTCCAAAACTATATATACCCTCCTCATCGGTTAACTCCATAATTTCATCACTCATTAAGTAGACCTCTACATCCTCTACTATTTTATCATTTTCTGTAGCTATTCGACCTTGAACATCTACCATTAAAGTAGGTGGACAAATCTCTTCATCATTTGTATCCTGGACTATAATCATAGTCTCGCACTGAGACTGAATTCCTTGTTCGTCTGTGACAAATAGTGTAGTTGGATTTGTGCCAATGTCATCACAATCAAACGTTGCTAAAGTATCTAAAACATCTTCGCTAAAACTAAAGACTAAGTCATACATACATGTGTGGAAACTTCCTCCATCCAAGGACTCCGCCATTACAAAGGCCATTTCTACTTCGTTGTTTCCATCCCCATCTAAATCCATGGCAGTCAAACTGACCGTAAGTCCAGATTTACAAACTGCATTTGGTCCTTTTCCACTCACAATCTCTATGGTCTGCGAACATACATCCACATTGCCACATCCATCTTCTACTTGCCAACTAACAAAGTGTTCTCCTATAGCAAAATCACCAGTGATTGTAGCGCTACTACCGCTTGCATCTATACTACCATCATTGCCCATATCTAATTCGTACATCCATAATAAATCACCAACAGGTGTGCAATCATCGGTAGCTGTAACACCGAAAGTAATATTCATATCATCACAGTCTACATCATTTATAAACTCAATCATTTCTTCACAACTGGCTATTACTGGAGCTATGCTATTAGTCATTTTTAGGGTTTGCTCATGCTCCCATTGACTAATGTCTCCTGGGGTAGCTGGACAGGCATTAATCGCGGTCCAAGTCCTCAAGATTTTAAAGCAGGCTGCCTCATCATCTACAAACTCAAAAACTTCATCAGTATAGCTATAGCTTAGTTGAGCACAAGCCTCATTTTCTGTTTGAGGTGAAGCAAAATCTTCTGCTAATTCATCTGGGTCTAAAGCAGCTACATCACAAACATCTGAAGTAGTTAAATCCATAGGCCAAATAATATCCTCATAGACAAACGGGCTATTGTTTTCTGCGGTGATGGTTTGCTCACAGGTTTGTACTATGTTTGATCCATCTTTTAATTGGATAGTTCTTATTAGGTTTCCTGCTCCACAAGCATTTCTCAAATCTTCTACACTTTCTTCCATAACTATGTTGCCACAATTATCAGCACTTGAAGGCATACCAAAGGTTGTCGATAAATCACTAAGATCCACGATATCTGAACAGTCAATGGTCACATCATCTTGACAAATCATCGTAGGTTCTACCTTATCTTGAATCTCAACTAAAGCCGTACATTCATTAAAGTTGTCCGAGACATCCCAGACCCCTAGCACTAGACTTACATCTGATCCAGCATCTGCACAACATATGCTTACAGACGAACCAAATACTAAGTCCTCGGCTTCTCCGCAGTTATCATTTAATCGCCTAATAGCCATTCGATCGATGTCACAATCATCATAACTATCATTATCTATTTCGGTGGCAGAAACGCTAGCCACTCCAGTGGAATTTAATGCAATTACCAAATTAGATTTACAACTAGCTAATGGTGCCGCTTGATCGACAACTGTTATTTCCACCGTACACTCATCTTCGTTATCACAATTATCAAAAGCAAAATATTCGATGATATGAGTACCTGCCTCTAAGGTGACTGCTCCTCCATTAGTATTAAGTATTCCTAGACCATAATCAACAATAAAATTAATCGTGCTGCTACACTCATCATCAATAATAGCAGCTGGCAAGTTAAGCATCGCCTCACAATCTATCATATTGGTAGATACCTGATAGTTATCAGGACAATTCAGCTCAAATCCACCTTCACTTCTAATTTCTATAACCTGTGTACACATGGTGTCGATTTCACCCAAACAATGCCACTCTCTAATGGTCCATGTCCGCATAAGTTTATAAAAACAATTAGGTGTAGGAACCACTAAATCACTGTAAGCAATTTCAAGATTACACAAAGCAATAGATGTTTCAGGGTTTAAATCTATTGGTAATCCTGCATCATCTAAAATAGTCGGTAAACCAGTTCCTAGACCAGTTGCCTCATCATATGGCACCGGATGTCCATTTTCATCAGAAGGTATTTCATGACTGCACATTAAAGCAGTATCATCGGCATCTAAGAAATCTGCTGGACACATAATTTCTTCCACGGTAATTCTTTCGAAAGCTACTACAAATGAGCAAGATGGACTCAGTTTTCCTTGGCTATCTTTTGCTACATATGAGTATACTATTTGTCTTATTTCATCTTCACATTCTATGTTACTTGGCACTTCATTAATCTTTACTAATTCCACTGGTAAACAAGAAGAAATAGCAATAATGGATTCGTCCAGTTCATAATTTTCCTGACATTGCACCACAAAATCATCTGGACATTCTATTTGCGGAGCTAATTTATACTCGACGGTCGCTTCACCCCAACAAGAATTTCCACAAACAGGCTCCGTAACTTTATAGGTTATAATCTGTCCAATGTGCTCAGCCGTTACAACATTCGATGGTAATGGATTACTCCATGCATCAAACAACTCGATCATGTAATAATCATCACAATCTTCGTCGATTCCAATACCAACTAGTGAAGGAAGAATTTCTCGTTCACAATCGTATGTAAGTGAAATTTGAATATCACCTAAACATGAGATTTGACAATCCGACATACAAGGTGGTGCTAAAGTATCAAGTACAGTAACATTGAAATCACAGAAGGTCGCATTTCCATCACAATCCTCTAGTTCATAACTCACTACATTGCTTCCATTATGGAAGAAATACGGCTGCATACTTCCGGCAATTACTGGATCATTATTATCAGGTAAACCATTAGCCGCAATAGTACTCATGGTCACCGAACCTTGACAGCAATTATCATTAAAGAATGGATGCTGAACATCAAGCGTAGCGCCTACTGGACCAGCTACTTCGATTACCACGTCCATAGGTGCATAAGCAGTAAATTCGTATAAATCGAGTGTCCAATTGGTTAAATAACCAGGATTCGGACCACTATTCTGTATTACAAATGACCAGTTTCCATTGCTTGATTCACCACTGAAGGTGTTAAATGCCTCATTTGGCTGATACCATAATCCATCGGAAATCGTCGCACAATCCGCAGCACTTATTGCGGTAGATGTTGTATCTGATAATTGTACAAACAAATCACTTTCTCCTGGGCAAACCCCACTAAATAACTGGATGCTTGTTCCATTTGGAGAAACTAAATAAGCCGTTAAGTCTTCGATACTTGGATGATCAATTTCTACATTCGATAATTGCAGATAATCTAAAGTGAATCCACTGCTGATATTTACCACACTAGAAACACAAGTGTTAGGATCTATCAAACGATTAGCTCCTGTATTACTTGTCATCGGAGCTATGCTCGCGCAAGTAGGCAATGAATTATCATCAATCGTGATAGTAAAGCTCTTTTCTACAATCGAAGGTTCCTCCGCTTGTAATGAGGTCTGACCTCCATTATCTTCCATGAGAGGTAATGGTAATCCGCCGACCACATCTACACAATTTACATAGATATTCCAGTCGCTGGCTGTATTATGATCGCAAGCAAACTTACGATATACATCACCTCCATTAAGGCTTCCTGACCAATTAGCTGATGTCGCGCCATTAGTTGCAACTTCATCTAGGGTTCTTCCTAGGAAACTGATTTGATAGCTTGCTGGATCTGATAACATTAGATCATTGGTAAACGTATGAACATAGCTCGCTCCCACAGCCACTAGTGTCCCTACTGGCACATTAAAGTTTTCTGCTCCTAAACCAAATCTATCGATTTGTAAATTAGAAATGTCTAAAGTTGCTGGTCCATAATTCGTTAAAGTAATCTGATCTAAACCACTTTGTAGTACTTCAGATATCAGGAATCTTGCTTGATCTTGTACAAAAATATTTACGGTATGAGTACCTGTCGGGAAGGTGAGTTGGTCTACCCCATTACCCAATGCACAGGCTACTGTATTTCCTTGTCCGTCTACTACTTCCCATAGGACGCTAATATTATCTGGACAATTATCTTCGATCACAAGCTGATCGCTTAAAGCTATTTGAGCGCCACAACTGCTTTGATCGGCTTCTCTATGAATATCAGCTGGACACTCCACAATTTCTGGCTCTGATCTAAAATCATTTACGACTATGCTTAGTTCACATGCCGAGACATTACCACAATCATCGCTTGCTTCAAACTGTAGAACAGTGGTACCTACTGGGAACAAACTTCCTGAAGTTAATCCAGTATTATCTACTTGAGTCACTATTGCTCCAGTACAATTATCCAGGGCAAATGGATAAGAGAAATTTGCAAAGGCATCACAATATCCATCTAAATTTGCTTCTACAATTGGAGGTCGTGGACAGTTAATAAAGTATGGAGGTGTATTGTCTCCAATAGCAAAATTATAGCTTACACTACTAGCATTCCCACAACCATCCGTAGCGGTAAATTCAACGTCTATGTATCGACTGTTACCGCAAGTATACACCCAATTATCAGGGTTGTAATCATGCGTCCAACTTACCGCTGAACATTCGTCCATCACTTCCGCGCCGGCATGGTTATCTAACCAGTAATCAAAATCTGGATAATTACCATTCGATCCACTCGGCTGGCATTCTTCCATATTCATATCTGCTCCTCCCACAATGTTAGGGGCCGTGATATCTCTTATAATAAATTCTGCTTCTGTGATACTGGTATTCCCACAATCATCAGTGGCCGTAAATCTATAGGTCCCTGCACCTGTCATATCACAATCTGTATTGGCTCTGACCAGATCATAGGTCCAGCTAACGCCACCACAAACATCCGATGCAATAGCACCACCTTGCGTATTAATCCACTCATCCATGGCTATTTCGTAAGCTCCTGTGTTATCACAATCTACGGTCATTTCCGAAGCCGCAACTTCGATAATAGGATCGTCATGGTCATAGATAATAAAAGAAGCTTCTGTTGCAGCTGAAACATTACCACAAGCATCGCGCGAAGTAAAACTAAAAATGTGTTCTAAGGTTCCTCCACAATCTTCATTCGTTGTGATAAGGATAGGATTATTCCATGTGATTTCCCCACATCTATCTGAAGAAACAGCATTGGCCTGCATAGCTAACCATGCTTGAAGCTGATCAATATTTCCTCCTCCATCACAAGCTACTTCCATATTTCTAGCCGGTGAATCAATCATCGGCGGTGTTTCATCTTTTACGGTAACGTTTGCTATACTTTCCACAAAATTGCCACATGCATCTGTAGCTGTAAAAGTTACGTTTGCCGTTCCTGTTGTACTCGCGGATCCACATGCATCTTCCAATGCCACAAAATCATGATGATACATGACCATGCTACACTCATCCTTAGCATCTCCATTACCTGCGCGCTCTAGCCATTGAGCAATAAGTTGCATTGGATCATCGGTGTCATTACATTCTATGATTAAATCTTGTGGTTCGATATTCCAGGTAGGAGCCGTATTATCATTTATAGTCAATGTTGCGCTCGTTTCACTGGTATTACCACATCCATCAGATACGGTAAAGGTAACCATGATCGTTCCTGCTTCTCCGCAAGTCATATCTTGCGAACCATAATTATTCGTCCAACTTAGTAAACCACATTCGTCTGTTGCTGAAGCAGATGCATTATTGTTTAGCCAATCAATCAGGCTAAGTACATTATCACTACCACAGTCAATGCTTAAATCTTGCGCTTCATTAGTTATCATCGGAGGGATGATATCAATTACTTGGAATACAGCTTCGGTACTCACTTCATTACCACAGTCATCTGTAGCCACAAATCGGTAAATACCTGTTCCTGTCATTGGACAATCTTCGTTATCTCCTACCAAATAATGGGTCCATGTATACGAAGAACAATCATCAGCAACCATGGCTCCACCTTGAGTATTTATCCAGGTTTCCATAAGCGCTTCATAGTCACCACCATCACACTGAACAGTCATATCTTCCGCTTCTACTTCTAGACTAGGACTTGTTGTATCTTCGATAATAAAAGTAGCTACAGTGGCTACTGATTGGTTATCACAAGCATCTTTAGTTGTAAAACTATACGTGTGTTCCAATGTAGCTCCACAAAGTGTTCTTGTCTCGATTAAAATAGGCGTTTCCCAGATTACATCTCCACAAAGATCCGTCATGGTAGCTCCTGCATGGTTATCTAACCAAGCTTGTAAAGCGGCTTCATTTCCGGCACCATCACATTCGACAGTTGTATTTAAGGCTGGTGTTTTTAACAACGGAGGTGATGTATCCACAATCGTGAGCATAGCCATTCTTTCTGAGCTATTTCCACAGGCATCTGTGGCTGTAAAAGTGACCATTACTCCACCAGTTGCTCCAGAACAATCTTCAGTATATTCGGTATAATCATGCGTGTAGCTGATTAAACTACAATCATCTTCTGCATCACCATAACCTGAGGCATTTAGCCATTGGTTCAATGCTGCTGGCAGATTACTACTTGATGAACATTCTAAAACAAGATCAACTGGATCTACCTCCCATGTTGGTGCTGTGGTATCATTGATGTTAAATAAGGCTTCAGTAGTGCTTACATTACCACATTCGTCAGTAGCTGTAAAAGTAACTGTAACTCCTCCCGATGCTCCACAATCTGTTGCAATGCTTCCAAAGTTGTTAGACCAACTAAGATCACCACAATTATCTGTTGCTTCTGCAAATCCATTATTGTTTAACCAGTTGAGTATGTCAATGCTGTTATTACTTCCATCACATTCTACGGTGAAGTTTTCTGCTTCCTTAGTAATGAGTGGATTAACATTATCGATTAGTTCATATTGTGCAAATCCTGTGGTCTCATTGCCACAAGCATCAGTAGCTGAAAAGAGGTAAACTTCGATTTGGTTCTCTCCACAGGCACTGATGGTATTCCATAAGGTCGATGTAATGTCGACTCCTCCACACTCATCATCACCCGTGGCTTCTGCTAACCATTCGTCAACTGTTTTTGTTATTTGTCCACATATTTGTATTTCGTCACTTGGTACTGTTAAACTTGGTGGTGTAGTATCCACAATGCTAATATTTGCCGTTGTTGTGGATGTATTGCCACAATCATCTTCAATAGTAAACCGATAAGCAGTGGTTGTTGCAGTACCGCAAACTACTACACTTTCTATTTCTTCATAAGTCCAAGTCATGTCGATATTTTCTGTCCCTGAACATGGATCATTAGCAAGGGCTCCTCCATGATTTGCTAACCAAAAAGCAATTGATATTGCATTGTTTGGATCACTACATTCTAAGACTAAATCCTCTGCCTCAGCAACTATAGTTGGTGAACTTGTATCCTCGATAGTAATTAATGCTTCACAGCTTGTTCCATTTGAACAATCATCAGTTACACTAAAGGTAACTCTATGGATTCCAGTGCTATTGCAGGCCGCTTCGAAGACAGCTCCGTAATCATTGTTTACTGCTAGATCAGTGGCACAATTATCGGTAGCTGTCGCTCCTCTTAACCAGTTTTCAATGATAGCTGGATTATTGGTTAAAGCACATTCTAAGGTTATATCATTTGGACAAACAATTACTGGATCAGTGGTATCTTCTATCGTAAATCTGGCAGATGTACTGTTAGTGTTTCCACAATCATCCGTCGCCGTGAATATTACATCCACGAAGGATGTTGAACCACAAACCGCTGTTAATCCTCCTGTATAATTATTAGTCCAACTGATTGGTCCGCTGCATTCATCACTTGCTGCTGCTCCTCCTACATTATTTAACCAAGCTAATAAGGCTGCATTTTCTGTTGTACCTGTACATTCTATCGTTTCGTTGGCTGCGGGTGTATCTATACTTGGTGACACGGTATCATCTGTTTCATATCTAGCCGTACAACTGCTGCGGTTACCTGCTGCATCAATCGCTGTAAATTCGTATACTCTTTCGAAGGTGTTGCCGCAACTGCTTATGTCTGTAAGCATAAGTGTTTCTAGGCTTACTCCTCCATCACAATTATCTGTCATGCTAGCTGCAATACTTGCTGTCCAAGCCGTAATATCTTCTAATCCACAAGCCACATCTAATACATCTGTACATATTAATTGTGGGTCTTCACAATCTTCAACAATGACTCGGAAATTACAACTGCTTGAATTTCCGCTTCCGTCTTCGATAGTATATTGTATAGAGCTAGTTCCTAAATTAAAGACTATGTTGTCTCCTTCTATTGTATTAGTTCCGCTAGCTGCAGAACTTGCTAATGTTTCTCCTGTAATTTCGTAAGTTAATATTAGGCCATCACAATTTTCATTAAATAATGGGTCTGTTTGGTCATCAGATAACCAAGTACATTCACCTAGATCTGTACAAACAACGACTTGGTTAGATGGACATGATACGCTAGGAACTCCACTGTCTTCCACTGTGATATTAAAGCTACATTCACTTGTATTATCACAATCATCGATTGCCTCGAAAGTTACTGTAGTCGTGCCTAATTCAAAACTAGTTCCACTTGCTGGACCATCTATTAAAGTAATCGCTAAATTGTCATCACATCTATCTATAGCTACCGGCGTGCTATATATGACATTGCTTTCACATAAATCTACATCCACATTTACCGTCATATCTGCCGGGCAGTTAACAAAATTAGGAGCCGTAGTGTCTTCCATTTTTATCAATGCCGAACAATCAGTTGAATTACCACAATCATCAGTAGCCGTAAAGGTCACTGTCAAACCATCAACTAGATCACAATCTAAGTCTGGTAAAGTCCCAGGATCAGTGCTTGAAATACTGACATCATTACAATCATTAGCATCTTCAGCACTTGCTGAATTTAGCCAAGCCGCAATCATTTGATCATTTGTTGGGGATCCACATTCTATAGTTAAATCTGCTGGACAGCTAATGCTTGGTGCATCAGTATCTTCTGTACCATAATTAGCAAAACCTGTGGTTTCGTTTCCACAATCATCGGTAGCCGTAAATAAGTATACTTCAGTATAATTGTTTCCACACGCACTAATAGTATTCCATAATGTGGCACTAATACTTGCATTTCCACAATCATCTTCAGCCATCGCTTCTGCAATCCACTCACTTACTGATTTGGTGCTGGCTCCACATACTTGCACTTCATCAGCTGGCAAGCTTAAGCTTGGAGGAGTTGTATCTTCCAGTACAATACTTGCTGAAGTGGTTGTTGCATTTCCGCATTCATCTTCAATAGTAAATGTATATGCAGTGCTTGTTGTATTTCCACAAATAATCGAGCTTTCTATTTCTTCAAATGACCATAATTCGTCTATGTTCATGGTCTCTGAACAAGGATCGTGAGCTAAAGCTCCACCATGATTTGCTAACCAAAAAGCAATAGAAATATTGTTGTTAGGATCACTGCATTCTAGCACAAGGTCTTCAGCATGCTCCATAATGATAGGTGCACTGGTATCTTCGATAGTAATTAGTGCTTCACAACTATTGCCATTAGCACAATCGTCCGTCACACTAAACGTTACTCTGTGTATACCTGTATTGTTACAGGCTGCTTCGTAAACCGCTCCATAATCATGGTTAATTTCCAAATCAGTGGCGCAGTTATCTGTAGCACTTGCTCCAGTCAACCAGTTTTGAATAGTTGATTCATTATTCGTAAAAGCACATTCTAAAGTGATATCATTTGGGCAAACGATGCCTGGATCGGTTGTGTCCTCTATCGTAAATCTTGCTGCTGTGCTATTAGTGTTTCCACAAGCGTCGGTAGCCGTAAAAACTACGTCCACAAAAGCAGTGGATCCACATACCGTTGTTAATCTGTCTGTATAATTATTAGTCCAACTAATCGGCCCACTACATACATCACTGGCCACAGCACCTCCGGCATTATTTAACCAAGCTAATAGCGCTGCATTTTCCGTATCACCCGTACATTCTATGGTTTCATTTGAAGCAGGTGTATCTATACTTGGAGAAACCGTATCGTCTGTCTCATAGCGAGCTGTGCAGCTGTTTCGGTTACCTGCTGCATCAACGGCTGTAAATTGATAAACCCTTTCGAAAGTATTGCCACAGCTGCTTAGGTCTGTAATCATTAATGTTTCTAAGCTTAATGCAGCTGCGCAATTATCCGTCATTGTGGCTTCTATATCTGCAGTCCATGCTGCCACGTCCTCTAAACCACATGGGACATTAAGTAGATCACTACAAGTTAACTGAGGGTTTTCACAGTCCTCTACATTAATTTTAAAACTGCAATTTGCGCTATTTCCACTGGCATCTTCAATCGTATATTCTACCGTGCTGATTCCTAGATTAAAAACTACATTATCTCCAGCCACTGTGTTTGTGCCACTTCCTGCCGAATTTGCTGTAGTTTCTCCACTAATCGTATAGGTCAACGTTAAACCATCGCAGTTCTCATTAAATAATGGATCCGTTTGGTCATCAGACAACCATGTACAGAGTCCAATATCAGTACAAACAAGCACCTGATTACTCGGGCAGGTTATCGCAGGAATATCACTATCTTCTATGGTGATTGTAAAGCTACACTCACTTGTATTATCACAATCATCTGTTGCTTCATAGCTTACATTAGTAGTTCCTAATTCAAAACTGCTTCCGCTTGCTGGACCATCAACTAGGCTTATCGTAAGATTATCATCACAAGCATCAATTGCTGCTGGTATGCTGTAAATGACATTTCGCTCACATAGATCCACATCCACATTAAGAGTCATGTCTAAAGGACAGTTTATAAATACTGGAGGAGTGCTATCTGTCATTTTTATTATTGACGAACAATCACTCGCGTTTCCACAATCATCAGTGGCAGTAAATGTTACGGATAAACCACTTACTAAATCACAATCTAAAACAGGCAAACTACCCGGATCAGTACTTGTAATACTCACATCATTGCAATCATTTGCATCAGTTGCTGTAGCTAAATTTAACCAGGCTGCTACGATTTGATCGTTGTTATCTGAGCCACACTCTATGCTTAATTCTGCAGGACAGTTAATGGTTGGAGCTGCTGTGTCTTCCGTTCCATAATTAGCAAAACCGGTTGATTCATTTCCGCAAGCATCCGTTGCCGTAAATAAATAAACTTCTGTAAAAGTATTACCACATTCGTTTATGGTATTCCATAAAGTGGCTGTTATACTTACATTTCCACATTCATCTACCGCGCTTGCTTCTGCTATCCATGCTGCCACCGTTTTGTTTATGGCTCCACAAACTTGAAGCTCATCAGCCGGTAAGCTTAACACTGGAGGAGTTGTATCTTCCAATATAATACTTGCTGAAGTGCTGGATGTATTTCCGCAATCATCTTCTATGGTAAATGTGTATAAAGTAGTCGTTGTATTTCCGCAAATTATATTGCTTTCTATTTCTTCATAAGTCCATGTTTCATCGATATTATCGGTACCTGAACATGGGTCATTAGCTAATGCTCCACCATGATTTCCTAACCAAAAGGCAATGGAAATAATATTGTTAGGATCATTACAAGTTAAGACAAGATCACTTGCTTCTTTTACAATGTTAGGTGAACTAGTATCTTGAATTGTGATGAGTGCTTCACAATTTGCGCCATTGAAACAATCATCGCTTATGCTGAAAGTTACTCTATGGACTCCTGTATTATTACAAGCCGCTTCAAACACGGCTCCATAGTCATTCATGATCTCTAGATCAGATGAACAATTATCCGTGGCAATGGCACTTGTTAACCAATTCTCTATTATTGATTCATTGTTGGCAAATGCACATTCCAGCGTGATATCAGTTGGACAAACGATCGTCGGATCAGTAGTATCTTCTATAGTAAATCTTGCAGCAGTTGTATTGCTATTGCCACAATCATCGGTGGCAGTAAATACTACATCCACAAAGGAAGTGGATCCACAAACACTTGTTAGGCCTCCCGTGTAGTTGTTAGTCCAACTTATGGGTCCACTGCAAGCATCGCTTGCGGCAGCTCCTGCTGAGTTATTTAACCAAGCAAGTAAAGCTGCATTTTCATTTCCAGCTGTACATTCTACAGTTTGATCAGAAGCTGGTGTATCTATCGTAGGAGATACCAAATCATCCGTTTCATATCTTGCTATGCAACTGCTCTGATTACCTGCTGCGTCAATCGCTGTAAATTCATAAACTCGTTCGAAGGTATTACCGCAACTGCTGATATCTGTTAGCATTTTGCTTTCTAGTGTTATTTCTCCGCTGCAATTATCTGTCATAGTACCTGATATACTTGCAGTCCAGGCATCGACATCTTCTAAACCGCAAGGGACATTTAATAAATCACTGCAACTTAGATTAGGGTCTTCACAATCCTCAACAATCACATTAAAACTACAATTGGCTTCATTGCCACTTGCATCTTCTATGGTATATTCTATAGTGCTTGTTCCAAGATTAAAAACGAGGTTGTCAGCAGTGACGGTGTTTGTTCCACTGCCTGCCGAGTTAGCTATGGTTTCACCGCTAACTGTATATGTTAAGTTAAGACCATCACAATTTTCATTAAATAATGGATCTGTTTGGTCATCTGATAACCACGTACATAAACCATTATCAGTACACACCACCACCTGGTTAGTAGGACATAATACTGTAGGGATACCGCTGTCTTCCACTGTTATGCTGAAGCTACACTCAGTGGCATTGTCACAATCATCGATTGCTTCATAGCTAACGTTAGTTGTTCCTAATTCAAAGCTTGTACCACTGGCTGGACCGTCTATTAAATTAATTTCTAAGTTATCATCACATGCATCTACTGCTACAGGAATGCTATAAATAACATTGCTCTCACATAAATCTACATCCACATTTACGGTCATGTCAGTAGGGCAATTTACAAAACCTGGAGCGCTAGTATCTTCCATTTTAATCAATACCGAGCAATCATCTGAATTGCCACATTGGTCAGTAGCTGTAAATGTTATCATCAAGCCACTGGCTAGATCACAATCTAAAGCAGGCAAACTACCTGGAGATGTATTTTCGATAGTCACATCACTGCAATTATTAGCATCTACCGCCGTAGCTGTAGTTAACCAATTAGCAATTATCTGATCATTATTAAGATTGCCACATTCGATGATTAATTCTGCAGGACAGGTTATCGTCGGTTCAGCTGTATCTATCGTAGAGTAACTAGCTAAGCCAGTTGTTTCATTGCCACAATCATCTGTTGCCGTGAATAAATATATTTCTTCGGATGTTCCACCACAAGCGGAAATAGTATTCCATAATTGGCTAGTTATAGCTGCTGATCCGCATACATCTTCTGATTCCGCTTGCGCTAACCAATCTGCCAAACTCAAGGAGATATCATTGCACTCATCGACATGATCCATTGGAACAGTAAGACTTGGGCCACTTGCATCTTCAATAAAAACTTGAGCGGTTTGACTACTAGCATTTAAACAATCATCGGTAATGATGAAGGTGTAGCTCAATACTGTTGCATCTCCACAAATTGTTTCATCTGATAACTCGGCATTGGACCAACTAATCGTATTATCACACTGATCAAAAGCTGTTGCATCTCCATTATTAGCTAGCCATATCGCGATATCAGCTAGATTTCCTGAGCCATCACATTCGAGATATAAATCTTGAGGCGCAATGACAAAGGCAGGTGCAATATTATCTTCAATGCTTATTGTAGCCTCACATTCACTTTCGTTATCGCAATCATCAGTTGCTGTAAAGCTTACGGTATATGTGCCAGTAGACCCACATGCCGCTGTAAATTCTTCATTGTAATCATTGGCTAATAATATAACTGTTTCGCAGTTATCAACTGCCGCAACATTGGCCAACCAGTTAGTAATAATGACTTCCTGGTTATCAGATCCACACTCAATACTAATGTTATCTGGACAAGTTATCGATGGGGCTGTTGTATCTTCTATGATTACTGTTCCTCGTGTGGTATTCGAGTTGCCACACTCATCTGTTACTGTAAAATCTACTTCAAACATCGAGCTAAATCCACAACCTTCCAGTGTCGCGGGATCAATGGAGTACTCATGCGTCCATGTCAATTCACCGCAAATATCAGTTGCTGTGGCTCCCCCATTATCAGCAATCCAGTCTTCGATCAATGCCATCTGTATCGCAGGATTACACTCAATAGTTAAGGTGCCGGCCATGCTAGTAAAACTAGGAGCAATCTCATCTAAAACAGTATATGTTGCAAAATCTGAGGCAGTATTTCCGCACTCATCAATGGCTGTAAATTCATAAATCCATCTAAAGGTGTTTCCGCAAGTTGCATCGTCACTGACCAATTCATTAGTGATTACGACTTCACAATTGTCATCTGCAACTACTTCAGTAAACCATTCCAAATAAGCCGATCCACATTCTACAGTTATATCATCTGGAGCCGTAATACTTGGTATTTCTTGATCCGTTTGCAGATTATAGGTATAGGTATTTGTGCATCCATTCGAACTATTCAAGGTATAGCTAATAGCAAATACACCACAAGAAGGTACTGTAAAACTAGCTCCTGTGCCCGCACCATCATCCACTAATCCAAGCGCATTAAATACACCACCTGGAGTAGCAGGAGTAAAGTTGACCACATCACCAATACAGGGCGTAGTATTATCTACCGTAAACGAAGCGTCAAGACTGGTTCCATCCTGCACATTTATAGCTTGTTCGTATACAGAGGTGCAAACCGTTGCTGGCATAGATCCGCAGGCTGCTGCCGATATGCTTTCTTCCAAACGAAGAATAACGGTTCCCGTTCCTGTAATTGAAATTTGACCTGTACTAGGATTATCTAAGGTCGCAGGACCAGATACCACTGTCCAGGTAGTTGTCGGTGCTCCAGAAATATAAGTCGGACTATTTACCAATGGAGTATAATCATGAAGTAGCGGATCATCTCCTGCAGACCAACAAACTTGGTCTTGAATAGAAAACATCGCTTGCGGTGATTCAGCGATTTGGATAAAGGCCGTATCATCGGCTGCACAATCACCGGTTGCTCCTTCGTAAGCAGCAACATCATATTTTATCTCATAACATCCTGGACCACCGTAGGATAAGGTATTTCCCGTTACAGATCCAAAAGCCCCTGGACCACTAAACGAAACCAAACTAAAGCTTCCACCTGCTGTAGTATTAGTGCCAAATAAGCTGCTTAATGATATACTTCCATTGGGTGATTCATCACAAGGAAAAGCAAGATCATTTAAAGTAGCCACAGGGTTAGGATCTGATCCAATGGTAAAGTTTAGTATTTCTTCACAGCCATTATCATCTGTGACACTTACGCTATAATTACCTGGCGAAAGATTTTCTGCGATAACATTTCCTGCGTTATTATTTACATCATTTGCAGCTCCATCACTAAAGTCAAAATCATAAGGCACTAAGCCTCCATCTGCATCAATTTCTACCGATCCATCAGTTCCATCTGAGCAAGAAGCATTGGTGACTTGCACTATATCCACTACCATCTCATAGGCTTCAAGGATTTGGTATTGAGCAGTAGAACTGCAACCCCATCTATTAGTGACTGTTACCGTATAATAATCAGGGGAAAGACCTGAGATGTCCTGAGTGGTCGCAGCATTGGACCACTCATAAGTAATCGGCGCATTTCCACCAGTAATGCTGATATTTATGGATCCATCATTTTCGTTCTCACAAGATTCGTTCTCTGCTGCAATTGGGTTTATTCCGGGTGACTCATACATTCTTAGCCATGCTTCATCTGTTCTATAGCAAAGTCCTCCAACATCCTCATTCCCTACTTCGTATTGAACTCTGACAATACCGGCTTCAGTAAAAGTCACAATGTCCCCATTCAGACTCACACCTGCTGGCACAACACCCACGAAAGAAAAAATACCTCCACCAGTGGTAGTACTTCTAAACATAGAAGTTAAATCCACCTGCATATTATTATCGACACAAGCTTCAACGTTGTCAATTACTGCATTTACAGCTGGAAAAACCTCAATGGTATGCGTTCTAAATATATTACATGAATTATCACCCACTAGGTACGTTACAGTGTAAACACCTGGATCTCTAGCATCAAAAATTCCATTAGAAGCTACGTTATCGCCCGTCCATTCTCCGCAATTAGTCGATCCAACATCTAACCAAGTTTTCAAATCTATATTTCCTGCTTCACAAATTGGACTTTGATTAGTCCAGTTAGCTAAGTCTTCATTTTTTGTAACGTTTACCGAACAAACTTTAGGGTCTGATATATTTCCGCTACAATCAACTACACGGATTTCAAATTCAGCTAAGCCAATATCTGCACAGCTAAATCGAACCGTTTCATCCAACAATTCTACAGCTGCACCACAATTATCACTAGCCGAAAGTCCTAAGGTTGCTAAGTTTATGCTGTAGTCATTATAGTTAAACATGCAATCATCTTCGTTAAGACTTAATACGACATCTGGAAGTGCATTTGGGTTTGTACAATTGCCATTAACCGTAGGTGCTGTTTCATCATTTATGTGTATTAATTGATGACACATCACTGAGTAATCGCATTTATCGGATGCTGTAAAAGTTCTGATGATGCTTAGATCATTTGCACAATCCATATCAACTAAAACTTCGTCTTGATACGTGATTTCTTCTATTTCACAAGCAGATTCTGCGTCGCCACCTAGTCCTGCAAATACAGCTTCTGTAATTTCTAATTCGACCAGTGAGAGTGCCAAACTTTCTGAAGCAACATCTGTGTCTTCACATCCTTCAACTTCCAAAGTAACTGGACATGAAATAAAAGGAACTCCACCTGGAACTGTGAACGTGATGATTTGCTCACAGCTTGCCATATTTCCGCACTCATCAGATATGGTATAGGATCTAGTAATAATCGTGTTAGTTCCTGTACAAAAATCATCTGAAGCAGGATCAGGATTATCTACTGAACTAAGCATTAAATCAGCATTAGCCGAACAATTATCGGAACCACTTGCACCATCTAAGGCTAAATATGCTGTAATATTAGCAGCCGGCACTGGAGCCTCATCCACATTACAGGTTAGTCCTTCTATATCAGTAGGACAAGTAATCATAGGATTGGTTGTATCTTCTATATCAAAGTATTGACTGCAAGTAATCGCCGTGTTTAAACAAGCATCTCTTGCCCACCATAATCTTCTTACTCGAATTTCTTGAGCACAAGCTTCAGTAGAAACTATGTCACGATATCTTAGTAAACTAAGATTACAGTCTTCAGTGACACTACATCCTTCAGCAACTAACTGAGCTTCTGTAACAGTAACCCACGCGGTAGAAAAATCTAAGCTTGTTTCACTATTTATTGCACTGGCCTCACATCCTTCTATATTCGCAATATCAGCTGGACAAGATAAGACCGGTCTGGTGGTATCATCTATTATAATCATGGCTGTGCAGCTAGTCATATTACCACAGCCATCGGTTGCAGTGAAGGTTACTTCTTGTGTACCTGTACCGTCACCCCCTAAACTTGAGGATTTTGATCCTGAATTAATATATTTTAAATATTTATGGTGTGCAGGAAGCTGAGCATTTTGCTTTCCAGAAGTATTAAATACTTCAAATTCGGTTTCTATAGTTCTGAATGCAAAGTCATCCTCATCATAGGTGTTTGTGATATTAACCGTTCCTCCTTCTGGGTCTGTTGCAGACGCACTAGCTAACCAAGTGCTTATCATATCATCATTTTCAGGATCTGCACATTCTAAGGTCAAGTCATCTGGGCATGTGATATTTGGCGCATCATTATTAATGAATACCTGAATGCTACATTCATCTTCATTATCAAGAATATCGCTTAGTGTAACGTTTATCGTTTTTGTCGTGTTTTGATCATCACAATCATAACTTGCGCAGTTTTCGCATTCCACTGTATAATCATCTTCATCACAATCATAGTCCACGCTTACATTTAAATCTGCTAAGCTTAATGTTGCTTCATCATCTTCATCTAGGTTAATGGTTAAATTGCTGGGACATACTAACATCGGAGTGTCCGAATCCACTTCTACCTCAATATCGATTATTTGCTCACAATCATTGTCATCCACAATGGTAACTGTATATGTGTCATTGGTTAATCCTGATATATCTTCAGTTGTTGCTCCTGTAGACCATTCAAATGTGTATGGAGCTGAAGTAGGGTCTACTGTTAAATCTATAGCCCCATTATTATCTCCTGGGCATTCTACATTGGTAATATCAACCTCGTTTTCATTAGGACAACAAGAAGGCTGCGAATCACCACATTGAATTCTTACTGGTTCATCCGATGAATCAAAAGTAAAGTAATCAGGATCAGCCAAATCACCTGAAGCCCACCTAATGGCATCAATTCCTACCGGGAAATTAGGGTAAAAGTCAAACGTCGTTTCACATCCCACATTACCAATCAAAGCACCATCTGTACAACAGTTAGCCCATCTCCAATTAGCTGTCACTGTAGGGAAAATACCACTAATTTCACCTGGGTCATCCGAAAAATCCAAGGTTGCAGAAGAAGGAAGGCAGTAAAAATCAATAGTACCATTTCCTCCATCTCCACCACCTGCTGCATCAATAATAACAAATAAACTTATCTCACCTGTAAGTGTATTTTCATATAAAAATAGGGTTACATGATTATTCAATTCAAGCCCTGTATTGGAAGAAGCACCATCGGGTGTACCATACTGATAAAACGCCACATCATCTTCCGCATTTTGGATTGCTGTGATATCAAACTCCTGATCTCCTTGGGTGGCTGTACATCCACATTCCATAAGGCTAGTTGATGGACTATTTGTAGGTTTTATAGTTGGCTTTTCATTATTCTGTTGAGTTTCGTTTTTTTGCGGAGTATTTTTTAGTTTTTCCGTTTCAATATTGCTTAGACTTAGCAAATGATCTGCAAGCCACTTTGTGGATGCTAGGCCAATATTAAAAAATCCTTTTAAATAATTAGTAGTGGGTTCTTCTACCATCGAAAAACCATCAGGATCATAATTATGGCTAATGGTAATATCATCACCACACAAATCACTTCCAGTGACTGTACTTAACCAGTCTGCTATTAAAGCGTCATTATTAGGGTCTGCACATTCTAAGATTAAGTCAGCTGGACATGTGATGCTAGGCGCAGGATCTTCTACAGTTATAGTCTGACTTGCCATACTTGTATTGCCACAAACATCCGTGAATGTCCATGTTCTAGTCTTAATATAGTCTGTAGCACAATCACCTATCACCGTATTTTCAATCGGTGCTACTGTTATGTTTCCATCACAATTGTCAATAGCAGTTAGTGAAACTGCTGCTGGTTCGTCGTCAACGCAAGCTATAGTTAAATCAGCAGGGATGACAGGCAATGTAGGGTTTACATTGTCGTCTACCGTTATAATTTGAGAAGTGGATGCCGTGTTTCCGCATTCATCAGTAAAGGTCCATGTTCTTGTTAAGGTATATTTATTTAGGCAAGTATTTGCCGTTATGCTCTCAGTTGGTGCAACACTCATCATTCCATCGCATTGATCATTTGCGCTAAGGTTTTGAGCGGCTGGAACATCTGTATCGCATGCGTAGGAAGCATTTGCTGGCGCTGGATTTGGTACTGGAGCTTGTAAATCTCTAATTCGAAGTAGAGCCGAACACATATCTTCGCCACAGCTGTTGGTAGCAGTAAAACTTACCGTTTGGTTACCTGTATCAGAACAGCCATCACTAAAACCCGCAGGACTATATGTATTAGTGAAGCTAACTCCTGCATCATCTCCAACAACATCAACTGAATTTAACCAGTTTGTGATTAATGTTGTTTCATTTGGATCTCCACATTCTATGTTTAAGGTAGGTGGACAAACAATGCTAATATCAGCATCTACATCTGTACAATATTCTATGGTCATTTCTGCTCTATCAATACACATAACACCAGCAGACGAAAGATTAATGGTATTTAGTCCTCCATATGTATAAAAAGATGGTTCGCCGCAATCGTCCCAACTGGCAGTTATATTTGTATCAAAACAGGTATCGCAACCACAAGATCCTCCCATGGTACTGCTTCCAATGTTTGTTCCATTAAGTTCAACTTGAACGTCATTTCCACCACCACATCCATGGACACCAAAAACAGTAATGGAGATTGAGCTCACTTCAGCTCCTGCTGGTAAAGGGTCTGTAAATGTTCTATCTCCATTATTCCAATCTGTAAAATAATCCGGATTAGTATTACAAGCATACTCGTTACCTGGGGTACACACAGTACAATGCCCTCCTACCCAATTTAAGGTTAATGAGGTAGAGCTTGGTGAATCACAAGATGTCCGTGCTGATTTATTGATTTCTTTTATGGGACTGGATGGGGATACTTCACTTTCGAGGGTATAGTTTCTAAGGCTCAATACTAACTCATCACTATATAACATAGTAGGGACGGCTATGATAAAAGACGCGGAGGCTTCATTACTATTTTTTTCAAAAGCAAGTTCGACATTGCTATTTGGATAATAGATTTTTAGGTTATCAGTTTCATCTTGATTAAACGCCTTTTGGTTTAGTTCAAAATAACTTAAGCCATCTTTTTCCTTGACAAGTTGTGTGGAAGTAATGTCTATCGTCTCGTTTATTCGTTTGTCAATGCTACTCTGAGCTTGCGTTTGATCAGTCGAAAAAACGAAAATTAAAAGCACTAAGCAGCAGGTTGCATACTTAGATAAATAAAGTAAATAGTTAACAATTCCTTGACTATCCCTTCCCGAAAATAAATACCCCATTTAATAATACATTTTAATAAAACATGTATTACTGCCTTTGGTATGGGTACAGCCAATAGGATAGATGAGCACCAAATGCAATCAACAACCCTTTTCAGCCTTTAAATCGGTAAATGGAATACAGTGCAAGATATATATATCATATTAAATAATATAATAATATATAATAAATTAACAACGTATGTTTTTTATATAACCAAAAATCGTTATTTGTTTTCTAAAATTTTCACTTCAGTTCGACGGTTGTACTGATGTTCGTCTTCAGTGCAGTTTACCCCATCTTCACAATGGTTTCGCAATCGACTTTCACCAAAACCCACTGTGTAAATACGAGTAGGAAGGATACCTTTTTTTACTAAATATTCCTTGGCAGATTGAGCCCTTTTATCGGATAGTTTTTGGTTAGCTACATCTGAACCTCGAGCATCTGTATGAGCGCTTAATTGCACTTTTATTTTTGGATTTTCTAACATAGCATTGGCCAATAAATCAAGTTCTCTAAAGGCACTTGATTTTAGTTCAGCGCTATTAAACTCATAATAAATATTATTAAAAACTATCACCGATCCTTTTTCAACTGGCACATTCAGAATGGTTACTTTTTTCGTTGGAACAGGTTTTATTTTTTCAACTTTCTTGGAGAGATTTAACGCGACGTCTTCATCTTTTGTAACTAGAGAAACGCCTTCTAATGGGTTAAATGCAGGATCACTCACTTCATAATGGACCAGTTGATTTTCTTCTAAATAGATATTGAGTTCATTATTAAGTAAAAAAGTATCTAATGCTCCACTAAATGATAACTTATCTAAATCATATTGGATTTTGTTAGCAAAAATCTCCCAAGAGTTATAATCGGATAGTGGAACATTGTCCAGGGAAGTCCATCTTAATCTTATCGGAATCTGTCCAGTAATACTCGAGCTATTTTTAAAACTAAGGCTATAAATCTCAGGTGGAGCCACATAATAGATACTTGTATCCGCTTGCCACCGATAGATGTCATCTTTGCCCTTTCCTCCTTGACGATCTGAAGAAAAATATCCACTTGCTCCTGCATCGTCTATAATAAATCCAAAATCATCTTTAGGTGAATTAAAGGGCGCAGGTAATTTTACGGGAGAGCTTAATGCTTGCTCATTTAAAGAAGCAACATAAATATCCAAACCACCAATAGAGTCTCGATCAGAAGCAAAGTAAACTTTACCATTTTTGAGAAAACCAAACCAATCATTTGCTTCAGAATTTAGATTGGTTAAAGGTATTGGATTTGACCAACTCCCTTGTTCTCTTACACTTAAGTATAAATCCATTTTACCTTGTCCATCTGGTAAATTTGCAGCAAATAACAAACTATCTCCGTTTGCTGTAATGCTTGGATGGGTATAGGAATATTGGCGATTGCATTGTGACCAAAGCTCTTTCGTTTGCCACTGATTACCTACTCGTTGGCTTGTGTAAATCTGCAAGTGCGTTGTTCCATCCTCATCTTCAATTAATTTGTTTTCCACAGAATTATCGCTAGTAAAGTACATAGTTCCAGAACCATCAATACTGACTTGACCTTCATGGTATGGGGAATTAATCGTTTTAGGTAAATAGGCTGACTTTATATAGTTTCCTTCCAGGCCTTGCACTGCAAATTTTAAATCGAAATATGGTTCGTTTAATTTATTATCCAGCTGTGCAGTGCTTGAACCACTATGCACAAATATTAATTGCTCGTCCCAGTAAGCAGGGGAAAAATCTCTTTCTGCAGTATTTATGTTTGATTCATTGTTTACGCTAATGGTTTTCATAACTTCTTCACTGAAGTGTTGGCCATAGCTATTTATGCCAAGTAAGCAAGCAATTAATACGTATATGGTTCTTGCTAGTTTTTCCATTAGAAGAATCTTGGATTGATTATATCTGAGGATTTAGCCTTTTTTCCAATGCTGTATTGAATCAAAAGTTCGAGTGAACCTGTATCATAACTTCTTAATGCGGACAAGGTAAAGTCATACGAAAAGCCAAAGAAAAGTTGTTCGAATGGCTCTATCCCAAAAAGCAAAGCAATAGATTCTCCTGCACTCTCCCGATTACCACCTACTCGATAATTAATACCAATATGATAATCGTTTTTATAAATTAAG
Source organism: Saprospiraceae bacterium (assembly GCA_020629035.1). Classification (GTDB taxonomy): domain Bacteria; phylum Bacteroidota; class Bacteroidia; order Chitinophagales; family Saprospiraceae; genus JAHDDO01. The sequence goes on along the minus strand of JAHDEC010000001.1, from coordinate 71,122 downwards.
CCTGCCTGCAAGTCTAGATCGTACGGGGAGTTTTGTGCTACTTTGTATAGTATTTGAGTACTCAAATTCCAATCATTTTTTAGCTCAAATAAATTACCAACCATTGCATATAAGTGTCTTTTTTCTTTACTTAACTGGCTATTTTTATCTTCATCAAAGGATACATTTATTAATCTAGGTGATGAAACAGAAGCATAAAATGATTTGGTTTTAAAATAAGCTCCTACACCTGTATTAAATGTAAAGTTGTTAAAGCGTGCAAGCGTTAAATTAGGGTCTGGATCAATGCCGTCAATGGCCAGTAACCGATCATCAGTAAAATCAGTTACATACCTTCTACCAGAAGCTTCAAGACCTAAACTTAATTTTCCGGGTCCAAGATCAAATCGATAAGCATACATACCCCTAAGTGTTATTCGCTCTTGAATTCCAATGGTATATCGGGAAGCTACAACACCTAGTCCAATTCGTTTAGATTTGAAAGGTATCGATGCAGAAATGAGTTGATTGGTAGGTGCTCCTGGGATACCATTCCATTGATCTCTGACGGCCATTGTTATGGTCGTATACTTTTCCACACCTGCATAAGCCGAATTAAAAACTAATTTGTTATACCCAAATTGTGTATTTAAAATTTCTTGCTGGCCAAATAATGAGAAGCTGCAAAAACAAGCGATATATGCGATATATTTTCTCATTCGTGTAAAACTATAAATCCTTGAATAGGCTCCCGATTCGTCCCAAAATCTATGATATAAAAATAGGTGTCTGCTGGTAAAACATTACCATTAAATTCACCAGCCCAATCATTTTCATAGGGCTGTGCTCTGTAGACTTCATCACCCCATTGATTAAAAATAATCAACTTATTATCGGGATATAGTCTTGTATTTAAACAAGGGATTTCAAAATAATCATTAAAGCCATCATTGTTTGGTGTTAGTACATTCGAGATAAAGCAATCTGCCTCATTTCCTACTCGAACCACAACCAATGCTTCATCACAAATAGTAGGACATTCATTACTGCAAATCTCATATCTAAAACTATCCTGACCTAAAAACCGCTTGTTTGTAATGATATTTATCCCATCCACTTCCCACTCAATTTCAAACTCACTTGGTTCTGTAATAATGGATGCTGTGAATTCATTAACGGACTCATCATTGGCAAATAAATCAACTAATTTCTCACTTTCTAGATCTACAAAAACCAGTTCGTCTAATGCTCTAATGTCGTCTTCATAAACTAACTTCAAGGTATCCCGACCGATTAAGCCACATCGTTGGTTTGATGTTTCAAGATACACTTCATAGGTGCCAAAATCTTGAAGAATTACATCGGTAAACATAGATGTACTATCAGTAAACTTGACATCATTAGTATTTGAAGACCAAGCAATATCTAATAAATCACTACTTGGAATATTAGCTCGGAGATCAAACAAAATTGTGTCACACATGTATAGCGAATCTTCATCTATAGAAGCAATTAAAGAAATATCATCAAAAATCTCGACATTTAAAAAAGCGGATGGTAAGGAACTACAATCATCTTTAAAGCTCACAAAATAGAAACTAAACATACTCTCTCCACTAGTACTGAGGTCAATGGATATGCACCCATTTTCAAGATCTGAAACATACACATCCTGCTCAGTGTAGACTTGTACAAAATCAAAGGTATCTACTTGTATACCATCAAAGCAATATTCCCAATTTGCCGAATTAGTTCGACAAATGGTATCTTGAATTTCACTGTTTATTATCGGTTCCGGATCTTCTAATACATCTACAAAAAAGGGAGATGAAGGATCTGAAACGCAGCCATTAACTTCAAGCGTTACGGTATATTCGCCTTCATTGTCTAAATCCGCATTTGGGATTTCTACAATATTTACTTCATTCGTAAAATTATTGGGACCGGACCAAACGATATCGCCCGTCTCATTAAAGGCTTCTAAAATAATGGTTTCACCTACACAGAGAACATCAGTTCCAATTATACTAGGAGGAGAAGGTATGGCAAATATTTCTAGCATATATTCAGTAGAACTGACTGAGTTACACCCTGCTTTATTAACGGTAACTGAATAATCTCCTGCATCATTTATGCTTGCTTCGAAGATATTTAATGTACCTGTTTCATTGGTTATTTGTCCTATTGGAGTTTGCCAATTAAAGGTACAATTATCTTCCATGGCATAATTAGTCTCCAGTACTAGATCATCGCCTACACATGCAGAACCTATATCAAGGATAACCGGATCCACTGGGTTTAAAACCATCGAAACTGATGTACTAACTTCCTCTGAAGGACAGCCATTATTTATAAGTTGTAATGTATAGACTCCATTTTGATTCAATCCAACATTTTCGATGATAGGACTTGGATCAACTGAATTAAAATTATTTGGCCCAGTCCAAACATACTGGTAATTACCAGGAGGGAAAACCGTAGCAAAAAACTGTATATCAGTATTTGGACTCAAACAATTTGGCGCTGAATTACTTAGGGAGGTGATGGTCGGGATATCTATTAAATCCACAAAAGTGACTGCATCGCTAGTACAACCATTCGAAGAAGTCACCGTTACAGAATATTCGCCCTGAAGTGCTAAAACCTTTGGCCTTTGGCCACTAAAAGTTTCACTATTAGGTGAAGTCCATAGGTAACTTGCATCAGGTACAAAAGTGGCATTTAATTGGACAGAATCACCTACACAAACAGGTCCTTCATTATTGGCGCCCAATGGAATTTGTGCTTCAACGGATACATTAAACGAACTTGACAAATCAGACTCGCAGTTGCCCACTTTTGCGATCACTTCCCATGCTCCACTCAAAGTAGATTGGGCATCTTCCACCATTAAACTATTAGCATCATTAACAGTACTAAATAATACTCCATCTTTAAACCAAATGTATTGGTCTGCATTGGTAATATTTGAGACAGAAAGGAAGAAATTACCACCTTCACAAAGTATGGTTTCACCATTAATAATTGGAGTAACTGGCTTAGCAAAAACTGTTACTTGAAAACTTGTTGTATCAGATAAACAGCCGCTATCTTCTATGTATAAACTATAGCTTCCCTGGTTTGATTCGTCAGACTCTTCTATACCTTCTGGAAACTGACCACTGCCTGTATATCCATTTGGTCCAAACCAGAAGTAAGTATAATTAGCATCAAATACATCCGATGAAAAAACAATAGGTTCACCATCGCATACATTAATGAAAAAATCATTTACACTGGCTTCTGGCTTAGCTACTACAGATAGTTCTATAACCTCAGAAGCATTAGAGACGCATTCTGCCCCTTCCACAACCACATAATATTGATGGTCTCCCTCTATCGGACTTATTTCTATGACAGGCCCATTACTTTCTTGGAACAGGATTCCATTAGGTGGTAATCCCTCATACCAAGAATAACTTACGCCTCCTGTATAGCTTGTCGAGTTTAATAATATGGTTTCCCCTTTGCAAATATTGTTTTGGCTAGCTTCAATGATTGGGTCAGCTAATTGTTCCACCAGAACTTCGATGGAGCTTGAAGTAAAACAACTGTTAAAGCCTTCGACTTCTAAAATATAAGTACCTGAATAACTGGCATCTGGGCTAATGATAAAAGGTTCTTTTTCATTAGATACAAAGCCGTTAGGACCTGTCCAATTGTATTGATAGGCATCTATTAATGGTGGATCAGGAATATTACTTGCCAGTTGCAAGGTATCTCCAACACAAAGTCCTGAAGAAAAAGTTAACTCCAAATCAAATGGACGGATATTAACCAAGGTTTGACAGGTATTAATATTTCCACTGCCATCCTCAATGGTGACAGTGATAAGCTCTTCCGTATCAATATTATCGCAAGAAAAACTTGCTGGTTCAAATGAAATATTTGTTCCCGGGCAATTATCTGCAAAGCTTTCAACAAACACAAGTTCCGTAAGTTCGTACTCAACTAATCCGCTTGGATCTATTTCGACAGTAGCAGCTTCGACACACGCTATGCTGGGTAATTGCTGATCAAGCACCTCGATGGTAAATTCACAAAAAGCAGAGTTTTCAGAATTATCCTGAACTTCATATACCACATTATAAAAGCCCACTTCCAAGTTTAGCGCTGGTGCATTATCTATAGCTACAAAATCACCTTGTAGCAGGGTATCACCTGTCATCTCATATCCTGGTAACACTTCTTGATAGACAAGTTTTAATTGGGCAAAACTATTTTCATCAATGTTGTCATCATTTACTGTTCCGCAAGGTCTGACATTTCCGGTTGTCGTTAAAGTAAATCCTATATTCCCATCTAATATCCAAGCTTCAAAATCAGCAATCTCAATCAAAATTTCCGGTGACTCATTTCTAGCACAATGATTACTGGTAGTGAAACTACCCAATAAGTTGCCATTTTCATCATACAACTCCCAACCTGCATTCTCTGTAAAATCAGCAAGATATTCGACACTTACTTTAGGCTCATATAATTTTCCATCAATGGATGAGATGGCCACATCAAACACCACATCATTAGCAAAAAACAAATCATTGTCCTCATCATAATCAAATTGCAGATAGGATTGCTCTATGCTTTCTGGGTTTAATAACGTGCTCACACTTTCTCCTAAACAATTGTCACTATAGACGAAATCAGCTGGTAAAACAACATTTATGCTACACTCATCATCTCCTACTTCATAAGTTTGGTTCGCCGGGCAGCTTATCTCGGGAGGAACAATATCTACAATCTCTATCTGGGTTTCACATGTGTTTCTATTACCAGCACAGTCTGTAGCATAAATCTCAATCAAATGTTCACCTGGAGCCAAGGGAAAAGTTATTTCACTTTCACCATTCAGCCCGATTTCTTCTCCTTCATTTAAAGCGTAAGCATAACTGATATCTAGTGTTTCAATGCTGGGTAAACTAACCATAAAATCCACTCTTGCACCCGGGCAAACATCATTGACTCCTAGTACTTCTTGAATGGGTTGGTTTGGATATAAGTTAATTTCAAGGATATCATCTGCTAGCCATTCGGACCATAGGTTTTCATCGAAATTATTAAGTACATAACTAGTATCTGAGCATTCGATTAGTAAAATCGGAGTGGAATCAACCACCGTACCTTCTATTTCAATGATGAAATATTCTTCCATCGAGTTTGCATCTAGATTATTAATTAAGATGCTAATTGATCCTAGTTCTTGGTCATTTAAGCCTCCTTCATATGGTCCAAAAATATATTGTAATGAATCCACTAATACGGAAGCATCACCTGGAGAAGGAGAAGTAATAGGATTAGCGATGGTATCCAAAATGATTATAGGATATTGGATACAATTATCTGCGGCTATAGGTACATCTAAGATTATGTCTTCTAAACAATCATCACCTTCTAATTGGATAACCAGATCATCTGGACAAAAATTAAACAAAGGTGCCATGTCATCCACTATCTGAACTAAAGCTTGAGAAGCTACAGCATTACCACATCCATCAAAGTATACGAAGTCTGCGATTTGCTCATAAAATATACCGCCCACAACATTGACACAAAGCTCATCAAAAGTCAGTGAAAAACTACTTCCAGGAAAGCTCGTAGGATCATTAATATCATAACTCCCTGGAATGGCCACAAAACTATTTAAATTAGTGCAAGCATCTGTTGCTTCCGCTCCTCCTCTTCCCATCATCCAGGCATTGACTTGATCATCTATTTCGTTTACATCACCGCAGGTAATGATCAGGTTTTCAGGCTCAATATTTATAATAGGCGATTCATTATCTTGAAGTTGAATGTTTTGACTAAATGAGGTGGTATTTCCACAAATATCCGTTAGCGTCCAAGCACGATCGAATTCATCTACGCAAATATTATTGATTATCGGACCGTCCTCAAATTCAACGGTAATCATTCCACAACTTTCTTCCAATTCTAAGAATAGACTTACATCGTTTAAGTCCGCACTGCAAGAAACAGAAATAGAGTTCTGGTAATTTACCTGAGGTTCGAGCGTATCAATAATTACTAATGATTGAAACATAGAATCCATATTCCCACATCGATCTTCAAAAACCCATTTTCTTGCTATTTCAAATTGATAATGGTTACAACTATCTGGATCGGGATGCTGAGTTGTTTCTTCAGATATCTCAGCAGCAATCAGTCCATCACAACCATCGACTACCTGATAGGTATTGAGTGAAGGAATCGCATTGCATTGGACAGTCAAATCCACTGGCAAAGGGTCGACGATAGGCGCAAGTGTGTCAATTATGGAAAACTGACCAGTGGTCACACTTAGATTTTGGCAATCATCACGAACAAAAAAGGAAACGGTTACTGACCAATCGCAATTCGTTCTATTAATTTCAATTTCCGTTTCTTCGGAGAGCTTTCCAAAACCATTGTTTCCCTCACTATCATTCCATATATAATCATCCCAAATTACTCCACCACATTGATCCTCAGCAATGGCTCCACCTGATGATTGTAACCAGGTTTCTAGCGTATCCGCAATCCCAAAACCACAAGCAGCTTGTTTATCTGAACTCGGAACCAGTACCTCAGGTTTTACTATATCGAATGTGTTAAAAAGAGCATAAGTTGTATCGGACGAATTTCCACAATCGTCAACCGCAAAAAAACCAATGGTGAGAAATACATTGTTTCCACAAAAACCTTCGGATCCGTTATTTAGGGTATCTAGTGCGTCTAAGAAACTAATGGTTTGACCTACCGTAAAATTTCCGCTATTATCCATGGCCTGCATTCCTCCTGAATCGTTATACCATACGGCAAAATTACTTTCAGTATTATCATCGCAAGACGTTTCTAAACTGGTAGCTTCTTGAAGTATTACTGGTGGAATAGTATCCTCAGACACAGGAATAAAGTCCATTCCAAATGAAATAGCGGGAAATATTAAAAAGATGCTTAAAGAATGTAGTATTCTTTTACCCATGGTCGATTTTAATAGCTTCTTATTCCGTATTAAAACGAAAATTTTATGGCAAATGTCTTACTCTTCCTCTTCTACTATATTGCCTATTTTTTTATCCTCCACATTATCATTAAGAAATTCGTTTAATTTATCAATGTTGTAGTTTGCTTCGATTTCACCAAAACTATTTATTCGGACATCAAACCCATCTAGTTCTTCGTGTAAATCTGGCTTCTCTTTCGGCAATTTCTTCTTTACCATATGTTAATTATTAAGTTGCTGGAAAAACATTTTCCATCTTTCCAACACTTCTTTCCTTCCGAGTAGTTCCAAGCTAGTAAATAAGTCGGGTCCTTGCATGGTGCCCATAGATGCAATTCGCATAACAGGGAGAATCTCCCCAAACTTTAGGTTTTCATCAGAAATATACGATTTTATATTTGATTCTATTTCTTGAGAATTAAAATTTTCGATGTTTTCTATGATGGAATACATTTTATCAAAGTGCGGTTGATTTTCACTTTTATACTTCTTTCTAATGGTTTTTTCATCGTACTCAGATGGTTTTGAAAAGAAGAAACTTGCTTTGCTATAAAATTCTGGAATGAGTTCTACACGTTCTTTCATAAGCTCTATAAAGCTAGAAATATATGCATCATCCTTATCTGTAACTCCTTCTTTGATTAACAATTCCTTGACAGGGTTTAGCAGATCTTCAGTTGATTTGTCAATGATGTATTGCTGATTAAACCATTTGGCTTTATCATAATCGAATCTAGCTCCAGATTTTATAATTCGCGATAAATCAAAAGCCTCTATCATTTCATCTAGGGTATATTTTTCAATGTCGTCCCCAGATGACCAACCCAATAAAAGTAGAAAGTTGAGTAATGCTTCTTTAGTAAATCCGGCTTCCTTAAATCCTAAGTAGGTTCCGTCTTCCCCACCATCCCATTCTAAAGGAAAAACTGGAAAGCCAAACTTGGCGCCATCTCGCTTACTGAGTTTTCCTTTGCCACTTGGTTTTAGAATTAAGGGAAGATGAGCAAAAGAAGGAGGAGTCCAATTAAAAAATGAATACATCAATACATGGTGAGCAGTACTCGATAACCATTCTTCACCTCTAATCACATGAGAGATGACCATTAGGTGATCATCCACTATGTTTGCCAGATGGTAAGTAGGCATTCCATCCGCTTTCAAAATTACTTTATCATCTAATTCATTACTATTAAAGCTCACTTGACCTCTGACTATATCTTCAAAGCTTATGGTTTCATCTCTTGGTATGTTTAACCTAATAGTGACATTCGTTCCATCTGACAATCGCTGAGCGGTTTCTTCTTCAGATAGACTAAGGCTGTTCTTCATATTCATACGAGTTGTTGCATCGTATTTTAAGGTATGAATGCCTTTTTCTTTAGCTTTTTCTCTTGCTTCAGCTAATTCTTCAGCTGTATCGAAGGCATAATAAGCATTACCCTGTTCGACTAGCTGTTTTGCGTACTTAGCATAGAGATGCTTTCGCTCAGACTGCCTGTAAGGACCATAATTTCCTTCCAATCCTGGGCCTTCATTTAATGCTAAGCCTAGCCAGTCCAATGACTCTTTAATATAGTCCTCAGCTCCTGGTACATAACGTGTCTGATCGGTATCTTCAATCCGTAAAATAAAATCACCCTTCATTTTTTTTGCAAAAAGGTAATTATACAATGCTGTGCGAACACCTCCAATGTGCAATGGTCCAGTGGGACTTGGTGCAAATCTTACACGTATTTTTTCAAAAGTCATATATTAATTTTAATTGCTGTATTTTTAAAGGAATTCTAGTAAACATCCATGTACTTCATTAAGACACCTAGTTATCTTAAAAAGATTTTTCCTGATTGCCTATGGAATGCAGATACCAATCAAAAAGTTATTTATCTAACTTTTGATGATGGACCCATACCAGAATCTACTCCTTTTATTTTAAAGACGCTGCGAAGATACAATGCCAAGGCTACTTTTTTTTGTGTGGGAGACAATATTGAAAAGCATCAAAATTTATTAAGTCAAATTGAGGCGGAAAATCATACAGTTGGAAGTCATACTCATAATCACCTATCAGGATGGACTACGAAAAATAAGCTATATTTTCAAAATGTGGAGCAAGCTTCAAGTTTAATAAATTCTCGCTTATTCAGACCTCCGTATGGAAGAATTACCCCTTCCCAAATTAAACACCTATCTCAAGATTATACCATCGTCATGTGGGATATCCTCAGTGGAGATTTTGACGAAAGTATAGATGCAGAGCAATGCTTCAAAAATGTAGTTGAAAACGCTAAAAATGGCTCAATTGTCGTATTTCATGACAATGTAAAATCCATTAAAAAATTGAAAATATTGTTGCCTCTCATCTTAGAGTATTATACGAAAGAGGGATTCGCATTTGAAGCCATACAGCAGGCTACACATTATTCATTAGCTCAGTGAGGTCATCTTCGAAATACAGTAAATCCTCCTTATCGCTATTAAAAAAGAATATCCAAAAAACACCTCCTATAATTGCTGCTAAAAATAACTGGAAAACTAGCGATCCAAAACCAACCACCGGAGCGACTAGGATTTCTCTAAGCATAACAAATAGAAAAGGTACTAGCACTAAATAGATAAATTTTACAGAATTAATGCGCGTTAGTTTAATATCAATGCCGTCCAAGAGATATTGAATCTTTGATCTTTTATACATTCCATCATCTACCTGAAAATAACTTTCATAATTACTGTTTGCTTCTACGGCCTTCATGGGTCCAAGCATAGAAAATCTATAATAAACAGCAGCCATTGGCAGCAATAAAAAATAAACGAGAATGTATCCAGAGAACCCAAATTGGATATAATACCAGATCAGCGAAACTATGTAAATACCTAATAAAATAAAAAGTGCTGTGGACACATAAGAAGTAGAATCGTTGTTTTTTATCTTATCAAATAACTGATCAATTCTTTGTACAATTTTATCCATGTAAGAAAGGTATTAAAGTCTAAGTAACCAATAAAAAAAAAGCTATACTCTAAAGTAAGAATATAGCTTATATCATTCGTTTTATTTTTAATATTATTCGACTACTCCTTGCACGAGTAGGGATATTTCATTGTTTAACATCTCAATAAAACCTTGCTCTATAGTAAAACTTGTCCGGCTTCCAGAATTTTCAATAATTCTAACCTCACCAGCTACCAGTGCAGAAACAATAGGTGCGTGATTATTCAATATTTCGAACTGACCATTAACACCAGGCACTTTTACTGATTTGATTTCGCCGTTGTAAATTTCCTTTTCAGGAGTAAGTACTAAAATATTCATATCTAACAATTATTAGCTAGCTTCCGCTAACAGTTTTTCTCCTTTTTCAATAGCTTCCTCAATATTTCCAACTAAGTTAAAGGCAGCCTCTGGATATTTATCTACTTCACCATCCATAATCATATTAAAGCCTTTAATCGTTTCTTCGATAGGTACTAATACTCCTTGAAGTCCAGTAAATTGTTCTGCTACATGGAAAGGCTGAGATAAGAATCTCTGTACTCTTCTTGCTCTACTTACAATTAGTTTATCTTCTTCAGATAATTCTTCTAATCCTAAGATGGCAATGATATCTTGTAATTCCTTATATCTCTGAAGTATTCCAATTACTTTCTGAGCTGTATCATAGTGCTCTTCTCCAACTATGGCAGGATCTAGAATTCTAGATGTAGAATCCAATGGATCAACCGCTGGATAAATACCTAATGATGCTAATTTTCTACTTAATACTGTAGTTGCATCAAGGTGAGCAAAAGTTGTTGCTGGTGCTGGATCGGTAAGATCATCAGCTGGTACATATACCGCTTGTACTGAAGTAATCGATCCTCGCTTGGTTGATGTAATTCTTTCTTGCATCACACCCATCTCAGTAGCTAATGTTGGTTGATATCCTACTGCAGAAGGCATCCGACCTAATAAGGCAGACACCTCTGATCCTGCTTGTGTAAATCTAAATATATTATCGATAAAGAATAAGATATCTCTTCCGCCTGTAGGGTCTGAAAGATCACCATCTCTATAATATTCTGCTAATGTTAATCCTGAAAGTGCAACTCGTGCTCTTGCCCCAGGTGGCTCGTTCATTTGACCAAAAACGAAAGTAGCTTTGGAGTTTGTTAGGCTATCGGCTTTAACTTTACTTAAATCCCATCCTCCAGCTTCCATTGACTCATGAAAATCATGTCCATAATCAATGATACCAGATTCTAACATCTCTCTCAATAAATCATTTCCTTCTCTTGTTCTTTCTCCTACACCTGCAAATACAGATATACCATCATATCCTTTGGCAATGTTGTTTATTAGCTCTTGGATCAACACCGTTTTTCCTACTCCTGCTCCTCCAAAAAGACCAATTTTTCCTCCTTTAGAATAAGGCTCGATAAGGTCGATTACTTTAATACCCGTAAACAATACCTCAGTTTCAGTGGATAAGTCCTCATATCTTGGCGGTTTTCTATGGATACTATAAGCATCACTTCCCTTTTCTACCTCATTAAGTCCGTCAATTGCCTCTCCAACTACATTGAACAATCTTCCTTTAACTTGCTCTCCGATTGGCATTTTTATAGAACCTCCTGTATCTATTACTTCAGTCCCTCTAGTTAATCCTTCTGTCGCATCCATTGCAATGGTACGAACACTATCTTCTCCTAGATGTTGTTGAACTTCTAAAACAATGGTTTCTCCAGATTCTCTTTTAACAGTAAGCGCGTTATAAATTTCAGGCAATTTAGTATCCTGCCCTGCAAAGCTCACATCGACAACAGGTCCGATAATTTGTTTGATTTTACCACTATTCGCCATAATAATAGATATTTTTTATAATTCTAAGAAGGTTTTTAAATTCGAGGCAAAGGTATGTTTTTCTTCCTAAATTATAATACTCAGCCTCAGGGATTTATATAATTTAAAAAATATGTTTTACAGGCATGATAAAGAAACTATTTTTCTTCTTTTCTCTCATGCAACAAAACTAATTAGGCAATGTGCTCATTTCACCTAATTAAGTTTTGCTTAGGTAAAAACTATTACTTGTATCTGAAGTAATAATTTTGACTTTATGCGCATTTAAGAGCTCAAGTAGGGCTAAAAAAGTGACGACTGCCTCCATTTTAGTTTTGATACTTCCAAAAATCTCCTGAAATCCAGACTTGACATTCACCTTGAGCTTACCCAGTAAATATTTTTGCTGGGTCTCTACGGTATATGGGTTTACCGCAATTTCGTGTACTTGTCGATTTCCACTTTCTAAATCTTCTAATAATCGTTGGTATGTTTTTAAAAGCTTGAAAAGATTTAAACTTTCTAATTCTAAATCCACTAGTGCTTTTTGTGCAATAGCTCGCATATTTTGTGTAGCACTTCCTCGCTCTTGTAGTTTAGATCGTTCTAAGGATAATTCTTGGAATGCAGGTATGACCTCTTTAAACCTTTTATATTCTAAGAGCTTCTGAACCAGTTCTTCTCTAGGATCAATTTCTTCGCCCGCTTCATTTAGTTCTTTTCGAGGTAAGAGTAGCTTAGCTTTTATCCGCATTAATTTAGCGGCAACCAAAATAAATTCACTGGCCAAATCTATATTTAATTCTTCTATAGATTCCATATATTGAAGGTAGTCATCCGTTATTTTAGATATAGGAATATCTTGAATATCGAGTTCATCTCGTTCGATAAAAAACAAGAGTAAATCAAATGGGCCTTCAAAAGGTTCGGTTATTATTTTGAATTGCAAATCCTCCATCCTATTAGCAAATGTATGTATTTTGTCGAAGTTAAATTTTAATTCTTTATGAAAGAAAAAGCAATACTTCTAGCCCACTGTGCAAGTGTGGAAGGAATCATGGTGGACATTACGGATTTTTTGTACAAAAACAATGGCAATATTGTTCGATTTGATCAACATGTAGATACAGATATTCAACATTTTTTCATTCGAGCAGAATGGCTACTTGATGGATTTAATATTCCTAGTGATAAAATTCAAGAATTTTTCAAAACATTGGTGGCTGATAAATATGATATGAAATGGGAAATCCAATTCTTGCCTTCCAAACCTAGAATTGCTCTTTTCGTCTCGAAATATGGGCATTGCTTTTATGATATATTATCACGATATGATAATGGTGAATGGAACATCGAAATTCCATTAATAATCAGCAATCATGAAAAATTTAGAGGCATAGCTGAAAAATTCAACATTCCATACTTTCATATTCCAAAATCTAAGGACAATAAAAGTCAACAAGAAGAAAAGGAGTTAAGCCTGCTGAAAGAGCATAAAATAGATCTAATAATTCTTGCAAGATATATGCAAATCTTAAGTGGAAAATTTATTGTTGAATATCCAGAAAGAATCATTAACATCCATCATTCTTCGCTACCTGCTTTTCCAGGATCCAACCCCTATAAGTCAGCCTATATACGTGGTGTAAAATTTATGGGTGCAACAGCGCACTATGTTACTGAAGAATTAGATGCAGGTCCTATCATTAATCAAAATGTAATTCCAATATCACATAGAGAGAACATTTCTCAAATGAAAAGAAAGGGAAAGGATATTGAAAAAGTTGTTTTAGCTGAAGCAATTTGGTCACATATTAACCATAGGGTACTTGTATATAAGAACAAAACAGTAGTTTTCTAGGGGTTAAGGACTACATATTTCTGTGAAAAGCTCCATAAAAGTTTGGTATATTGTTAAATATTATATATTAAATTAATAACTATATATATTTACAGCAACTTGAAAACAATATTATAATTAAAATCAACAAATCATGTTAAAAGAATTTAAGAATTTTATCCTTACTGGTAATGTAATTGACTTTGCTGTGGCTGTAATTTTGGCTGGTGCTGTGGGATTAGTGGTAAATGGCTTTGTAAATGACATAGTTATGCCAGTAGTTGGACATTTTGCTGGAGGTATGGATTTCGCAAGTATGAAAACTGTTTTAACTGCAGCGACGGATACAACACCGGAAAATGCAATCAGATATGGTGCTTGGATCAATACAATTATCAACCTAATCATCGTAGGGTTTGTAATGTTTATGATCGTAAAAGCTTACAATAAAGCTTCTAAAAAGCAAGAAGAAGCACCTGCAGGTCCTACTGCTGAAGAATTATTAGCAGAAATTAGAGATGCTGTAAAAAAGTAATTTCTTAACCGATTTGCTTACACAGGTACCTCATGCTTTACAGTATGAGGTATTTTTTTTGCCTTTTATCAAGCATAATTCACTAATTAGACTACTAGTTTCAAGCAAACTGCAAGGTATAAGTAACAAAGAATAAAGAACAAATAAGTAGTCCTCTCCCTGCAGTATTCTTTCCCCAGAGTATTCTTCAATTCCCCTGTATAAGCTATAAGAGCCCTAATCATATGTTTGCATAAAATAGCGAAGGTCTTTTAACAAGTCCACACTAGGTTGAAAGGATCATACTTTTTGATTTACTATCACAGCTATGGACTTAGTTGCCAATTTTAAAGTCTAATACGATATAGGGACATAAAAAAAGAGCAATCCAAATTTGGACTGCCCTTTAATATTTTTAGTTCAACTAAAAGCTTAATCGACTCTAGGTTTAGCTGAGTAGTTTACTTTCAATTGATTTGCTTTTCTAAGTTCAGTTTTGACATCACTTACGATTCCCATTGTAACTTCTCCGTCTACCTTCAATGAAGCAGTAATACCTGTTCGCTGGTTCTCAGGCACTGTATTTCTGTGTTGTTCAAGGTATAAAGGTATATCGCTAATCTTAGCAATCTTGTCTCCTAACTGTAGTGAAGGCTTTGTACCATATAGCTCCTGATAATTTGCTAGTGGTTTACCTATGTGAAGGTAATTTACTAAAGACTTCTTTTCGAGTTTTGTTAATTCTGTTGCATTTGGTACGTTAACAGATACCTTTAATGAAGCATCTCTTAATACAGTTACTACCATAAAGAAAAATAACAACATGAATATGATATCAGGTAAAGAAGCCGTCGAAATCTCCGGCGATGATTTACCTCTCTTTTTTTGAAATTTTGACATATTAATTATTTATTCTTCTCCAAAATCAGATGGTTCTGCTTCAGACAATACCAAAGGAATATCTCTTCGGATTGCTTTACGTTCATCATCTGTTATATACTCAAATGCTTTTCCATGCCTTTTCTGAGATTCTTCTTCACGAAGTTCATTATAAGCAGCTTTCAATTCGTTATATACTTCCAAATAAGTGCCGTACTCTGTTCCTCTATCATTTTTCAAAGAAACAATAGCTTGCTTTGGACTTTTTGATAAATCTGGTCTTCCAGCCGGATTCATAATAAACTCCTTTGCACGCTCTCTCAATTCACCAATATTTGTTAGTTGCTCACGAACTAATAGTTGATTTTCTGAATTTACTAATACAGAAAACACATTTCGTTCATTTAATTCTAATTCTGGAGGTGGCTCATCCGACCAAGGCGGAAGCTTAACCAATACTCCTTTATCTACATCAATTGTAGTTGTTACCAAGAAGAAAATTAGTAACAAGAATGCGATATCTGCCATTGATCCAGCATTAATCTCATTTGAGACTCTATCTCTTGTACTTGTTTTACCCATGGTTATTTATTATTTAAAGAAGTTATAAATTTCCATAAGTACAATACCTACAAAAGCAAGAACAGCTAAACCTACGGTAGTTTTTATACCTCCGCTGATACGTTGACTAGTGCCATCTGACATGTTATATTTTTGCATTAGACTAGCGATTTTACCACTAGATTCTACTTCAGACATTTGCGTAAGAAGTAAAAATAAACCTAAAAGAACACCCACCGCTATAATCACTGTTATGGATCCTTTTGGGTTAGTTATTAAGCTTACAATTCCAAAAATAAATATAACTGCCACTGCAAGAATAGATAATAGCACCGGTATAGTTATAGCTCCGTTAAAGAAGTTAAAACCATCTCCGCCACCATCTTTTAGTACAGCATTTAAGTCTGTAGACGTGTCAAAACCCGCAGTACCCAATCCGCCAAATATTCCTGCAAACGCTACAAGAATACACAGCAAACCAAGACCTAGTGCTATAAGCTGACCATGTTTATTAAATATATTATAAATAGATTTCATTTCTATAGTTTTTGTTAGTTGATAAAAGAATAACTAAATGCTTTGGTGTCTTACTTAAACACACCATTTTTAGCCATTACATCAACTAAACCTATTGAAGCATCTTCCATTTTATTTACAATACCATCTATTTTAGAAATAATGTAATTGTAAAAGATTTGAAGAATAATTGCCACAATCAAACCAAATACTGTAGTTAATAGGGCTACTTTAATACCCCCTGCAACAACTGAAGGTGATAAATCTCCTACTGCTTCAATTCTATCAAAGGCTTGAATCATACCGATTACCGTTCCCATAAATCCAAGCATGGGAGCAATAGCAACAAAAAGAGATATCCATACAAGGCCTTTCTCTAAAAGTCCCATTTGGACAGATCCGTAGGATACTATTGATTTTTCAACCGCTTCAGGTCCACCTGCTGCGCTTTTTAATCCTTCATGTAATATGCTAGCTGTAGGGCCAGGAGTTGATTTAGCAACTTCCATTGCACCTGCCATATCTCCATTTGCAAGATTACTATCTATTCTAGCTAATAGCTTATCAGTGTTTGTAGTCGCTATATTTAAAGTAATAATTCGCTCAATACAAAAAGCTAATCCCAAAATAAGACAAACAAGTACTAGACTCATAAATCTCCAATCACCCTCAATGAACTTTTCCTTTAAAGTTTGAAAAGCTGATCCTGAAGTTTCTGCCGCTGCATCTTGGGCTAAAATATCTGTTGCACCAAAGGCAGCCAAAAGACAAAAAATAATACTGAATGCTAAAAGTTTACGCATGATTCGTTTTGTTTTCAAATTCGTTTAAACAATAAATACTAAATGAGACCCTAATTTAGAAATATTTAATTTCCCATTGGAATAATCTTTCTAATGTTTTTATCAAGTCTGCTCAAATTTAACAATGAGTTCAATTTTTACAAAAAAATGACAAATGTTTTCCAGCGGAGGAAGAGGGATTCGAACCCCCGATACCCTTTTGAGGTATACACGCTTTCCAAGCGTGCCTCTTCAGCCACTCGAGCATTCCTCCGATTATCTCTCAAAACTCTAAGATGAAAAAATTAATACTTCTGACGTATGACAATCTTATATTTTTCTTTTTAGGATATATACTACACTAATGCTTAATAGATTCTAAATCTTGAATTCTTTAATATTTAAATACCGAATAATAAATTAGCATTTTTTGTAGTATAATCTTTTACGTCATCTATGCTTTCTGACCTAAAACTAGCTACTTTCTCCGCAATTATAGGTAAATAAACAGGCGTGTTAGGTTTTCCTCTGTTTGGATGGGGAGCTAAATAGGGCGCATCGGTTTCTAAAACTATATTTTCTTGGGGTAGAGACTTCACCATTTCTTCCAAACCTGCATTTTTAAAGGTGATTACGCCACCTAGACCCACGAAAAACCCGAGATCTATGATTCGTTTTGCTTGTTCCACAGTTCCGTTAAAACAATGAAAAACCCCGCTTAATTGACCATTTTGGTTTTTTTCAACTGCCGAAATAGTCTCATCTAAACTTTTTCTTGAGTGAATCGCAATTGGAAGCTTTAAATCTATGGCCCACTCTATTTGCGCTTGAAAAGCTTGTTCTTGCTCCTTGACAAAACTTAAGTCCCAGTGCAAATCAATGCCTATCTCGCCAATAGCTGAATATTGTCTCTGAGCAAATTGCTCTTTTATTAGCTTGAGTTGATCTTTATAGTTGCCTTTTACATAGCAAGGATGTAAGCCCATCATCGGTTTACAAACTAGCGGGAACTTATCCGCTAGGTCATGTACTTGATCTATGCTTGTCTCATCTATATTTGGCAGATATATCTTTTTAACTTCTACATCTGCACAGTCTGAGATTAACTGATCCCAATGTTCTCTAAACTCATCTAAATAAATGTGAGCATGCGTGTCAACGTACATATTTATTACCTTCGTTTTAATGTCTAAGAAAAGCAAAAGTAAGTATTATGTAGTTTGGGTAGGAATGAAACCAGGTATATATAAATCGTGGGATGAATGTAGATCCCAGATTTTTGGATTTCCAAATGCAAAATACCGGTCCTATAAAACCTTAGCTGAGGCGAAGCTTGCCTATAGTCAAGGATATACCCTAGCCTCTTCAGATAAAAAGAAGTCAGACACGGTAAACGACATTGAACTACAAAAAATAATAAACCACAAAAGCATATCAGTAGATGCGGCCTGTAGTGGGAATCCCGGCTTGATGGAGTATCGTGGAGTGTATACCATAAGTAAAGAAGAAATTTTCCGAATGGGTCCATTTAAGGAGGGCACCAATAATGTAGGTGAGTTTTTAGCCTTAGTCCATGGACTTGCGTGGCTCTATAAAAAATCGGATAATGAAACGGTGATTTATACGGATTCGAAAACGGCCATGGCTTGGGTGAGAAATGAAAAACTGAAAACAACCTTGGAGAGAAACAGTCTTAATGATCCCATCTTTGTGCTTGTAGACCGAGCATTAGCTTGGTTAAAAACACACAATTATGAAACTAAAATAATAAAGTGGAAAACAGAAATATGGGGTGAAATTCCTGCAGATTTTGGAAGAAAGTGATTAAACAAACTTCATTCGGTAATTTACTTTGATGTCACCTTTCTTTATATTTTCTAATTTTCGTTTAATCCTTCTTTTTTTCAATGGCTTTAGCTGTTCAATAAAAAGTTTTCCTTCTATGTGGTCATACTCATGTTGGATAACCCTTGCATTGATTCCCGTAAAGGTTTTTGAATGTTTTTCAAAAGCTGCATTTTGATATTCAATGGTTATAGAATCTTGCCTTTCTACATCACCACGAATTTGCGGTATGGATAAACAGCCCTCTTCATAAGCCCAAAAATCCCCAGATTCTGAAACTATTTTAGCATTAATAAAGACTTCCTTAATTCCTTTAAAATCTTCCTCATCTTCTTCGATTTGTACAGTATCTATTAAGAAAAGTCGTATAGGTTTTCCAATTTGTGGCGCTGCTAATCCTACTCCTTGAGCATTATACATGGTCTCCCACATATTTTCAACTAAGGTGGATAACTCCTTATCTTCTTTTGGTATTTCTTTGCATACTTTTTTAAGGACTGGGTGTCCATATGCGAAGATGGGTAAAATCATGTTTAGTAATTTAAATATCTTTTGATCAAAATTACAGCACTCATCTGATCTATTTTTGATTTATCTCTTCGTTTCTTCTTCTTTATTCCAGAATCAAAAATCAATTGCTTTGCTTCTGAAGAACTATAGGACTCATCAACAAATTGGATATCTAATGCTTTGCTATATTTTTTCTTTAGCTGGCTAATAAATGTATCTATCTCTTTCTTAAGATAGGTTTCTGTACCATCAGCGTGCAAAGGTAAACCTAATATTAATGTTGATATATCTTCATCATTTAATTTTTCTAGACATTTTTCTAATAAATCTAGTTTAGTAACGGTGGGTAATGGATTAATAGAAATTTGTAAACTATCCGTCATTGCCATTCCACAACGTTTCATTCCAAAATCAATCCCTAAAATTCTTGACATAAAAAAGAAACATGATATGATAGAAATAAAGTTTCATAGGGTACAAAAAAAAGACCCCCTTCAAACTTTTTTGAAGAGGGGTCCCATCCCAAAAACAGTAAATCTTTATAATTATTTTAGCATCACCATTTTCTTGGTAGCACTAAAGTCATTAGTTTTCATTGTATAGTATAATACACCTGCATTGTTACCCAAAGACTCCTGGTCTAACATAATTGAGTGATTACCTTTTGTATATTCTCCGTTAATTCTGTTTACAACTTTTCCAGTCACATCTGTGATGATAAACTCAACATTTGATAGTTGAGGAACTGCAAACTTAATTTCAGTCGTTCCATTAAATGGATTCGGATTATTCTGGTATAAAGCAAAAGTGAATGGTGTTTCGTTGCCAAATTTGTCTGTAATTTGGATTGTCGGTGTCTGAATACTCATTTCACCATTGTAAACTTCTGCTCGAGTCATTGCGGAACTCATAGATATATTACCGTTAATTCCACCATTATTCATGGCCGTAGCAACTACTGTAAATAGTGCTGAATTATTGTCAATTAACTGATTTTCTATCGAGTTGTAGCTAATAGCAATTTTTCCATTATCTGCGTTAGCATAATTTACATTATCTGCCGTGATAGAAAGCTGACCAGGTGCTATATCTACTATTTGAAGCATTTCTCCATTAGTTTCTATAGTTCCTTGTAGTCCAATTAACTCTCCATTATTTTTGGCAAATACTGGAATTTCAATCGTTTGCCCTTTAGCGAATGTTTTATCAGATACATATAATGTATAACTACTTCTTGTATCTGCCTCTTCTGAAAGACCATTGATGGTTGCAGTATTGTTAACATCTCCAACTTTTAATCCGATGAAATCAATTTCCATATCAGCTGTTAAACTTGCAATATTGTAGGTCTCATCAAATGACTGAGCCAGTGGATTTGTAGGATCAATGAATGAAAATTCTTTATCTACAAATCTCCATGATTCATTATTCGGGAATTCAGATTCGATTTCAAGTATTACTTTTCTTACATCTGATAAATCTAAAGCAGTTACTACTTCATCATTATTAATATCAGCTGCTATAATTTTATACGGCGAATCTAAATCAGTTATTCCTAAAATATGTCTTTGAATGTGTACGATGTCCAATGTTGATACACCATTTAAGTAAGCATCTTCCTTTCCTGGAGCTACCACATATGCATTTCCTTCATCCATTTCTGGGAAAGCGTACATACCTGATTCGTCCGTCATGTCATTTACGTTTGCCCCATTTAGTGCAACCATAACTTCTTCCATCATTTCATCTGCTTCTGTTGCAACATTACCTCCTATCGCATATCTAGAACCAGGTCCCATTTCAGGACATGCATTCATGTTATCCTGAACGTCTAACATTGTTTCACAATAAGACTGTAATAATGTACCATCTGGCAAGATTACTGTTGCCCAAATTTCTACTAATACATCTGGTTCAACGTGGTCACAGTTAAATGTGAAGTTGATTTCTTCGATGTTAGAAGAGAATGAAAGAATCACATCATCATAACAAGGATGGTAACTTCCAGCGTCAAAATCTGTTGCCCATAACTCAACCATTCCGAAATCAATTGTTCCGTCATTGTCTTCATCAATTGGCATCAAATCAACAGCTAATCCATTTAAACAATATGGAGTAGGTAGTTTACAATTTTGAATTACAAATGGTTGGATACATGTTTCTACGTTTCCACACTTGTCAGTAAACGACCATATTACACAGTGTTCTCCTATTGGATAGTTTCCACTCGCATCAGCTGCAGCACCTGTACCAGAATATGTAGTTTCTAAGTCTCCGTCGAAAGAGCCATCGCAGTCAAGATCTATTTGGGCTGTCCAAGATAGATTCTCTGGTAAAGTACAGTCATCTGTAGCTGACTTTGTTAATTCTATAAAACCTTCAGTACATGTTGCATCATAAGTACAAGCAAATACTTCTTCACATTGATCATCTAAAACTGGATCTACTGTGTTGTGTACTTTTATGACTTGTACATCAGAATCAGTAACTGGATCACCATTATTATCTAACTGGCACCAATCAATTACTGTCCAAGTTCTTAATATTTTAAAGCATGCTTCTCCACTTGCATTATTAAAGTAGAATACTTCATCATAATAGTTAGAGCCTAATAAATCACACTGATCATCATTAAATTGTGGATATCCTGTTACATCCGGATCTAGTGATTCGATAGTACTACACTCATAAACAGTAGTATCTAATGGCCAAACAATATCATCCCAATCAAATGGATCGTAGTTATGGAAATATATAAATTGCTTGCAAGAATCTTGTCTCCCAAAATCATCAGTTGCAACAAAAGTTCTTATTAAGTTTCCAACGTTACATTGGTTTAAATCTTCTTCTAGTGAAGTTTCAATTTCAGCTCCACAATTATCTACAACTGTTGCTTCACCAAAATCTGCATCTAAATGCTCCTCATCCCAGTAAGTATCACACTCCACTGTAAGATTCGCAGGGCAAGTAATGACAGGAGCTAACTTGTCCTGAACATCTACAGAAACCATACAATCATTATAGTTACCGTAATAATCAACCACTCTGAAAACAACCATTTGCTCTTCTCCGATATCTTCACAACAGAATACAACGGCATTGCTGAATGTACAAGGATCTTCTACCTCTAGAACATATTTCCCAAGTAGCGTTTCTCCGTGAACATTGTACCATTCTCCATCTGCTCCAACCTGACCAAATCTTCCTTCTAATGCATCCGGATTTCCAGAAGCCCAATTAAAATAGCTTGATGTATAACCATTATGGTGACTAAATAAATCATCGCAATTTTCATCGGTTAAGTCAAAATAATACGAACTTCCTCCAACTGCATCAAATACAAATTGGTTCTCAGCTGCATCATCTATTTTTAATAGATTTCCACCCATTGCATGAGCTAAATCGTAAGCATGATACCAAGTGTGGTCTTGATCAGATACATAGTATAAGTGACCATTATGTTCACCTAAAAGTGTCATATCAGGATAGTAAGGAGTCTGACAATCACAATTATCAGTGTTCATTCTTCTTACTAAGAATTTATTTAGTTTGCAATCGTCATGCGAACCATCATCAAATGTTTCAGCAAATACTTTTGCTTCACCAGTACTTGTTAGTGATGCAACGGTAAATTGATCACATACTGCTGTCGGTGCAGTATCATCTACTACATCTATTGTATAAGTGCATTCAGACGAATTATAACATTCATCATAAACCGTTAATGTTATTTCATTTAGTCCCATGGCTAAGACCAATGGATCTGATCCATCATAGCCCTGAATAGAACCACCTGGGTATGTATAATCAACTCTAAATTCCTCTCCACAGTTATCTGTAATTTCAGGAATTTCAGGAAAGTACTCAGCTGCACAATCAACCATACCATATGGAGACTCCATTTGATATCCATGTACGTTTGTGCTTATGGTTGTATAACCAACACATTGCTCTAAATCTGGGCAGGTAAATGTTGGAGCTTCTTTATCCTTAATTTCAATGATTTGGATACAAAGTTTAACAATTTCTTCTCCACACCACCATTCTCTGATTTCCCATCTTCTCATGATCTTTCTAACACAACCTATTACTGGTAATTCTGTATCACTATAGAATACTCCTATGTTACAATAGAAATCAGGATTAGGCCATAATGGTACTCCATTATAGGTAGGAATCCCTGTTTCAGTCTCTCCTGGATCAAATTCACCATCTCCATCAATATCTACCCAAGGATCCGGGTATCCATCTCCATTTATGTCCCATAGTCCATCAGTATCAGCGTCTAAAATCCCATCATCATCAGTATCTGTATCAAACAAAATACCGGTCTGACCAGGCCACCATTTACCGTCACAAGAAATAGCTTCATCATCCGCCTTTAAGTAATTTAATGGGCAAACAATTAGTGCTGTATCTATTCTTTCTAAGCTATAAGTAATGGTACATTGCTCTGCTTCATTTCCAAACTGGTCAAAAGCAGTGTATATTCTTGTTACTTCTTTAACATAATCAGGATCACAATTTAAAGGATTAATGTCCTCACTTAATAAGACAGCATCAACCTCTCCTTCACAATCCATATATACAGGACCTTCAAAAGTGGTGAAATCGACACATGATAAAATTGAGTCATTACAACTCTCAATCAATGGTCCAAGTTTGTCTTCTACAATGATATCTCCCCAACAAGAATTTCCTGAATTTGTGTCCAATACTTTGGCCACATGATCAGAACCTATGATAGATCCATCAATTAATGGAAATCCGTTAGGACCTGCTGGAAATACAACTTCGTTTCCATAGTGATCTTCAATGTGTACTTCAAAAACACCTAATGGACATGAAGCACCTTCATCTTGAAGAATCATGTCTGGTGTAACTTCTGCGGTACAATCTGGATCAAGGGAAATTTGTGTTGTTCCATTACAAGCAAGAGAACATTGAGCAAGTGTTTGCTCTGAGGGTAGCAAGGTCAAAATGGCTGACAGCAATAGCGTCATACCCATCTTTAACCCACGAAAGGTTAAAAGATTGTTTTTCATAATAAGATCCTTTTAAATTTTTATACTGTTTGGGATGCTCGTATCAACCAAATACAAAGCATAACCCTTTTCAATAATTAAATTGTTATTAAATTATCTAGGTTCGATAACTTCTATAGGTAGGTGGAAAATGTAATATGTTACTATCTACATATTAACGTTATACAAATATATAATTACTCTAATATGTTATACTACCCATTTATAGGTATTTTTAATTTATATATAAATAAACTTAATCAGTTAGATCTATAGCTGTGTACTTAAAGAATTGTGCACAGTTTTTTATGATACCAATTATATTGAAAAGCCTATGAACTTAGTCGTTACTAGCTGTATGGAGATACACTAAGGTCTAATAGGTGTATAAGCACAACACAAGGTCTTTCTTGGTCAATTGCAGTTCAGCATTCATCAAATCAAGTTTGTATTGAGTGAGTTTATGGACAGTGAGTGTATAGCCATCTATATTGCTCTTTATCAATTTACGTGGGCTACGTCTCATAAATTTTGCGTGTAGCTCTTACATGAGCCGATCTTTTTGTCTAAATGACCATTAATGATTAAAACTAGGGGGCATTAGTCATCAAGCACATGATTTTTAGCGAAGGGTTATCAAGCAAGAATAAATCATGAGAAAGAAATTGTAATAAGTAAATAATAACTAAAGCGAAGAAAAACCTAATTGGCTTAGTAATTTCTCAATGTACATTAAAGAAAAAGCCCCCCTCCAAAAATTGGAGAGAGGCCATCCCAAAAACCGATTTTATCGAAATACCGAAGTATTAGTCGATAAGAATCATTTTCTTAGTTGCAGTGAAGTCACCACTTTCAAGAGTATAGTAAAGAACACCTGATGCTCCTAACTCAGCTCTTTGTAAAGTAATTGTATTCATTCCTGCAATTGCATTGTTATCGTTAACTACTTTTACAACTTTTCCTGTTACATCGTATACTGTTAAAGTAGCCGGTGCACTAGCAGAAAGTACGTAGTTTATCGCTGTAGTTTCATTGAAAGGGTTAGGCTCGTTCTGAAGTAAAGCAAAGCTTCCTTCTGCTGATCCTAATGTTACATTCATTGTTTCTAAAGCTGAATTGTATGCCTCAGCACCAGTTACAGCAGAACTAACAGTTACACCATCTAATACAGTTGTATTAGCTGTTGCTTTGAATGTCATTTCAAATAATACATCTTCAGTAGATACTCCTTCGATAGAGTTCCATGAAACTGTTACTGTATTAGCATCTAATACTGCAAAGTTAGTTTCAGTCATTTCGATAGCACCTGATACAACGTCTAATAACTCAACGCCATTAGTATTCATTGTAAACTGGTATCCAACGATATCTTCGAAGTTAGCTGCAGTAAACGCAACAGTAAATTCTTCTCCAGCCTGAACTGTAGCATCTTCTACTATTAAGTTTAAGCTTGCGTTTCTTGTATCTGCATCATCAGTAGCATTTAATACTACAGACTCATTTACATCACCAATCTTCATTGCAATGAAATCCATTGCTAACTCATCTTGGTTTAATTGAGCGATGCTCAATAATTCGTCGTAGTTAAATGCGTTGCTTATTGTTAAGTTCTGGTTTGCATCAGCAAATCTCCAGCTATCATTGCTAGGTAACTCACTGTATACATCTAGAATTAACTTTCTTAATTCAGATAAATCGAAAGCAGTAATCGCTTGATCATCATTTACATCGGCAGCGATCATTTTGTATGGACTAGTTAAATCAGCTAATCCTAAAATGTGTCTCTGAATGATAACGATATCCAATGTAGATACACCGTTAAGGTAATCAACATCTTTTACAGCTTCTACTGCATAATCTACTGTATTAGCGTGAGCAGTTCCGTCAGCAAACATTCCGTCTGCATCAGTCATGATACTCATTGGGTAATCAGGTAATACTGAAGAGATAGTAACTTGTACATCTTCTACATCCGTACCAAATTCAGTGGCAACGTTACCTTCAATTCTTGAAGCTCCGCCACCATCATCACCACAAGCACCTGTGTTATCTAACAATCTGATTTCAATTGTACAGAAATCGTAGTTTCCACACTCATCCCATACATAAACATCTTGCTCAATAATTCCATCAGCAGATGATGCTAAATCATCACAATCAAATGTGATAGAAGTACATCTTGAATCTTCGTTGTAATTATCATTAGAAGCATCTGGAACATCATCCTCACCGAAAGACCATCTTAATCTATCGTATGGAGTACAGTTATCAAAACTTCCTTGCTCGAAATCACAAGCCCATAAATCAACCGTACCGAATGGTGCCTGCATTAATGCAGTACTTACGTTTAAGCAGAATGGCGTTGGAGCCTTCTTATCTTCAACAGTAAAGTAACTTGTGTGGCTTGTTACGTTTCCACATCCGTCACTTGCTTTCCATACAGCTCTGTGCTGGTATTTGCTACCTTCAACGATTTCAGGTAAAGTTAATCCCATAGTTGAACCTTGGTTTACTACGTGATCACCTGGTGCTGTTGGTGGTACATATAATTCGTTAATTGGCGTACCGAAGTTTTGGTTGAAAGGAGACACATAACTACTGAATTCGTAGTCAATAGTCCAGTCACCCCAAAGATCGATAAATACTTGCCACTTAATCCATGCACTCATACAATCGCTATCACCGTCAGTTGCGCTACCCCAAAGGTTAACTTCAGACTCACAACCATCAGTTCCAGATCCAGATCCACCTGCACCAGAACCTACAGCGATGCAAGTATCAGGAGCTACAACAATAGGATCTACATCATCGTAGAATTTCAATACTTGAGTATGAGTATAAGTACCAATCTCAATATCATCATCTGAACCTAAGATTCCGTCAGGACCTGGGTCATTATCGTATCTGCTATCTATACACCAGTTGATTAGTGTCCAGTGCTTTAATACTTTGAAACAAGCAGGATCTCCTGACTCATTATTCTCATCTCCTTCTTCGAAGAAGAAAGTATCACACTTAACGTTCCATCCGATTAGATCACAAGTTTCTGCCGGCCATGTTGGAGGCTCTACTTCGAAATCATCACAAACGATTTCATCATCATTTGGCCAATCAATTAAGTCACCACAGTATGGCTGAGCTGCGTCAACACATCCTTTGTGCTCATATAATGATTCACCTGTAATAGGATCAAATTCTTCCAATGGTCCACCTGGCCATGTAGGATCCCAGCAGCTTTCCCACTCTACAGTGATAAACTGGTCACACTCATGATCGTACCAAGTAATAGCATCATCAGCAGTATTTAACACACCATCAAGTCCAGCTTCTCTGCTTAATACGATATCCCAAGTTCTTCTGATAACACCTTCGTTACATACTGGATCGTATCCACCTAAAGGAGAATCATTCTTAACTGCTACTTCGTAATGAGTACAAGTACCGTTAGCAAATCCTACACCCGTTTTAGATAGATCTTCTGGATCCCATCCACAACAAACTGTAACATCTGGAGGACAAACGATTGTTGGCCACAATTTATCTTCAACTCTTACATTAGCCCAAGTTTCATTGTAGTTATCATCCATTGTTCCAGGAATCATATCTGTTCCACTATCCCAAACTCTTAATATAACTTGGTGCTCACCAAATGGCACTGGGTTACCTGTAGTAGGGTCAGTATAAACATCTGTTAAATCATCACAACAGAACTTAACGTAAGCTCCACCATCTGTATCATTAGGATTATCAGACTCATCACCATTGTTATTAAATGTTACATTATTATTGTAAGGTGTAGCACCGTTTCCATCATTACCACATTGGTTTGCACCAGCTGGTCTTCTAATTTCGAATCTTACTGGTCCACAATCACCATCGTGAGAACCGTTGTCTATACTTTCAGGGTATAATTTAGCAATACCTGTAGTGTCATATCCACCAGAAGTTAATCCGATTACGATATCTTGCTTAGCAATTGGTGTAGGAGGCGTATCATCTACTACAGTTACTGTAATAGTATCAAGACCTACATTTCCACAACAATCTGTAGTTTCATAAATGTACTGGTGCTCACCTTTAGCTACACCTGTAGCAAAGTATGGAGGCATTCCATCACCATTTACAGAACCAATAGAACCAGGACCACTTACCCAGTAGCTAGTTACTGTAGAACAATCATCATGTAAGTGCTCAGGAGCAGGGAACTGGAAAGCAGCCTCACAACCCCATGGATTAACACTTGCACCGAAATCGTTAGCTGTAATTTCTGGAGCAGTCTTATCAACAGACTTGATTAATTGTACATAATCAATTGTTGAAGCAGTACACCAATCTAATACAGTCCATGTTCTAATTACTTTCTCATTACCTGGGCAATCAGATGTACCATTTTCACATGCTGGAATTAACTGGTCAGCATAAGTAACATATAGGTTACAAATGTTATTATCAATTGGCTGAGGGTGGATAGCGTTTTTCGCATTACACTGTGTGTTACATCCCCAAGCGAAGTAGTACGGGTACCCCATTGTCACACCTTCTTGACCTTCTATGATTCCCGCAGGACAATCCAAATCAGAATCTGGGCAATCATCTATTTCTGGTAATCCAGGAACATCTAGTGAACCATCACCAACGAAATCCCATATACCATCCCAATCTACATCGATAAAATCATCTAAAATTCCATCAGCGTCTGTATCAATACTATCTTCTGTAATTTCTACGAAATTATCAAAGTAATCTGCTATGTCCTGAGGAGAAGTTCCAGTTCCACAAGGTAAATATACCAATGGAGGAGGTACGAACCAATCAGAACCTAAGCCATCAAAGCTTAATGGTGTAATTGTAATAACTTGTACTACAGGGTCAGAAACATTACCACATGCATCAGTACATGTCCAAGTTCTTGTAACTGAACCATTCTCACAATCAGCATTTGTGTATGTATCAACGTAATCAAATGATGTACAATCACACTGATCAGCTGATGCTAGATAGCTACCAGTTGTCAAATCTTCTGAATCACATGAAGTATCACCATCATTCCAAAGACCAACAATTGTATTAATTGGTGCATTAGAATCACTAAATGTTACACACCATTGTCCATTAATAGGCTCTCCTTCGAAATCTGTAAGAGATCCTGAAACAAAACCACCAAAACCATTATCAATAAATGATTGTGTAATATCATTTGCTATACAAGAACCGAAACCAGCACATCCTAGATCCGAAGGACCTTCGTCATCAGCAATAAAGTTAATAACTCCACCACATCCGTCAAGTGCTGACCAAAGTAAAACAGTTGTTCCGCTTGGAGAAGTAACACTTACTTCTGTATCAAAACCACCACCTGTATTAAAATCTAACTTTAAGTTAAAATCAGTAACTGTTGCACACGCAGCAGAAACATCAATACAAAATTCAGTTTCTTCTGTAACTGTTGTAGCTTCTGTGAATACTAAACCCTCAGAAACAAGGCTAGCTGTAGTTAAAACATCTGTAGGAATATCTTCAAAACAAGTTACTGAATAACCTGTTACCTCAAAACTAGGAGCTAGTTTATCTTCGATAAGGAAAGTTCCCCAACAACAATTTCCACTATTTGGATCACAAACTTCATAGGTGTGCTCACCTTTAGGATATGTAATAGCAACACCACCTACATTTTCGATAGCATTTGCTTCTATTCCAAATGGCCAAACATTTACCATAAAGTCATCATAACACATATAAGGTCCACCTTCTAAGAAATCATCGGCACCTAAAGCAACTTGACAATTCTCATCTAGTGATATATTAACGTGATCATTACATGTAAGTGATGAAGTAGGAGTAGTCCCAGCAAGCACCTCAATATCAAAAGTACATTCTAAAGGCATACCTGCATTATCCAAGGCTGGAGTGCAATCCACTGGATTAATAGCAGCCCAAGTAATAGAAGTTAAACCTTCTGGGAAACAATTACCTGAAAGCAATGTAGTATCAACTTCACCAGCAGCATTTAAAGGCTGTAATTGTGGTGCAACGATATATTCAAAATTGCTAATTTCCATATTTATGTTACCAAATGTTCCCCCTCTCCATGCATCTGCAACAAATTCGATTGTTGGAGCAGGAGACGTAGCACAATCAATAGCTGTAATAGGCACAGATCCAGCAGAAGGAGAACCGGCAGCATTATCAACAACTAATGTACCATCAGGAGCAGTTATGTTCCAAAATACCCAAGCTGCACTTCCATTTTCATTATCTGTAATTACATAATCAAATGAAAAACTGTCCCCTGTTCCTGCAGGTAAAGAGAAACCACATGGTGGCTCAGCACCTGGAACTGGACAAGAAAAAGGTAAAGCTACACTAGCCGTAGAAGAGGCAACAGTATTTACTGGAGTTGTCAGTACTAAATTGCCTCCAACTAAACCACCTGTACCACCTGAACCGCCATATGTAATAGCACCTTCAGCATCCAAAGCAGCTAAATCTAAAGTAGCGCCTGAACAAGCACCTGCTAATGAAACATCATAAAAAACAGTTGCACAACATTCACCACCACCAATTACCTCAGTAATAGTTTCTGTAGGACACGATAATTCGCAAGGACAGCAATCACTTGCATCAAAAGGAGCCGGAGCAACAGGTACCAAAGCAACCGTAATGTTTCCAGCGGCTAGCGAGTGCACATCACCTCCAAAATTATCAAAAATAGTAATGGCATAATTTCCTGATGGATCAACACCCATTGGAGGAATAGCAGCTCCCATATCACAAGCAGGTGCAGTAGGTGCTGGAGCACCTGGCAGCAAGAAAGTGCCTGAACTGACACCATCCCAAGTTGCAAACGCTGGAGTACCCGCAACAGTTGTAAACGTTAACTCAGCTCCAGCTGGATCATTTAACCCTCCTGCACCACCAAGCGACTGAAGTCCCCAAGGTGTGGCAATATCGACCTGTATGTCGGAGGCCCATGTTCCTGTAATTGCAGGTAAAGTTATTGACACCTCGCAATTATAGCCCAAAATAGGATTAATTGGCATCACAGCCGGAACTGGAGCCACTGGAGCAGGGCATTCGCCTTCTGCAATACCGACAGGGTCTGGATCCAAAGCAACATCAGCGTTACCAAGAGCAATACCTGCTGGACAAGAAGTTGCTGATCCACCACATGCTATATCTTGAGCGGCAACTGGAATCGCCATAGCTCCTGCACCAGAATCAACAGCTGGTCCCTGAGCACCAAGCCAGGTTACTAGCGCAAATGCGCAAAAAATACTTAATAAAATTTTCTTCATGAGATTGAATTGTTAGATTGTTATCAATTCCTCAACATAATTTATAGCAGCATCTATTTCTGCAGTTGTTAGTTGAGATCGTTGAATAAATTGGTTTCTAGCGTCCAAAAGGCTTGCTGCAACATCTTTAGAAGCAGTAAGACTTGAAAGGACTAAAGTTGCTGAACGTAGTTTTCTTCCAGTTTCAGCACTGTTGTCATTTGTACCAGTTGTGGTAACACTGGTTCCAAAAGAAGAGGATGACGTAGCTGCATCAAAAGCACTTTCCAATACTTTTATTTCTTGCTCTAGCGTAGTTATGGCTTGTTCTGCACCCATATAATTTTGAGCAGACAAACTAAGACTTACTACCGCAAACAAAGCCACGAAAAAGAACTTAATTTTCATGAGATTGAGATTTTAAGTTTAATTAAAAAAAATAATTTGTTATTCGATTTTAGCTAAATAAAATTATGGCATAGACCACTGCACATCATTACGGCAGAGCCTAATTTCCAAAAAAGGAATTAAGACTTAACTAATACTAGAAAAACTGCAATGGCAAGCTTGATGGAGTTTGTGCACTGTTCGATTTTAGCTATAAGAGAGGATTTTCGTACACAACCTCGTTTTTGATTTCGTCTTTAAAAGCTTAGCTTGTTGGTTTATTGCCCTTTTACGCTTAGTGTTTTCGTCTATGTAACTACAAGTTTATATACGTTATACAAACTTGTAAAACATCTCACAAATATAATCGTAAGAATAACAACAAATATAACTATTTGTAGGTATTTTATTTATATGTTTTTTTTCGATATGTTTTGTCACAATACATCAATCTGGTGCTTCTAATAAGCGTTTAATGTGTTGGACCACCTTTATCTACTTGCACTAGCCCACCCATTCACTTGTTGATAAACTAGACATTTATTGCAAACATTAAAGACCATCAATATATATGTAGAGCGCAATCGTTTAATGTGAGAGTTGTTTACTTTTGTTGGTTATAGTTGTATAATGCTAATTGAATAGGTCCTCTATTGTTCCCAATTATAATTCCTGTTTGGTTAGAACCTAGCTTTATGCGTCTTAATCTATTAGCGACGCCGATTACTTGAATTCCACTATTGATTTCGTTATTGATTGTTAGTTGCCCGTTTTCATTTCCATAAAACAAAAGCTCGCTACCTGCGTCACTTATTGTATTAGTGGAGGATGTGTGTTGTAGATTGCCAACACAAAAAACATCCATTAAGCCATCACTGTTAAAGTCTTCTACCATAATTTGCTTTATGGCGCTGTGTTGGCTTATTTCCGCTAAATGCTTTACATTAAAAGAAAAATCACCCTGATTAATAAATACCATATGTTTGAAGGTATTTGCTTCATAAGTATTTGCGTTTGCCAGTATTTGATCACTCAATAATTCTTCAATAGGTAGACTTGCTATTTCCTTATATCCAAATTGTTCAATCTTACTACTGGTAAAAGGAAACCAATCAGCAATTACATCTAGGCTTACCTGAGGAATATATCGATCCTTAAAAAATTGGCATATTATGACTTCGTGTTGGTTGTCCAAATTGAAATCTCCGGAATATAATTTTAATGGGTTTTCTTCAGTTGCCTTATAGCTCATGTTTTCACCAATATTAGCAAACACAAAATCCATGTCTCCATCTCCATCAATATCTCCTGCAGCAGCTGTTTGCCACCAACCCTTAAACTTATCAAGATTCTCATCTTTAATCCTTTCAAAGCGATTATCCTTTCTAAGAAAGATAGCAGGTGAGTCCCATTCAGAACTCATCACAAAATCTTTCTTTCCATCTAAATCCAGGTCCATATATACTACATCAGTAATAAAGTGGGGCAATTCTTCAAATGAAAACCAATTGGCTATTTGATTTACATAGGGGCCACCACTATGCATCAGCATATACGAATCTGCTCGATCACCATATTTTCCTGGTTTATTTCTACCCGCTACAAATAAATCCTGAAGACCATCTCCATTAAAATCGTCGGCAATTATATTGGTTGATGAAGAACGAATGGGAGGTAAAACTCCATCTATCCTCAGCATTTGCCCTCCTCCATTATTAAAATATAAGCGATCTTGAGCTAGGCTATCACTGGATACTTCTTTATCTCCTCCAGAGGCAACATAAAGATCCAGTCTACCATCATTATTGTAATCAAAAAAAGTAGCACCTGTATCATGATAGTTAATGTCTTCAAAAAACACTTTGTTTTCGAGTGTTTTAAATGTGTTCTCTTTCTGGACAATTACTTTTGCAGCAAAGTTTTTACCTCCACCCATAAAAAAATCATCAAACCCATCATTATCTACATCTCCAACTGCAATAACAGGCCCTGCAAAATCCATCTGGTACGGGGCCTGTTGGTTTGTATTTTTTGTGGAGGCATTGGCTTGAACATGTTGGTAATTGTAATTTTCAATACGATCTGTTAGATCCAGAAATATTCCTATCTCTTCTGCCAATCTTTTACCTTTTCGTTTTTCTGAAGCCTTTTTATGCAAGGTTATTTGCTGATTAGTCTTTATATCGTAGTAGGCATTTAATGTGCCGTCTAAATAATACACCTTTATACTATCAACTTTTCTACTATTTCCTAAACCGAAGTGCAGTCTTCTACTGGACGTAGAATGAAATCCGCGATCAAACTGATATTCTTGATATTGAACTAAATCTTCTGAATAAATGGTAATCTTAGCGTGAAGCACTTTATTTTCATTTATGGTATCCTTTAATGTTACAGACAACCAATTATTATTCGCTTTATTTTCTAGTATACTTGCTTTAGTTCCAATGTTATTAATTACTAAATCCAGGTCTCCGTCATTATCTAAATCTGCATAAGCCGCTCCTCTGCTGTCATGTTTGTTTTCTTCAGGCTGGAGTACATCCATTTTATGCATTTTGATACCATCTAAGTTTTTAAACCATAGATTCTTTGATGGTATACCTTTAGTTTGTTTGAGCAAATCATAGGCATTTTTTCCTTTTTGGGCATTAGTCAATAGTTTATTTTGACTATCTCTGAAAGATAAATTATAAATGTCTTGAGATATACCGTTGGTTACAAAAAAATCTTTTAGACCATCATTATTAAAATCGGCTAAAAGTGGCGCCCAACTGAAGCCGGTAGCTTGTATTCCTGAATAGTTTGCAAGATTTGAAAATCGACTTTGTTCTTTGCTCACTAAAATAGAATTGTTTCGATATTGAAAGGGAAAATTATATCCATTATGAAGATGATAGAATTCCTCTACGTTCTCTTTTGCTGCATATTGATTCTTTTTTAAAGGGTCGATGGCTTGTCGATCCACTACAGCAATGTCTATTTTTTGGTCGTTATTAATATCATTTAAATCCGCCCCCTTACTATTTCTGGATGTATGACTTAGAAGTACATTGTTTTTTTGTTCAAAACTTCCATTTTTGGAGTTAATGTAGAGATAGTCAGGCACAAAAAAATCATTGCTTACAAATAAGTCTAACCACCCATCTTTATTTAAATCTGATGCAATTACTGCTCTACTAAAAGCGTAGGTATGTAGATTATTTGCTTTGGATTTATCAATATATTTTCCCTCGTAATTTTCAAAATACATGTTTTGCATGTATTCGATTTTTACAGCATTTTCTTGCGAACTTAC
Organism: Saprospiraceae bacterium; assembly: GCA_020629035.1. Classification (GTDB taxonomy): domain Bacteria; phylum Bacteroidota; class Bacteroidia; order Chitinophagales; family Saprospiraceae; genus JAHDDO01. The sequence continues at coordinate 35,876 of JAHDEC010000001.1, read as the reverse complement.
TTGTTTAACAAAGTTTTTTACACTGGTTCCAAGTGATCGTATCATGGTATTTGCTAGATAAAAATCCAAGTCTCCATCTCGATCAAAGTCAGCAAACACACCTTGAGAGGATAGACTAGATATATCTAAACCATAGTCGGCAGAAGCTTCTTTAAATGTGCCATTTTTTTGGTTAATATATAAATCGTTAGACATGTCAATCTTATCAAGTCCTGGACCCCCATTGCACACATAAATGTCTAACCATCCATCCTCATTAATATCGACAATGCTGGAGCTATTTGACCATTTATCAGATTGCAAGCCTGCCTGTAAAGTTACATCCTCAAACTGAAAGTTTCCTTTATTCTGATACAGACAATTAGAGACATCATTTCCAGTAAAAAATATATCTTCCAATCCATCATTATTATAATCAATTATACTTACACCACCTCCATGCTGAATAGGGTCAAAATTTAAGACATTTCTTTGGGCAGTTTGTTCAAAAGAGTTTGTAAAGTGTATTCCAGTATTATTTGCATCTAGTACCCTAAAATTAATAGCACTGGTATCAACCTCTGAAGAATTATTATCAAGTTTTTGTCTATCGTTATCACATGAAATCATGCAAAACATACACAAATAGAGTACAAGTATTTTATTGAAATTCTTCATTGATATGTTTCCTTATTTCCGGGCCAACAACAATTGTACTCTAGCATTATTATTAGCTACAACTATCCCTTTTTGATTACTTCCTAAAGTGATTTCCTTCATATCTGTTACGTTTCCTTTACACAGCACTCCTGTAAAATCTACATTGGGTTTGGAATCAAAACTGCAATCGCCTTTACCTAACAAAAGCAATCCATTACCTGCATCGTATGCTGGTGTTTCTGGTTCAGTTTCCAAAATATTTCCAGCACAAAAAACATCCATCAAGCCATCATAATTTACATCGGTTAATACCATAGATTTTATGGGTGACCATTGGGCATGACTTGGGATTTCTTTTAGTGTGAATTCTAAATTACCTATATTTTCAGCCACATAGTGAGCAAAAGTATTTACACTATAATTATTCAGATTTTTCAAATTTTCTTCTCCCAAAATCTCATTGATTGAGGCATTGGCAAAAGACGAATAGCTAGCAAATTTTTCTTTCAAAAATGGCATTTGTTCTGAGCTGCATTCTTTGCCTCTAACAGGAACCGTTTTATTTTGATATTTTTTTGTCAATACTATATCATGAGACCCATTACCATCAACATCGCCAGCATATAAGCCAAGAGGTTTTTCTTCTGAAGGGTGAAATTTATTATTCTTTCCCATGTTACCTAGGATTAAATCTAAGTCTCCATCCCTATCAAAATCATGAGCTACAACAGATTGCCACCAACCTTTTTTACCTGAAAATCCAGCAACCACTTGCTTTTCAAACTTTCCATTGTTACCAACAAAGAGTTGAGGTTCGTCCCACTCAGAAACAAAGAGGAAATCTTTAGTATTGTCATCATTAAAGTCTTCATAAACCACACCAGTAATCATTCCAGGCAGTTCTTCAGATTCAAAATAATCATTCAATTTATCTTCAAATCTTCCCTTATTTTGGATAAGTAAATAAGAAGTCTCTTTTATTGGATATTCCCCGGGACTGTTTCGTCCTGCAACAAAGAGATCAACCATTCCATCATTATTAAAATCATCTGAAATGATTTCGCTGGTTGAGGCTAGCATGGTAGGAAGTGCTTGATTATCTCTAGCAAAATTTCCTTTGCCTTTATTTATATACAAGCGATCTTGTAAAGTGGATTTATCGATAACATCTCCACCACCGCCACTTGCCACATATAAGTCGGTTAGACCATCACCGTTTATATCAATAAAATGAGATCCAACATCTTCAAATTTTGAATCTTTATTGAAGCTAGAGATACTTGTAGTTTCGAATGAATTAGTTTTCTGTAAGGCAATAATTCCTGGATGGCCTGAAGACCCTCCAAGATAAAAATCTTCTAAGCCATCACCATCAACATCTGCCATTGAAATACATGGGCCAAGATTCGAATATTTATGGGGCAACAACACTTCAAGATCAAAATCATTAAAGTTTTTTTCTTGATGTACATAGTTGAATCCTTGGACCCTATTTGTTACATCAATTAAAGGAGGTGTAACTTCCGGCTGATTAGCAACTAGAGAGTTTGAAGAACTTTTTACTATGGTATTAATTTTATTAATCTTTAAATCTTTTACCACTTGTTTTGTGCCATCCAAATATTCTATAGTTACGTGATCTATTTTATTCGAAGCTCCAATACCAAAATGTAGTCGCTGTCCTACTGAAGAATTATATCCTCGAGTGAAATAATATTCTTGATATTGGATGTCTTCTTCGTCAATATGGAGTGTCACTTTTGCATTTAATACTGCTGCTGGATTGTCTTTGTCAGACAAGGCTAGAGTAATATAATTTTGTGATTCGTTCGCCAAGTTTTCTAATAAACTAACATTGGACCGAAGATTATTAATCACTAAATCTAAATCACCATCCAAATCTAAGTCGCTATAGGCAGCACCGCTTGAAAAATTAGAGCTATTGATTCCTGATTCTTCAGCCGTTTTATCGAATGTTACTCCTTGCCTATTTTTGAAGATTATATTCTTAATTGGATTAGAAGGTGTTGCTAGGAGATGCTCGTAAGACTCTTGCTTATTTAAAGGTCTTCCTAATTCTTTTTCCTTTGCTTCTTTAGCTAACCTATGGTCGTTATGTAAGGTTTCTCTAAGAAAGCCCGTAGAAATAAAATAATCTTTCCAACCGTCATTATCTATATCAAAAAGGAGTGGAGCCCAACTCCATTCTGATTGAGCGACTCCTAAATAATTCGCAATGTCTGAAAAATTTCCTTGTCCAACATTAACCAAAAAGGTATTAAACATATATTGACTTGGGAAATTTAAACCATCTTTTAAGAAGTTAAAGGTGCTAACATCCATGGATCTCATTAGTGTTTTATTTCTAACATGGTCAGAAGGAGACATATCTAAGATTGCCAAATCTACTAACCCATCGTTATTAAAATCATTCCCGTCAATTCCCATCGAATAAAATGACATATGGCTTAATTTTTTATCCCCTACATGATTAAAATTTCCTTTTCCATCGTTTAAGTAATAGAAATCTGGTATAAAGAAATCGTTGCTCACATAAATATCTAACCATCCATCATTGTTTAAATCTGCTATTGCCGTTCCCAACCCAAAACCATAATCATTTACTCCTTTCTCTTTACTTTTATTAAAATATTTACCTCCGACATTTTCGTAAAACATATTCCTCATCTTATTCATTTCTTCTTCAGGTAGTTTAAGAATATGCCTGAGGAATTTTTTAATGGTCGGTTCAATGTTTCTGCGAAGATGATTGGTTAAAAACAAGTCTAAATCACCATCATTATCAAAGTCAGCAAAATTTGCTTGCATAGATCTACTAGATATGTCCAGACCATATTCTTTTGCAGCCTCAGTAAAAGTCATGTCTTTATTATTGATAAAAAGTTGGTTTTTAAGCCCATCTTTTTTACTAATCGGTTCACCGTTGCAAACATAAATGTCAAGCCATCCATCATTATTAACATCTACCATGGAAACACCATTTACCCACTTATCCGCAGTAATATTAGAGCTAGAAGTAATATCTGTAAATTTGAGACCACCATCATTTAAATACAGTTTGCTGTTTACGCTACTGCCACCTAAAAATATCTCGTCTAATCCATCATTATTTAAATCTCCTATGGCTACACCAGAACCATTATAAAAATTGTGAAAGAAAAATGCATTTGTATCAGGAGTTTCACGTATGTCATTTATAAAACTTAGACCTGATTCCGACAAACTAACCTCTCTAAATAACTGGCTATTATTCGTCGACACATGGTCGATAGGATCATTCTTTTCTTGGCTACAACCACAAATAAATAAGACAATAATTAATACAATAGGTATATTTTTCATTTAGCTCAAACTTGTTTACTTTAAAGGCAGAAGTATTTGTGCAGCAGAGTTATTATTGGCTACAATTATTCCATATTGACTTTTCCCTAGTCTGATCACTTTCATATCTGTGACGTTACCGTTGCACCTAGCTCCTGAAAAATCAGCATCTAAACTGCTTTCAAATAGTCCATTACCTTGACCTAGAATCATTATACCTGAATTTCCATCATAAGAAGTAGTTCCAGGTTCTGTTTCTTTTATATTTCCCGCACAGAAAACATCGGTAAAACCATCCTTATTAAAATCAGAGGCAACCATTGAACATATAGGCGCCAGCTGAGCTTCAAATGGTAACTTATGTATACTGAAGAAACTCCCTTTGCCGTGATTTAATGCAATAAAGCTAGAAAAATTATTTACAGAGAAAGAGTCAACATGATTGACATATTCTGCTTCCAAGATTTCATATATAGACGAACTTGCAAAATCGCCATAATATTTGAATTTATCTTTTAAATAGGGTAATTGTTCCGTACTGCATTCCTTACCCCTCACAGGTACAACCTTTTTTTTATAATGTTTCGTTAACACAATGTCATGCGTGCCATTCTGATCCAGATCTCCCGCATATAAACCTATTGGTTTTTTTTCAGATGGATGAAACTTATTGTTCTCTCCAATATTTCCAAAGATTAAATCAACGTCGCCATCTTTATCAAAATCATGTGCGAGCACAGATTGCCACCAACCTATTAGATCTTCAAATCCAGTTTTTCCTTGTTTTTCAAAAGTGCTCTTATTTCTTAAATAAATGCTGGGAGCATCCCATTCTGAACTAAATACTAAATCTTTCAAGCCGTCGTTGTTGATATCTTCATAAGCGATATCTGTTATCATTCCGGGTAAGTTATTCTCTCTAAAATATTTAGAAGTTTCATCCTTAAAGCGACCATTACTTTCTTGAATCAAAAGATATGATTCAGCACTGAAAGGATATTGATTTGGTTTATTTCTCCCAGCTATAAAGAGATCGATTAGAGAGTCTCCATTAAAGTCATCAGAAATTATATTCGATGTACTTGAAGCAATTATTGGCAATGTATTGTGTGCGCGCTTAAAAGTGCCATCTTGTTGGTTTATGTACAATCTATCTTGTAATAGTTCATTAGTACTGACATCACTACCACCGCCACTTGCAACATATAAATCTGGATATCCATCATTATTTGCATCGAAAAAATGGGCTCCAATATCTTCAAATATAGCATCATTTTTAAAAGCGCTCATAGTGATTGCTTCAAATTTCGTTCCTCGCTGGAGGGCTAATATTCCAGGATAACCACCAGATCCGCCTAAATAAAAATCCTCTAAGCCATCTTTGTTAACATCAGAAATAGCTAAACAAGGACCAAGATTAGAATATTTATGGGGCAACAAAATTTCTTTTTCAAAGTCGTTAAAATCATCTTCAAAATGACTAAACTTGAATCCTCCAACTCGGGGCGTAAGGTCAATTAATAAGCGATTCGTATTTTTTGGTTCTTCTTTCCCCGTTCTAGTATTTGCTTTTTCAAATGTATGGTGCTTATTTATGCTTGGATTGATTATTGATTGAAAAGTACCATCTAAATACTTGATCACAATACTATCAATTTTTTCTGAACCACCAATTCCAAAATGTAAGCTATGCCCCATAGAAGAGTTATAGCCTCTTGTAAATGAGTATTCTTGAAACTGGCTTAAACTATCTATATGGATAGAAACTTTAGCATTATATACTGAATTAGGATTACTTCTCGAATTTAATTTTATTGATATATATGAATTTGATTGACTTTTATTCTCAAGTAGACTAACACTAGATTCCAAATTATTGATAATTAAATCTAAGTCGCCATCTAAATCTAAATCACCATAGGCTGCTCCATTTGAAAATGAAGGAGTCTTTATTCCCCACCTTTCTGTTTCTTCAGATAATTGTTTGCCGTTATGGTTTTTAAAAACCATATTCTTAATGGGAGTGGATGGCATTTCTTTAAGATGCTCAAACCATTCTTTCTTATTTAATTTTCTTCCTAGTGCTTCTTCTTTATCTTTTTTAGCTAATTCATAGTCATTGTCCATGTAATCTCGCAAATAACCATTTGAGATAAAATAATCTTTCCATCCGTCATTATCAATATCGAATAACAAAGGTGCCCAACTCCAATCCGTTTTAGCTACTTCTAAATAGTGAGCAACATCTGTAAGATAACCGTCACCTGAATTCAAATAAAAAGAGTTATACATGAACTGTTTTGGAAATTGCAAATTTTGATGTAGGGTGTTGAATAGGCCTACATTCATAGATCGCGTCATCTTTTCATTACGTACGTGGTCTGCAGGAGTCATTTCCAAAATAGCAATATCATTATACCCATCATTGTTAAAATCGTTGGCATCAATTCCCTTTGCAAAAAAGGACATATGACTTAGAAGCTTATCACTAACATGCTCAAATGATCCCTTACCATTGTTTCTTAGATAAAAATCGGGAAGAAAAAAGTCATTCGTTGTGTAAATATCCAACCAACCATCTTTATCTAAATCTGTTATTGCTGACCCTAAACCAAAAGCTGCATTTGCTACATTTTTTTCTACACTTTTATTAATATATTTTCCATCCTGGTTTTCATAATACATGTTACTCACTCGGGCTAATTCCGAAATCGAGAAGTCCGTTTCTAATTTTTTGATGAAAAGTATCGGGTCTTTTTCTAAACTACGATTTAAGTGATTGTTTAAAAACAAATCCAGATCACCATCATTATCCATGTCCGCAAAGAATGCCTGCATTGATTGACTGTCAATATCTAAACCAAATTTTGCTGCTGATTCAGTAAAAGTTAAGTCCCGATTATTAATAAATAATTGATTGACAAAATTGGCATTTTCCCTTGGTGGTCCAGCATTACAAATATAGATATCTAACCAACCATCATTATTCACATCCACAAATGATACACCATTTGTCCATTCATTAGCGATAATATTTGCTTTTGTGGTAATATCTTCAAATACTAATTCTCCTTTGTTTAAGAATAACTTACTGGGAGTATCATTACCGCCCAAAAAAACTTCATCCAGACCATCGTTATTTAAATCTCCAATTCCAACTCCGGAACCATTATACATATATGAAAAATTATTAACATTTAGCTCTTCGGTTTCAATTACTTTATTTGTGAATAGTAGGCCAGATTTATCTTGACTAACCTCAGAAAACCCCGAAATTTTACTCGACTTATTCAATATACTATTGTCATCAGTGCAAGCAACATTGGTTAATAAATAGAATAATAAACAAGAGGCCAAAACTATATGATATGAAGATTTACTCAAGTCTATTCTATTCTTCAGTTAATAACTCTTGTGTCTTGAAGCCTATGGGTGCTATCCCCATTTTTTCGGGTACATCATCATCATAGTCTTCCCATTCGATTACATCTTTTAAAAACTCTTCTACGTGCCTAACGATGTAAGCATCTTTTATTTCTTCAGGTCTCAAAATTTCTACCATTCGAGGTGGTTTAGGTTGGCCGTAACCCTCTATAAAAGGGTAAGAAATCATGATCATAACCTTACCATTGAATAGCTGCTGATAGATTAAAGAGCCATTCGATTTAATGAAAGGTCTTTTAGAATTAGAATTAGGAATTCTTTCGGCTATCCCACTATTGTCAGAGCCTAATGTTAACGCGATTACTTCTAAATTTTCTATCTCATCTTGAATATCTAGACTAGCATTTAAGCTTGTTTCCCTTATTATCTTTTCAAGTGTAGAAATGATCAATTGTTTAAGATGATCATGCCAATCTTGTCGATAGGATGTTGTATTTCCTAAGATTTGATTGTATCTATCAACTTTTACTGTTAAACTTCCTAAGTCCATGTGTATAGTTTTCCTGTTTTACTTTGTGGCTAATAAGAGTTGTATTGCTTCATTATTGTTTCCTACTAAGATGCCTTTTTGACCTGAACCTAATGTAATATTTTCTAAGCAGGCTACATTTCCTCTCAGTAATACGCCTACCGATTCGAAAGAATGGTCAGCCGTAAAATTACCATATCCATCACCTTTAAGTAGTACTCCACAACCTGAATCATAGGCTGTAGTTTCAGGCTCAGTTTCTTTTATGCTTCCTCCAGCGTAGATATCTAAATTACCGTCCGCATCAAAATCCTCAATAGCCATGCCTTTTATAGGCGCCATCTGGGCGGCAAATGGCAAACGATTGACAATAAAGTTTCCTTTTCCATCATTAGTTGCATAGTAGCTAGAAAACGTGGTTACCGAAAATCCTTCTGCGTTCTTCATGTTTTCGGTACCAAGTATTTCTTGTAGTGATGAATTAGCAAAATCTGCGTAAGAGCTAAATTTTTCATCTAAGTAGGGCATTTGTTCTGTGCTGCATTCTTTACCTCTTATTGGTACTAATTTATTTTTATAAACTTTGGTCAGTACTACATCATGTGTTCCATTACTATCAAAATCTGAAGCTAAAACACCTAATGGTTTTTTAAATGTAGGATGGAATTTATTGTTTTCTCCTAAGTTGCCTAATACAATATCTAAATCACCATCTTTATCGAAATCTGCACATTGTGCATCAAGCCACCATCCTTTATGATTATCTAATGTTGTTGAAGCTTTTTTAAATTTGTTACTTTTGTAAAGAAATAATTTTGGTTCATCCCATTCTGAAACAATAAAAAAATCTTTAAAGGTATCTCCATTAAAATCTTCATATAAGGTACTTGTTATCATACCTGGTATATCTTCTAAATTAAAATATTCATCAATCCTATTCTCAAATTTTCCTTGCTTGTTAATTAGGAGGTAAGACTTGGCTTTTAATGGATATTTACCCGGAACATTTCTTCCACCCACAAATAGATCCTGAAAACCATCTCCATTTACATCACAGGTAGAAATCACTGAGGTACTGCTATTAATTATTGGAAGATTTTTTGTTGCAACTTTAAACAAACCATTTCCGTTATTCGTGTATAATCGATCTTGAAGAAGCGATTCAAATTTTATCTCTCCACCTCCTCCACTTGCTACATAAAGGTCCAAGTCACCATCGTTATCTACATCTATAAACTGTGCTCCAAGGTCTTCATATTGCTCGTCAAATTTAAATATTGGATTGCTTAATTCCACAAACTTATTCCCTGACTGTGTAATGATTTTTCCTGAGTAACCTTTGGATCCTCCTAGATAAAAGTCATCAAATCCATCTCCATTGACATCCCCAACTGCCAGACAAGGACCAAGATTTGAGTATTTATGTGGAAGTAAAATTTCTTGTTCAAAATCATCGAAATTATCTTCAATGTGTCTAAAGTCAAAAGATGGAATTCTAGATGTAATTTCAATAATTGTTGGTACATCTTGCTTTTTAGTTTCTGTTAGAGGAAGGTTATCTCGTCTTTCAATTATATTTAAGGTATTAATTGTTAGATTTTTCTCAACTTGTTTTGTTCCATCATTATATTCTATAATAAGCTCATCAACCGATGAGTGTTTCCCTACACCTATAACCAATCTTTCTGCCATGCAAGACTGATAGCCACGAACAAAAGAATAGTCGAAACGCTGAGATAAATTGCCTGCATTTATTGTAACCTTTGCATGTAATACTGAAGCTGGATTTTTTTTATCAATAAGCTTGATAGAAACATTATTGTTTCTACCATTACTCAAGTTTTCCATAAAGGTAACTTCCTGACTTAAGTTATTAATAACTATATCTAGATCCCCATCATTGTCAAAATCACCATAGGCAGCCCCATTCGAAAAAGTTGGTGTTTTAATTCCCCATTGTTCTGAAACGTCGATTAGTCTTTCTCCATTGTCATTCTTAAAAAGAAAATTATTTAAAGGCTTTGACGTAACATTTTGCATTTCATCAAACACTTCTGCACTAGTTAATTGACGACCCTTTTCAATCTCTAATTTTTCCAGCTTTATTCCATAGTCATTATCCTTTGTATCTCTTAGAAATCCATTTGTAACAAAATAATCTTTAAATCCATCTTGATCTAAATCAACTAACAATGAAGTCCAACTCCAATCAGTTTGCGCAACATTTAACTGGTGGGCAATATCTGAAAGTTTTCCTTGTCCCCTATTTAAGTAGAAACCATTAAACATATATTGTTTTGGGTATCGCTTAACTTCATTTAGGTATCTAAATCGATTAACATTCATTGATTCCATCAGTACTTTGTTTCGAACATGATCAGCTGGAGTCATATCCACCACTGCTAAATCTAGCAATCCATCATTATTAAAATCATTAGCATCTACTCCCATTGAATAGAATGAATTATGATCCATCAAAGAATTATTGACCTGTTTAAAGCCGCCATTTTGATTATTTAAATAATAAAAGTCTGGTAGAAAATAATCATTAGCACAAAAAACATCTAACCATCCATCATTATTTAGGTCTGCAATGGCAAGACCTAAAGAAAAAGAAAACTCATTGATTCCTTTCTCTTCACTTTTATTGATAAATTTCCCGTTTACATTCTCAAAGTACATGTTCTTCATGCGACTTCGATTCTCTTCATACACTAAATTCTCCAAGTTTTCAAAAAACTCATCTGGCATGCCTCCTATCTTTCTTCTTAAATGGTTATTTAGCCATAAATCCAAATCTCCATCTTTATCAAAATCTGCAAAACCAGCTTGTACTGATCTGGCTCCATCTTCTAATCCGTATTTTAATAATGATTCAGTAAATGTGTTGTCTCCATTGTTAATAAAAAGGTCATTATTCAGCATTTGATTTCCATTAACCGGACCTGAATTACAAACATAAATATCCATAAACCCATCTTGATTAATATCAACGATGGATGAGCCTGTTGCCCATTTATTAGTTTCAATTCCTGCTGAAGTAGAAATATCCTTAAATTTCAATCCACCTTCATTTAAATATAATTTGTTTTTTACGTGATTTCCAGTGAAAAACAAATCGTCAAGACCATCATTGTTGATATCTATTATTGATACTCCAGAACCATTATAATAGTAATCATAAATTGCAAGATTACTTTCAGGTGTTTCCAATACCTTATTTACAAAAGTTAGTCCTGTTTGTTTTGAACTTAATTCGTTAAATAGCTTGACTGTTTCTATTGTATCAAAATCAGATTTAGCTTGATTCTTGTCAGCGGCACAAGAGTATAAAAGACTAGCAGTCAAAAGCAAGATTGCTATTGTTCTCATGTTGTTTTCTTTTACCTTAATTACGAATTAAACGAGTTTAATTTTTGATGTTATTACAAATTAAAATGTACTTCTTAATTATATGGTGTTCAATTGTGCCTAAAAATACTAATTTCTGTAAATAATTGACGATCGATAATATAAGAACTATACAAATTGATGGTCAATAATTTTCTATTACTTAAATCTAGTAATTAATCAGTTTTTCTAGGCTTGTTTTACATCTATCTTTAGGTAGAAAATGATCTTCTAACTCTTTGGCAAAGGGTATTGGCGAATTTAACGAAGCGACTCTCATGATAGGAGCATCTAAAAATTCGAATAAATGCTCGGTTATATAAGCTGAGATCTCACCACCTATTCCACCCATCATTACATCTTCATGTAGGATCAATACTTTGTTTGTGCTTTTAACCACTTCATCAATGGCCTCATAATCTAGGGGTACTAATGAACGCAGATCTAAAATACTAGCCTCAATGCCCATTTCTTTTGCAACTTCTTTAGCCCAGATTACACCCTGACCATAAGTTATAATGCTGCAATCTGGACCCGAACTAATCAAATTAGCTTTGCCTATAGGAAGTGTATAGTAACCTTCTGGAACTTCTTCTTCAATACTTCTGTACAAAGCTTTGTGCTCAAAAAACATGACCGGATTTGGGTCTTCAAATGAAGCAAGGAGCAGGCCTTTTGCGTCATACGGACTCGAAGGGTAGACTATTTTTAAGCCAGGCGTATGAGTAAACCAAGCTTCTGTGCTTTGGGAATGAAATGGACCAGCTGCCATTCCTCCACCTGTCGGCATTCGGATGACGGTATTAACATTAGCTCCCCATCGATAGTGCACTTTAGCGATGTTATTGACGATTTGATTAAAACCACAGCTTACAAAATCTGAAAACTGCATTTCGACCATCGACCTCACGCCTCTCAGAGAAAGCCCCATAGCAATTCCTAACACTGCACTTTCGCAAATAGGTGTATTTCGTACTCTATCTAAACCGTATTTTTTATAAAAATCATCGGTGATTTTAAATACTCCACCATACTCAGCAATATCTTGGCCCATCAAAACGAGGTCATCAAACTTTTGCATGGCTTGATCTAAACCGTCTGAAATTGCATCAATAAAGCGCATGCTTTTAGTAGAGGATTTGGTTGCTATTTCTTTGTAAGTATATGGGTAAAATAGATCTGCTAGTTCTTGACTTGGCGTAGATTCTATGGCTGCTTCTTTAAAGGAAGCTTTTACCGTTTTGTCGATCTCCTTTTTTATTTGCTTCCGCATTTTTTCCAATGCAGTTTCATCTAGAATTCCTTCCGCAAGAAGATAGTTTTTATAGTTTTCGATGGGATCTTTTTTGGCCCACATATCCATTAGCTCCTTTGGGACATACTTAGTGCCTGATGCTTCTTCATGCCCTCTCATTCTAAACGTCTTGCATTCGATGAGGAGTGGTGTAGGATTTTTTCGCATTTTCTCGGCCGCTGTCTTTATAGTATTATAGACTTCTAGAATATTGTTTCCATCGATGATTTTAGATTCTATACCATAACCCACCCCTTTATCGGCTAGATTCTCGCAATAATATTGCTCCCTTGTAGGTGTAGAAAGCCCATATCCATTGTTCTCTATGACAAATATGACCGGTAATTGCCAAACGGCAGCCATGTTTAAGGCTTCATGAAATTCGCCCTCACTTGTGCCTCCTTCTCCAGTAAACGCTAGGGAAACTTTTGCCTGATTTTTCAGTTTATGTGCCAATGCTACTCCGTCTGCCAAAGACAATTGGGCTCCTAAATGAGAAATCATTCCAGTAATATTATACTCAGCTGTACCAAAATGAAAAGAGCGATCTCTGCCTTTGGTAAAACCAGAAGCTTTCCCCTGCCATTGAGCTAACAATCTAGATAGAGGTACCTCACGAGAAGTAAAAACGCCAAGGTTACGATGCATCGGAAAAATCATTTCATCAGATTCCAATGCTAAAGTACAGCCAACAGCTATTGCTTCTTGTCCAATACCTGAAAACCACTTAGAGATTTTTCCTTGACGAAGGAGCGACAACATTTTCTCCTCAATAAGTCTAGGTCTAAGCATCGACTCGTAGAGTCTAATTAGGCTTGTTTTTGTCAAGCTCTTTTTCTGGTACTTTATAATAGAATTCATAGAGTTGAATTATACTTTTCTAATTTTCACGCAAAAATAACTTTTAATATGTCTAGCGATTTAGGTTTTTTGAAGTTTTCAAGGTGATAACTATAGTATTTAACCATTGCATCCAATAATCTGTGTCGCATTTCCCGATTCATCTTAATAGAAGTTGCTTCAAGCCAAGGTTTATCTAGAAAAATACTGAGGTATTTACTTTGTTCTTCATCTAAATAATAAGGAGCATCTTGCTCCAAATTTGCACTAAATGCACCATCTCTTATGTTGAAATATGGATTAGCGGCTCCATAGTTATTATGTGGGCTAATACCTATTTCTTTGCATAACTGGAGTAAATAGTAAATATGATAGTTCGCCTTACCCTCTGGTTCATCATCTATGAGTAGAAAATGGTGGAATAAAAATTCAAATAGGTGGTCATTTGCTTCTTTTTCTTTAACGGACTGTCTAGTAAAATCCATCATTAAGGTAGCTAAAGAAGTAATCGGAATATCGCGAAAAATATGTTGGTATTTATGGTGGACATTTGCCTCTTTTATCCGTCTTAAACTGTCTCCTTTAGATGGGTAATAAACCACTTCAAGCATTTGCATAACTTGGTATAAGGCCTGCATGTTTTTTTTCTTTTTTCGCACTCCACTTACGATAAAAGATTGTAAGCCTTCAGACTGAGTAAATATATCGAGGATTAGGCTGGTTTCGCCGAAGGGTAAGGATTTAAATACAATGCCAACTGACTTTTCCATATTAGTACTCCCAACCTTCTATTGGATCTTGTTTAAATTGTTGTCTAAGCAGGATTCTTTTCTTTTGTCTTTCCCAAATGAGCTTAGAAAAAACACTAGCCAAACTATTGCTAGCATTTAACTTCATAGCCAGTTTCAGGTCCTTTTCGAGCACATCTAGTCTATATAAATAGGACATCAACAATTCAGGTTCTGTATCTAATAATTCAGCAACTCGCTGTTCGATCATCTCCAAGATTTTTTCTTCATTTTGATCTTGGGACATTATTTCATTAAATCCTATATCCATGATAAAAGCTTAGGACAAAGAAACGATTTCTTCCAGAAAACTTCGCTTATTAGATAGTCTAGGGATTTTACTTTGCCCTCCAAACTTTTCCTTTTTCCGCATCCATCGTTCAAAGGTCCCTTTTTTTAGCACATGGATACTCAGATTGCTTAAGGCCATATCTTTAAACCTTTTAGCCTCGTAATCTGAATTTATAGCTTGTAGAGACTGGTCTAAATAGTTAGAAAAAGCTTCTAAATCTTTAGGTGCTTCTATAAATTCTATGGCCCATTCGTGTCCACCTTTTTGTGTTTTAGTCAGGAATCTTGGTGCTACCGTATAGTCCTTAATTTCGACATTAAATGCAGCACATGCTTGGCTTAGGGCTTTATCGGTATTGGAAACCATGACCTCTTCACCAAAGACGTTTATAAAGTGCTTTATCCTGCCGACTATTTTTATTCTGTGTGGTTTTAATGAGGTAAATTCGACAGTATCTCCTACGATATACCTGTATAAACCTGAAGTATTGCTAATTACAATTGCATAGGTTTTATTTAGTTCGACCTCGTGAATCATGTAGGCATTTGGTTCAGCTGTTTTTATCTCTTCCAAGGGTATAAACTCATAAAAGATACTGTTATCTAGGAGTAACATCATGCCTTCAGCTTCTGGCTTATCCTGCAAAGCAAAATAACCTTCACTAGCATTGTAAGCTTCCATAAATTGTAGCTGATCGCTAGGTATGTATTGCTTTATTTGATTTTTATATGGTTCAATGTTGACTCCGCCATGTATGTATGTGCTCACATTAGGCCATATCTCTAAGATGTTGTTCTTACCCGTATGATCAAGCATAGCTTCGAAAAGCACGATCACCCAAGTTGGCACACCTCCAAACATTACTACATCTTGTTGGCTACATTGTTTGACCATTTGATCGATTTTCTCGTCCCAATTTTCTAGCAAAGCTGTTTCGAAATCTGGTGTGTAGAAGGGTCTTCCCACGGATGGCATGTTATGAATCATTATACCAGATATATCTCCATACATAGTGCTTGGATATGCCTCGTAAGATTTTACAGTGCCACCCATGATTAAATTCTTTTCTGCAAAGATTTTTAAGTTGGGATTTGATTGATAAAGCAATGTTACAGCATCCCAACTGCTTTGGACATGGTTGTTTATTAGGTATTTTTTACTGACTGGAATAAACTTGCTTTTGTCCTCGGATGTTCCAGATGACTTAGAAAACCACTGTGTTTTTCCAGGAGATAATAAATTCTTTTCCCCATTCATCATGCGTTTTATTAATGGAGAAATGGAGTTGTATTCTTGTAGCGGAATCTTAGACTTATAGTCACTGTAATGCTGAATAGAGCCTAAACCTACCTCCCTACCATATTGTGTATGTTTATTAAGATGTAAGATCTGATCAAGAATCGATCTTTGGACTTCTTCGGGATGTTCCATAAATCTGGAAATCCTTCGATATCGAAGCTTTAAATAGGCTTTAATTATATTATTAAATAGTTCGCTCATTAGAAATTGACCAACACAAAATAAAGCTTATCCTTTTAATTATTCACTGTAAAACTATATGCTACATCAAGAATATTTAATAATTAATCTAAAATAAGTTGATTAGTGTACTTCGTTCAATGAAAACAGCATTAGATTTAATACATTAGATATTTATTTAATATTAGAAAACACTCAATGTCAAGATCAAGTAGATTTTTTAAGAAACTGACGCGCTTTACCTGGTTTGCATTTATTCTAGGACTCTTTGCTATAGCATTGATGTTTTTCTTTATTTCCAAGACAAAAATGCCTGATACTCGTGAACTCGAAAACCCGAGTTATGAGTATGCAAGTATTATATATAGTCAAGATTTAAGAGAACTTGGTAGGTACTTCAAATACAACCGAGAAGCCATTGATTTTGAAGATTTAAATCCTGCCATTGTAGATGCTTTGGTATCTACTGAAGACGAGCGTTATTTTAAACACAATGGCGTCGATCTAAGATCTACTTTTAGAGCCGTTGCCTTTTTAGGGACTAAAGGAGGAGCAAGTACTATATCCCAGCAATTAGCGAAGTTATTTTTTACGGATCGCTCATCAAACTTTATAAAAAGAGTTTGGCAGAAACTAAAAGAGTGGGTCATAGCCATAGAATTCGAACGTCGATATACTAAACAGGAAATCATAGCTATGTATCTTAATAAGTTTGATTTTTTGTATAACTCATACGGTGTTCAAGCTGCTGCCAGCACTTACTTTGGGAAAGATCAAGCAAGCCTAAGCATAGAAGAATGTGCCGTCCTGGTAGGTATGCTAAAAAACCCATCCCTATACAATCCGAAGAAGAATCCGCTAAACGCCATAAAACGCAGAAATATAGTCTTGGGTCAGATGGTTAGAAACGACTTTTTATCCACTAAAGAGTTTGAACGATTAAAAGCAGAAGACATTGATATTTCTAAATTTAATCGGACTGTTCACTATAAAGGCCCGGCTCCCTACTTTCGAGCAACATTGACAAGCTACCTTAAAAAACTCCTTAAAGAGGACAAGTATTTAAAAACAGACGGTACTAAGTATAACATTTACGAAGATGGATTAAAGATTTTCACGACCATAGATTTAACAATGCAGGAGCATGCAGAAAAATCTATGACACGGCATATGTCGGACCTACAAACTAGATTCTTTAATCGATGGAAAGGTGAAGATCCATGGACCTTTGAGTCTGATGAAAATCAGGCGAGAATAAGAAAAAAATCGCTAGATAATTTAATCGCTCAGAGTGATCGTTTCCAACAAATAAAGAATCGAGAAATGTCTCAGATTTTTAGTAAAGTTCGTGATGCTTTTCCTAGTGCAAGATTGTGGGATAGTGATATAAATCGTATGCTCAAAGCAAGCGAAGATCCGAAGTATTTATCTAAACTATTAGCCGAAGATTTTATCAATAAAACTCAGAAAAGTCGTTATGAGAAAATTCTAAAAAGTGATTTGTGGCCTGAATTATCCGGCGCTTGGGGAGGTTTAAAAAGTAAAGCTGATAAAATCTTTCGGAAAAAAGTCAACATGACAGTCTTCGATCACGAGAAAGGTGAAATAAAAGTCAACATGAGTCCAATGGATAGTATACGATATCACCGAATGCATATGCAATTAGGATCGGTAGCTATGGATCCTAAAACTGGCTATGTAAAAACCTGGGTCGGTGGTATTGGAAACAAATATTTCCAATATGATCATGTGCAATCTGATAGACAAGTAGGATCTACCTTTAAGCCTTTTGTTTATGCAACAGCTATCAGCCAGCAGGCGATGTCTCCTTGCCAAAAAGTAAAAGACTTACAATATACCATCCCTGCAAAGGACCCTAATTTCGGACTTATGGATACATGGGCGCCTGAAAATGCAGACGGTAAGTTTTCGGGTGAAGATATGACCTTAATGGAGGCGCTTAGAAGGTCAAGAAACTCCATTTCTGTTTGGCTTATGAAGGAATTAGGTAGTGTAGGATTAGTAAGAAATCTGGCGAGTGACATGGGCATTAAAAAATCAAAAATCCCTAATGCTCCTTCCATTTGTCTAGGTTCCGCCGATCTAAATGTGCTAGAAATGACGAGTGCTTATAGCTCTTTTGCTAACAATGGTATCTATCGTAAGCCCATATTTATTACTAAGATTGAAGATAAAAATGGGCGGGTAATCTATAATGCCATTCCTGAGCAGCGAAGAGTTATGCAAGAACAATATAACTACGTAATGGTAGAGATGCTAAAGTATGTGGTTAAGAACCATCAATTCAGGCTTCAATCAGAGTTTGGTGGTAAGACAGGCACCACCAACGATTATGTAGATGGATGGTTTATGGGCGTCACACCAGAAATTGTTGTAGGTACTTGGGTTGGTGGTGAAGATCCATGGATTCGATTTACTAATCTACAAGACGGACAAGGTGGTGTGATGGCAAGACCATTTTTCATTGACTTTATGAAACGTTTGGAAGCAGACCCAAAAATTGGCCTTAATCCGAATGCTACATTTGTAAAACCAGTTGGAGACTTAATTGAAACTGATTGCAGCAAATATGAAGCAAAAGAGAGGTTTGAACGAGTTGTAGTACCAGATGAAGCTGCCAAACAGCGGGAAGATGAAATGGGTGAAGAAGAGATAGAAGAAGAATAAGTCATTTGAAAAAACTTTTACCAACTTTTCTGGTTCCCCCTCGGCAAACTAAACTTAATTTAGACTATTAAAAAATTAGAAGTTATGCAGTTTTGATTTGGACAAAAATCAAAAATTTAACTTCTTCTAAAAAATTAAATGTCAACATTCGTGATTTTAAGATTCCTAGTATATTTATTTACTTAGATTTGTAACGTTCATGGAGGAATCTGAAAAAATGATAAATAAACCGAGGAAATGGCTTAAGTACCTATTGTACTTAATTTGGGCCTGTCTAATCATAGGTTTTGTTTCATTATTCCTCTTCTTATCTAGTATTTCCAAAGGTGATTTACCTTCCTTTGAAGAATTAGAAAACCCTAAATACGACTTGGCAAGTGTGGTTTACGATACTAATGGAGAACCATTCGGCAAGTATTTTATTGAAAATAGGGAGCAAATTAGTTTTGATCAGTTATCTCCTCATATTTACAATGCACTTTTAACGACGGAAGATTTAAGGTATTACGACCATACAGGTATTGACTTTAGAGCCCTATTGCGTGTTGCTTTTAAAACTGTCCTATTTAGGAAAGAAAGTTCAGGAGGAGGAAGTACCATCTCTCAGCAATTAGCCAAGTTATTATTTAGAAGGCCAAATTTATCTGGAAAATCAGCATTGGCAAAAATCAAAGCCCTTGTAGAAGTTAAGGTAAAGGAGTGGTTTACCGCCATTAAACTAGAAAAACAATACACTAAGGATGAGATAATGGCTATGTACCTTAATAAATTCGATTTTATTAATGGGGCACACGGAATAGAAGCTGCTTCTCAAACCTATTTCGGGAAATCACAGGAATTCCTAGCACCTGAAGAAGCAGCAACCTTGGTAGGAATGCTTAAAAATCCTTCACTTTACAATCCTTTACGTTTCCCTAAAAAATCAGAAAATCGAAGGAATGTTGTGCTAGGCCAACTAAAAAAATACGGACATATCGATCAAGTTAGTTTTGATTCCTTGTCATCAAAATCACTTAATATGGATGATTTTGAGCGAGATGCCCATGATAAAGGACCAGCACCACATTTTAGATCAGAATTAACCAAATGGCTTAAAGCATTATTTAAGGAGAAAGAATATTTAAAACCAGATGGCACTGAGTATAACATCTATACGGATGGACTTCAAATAAATACTACCATAGATTTAGCTTTCCAGCAACATGCTGAAGAAGCTGTGTTCGATCATATGAAAGCTAACCAAGCTAAATACTGGAAAGTGTGGGACAACAAAAATCCTTGGACACACGAAGCGGATGAGACACAAAAAGAATTAAGACTTAGCGTTTTAGAACGAAGATTAAAAGAGTCTGATAGATACCTAGCTTTGCATAATGCCTACCTCGGAGCCATCAAAGCTAAAATTAGAACTCAGCACGCAAATCTGCCATTAAGTGAAAATGTGATCAAAGCGCTCATTAAAGTAAAAGATCAAAAGCAACGTCTATCTCATTACTTCAAGAACAATACATTAAAAGAAAAATATGTAAATGAGTACAAAGACCTAGTAACCCATAAAGACATGGACGAATTGCGAGATCAATTCAACCAACTAAAAGAAGCTTATGTGACGGTTTTTGACACACCCGTTTCTATGAAAATCTTTGACTACGAAAAAGGTGAAATCGAAGTCGAAATGAGTCCAAGAGATTCAGTCAAGTACCACAACCAACACCTACAATCAGGTCTGCTTTCTGTAGATCCTAAAACTGGCCATATTAAAGCATGGGTTGGTGGTGTAGGTTTTAAATATTTTAAGTTTGATCACGTAAACTCTAAGCGTCAAGTAGGTTCTACGATAAAACCGTTTGTTTATGCCACCGCTATTTCATTGCAAGGTATTTCTCCTTGCCAAGAGTTCGAAGATATTCAATATACGATTGCACCAGGTGACGTAGATCTTTTTGTCGATGAAGAATGGAGTCCGGCAAATGCCAACGAAAAATTTACAGGTAATCTCTACAATCTATACCAAGGACTGTTATACTCGAAGAACTCTATTACTGTGCGTTTAGTGAAGGAATTAGGTAGTGTGG
This sequence comes from Saprospiraceae bacterium, assembly GCA_020629035.1. Lineage (GTDB taxonomy): Bacteria > Bacteroidota > Bacteroidia > Chitinophagales > Saprospiraceae > JAHDDO01. The sequence goes on along the minus strand of JAHDEC010000001.1, from coordinate 15,136 downwards.
ATGTTATTAGGGAAGTACTCCATAATTGCGGTATTGATAAAAAAATGACGCTGCCTTCGGGTAGACTAGCCGTACCTAGATTACCATCTATGGTCTTAGGTGCTGCCGATTTATCAGTAAGAGATATGGCTGGCGCTTATACCGCCTTCGCTAATAATGGAAATTATACAGAACCTATCTTTGTGAGCACGATTAGAGATAAAAGTGGTAAGATTATCTATTCGGGCGTTCCTGAGCGGAGCAAGGCGATAAACCCACTCTATAATGCCGTTATGGTAGATATGCTGATGAATAATTTAGCTGGTGGTTATAACTTAGGTTTAAAGAGTAAAGCAGGTGGTAAAACGGGTACAACTAATGATTTTGCTGATGCTTGGTTTATGGGTATTACACCTAATCTGGTGACCGGAATTTGGGTTGGTGGTGATGATAATTGGATAAGGTTTTTAACGTTGGATAATGGTCAAGGTTTTGTGATGGCTAGACCTATATTCCAAAACTATATGAAGAAAATAGAAGCCGACGAAGCCATCCAATTTGATGTAGACGCAAGCTTTGTCCAACCACCAGATGGCTTCCAAGAGATTACAGACTGCGCTAGATATAAACAACAAACTCCAGACTCAGAGCTTCAAGAAACTACCGAAACTCAATCGAATTATGACGAATTTGATGATGAGTTTGAAGAAGAAGAATTTGATGAAGAATTCGAAGAAGAGTTTGACGAAGAATTCTAAACATTGATTAGCTCACAGCTCCACAAAGTCCTAAATCATTCTTTAAGAGCTTAAAAAAAGCGCTTGGCAAAGTAGGCTTGACTAACTGGTTAAGTATAGGCTACAGTCTTATAGAAAACCATAAAGCGATAAATATTGGACAGTTATAAATAATAAGGCTGGATTAAACTTTCAAGTAAAAGCAAAAAAAAATGGTTGCAACCCCTTGCAACCATTTTTAATTATAATCCCATGAACATATCAGTAAAAAATGTTACTCTCGTTGAGTAACCGGAAAGAAAACCAACTTATATAGAAAACTCAATCTATTATTTCTTTTTGTCTTCGGAAAAATTAGGCTTGCTAAAGGAGAAATGCCATTGCAGTCCCCCTTTAACAAGAATCCCATGAACATATCCGAATTTTATAACTGATTATCTCAGTTAAATTTTTAAGAAGCTCGTTTGCTTCTTGTTATTCACATATCAAAGATAAGTTGGAAACAAGGCGATACCAAAGACAAAATTTCGCCTTTGTAACATAATTTTAATTGTAATGTGTAATTAATTGATTTAGAATGGATTTTGTAGCATTTCGTTCTCCAAATAACTAGTATCTACTAGTGTATTCATAAAAGTAATGAGTGCTTGAATCTTTTCTTCATTAAGTTCAAGTGGCCGAATGTTAGCATTTTTATTAATCGAATTCTTCCCGCCGCTATTATAGTGGTGTAAAACTTCTTCTAAATCCTCCATTCTGCCGTCATGCATATAGGGTGCAGTAAAGCCTACATTGTACAGAGTCGGTACTTTAAACTTGCCATTTTGGGCAGGATCATTTAAAAAAGCACCTCGCCCTTTATCCAAAAATAAACTCAAATTATCACCTACCGAATCCAAACCATTGTTTTCATAGAAATTAGTGGTAAATAATGGTGCTACATGACAATGTGAACATTCTGCATCCAAACTATCGGACTCAATGTTAGATGTATCTTCAAATAAATCTAAACCCTTAGCTTCTTCAGGTGAGAAAAACCCCAGTCCAGCTTGTACTCGATTATATTTAGCTTTATGTCCAGTAATAATAATTCGCTCAAAAGAAGCAATGGCCTTTGCTGCTAATTCTTTAGTAATTTCCGACGTATTTTCTATGCCAAATGCTTTTCTAAATTTTTCCTGATAGAATGGGTTCTGCTTTAATTTATCGATGACATTCGGCCAAGTGTTGTGTAGTTCGACTTCATCTTCCACGGGTAATAATGCCTGAGCTTCTAGGGTTTGCACTCTTCCGTCCCAGAATAAACCATTATAACTAAAGCCAACATTGACAAGCGACATAGAGCTCCTGTTTCCATTAATACCATCGACTCCTAAGCTAGTAGCTTGGTTATCCTGGAAATGTAATTCAGGTAAATGACATGAAGAACATGACATTGTGCTATCCAGTGAAAGGACCGGGTCATAAAATAGATGTCGACCTAGATCTATCCCATCTAAAGTAAGTGGATTATCTTCTGGTACTTCTAAAGCAGGAAAACCAAAAGGTATCTCTGGCTCATAGTTAACAGGATCATAAACAATATCAGTTAAGTCTACATCTTCAAACATAGAACCTCCAGGATCTTCGCAACAAGAAAATCCGATAAAGACTAGCATGGCTGCTAGGATGTATATATGTTTTATTCTACTGTCCAAGCTTGAGGCATATTTCTAGCAATATTTATAATAGCAGGTAAATCTGGTTGATGGTTGGTGGGCATAGATGGAATATCGAAATATTCTCCATCAGTCGTTTCAAATAATGTTTTATGGTCTAAATATAAATCTAGTGTGTTTTTCCCCTCTTCTATATTTAGTTCGATAGGTAGCTCCATCACTACATAATTTTGATCAGAACCTACATGGAAAACACAACTGTCATCAAATGTGCCATTCTCGTCTGTGTCAAATCTTCCTTCCATACGCAAGAACACGTAGCTAACCCATGATGGCCAGTATGATCCACCTTCACTAAGTCCTAGAACATCTTCAGAAGTAAAGTCTGCAGGCGTTTTACTGTTATTTTCTGGATTTACTCCTACCCCGAATGATATCGTGTGATAATTATTAAGTTCGATATCTGGATATTCGAGCGTGATTCCTGCCATTGCATTTTCTACCGTTGTATTAACCGTAGAAAAATCGATAAAGGCTATATCAGTAAGTGATAGGCTAGCATCATCTCCAATAAGTTGTATATCACTCACAAAAAAGTCAGAAGTGGTAAATCTGAGCGTTAAATTAGGCATTGCATACTTATCAAGCATGGTTAAGACCTCACCATCATACCTTGCGTGAAATGTCAAGTCTAAACTAGCTTCTTTTTCCTTGCACCCCATGAGGCATAAAAGACAGATAAAACCAACTAAGCCAATAATTTTATTCATATTCATTCTTTATTCAATAACAGCAATTTCTATTGATTGTTGTTGTTCTAGATTGGAAAATATTTTTGCACCTATTTGTTCTTCATCCAAACTTAAAAAATCAATACCTGCTAATGCTCTGTCAAGGAAGTAAATGATCTCAAATGTCCTGTCGAGGCCTTCAGAAAGATCTATTCCTTCACCATCCATATTTGTCAATGGTACGGTAAACTTTAAGTCATTTGCCATCCCAAAAGATCGATATCTAATAGTGTCTAACTGACTAGTGTCTATGGCCAATACTGTGTTAAACGTGCTGTATATATCATCTTCCACAAAGAGACTATCATTGGCTGCGGCTAAATCTACATCATCGCTGGTAAGAAAGGAGGTGTCCTGCATGGTCTGCCCTATTCCAATATAAAACTCCAGCGTATCTAAACGATCAATATCCCGTATAAATCCAACATTCTTACTTGAAGTTTGGGGACTAAAGAAAAAATCATCAATGTAAATTTCATTGAGTACAGTAACTGTATCAGCACTTTTTATGGTATCTCCTTCACTATTCCACCCTCGAAACCTTGAAATAAAAAATTCTGAACTAATAAACTGAAAAGTGTTTCCTTCATCATCTAAATAAACACTATCACGACTAATGCTTACCGAATCATAAAAAGTGCTGAAACGCAAAATTACATCTGGTTCGGTACAGCAATCATCACAGGCTGTATCGGCAGTAATATCATAATTACTCGCCCACCGTTCTAGGCAGCCTTCTTGCCTTTCATAACATGAACCGAGTAAAAGAATACTAATCAAACAAAGTACTTTTCCCACTAAGCTTATTCTCATAATCTTTGAATAGTTTTTTGACAATTTGCTTTACCTGAATCGAAAAATCCTTATCTAAAATCCACTGATAATATTGACGATCCTTATATAGAACGGGTGCGACTGGCTGACCAATATATTTTCCAAAATTAAATACGATGCTGCCATCTGAGGCATACTTAAATCGATTAGTCACATCGACGGTACGTTTATCTTTTAGAAAGGCTGAAATTTCGGATACATTCCCATTAATTGGATTGTCTATTTCATTGCCCTCTGCATCTTCTATTTTTGTACCCTTATACTTGGAGATCATTCCCTTAAACACATCGACAGTAGCTTGTACATCAGCTAAGGCATCATGAGCATTTTCTAACTTTTCTCCGCAGTAGTATTTGAGCGCAGCAACTAATGTACGAGGTTCCATTTTGTAGAAAATCTTCTGAATATCTAGGGTTTTCACTCGAGTGATGTCCAATGTCTTTCCAGCTCGGTTAAACTCTTCCATCAGCATTGGAATATCAAATCTATCAGAGTTATATCCTGCTAAATCTGAATTCTCAAAATAGGACCATAACTTATCGGCTGCCTGAATAAAGGTAGGTTTGTTCCTCACCATATCAGGTGTAATCCCATGCACTTCCATAGATTCTTGGGAGATGTGCATCGAAGGATTAATGAGCATCTCAAACTCTTCAGGTTCGCGACCATCCTTAAAATACTTAATAAGTCCTATTTGGATGATACGGTCTTTTAAGACGTTTAAGCCAGTTGCTTCTACATCAAAAAACACTAAATCCCTGTCCAGTTGAAATTCCATATATTTTATTTAAATCATTCCTTTTTCGTGCGCTTCTTCAGAAATACCATGCAACTGTAGAGGCTTTTTTCTTTTCTTAGTCATACGCATATTAAGTGCTTCTACCCCAAGAGAAAATGCAATAGCAAAATATAAGTATCCTTTCGGGATAGCTCCTTCCATTAGGTGGGCTTTATGTGCTCCCTCGGCGATTAATAAGAATGCAATTAATATAAGAAATGACAGTCCTAAAATCTGAATAGTTGGGTGATTATTAATAAATCTACCTAATGGTATAGCAAATAACATCATAGCTATCACAGAAAACACTACTCCTAAAATCATGATGGGTAAGGCACCATCTATTCCTGCAGTCATTCCTACTGCTGTTAAAATAGAGTCTATAGAAAAAACAATATTGATCAAAGTAATCTGAATAATAACATTAGTGATGGAAACCCCTTTCTTAGCACCAGATCCTCCATGAGCTTCGTCACCCTCCAGTTTATGATGAATCTCTGCTACTGCTTTGTATAGTAAAAACAAACCACCCAAAATCAGAATGATACTCTGACCCGAAAAACCTATATGTTTACCAAATAGGTCAAAGCTGAGCCAAGGCTTTTCCATAGCCGTAAGAATACTTATACCAAACAATAGGGCAATCCGAATGCCCATGGCTAAAATCAAACCGATATTTGTCGCTCGCTTTCGCTTCTCTTCAGGCAGTTTATTAGCCTCTAAAGAGATGAAAATAATGTTATCTACTCCTAATACTATTTCTAGGAAAGTTAAGGCTAAAAGAGCCATAAGTACCTCTGGGGAGGCAAAATTGGGCATATCTATTAAAGGAATCATAGTCGATTGATTTAATGCATCAAAGGTATATAATTGCTGCTTCCTTTAATATAGAATCGCCATTCATTTTCTATAAATAAAAAAGACCATAATCATTACAATTATGGTCTTTCAAAATTACGTTACAGTGGAATTTATTGTTCAATATCCTTTTCCATCATTTCTTCTTCTTGCATCATCACTTTATCTTTTCTTCCAATGTCTAAACGCACAGATATCTCATGTGATCCATTATTATATTGCTGGAACTCATGTCGAGATACATTATAGGTATAAAAGAAATTGAAAGCATTTAATCTGGTACCGATTAAGAAACCCAATCGCTCATCAGCTCCAACGGTATATGTAATACCGCCACTTAATTTATCATCTAAGAACTCTCCTAAAACATTAATGTCTACATGCAATGGCACAAACATTAAATCCTTAACCATAATGGATGGAGTAATTGTCATGTCATATTGTGGCATTGCATGACGGTATCCTAATTGTAATAGGTAGCCAAACTCCTGCTCGCGTTCTACATCTGGATTATCATCTATGAGTGAACTAACTAAACTTGGTAAAGCAAGTCCATAAATAAACTTCTCCTGATACTCACCAAATACTCCAAAAGAAACATCGAAATAGTTAACTCCGTCAAATCGACTTAAAATAGTCGGATCATCCACATCAATATTTTGGTTTAAAACGCCAGCATCGACACTGTGCTGTACTATTTCTCCTGTCAAACCAAATCCCACCTTATTCTCCGGCGAGTTAATGGAGTATGATAAACCTACTTGACCCTTTGTAGTTTCTAAGGCACCATTAGTGTCCGATAAAACCATAGCTCCTAAACTCAATCTATTAGCAATCGGTCCATCATAACTTAAGGTAAAAGTCTTAGGCGTACCATCAAAACCAGCCCATGTATTTCTGTATCCAAAAAACACGGTATGATAAGGTGTACTGCCGATAGCACCAGGATTAACTAATACTGGCTGCACATAAGACTGAGTAAAAATATATCGTTCGTCAAAATATCTTGACTGACTCATTAACTGAGTACTAATAAAAACGATAAAAAGCGTATATAAAATATGTTTCATAGTCATTGTCATTTTTGATGTGCGATTAGTCTCTTAATAAGGTTACTGTACCCTTTAATAACTCCCTCGCTCCATTAGGAAAATCCAACTCCAGTACCCAATAATAAGCTCCCTCAAGTAGTGGTTCTCCTGAATCATCTAATCCATTCCATGAATTATCATAATTTGTAAATCCATTTACTTTTCTTCCATATCTATCGTAAAGATCTAATTGTGATCCCGTATGTTCTCCAGCTAGAATACATTCTATTTCAAAAAATTCATTGTATGTATCTCCATTTGGTGTTATCACGGTTGTTGCTTCGTAACAAGGTATATCGGTGGAATCACATGGCATAACTTCTATTTGTTGGCCCGATATCCAATCACAGCCATTATCATCTGTAATTTCTAAGGTATAAACACCTGCTGGCAAGTTAGGATTCGTGGGTCCATCTGAGCCTTCAGGGTTCCATTCATAGGTGTATGGTGCTACTCCACCACTTACATTCATTTGGATAGATCCGTCAGATAAACCCATTCCACTTTCACAAATGATAGTTCCTACAGATGCCTCAAGAGGTTCTGGCTCGGTAACTTCAAATGCTAAGTCACTAGACATGGCACCAGTTGCGTCTGTTGCCGATAAAAAGTAAGAACCTGCACATAAGCCTTCGATTGGAAGCACCATGCTTTCGGCAATCACTTGGCCATTAGTATCTGTAATAACAATATCAAAAGGAGCAATCCCTGTTATATTAGCGGTAACCATCGCATCACAAACACTATCACATGAAACACCAAAACCGTTAAATTCAGCTTCCGAAATCACAATGACTGAATCGATCAGTACTTCAGTGGTTATTGTATAACTCACTGATTCAGTACAATCATTTTCATCTGTCACAGTAAGTGTGTATGTTCCGGGACCAACATTAACTAAGTCTTCGGTCATTGCAATTGGTGTCATTGTATCATCTAACCATTCATAACTTAAGGTTCCTGTACCACCAGTTACCGTAGCATCTAAAGTGAAGGATCCGCCGGTTAGATCTATTTCAGTAATGCTGATAGAAATTGGATCAGGTGATCCGATAACTAAAGAATCTGGCCAGCATACATCTCCGTTATCATCTTCAACACAGAACTGGTAATTCCCTGCTGGTAGGATAATGTTACCACAATCGACTACGTTCGAATTTATGTAACAAATATAGGGTCCACAACCACCAGAAATATCAGCCATGATCGTTCCATCTTCCGCTCCAACACAACTTACATCTGTAGAGCTAACATTGTCTATAGTCAATTCACCTAAATCTGATTCAATCGTAAAATCTTCACAAACTTGGCTTGAAGGATTACCTACCTCTTGTTTACATAAAGTATACATACCTGCAGCTAAACCCGTGATTTCATCACAGTCAACAACGTTTCCAAACAGTAAACACTCGTATTCAATATTTGGACAACCTCCAGTACACTCTACAGTTGCACTTCCTGTTTCATTGTCACAATCTATATCTTGAGTTACAATATTTATAGTTAAATCTGGAATGAGACACAAAACCTCGTAAGTTCCTGTTGCAGTACAACCAGTAGTGGTTTCTGTAACTGTAACTGTGTACTCACCACAATCAAGACCAACCCGATCTTCAACATTTGGACTTCCTGGTATATCTGCCCAGTCATAGCTAATGTTATCACTACCGGTCACTGTGCAATCTATAGCTCCTTGGGTATCACAAGTAACATTTGTAACCACACAATCTAAACTAATATCTGAAGCACCTTCTACCACTAAACAGGTTGATATCACACAGCTGTTTTCGTCAGAGACGGTTACGCAGTATGTATTTGCTGTTAGGTTATTATGTGCGTTTTGATCAGATAAACCGTTATCCCAACTGTAAGCATATGCTCCAGTTCCACCCTCGACGTTTACACTTACTGTACCTCCAGTAGTGCAATCTGCATCAGTTGCATTGGTACTAGAAAAACTTAATGGAGTAGCAGGCTCATTTATGGTTGTAGAAGCAACAGCTGTACAGTTTTCACTATCTGTGATGGTGACAAAGTAGCTGTCTGCAACAACATTCATCAATACACAATCACTAGTTGATAGTGGGCCATTGCTTCCGGTGTCCCACATGCAGACAAATGGTCCTACTCCATCGGTAGCTTGCACCGTGATACTTCCTGTTGCATCTCCAAAACAATCTACATCGCTAGGAGTGAGTGATACACCTAGGTTACAAGGCGGGTCTATAATGTCAACGCAAGTTAACTCTGCATCTTGAAAAACTGATTCGATTACCATGGCATCACAATCGGTAACCTCAAATTCGGATGGTGATTCTATAAATTCGATGGAAGTCATATCTCCTTCACTACAACTAGGGCTCACAGTGAAACCTAGCTCGTATAACAATATTCCATCAGGAAATGACATACATTCTCCATTCGAGCTATTCCAACTCACTGTTAGGACGTTAGGTGGAGAGTAACTAATATTTCCACCTTCGAATAATGGTAGATCTTGACTTAAGTTTTTCAAACCTGTGTATTCTAGGATATTCTCATCCCAAGTCATCGTGTATTGAAAACTTAGTATATCTGTAAAATTAGTAGCTGAAACTGGTACACAAATGTCTTCTCCTGGTTCGACATCCAAATCAGCTGCGGTTATCGTTAGAGCCCCGGGTGGTGGAACATCAACCACACATACTTCTCCACATACTGTTTCGAATTCTAATGAGCCACTTGTACCACTAATATCAATAATCGAATTATCTACATCTAATATTTCAATAAATGAGCATTCACCTATTTCACCAACAATCTCAAAGCAAACTTCAAAAATAACGCCTCCGTTTGGAGAGCTAAAAGGTGTAACCCCCGTATTATCAAACCATAAGAACGTTAAAGAATCCGCAGTAAATTCGCTAAAGTTTGATGCTGAAAATGGTGGAGGTAAATTTAAATTCTGAACGCCCGCATAATTTACTATGGTGCTGTCAAATACAATCCCTCCTTGCAAGGCAGTTATATCGGTAAAATCATTAGCCATAAAAGGAACGCATACCGTTTCTCCGGGTGCTCCTTCAATTTCTGCTAAAAACAGCGTAACCTCTGCATTATCGTTTTCGATTCCACAAGTTTCCATCGGTGGCTGATCGGTACAATCTGCACCTGGAATAAGTACAGGAAGTGCATCGAATGTTAAACCAATTTCGTTTTCGTCTCCATCAATAATTTCTATTAGTTGGAAAACGTCGAAGTCTTCTACGGTCAATGCCGTACTATCACATGGTTCACCCACTACATCAAATACAATAGAAAACAAATTGGTGTTATCCGGTAATTCTCCATAAGGTGGTTCTAAATCAAAATCATTCCAAGAAACACCAATAACTCCATCTTTACCAGATTGAGTGGTAAATGGAGTACTAAATGAATTATTGTCAAATGCTTCTAAATCAGTAGTAACATTGTTAACTGCATTAAAAGCAAGGACAGTAGAATCCCATTTTATCCAATATTGATTACTTAATATATCAGTATAATTACTGACTCCCACATCAACATTAAATGTTTGACCTGGTGTAGGTGTTTGCGATGAGCTAAATTCAATATTTATTTGAGCATTTGCAAAACCAATAAAAGAAAAAAACAGGATTAGAATATTTATTCCATTTTTCATATATGAGACTTGAATATCTGGCTGTAAAATATTTTACAAATTTAACATATATAATTTTCAGATATATAGGAAATTACCATATTTCTGAAATTCTTAGCATTAAACTACTACTGAAACGTATTATTATACTGTTCTGTAGTCTTCAAACATTGAAAATCGTCTTTTCCAATTAGGTCAAGACGATTTTCAAACATTCGATTTCTAGCTATGTCTTTGCATAAATTACTTTATGCGTATCATTTTCTTAGTGACAGAATATTTTGAAGTTGATAATTCGTAATAAAGTACTCCTTCAAAATTTGTCTGACTCATGTTTACTATTACTTCATTCAATCCATTTTTGTACCAATTTTCGCTAGATTGAATAATTCTTCCGTTTACATCCATAACAACTAGTCTTACTAAGTCATCTTCTGGAAGATCAAAGCTAATTCTAGTCATTGAATTAAATGGATTTGGTCTATTCTGGAAAACTTCCAAATTAGCAGCTAAATCCTTGTTATTCAAAGTAATGTCCATTAGATCAAGTGATGCATTATAAGCTTCTGCTTTCGTAAGTTCAGAACTTATGCTTAGTTGGTCCAATGTCTTGTTATCAGCTAAAGTTATTTTAATAAATTCTTCACCTTTTTCAAAATCTATAGCTTCAGAACTATTCCAAGAAAAGCTCATTAAACCTTCTGATGATTTATGACTACTATAGTTGCCTTGATTAATCGCAAGCATTGAAGAACTTACTTCATTAATCGTAACTAACTCATTAAAATCGAGGGTAAACTGAGCACCATTTATACTTGACTTTTCGTCAACTATTAGGGAGATAGTATTTCCGTTTTGCACAGTCTTAAGAATAAATGCATCTCTATTTCTAGTATCCGCTTCTTCTGAAACTGAATTTATTGTAGCTGTATTGTTTACATCACCAACTTTTACTGCTACAAAATCTTGATTCATCACATCACTAGTGATATCATCTATTATGATTTGTTCAGTAAATGGCCATGGAGTACTTAGGTCTACAAAGTTATGCGCCGCGTCCACAAATCTCCAACTCTGATTTTGTGTAAATTCTTCATTAATTCCTAGAATTAATTGTCTGATTTCCAGTAAGTCAGATGCTGTAATCTTCTCGTTATTGTTAACATCAGCAGCAATTAACTTATATGGAGAATCTAAATCATTGAGTCCTAAGATATGCTGTTGGATTAGCACAATATCTAATGTACTTACTCCATTAATATGCTCGTCATTCTTTGTTGGCATTAACATGTAATCTTCATTAGACGTTAACTCTTCAAAGGCAAAATATCCATTGTCCTCTGTCATTAAGTAATCCTCATTGTGATCACTCATGCTTTCTAACATAACAGATACTTCTGCAAGTTCTTCGTTGCTTTCAGTTTTCACTGATCCAGCAACCATTGGCTTTGAAAATTCACCGCCACCATCATCTGGATCACAAGCATCTCCATTCGCTTGAATAGTTAATTCTACGGTACAGAAATCTTGATTTCCATGATCATCTGTAAAGAAGATATTAATTACATTTTCTCCTACATGATCGCAGTTAAATGTTTCCGAGATATCTAAAGGATTCGCTGTAAACGAGAAAGCAACATCATCATCACAATCATCATATACATACTCATCACCTTTCAGTACAAAATCGCTAGCCCATAACTGAACCTCATCTGTAGTAGGCATCAAAGTGATAGTCAACTTTCCAATACAATATGGAGAAGGTGTACTACAATCGATCACTTCAATTTCTCGATCACAAGTTTGTGTATTTCCACAATTATCAACTACTTCCCAGTGAATATTATATCTACCTATTGGGAGGTTTCTGTTAAAACTGCTACTTGCATTATTACCACCAAAATCTTCACCACCTGGTATTGCAGTAATTTGGTAACTGTAATACGCTTCGTCTGTTAAAAGCTCACCTGTACAACCATCAATTGCTGTAATAGAAGCTTCTACTTGACTTCTACAACCATTAGATGCACTAGCACAATATTCTACCTGATCAGGGCTACAAACTGTTATAGCAGGACCTTTGTCAAGATTCACTTTAATCGTTTGTACATGACTATATAAACCGCTAGACGGGTTATCAGAATCATACAAACACCAGTCGATAACTGTCCAAGTTCTTAGTATTTTAAGGCATGCTTCTGCATCGCTTGTGAATATTTGATCTGTATGTGTGTATGTAATATTTGCACACTGACCTGCTTGATTAATATTTACACCATCATAAGTTGGGTATTCTCCAGTAACACTATTTGGATCTGTATCTGTACCAATACAAGAAGTAAGTGGTGGATCAATAATATCTGCAGGATAATCAATCAACCCAGCTAAATCTAAATCTTTCTCTACAGTTAATTCTTGTTCACATACGTTAAACCTTGTACCCGATAGATCTAAAACATACCAGTCAAGATCAATCGTTCCTACATTACATTCGTCTAAACTTCTAGTCTCGTCGAAAAACGGTCCTGTAAAGCCACAATTGTCAGTTACTACTGGTTCTCCAGTTAAAGAACTGGTAAGGTTGTTTATATCTAAACAAGAGATTGGTTTATCAGCTGGACAACTTACTAATTCAGGATCATGCTTATCTTGAACAACCACAAAGGTCATACAAGAAGCTGTCATTCCAGCAGGATCTGTCACTTGCATTTCCACCATAATTCCAGGATCTGCACCTAAATCAGCACAACAAAATTGTGTGAAATCATCAAACTCTAAATCATTATGACCTGGTGCTTCAAACTCATCTACATTACATACTGGGCCATTTACTCTTCTGATTTGGTATGATAAAGAATCACAATCATGAGATCCATCATCTACTGAAGTAGCATTTACTCTTGCCCATCCATTTTCACCTAATGTCACTGCAATAAATTCATCACAAACTGCTGTTGGAGGATTGCTATCGATAAGATCTACCTCAAAAGCACATCCAAAGTCATATTCTCCTTCTGGACCAAAGTCTGAAGTTAATACGTTTCCACACTCGTCTTGAATATTATATCTTATCCAAACCCTAGGGCCTGATAAATCCGGAATAGTAAATGTTCCATCACTATTTGCAATTACTCCATCGTTTAAGAATGGTTCACTTGGCTCAGGAAATCCAAAATCATTTGCTTCCTTATAAAGCACAGTAATTTCAATTCCAGAACAGTCAAAAGAAAACTGAATTTCAGTACCATTCTTGACTGCTAACACTCCATATGGATCGACTACTAAATCACCTTCACAAGTATGAGGATTCATCGCTATAGCGATAGCATTTCCTGCTTCTAAAATCTGATCAACTGGACAAACAATCAACGGCGCTTCAAAATCTACAGATTTAATAACCTGATCTTGAGTTCTTATTTCAGCAGCACACCAGTCATATACTGTCCAAGTTCTAATTAACTTAAACGTTCCTCCACATGATTCTATATTTTCATCAGAATAACTGATATTGAACATACAGAAATTATTTTCCGGTGTAGGATATAAATCTTCTCCTTCTATTTGTGGAACACCCGTTACGCTTGGTGCTAATTCCGAGTCTTCAAGACTTCCGTTTTGATTGATATCATAGTCACCTAGAAAGTCTTCACAAGGACCAGTAATATCATCAGGGAAATCTATATCATCCAAGGTTTTCTTTAGATAATAGATAGAAAATACACAAGTATCGGCATTACCAGAATTGTCACTTACAATGTAAGTAATATCACGTTTAGCCGTGAAAATTTCTGTTTCTTCCCGACAGTCTAACATGTCAAAGTCATCATCTAAAATGCTGACGTTTATATTATCACAATTTTCTGGATAGTCGTAAGTGTAAAAAGACTCAGAAAAGATTTCTAAACAAACACTGGTTATTTCACAATCACCTCCGGTAGGAGTTATGATTAAGCTCCAATCACCTTCTACATGTTCGTCCGTTTGCAGACCATCAAAGTCGGTAGTTACAAAAACACCACTTACCATGGTAGCGACTCCTGTAGAGCCGTCTGGAGCTGTAATATCTATCGTGTAATCAGAAACATCACATGCTCCATCAGCAAGGTTTAAACTAATGTTTAAACTTTCCACCAATTCCCAGTGGTTTAGGCCTGATCCAAAAGATAAAGTAAAATCAAAGTCCATAACTCCGGCTCCTGTGTCTTCATCTGCACAATACTCTTCATCACTTGATGAACTAGTAAGTACATCTTGAGACATTCCTAAGTTGCAACTTGCTCTCATAGAATCCAAGCACTCAAGTTGTGGTGGAATTTTATCCTCCACAATGATAGAACCCCAGCAAGAATTACCGTTAGGATCTGGAGATAAGAAAACACTTACTTTGTAAGTACTATCTACATCTGAAGATCCAATCGTAGGGTGAGAAATAAATACATCATCTGAATAATCATCAGGTGTTCCAGCGTCATTATATTGTGACATTGCAACCATGACATCATCATGACCTGTAATTACAACTTTGTAATCACACATATCATTAGGAGACTCGAGCATTAAATCAGGACCAACTGTAGCTGAACATTCAGCATCTAATGAAATTTGCACTCCATTATTACATGTTGGGGACTCAGTCCCGTCGCATTGTGCATTCGTATTAAATGCAGCGAAAATAAATGCAAATACAACTCCTAGTTTAAGGAAATTTATTTGCGTTGTTTGTGTGTAAGTAACCATTTTCATAAGAAAAAGCGGTTTTAATCGGTTATG
>JAHDEC010000038.1 GCA_020629035.1 Saprospiraceae bacterium | reverse complement strand
ATATTTGCTTTCATTTCTTAACCATTGCGGTCAACCTATATCAGGGACGTACACTTATGTTTCATTAAATACTTAATGTTGCTAACAAAAATGTCTAGAATCTAATATCTAGCTACTGAGTACTAAGTACTTGGATTTTTTAAAGGTTAGACGTTAGAAGTTAGAGATTAGCGGTTTGAGGTTTGAGGTTATGTTTCATTAAATACTTAATGTTGCTTACAAAAATATCTAGAATCTAATATCTAGCTACTGAGTACTAAGTACTTGGATTTTTTAGAGATTAGACGTTATACGTTAGAGAAAAAAAAAGTCCTTTTGATCAAAAGGACTTTTTATTCAGCTTGTCTGGTCTTAATGTTCGAAGACTAAAACCTTAGTTTTATAAACTTGGTCTTCTTGTTCCACCATAATATAATAAACTCCACTTGGCAAGCCATCAAAATCATAAGATGATCGTAAAGACTCTGCAAAGAATGGATATGTTTGCTTCTCGATAATAGCACCTGCCTCATTCATAACGTATAAAGTAATCGGAGCCTCTAGATCACTCGCAAATTGAATAAAGCTTATGCCTTTAGTAGGATTAGGGAAGCTGTTCAATGTTGCTTCAAGTGCTTGTTCGCCATCTTGTTGTACCAGCAATTCTTGTGCTGATTTATCACAACTTGTATAACTTACCTGATTCTTAATCTGAGCACCCACTACTACTTTCTTTATCGACTCTTTACCATTTCTTAAGACTGATAGGGAAACTTCATCACCCACTGAGGTCTCATTAACAAGCATTTTTAGATCGCAATAACTGTTGATCATTTCGCCGTTTAAACTCACGACTACATCACCAATTTGCAGATCTGCTTGAGTAGCATTTGTATTAGCTGCTATTCTTGTTATTTCTACTCCATAGAGATTTTCACAACCTGTCACTACAATACCGAGTAGTGGCTTAATACTGGATTCATTCACCTCACAAAATCCATCAGCATCTATTTCTCCAAGTTGTTTACTGTCAAATTTTATGTAATCTACTTCTTGGTCAGTTTTAAAAAGACCGCTAATTTTTACTCGGTATTGATCTACATGATCTTCAATAAATTGTGGAATATTAAACGAATTTGCTTGTAATCCCTGGTAGGTTTCTGAGGCTACTAATTGACCTTTTTCATCAATTAATTTTGTAGTGAGTGTGTTTACACTCGATGAACGTAATTGGGCTAAAACTTCACTATTTAGCCAGCAAATAGCTAATGCACAACATAACAATTTTCTCATAAACTTATTAATTATTTACGTGTTTAAAACAGACATTTAGAAAGACTAACATGTCCAATTAATGATAAAATAGTAAACGAAAAAAGGAATGTATAATCGGCTTACATTCTTTAGACTTAGAGAAATAATGCTAGGTACATAACTTTAACACTCTTAACAATTCGGTACTTATATATTAATAAAAAACATAATGTGTTTTTTAGTTCCTTCTTCTAGCTTATTATTTTCTAATAACTGTTGTGTAGATATCTAGCCAATCTTGCACATTCATTTTAGCTATCAATTGGCCGATTAATTCGAATGGGATATCATCCATTTTTTTAAAGCGTACACAGGATTTCCCCATGTCTAATTTGCGCTTTGCATGATTAGGATATTCACTGACAAACCAGTCCATAAGTGCTTCATCAGCATACAAGCCCATGTGATAGAGTGCAATAAAATTCTTTTGATTAGCTATGTTTATAAATGGTAAAGGTAATGAAGTGTCACAATGATAACCATCAGGGAATATTGATTTAGGCACAACATAAGCAATCATCTTATACATGATGGTTTCCTGAAAATCGGGGTCTATGTTTTCCGCAATCGTTTCTCTTAGTTTGTTAAAAGCCTCTATGCGATCTTCCGGTATATTGTCTAAATAATCTTGAACAGTCATTAATTTAGAATATTAAATTGTTTGAAGTGGTGATGGAAATGCTTACGATTCATGAGATCCCACATTTCCTTGTTTAGAGTACCAAAAACTGGGTTATTAGATTCGGCAAGTGGGTTTTCCTTATAATATTCATCGTATTTATGAGCATAAGCTATAAGATCTGCTTTCGCCTCATCAAACGATGGATAGCTTAATGTTTCAGTTTCTCCTTTTTTAAGTAGCGGGTGTTCATAGTGTTTCGGCATTGGTACAAAATTATATAAAGTCTCCTGATACTTTTCAATTTTTGCTTCCGGAGTTACTATTTCAGGCTGCCCCTCTCCCATGGCCCATTTGTAATTCATAATCAAATGCTCTACCATATGCTGAGCGCTCATTATTCCCCACTCAGGCTTTGCGTCTTCTTTTAATTTACTGATAGATTTGACCACCTCATTCGATGTAAATGGCTGCATCGGACATTTCTTTTGGACCAATGTCAAGATCGTTGCAACAGCAGCTAGTTCTCCTTCCTGATCAAATACCTCTACAAACCATTTGGCTACTCCAGCTGGCAATTCTTTCCCTTTCTGATCTCGATCTACTTTTTCTTTACAGGTTAACCTAACCTGAATGGTATCATTGTGGTACATCGGTTTTAAAAAACGACATTCTTCTAATCCGTAATTAGCCGCAACAGGCCCTTTGTTTGGATAAACAAACAATCCAGCCGCTGCCGCAAGGATAAAGTAACCATGTGCAACTCTTCGCTCAAAAATAGTCCCATCGAGAGAAGTTATATCTGTGTGCGCATAAAAATGATCCCAACTAAGATTGGCAAAATTGATAGTATCTGTATCTGTGATTGTCCGCTTATGAGTGAGTAAAGACATACCCATCTCTATGTCTTCCCAATGGTATGAAAATGGATGATTCGGACTTTCTTTGTACTCAGCACCGGCTTGGTAAATACCCGTAATTTCGGAAATTGAACTTGGGGTTCCTTGCACTGCACAACGCTGCATATAGTGTTTTACACCACGCATGCCTCCCATTTCTTCTCCACCTCCTGCTCTACCAGGACCTCCGTGTACTAGGCTCGGTAGCGGTGATCCATGGCCCGTACTTTGCTTTGCCATATGCCTGTTTAAAACCAAAATTCTACCATGGTGCGTTGCTGCTTCTACTACAAAATCTCTAGAAATTGTATGGTCATTAGTTGCGATGGTACATACTAAGGAACCAAGCCCTTTATGAGCCAAAGCAACTGCTTCGTCTATATTTTTATAAGGCATGATAGTGGATACAGGACCAAATGCCTCTACATTATGTACTTGTTCGTTAGTAAATGGATTTTGCTCTACCATTAATACTGGACTTAAAAAGGCTCCTTTTTCAAAGTCTGCATTTACCAAATCAATGGCATCCATATGACCAAATACAATATCAGCTGTTTTACTAATATCTGCAATGCGTTCTTTTACTTCTTCTACTTGTGCCTTGCTGGCAAGTGCACCCATTCTCACCTCTTTCATGGTAGGGTCTCCGATGGTCACTCGCGATAATTCTTTTCCAAGCGCAATCTGGACATCCTCAACTAAGTTTTCGGGTACAATAATCCTTCTGATAGCCGTACATTTCTGTCCACACTTCACCGTCATTTCTTTTCGTACCTCCTTGATAAATAACTTAAACTCTTCCGTTC
Organism: Saprospiraceae bacterium; assembly: GCA_020629035.1. Lineage (GTDB taxonomy): Bacteria > Bacteroidota > Bacteroidia > Chitinophagales > Saprospiraceae > JAHDDO01. Next base: position 23,595 of record JAHDEC010000038.1, on the reverse strand, counting down.
CCGGAACGGCGTCTTCGCCTAGGACTGCGCAGTTTAAGGAATCAGCTTCCATATTAAATGGCACTGCCTTATCTATAATTCGAGGGTGAGCTTTTAGCATTTTCCCTGTACTTGCAGAACCTGTAAACGTAACTACATCCTGAAAGTCTACCGTATCAAGAATGGTTCGAGCAGAACCACAAATAAGTTGCAATGAACCTTCTGGCAAAATGCCTGATTCTATGATGTCTCTTACGACTACTTCTGTAAGGAATGAAGTGGCAGTAGCTGGCTTGACAACGGCAGGAACACCTGCCATCCAATTAACGGCACATTTCTCTAGCATTCCCCAAATAGGAAAATTATAGGCATTAATATGAATGGCAACTCCTCGTTTAGGCACTAAAATATGATGTGCCATAAACTGTCCACCTCTCGATAAATCCACTGGGTCACCTTCTACATGAAAGGCTTGATTTGGAAAAACTTTTCGCAAAGATGCGTTAGCAAATAAATTACCAAAACCTCCCTCAATATCTATCCAAGAATCAATCTTTGTCGCTCCGGTCTTATAGCTTACTTCGTAGTATTTATCTTTTCTTTTTACTAAATATAGGGCTAGCTTTTTAAGCATATTCCCACGTTCTTGAAAAGTCATTTTTCTCAAGGCCGGGTTTCCAACTGTTCGCCCGTATGACAAAATAGCACCAAAGTCCAATCCTTTTGTGGTAGCATGAGCGATCACTTCTCCATTTACGGCATTGTATAATGCACTGCCTTCTCCATCTCCTTCTACCCAGTTTCCCTGTATATAATTTCCTAGTTTCATGATAAACTAATTTGCATTTTTAATAAGACGTTAATTTCTTAAACTCGTTCAATGATGGTCGCATAGCCTTGGCCAACTCCAACACAAAGTGTAACTAGAGCATACTTTTTATTCTGCTCATGTAATTCTAAAGCTGCTGAATGCATAATACGAGTACCCGTGACTCCTAATGGATGTCCAATGGCAATCGCTCCCCCATTTGGATTTATTCGAGGATCATCATCGGCTAATCCCATGGCTCTTGTACATGCGAGGGACTGGGCTGCAAATGCTTCATTGAGCTCTATAATGTCCATATCATCTAAGGCTAATCCAGCTTTAGTTAGTGCTTTTTCTGAAGCATAAACAGGACCTATTCCCATAATTCTAGGCTCCACACCTACCACCGCAGATGATACTATTCTAGCTAGTGGCTTTAGGTTATATTTTTCTACAGCATGATGAGAAGCAATCAGAGTGGCAGCGGCTCCGTCATTAAGACCTGATGCGTTACCTGCCGTTACGGTTCCACCTTCTTTTTTGAACGCTGTTCTTAACTTAGCTAAGACTTCTAAACTGGTTTGTGGCTTGATAAATTCATCTTGATCAAAGATGATGGGATCTTTTTTTCTTTGTGGTACTTCCACAGCGATTATCTCTTTTGCAAGACGTCCTGAAGCTTGGGCTTTGGCAGCTTTCATTTGAGACCAGTAAGCAAATTTATCTTGATCGGTTCGATTTATACTGTATTTTTCTGCTAGGTTTTCAGCTGTTGTTCCCATTCCATCAGTGCCATATAAGGCTTGCATTTTAGGATTGATAAAACGCCAACCAAAGCTACTATCGTGCATATTAGCATCTCGACCAAAAGCTTTGGACACTTTGGAGATGACCCAAGGCCCACGAGTCATATTTTCTACACCACCAGCAACAAATAGATGACCATCACCTGCTTTGATTGCTCTGTTTGCATGAATAATCGCTGACATGCCAGACGAACATAGGCGATTGACCGTTTCTCCCGGGACAGACCATGGCAAGCCAGCTAAAAGCGAACACATTCTGGCCACATTTCGATTATCCTCACCTGCCTGATTAGCGCAGCCCATAATCACGTCATCGATTGCTTCTTTGGGAACATTAGGATTTAAATCCATTAAAGCTTTGATAGCAATGGCTCCTAAATCATCCGTTCGAATGGTCGATAAACTACCAGTGAAATTTCCAATCGCCGTACGTATTCCACTTACTAAATATGCTTCCATGTATTATTTTTCTTGTTCAATATTGGTTTAAGATAGTACTTCTTCACTCTTTCTATAGACCGTTCCTCTAAAGTAATAGAGTATATTTTGGTCTCCCTCCTTCCAGACATTTACGTCAAAATCAGCTTTCTTATAGGATACATTTAGGGCCTTAGCTTCAGCGATTAAGATGTCTCCTTCTACAGCAGAACCAGCGTAATTCATCGAGCCATTGATGCTGACTGCAATCCTTCCATAGGAGTTTGATGCAAAGGCAAAAGCACTGTCTGCGAAGGCAAAAGCTATGCCTCCATGCAAAATGCTATAACCATTTAGCATTTCCCTTTTGACTTTCATAGACAATTTACAAAGACCTTCCTCGATGATTAATGGTTCGATTCCCATCCATTGACTGCAATAGTCTTTTTCCATCATTTTGGAATATACTTGTTGTGCCAAGGATTTACTTGTCATATTAAATTTTTCTTTAATGTGTTATCGCCAAAGAACGTTTTGCCATTCTTTGCCAGTTGTCGCAACATTGGACTGCATCGATATCTTTCTTCATGATACCTATCGTAAAGTGCATCCAGAGCATCAACGCAGTGTTGTATACCTAATTCATCTGCCCAAGCCAAAAGACCTTTAGGATAATTTACCCCTTTAGTCATAGCTTTGTCGATATCTGCAGCCAAAGCTATATTATAGTAAGCTGCATCAGCTGCTTCATTAATCAACATGATGACTATCCTATGTGCAATTTTTTGGATTAGATCTGGATCAGGTAAAATGTCCACCACCATTCGGTCGGGTCCATAATCGTAGAAGCCTTTGCCTGACTTTCTCCCTAGATAACCTGCTTCTACATGACGCTTTTGAGTGAAAGATGGTTTATATCTCGCTTCTTGATAAAAGCTATTGTACATGGTTTCAGTAACCACAAAGTTTACATCGTGACCGATAAAATCCATTAATTCAAATGGCCCCATTCTAAAACCTGCGCTTGAAGTTTCCTTAGCCTCAGAACCTGAAGGAACCGCCATTTTCATTGCTAAATCAATCATTTGCATACCCGCAAATCCTTCTTCATAAATCCTAAGCGCCTCACTGTAAAAAGGTCGTGCGACTCGATTAACAATAAAGCCAGGAGTATCCTTAGCAATTACGGTTAACTTGCCCCAATTTTCAATCGTCTGGTTGGCTATTTCTACCATCTTTTTGTCGCTCTGAATAGCAGGTATAATTTCTACTAATTTCATGAGTGGAGCCGGATTAAAGAAGTGTATCCCTAAGAATCTACTTGGTTTTTGTAATCCAGCGGCTAAGGATGTTATGGATAAAGAAGAAGTATTACTAGCAATGATGCAATCCTCACTTACTATGCTTTCTACTTGTTCGAATACTTTTTTCTTTATGCTTGGATTTTCTACAATCGCTTCGATTACTAGATCACAACTAGCAAAAGGTTCCATACTTGTGTGTACATTAATATTTGACTGTATGGCTGTTTTTTTTGCTTCATCAATCCTACCCTTTTCGATAAGTCGATTGAGTATTTTTTCCAATTTGACCTGACTTATAGTAAGGGCTTCTTCGTGCATATCAAACAAATGAACTGTACAATCATTGCTTGCTGCAATTTGTGCTATCCCACTTCCCATCGTTCCTGCTCCGATTACTCCGATTGTTTTCATTTACTTATGGCATTTAAAGTAGTCAAAAGGTTCTAAGCAATCTTCACATTTAAAGAGTGATTTGCATGCTGTCGAACCAAATTGGCTCACGAGTTTTGTATTGCTAGATTGGCATTGTGGACAAGGCACTAATCGCGCATCTTCGAATAATACTTGCTTATCCAAACTGGTTTCCAATGGAGGTGCAATCCCGTATTTTAATAATTTATCTTTTCCTTCTTCAGTTAAAAAATCAGTTGTCCAAGCCGGAGAAAGGACCAAGTTTACCTTTGCCTGAAAGCCGATGCTTTCTAGCGCGTACTTAATTTCTACCGCAATCATATCCATGGCAGGACAGCCCGAGTAAGTGGGTGTTATGTCTACTTCGAGTTGCTTCTCGCTTTGTTTTACATCACGCACAATTCCCAAGTCAAGTACTGATAAAACAGGAACTTCTGGATCAGAAACTTTGTACAAAGCCTGATATATTTCAGGAGCTATATGACTTAAATGTCCTACCATGTCATATCCGGATAGGTTCTTTGCATATATTGAAAATCACTAAGAATAAAACCAAAATGTTCGGTGTGAATTCCTTCTTTTCCTCCTTTATAAAAATATCCTTCTTCAGGTTTTTGTAGTCCAATGTCGCTTAAAAGTCCATCAAGTTCATTGTAATATTGCACTTTAATCGCATCCAAATCCGCTCCAATGCCTTCTGCTAACATCGCTTTTTCGACACCATTTGCCTTACTCAATTCTTCTGTGTATGGATATAGACTAGTTACTGCTACTTGCATTTTTTGGTGACTCACATCAGTCCCTTGGGCTAATCGTCTCATCCATGTTTTGGAAAAGCGATGATGGTATTTTACCTCCTTAATAGATTTTTTAGCAATTGCATTAATCTGGTCATCGTTGCTTTCGCAAAGTTGTTCTAATAAGAGTAAATGATATTGATCAAAAAAATACTGCCTGGTAATCACATGCGCAAAGTCAGTATTTGGTTGTTCGACCAGTAGGGAGCTCAAATGTTTACGCTCAGTTCTCAAAAAAGCAATACTATCTTCCGTAGCATCATCTCCTTTTACTTTAGCCGCATATTGGAAATAGCTACGAACTTGACCAAATAAATCAAGAGACATATTGGTTAAGGCAATATCTGTCTCTAAGCTCGGGCCGTGACCACACAACTCAGAAAGTCTATGGCCTAAAATCATGGAGTTATCTCCAAGCATTAGTAAATAGGTGTACAGATTATCCTGCATTATATATGCTTTAATTCGTGAGGAAGATCATAAAAGGTCGGATGTCGATACACCTTATCTTCAGCAGGCTCAAACAACTCACCAAAGTTTTCTGGATTCGAAGCGGTAATTTCCGAAGAAGGTACCACCCAAATAGAAACACCTTCTTGACGTCGTGTATAAACATCCCGAGCATTCTCAATGGCCATTTCTGCATCGCTGGCATGTAAACTACCTACATGTCGATGCTCAAGCCCATTTTTGCTTCGGATAAATACTTCGTATAAAGGCCACTCATTTTTCATGCTAATCGTTTTAAACTGCTTTACTAATGATTTTTTTAGCTGACTGCTTTTCAGCGTATGCTAAAGCTGCTTCTCTCACCCATGCACCTTCATCCCAAGCTTTATTTCTAGCTTTTAAACGCTCTTTATTGCAAGGGCCATAACCTTTTACCACTTGCCAAAACTCAGTCCAATCAATTTCACCAAAATCATAATGACCTCGTTCTTCATTCCACTTCAAATCTGGATCAGGTACGGTAAGCCCTAGAAATTCAGCTTGCGGGATGGTTATATCTATAAATTGCTGTCTGAGTTCATCATTAGTTTTACGCTTAATCTTCCACTTCATGGATTGTTCTGTATGCGTTGATTCTGCATCTGTAGGGCCGAACATCATCAGGGAAGGCCACCACCATCTATTCAGCGCATCTTGAGCCATTTCTTTTTGCTCTTCCGTACCATTGCATAAGGTAATCATGATTTCATAACCTTGTCGCTGGTGGAATGATTCTTCCTTGCAGATTCTAACCATTGCTCTTGCATAAGGTCCATACGAAGTTCTTGTCAGCATAACTTGGTTAATAATAGCTGCTCCATCTACTAGCCAACCGATAGCTCCCATGTCAGCCCAACTCACAGCCGGGTAGTTAAATATGCTAGAGTATTTTGCTTTTCCTGTATGCAACTGGTGAAATAGCTCATCTCGACTTATTCCTAGGGTTTCGGCAGCACTATATAAATACAAACCGTGTCCAGCTTCATCCTGAACTTTTGCAAGTAGGGCTACTTTCCTTCGTAAGCTTGGAGCTCTGCTAATCCAATTACCTTCTGGTAACATACCTACAATCTCCGAATGGGCATGCTGAGAGATTTGACGGATATGCGTTTTCCGATACTTTTCGGGCATCCAATCCTTTGCTTCGATGTTTTCTCCTCGATCGATCCGATCTTGAAATTGTTTTTCTAAATATTCAATTGAATGTTCCATATGTTTACATTTATTGATCAAAATCTACAACTATCTTTTCTGAAATCGGTATGGCCTGACAGGTCAGTATATAGCCCGCCTCAACTTCATCTTCTTCGAGTGCATAATTAGCTAGCATGTCCACTTTGCCTTCTACTAATTTAGCTCTGCATGTACAACACACACCACCTTTACAGGCAAATGGAAGATCTGCCTGGTTTGCCAATGCCGCGTCAAGTATATTCTGACTACCTTGTTCAATACTAAAGTTAAAACTTTTTCCACCATCCATTATAGTTATTTCTGCCTCGTTTCCTGAGACCGCGCTATAATCTTTTTCAGCCAATTTATCAGCAGAACCGCTAGTGTTGAATAGTTCGAAATGGATTTGTTTCTTGGAAACTTCTTTAGCTAGCAAGAAATCTTGAACCATAAAAATCATAGCCTCTGGACCGCAAATAAAAAACTCATCCATCGAAGGTAGGTCAATGAATTTATCAAATAAAGTTGATAGCTTTTCTTCATCTAGTCTACCGTCAAATAAAGGGATGTTTCTATATTCCTTGGTTAGGAAATAGTAGATTTCCAATCTATCAAGGTAGATATTTTTTAGTGCTTCAAGTTCTTCTTTTAGAATAATCGAAGCGACTGATTTATTTATGTAGCAAAGTTTAAACGTTGCATTAGCTTCGCTTGCGAGATGTGTCTTTATAATAGAAAGAATGGGTGTTATTCCACTACCGGCAGCAAATGCCATGTAGTTTTTATCTTGGCTAGTATCCACATCCACATAGAAGCGACCATCTGGTTGCATGACATCGATGATGTCACCTTCTTTCATTACTTCATTTGCGTAGGTGGAAAATTTACCGGAAGGTATTTGTTTGATAGCTACTTGCCAAGCATCATCTAGAGGACTTGAACATAAGGAATATGACCTCCTCACTGTTTCACCATCTATTTCAACTTCAAGCGTGAGATATTGTCCTTGTTTAAAGCTAAATTGCTTTTTTAGATTAGCTGGCACATCAAAAGTTACCACCATACAATCCCTGGTTGTTTTATGTAGGTTTTTAACCTGAAGTCCAAAAAATCGACTGCTTTCTGACATATACTATCAAGTTGTTGTCTAAAACTAACACTTGTTAGTTATATATACAAATAATGGCCTAAATAGTTTAGCTTTTGCCGATAAATAACTGACTTATTTAGCCAATCCTTGGATTAAGCATTTTTTCATTTCTTCTTCTAGAGCGATGATATTAATGTCTTGATTTTTCCCGTACCAAGAATATAGCCATCGAAGTGTAGAAAGGATACTAAAGCTAGCCAGTTCGATGTTCACTGGTTTAATGAAGCCCTCGTCGAGACAATCTTGCAATATTTGTTTAAAGTCTCGTTCATATTGATCTCGAAGATGAAGAAACTCTTGGATGCCTTTTGTTTCTAAGTGAATCCATTCATTCGGGATGAGTGCAACAGCATCGGGTTCGTTTATCGTAATATTTACATGGAGTGAAACAAGCCGTTCCAACTTTTGGAGTGGATTAAGTGGCGCTTCTTTGACTGATTTCATTCCAGTCGAAAAGCTATTGGCAACATTTAACATGAGTTCGTGTAGGATCTCCTGCTTAGATCGAATATGATTGTACAAACTTGAAGCTTCCATGCCTATCTCTCGGGCTATATCCCGGACGGATGTAGAACTATAGCCTCTTTTTCTAAAAAGGCTAGCTGCTAGTTGGATAATTTCTTCCCGTTTTGAAAGCTTGGTCATATTAGTGCATTGCTACACTCATAGATAAAGGCAGGTGGAACATTTATAAGTGTGAACCCAAGTCCTACCTTGTTAAAATTCTGTTTGAGTTTTTTGTAGGAATTTAAGCTGTATTGATATTGCAGAAATGATCCTTCTGGTTTCAGATAACTTGAGCATGTCTTAAGAAAATCAGACTTCTCGTGGGACTTAAACAAAGCTAAAGGTAGACTAGATACAAAATAATCAACCTTCGTTACCCCAGCTCTTGCTAGATGCTTTTCAAAGTTGAAGGCCGAATCATGTACTATGTGCAAATGTTTGTGTCGACCCAAATTGTTTTTTAAATCAGTTACAAATTCCTGATTTAACTCAAAAGACAAAAGTGTAGAGTCTTTGTGTACTTTGGAGACTAGGGATTTAGTAAAAGCTCCATTTCCTGCTCCAAACTCGACAATCACCAGAGGCTTACTAAAATCGATAGATTTCAGCATGTTGTTTACTAGAAACTTAGAACTGGGTGCAACAGAACCAATACTCTTTAGTGAATGCAAAGCATGTGCTGTGAAACTTTTAGACATAAATTAGCTAGTTCCCTGCAAAATAAGGAAAGAATGGAAGTTTACAAAAATGAACTTTAATTCTAATGGAGTAAAGAGAAGTTTTTACTCTTTGATTAATTCTTCGATTTTATTTTCAGTGAATTTCTTACCATCCCACTTTCCTAACCAGCTAACCTTTTGTTGGTTTTTGCTGTACAGTCTGTAAGCATCAAGAGCTTTTTCTAGCGTAGTTCTTTTAATAGTAATATTGGATTGGTAGCCTTTATTTATTTCAAAATAATAGATTCCAGCTCCAAACTCAAACTTTTTGGTACTCCGTCTAGACATATATGTGGGTTTTAATTACGACTCCGTTTCGAACTTCTTCAGTCGGTACGCAGCATTAAGAATTTGATTACGACGCTCAATTGATTTTTTAGTAAAATGCTTTCTGCTTCTCAATTGCTTAATTACGCCGATATCACGATGTTTACGCTTGTATCTCTTAAGCGCTCTATCAATCGATTCTTCTGGTTTTACATCAATAATAATCATGTATAAAATATTCCTTTTATCTATAAATACCTTTGGCTTGCACCAATAGGGCTGCAAATGTAATGAATATTTATTAAAAAAAGTTCATCAATCCATGAATGAATGCATAAAATAGCCATGATTTAAGCTAATGACTCACAAAAAGGATTGAAAATTTTCCTTTTTATGTTTTCAAGAGAATATTAGCCAATTAAGTCAGGACATTTTCATCAGCATTTTTAATTAGCTAAAATAGCCTCAGGATGCTTGGATTTAAGACAAAAAAACGACCTACCATTTTTCATGATAGATCGTCTTATATAGTGTTATTTTTTAGTCCGCAATATCATAGACTAAAAATTTCTTAGGCTACTGATTAGTTGCAAACCTTTAGTGTAAATGATCCACAAACAGTATTACTATCACTTGATCCAATGCTCATTTTTCCTTCTACAGCAGTTTCTGTTATACTAGTAAATTCTACCCAACCTTCTGTGATAATAATGTTATTAAATGTTCCAGCTGGAAGCATCGTTAATGTGGGACCTCCTGAAAATATACCCATTAACTCAGTTCTTTCTGTAGTGTTCGGCAAAGATCCAAAAATTCTATTTGCATCCCCTCCAAATAAATCACAAACATCATCACCGATAACTTCGTCAATGCTATAAAAATCAAGGCTGATATCATCATCAGATACATCAGCAGTACCATCTGCAAAGGTAAAGTCTGTACCATCAATCATTCCAGCTAAATTTTCATCTGCGCAAGAAGGATCTTTTTCTTCGCCACAAGAAGAAAAGAATACAAGTCCTAAGCTCAATGCGAATACATAAAATAGATTAAATTTCATCATTTTGTTTTAATTAATTAGTTATTAAATTATGTGTGTTAACCGTAGTGTTAAATAGACAACACCTTAAAAATGTGAAAAAAAAGCTATGATGAGAATAGAGTGAGTACTAATATAGCTGGACTAAGATTTCTAATGGTGTTGTTATTCAGCACAAACTTAAATTAATTTTTTTTTAAATATGTACACTTTTTCTTATTTCTCATGCTACTGCTTCCGTAGTTATTCTATAGCTTGGCTAATTAGCAAGTCCATCGAAAGCATTTCGGAAACTCTATGATGGGTTGAGTGAATATCTATTTTGGGAGCTACACCTACTCTATATGCTTCCTCCCATCTTGAAACACATAAGCACCATTTATCACCAGCTTTTAAACCAGGAAAACGTCTTTCAGGAATAGGTGTAATTAAATCATTTCCTTGTGACTTAGAGTAATTAAGATACTCATCAGTCATAACTGCACAGATTAGGTGGACTCCATAATCGTCTTCATCAAAGTGACAATATCCATCTCGAAAATATCCAGTTTTAGGTGAAAAACAACAAGGTTCTATCGCTTGATTTAATAGATTTTTAGCTTGGCGATTTTTGGTTAAATCCTCAACTAATACCTGACCCGTTGCTGCTTGTTCTTGAGCTGATTTATTGATGTATTTTCCATTACTTTGGCAAGCAACATTGAGCAAAATAATAAAAGCCAATATCAATATTCTCATGCCCTGAAAATACAAATAGATAATTCAAAATTAATTACCAGACTCACTTTTTAAATTCAAATAGCTTGATAGTGAAAAACAACATTGGAAAATAAACATATTCTAATTATCTTTAATATATAAAATATTAAAAATGAAGGGAATTGTATTTACGGAATTTCTTGATATGGTGGAGCAAGAATTTGGATATGAAACAGTAGACCATATTATCGAAGCCAGCAAACTTGAATCCGAAGGTGTCTATACATCTGTAGGCACTTATCCTTTTAGCGAGATGCTACAATTAGTTTCTAATTTATCTGAAAAGATACAAGTCGAAATACCATCGCTTTTATATGCTTTTGGTAAGTATCTATTTAATACTTTCCTAAGTTCGTATCCAGCCTTCTTTAATCGTTGTGAAGATGGCTTTAGTTTTTTAGATTCAATAGATAGTTATATACACATTGAAGTAAAGAAACTTTATCATGATGCTGAACTCCCAGCTTTCGAATCTAAAAGAATCGATGATAAAAATATGGAGCTTATTTATCGATCTTCAAGAAAAATGTCTGATTTTGCTGAGGGGTTAATAGACAAATCGATGTCTTACTATAAGCATGATTATGTGCTGAGCAAAGAACTATTAAATGCAGATGGTTCAGAAGTCAAATTTCTGATAACATTGAAATGATAGACATTGATATACTCAAACGAAAATTAGATCGAGAGCGTAAGGCTCGAAAACAAGCTGAATCCATTCTTGAAAAGAAAGCACTGGAGCTTTATCAAGCCAATCTTGAGCTTAAACAGTTCAATGATGAGCTAGAGATTACTGTAAAGTCAAGATCTGAAGCCTTATTTCGCAGCGAAAAGAAGTATCGCGAGATCATGGAAAACATGCGACTCGGCTTGGTCGAAATAGATCTGGAAGGCAAGATTCTAAAAACGAATGAGGTCTATAACCATATGACAGGTTATTCGGAAGAAGAACTGCTGGGGCGCAATGTAAAAACCCTAGTAAACTTTACGGATTTTGAAGGTGCATTAAATGACTTTAAACAATTAGCACAAACATCTTTAGAACTGGAGATCATTAAAAAAGACGGAAGTCATCATTGGGTGCTAATATCGGGAGCTCCTATCTATGATGAGTCTAACAAGTTAGTAGGAAGGATTGGTATCCATTATGATTTAAGTGAACAAAAAAAATTAGAAAAAGCCTTAATCGAAGCGAAGGACAAAGCAGAGGATGCTCAACGTGCAGAACAACAGTTTTTAGCGAATATGAGTCATGAGATTAGAACTCCGCTAAATGCTATTATCGGAATGTCTCATTTGCTTGAATCCACTAAACTAGACCAAGAGCAACAAGAATATTTACATCTCATTCTTAATGGTGCCAACTTACTTCAATCGCTATTATCTGACATTCTGGATATTTCAAAAATAGATGCAGGTAAAGTGAATGTGGTTAACGACATCTTTGATTTGACTGAGGTATTGAGAAGAATTAAAGAGACATTTCTATTTAAAGCAAGAGAAAAGGACTTAAGCATAGATCTTAGCATTGACCCATTAATTAAATACCAAATAAATGCTGATCCATTATTACTAAATCAGGTATTAATGAATCTAATGTCAAATGCTGAAAAGTTTACGGAGTCGGGATCAGTGCATTTATCTGCTAAAGTTCTCGCTAAATCTGATAAAGCCATGACCATAGAATTTATGGTTCAAGATACCGGCATTGGTATGTCAGAAGAACAGCTAAACCGAATATTTAAGCGATTCCAACAAGCCAATGAAGTGATTTCAAGAGATTTTGGTGGGACTGGATTAGGTTTATTTATTTCTAAAAAAATACTGCATTTATTGGATTCTTCTATAGAAGTAAAAAGCACCTTGGGTGAAGGATCAAGCTTTTCTTTTAAGCTAGAAACAGAGCTGACAAACTTGCCTAATAAACCGCTAAAAGGCAGTTATCAATCAGACCAACTTTTAGCTTCGTATGAGGGCAAGCATATTCTTGTGACTGAAGATAATTCGATGAACCAGCGCTATATCACTTCTTTGTTTAAAAAATGGAATGTATCCTACGATTTAGCAGTAAATGGTCTAGAAGCTTACCAGTTTTGCCAGCAAAAAGTCTATGATTTAATTTTTATGGATTTACAAATGCCTGTTATGGATGGCATAGAAGCAACCCAAAAAATCCAATCTGAATCTGTAAATACAGAAACACCGATTATTGCACTGACAGCATCCACTTTTTTAAGTCAAAAAAACAAAGCACTCGAAAATGGAATGGTTGATTTTATTAGTAAACCATTCGTTCCGTTTCATCTTAAAAAGGTACTTGACAAATATTTAGTTAAGCAGCACACTCAACATAATGCTGAGCTCGGGAGTACAAAATCCGAATTTGTCTATCACCAGGAGTTAGATACTGACTTTTTGCAAGAAGCGTATGGCAATGATTATGAATCCGCGCTGGAATTATTCGAAATATTTCTAGAAACGGTACCCGAACAAATGGAAAGGTTTTCGTCAAATAACAACAAAGATGTTAACTACAACATTTTACACAAGGTACATCCAACGTTTAAAATGGTAGGCCTAAGTGATCTATCCGAAAAAGCAAAATCACTGCATGATGTCATTAATGATATATCTCAAGAAGATATCAAAAGCCGCATAAAAATCATCCAGTATAAGTATAAAGAAGACGTACAAATCATACAATCAGAAATAATAAAACTACAGGAATATGTCACTTAAAACCATCATCATAGAGGACGAATTAATGGCTTTAAAATTTCTGACAAAATTGGCAGAAAAACATAAAGATATCGAGTTACTCGCTAGTTTTAGTAAGCCTTCAGAAGGTTTGGATTTTCTTAAAAAGAATGATGTCGATCTAATCCTATTAGACATAGAAATGCCTGAGTTAACAGGATTAGAATTACTAGAAAAACTAACCATTTTACCACAGGTAATTTTTACTACGGGTAATAAACAATATGCTTACGAAGCTTATGAATATGATGTAACTGACTTTCTAAAAAAGCCTATTGTTCCTCAGCGTTTTGAAACAGCAGTCGAAAAAGCCATTGAACGGCAAGAACGCTTAGCTTCCACCGCTACTTACTCAGCAAAACAAGAATTATATTTGAGAACAGATGGGCGTTTAATCAGACTACCCTATGAAGATATTTTATACTTTGAAAATGTTGGCGATTATGTAAAAGTGATTACGCTACGTGGTAATCATGTGATTTATGGTGCTTTAAAAGCCATCGACGAAAAACTCTCGCACCCTTGTTTTCTAAAAGTACACCGATCATTTATCGTCAACTTAAACAAGATTAAAGACATCGAAGAGAATACCATAGTTATCGAAAGCAAAGTGATTCCCATCAGCCGAGCACACAAACCGATATTGATGAAATCCATTAATATCTTATAATCATTAGATGGACAAATTAATCCTAAGTTTAGTTTTTTGCTTATTCGGTTCAATCTTGTTTGCCCAAGAAATGAACCCTGGCTTTACCATGCTCGAGCAAGGTAAATTTGAGGATGCTAAACTATTTTTTACGGATATTTTAAAGGATTACCCTGCCAATAAAACGGCAAGGCTCTGCCAAGCCAGAGCCATCGGTCTATCGGAAAATCCCCAAGCAGCAGTCAGTTTATTTACCGAGCTAGCTATTGATTATCCTGATGATTTAGAAGTTGATTTAAACTTGGCAGAATCATACATGTGGAGTAATCTTCCTGAAGAAGCACAAAAAAAATACGCAAGCATTTTGGTTGATCATCCAAAAAATTTCACAGCAAACTTGGGTTACGCAAATGCTTTATCGGCTTCGAATCAAACTTTTGAAGCAGCTAAGGTCATCGAGACAGCACTCGACATTGACCCACAAAATGAAAATGCACTAATTTCTAGAAAGTTTATACTTCTCAAATTAGCCTACGAATCACGATTAGCTAGCCACTTTGTTCTGGCTGAACGCTTATTAAAACAAGTAGACGATTGGTATCCAAAAGATAGCCAGATAGTACAAAATTTAGCAGAATTGTATCTCGTTAAGAAGGACTATACAAAGGCCGAAACATATTACCAGCGATTACAAAAACTCACACCCTATGAAGGACATACGGGTCGCGCCTATTTGCAAAGCTTGGCCCTAAACTATAAAGCCGGAATTATCCAAGCAGACTCTGCCCTACTCTTCGCTCCCAAACTCGAAGATATTCCGAACGCTGCGATGATGAAGGCACAGATGCTAGCCCAACGAGGAAAATCAAAGCAAGCACTTTCTTATGCCAATACTTTATATGCTAAATATCCGAACACAAAGAACAGCCAACTATTAAAAGCTCGTTTAGGTCTAATGCTTAGAGAAGAAACTGCTAGTCTTGAACTTCTCAAAGATTTGGACACAAAAAAGCCAGGGGCATTCGATATAAAGATGGCGCTTGTGGATGCCTATAGAAGCACAAAAAATCCAGCAGCAGCACTGAACCAAATAAATGAAGCCTTACTTATCGATGGGAATAATCAAGACGTTGTAGACTTACAAAAAGCACTGAAGGCAAATTTCCAAACGGACGTGCTTCTCGACGCTTATGTAAGTGAGGATGGTGGTGGTTTTTTTGCTCGTGGTATATCGCTAGGTGCTGAACGATATTTACAAGCTAAACATAAGGCAAAAGTCCAGTATAAGGCTAGATACACTAACCAATCCGAAAATAATGTCCCAGCAATTCAACAAGCTATCGGGTTCTTTGATCACTGGTATTTTAGTCAAAAAAGCAATCTTGCTATGGGAATAGAGCTCTATTCCAGTTCGCCCGTCGAAGGTCCAAATATTTCTTTTTTGCCTAGCCTAACGTGGGAGCAACGAATAGCTAAGTATCATTTTTTAAGTCCAAGTTTTAAGCGATCCATTATGGATTATAATGCTGATTTGATCATAGCTAGGATTATCCTAAACCGTCTGGGATTAAATTATAGTTATATCCATCCAGGTCATGTAGGTGTCTATCTGGCCAGCGAATATGCTACCATTAATGATGACAATAACCGACGTTTAATTTATATAGCTGTATATAAGGATATAGTGAATAAGCCTTTAGTGCGTCTAGGGGCAAACTATAACTACTACAGTTACGACACTCAAAGACCACAACTCTATTTTAGTCCAGCAAGCTTCCATAGTGTGGGAGGATTTGTGGAAATAAACAACATTGACCTAACCACCAAAGGACTAATCTATCAAGCTACTGTAGGTTCCGGAGGTCAATGGATCGAAAATGATAATGTCCAATTGACTAGGAGGATTGAAGTTTCGGCAGGCTATAAGTTCAATCAAAGTTCATTAATACTCCTTGCTTACAAGAACAACAATGCGGCTCAAGCTACCAATAGTGGAGCCTACGAATTCCAAATTGCCAGCATTAAAGCCCAGATAAACATCCAATAAAATAGGGCCTCTCCCAAAAATCGGGCAATTCTTACCAAAAAAAGTTTGATCTACTCTAGCCAACGAAAAGCGGGCTTTTCAGGTCTATTCTGCTCGTACATTTGAATCAACAAACAATTACAACCATGAAAAATGTACTGAGAATTACTTTACCTAGAGAAATCGAACAAGGAGCAATCATCGTAAATCTAAACGGCCAACTAGAAGGTCCAGATGCTGTTCAAATTAAGGAAAGACTTAGCGACGTATTAACTGCATATCCACAAGATTGCACGATTAACATTCCTAATAATACATCGATTGATTTAGGAGGTCTAAACAGCCTTATCCAATTGCAAAGAATTCAATCGGCTAATGGAACAAACTTAAAAATAGTAAGCAAAAGAGATAGCCATGTAACAAAATACATAAAGCTTGCTGGTTTAGACAGACACATCCAATTACAATACGCTTAATCCATCATAAGAAAAAACATTAAGCGATGAAAAAATTACTAACAGGAACGGCACTAGTTTTAATAAGCACTTTGCTTGTCAATATCGGAAACTACGGACTTAACATGTTCTTAGCTCGGTTTCTAGGACCTTCTATGTTTGCTGAAGCAACGGCTCTATCGACTATCGTCTTAAGCTTCTCTTTCATTGCTTTAGGTATTCAAATAACTGCAGCTAAATACTTATCGGAAATTACCGACCAAGAGCTAAGAGCTGCAACTCTGCAAAACCTCAAATATTTTGTTAACCAAGCTTCTTGGGTATTGGCTGCAGTTATTGGATTTTCTTCGTGGTTTATTGCTGATTTTCTACAATTTGAATCTAACCTTCCTTTTGTGGTGTTGGCACTGGGTATCCCCTCTTACTTTTGCTTAAGTATCCATAGAGGTGCTGCACAAGCAAACCAATCATTTGGCAGTTTATCGCTTAGCTACTTTGTAGAAATGATAGTTCGTATCATCATTAGCGTAGGTTTAATACTTATGATTCCAAGGGTAGAATTTTACA
Organism: Saprospiraceae bacterium; assembly: GCA_020629035.1. Taxonomy (GTDB): domain Bacteria; phylum Bacteroidota; class Bacteroidia; order Chitinophagales; family Saprospiraceae; genus JAHDDO01. The sequence continues at coordinate 6,516 of JAHDEC010000038.1, read as the reverse complement.
TGCTGATGTTATCAACTGGTTTTAGTTTATCACTGCTAATAGCAGCACTTTTATCAAGACCGGCCAAATCAAAAGCGCTGTTGCTTCCAAGACTTTTACCATCTAAAATGATGTTTTTCTTCGGAAGTATTATGATGTACGAATTTGCACAAATCCTGATTAATTACAGCGATTTATTAATGGTAAAACATCATTTTTCTGCAGAAACGGCTGGACTATACAGCTCATTAAGTATCATAGGAAAAGTGGTTTATTTTGCTACTTGGTCGATTGTCTTAGTCATGATGCCAAAGGTTATCGAAAAAGAGAAAAAAGGAGAAGACCACCGATCATTGTTCAATTTTAGTTTACTAATTGTCGCAATTAGTGGTATATGTATAGTTTTAATGTGTTTCTTCTTCGGAAACAGCATAATTGGCTTGATTATGGGAACACAATACTTAGCCGCTGCTCCATTACTTTGGAAATATGCTTTAAGTACTTGTTTATTCTCGCTAGCTAACATCTTTTGCTACTACTATATGAGTTTAGACAAATTTATCCCGATGTACATAGCATTAGGTTTTGGACTGGCTCAAATAACACTGTTACATTTCTTCCACGGAAGTATCGAACAAGTTATCTATTTACAGATCGCTTTAATGAGTGCTTTCTTAGTTAGTATGATAAGCTTCAAACTATACCAAAGTCATCGAAGCTACATCATCCAACTTTTATCCAATACCCCAATTAAACAACAAACAATAATTAAACACTAGGATACCAACTAGTGCCTAAAAACCAAAAACAATTACTACTATGAAAACTTTAAAATTAGCTATCGTAACACCTTATCCACCAAGTAAAATTACGCTGAATGAATATGCGTACCACATGGTGAAGCACTTTAGACAAAAAGAACAAATTAGCGAAATCGTATTACTGACCGATCAAGACTCAAAAGGAGCACAAATCGAAGAAGTAGAAGGTTGCAAAGTAAGCATTAATGCTTGTTGGACTTTTAACAGTTTGACCAATGTTGTGACCATACAGCAAGCGATTAAAAAAGAGCAAGCAGATATCGTTTTATACAACATTCAATTTTTATCATTTGGAGATAAGAAAATCCCTGCGGCTTTAGGCTTAATGTCACCTTGGGTAGCCAAATTAATGGGGACTCCTAGTGTCACTTTGTTACACAACATTATCGAGACAGTAGATTACACCTCTGCTGGAATTACCTCGAATAAGTTTATGGTAGCAATATTTAACTTAATAGGAAACATACTAACCCGCATAATCCTAAAAACCAATTTACTGGCACTAACACTGCCTCGATTTGTAGATATTATCAAGACAAAATATAAAGCTAAAAATGTAGCTTGGATACCTCACGGTAGCTTTGAATTACCAGAAGAGCCAAGTTATGAGATCCCTGCAGGCCCGAAAAAAATCATGACGTTTGGCAAATTCGGAACATATAAGAAAGTAGAAGGTATGATCGAAGCAGTCGAAATTGTACGAGCAAGAACCGGTGAAGATATCGAAATAGTGATTGCAGGATCAGACAGTCCTAACGTAAAAGGATATTTGGATGGAGTAAAAGAAACTTACTCGTATGTACCTCAATTGCACTTTACTGGTTATGTAGAGGAAGAGGACGTTCCAGTAATATTTGGAGAAAGTACGGCTGTGGTATTCCCATACACAAGTACGACAGGAAGCTCAGGGGTTTTACACCAAGCAGGTAGTTATGGCAAAGCTGCTATTTTACCTAACATCGGTGACCTAAAGGAGCTTATCGAAGAAGAAGGATATCAGGGTGTTTACTTTGATCCAAGTGATATAGAAAGTCTGGCAGATGCTATCGAAGAGATGGTGGTAAATCCTGCTAAAAGAGATCATATTGCCAAGAAAAATTATGCAGCAGCAGCTTCGATTTCGATGGCAGACGTAGCTGATTGGTATTTGATGCATTTTGAAAATATTATTAAAGCCCAGAAGCCAAGTTTTGTACAAAAAGTAAGCTCATGGTTCGGTGCTAAGCAATCAACTCCGAAATCAAGTCCTATTTTGAAAAACGCTTAATCGTCGCAAGACTCACGATATATAAGATTTGGTATAGATAGTAATTGTTTTAATGCTGCAGCACGAAGGTGTTGTGGCATTTTTTTTAGTAGAAATTTGGAATTAATATTAAAATAATATGCTGATAATCAAGTTTTTAGGTTGGGCCATTATTTACTTTCTTTCTTATAAATTCTTATTCTTTATGACAATTATATTTCGTTTCTGTATTGTATGTTTTCTGGATCTTCTGGGTCGAATGTAAAGAGCATGTTGTTTTCTCTGTTTGTGTAATCAAGCCACTCCCCTAGGATTATCCCATCATCTTGGAAAAACATTTTACCAAGTTGCATGTTTTTTCCTGCTGATGGCGGATAGAAAACATCGTACTCCCAGATTATTTCTCCGGTTGCAATGGATATCTTGCCGAACTTGTTACTATTTGTGTTATTTCTAATCGAGTCAGCTCTTGCAAAATAAAGAAAGTCATTGTCGAAATGGCGGATGCCAAAAACTCTATTTTCTTCAGACCATTTTATGTTTTTAATTTGAGAACATTCTCCTGAAGCTGCATCAATCAAATAGAATTTCTTTTGATTAAAAACCAATATTCGATCTGTTTTACTTTTAAATGATAATCTGAATTCTTTTGATTTATTACAAGTCCATTTTGTAATACCTAATTCTAAATCAATTGCATGCAATGTACTATGTTCTGTGAGAGCAACGAAAACACTTTGAAAACGTTTGTAAAAATTTAAAGTTGCGGTTTTAAAAATTTCCAATTCCCAATTTTCTCGACCATCATTTAAAGACACTAGAGAAAAATATGAATTATTAGAATTCTGTTTTAAAAATAGTATCCCAAATGGAGTAAAAAAATACTCCTCAACATTTGAATTAAATTCAATTTCTTTATTGCCATTTGAAATATTAAATAGTACATATTCGCCTTTGTAATCTAACGAATAAATTTCATTATCTCTTCCAATTTGTTTTATCGGAAGCTGGAACACTTTTTCCAAAATATCAAAACTAGAAGTATTTAAGATTAAAGTTATTTTGTAATCTTTTATATAATTTATATTGACATAAGTCTGACCATCATTTGCTTTTTCCCCAAGATTCAGAATTAATGTGCACTCCTGCATATGATATGACAATAGTAATCTATCTATTAAAATGGTATTTTCAATTGCAAGCGTTATTTTCGAAATGAATATTATTTTTTTTAATATGATTCCAGTTCTTTCAAATGAAATAAAATAATTTGAATTTTCTAAAACTATGTCTTTGAATTCTATTTTATTAAAAATCATAAACTAAATGCGTTTGTAAAAGATTTTTCTGCAATTCTATTTATTATTAAATCAAATGTGGGGAGTGTAGCCTTCCCCCAAAAACAGGACAGTTTAAAAATAGAATTAATAATAAATTTAAACTGTTATGAAGAAAACAAGATTTACAGAAAGCCAGATCATAAAGGCATTAAAAGAAAACGAATCAGGTCGAAGTGTAGAAGACATATCTAGAGAGTTAGGAATACACAAGGGCACTTTTTATAGTTGGCGTAAGCAGTATTCAGGAATGGATGCTTAACAGTTAAAAGAGCTCAAAGAGTTAAAGTCATAGAATGCAAAGCTCAAACAAATGTATGCAGACCAAGCTTTACAAATCAGGATGCTAAAAGACGTATTGGGAAAAAAGTGGTAAAGCCTTCTGGAAAGAAAACATTAGTAAATTATTTATTAAAAAAGTATAAGAGTTCTATATCACTTACTTGTTCAGCAATTAGTTTACATTGCTCACAATGGTATTATCAACTTACCAAAGATGACAGCGAGGTAATCGAAAAGTTGAATAAATATGCAGAAGAATTACCTACTTACGGTTTTGATGAATACGACTGGCGTATTAGAAAAGAAGGCTTAATATGGAATCGAAAAAGAGTATTACGAGTATATCGAAACATGAAATTAAGTATGCGACGCAAACGAAAAAGACCATTACCACAAAGAAAATGTACACCTTTAGAGGAACAAACGCAACCTAATGAAGTATGGGGCATAGACTTTATGTCTGATAGTTTGACTGACGGAAGAAGAATACGAGTGTTTAATGTGCTAGATGATTATAATAGAGAAACACTAATGACAAAAGTTGGAATCAGCTTTCCAGCTCAGAGAGTAACAAGATTATTAAACCAACTATTAGAAGAGAGAGGAAAGCCGAAATTTATCAGATGTGATAATGGAACAGAATTTACAGCAAAAGATTTTATAGGTTGGGCAGATTACCATAATGTAAAAGTGATATTTATACAACCGGGTAAACCTACTCAGAATGCATACATAGAAAGATTTAATAAATCGTTTAGACGTGGAGTGTTAGATGCATTTTTATTTAGTTCTATATCACAAGCACAAGAACAAGCAGATAGTTGGACATATGATTACAATCATTATCACCCTCATAAATCATTAGGCAGAAAAACTCCTAGAGAGTTATGGGATGACTTTGTGAAGAGTGGAAAACTCAACGAGTTTACCACAATTAACAAAGACGATAATGATAATAAAATTCAAAATTTGTTGAATTTAGAGCTGTCCTAAAAGGGGGAAGGCTACAAATAGGTTTGATCCTTATTTTGACCAAATCCATCCAGCGAACATAGCGTTATGAACATCAGTAAAATACTTGTCCTTAGACTATAAACAATGCTCATCTGTTTATTTAATGTTGTATGACTATTTTCTTTACTATCCATTCATCATCGAACTTAACTTTAACAAAGTAAAGACCTGAGACCAAATTAACCACATCAACTTTGTACTGATGTATTCCACTTTTTGATTCGTTTAATAATAGATTTCCATTGGAATCATATAAATAAAAGTCAAAAGATTTTGCCTTTAAATTCATGTCTACATTAATGTTATTACTAGCCGGATATTTCGTTTCTGTATTGTATGTTTTCGGGATCTTCCGGATCGAATGTGAAAAGCATGTTGTTTTCTCTGTTTGTGTAATCAAGCCATTCACCAAGGATTATCCCATCATCTTGGAAGAACATCTTACCAAGTTGCATGTTTTTTCCTGCTGATGGGGGATAGAAAACATCGTACTCCCAGATTATTTCTCCGGTTGCAATTTCTATTTTTCCAAACTTCTTTTTTGCGTTATACCGCGTGGAATCAGATCGTTCATAATAGAAAAAGTCATTATCGAAATGACGTATTCCAAAAACTGTACTTTCTGCGGACCATTGAATCTCGATTATTGGTGAAGAATCTCCAGAATTAATATTTAGTAAATAGAAACGCTGTTCGTTAAATATCAACACAGCATCTATTTGGCTCTTAAAAGAGATACTAAATTCTTCCAATAACTTATGTTTCCATAAAATGGTGCCTGTTTCTAAATTAATGCCATGTATCATTCTATTAGCGAGCCAACAAACAAATATATTTTGATAGAGTTTATAAGTTGCAATTTCTTTTTTCGCTTCGATCTTAATTGCCCAGTCTTTCTCAGGGTATATATTAGATATTTTTGACAGTTCAGCGTGAGTTTCATCTCCGCATTTATTTAGCGTTAAGATACCAAATGGAGTTAATTTATACCAAGAAGCTTCAACAGCAAAATCAAAATAATCTTTTCTTGTTTTACTAATTCTACAAACGATACCATCATTTTTCTTAAACAAAGAATAATACACTTTTTTTTCACCTATTTGAGAAATCAAATAACTAAGTTTTAGTTCGCTTAATTCAAGATTTTCTAAATCAAGAATAATCGTTTTTGTAAAAAATCTACCTAAGATTTCTGTTTCTGTTTCTGTTTCTATAGAATTTTTTTTGCATAAATTTAAAAACAGATGATTGTTTTCATGGGAAACTCCTCCATAGATCAAGCTATCTATTTCTATTTTTTTAAAAATAGAAAATGAGTTCTTGTTTATTGCAATAATTTTTTCTAATACTTCAAAATTCCTTTCTACTGCAATGTATAAATCCTCTTTTTGAAGGATAATATGATGATATTTTTTTATTGAATAAATCATTTTATAAAAGCATTTGGTTGTAGAGAGAGACAATTGCAGTTACATTTTTTATCATAAACGTCAAATATAAACTAATAAACCACTGGTTAAGTGACTAAGAATAACTAGAGTACAATTAACAAGTGGTTCTAAAATAAAACGAAATTGAGATAGCATTTTCTTTAACGACTTATTCTCAAAGTCCCCAAATCATTCCCAGTTAACAAAGGCAAGTGCTTAGTAATTTTCTCTATCGGCCAGTCCCACCATTTTAATGCTAATAAGCTTTGAATCTTTTCCTCTGAAAATCGCTTCTTGATTTCTTTTGCTGGATTACCTCCTACAATACTGTAAGGAGCAACATCTTTAATAACTACCGATTTAGTAGCTATGATAGCACCATCACCTATTGTTAAACCAGGCATAAT
>JAHDEC010000037.1 GCA_020629035.1 Saprospiraceae bacterium | reverse complement strand
TTATCAAAATAATCTAATTTAATAATGGTCAACTCTATTCAGGGAAGTTCATTTATGGTTCTTTAAATACTTTATGTTGCTTACAAATGTCTAGTATCTAATGTCTAGTATCTAATGTCTAGTATCTAATGTCTAGTATCTAATGTCTAGCTACTAGGTACTTAGTACTTGGTACTTGGTACTTGGATTTTTTTAGAGCTTAGACTTTAGACTTTATGGTTCTTTAAATACTTTATGTTGCTTACAAATGTCTAGAATCTAATGTCTAGCTACTAGGTACTTAGTACTTGGTACTTGGACTTGGTACTTGGATTTTTTAGAGGTTAGTTGTTGGACTTTAGACTTTAGACTTTAGACTTTAGACTTTATGGTTTTTTAAATGCTTAACGTTGCTTACAAAACTGTCTAGTATCTAAGGTCTAGGTACTAGGTACTCAGTACTTGGTACTTGGATTTTTATGATGTTAGAGGTTAGACTTTAGACTTTAGACTTTATGCCTCATTAAATACATAATTCTACTTAAAGAAAATCTAGTATCTAGTGTCTAGTATCTAGTATCTAGTGTCTAGTGTCTAGCTACTGAGTACTAAGTACCAAGTACCCCAAACTAAAACATTAGTCATTACTTCTCAATCAACTCTGTTTTAAAAAAATCCAACATCTAACTTCTACTCACTCATTTACCTTTCCAATTCTCATCGTACTTAATGGTATAATTCCTATTTAAAAATACCATTATGAAAAAGTTTACTTATCTGTTTTTTGTTACTTTCTTATTTGTTGCCTGTGATGGCGATCTGCCTGATCTAACAGGTTTGTGTGAAAATAAGGTGATCACTGTTTCCAATGAAGTGGGCTCCATAGATGATCCAGCAAGATGTGAAGAGGGAGTTCCTTGTAGTCTTCGAGATGCTATACATACTGCGAATTCTGTCATTTGCGCAGATGAGGTCCTGGTTACTATTAATTTACCTGAAGGAGCTGAATATATATTGTCCGATGGAGAAATTAAGTCCGGTGGGTTAGACGGTGTACCTATTTTTGGAGGATTAAATTTTAAAAACAATGGGATTGATGTGCCTACAAAAATCATATTGAATGGCAATGGTTCTAGCATCAAACTTATCGGGGGTAATGATGTATCCATTCCTGATCATTTATTTTTTGTCTCCGATAAAAGCGATGTGACCTTTAATGATTTACATTTCGAAACTGGCACAGTCCAATACGATGACTGGGATGATTTTACCATTGGTGTTTATGCTTTTAATCACATGGGAGGTGCCATCCATAATCAGGGAAGTATCGAAGTAAATAATTGTACTTTCAATAACTGTGTTGCTGAATTTGGCGGGGCAATATTTAATGCCTCTGAAGCCATGATTAATCAATCCATATTTGATACTAATTATACGGTGCATAATGAAGGGACAACTATCGGATTGGGAGGCGCAATCTATAATTTTGAAAATGCACAAATCACCTTAAATGATTGTGAATTCAAATTTAATCGAGCACAAGGAGGTGCTGCTTTATACAATGATACTCATGCTGAGGCAGTGATTCATAACTCGGATATTTACGGCAATAAGAGTGATGAAATTCATGGGCCGATAACCAATCACGGGGTTATGGGAATCCATGATTCGAACTTATTTGATAATGTACCTCTCTCTGTAGAAAATTTCAGAGACCTCTTGTTGAGAGACTGCGATTTTTATTCGACTAATGCATGGGAAGACGAAAATGAAGCAGCCATTTTTAGTCGTGATAAGCTAACGATAGCTAATTGTACCTTTAGGGATTTTGAAGATTTAAATGAAGATGCGCTACCGGTTATAAGAGGTCTTGATTATGTCCAAATTCAAGATAGTTATTTCTATAATAATCACATGACCGAAGGAGTTTTCGAAACACAAGCTTGGGGAACCACCGTTTTAGATAGAAATGTATTTACCTCAAATATTGGTAGCTATTGCGTCAAATTAGATAACCCAACGGTTTATTTAAATTCAAACAATTTTACGGATAATGACGGTATTGGACTTGATGCTATAAATATTGAAAGCATGGATCTTATCAATAATACTTTTTTCGGAAATAGTTCTTTCTATTATGCAGCAGCCGTTTCGGTAATCGGAAATGACGGAGATTTACGTATGTTTCATAACTCGATAGCCAGCAACCAAATGTCGACTGAATTTGGAGATTTTGAAGTAGCTATTACAGGTACTTTTTCTGACATTGAAATGAAAAATAATATTGTTTGGAACCAAGTGCAAAGTGATGTAAGGCCTTTTAATTTTCCTGATGCTTTCAATGAAAGTTTCGATATCTCCCATAATTATGTGAGCTCCTCGGACACTCCTATACCAAATCAAATTGATATAGAAAGCGATTTAATTATCTCCTCCAACGAGACCCCCATAGAGTTGCATGGTATCCAACTACATATCCTAGAAGCCTGGCAAAACTCAGTGCCTTGGATACCTAGCGTGTCTGTTGATATCAATGGAAGTCCAAGAACAGGAGCTATGGTTGATCCTGGGTCAGTGGAGTATTTTTAGATTGTTAGATGTTAGAGGTTAGATTTTAGATTTTAGATTTTAGATTTTAGATTTTAGATTTTAGATTTTAGATTTTAGACTTTAGACTTTAGACTTTAGACTTTAGACTTTAGACTTTATGGTTCTTTAAATACTTTATGTTGCTTACAAATGTCTAGAATCTAATGTCTAATATCTAGGTACTAGCTACTAGCTACTCAGTACTTGGATTTTTTAGATGTTAGATGTTAGATGTTCCAGTCACTAAATACCTAAGTCCGCTTACAAAAATGTCTAGCATCTAATGTCTAATATCTAGGTACTAGCTACTCAGTAGCATCTAGAGCCTAAAATCTAAATCAACTGTCTAAAGCTATATTCTTCTAAAAGCTTATTTATCTTTGCGGTCAGATTTTTCCAATGGGATAACAATGTCTAAGTACAAAGTACTAGGTACTTGCTCAAATAGCGTTATTAAACCATTGAGAAAAATCAATATCTAAGGATGTATAATTAAATAAAGTTAAGAATGAATAAGCTCACTTTTTTACTCATATTTAGTCTATGCTTACTAGTAGCTTGTGGTAAGGAGGACCCCGGAACAACAGACAATGATATACCTGTTATTAAAGCTGAATCTACATACACTGTTTTAAGCGATGAAAACATCATTTACGCTGAAGGACTTGGTCATGCCACTACGGGCACATCTTCTTCTCCCGTACCCTTATTGTTAGATGTCTATTATCCAGATAACAACTTGACCAACAGACCGCTTGTCATGTTCATCCATGGTGGTGGTTTTCAAGGAGGGACAAAAACAAAACCCGAAATCGTGAACATGGCCAATTATTATGCTTCAAGAGGATGGGTTTTTGCTTCGATAGATTATAGAACTGTGGAAGAGCTAGGTAACATCACCGGAATGACTGGAGAAGAAGTTCTTAGCTACCACAAAGGAATTGCACCTGAAGAATGGATAAACTTCAGCCTGCAAAATGCCATGTCACCGGATGATGTTCAAACGAGCATTGCGATCTATGCTGCACAGCGGGATGCTAAAGCAGCTCTACGCTGGCTAGTTGCCAATGCCGCTGCTTATAATTCGAATAACAAGTTTATTACCGTTGGTGGTGCTTCAGCAGGTGCTATATCAACCATTGCACTCGGAATTTCAGATCAAGATGATTTTAAAAATGAATTATCTGTCATGGATGACCCGACCCTTTCCTCAACAAATCTTGATGAATCTTATGATGTAAAAAGTATGATCTATTTCTGGGGGGCAAATGTCAAACTGGAATTATTGGAAGCTATTTACGGTGTCGACCGATATGATGTCAACGACCCAGAGGTATACTTGGCACACGGAACTATGGATGTAAATCCTTCTACCCCTTTTTCGGAGGCGACTGAATTAAAGGAAATATACGATGGCCTTGGTGTATACAGTGAACTGGTACCATTGGAAGGTGCTGGACATGGGGCTTGGAATGCGCAAGTGGATGGAAAGGGCTTAAATGAATTAACTTTTGACTTTATAGTTGCAAGACAGCAATTAACTGTTGAATAAGGTATTTGATAGCTAATGCGCTTTAATCAACTAATTCTGGTTAAGGATTTCCAGCATTTTTGTAGGATTTGAGTAATCCTCAAACACCGTTTGTGCGCCTAGTTCTTTTAACTTGCCATCATTTTCAACATCAATCCCTATAAATTCGATGCCTAACTTTTGGCAAGTTTTAAAGTCCCACTCACCATCTCCAAAGTAAATAATGCGTGCTGCTTTATGCTGATGTTTATTGGTCAGTTGAGTGATAACATCTAGGGTTATCGCTTCCCTTGACTTATGGTAATTGCTGTTAGAAAAGCATACGTCAGATAATTCTATTTCTATCGCATTAAGTTTGAGCAGTGCTGATTTTTCCCATGCCCCGGTTGCTACTCCTAATTTGTATTCTTTCATTCCCTTTAGCTGATGGAAAAAATCTTTCGCTCCTGGCACTTCAATAAATTGGCTTAGGTCTCTATCTTTCTCTTTTTGAAGACCAGCCACAAAATGAGTAATCATTTGTTCGTAGTCCTCTTTTTTGGGAGTTTCATTCTTTTCTCTTTGAATAATTTCTTCAGTAATTCCCCAATCTGTCACGTTTTGCAGGTCTTCCCACTTTTGATTAGTTATATCGATATTGAAGGTCCGCTGAAAGGCTTTTATAAAGCATTTGTCGTCTACTTTTTTAGTGTTTGCCAATGTCCCATCAATATCAAAAATTATGAATTGCATGATTGTTCTTTTTAGTCTCTTTCAGCATATTTAAATATTACTCTACTTTAAAATAGAACTTCGTTTTATATGAGTTTCCTCCTTGTAAATTAGCAAAAAACTCTGCTATTACTTCTTGGTTATTTTCTGTCAGTATCTCACTATTTACCACCGTAGTATCTGGCAATAAAAAAGTAGCCCCAATGGTGGTTCCTAAACTAGCAGGCTCCAAACTAAAGTTTTGCCTTGGTGTGCATTTGTCTGAAAAATCACCACTGTCATCAGTTAAATTGGCAATAAATAGGATAGCAAATGTTCCCGATTTGTTTAAAACGAATGAAAACTCCAACTTAGATCTGTTTTCTGAAAGAATTACTTCTTTTACAAATAATGCATTTACTAAAGAATCAAATTGAGTGATAAAAACTTCATGTTCATCAGAAATTATTAATTCTATGTCGTCTAGTATATCCTTAACCGGCAGCGCATCGATATCTATTATTGATAAATTCATAAGTGGATTAAAAGCTGGATAATCAACTATTCTATCAGCCCTGCTATCTTCAATCATAGAATTATCTATATCCATGCTCACTGTTAAGGTATCCCCTACTTGCCAATAAGGATCAAAGGACGAAAGAGTTAGGGGTACTTGAAAATTGAAACTTGGTTCACAATCATCTGATCTGATGCAACCAGTTGTGATTAATAGTATTACGAAAATCAAGCTTGAAAGGAGAAGTCGCATATGAAATTAGTTTTTATATGTAACAAACATTCGACAACTAGCTCTTCGTCAAGCTAAGAATTAGTTGTTTCCAAGCTTCGAAAACCAAATCTTCGTCGAAAGTTGTTATTTAATTGACGTAGAGGTCTACGGCATTGGTTGGGTAAAGCATTTGTCGTCTACTAATATCATTGTGAGAAATCTTAAATGAAAACTACATTTATAATTAACTTTTCCATAGTTATATGTGCAGGAATATATAATTTACATAAGCTATACATTTCATACAATGACTCTCATTATCCAAAAGACATTCTTTTACTTAACGATCATAGCGCTATCAGCTATGTGTACTTCTCTTGCTGCACAACAATCAGATAGTAGATGGACAAAGTTTAAGCTTGTTCAACTTGGTTTGTTTACTGAAGTGAATGAATATATCTCACCTTACCATATGACACTTGGTACGGGCAAAATGAATGAAAACCATTATAGGACTTGGAATATAGATTTCAAATATTTGCATCAGCAGTTTGAAGGGTTTAGTGAACGAACAAGGTATGCATTAGAATTAGAATATTTTTCGGGTATTCGAGATGGTAATATTACTTATGGTGCTTTCCTTGCTGGTCATTTGTCTACGGAAGATGTAACTCCCGAACATCCTTACGCATTTGGCGCTACCTTAAGAGAAATTACCCTATTACTAGGACCAAAAGTTAATTATGTATTAGAACGAGCGGATAAAAATCCGTTTGTTTTTTCAGCTAAACTGAATTGGATCGGTGTCGGGATAGATGCCGAAAACTCGAAAAATCCAAACTTAACTGGACCATCCTCAAGCAATTACGGTTTTGATTTCATGGTCAATTTTGTAAGTTATCAGCTAAATGTGGGGATGCATTTTTAGTCCTAGAAGCTGATATCTCATACCTACATCCATAGTAAACATGTTATGATTAGATACTAATCAATTGATTTAGTGATGATTTTCCGCACACCACATTCGATCCCAACTCCATAAAATCGCTCCTTAATTTTTGTTGATTCTACAATATTGGAAAACATATAGGTCCCTCCTATTTGTGTAAATAACTGGATTCTTTCTGTTAATTGATACTGCGTTCCAAGGCTAAAGCTACTGGTCAATTGGAATACGCCATATGCAGTGATTACATTATCCCTATTTGTGATAAAACTAGTTTGTCGGTCATTAGAAGCAACAAAAAGGAACTTTTCAGCAAGAAAAATAGAAGGATTAATACTTATTTCAACAAATGGACTCCATTTCCTCTGATTGAGATTATATCTAACTCCAACTGGAATCTCTAGGTAATAATATTCAATTTTCGTTTGAAAAACACCTGTCTGAGTTCCAGGTAATTGACCAGGCCAAATTATGGGCTTTCGTGGATTTTTGTAACCGAAGGAGCGGAGATTTATCCCGGTCTTTATAAACCATTTTGTACTTAAAGGCTGATTAAAATGAACACCAAAGTGACCAACTATTTTAGGTAATTCTTGGTTTCGCACATCCACAATAACCTGCACACTCGTATCTTGTGCACTAAGGGTGCGATAGCTGTGATTTAAACCAATAGAAAAATTAAAACTTTGCTGAGCTACAAGTGGAAAAGCTAGTCCAATTAATAGCAACAACTGGATAAGTATACTATTTTTCATTATTACGCTTTATAGGAGCAAACTAGCTAGTCATTTTCATAAAAAACTAAGGTAATAAAACTCAAAAAGATATTAGATGCTAGATAATAGATTACTAGATATTAGATACTAGATATTAGATACTAAAATCCATTCCTATGCCACCTTAAGCTTCTGCAACTTAGAGTTACTAAACTTAGCTTTTGCAAATTCAAGGTTAACATTAAAACTGGTAATGTCTTTTTGCGATGGCAATTCGTACATTGTGTCGATCAGTATGGCTTCTATGATTGAGCGAAGTCCTCTGGCTCCTAATTTAAAATCAAGGGCTTTCTCAGCCACAAAATCTAACACTTCGTCTTCAAAAGTTAACTCTACTCCTTCGATAGCAAACAACTTTATATACTGTTTGATTATCGCATTTTTTGGTTGAGTGAGTATAGCTATCAAGGTTTCTTTGTCTAAAGGCTTGAGATAGGTTAAGACCGGCAATCTACCAATCAATTCTGGAATTAGTCCGAATTTTTTGATATCATGCTGATTTACATACTGTAACATATTATCTTCATCTATCATATCTTTATCATCATTGTTAAAACCAATGACTTGCTTATTCATACGATTGGAGATAATTTTTTCTACTCCAGCAAATGCTCCTCCGCAGATAAATAAAATATTCGAGGTATTTACATTAATAAGGGCTTGCTCAGGATGCTTTCTACCCCCTTGAGGTGGAACATTGACTACGGCACCCTCTAATACCTTCAGGAGTGCCTGCTGCACACCCTCTCCAGAAACATCTCTTGTTATGGATGGGTTATCGGCTCTTCTAGCAATTTTATCTATTTCGTCGATATATACAATACCTTGTTCAGCGGCAGCTACGTTATAGTCGCATGCTTGGAGGAGTCTAACCAACATTGATTCTACATCTTCTCCTACATACCCAGCTTCGGTAAATACAGTAGCATCTACAATCGCAAAAGGTACTTTTAAAAACTTAGCAATCGTTTTTGCTAATAGTGTTTTACCAGTGCCTGTCTCACCTACAAAAAGTATATTCGATTTTTCTATTTCAATATCGTCTGTTGCCTTTTGATTCAGACGCTTAAAATGATTATGTACGGCAACACTCAAGTATTTTTTTGCTTCTTGCTGGCCAATGATGTATTGATCTAAGTATTCCTTGATTCCCTTAGGGGTTACGTCTTCTGGTAAAGCAAAGTGCGCAGCCTTATTGCTTGGCTGCGCTACTTTAGTATTTAATTCTGTTTCGACAATCTCGTAGGCTTGCTCTACACAGGATTCACAAATATGTCCATCTATACCCGCGATAAGTATGAGAGTATCTGCTTTTTGTTTACCGCAGAATGAGCATTTTTGATCACTGTTTTTTGTTGCCACGAATTATCTAATTTATTGTTTATCAAGTTGCGTTTATCCTTTGGATTTACGCTTAAGTACTTCATCCACTAAGCCGTATTCTTTAGCTTCTACTGCTTTCATCCACTTATCCCTTTCACTATCCTTCTCAATTTTCTTAAAGGTTTGTCCAGTGTGATCAGCAATGATTTCGTACAATTCTGATCTTAGTTGTTTAATCAAGTTGTACGAGATTTCCATATCGGTAAACTGCCCTTGCATTCCACCTGATGGCTGATGTATCATTACACGACTGTGATGTAAACAAGTTCTTTTACCTTTTGTTCCAGCACAAAGTAATACAGCACCCATCGAAGCAGCAAGACCGGTACAAATGGTAGCCACATCTGGCGTTACATACTGCATAGTATCATAGATACCTAAGCCCGCGATAACGCTTCCCCCTGGACTGTTAATAAACATCTGAATGTCGCGTGTATTATCTGTAGATTCTAAAAACAACATTTGGGCTTGGACAACATTTGCTACATAATCGTTAATCGGTACTCCTAAGAAGATGATTCTATCCATCATCAATCGAGAGAATACATCCATACCTACCACATTCATTTGTCGCTCTTCGATTACTTGTGGGGTAAAACCTTTAATATTTGGTGTTGCAGCTGTATAAGCTTTTTCCATGTAACCTTCTAAGTGTAGGCTACTCATTCCTAAATGCTTTACTGCGTATTTTTTAAACTCTTCTTTCGGAAACATAATTTCTTTTTCAGTTTGAATGCAAAAGTTAGCTATTCTGTTGTGTAATTTTTACTAATTCCTTGAATTCTTCTATAGAAATACTTTTTTCTTTGACTTTAATAGACTCATGAACTTTAGCAAAAATGCGCTCTGCTTCGATTTCACTATATGCATTTTGCACTTGTTTTTTATCCTGAAGTACTTGATCGATCATTTGCTTTATAAAATCCTCATTCGTTGCATAAGCACCTAGATAACCCATAACCTGAGCTCTCACGTAGTCTCTGATGTCTTGTTCGGTTACTTGTACATCAAATTTTTTGCCCAATTTAGATTTAATGAGTGTCCACCTTAAATTATCTTGAAAAGCATCGAATCCAGCCTCTATTTCTTCAGCTGATGTGTTTTCATTGGTCCACTTTAACCATTTCATTAGAAATTCTGATGGTAGATCAATGTTGTTTTTCTCCACGAGAGATTCTAAAATATGACGGTACATTAAGTTTGTACTTTGTTTGTCATAGTGTTTTTCTAGCTCTGCTTTTATTTTCTCTTTGGCCTCAGCTTCCGTTTTCACTTCTCCTTCTCCATACATTTTATCAAATAATGCAGGTCCCACCTCTGCTTCCTTCAACCTAAAAACGGTATCTATAATGCCTTCAAAGTCATTGCCTACCTCAGTGGTCTCGTCTTCCAACTTTAAGAAATACTTTCTGATAAAAGCCTCATCTCTACCCTTCTCTAAATGATTAATATCGAAAGCAAAAGAATCACCTTGCTTTAACTTCATGACGTGATCTTTGATCTCGTCAGATAAATCATTACTAAACACGGTAAAGTTTGATTCGTGTCCTCCTTCTTTTGGCGAACCATTTTCTACTTCATAAATAGATAATGCAATACGATCACCTTCCTGAATTCCATCAGAAACTTCTTCTTGATCTCCAAAACGTTTTTGTGCAGCTGCAATTTCATCAGATAACATATTGTCATCTATGCTTACTTTTTGGAATAAGTACTCGTCTTTATCGGTTACTCCTTTTAATTCGAATTCAGGAGCATGTCCTATTTCAAAGTTGAAGGTGTAATCATCAAGATTAGCCGTATCAAAATTTATTTGCTCATGATTTTCTCCCATTAGAGGATCTCCAAGCATATCTATTTTATTGTCTTGGATATGCTTGTACAAAGCCTGTTGCATTTGACCATTTACAGCTTCTGCTAAAATTTGCTGACCGTACATTTTTTTGACAAAGCCCATAGGAGCTTTACCCTTTCTGAATCCTTTGTAATGTCCTTCGGCTTGTTGCTTCTTTAATTTCTTCAGATAATCAGCTTCATAGTCACTCTTTTCTACCTTGACGTGTAGCATAAGATTAAGAGGAGCTAATTCTGTTTGTGTGATTTGCATAGAGTATGGAGATCAATGTTAGAAATGAAATGAAAAGAGAGAAAAAAAGTGCGGGTGGAGGGACTCGAACCCCCAAGCCGTGAAGCACTAGATCCTAAGTCTAGCGTGTCTACCAATTTCACCACACCCGCAATACTCTGATTTCAAAGAGATGCAAATATAAAATCATTTTGAATAAATACTATCAATTTTGAAGTTTTCAAACCACTAATTTTAAGAATCTAGATGATTCTTAATTAATATCCACTTTTATCGCTAGTTTGACAACTTAAATTGTCCTTTCACAATCTCCTGTGCGGGCTTATTTTGAATGGTAAAATCTGTGTTACCATCCAACAATCTTTTGTAATTCCAATTCCACAAAAAACCACCCAAAACAAATTCTTCCTTCCAAATACTTTTAAAAAAAGCATTGAGTAGTTCACTTTGATTTTCGTAAGCTGACGCTTCGTCTCCATCTCCCACATGGGTCCAAGGTTCTTGCCCTGAAAAATAAACGTTCCGATAGCCAAACTCAGTAACAATGACTTGCTTGCCCTTTTTATTACTTATTCTTTTAATCGGAGAGATTATCCCCTGCCAAGTTCTAATAACTTTTCGTTCGCTTGGAAATTTGCTTGAACTAACTGGGAAATAGGCGTTTAGCCCGATAAAATCCATGTCATCCCAAAAAGTTACTGCTTGAAAATTATCCCAATTTGCAGAATAGGTAATCGGCCCTGAGTATACTTCTTTTATGTCCTGAATTAGATCGATCCAGAAATAATGTCTTTCTGCAATAAATGATTTTAGTTCAGTGCCGATACAAAACAAATCGACGCCAAGCTCTTCCGCTAAAGAAGCCATAGATAAAATAAAACTTCGATAGTTCTTTTCTAGAAGTAACCAGTCTTTTTGATTTATAGGTTCAATGTCGCCTCTCCAAGTACTTTGTGATTTGATTTTATCGCCACTTGATCTATGCTTGCTAAGCACAATATGAGGTTTTAAAAAGACCTTAAGTCCAATAGATTTTGATCTCGTAATCAGTTCACGAGTGGCTTCTACATCAGGGGTCCATGCATCTGGAGAAATAGCTAAGTTCAGCTCAAGTGTTTGTCTATCTAAACTTACTTCTGGACTTAATGAAAGCCAGTCAGCTCCCAGTCCTTTTATATCTGATAAGGGTGCTTCTTGAGGATCTTCTTCGAAAGGACCAACCAAACAAACTCCCTTTATTTTTTGTGCATTAATTTGAACAAAAAACAACATTGAACAACAAAATATTAGCAGCTTAGCTCCCATCTTTTATATGGTTAAAAGTACTGTCCTAAACCCAACACAAAACCTTGCTGGTCAATGTTAAAAATATCTATTCCATAATCCAATCGTAAGGTTGCTCCATATACTTTCAAATATAAAAGACGAGCTCCCACACCGACAAATTGCCTAAACTGATCCACGTCAACAAAATCACTCAGTTCACCTCCAGGATTTCGCCATGAACCAAAATCGGTAAACATAACCCATTGTACTGCCCA
Source organism: Saprospiraceae bacterium (assembly GCA_020629035.1). Lineage (GTDB taxonomy): Bacteria > Bacteroidota > Bacteroidia > Chitinophagales > Saprospiraceae > JAHDDO01. Next base: position 15,541 of record JAHDEC010000037.1, on the reverse strand, counting down.
ATTTTCTTCGTGTTTCAAGGTATATCGCATCTCAGCATTTAGTACAACTTGTCCAGTCCCGCGATCTATTCGATTACCTACTCCTCTCAAATTAACATGGCTATCAGCCACAAAAGGAGCAAATGGAGAATCATCGTTGGTAGATAAGCCTACTATTAGTCGTCCAGCAAAATTGATTTTAGGATCTGACTCAGGAACAAGAAATCCCTTTAGTCTTAATTCGATACTATTAAATGGAACTGGATTTTTCAGCGAATAAACATTCTGATAAGTAACATTTAATTGATATCCATTAAGGTAAAAAAAGTGATAGTTCAGTTCGTTCTGATTCCATTGCAACTTGCTTAATAATTTGTCTATCGCAAACTGTTTAGGCCCTGGTGGATTCTCTAGAACCTGTTCATCGCGCTGAGTATACCCTTCTCGAAATAAAGTGCTACCCAACAAAAGGTTTCTACGGACTGAAAAATTTCGAACCAATGTTCCTCCAATCCCCGTATTATCATAATTATAAGAAACTGGACCTTCTTCAAAATACAAAGGCTCTATAGACGACCAATGGTAAGCATTCAGGGCAGCGCCCCACTTCGTACCTCCTAACCTAAATTTTTCAAATTGAATTTGTCCAGAATGGCGTCCATCGTTATTCTGGTAAAAGGCAAGTAATTTATCGCCGATCCCTCTAAAATTATTTTCGCTAAGCCCTAGAGTAAACCAAAAATTATTGCGGAGTGTTCCTAGATTAACTTTAGGTAAAATGGTATTTCTTTCAGTAACATTAAACGTCAGTTGTACATTATTTTCGCTGGAGTCAAGCAGCGCTTCCGCTTGTATGATGCTAGGTAAGTTCTTTAAATTTTGAATATCCTGATCTATTAATCCAGCATTTAACAAGGAACCTTCTTCAGAAAGAATCACCTTTCTCAAATACGACTCATCGGTATTTTTAAGACCAGAAAAATGAATTTTAGTCAATGTAAGCTTGTCCTCAAGCTGCTGAGCTTCTAGTGAGAAACTACTGAGAAAAGCAAAGAAGAAAAGTTTATAGATAATCGATTTCATGAAGACTAAAAAAGCGTATTGCAGATTAAACCACAAACGTAGCCATTTTGTTATTTAAGAGCGAACTTGAGATTCATGAAATACATAAAAACGTCCATTTAACTCCATTTTAGCCATCTTATTAGTTAACAAGCAAATAGAGTAAAAAAATTAACTAGCGATTGCCGAGCAAAGTAAAAAAAATTGGCAATTGTAGCCATAGAAACCTACCTTAGTATAGAAATTAAAACAGCTAGCATCCATGCCCACTTTTAAGGCCATATCTAAATCAGAGTTCGAACATATCGATGAGGTATTCGAACAACTTTTTGTCAAAGTCAAGCCTAAATTAAATGGTGATGATGAGAAGAATCTTCGCGCGGCTTATAAGTTGGCCTTGGAATCGCATGGCGAGCAGCGAAGAAAATCGGGAGAGCCCTATATTTTACATCCTTTAGAAGTCGCCCGTATTTGCTTTGAGGAAATCGGTCTAGGTCCTACGGCTGTTATTGGTGCCATACTTCATGATGTGGTGGAGGATACACCCATAACCCAGGCTGAAATCTTAAAAATCTTCGGGCCTAAAATTTCAAAAATTGTAGATGGTCTAACTAAAATAGATGGTTTATATAATGTCGAAAGTTCGCCTCAAGCGGCTAATCTAAAGAAAGTACTAAGTACGCTTGTAGAAGATGTACGAGTAATCCTTATTAAGCTTGCCGATAGGTTGCATAACATGCGAACCATCGACTCGATGCCAAGGCATAAGCAAATAGGTATTGCGGCTGAAACTTCGTATATCTATGTGCCACTAGCGCATAGACTAGGACTCTACAATATTAAAAAGGAAATAGAAGACATCATCCTTAAAATAAAGGAGCCGGAAGATTATAATTTCATCCTTGGAAAACTTAAAGAAACGGAAGGTGATCGGAAAGATTATATCGAGGATTTCTTTAAGCCACTCAAAGCAAAATTGGACCATCTAAAGAAAGATACTAACGATCGCTTCGATTATTTGACGGCATCCAAAGGAGCTGATAAACAGGCTTTTGATTATCGAATATTAGGGCGAACTAAAGCGATTTCTTCCATTTACAACAAGTTAAAAACAAAGAAAGTACCTTTCGAAAAAATCTATGATTTATTTGCTATTCGAATCATAGCTCAGATACCGAAGGAAGAAGAAAAAAATATCTGTTGGCAAATTTATAGCATCGTAACTGATGTATACAAACCTATTCCAGAAAGACTTAAAGATTGGATAACCTCACCTAAAGGGAATGGTTACGAATCTCTTCACACCACGGTTATAGGTCCAGAAGGTAGATATGTAGAAGTACAAATCCGTACTGAGCGAATGGATGATATCGCGGAGAAAGGATTTGCCGCGCATTGGAAATACAAAGGCATAAAAGATAGCAATAACGTGTATGACCGCTGGCTAAACAATATTCGAGAAATATTGGATACGCAGCACACTGATGCCATAGAGTTTATTAATGACTTTAAAACCAACCTCTTTAGTGAAGAGGTCTATGTTTTTACACCAAACGGAGATATGAGAGTACTTCCAAAAGGAGCCACCGCCTTGGATTTTGCTTTTGATATTCACTCCGACATTGGATATAAAACTACGGCTATAAAGGTTAATGATAAGATTGTTCCCATGGGATATAAACTACAAAATGGGGATCAATTAACCGTCATCACCAATAAAAATCAGAAGCCTACAGAATCATGGCTTAAGATGGTAGTTACCGGTAAAGCTCGATCAAAAATTAGGTCTTCGATGAAAGAAGATCGCCGTCAAAAGGGCGCAATGGGTAAAGAAGCGCTTATGCGAAAGCTTCGGAATATGAAGGTGGGTTTTGAGGAGAATGTCGATATCATCGTCAAACAATTTGGCTATCAAAGCAGACCAGATTTGTACTTTGATATTTCGAATGAAGATTTTAAAATGGCTGAACTTAAGATTTTCAGTGTCGAAAACCAGCGTTTAATCTTGCCTGAAAAAGTACAAACCAAAGGAAACGCTGCCCCTGCTGACGAACCCATAAAAAGCACAAATCCAATCGTTAAAAAAACCGGCAAGTCAAATATTCTGGTTAATGATGAGCCTATTGATTTGTATAAGTATGACTTTGCAATGTGTTGTAAACCTGTGCAAGGTGATCCGATATTTGCCTACCTGACAGCTGAAAACTCATTGAAAATCCATCGACTAAACTGTAACAATGCAGAAAACCTGTTGATGAAATATGGTTATCGTGTGTTGAAGGCCGAGTGGACAAACCTAAGAAACAAGGAGTTTGTAGTCGATTTAATGATTAAAGGTGTAGATTCGGGTATTGGAGTTATACAAACTTTAACGAGTGTGATATCGAATGAGCTGGGTCTGAATATGCGATCTTTCAATATCACTGGAAAAGAAGGATACTTTGAGTGTAAAGTGAGCGTATTAGTAAAAAATAAAGACCAACTCCAGATAGCTTTGATTGCGATTGAGAAATTAGAAGGGATTTACGAAGTTAATAGAATAGAAAAATAGCCATACTATGAGTCATACTTCAGAAGCTTTAGAGAAAATTATCGAAGAGGTAAAGATTATTTTTTCAGCGCATTTAGAAAAGCATCAGTATCGTAAAACGCCTGAGCGTTATGCTATTTTAGAAGAGATTTATAGGCGGACCGATCATTTCGATGCCGAAGTCCTTTACATCCACATGAAGAATCAGAACTATCGTGTTTCGAGGGCGACTGTTTACAATACCTTAGAATTATTGGTTACCTGTGATTTGGTTACTAAACATCAATTTGGTAAAAACATTGCTCAATATGAGAAATCTTACGGCTACAAACAGCACGATCATATGATTTGTGTGGAGTGCGGTAAGGTATTGGAATTTTGTGACCCTAGGATACAGCAGATTAAAGATACCATCGGAGATATTATGAATTTTCAAGTGACGGGTCACTCATTAAATCTTTATGGTAAGTGTGCTGAGCACAAGGATGTGTAGGCTTTTTATTAGCCCTTATTTTAGACTGCTTACTTTTTGTAGATAAGGAATCCCTTGTAACATTCTACTTCCATACCAAGAAACCATTTCACCATCAATTAGTCTAATCGAGGATCCTGGAAAATCTTCTTCGAATGCCTTAATATGCTGGTCTTTAAACGGAAAGGGTTCTGAAGCTAAGAAAATAATATCTGGCTTGATAGCTAAGAGTTGTTGTTTGTCCAATGTCGGGTATCTTAATTGGTCAGCAAAAACATTGGTAAAACCTGCTTCGCTTAACATTGAGTGGATAAATGTATCACGTCCAATAGACATTAATGGATCTTTCCAAATGATATAGGCCACAGATTTTAGCTCGGTGCTTGTTGGTTTTCGTAGGTCTTGAATGCTGTTTATGAGATGGTTTGCTGCTGTTTCCTTACGCGTTATTTTTCCTATAGTTTTAACCAGCTTCAGCGCATGTTCGATGGTTTTGACTTCACTAGTAAAGACCGGGCAAATAACTTGCATAGCTTCGGCTTGTTCCTTTACGTTTTCCTCTTTATTAGCAATGATTAAGTCTGGAGCTAAGCTATTAATTTTGTGTAGATGCGTATTTTTTGTACCTCCGATGATGGTTTTTTCTTTGCGGAGATTAGCTGGGTGGACGCAAAATTTGGTGATACCTACTAGTTGTTTTTCTAATCCTAAATCGACTAATAATTCCGTGATGCTAGGTACTAAACTTATGATCCGTTTAGGTTCTTTGTCCAATGTCAAGACCGTTCCTATATCGTCCGTAATTACCAAAGCGCTAATGCTTTCTTTCGCCAGCGTACATTTTCTCTCCGGCTAGGACTTTAAAATTTAGGTGATTTTCAGTTGGTGGTATCGGGCAATTATATCCATCACTATAAGCACACCATGGGTTGTAACAAGTATTAAAATCTAGGGTGTATTTGTTTTCCATTATTTCTTGGCGCTTTAGATCGATGTATCGTCCTCCGCCATACGTTTCTTCGTCGTTGGAGTTGTCTGTAAATGGTAGAAAGAGGTAATCTTTGTATTCTGGAATTCGAATAAGTTTTAGGTTTTGATAAACGGTTAGCTCGAATTGTTTTTGTTGGTTATCGCAAGATAATTTAGCTACTCGTTGGAATTGCTTGATCTTACCACTTGAGGTGGGCACATTAATTTCTTCTCCGTCCCTGATCCATTCGCAATCACAATCAAAGATGTATTTTTCGCTGGGATCAAAATATCTTAAGTCAGCTAGGTTATCAGCTTTTATAGGTGAACGTTCGTCTGCTAGATGTTCAGCTAATACTTTTTCTCGATGTTGCTCTGTCGCTACTTTAAGTACTTTAGAAGTGCATTGGCTTAGACAAATAAAGCAGCAAATGGCAAAGATTAAGGTAGATACTTTCATTATTGAGGGCCGTTATAAAAGAGTAATGTTAAACCAAAGCTGTGGAAAGACTCTTGTGTATCTCCTGAGTAAGGAATATTCAAATCACTAACTACCTGAGATAAATCAAGCTTGCTCCAGGCAAATTCATAGTAAGGTCTTAGCGCAAATCGAATACTGCTCCTACCTCCTAGCATTACTTGGGTATATACTTTAGAAGTCCATTGAGGATTTCCCGCTTTGGTCATATTTATTTTATTGTCTGAATTTCCGATATCTCTTCGGATTCTCGTACTTCTTGGTCCAAGGGTAATACCATAGGAAAAATTATCGCTTGATGCGTATTCAAGGCCCAGATAAGTATCTATGACGGTGTAATAAATGGTTTGTTCGAATAATGGTCCATTGAGAGATTCCTCTCCAAAGGTCTGACTTTTGCTGCTTAAATACTCCCAGCTTATTTCATAGCTGATAGCATCAGTTTTTCTTCTAATTCCCAGGTGTACACCGTTTACAAATCTTAAATTATTTAGCTCTTCTTCGATATTATAATTATCATCATTATCTTCATTATACAATTCTACCAAGTTGTTGTAGGTAGGTGCCAGCATATATTTACTTCCAATACCTACCTTAAAATTAAATTGAGCTTCCAATACATTGGAGGAACAACTAATCAGGGTTACTAAAAAAACTAAGTAATATTTACATTTCATCTACGGTATCCTCTGTGATATAAAGATTATAAATATTTTTGATGCAAACATAGCACCAATTTGAATAGTCATTATGGCGAAGAAAGAAAAAAAGACCAAGAAAATAAGGCATCGAGCAAAAAAGAATGTTCCAACTGTTCAGAATAATTTTGATTATACTTCAGGCTTTTGGCGCAAGCACTTTTTAGTTATTCCCCTATTTTTCTTGCTATCATTTGTAATCTATTACCAATGCATACCTTTTAACTACGTTTTAGATGACCAAATTGTTATCGCTGATAATGAGTATACCAAAAAGGGTGTTGCTGGTTTGTGGGACATTTTTTCTACGGAAAGTTTTGAAGGATACTTTGGTAAACAACGAGATTTAGTTCAAGGTGGAAGGTACAGACCCTTATCCATTATGATGTTTGCTGTCGAACATGAGATTTCTCCTTTAAACTACCGACTAAATCATATTGTAAACATATTTTTTTATTCAATATGTTGTTTGTTGATATATAGAGTTTTATCTATGTTTTTGTCTGATAAAAATTCAAAGTGGTTTTTATCAGTTAGTTTTTTAGTGAGCTTGATATTCTTGGCACATCCAGTGCATGTCGAAGCAGTTGCTAATATCAAAGGAAGGGATGAATTGCTTGCTATGATTCTTGGTATGGCCAGTTTATATTTTGCTATTCGATATATGGAGAAGGAAGATTGGAAGCAGCTTATATATCTGGCTGTTATTTTTTACTTAGGCTTATTAGCGAAAGAAAACGTGTTGACTTTTGCAGCTGTGATTCCACTGACGCTTTGGTTATGGACAAAAAAATCTTTCAAATCCATCAAAAAGGTCATTTATGTTTTGATAGGTGTTACGGCTATTTATTTAGTTCAGCGATATGCTATTATTGGATATTTAGTAAATACTAATCCTTTTAATGATGTAATGAATAACCCGTTTGCTGGCATGGAAGGTCATGAGAAATATGCAACGATTTTTTATACCCTTTTAAAGTATTTGGGTTTAAGTATTTTCCCACATCCTTTAACCCATGATTATTACCCATATCATATACCTATTATGAATTGGGCCAAGCCATCGGTTATTCTTTCATTTTTTGCGCACATAGTGCTTTTTGTTGTAGCTGTGAAGAACACTAGCAAAAGACCTGTAATTAGTTGGGGCATTTTGTTTTACCTACTTACTATTTCTATTGTTTCCAATATAGTTTTCAGTGTGGGAACCTTCATGAATGAGCGATTCATTTTTATTTCTTCATTAGGTGTAGTGGTACTATTAGTCCATTTACTATACGAGAGAGCACCTAAATTATATGGCTTTTCAAAAGCGATTCCCTTGGTTATTTTAGGGTTGATCTTCTTAGCGTTTAGTGCTAGAAGCTTTGTCAGAGTGCCAGTTTGGGAAAATTCATTAACACTCAATACTGCGGCGGTTAAGGTATCGAAAAATAGTGCTCGGGCCAATTCGTTTATGGCAACCGCCTTATACCAGCAATCACTAGAGGGTAATGATGTAGAAGAAATAATGGAGCTGCTTAAAAAGGCTGACTTCCATGCAGATCGAGCTTTAAAAGTGCTACCTGGTTACAAGAATGCAAACCTAATGAAAGCAGGTATAGCGGGTGAGTTTCATAAAAAAGGAGGTACTGATGAGGCCTTATTTGAAACATTGAAGCAAGTTGGAGCCAATAGACCGTCTATAGGATTTTTGACGGAATATCCTGATTATATGATTAATCGTGGCAAGCAGGAAATCGTGACTGATTTTTATTATGAACTGGGCTACGAAGTCCTATTACTTGAAAAAAGAAACCCTAAATGGGCATTAAACTTCCTTAATAAAGCCTATTCACAGAGAGCTTCGGATCCAAAAATCCGTAAGGCGATAAAAGAGAGTTACGAATTAATGGGCGATTTTAATAAAGCAAAACAATTTGAATAAATCATAAATGAACACTTCAGAACTTCCATTTTTAGTCGCGCTAGGAGAAACTCCTAAGATCGGACCAAAAAAAGCACGCCTACTCATTAGTTATTGTGGTGGAGTAAAAGCCATTTTTTCAAGCGCCAAAAAGACCTTATTGAAAATACCTGGTATAGGTATTCAGACCGTTGGTCATTTGATGTCCATCAATCCTCAAGAAATTTATAAACCTATCCAGGATTATTTAGATAAAAATCCTCAGGTTACCATTCTCCCCTATTTCGATGAAAGATACCCTCAGCGTTTAAAACATTATGAGGATGCTCCCTTGTACTTATTTTATGCTGGCAATTATGACTTAAACGAACAACGTTTCTTGGGCATAGTAGGTACTCGAGATCCTAGCCAATATGGCAAACTGATGGTAGAGCGATTGCTTAGCGAACTGAGCAATACTTCCGTTTGTATTATTAGCGGTTTAGCCTATGGAATCGATACGGAAGCCCATAGACAGGCAGTAGCCCATAATCTACCCACCATAGGTGTTTTAGGGCACGGCTTGGACAAAATTTATCCTTCATCGAATATGAAATTAGCTAAGCAAATGATTATGCATGGAGGTATTCTAAGTGAGTTCTTGCCAGGAACAGAACCTAATCGGGAGCATTTTCCTATGCGAAATCGAATCATTGCTGCACTTTCTGATGGATTAATAGTGGTAGAGTCGAAAGAATCCGGTGGATCCATGATCACGGCCAGATTTGCACACGAGTATAGCAAGGACGTCTTAGCCATTCCAGGACGAGCCGGCGATCCAAAATCTAAGGGATGTAACATGCTCATTAAAGAGCACGTCGCGGCCATGGTAGAAAGTGGGAAAGATGTATTAGAAGCCCTTATGTGGACTGAGATAAAGGATGAGGGTAAACAAAAAACTATGTTTTATGATGCAAATCCTGAGGAACAAATAGTTATTGACTATTTAAAGGATAATGAAGATGCACATATCGATTTATTACAAAAAACACTAGCCATTAAGCCTTCCAAGATCTCTGCTCTGTTATTAAATCTTGAATTCAATGGAATAATAAAAACTCTTCCCGGTAAAAGATATATTTTAGCTTAAAATCTAAGAAATGAAATATATCCCTATAGTTATGCTTCTACTTTTGGCTGCTTGTAAAACCCCAGATGTGGTGACTCAGGCAGTTGTGGAACCCAGAGAAAATAAAGTAGAAATAACTAAGCCAAAAAACATTGTTCTACTGATTGGAGATGGTATGGGACTATCACAAATTTCGGCTGGAAATTATGACAATGATAACCAGACCGCCTTAGAGGGATTTCCGGTTGTAGGTATTCACAAGTGTCATTCTTCCAGTAAATTGGTAACTGATTCTGCAGCGGCGGCTACATCATTTGCCTGCGGAGTTAAAACCTTTAATGGAGCTATAGGTGTTAGGGCTGATTCTACACCGGTACAGACTATTTTAGAGGAGCTCGAAGAGCGAGGATTTTCTACTGGACTAGTTGCTACCTCTACGATTGTCCATGCAACACCTGCTAGTTTTATTGCTCACAATGAATATCGTAAAAACTACGAAGCTATAGCTTTAGATTTCTTGGAGACGGAAGTAGATTATTTTGTCGGTGGTGGTAAAAAATATTTTGATCGAAGAGAAGATGAACGAGACTTAATTGCTGAGTTAAAAGCTCGGGATTACACAGTGGAAGATTACCTTACTGATTTTAAAGATTGTGAATTACCAGCTTCTGGAAATTTTGCATACTTCAGCGCTGACAAAGATCCACTACCTTATGATCAAGGGAGAGATTATTTGGTTGATGCTAGCAAGGCTGGATTATCTTTTTTAGATAATCATGGAGACCAAGGTATGTTTTTAATGATTGAAGGTTCACAAATTGATTGGGGAGGACATGCAAATACACCAAGTTATGTGCTAACCGAGTTTTATGAGTTTGATATCGTAATTCAGGAAGTACTTGATTGGGCAAAAGAAGATGGTGAGACCTTAGTCATTGTAACAGCAGATCATGAAACAGGTGGCTTATCGATAAGAGAAACTTCCACTATGGATAGTCTAGATATTGAGTTTATATCTACCCATCACACGGCTACTATGATTCCAGTATTTGCCTATGGACCGGGTAGTGATCTATTTAGTGGGATTTATGAAAACACGGCTATTTACGATAAAATGCGTCAAGCCTTACAACTCGATTAGATGGAATTTAACGAAGTAATGAAAGCCCTTGAGGAATATGGAAATCCTCAAACCAAAAAGACCTTAGCTAAGCATGGCGCGAAGGAACCTTTTTTTGGGGTTAAGGTTCAAGATTTAAAAAAGATCCTAAAACAAACCAAGAAGAATCATTCACTGTCTTTAGCCTTATATGATACTGGAAATACTGATGCGATGTATTTAGCAGGTTTGATGGCTGATGAAACCAAAATGACGAAATCCATTTTGCAAGATTGGGCTTCAAAGGCTTATTGGTATTATTTAAGTGAATATACAGTTCCTTGGGTAGCTGCCGAAACAGCCTTTGGTTTCGAATTAGCTAAAGAATGGATCCAATCAGATGAAGAACAAATTGCAGCAGCTGGCTGGTCTACGCTAGGGAGTATTGCTTCCCTTTATCCAGATGACAGCTTAGATGTAGCCTATTACCGAGCACGATTAAAAGAAATTAGAGACAACATTCATCAATCACCAAACCGCGTTCGGTATGTAAAAAACGGATTTGTTATTGCTGTGGCTTCTTATATAAACAGCTTAACCGAGGAAGCGCTAGCTGTAGCAAAAACCATAGGTAAAGTGAGTGTAGATATGAATGGTACAGCTTGTAAAGTGCCACTTGCTGACGAGTATATTCTAAAATTAATAGACAAAAACAGAATCGGCAAAAAGCGTAAATCGGCTCGCTGCTAATTTACTTTTATCTGATCAAGGTCACATCTCCGACAATCATTTGTTGACTTCCTGTAATGTCCTGAAGTACAACTCTATAGACATAGACTCCGATGATGGCATCTTGTCCATCTATGGTTCCATCCCATCCTTCGGAAGGATCATTACTTGGGAAATTGATATTGGCAAATACCTGATTACCCCAGCGATCATAGATTGAAAACTCTTGAACTTCGGTCACACCTGAGCCGGATTGTACAAAAAACGATTGAGCACCCTCCGTGGGACTAAATACATTAGCAATAAATACATCTGAGTTTGTATCGATGTTTACATTGATATATAGACTAATCTCACATCCAAAGTTATCTATGAGAATTACTTCAATTTCTCCCGATTGAGTAGGGCTTATTTCCTGAGATAGACAGTCTTGACAAGCCATCCAATCTTCCGGTGACCAACTAATGGATTGAATGTTTGTAGGATCAACATTTGTTGTCAAATCTATGTTGTAGGTCTCTCCTATCTCCCCATCAATCTCCAATATATTAGATTCGAGTTCTAGTGGGTCGGTAGCGAATACTTCGATCATCGTAGTAAAACTACAACCATTGATGTCTGAAACGCTAATCTCATAACTACCAGCTCCAAGATTTGTAAATGTTCCAATATCGTTTACATCACCATTTGAAAGCGAGAAGGTATATGGTTCGGTTCCTCCCTCAACCATAGCAATCATAATGGTACCATTTTCATCACCTGCACAAAAAGGTGAGCTAGTTTCAAATTGGATACCAGTAACTCCATCCATTCCTAAAATCACTTCCACTGAATCAAGAGCTGTACAATCAACATCAGTATCTGTTACCAAGATATAGTAAGTACCTGGTGCATTTACTAGTGGAGAAAGACTCATTTCTCCAGCAAGAATATTACCGTCATTTGTTGTCCAATTATATATGAAGTTTGGACCTGTAGAACTTCCAGTACCATCTAAATTAATCGTTGCTTCTGGACATGGTAATGTTAAGCTAATTCCTGCTTCTGCAATAGCTGGGCAGTCATACATACAAGAACCATCCTCACAATTAGCTGAAGGGTCATAATTGTTAGCCGTCGGATCAGTGCATCCTAAAACACTCACAACATCCAAGTCACACATGCATGTAACTGAATTCCACACTTCCAAATCGCCTACCAAACAATCCGTATTACATGTTCCTGGATCAGCATTAGAAATACATGAGCCATCATCACAATTGGCCAGCGGGTCATAGTTACATGATGCAGGATCTGTACATCCCAAAACTTGTATCTCATCGATCAGACAAGCGCAAGGATCGTTAGGATCTATGATTTCTGTATCTCCTAAGCATATGTCTGTATTACAAATCGGCATTGGCAAACATGAACCATCATCACAATTAGCTAGTGGGTCATAATTACACGCCGTAGGGTCAGTACAACCAAAAGCTTGAACCATATCAGTAATGCACGCACAAGGGTCATTTGGATCGATGATTTCTGTATCTCCAAGGCATATGTCAGTATTGCAAACCGGCATTGGCAAACATGAGCCATCATCGCAAGTTGCATTTGGGTCAAAATTACAAGCATTAGGATCGGTACAGCCATCTGGTACACAATCACAAGAGCCATCATCACAATTAGCTAAAGGATTATAATTAGAAGCATTAGGATTTGTGCAACCTAAGACTTGGACCTCATCTACTATACAAGCACAAGCATCATTTGGATCAATGATTTCTGTATCACCGAGGCATATATCAGTATTACAAACCGGCATTGGCAAACATGAACCATCATTGCAAGTTGCATTTGGATCAAAATTACAGGCGGTTGGATCTGTACATCCATCTGGCACACAGTCACATGAACCGTCATCACAATTGGCAGCTGGATTATAATTATCCGAATTTGGATCCGTACAACCTAATACCTGTACCTCATCCACTACACAGGCGCAAGGGTCATTTGGATCAATAAGTTCTGTATCTCCTAAGCATATGTCAGTATTACAAACCGGCATTGGCAAACATGAACCATCGTCACAATTTGCTTGAGGGTTATAATTACAGGACATTGGATTGGTGCAGCCTAAAATTTGTACTACATCAATAATACAAGCACAAGGATCATTTGGGTCAATGATTTCAGTATCTCCCAAACATATATCTGTGTTACAAACTGGTTGTGGCAAACACGAACCATCATCGCAGGTAGCTGCAGGGTCGTAATTGCAAGAAGCTGGATTGGTACATCCATCTGGTACACAATCACAAGAGCCATCATCACAATTTGCATTTGGATTGTAATTATCAGAATCTGGATTTGTACAACCTAATACTTGTACTTCATCTACTATACAAGCACATGGATCAGCTGGGTCTATTATTTCGGTATCGCCTAGACATATATCTGTATTACATGTTGGTTGTGGCAAGCAGGAGCCATCATCACAGTTCGCCATGCTGTTATAATTACAGGCGTTAGGATCTGTACATCCTAAGACTTGAATCACATCAACAATACAATTGCAGCCATCAGCCGGGTCTATCACTTCTGTATCTCCTAAGCAAATATCCATATTGCAATCGGGTGCAGGCATGCAAGTTCCATCATCACAATTCGCAGCAGGATTATAGTTACAAGCAGTGGGATCTGTACATCCTAAGACTTGAACTTCATCTAACTCACAGATGCATGGATCCGAAGGATCTGGAACATAGGTATCACCTAAACAAATATCATCATTACAATCTGGCATCGGCATACAAGAGCCATCATCACAATTTGCAGATGGCAAATAATTACATGAGCTAGGATCAGTACAACCTAAGACCTGAACCACATCAATTACACATGAGCAAGGATCAGCTGGGTTAATTACTTCAGTATCTCCTAGACAAATATCTGTATTACAATTAGGAACAGGTAAACATGAACCATCATCACAATTAGCTAAAGGATCAAAATTACATGAGGTAGGATCCGTACATCCTAACACTTGGACCTCATCTAATATGCACATACACGGATCTGAAGGGTCTACCATTTCAGTATCTCCTAAACAGATATCCATATTGCAATCTGGTTGTGGCATACATGAACCATCGTCGCAATTTGCAGCTGGATTGTAGTTACACGAGCTAGGCATCGTGCAGCCTAAGACTTGGACCTCATCTATAATGCAATTACAAGGATCTGCAGGATCCACTATTTCTGTATCTCCAAGGCATATATCTGTATTACAACCTGGATCAGGCACTAAGGTGATTTCCATATCATCTTCTGCCGAACAACCTCCTTCTCCATATACAGTAACGGTATAAGTCCCAGATGCATTAGGTGTTATTGTAACTTGACCATTATCTGGATCAAAATTCCCTGACTGTCCGTCACTCCACTCATAAGTCCATGTATTATTGTAGCCTTCAGGTCCGTCTCCCACTGGATCTCCACCAATTAAAATAGGTGAACAATCAGCTATTAAATCAGGTCCTGCATCAACGGTTGGTTCTTCAGGGCTTCGAGTAGTTATCGTTACACAAATTTCATAATCTACCACTATAAAACCATCTGTAATGGCTGTTTCATTAGAACCGCAACCACCTACAAAATTGATCGCTGCAATTAAATCAACACCAATTGTCCCTCCAGGAGGAACTGCTGTTCCGCAAGCAGCAATATCCAGTGTGTAGGTTCCTGGTGCTTGGGTACCACCTCCAAAGCCTGAACAACCTGGAGTTAATACATCATGACTTACACCACAACAACCTGCTGTAAAAGGAAGTACACCACCATCCACAAGTACATTTCCAAATAAATTATATAAACTACATTCAGGTGGAAGTGTATTCGTCAAACTGTTTATTGTAATCTCCACTTCAGCAAGACTTACCATAGCATCTCCACAAGTTGAAGTGTTAGGTGGCACCTCAAAATTGTGTAAATATCCTTCACTAAGGTCCCCTCCATAATCATTTCGATCTTGTCCAGTGGCGTCTGCCACCGTTTTACATACGGTTGTGGTTACATCACTGTAGGCTAGCAAATCACTGCCACCTAGTAAAAAGAAACTAAATCCAAGTATGTAATATATATTTCTCAAAATGATAATATTTGGGTGTTAAAAGAAGAGACTGATAAAAATATCAGCCTCTTTCTCAATCCTATTGAAATAAAATTCTTTCCTAAAAATCCCTTATAGAAAGGAGTTCCTTAGTCGATCAATATCATCTTATTCGTCTCACTAAACTCACCGCTTTCAAGTGTGTAGTAATAAACACCTGAACTAAGCAGATCAGCTTTATCTAAAGTTACGTAGTTTAATCCCTGAGCATAATCTCCTCTAATCACTTTAATCACCTTACCGCTCACATCATTGATTGTCAATGTGGCTGATCCACTCTCTGGTAATACAAAACCAATATTTGTAGTTCCTACAAATGGATTCGGCTCATTTTGGTACAAGGCATATACTAAGCCTC
>JAHDEC010000012.1 GCA_020629035.1 Saprospiraceae bacterium | reverse complement strand
ACTTTTGATTCAATAAAATCAATTTCAACCTTATCTGGATCATTTTTTACATCAAATTTGGAGTTGAAATTTTGAATCGAACCAAAAAACAAGGGACCCCAAATTTCGTACACCTTTGTTCCATCACTTTTCATTCGCTTTCTAGCTCTAATCATCGTTGCATTCTTCCATGCAAAGACTAAAGCAGACATAATCACACCAGCAATTACAGCGATCGCTAAATCTTGCCAAACGGTAATCACCGATACTGCAATTAGTACAAAAGCATCAGCCATTGGAATTTTATTCAATATCCTAAAACTACTCCAAGCAAAGGTTCCAATAACTACCATAAACATTACGCCTACTAATGCTGCAATAGGTATTTGTTCTATCAATGTTGCTCCAAAGAGTACAAAACTTAATAAAGTCAAAGCTGCAACAATTCCAGAAAGACGACCTCTTCCGCCAGAATTTACATTGATGATTGATTGTCCTATCATAGCACATCCTCCCATACCACCAAAAAATCCGCAAAGCATATTACCTACGCCCTGAGCTACACATTCCCGGTTTCCACTTCCTCTGGTTTCGGTTAATTCATCCACCAAATTCAATGTCATAAGTGATTCTATTAATCCTACAGCTGCCAATATAAAGGCTGTAGAAACAATTAGTTTCCAATGAGGACCAACAGTGGAAAACATAGAAAAAAGCTGACTTTGGAATACAGGTAAACCGCCACTTAAACCAGAGCCTCCATTATCACGAATAAAGGAACCCACTGTCGGTACATCTATATTTCCTAGAATGGTTATGGCAGCAACAATTACTATGGCTGCCAGTGCTGATGGTATTTTCGTAGTTAGTTTGGGCAAGAAATGCATGATAGCCATGGTTAATCCTACGAGTCCTAACATAATATATAAGGCAGAACCTTGAAGCCAATTAGTTACTCCATTGCTTGTCGTTTTAAACATGCCTAGTTGCGAAAGAAATATGACAATCGCTAAACCATTTACAAAACCCATCATAACAGGATGAGGAATCAGTCTTACAAACTTCCCTAACCTCAATACTCCTCCTGCAATCTGTATTAAACCTACGATCAAAAGCGTGATTAATAACCATTGTAAACCTAAATTAGGTATGGCATTATCGAGTTCTAAACCCACTGCATTTCCCTCTTGAATCATATGGACCATAACAACAGCCATAGCACCAGTTGCACCAGAAATCATGCCCGGTCGACCACCAAAGACGGCTGTAATTATTCCCATAATAAAAGCACCATAGAGTCCCACCATAGGATCTAAGCCTGCTACGAAAGCAAAAGCAACTGCTTCTGGAACAAGGGCAAGAGCCACGGTTAATCCAGATAAGATATCATCCTTTGGTTTAGCTGTTATATTCTTTATCCACGCTGTCATTGTATCACATTTAAGTGCAAAAACGGGCAAAGATATACTTAATGCTCAAACAGTACGTATAAAATAATTGTTAATATGAAACAAATTGGCTGTCGGTCATTTATCTTCATTTTTTTGCCGACCGATGTCCAATATTTTTTAAGATGCAGTTGTTTGAAAAGACGTAATGGTATTGGCCAAAAAAAAGCTAGACAACATACTGCCTAGCTTTTTTAAGAAAATTATATTTCTCCTGTTTTACTTATATTTTCAGCAGTTTAAAACTTGCCTCAAATTCTTTGTTATAGCATTTCACATAATACTGCCCAGCTGCTTGATCTACAATAGAAATGCTTGCTTTCTTACTTCCGCTTCCAAGGTTTATTACATCTTGTTTTATAAGTTTGCCAAGGCTGTTGTAGATTTTAATATTTACTTCATCTGTCCTATTACTAAGTTGATTAGCATCGATTACAAATTCTCCATGAGAAGGGTTTGGAGTAATGCGTATTTTATTTTGAGCATCAATGTCAGTACTGCTAGAAATAAAGCCAAGTTCGATAGATTGCTCATATGTACAATCATCATTTGCATCTTTTATAACAATATCATAATCACCAGCATTTAGGTTTGAAAAAGTATTGCTCGTGGTAAAATTCTGACCTCCATCAATACTATATTCATAAGGCTGAGTTCCGTTGCTAGCATTGATAATAATACTACCATCAGCCGAAAATTCAGCGGAAGCTTCTATAGTTTCAATAGTCGCAGTAAGCAAACACCCATCACTTGGGCAGAAAGGCTCTACTGCTTCAGCTCCGAAATCACCATCATTAAACAAGATCTCTTCTCCATTTGCATTAAGCAATGAGAAGTTTCCTTCCCCAAAGAAGCAACAAATACCATCCGAATAGGTATCATATACATATAGGATGTAGCAAGCATTATAATTCACGCAGATATCTTGACTGTAAAACGTATCGCCAGCATTTAATCCTCCTGAAGCCACAAACTCGCCATTACTTTCGTCGATAACAGCCCAAGTGGTTTCTTGCGGATAGAGATCTGGGTTTATAACTAGCGTAACCACATTGAACTCCGTCTCTAAACTAAGCATCGTAGACGCGTTATTATTATCAGGAATGGCATCTACTTGGTCGTTCAGACTCACTAAATTCAACCTTATTTCATTATCACTTTCCATTAGATTCTCAGTGACGCTAATGTCGATTTCTACCTCTGTTAATGAAGGTATACTAAAAGTATAATCTATTAGATCTACCACCACATCATTAACGGTAACTTCTATTTTTGTACTGTAAAAAGCAGTTTCTCCATAATTAGTAACCAGTGCGGTCACCTCTACTTCTTCACCACATTTTGCCTGCGAGTTAACAATCGTTAATCCGCCTTCAAGCAAATGCAATTTACTAATCACAGTTTCTAGTGTGTCATTCCTATCAAAACCATCTTCCGGATGAGCTATTGCAGCTCCGACCTGATAGTCTCCAATGACTGAGAAATCCTGCGGAACGGTAAACTGATAATCTCGTGATTGTTGCGTAGCAATTTCGTCCGAAATTTCCATGGTTTCCACCACTTCTCCATCAATTAATAAGGATAGTTCGAAGTCACTCATATTTCGTAAACCTTCGTTCCCGACCGTAGCTGTCACTAATTCACTATCACCAAGCGATCCAGAAGAAACGGGAGCTACAATTTCCTGTACTGCAAGATCAAAATTAGCATTGATCTCGGCCCAGAAAGACACCCAAGGTCTTGCTTGCTTAATAATCAATTGGTCCTCGGCAGTCACTTTATATTCGATATCCATACCAAATCCTTCTGCACCTACCACATTGTAAAGTATGGCAAATTCATCATGGATAACACTTAAGTAATCTCTTAATTGGTCTAGATAAATATCTTCCATCACTAGATCATCTTCTTCCTCCACGAGGTTAGAATATCTTAAGACAAAGTAACCTTGATCAGGATCTTCACTCAGTAAGATTTCCTCGGGTATGGAGTTTTCGTCAGGATTTGTGATTAGAAATTCACCTACTTGTGTATTTAGATAGAATGTCTCAGCGGTCTGGTAAATGGGGTCCAGACTTACACCTACACCATTTGATTTTTCCTCATTATAGTTCGGGTGACATAAAAGTCCCATGGCAGCGATATAGTGATCTACTCTATAAAAATCTCGTTCATCATAAGCTCTAAAGTTCCACATGCTCGCATAGACTTGCTTTACTGATTTAGACATATGTCCCTCATCGGGATGTTGTGTTTTAGACGTATATAGACCTGCACCACTAAAACCTGGTAAATCCTCGTTATTTGTACTAGATCGTACTCTTACGGATGTTCCTTCTGGGAAAGCATCATGCATGATTTGTAAATTGTCCAACATCCACTGAGGCATATCACCATCTCGAATATCTTTTCTAAAATCATCTAGCATTTCGATTCTAGTTTCCAAGTCAGAGATGAAATCCGGATCATTAATCATTTCTTCTACATCTTCATAAAAACCATTGAATTTCATAAATTCATCATAATAGTAAAATGGAACTCCGAAACCATTCGGGATGGTTCCCTCTGGAAAGCCAAAGTCTCTCATGGTAGCGACATTGGCACACTTAGCACCAAATGCATTTGACATTTCGAATTCTATTTCATCTAAAGGAAGTATATCTGTTTGCGATAAATCTCGCTCTGGAATTTGATCTTCAGTAGGTCGTAATTTTTCGAACCATTCGTTTACTTCTTCCAATGTTGCCTCTCTAATAAAGTACTCCTCCTGATCGACCTTATAGTAGATATATTTTCCAAGCAGATTAGCGATGGAGTCAATGGCTAAAGGCTCTTTTATATAGGCATTAGGAACATTGTCCTGTATGGCTCTTAGGTTTACATGGGATAGAGGTGTTTGTATTACGGATGTGATAATTCCACCCACTCGAGGTAGGGAATTGGGTAGAGCATCATACAGAACGATATCTCTTGAGTTAGGATTTTCTTCCAATGTCATTTGTCTGAAAAAACCAAAACCCTCTGCCTGATTAAATGGCAAATAGTCCACATCTTCAAAAAACTCAGATTCAAAAACTACGTCAATTCTTGAGTCTACAAAATCATCAGCGTAAAAATTTTCGTGCTGATTTTCAGCATTTGAACTGATAAAATGCTGTAGATTGTTTTGCAAAAACGGCATATTCCGTGCTAATAATTCGAAAGTAATTCTTGTGGTTTCAAAGCTAAATGCATCTCCAAATGAGTAGTTAAATGAGTAGCTACCAAATGCTCCATTAGGATGGACAACATTAGGGTTGTATACTATTTCACCGGTCGTGACATCATCTCCAAACTGGTCTACATTGATGGTGTTTAAAAAATCTGCATGGATATAATGCGTATTACTATTAATAAAGTAGACCTCCGGTTCCGCCGAAGATTGATTGACTATCGCAAATTTTACAAATTCTTGATTGTTTAGAAATGGTGCCCATGGGATGTTAGTACTCACTACACCAAGGTCACTGAATACTTCTGGAGTAGGAATCGAGCCTGTCCCATCTATAAAAGGTATTTCTCTTGCAAAATTTAAAGGCGCTCGAGTAGGCATATTGTTAAACTCTGTAATGTCATCTATGTTATCAAAATCAGTATCCTCTGGATTAGCTATTGAATACTCGGTAATTTTGTATCGTTGCAGATCGTAGGCTTCTAAAGGTTCCGAAATAATCATCGGTCCATCTTGCCCCAACGTCATGGAAGTGATGGTTTCGTAGTCAAAATTTGGAGCATGTTGTGCAGTTAGCATATAATATTTGTCGGCTGAACCTTCAATTTCTAACTGAACTTGACCATAGTTATTTACATCATAACTTACAATGGGAACGTTATTCTGAGCAAATCCAAAATGACTAATTATGGAAAGAATAAAAACGACTGAAAGTGATCTTTTTATCATTTGATTAGTTTGTTATTATTTCGAAAGATAGTTAAGCCAAAATCAAGAATCTAATTATTTATCCGTTTAGCATCAACTATACACTATTAAATTACCAATAATGAGAGAAACGTTGCAAAAGGAATCGTTTATTTTTAAGTTTATCCTCAAAGCCGACCATTAAGATTAGCCATTAGGATCCATTAATCCCACCAGAGCCAAATGTATTGATTTGCTTCGTAGTCTTTTACCATTTCCTCCATGGAACCGTAACCTTGGTAGATAACATCTGGACAAAATTCGAAGACTTCTTGAGTAAATTGCCTAATGTCCTTAGGTTTTTTGTCAATGTAGGCATGAATCCTAGACTCATCCATAATTTCATAGCTAAGCCCATATAGAACATCCCATTGTCTTAGCATTTTAATAATATCATCATTAAACAAATCATAATTGATTGCATGGGTCCCTAATTTTTCTATGATAATATATGGGTCTTGATAGGGTAGGATGATGACATCATAATAGCTACGGTAATTATCATCAAAATCAATATTGGACAAAAAGAGATAATAGCCTTGCTGGTGCACATATTCCATATACTTTTGAAAAGCTAAACGTGCAGATGATTCGTCTACAAAAGAAAATTGGATTCCCTCATTGAGTACTTCTTCCGTTTCGCTTTGATCAGCATTAATTTTCCAGATCTCGCGCTTGAAGGGTTCCCATGATTTTCCGGTTTCTTTTTCTAAGGTTTTTACAAAATCGGGGCTGAGAGATAGACCATTAAAATCAATTACTTTTGGTTGCTTGTCCCAATGTTTTTTCGGGTCTGCTGGACCTTTGCCTATGCAAGAAGCAAGTAGAATGCTTAGAATTAGAATTATATTTATTGGTAATAATGACTTACTTTTCTTAGTATTAGCTAATGGTTGTGCTTGTTTCATAATGTGTTGATCTTAAACTCAGTTACTCAATAATCTATGTCTTTAATAAGGCTTTTTTGTTGTGGATTATAAATTATTTGCTTAAATAGCTTGTATAGCTTCAGTCAGTCTTATTTTGGACTAAGCTAGGTTTCTTGCAAGTTATTATTTTCAAAAAAAACAACGAGTGCAATACTTTTAAAATACTGACTAAATCAATAAAATATGATTTTTAGATATATACTCATAGGTATAAGTAGTTTGATGTTTCTGCCTGTTGGCTTTGATAAGTTTTTAAATTTTATAGAACCACCTTGCACGCTTATGACTGAAATACCGGTTGTTGTTTGGAAGTTTATTGGTGTCTTGCAAATTGCTGCAGCTGTGTTGCTCTGGTTTCCTACATTAAGCAAGTATGTAGCTGGCTTCTTTTTAGTGTTTATGCTGGTTATTACAGCTGTTCACCTAAGTCAAGGGACAACTGATATAGCAGGTTCTGTCTTTATGGCATTCCTTATGGCTTTATTGGTTTGGAATCCTTCATTTTTAAGAAGAACAAAGTAGTAGTTAAATTAAATGTTTTGTTCTGCTAAATCTTTGGCTAAACTCGCTTTTTTTAGGCCTTTGTTTTTCATTATGTATTTGAGATCATATAAATTATCCACCATGAGTTGGGTGTAATAGTAGTTTATATGTTCTAAAATGGCAAAGACATTGGCCAAAATACCCCAGATAAACATTTTGTTTGTACTGAACGTCCAAGCTTGAAGATAACATTGGATAAGAAAGACTAAAGGCATCAACATAAATAGATATGGATTCCTCTTTTTCCAAGAAGTAAAGAAATGCAAGTTCTTTTCTTGATCAATGTCGATTCCCTTCAGACGATCCAATTTTAATTTCCAGTACCATTGGCCTTGGTAAAGAATCACAATGCAAACCAAAAGACCATAGATCAAGAGAACAATATCAGCAAGATTGTATCTATAAATTACGTAAAGTATTATGGCTGGAAAAGATACATAAGTATGCAGCTTTTCTGTGGGGTAATACCATTGCAATCGTTTTATTAGCCGAGCTTTGCTCACATAGTTGTTTATGGAAAGATACAGATAATCCTAGAAATATTGACTCAGCTTTCAACTGAGTATTTGGTCGAATCTTTATTAATATTTTACAAAACTGACTATTGAGTGTTGACCTTTCTGAGTTAGTTTTTAAATATAATTAGGAGTTTTTAGGGCATTAACTTTAATGGTGTTAGCAATCTTATCTATGATCATCTTTTGGTGCTAAAATGTAAACACAAATCGTGATTTTGCGGCTTAATTTTTCTTTCCTCTTCTTTGTTTTCTCCTTTCTTTCCCACTTTCTAATTTGAACTTGATGGGCAATGTATATTGAACTTGTTTAGCAATCCCATTTTGTTTTCCGGGCGTCCATCTTAATTGTTGAGCATTCATGAGTTCAATTACATCAACACCTGCCTCACCCAATCCACCACCTGGATCTCTGATAATCTCAATATTTTCTATTAATCCATCAGTATTAATGATGTATTGTAAAACGACCATACCTTCCACGCCATTTTCCCTTGCTTCTGGTGGATATTTTAAATGGGTATAAATAAATCGGAGCATAAGTTCTTGAGCACATCTGTTTTTTTCTAAATCAGTTCCTTCCATATCTTCGCAACCAGGAAATCGTGGCATTTCATCCACTACCTTAAAGACTGCTTCATCAGCTTGTTTATCAATATCCTCATCGATCATGGGGTTTTCAGGCAGCTCATCTTGCTTGCTTAAATCAGGTTTCAGAGATGTTTGAAGTGTATCCTGTCCAAAGAGATTAATATTGAAAAGAATGAATGAAAGGATAAATAGGTGTTTCATGATGTTGTATTTATTTACAGATTAATTGTCCTTTAGACTTTGTAGCTTAAGGCATACCTTAGTGTATTCAAAAGGAGATTTAGCCTCTTTTTAGCTAAAAAATCGTAAACTCAAAATACAAAAAATAAATAGTCCATTTGCATCTTGTTTATTGGAGAGCATATATAACCAAGTCTTAATTTCCTATGTAAATCTTGAAATTAGCTGGTGTAAGAGCTTGTTGTTTTCACCTAAAATCAGCGTTCTGACTTTGGGTAGTGAATTTAGTCAATTGGCCGAGTTTTGGGAACTAGCTAATCATCAGGGATCTAACTGGATTTGTAAAAAAAAAATCCTGAAGGCAAAGACCTCCAGGATAATTATTTAGCTTAATTAAACTTTTTTTGATGACTACCAACAACTAATCAATGTGCCTACATTCAATTCAGTAAGTCCAGTAACATCGTGCGAAGTGGTTGTTCCTTGAGAAAATGGATCATTGCTTACGCCATAAATAAAAACCTCTAAATCTCCACAGACATCTACAGTTCCATTGAAACTTCCATCATTATTAACTTCGATAAAATTAAATGGAAATCCCCATTCTTCAGTTGCAACCGAAACATAGCCATTTGATTCTGGCTCATTGTTGCAGTTATTCAGAACTCCGGAAACAGTTAAGAAACTTCCCTCTGTAGGTACGACAATAATATCAGAAACTGTACTATCTTCTTCAAATGGCCCTATATCACCCGTATATATAGATTCACCACATGAATCAAATATTTCAATTTTCAATGCTTGATCTTTTGGGACATAGCCTTCATATAAACCCTCAGAATTTGTCCATCCATAACCTGCATCTCCGTTTTCTAGACTTATTACGACTGATAAACCACTTAATTTTTCACCTCGAAAATCTAAGACAGTCCCTTCAATATGAATTAGTCCATAGGGTACATCATAGTTCCAGAAAGAAAAATGACTAACTGTTCCAACATATGTGTTGTCTGATGTTAATGTAGCCTCTCCTTCTTCAATCCAATAACCAGAATCTTCATCAAAATGCCACAAAGGAATCGTCGCTGGTGCCGAATTTAACAATTCCGCAGGAACAGGTATTTCTATAGTTGCTGTTTCTCCTTCGGCTATATTCAATGCTTCACCATTATCACCTTCCAGCTCTACACCAATCATCCCATAAGTAACAAGGGTCACTGCCTCTTCTTCAGTATTACTTCCTCTTAGATCTCCAGGCATTCTTAATGGTAAATCATCAGCTGTGGGATCTAACCAAGTAGCATAGACGTTTACATTTCCACTGTAGGTTCCACCGGATTGTAAGGCAACGGTATTAGCACCAAAATCTACTTTAGCACCACCATTTGTGGTAGAAATCCCACCAATAGTAGCATCAAAAGTGTTGGTTATAGTTCGTGCTATAAGCATCACTTTTGTAGTAGCTGTTTGATTAGTTTTGGTGAGTAAAACTTTGGTATTTGAAAAGTAACCTTCTTTATCTACAGTTATAACCGTTCCATTTTGGTCCATCTCTACATCTGAGAAGCTGAAGCTCCCATTTTCATCTGTAAATCTAGTATTGGATCCTAAGTTGACCATTGCGTCAGTAATAGGTATTCCAGTTTCATCGACAACAGAGCCATTTAAGGATGAGGTTATAAGTACTTCTTCTATCTCCGTGATAACATCTGGCGCAGGTTCTTTAATACAAGAACTGAATGCAAATACAAGTAAGAGGCTTAAACAAGCTACATTTTTTAATAATTTCATTGGGTTTGTTTTAAATGATTTATCTAATGGTTTGTTAAAATACAATTACATAATGGGAAATTTTGGGATTTATTATCATTAGTGATACTTAATTACTACAGTTATTAGATGTTTCTAATCTATTATGCCCCTAGTTTCTCGTTAAAGTATTACATAATACTCAAAAAGCAAGACGCTAAGCCGACATTCGTTTAATTAAGAGCAGTCTTGCTAAATGGCAAAGATGTAGATCAGATCATCGATTGTTTAGTAGATCTAAATATTTTTCCCTTAATTCTTCATTATTTATCGCTTGAATACTATTAATGGCTTCTTGAAACATTCCCGCATTGTAATAAGAGATTCCTAAATTTAACCTTGGCTCATCAAACAAAGGACTGATTTTAATCGCTTCTCTATAATAATTTCTTGCTTTCTCTTTTTGACCTAATTTTTCATAGCAAGTTCCAAGATCGTTTTTGATATGTTGGTTAAATGGAGTATGTTTCTCTGCAATAAGAAAATCCCTTAAAGCTTCATCTTGTTTTCCTAAGACAAAATTGGCTGTACCTCGATACCAGTGTATAGGTATTGTTGTTGGATCAATCGTATAATAAGGAGAATAAGCTTGATCTGCAGATTGAATTATATCTGCCCATTTTTGTTGTTGCTTCTGTATAAGTACATTTTTCATAAACAGTTCTCCCACCATTCGTTCTTTACTAATGTAGAGGTTCAATGTTGTACTAAATATGATGAATGCCAGCAAAGATTTAGTTACAACAGCTGACTTAGGAGCTACTTTTACTCCATTTGCTAAACCCATTAAAGTAAAAACGAGCAACAAAATCTCAACCCGTTCCTTCGG
This sequence comes from Saprospiraceae bacterium, assembly GCA_020629035.1. Taxonomy (GTDB): domain Bacteria; phylum Bacteroidota; class Bacteroidia; order Chitinophagales; family Saprospiraceae; genus JAHDDO01. Next base: position 106,366 of record JAHDEC010000012.1, on the reverse strand, counting down.
AAAACTAAAGCAAGCAATAATCATAAAGCCCAAAACTCCAGCCAACGGAATAAATGTGGTCCACCAATCATGCTTCATTGACTTCTTGACTAAGTCAGGCAAGCCGTTCTTTAAAACCACTACAAAAAATCCTAGATAAGCAACCAATCCAATTATACCTGTTTCAGCCCATACCCACAACCAATCATTATGAGGGCGCTGAAAAGTCGTTAAGTCTAATTCTACACTATACAAACCATGGACACCACAACTAGGAAACAAAACCTGCCAATTCCCAGCACCTACACCGAGAAATGGAGCTTGCCTAATTACACATAAAGTCTTTTCCCACAACTGAATTCGTTCATAACCTGTATCCGATTGCCACACAGCATCAATCTTTGAAGCATGAAGCCATGGAATCAATTCGTAACTGTTTAATAAATACAACACACAAAGAATGCCTAAAACAATTAAACCAATTATGATGTAGGTATAAAAAGCCCGAAATGACAGCGGGATTAGTTTCCTTAGTTTTAATACCGCAAAAAGTCCAAATCCAGCAAACACACCCAGATACACAGAACGAGTTCGTAAGTAAATGATGATCAAGAAAAGTAAAACCAAGACTATGCCTGTAACTAATCGCCAACTACCTTTAAAACGCAAAAATCCTAAAGCCAGAAAACAACTGAGAAGAAACAACACTGTCGAAAATAGATTTTTATGGCCACTGATACCTATAAGCTCGTAATAGGCATTATCTGCAGAATTATCAATTCCTAGCCATTGGTAAAAAGATAGAATTACAACACCAATAGAAAGTAGGACTAGTCCTTTCAACAAGCGCGGTATAAATGATTTATCATTTAACTGAAACCAACGACATAAATAAAAAGAGCCAAAAGCAAGCATTGTTTTCTGACTTTCAAATATGGACTCAGAAAAACTGGTGGCCCATAAAATGGACATGGAAGACCAAATAAAATAAGCAAACAGTAGTCCTGTGGCTAGGTCAATGCTTGGCCAGAGAATGTTGACCTGCCTATCTAGGCCTTTAATCAAAATGAAAAGAGAAGTGCATAGCAAGACTACTGATCCAGCAGCAAACCTAGGCAGCAAAGTATAATCTAACAATCTAGCGTAGAAGACAAGCAATGCAAAAACTAGCAAACTAATCAGGTAAAAAAAACTGACAAACTTTATCCAGTGCGAGGCAGTATTTGTGATTATATGTTTAGAAGAGTAACTCAATACTTAATAGTACAACTCATCTAAATCTAAATTATTTTAACTAGTTAATGGCTATTTAATCATATAAACTTATTTCCTAACATCCAGCACTTAGTTCTTAATAAAATTATGACTATGTGTTTTTTCGCCTTTAATAAAAGTGATTTGATAAATGCCTTGCTTGATGTTGCTTATATCGACCTTGTTGACATAAACTCCTTTTTTAATGGTCCTACCTAGTAAATCTGAAATCATATATTGCTCGATTTCAATCTCTGAACTTACGTTTAAAAACGTACTAGCAGGATTTGGAAAAACATCTATCGCTCCTTCTTCTAGTAAGGTATTTGATGATGAAATACACTCAAAATCAGCATTGTATCGAGGGAAAATCTGATATCCGGAATCGTATGGAACCTCCTGGTCAAATTGACCTCCAATGCCAGATACAACATACGCAACACCTTCACAAGGTGGAGAAGCAAGGTTTGCCATTTCTGTATCATTATCTACTCGAATCGTGAGTACGTTCCCATTATCTGCAACCAAATCTATATTGAAACTATCTCCATCACCCACCCAATCTGCAGGGTCTAATACTCCAGTAACAGAAATCACTTGTGATTCAGTACTTTCATTTAAATCATCTACATCGATAGGCTCCCAAATGTTGTCATTCCCTAATAAAGTTAGACTGATTGGTTCTATTTGTGTTAGGCCATTAAATTGAGCAATAGTGCCTTCAATCGAAACTACGTCTCCTTCACTTACGGTATAAGCAAAGTCCTCATCATTTTTGAAAACGCCTAATCCTTCTTTCTCAGAATCAATGAGCGTAAAAGTTAATCCGCCCGGTCTAAAGTTAATGCCATGTACAATGCCCTCTACTGTACAATTTACCCCTAAACTATCTGCCACACCATTCTCATCAGTTGTATTCACAGTACCAATTGCGTACGATGGATATTCTATTGGAGGTTCACCAGCTGTGTGAACATATAACTCGCGACCAAATTCTGGAGTAAAACAAACGAAAAAGAGATTTTCACCCGATGATGTTAGTTTACGAATTTGTGCTGTTTCATCTCCCTCAGCTACATCTGAAATACGAATAATAGAACTTAATGGTCCTTCTGATGAATAAAGTTCTGCTCCATTTTCATCAGTTTCAGAGACGAAGTATAATTTGTTGTTGTGGCTGCACATCTGCCAGCCAGTATATGGCAAATTATCAGGGTGATCAAAAGAGTCGTAGGGAACAATAGTGCCTGTTTTTGTCCCATCGGATACTATCATTCCTAATCTTTCCGACCAACTGCCATCTCGATTGTATCCATAAAAATAGAGCTTATCGTCATGGTTGCTAAAAAATCTAGGTTCCACATCTTTATCTTCATTGGCAATTCTTAAAGTACAAGTTCCTTCGACAGTCCCGTCTGATATCCAAAGATCCTGGTCATTTGAAGCTCCTTCCAACACTCCTCTAAAAAATATTGAGTTTCCAATGGTCCCAATAGCTTTATTTTCATCATAATCAAAAAATGAAATTCGCTCCATTCCCTCCTGAAGCACTTGAGTACCCTCATTGGTACCATCTGATACATAAAAAGCATATGATGAATTTGCAGAATAATAGAAGAAATAAATATTATCACCTGCTGAAGTCAAGTTGATACTGGAAGTCTGGCTAAATTCACTTCCATTGTGCAAAAATTTAAATTCATCTACATTTCCAGGTGTGCCATCAGATTTAGCTAAATATGCGCCTTCGGAGGAATTGCTCCAGTGTATGCTGTAAATTAAATTATTATGCACAACTACATCTCTCATCGTGCCGAACCAATCCAATCCAAAAATTACTTCAGTATCTCCCGTTGTAGGGTCCACAGAAATATAATCATCACTAAAAATTTCGCTTTCTGCGTGACAATACAACTTGTCGTTAAGAGAAACTAAACTGCTAAGCGTTCCAAATCCCGAAAGAATTGACGAGATTGTTTGAGAAGAAGGATCAATTTCTACTAGTGAATAATCATTCTCATCATTATTGAGAATAAAATAAATTTTATCATTTAAAACTGTTCTGTGATGACCAATCCATGCGTTTGATCCAACCTCAAAAATTTGAGTTCCCTCTTCTGTGCCATTAGATAAAATGACTTGATTTCTGTCAAAAATCGCAATTGAATTTTGAGCGGTTCCAATGATTTCAGCATCTTCCGTAAATCCACTTTCATTTCCCGGAAGTAAATCCGTGACCAAGCGCGTGTTTTGGGCTTCGATTTGAAATGATATAGCAAGGATAATTAAAACTAGGAAAGAAGAATATTTCATGATTGATTTTTTTGTTATTGTACAAATAAAAGTAACTAATCAATTTTACAAAATTGTACATCAGCGCATTAGTTTAAAACTGATGGCCAATTTGGTTTTGGGAAAAAAATCTGACTCAAATCCGTAATAGGGTGTACTCCTAAGTTTTTTCAATTTTAAGTTTGTTAATTCACTTTGCTTGCAGACCAAGACTTTTATTGGAATTATAGTTAAATGCATCAAGGTCCTCCTGGTAAATAGCATAGAATTCTTCAATATAAGGGCGCTTCAAATTACCAGCTTTGTGGAACCAATCTTTTGCCAGAAGTAAAGATGCCTCAGCTTCTTTTATTAAACCCATGGTACTAAGATTTTTAGCTCTGTAATAATGTAATTCGGCAATATTTTGATGATTAGCTAAAGCTCTTTTAAATAGATCTTCTGCTTGCCGAAATTGCTTGGCGTTAGAATAGGCTATTCCCATATGCACATAATGTGCAGGCTCTATATATTGCTCGCCCACATCTTTGATTTCCTTTTCCAAGTGCATTGATAAATAATGAATCGCTTGATCATAATCGCCTAATTTCAAATGACAAATCCCACGCATATAATTTACTGAAGTTGATTGTGGATAATCGACAAAATCAGGAGTAAAAGCATCATAGGTATCTAATTCTTCTAATACGTTTTTATAATCTCGGTAGAAATACAACCAGCAGTAAGCTTTATAGCCCAACCATTCTTCAGGATCAGCCTGAATGGCTTCACCATAATATCGGTTCGCCTCAGCCGCCATACCTCTTTTTAAATAGGGTACACCTAGTTCGCGCTGACCATGTGCATTTCCTGGGTTCAAGCTGTTTCCTTCTAGTATCACCATCCGCTCACCAACAGAACCTTGGTAATAGCTAGTATTACCAGCATTGTTTAATAGTGATTCAGACAAGAAAAGCTTTTCTTCAAGTGTGTAGTCTTTTTTGTACAATGTTTCTTGTTGTTTGCAAGCATGGCTAAGCAAGAAAAACAGTATTAAACTAAGGCAATATTTCAGTGATTTCTCCATTTTGAATTTTAAAGGTTATGTATGTATAAGCATCACGGGGAAAACCTCGAATAATAGCATGTGTCCATATCTTTTCTTCATAAAGAATTTCAAATAATCGCATCCTCAGTTTTTCGTTAAAAGAGCTTTTCTGAAAGCTTAAATCAGCTTCTTCAGTTATAAACCATCCTGCTTCCCCTTTGCAATTAACTACAAATCGATAAGTGAGATATCCTGATTGACCATCTAATAACTGAGTGTCTAGTTTATCTTTTAAAACAGCTCTAAGTCTGCCTTTACCTCCTTTGAATTCGGATAATTCATCGTTGTAATAATCTACTATTCTTCGAGTCTCATGACAAGGATCGAAAAGTGTATGGTCATCAAGTGTAAGTAATGTATCTATATAAGCAACTCGGTGCATACCATGCTTGCTGCGAGTTTCAAAATCACTAGAAGTCATTATTTCATCCAATACCATTTCGTAACATATATCGGCAGTTTTTCTTGTTTGCTTAACTAATCCCAGTCCCTCTTCATAAATTTTAATTTCATTTGAATGGATGGTATCTGTGTAGCTATCTTGCGAGATTGGGAATATTGTACGCTCAGATTCTATGATTCTTATTGATCTTCCCTCGGCGCTCATCGAATCTCGATTGCTTATTTGTTTAGAGATAGTACGTTTACCTATGGTTCCAAATCGGGTAATTTTATCCAACACTGCACCATTTTTTTGCCAGTCGATTAAGGTGTTTTGATTAATTTCTGACGGGTATTCACTATCAGCTGTAGGGTCTATCGTTTGGTACCTAATATGTCTTTGATTATTTAGCTTCCATTGCTGTTTATCAATGTTAATTTCTGATATAGAACTTATTTCATAAGCCGCATCATATTCTTCTATTGTTAGGACCTTCTCTGAAGCCATTATTTTAAGGTAAGTAATATCTGTATAGCTAAGACTATTTGGTTGTTTTGTATGCACATAGTATTTCCACACTAATCCATCTTTTAGTTGCTTTTTACTAGGATAATAATGCAGTCCAATGTCTTTGCTAATAGGTGTTTTATTTGCGCTTATACAACAAACTATTAAGGTGAAAATCAGTATTCGCATAGCTTAAAGGTAGAAAATGGATACTCCTTTTTTGCGAATTAAGTGGTGTTAACAAATGGTTTGCATTTAGTTTAGAAGGTGTTTGAAAGATATATTTTAATACTTAATTAAACTCTCAGTTATAGCCTTCATCTTCTTTTTATCCACACCTTGGCCTGTAGCATAATCTTCCCACTTATGCACCACTTCATGTATATCCATTATAATGCTCTCTGCTTTCTTAATATTCATTGATTTAGCTAGACTAAGTAAATCGTCTCTACTTATGTTTTCTCGTTTTCCATTTACACTTAATGCGTGCTGACTAACCCAATAGCTGTCTGGTCTATAGGCGTGACAGATATCATAGGCAGGGCTTAAGGTCCATGACTGGTCTTTTTTTAATCTAAACGAGAAATTTTTAGTGTGATCATCACAGTTTCGAGCTATGACATTGAACACCATACGTCTAAACATTTGTTCGGCCTCCTGATAATCTAAACCTAAACTTCGCATGGTTTGGAAAAGTTGTTCGTAGCTATAACTTCGTATTTCGTTAAAATCATAGTGCTCCATAGCGCACCAAGTTTGTACGTGATGTTTAGTGCTTCCTCCAGTCCGATCATATCGTTTGGTCATGAAATGGGCTCGATCTTTTTCTTCTAGTAATCTACATTCCGTCATGTGTATTTGGCAATCAATGGCCATTTTGTAATACGCCATTTCGACTCTTCCGTATCCCTGCGTGTCGCCAAATTGTGCATCACTGACCCCATCTAATTTAATTAACCAATGCTCGAATCCTTTGGGTGCTTTGGCTTGTCCTGACCTGACCTCACCCGTTTGCTCATTGTAAGCTATTACTGCTTTAGGTCGTGCTCCTCCGGCTGAGGTTCCTATCTTTAATATATCTAGCAATGCTTGTTCTTCGTCAGCACTGAGATCAGTGACAAAGTGTTCTCGTTTGGCCAACATCTGCCTTGAAATGTCCACTAAACTTTCCATCTCAATGCTATAACTGTTTTTTCTTGCTTTAGGTGTAGATGGTTCAAACTCTAATGCTCCCATTCCACGGGTTCCTATAAAGCAAAGCTTCTCGACAGTCTTCCTTGCTGAGCTAGCCAAATATTAATTAACTGATTGCCATATTTATCAGGAAGCATATCTGCGAGTAAACCAGGCAGACCCTTAAAGGCGTCGAATTCGCTAAGTTTTGGTTTTCTAAGTTGTGGAAAGCTATATATCTGAGCACCTTGTGCAATTGGCATTTTGATAGGTGATAGATCCCAACCCTTTGATATAAATGCCGAATCGAATTCAAAACTAGCCAACCGCTCACTTTCGTTCCAAGCAACAGCGCCTATTCTTTCTCCCCATATATTTACAAAAGCTGTATTCATTACCAGTCAGTTTTCTTTTTTGGTGCGTCTGATTTCTTTTTTACCCTATATCTTTTTTTCTGTTCCATGGCTGCTAAGGCTAGGGGACTAATCTGCTTTTTAATCTCAAAACCTTGCAAGACATGTAACTGATTAAGTACTCGGAGTATTTTTATCAATGTTGTTACGGTTCCCAATTCTCCTCTTTCCATAAGACTCAAGGTCGAGCGACTAATGTCTGCTTCGTGGGCTAATTCTTTTTGTGTTTTATTTTGTCGCTGACGCATTTCTTTTATATAAAGACCTAAATCTTTTTCTATAGCTAGATCGCTTTTGTTTATCCATTTTCCGTATGATATTTCACTCATTATAGTGCTATTTATGCCTTAAGGTATGATATTTAATACAATATACAAATATTATTTCGGATTTTCAACGCCAAGTGTATGATTATTCATTCATTAAGAGTGTTATATTATCATAAGGTATTAATATTCGTGCATTAAGTTGTATTTTGTCATCTAAATGTGAGTAATTATTTAGTGATTTGAAGTAGTGTGGTTAAGTCGGATATACTTAACTAGATACCTGTGATATAGTCAGATAGGCACTAGTATTTAAAGACTCGGGAATAGGAGAAGATAGATTTAATTAAATACTTTTATCAATATGGATACATTTCAAGTGACTAGTGTAAAATGGAAAACCTTGCTGCTGTTAATTGCGTGCATTGGTTTTGTAGCTTTCGGGGCTACTATGTTGTATCATGGCATAACTGAATGGCCAAATGAGATATTTGCAATACTTCTTGGACTAGTGACAGTTTTGTTCTTTGGAGCCGCTTTTCCACTGGGGATTAAGCGATTGTTTTCCAATGTTATTGAATTGGAATTGACCAAATATGCATTGAAGATCCAAGCAAACACAGCAAATGGTTTTGCTATACCTTGGAAGAATATTTCTCATTTTAGTGAAATAAAAATTTCTGGAGCGAAAATAATTCTGATTCATGTAGAGAATCCACAACATTGGATTAATAGGCAGATAAACCCCATAAAACGTAAACTCATGCAATTTAACTATGCAAATTATGGGACCCCATTTAATACTACATCTAGTGGGATGAATATCTCGCACAAGAAACTACTCAATAAACTAATCAGTTATCAAAAAGAAGTGGAAAGCCAGAAACACGAGTAAATAAGAAGAACTGCCTTTTCAAGTAGATTAGATACAACTAGGTAGAATAACGAAATTTAATTGCCACCACCAACATGGATTAAATTACTATTGGCATTGTTAGTGTTAAAGAACTGGGTGTATCGTTTCCAGGGAGTACGTTTGTAGTGATCTTCATTAAAGTAATGTACAATCTGATTAAACGTACTTGGGTTTTGATAACCTCTAATAGGCTGTATAACTTTCGTTTTCTCATCTAAGAAAACAGTGGTTGGAAAACTTAGTCTTCCGTTTAATAACTCTATAGCCAGTTCGTGATAACCACCTTTGCTACTTTTCTTAAACTTAAACACCTCACCACCTGACTTTACAACCTCAGTCATTTGAGCATCAAGCATAACTGGGTAAAAGTTTGCGTTAACATAAGAAATAACCGAACTATCTACGAAGGTCGTTCGATCCATCTTTTTACACCAGCCACATTTTTCGATATAAACCTCTACAAGAATCTTGCGAGGCTCTTTGTCATTTAACTCCATAGCTTCTTCCCAAGACAACCAATTAATTTCTTGAGCCTGAGATTGGATGCTTCCAAAAAGTATGAAGAAAATATATATTAGATTGATTCTGTTCAAAGTAAACTTTTATTGGGTGTTACAACAAGCAAAATAACATTATTAGAACTACAAATGCAAAGGATAAATTGACGTATCGTCTTGTTTAAAATAAATTTAACTCTATTTAACAGTATTAGGCTCAATGTAGAGAATTTGGTTGTCTAAAATCACTTCTTTCTTGATTAAATTTCCAGCAACCGATGGAGCCTTAATTCCTTCGGCTAATATTTTTTCTGTTTGAATGACTCTACATTCATCCCATAAACCTAGCTTCACAAACTGCTTTAAAGTAAACCCTCCACCTTCGACCATGAGGATATAAATACCCAAAGAAAATAATCGATCCAGTAAACTAGGAAGAATAGGGACACTAAAATCAAGCTTAATATATTGGATATGTCCTTCTTTAGCTTCCTTAGATTCATTAATGACAATGATAGGAGAAACGGCATCATAAATCGGATTGTCGATACCTACCTCTAAGGCTTTGTCTATTAAGATTTTAGTAGGGTTATCACCTGGATAAAGCCTGGTAGTCAACGAAGGTTGATCGCTTAAAGCTGTTTGCTTGCCTACTAAAATTCCATCGATATTGGCCCTCCATTGATGACTTAATATTTTTACTTGTTCATTACTTAACCAAACTTGCTTACCTTTTTTGCCCAAAAAATAATCCTTGGACTGAGCAAATTTTAAGATGATATATGGACGTTTTTTTAGCTGATGAACCAGAAAATGATTGAGTAAACAACGCGCTTCTGACGCTAAAACTCCTTGCTCAACTTCGATGCCTGCCTTCCGTAAAGTCTCCACTCCTTGGCCTGCTACATTAGGATTTGGATCTTTACAAGCTATAACGACTTTGGGGATTTTTTCTTCAATAATTCTAGCGCTACATGCAGGTGTTTTACCAGCATGATTACAAGGCTCTAAGGATACAAATAGGGTAGCGGAAGCAATTAAATGTTTGTCTTCTTCTGAGACACTATTGATGGCATTAATTTCTGCATGGTGAGAACCATATCTTTCATGATAACCTTCACCGATAACTCGACCTTCATGTACTAGCACTGCTCCAACCATTGGATTGGTTTGTACATTTTTGCCAGCTTTTTTAGCTAAGACAATACATCGTTTGATATATAGTTCGTGGTTCATTAAACCTTAGCAAATATGCCTGCAATGGTGTCACATGTAAAATCGATTTCTTCTTGCGTATTAATATGAGAAAAAGAAAACCGAATAGTTTTGTACTCTGCTGAGGATCCTATGGCCTCTAGGACATGGGATGCTTTAACTGAGCCACTGCTGCAAGCACTTCCTCCTGATATCATTATGCTTTCCATATCCAATAAAAAGTCTAGCATTTCATTCTTTGGAGAAGGAGGAAACGAGGCACTTAGAATATGACAAGATTGTCGATCTGTAGTACCATTAAATAAAATGCCAGGAATTAGCTCAACAAGCTTTTCTTTCATACTAGCTTTTAATGCGGTGAGCTTAGCATTTCTAGCGTCAAACTCTTCATAAGCCAAATTAAACGCTGCATGCAAGCCTATAATTCCATGTAAATTCTCGGTGCCCGAGCGCACATTTCGCTCTTGAGCACCTCCTGTAAGTAAAGGTTTCAATATCGTATTTGCATTCATATACAAAAAACCTGCACCTTTTGGTCCATGGAACTTATGACCTGATGCGGTAAGAAAATGGATTAAATTCTGGGATAAGTCATAGTTGAACTTGCCCATACTTTGTGCTGCATCAGTATGAAATAGTGCACTATGCGCTTGACAAATTTCACCTACTTTTTGTAGGTCTAGGATGTTACCTAATTCATTATTGACATGCATTAAGCAAACCAGCGTTTTATCATCTGAAGAAGCTAATACCTCGTTTAATTGTTCAAGACTTATAGCCCCTTGCTGATTTACATCTAACAAAACTACTTCTACTTTATCCTCTTCCTCCACACGATCTAAGGTGTGCAGTATACAATGATGCTCGATCGGGCTGGAGATGATTCGTTTAACGCCTAAATCTTTTATACATCTCGTTAGAACCATATTGTTTGCTTCAGTGGCGCAAGAAGTAAAGAAAATTTCACCTGCTGAAGCAACTAATTGTAGGGCTATTGATTTTCTAGCCTGCTCTATTTTAGTTTTTGCAATTCTGCCTAATTTATGGGTTGATGACGGATTACCATTCGTCGTCTTCATGGCTTCATAAATCGTTTCTACTACTGCAGGCAACAAAGGTGTTGTTGCTGCATGGTCAAGGTACACTTCCATGTTATATTTTAGCTATATCGTATTAAACCAATCGGCTACCATATATGACTCATCCTTGTATTTATTTTTAAAAATAAATTCATTGATTTTGGCGTCATAAATGTAGTCTTGGCTCCATTCTTCATGATGTTCTGCTAATTGCTTTATACTATCCAAAATGTAGGATACTTCGCTATTAGGAGAGGTTGGATGTAAAGACATTCTAATCCATCCAGGTTTTGAACTTAAAATACCGCAGTTGATTTCTTCGGTAATATTTTTTGAGTATTCTTTTGAAACTGAGAGTAAGTAATGACCATAGGTCCCAGCGCAAGAACAACCGCCTCGAACTTGGATACCAAATCGATCATTTAATATTTTTACGCCCAAATTGTAGTGCAAATTATCTATGTAAAAACTAAAAACACACAGTCGATCTTTATGATCTCCTGCAAGGACATGCAAATTCTCAATAGTCTCTAATTCACCCATAACCTGTGTGCAAATTTCTTGCTCACGTTCATGCATCTTGTCAGTGCCCATTTTTTCCTTGAGTTGTACGGCTAAGCCTACTCTGATGGTTTGCAAAAACGCTGGTGTTCCTCCATCTTCTCTTGCTTCGATTTGCTCGTAATATTTGTGCTCTCCCCAAGGATTTGTCCAATCGACTGTTCCGCCTCCTGGATTATCAGGCACCTTGTTGTTATAGAGCTTTTGATTAAATATCAGAATGCCAGTTCCTGAAGGTCCACCTAAGAATTTATGAGGTGAAAAGTAAATGGCATCTAAATAGGCATCCGCTTCATTTGGATGCATATCAATGTCGATATAAGGTGCGGAACAAGCAAAATCCACAAAACAATAACCACCTGCTTGGTGTATTTTTTTTGCTATATCATGGTAAGCTGTTTGTAATCCTGTAACATTAGAACAAGAAGTGACAGCAGCTATTTTTACTGTTCGATCTTTATATTCATCAAGCAAGATATCTAGATGATCAAGATCCACTTTGCCTTGATTACAAGCATTAATAATTCTTACTTCACCGATAGTTTCTAGCCAGGAAGTTTGGTTAGAATGATGTTCCATGTGCGTTACAAAAATGATGGGACGATCATTACCTTTTGGTATGACTTGTTGCTTATATTTTTCATGGACACGCATACCTAGAATACGCTGAAATTTATTGATAACTCCAGTCATTCCAGAATTTGAGGAGATTAGAATATCTTCATCCGATGCGTTTACATGCTTTTTAATAATTTCTTTGGCTTTATGATAGGCCAACGTCATGCTACATCCAGTCACCGTTGTCTCAGTATGTGTGTTACCTACAAAGGGATAGATTTCGGTGAGCATAAGATCTTCGATAGGACGGTACATTCTTCCACTTGCTGTCCAGTCTGCGTATACGATTTGCTTTGGGCCGTAGGGAGTGATAAACTCCTGATTTAGACCGATAATATGTTGTCTAAATGACTCAAAGTGGGCTTCGAGTTGCGAAGCGTCTTCGTGATTTTTCTTAGCAAATAGATTTAACATCGTCCATTATTTTTTGAGCAAGTTCGATTGACAATGATTCTGATTTTGCTTCGGAATAGACTCTTAAAATAGGTTCTGTATTAGAAGCTCTAAGGTGCACCCACCCATTCTCAAAATCGATTTTCAAACCATCCACTGTATTCAGCTTTTCGTTTGAATATTTATCTTGAAGATAGGCGATTATTTTATCAAGTTCAACATTTGGCGTAAGTTGAATTTTGTTTTTAGAAATATGATATAATGGATAGCTACTTTTTAGTTGGCTCAATGTCGTTTTTCGTTCAGCAAGCATACTTAAAACCATAGCAATACCCACTAAGGCATCTCTTCCATAATGTAATTCTGGGAGTATCACACCGCCATTACCTTCACCACCAATAACAGCATTGGAAGCCTTCATAGCATTAACCACATTAACCTCACCAACTGCAGAAGGGGTGTATTTACCACCGAGTTTGTGAGTAACATCTGCTAAAGCCCTAGTCGAAGATAAATTTGATACCGAGTTACCAGGATTTTTAGAAATGACATGATCTGCAACAGCAACTAAAGTATATTCTTCACCAAAGAAAACTCCTTGCTCATCTACAAATGCTAAGCGATCAACATCAGGATCTACAATAATTCCCATCATGGCCTCAGAATGTTTGACGGCTGATAAAATCTGCTCAATATGCTGAGGTAGTGGTTCAGGATTATGCGCAAATATTCCATTTATCTCAGCATTGATCAAATCATAACTACATCCTAATGCATCTAATAATTTAGGTATCGACAATGCACCAGTAGAATTAATGCAATCAACAGCCACATGATATTTTTGCGCCTTGATAAGATCCACATTAACGTATGGAAGATTTAGGATGTGTTTAATATGGATATCCATACTATCATGAGTAGTCTTTATGCTTCCAAGTCCATCTGCAGGAGCAAACTGTATCTTATCTGAACCAATTAGCCCCAAGATATCTGTACCATCTTCCTTTGAAATAAATTCACCTTTATGATTGATAAATTTAAGCGCATTCCATTGCATTGGATTGTGAGAAGCGGTAAAAATAATACCCGCCTGAGCTTGATATTCCGTGACCATCATTTCTAATGTAGGAGTCGTTGTATAATCTAAATTAATGACATTGATTCCTAAAGAAACTAAGGTTTGAATCGATAGTTGGCTTACCATCTCTCCTGAAATACGTCCATCTCTTCCTACGACAATACTAGGCTTTTCAAAACTGGATTTAACCCAGGTTCCAAATGCAGAAACACATTCTACGATATCCACAGGTGTTAGGTTGTCACCTGGAGAACCTCCGATAGTTCCACGAATACCGGAGATAGATTTTATTAAACTCAAGTTGTATGTTTTTTAAGAGAACAATGCTTGGTGCTTAGCCACCCATAGATTTTCTCATTTGATCAATCTGACTTTCCCAAAGATCTTCCAAAGTCTTTTCTTCACCTTCATCACAGAAATCGGTAATTTCTATAATCGTCTCGTGGGTAACATCATTTTTGTACATTCTAAATTCTAGATATTCTTCCTCATCTTCATCGGTCCACTTGAACCGCAATCGCTCCTCCTCAATATCATCAACTAAAACGGCCTCTTCTTCTTCTCCATCCCAGGAGTAGACAAAAGAATCACCGGTGATATCTACATCATCACAAAACCACCTGACAATACATTCCGTATTTGTTAAGAATTTATACACTATGGCTGGAGAGGCCTTTACTATAAACTCCATGTCTACCTTTACTCTTCGCATTAAAATTTTTCCTTTATATAAAATTCTGATATATAGATATCTGAATATGGATATATCACTCAAAGTCGCAAATAAAACATTTTTTTTGAATATTTAAATAAATGATCTTTATTTTTTTTAGAACTATTCTAATGTTTATGCTAATTTTGCAGACTTGCTTGAACAAAAGAGGAACGAGATTTGTATTATAGCAAGTTTACATACTATAACTAAAACACCACCTAATATTTTGTCGCTATGGGAATGAGACAATTGAAAATTACCAAGTCAATTACAAATAGAGAAAGTCAGTCTCTAGAAAAGTACTTGCAAGAAATTGGTAAAGTAGATTTATTGACGCCTGATGAAGAAGTAACACTCGCACAAAAAATAAAACAAGGAGATCAAGAAAGTTTAGAAAGATTAACAAAAGCGAATCTAAGATTCGTGGTATCAGTTGCTAAACAATATCAAAATCAAGGTCTTTCTTTATCCGATTTAATTAACGAAGGTAATCTAGGTCTTATCAAAGCAGCACAACGTTTTGATGAAACAAGAGGATTTAAATTTATCTCATATGCCGTTTGGTGGATTAGACAATCTATCCTTCAGGCATTAGCAGAGCAATCAAGGATTGTTAGATTGCCACTTAATAAAGTAGGATCACTAAATAAAATTAACAGAGCATTTTCAGAATTGGAGCAAGAATTCGAAAGAGAGCCATCTCCCGAAGAATTAGCTGAATTATTGGAAATTACTACAGAGGAAGTAGAGACTACTTTAGGTGTTGCATCAAGACACGTTTCTATGGATGCACCATTTGTGGATGGAGAAGATAATTCTTTATTAGATATTCTAGAAAATGGAAACGTACGTAAGACGGATTCCGCTTTAGAGTACATGGAATCACTTCGTCGTGAAATCGAACGTTCACTTAATACACTTTCTGAGAGACAGATGGATGTTATCAAATTATACTTTGGTATAGGAGTAGAGCACCCAATGTCTTTAGAAGATATCGGGGAGAAGTTCGGACTTACGAGAGAAAGAGTTCGTCAAATAAAAGATAAAGCAATCAACAAATTGAGGTCTGCCTCAAGAAGTAAGCTCTTGAAACATTACCTAGGAGAGAGTTAAAACTCACTCAAGTCACGGAACATAATAACATCAATAGCAAGCCTAAAATATCACCTTTTTTCTGGGTGCCATTGCTTGTGTGCTGTAGCTTAGCCATTGGTTTAGCCATAGGTTTTCAGTTTGCGGCTCAAGATAAATGGCAGTGGATGTATGAAGACACAGAGGAAATGACCTTAGGTCTTGGAGAAGTGGAAGAAGCCATAAACCTAATCGAAAGAAAATACTACAAAGAAGTAGATAGGGAAGAGCTTGTGCAAAATGCACTTAATGCAATTACAGATAATTTAGATCCATTTACTAATTATATACCTGTAGCCAAGGTAAGTTCCACTAAAGAATCATTAACTGATTCCATTAAGGGAATTGGAGTGGAACTGTATAAAATCAGAGATACTTTTCGGATTATCCATATAGTACCAAACGCTGGAGCAGATAAATCTGGATTACAAGTTGGTTCAGCAATTTTAGCGATAAATGAAAAAGACCTAACTGGACCTAGCATTACTTTTGATAGTTTAAGAGATCAACTACTACTAAAAGATCAAGCCACCGTATTTGCCAAACATCCTATTACGAAGGACACCCTTACTCACCAAGTAAATTTACACCCCATTGCCAATGATGAGTCAGCCACCTCTTTTGCTATTAATGATAGTATAGCCTTCATTAAACTAGACAAGTTCAATGATAAGAGTTATGAGCATTTTATGAAAGAGTTAGAGACGCTTGCTGATGGGAAAGAAAAGATTGATCTGATTATTGATGTTCGAGATAACTTAGGTGGATATTTGACAGAGGTTATACAAATGTTGCAGCAATTGTTTGAAGAAAAGAATCTAGAGCTACTAAAAACAGGAGGTCAGCATAATAATGAAAAGGTGTACAAATCTAGAGGTAATACCTTTTTCAACGTCGACCAATTAGTCGTGCTAATTAATGATCGATCAGCAAGTGCTAGCGAAATTCTGTCTGGTGTAATTCAAGATTGGGATCGTGGGATTGTAGTTGGAGATACAACTTATGGTAAAGGTCTAGTGCAAGAACAATACGATTTAAAATCAAAGGCAGCGTTGAGGTTAACCACGGCATATTATTATTTACCTTCTGGTAGGAAAATACAACAGCGATTTCAAGGTGAAGTAATTGATTCCAGCCAAGCAACCTCTAAGCGAATCGGACGATTACTAGAATCTCAAGACGGTATTGTTCCTGATGTTCTCATAGATAACCGTGTTCCAGAATCTTGGTACGATAATTACCCGGCTATGATTGAGTATACCTTTGGATTGGAAATAGATACTAATCTAAGCTCAAAAGAAATAGAACAAAATTATCCATTGCCTGCACAGTTTAAGGATATTGATACTGCAGGAAATACCTTCAGAACCATGCTGTTTCATACTTTATTAATCCAACGGAGTCAAGGTAAAAAGAAAGCCTTACAATATGAGCTGATGAGCGATCCCATGGTAGAAAAATCTATCGAAGTCATTAAGGAGCACCCTGACTTTTACATGTATTTATTGACCCATCAACGAAAGAACTAATCGAAGGAAAGTCAATTAACACATCAGCCCACATTAGTTCGCAACTCCTTGGCTATTGATTTTTTATCCTCTTGCAATTTATTTAAGGCTTTCAGACTGATAATAAACGTTTCAGTATCATCTCCACCTTCCAAGTCTTTAATTCTTTTTTGAAGCTGTTTGATGATTTTCTTAACCTTTCTAAATTTATATCTTAGAATAGCCTGATAACTATCTTCATAAAAATTCTTTTCTGGTTCTTTCTGAAATAGTCCTATATCATGCTTTGATCCCCATTTAGCAAATTCATACTTTGGAGACAAGAAGTCTATCGTCAGATTTCGAATAGCTTCCTCTTGATGGTTAATAAAGTATTGATTACTAAATTTACCTCGTTCGACTAATTCGAAAGCCTCAGTGATTATTTGTTTGTAGATGGGTTTTTCAAAGTATTCGATAACATCAAATATACTCGAGTAGATAAAGGAGGCCACAGGAATTTGTTCTTCCTCATATTCCATAATTTTATCACCAAGGGTAACCACAATTCTTGCTAAATCTTTTTCTTGGAACTCATCCGAGGCAACGGGAATTCTTTGTTGTTTGTGTGCATAGGCAATATCATCCTGAATCCAATCTTCTTCATTAACAGGCATAGGTGCTTGCTCTGGTAATGGAGGCATATTACCATCCGAAGCATTAGGTAGTGGAGCTTCATTGTTGATAGGACCTTCCTGAGTCGGAAAATTTGAGGCATTATTCCTTTGCGGATTATTTCTTGCATTTTCAGCACGACGAGCTGCTCGTTGTTTTTCTAATTTTTCTTGGCGTATATTTTCCCTTATTTGCTTATTCGTTTCTTTAACGATAATGGCTTCATCCATCTCTAAGCGCTGGGAACAATTTTTAATATAGAAAGCTCTCGTTATTGAATCCCTAATTTGTGAGAGTGAAACAACAATATCCTTCAAATAACGACCTCGCTGAATAGGGTCATTGGCTGTTTCGTTGAGGATCAATTCTGTCTTGTAGATAATGAAGTCTTTTTCATTATCCGAAATATACTGTTTGAATCCTTCCTTACCGACTTGAGACATGAATGAGTCAGGATCTTCACCCTCTGGTAAAATGACCAACTTGACATTCATACCCTGGGATAAAACAATATCCAATCCACGCATGGCTGCTTTTATACCCGCACTATCACCATCATACAGGATGGTCATATTATTAGTATATCTCTTGACTAAACGAACCTGATCTTTTGTCAAGGCAGTTCCTGAAGATGCAACCACATTTTCAATGCCTCCTTGATGCAAACTAATAACATCTGTATATCCTTCAGTCAGGTAACAAACATCCTCTTTTCGGATGGCGTTTTTAGCCAAATGAATACCATAGAGAACCTTCCGTTTGTTATAAATTACTGACTCTGGAGAATTTATATACTTGGGTATTTTTTTGTCTGATTTTAGCGTTCTTCCGGCAAAAGCAATTGGTTTTCCAGTAATATTCCAGATGGTAAACATCACACGGTCTTTGAAAAAATCTAAATCTCGCGAAGTAGTAAGACCGAGAGCTCTTAGGTGTTCAATGTTGTATTTCTTTTCAATGGCACTTTTTGTGAAAGCATCATACGTTTTTGTAGCAAAACCAAGCTGGAACTTTTTAATAATGTTTTCTCTGAATCCCCGCTCTTTAAAATAACTTAAGCCTATAGACTTACCTTCTTGATTGTTCCAAAGGATATCTTCAAAATAAGATTGGGCAAATTCATTAACAATAATGAGACTTTGGTTGAGCTGTTTTTCTTTTTGCTCTTCTGGAGATATCGATCCAGTTTCTTCGATTGTAATATTGTACTTTTTTGCCAAGTGTTTGATCGCCTCAGGCCAGCTCATACCATCATGCTCCATAACAAATTGCACAGGGCCACCGCCTTTACCACAACCAAAACATTTATAGATGTTTTTGGTTGGACTAACTGAAAATGAAGGTGTTTTTTCATCATGGAAGGGACATAAACCTACCATGTTAACTCCTGCTCTTCGAAGGTTTACATAATCTTGAATCACGTCATCTACCCGTGCTATATCAAGAACTTGTTGTATGGATTTTTGTGATATCAATACTGTGTTTACAAAAATACACTTAATGCTTAAATGAGCAAAGGCCTAGTTTTTTGTAGAGCTAATAAGGCTGTTTACCTGTGAGTATTTAAAAAGTCAATCAGATAGTACATTTCCGCACCAATCTCAATAAATGTTGCCTGGTACGTTGCCTGCTCATCAGTTGTTCCGTCGGAGGCTTTAGGATCTTTGTAGGGCAGTGGAATACGATACTTGGCACTTGTTATTATAGGACAATTACGATCGGCATCATTGCATACCATAACTGCTATCGTATTTTGTACAGGGTTTATTTTGTGCTCGACTATTTTGGAGAAGTAAGTATTACTGTTTGTTATTTCCTCCAATGAGAGAGTGTAAACAGGATTGAGGGTGTTTTCTTGAGTGCTCAACGGAAAATCAAAATGGTTTGCAGCTTTAATCATAGATTGGTTAAAGCAAGTAGCCTCTGTTCCTGCTGAATAAGCCTCAATGTCAAAATGACAATTTTGGATGAAGTGATTAAATAATAATTGAGCAGCTTGACTTCTTCTTGAGTTGTGGGTGCAGACAAACAGTAGGTGACATTGGCCATCACCATACATTGTGGTAATTATTTTACGGGCAATATTATTTAAAATGATCTTTCTATCACTTGAAATACTTGCTGCTTTTTTTTCAATCTGCTGCTTGAATGCCTCTATATTCATTTTTTAATTCTAGGATAAAACTTGAAAGTATATTCAAAGAAACTAATAAACATTAATTTAGTTTCAAAGACTCACAAATAAACGATTAATTTTTTTAGAATATGAAAAGAAGAAGGGTAGTTGCCGGAAATTGGAAAATGAACTTAAACTCTTTAGAGGCCAATGATTTAGTGCAAGATTTATTAAGCTTAAAGCATGAATCAGCAAGGATAATTCTTGGTGTTCCTTTTGTGTACATTGCAAGCTTAGCACGATTGACAAATGGATCGAATATAGAAATTGCTGCACAGAATTGTCATCATGAACAAAAAGGTGCTTATACAGGTGAAATATCAGTAGAAATGCTCAAGTCTATAGGAACTGACTATGTCATTCTTGGGCATTCCGAACGAAGGGAATATTTTAACGAAGATGACACGCTAATCCTTCAAAAAATGCAATTGGCTCATGAAGCAGGTCTAAAGGTCATTTATTGTTGTGGTGAACCCTTATCAGTCAGGGAGGCGGGTAGTCAAAACGAATTTGTCCAAAATCAGCTTGCGCAAAGCCTATTAAAGCTATCAGCCGAAGAAATGAAAAACACGATAGTTGCTTATGAGCCCATCTGGGCAATAGGGACGGGGAAGACGGCGACTGCTGATCAAGCACAAAGCATGCATCAGCATATTAGGCAATTAATAAGTGCTCAGTTTGGACAAGAAATTGCCGATCAAAGTTCTATTTTATATGGTGGTAGCGTAAAACCAGCCAATGCTGAGGAGTTGTTTAGCAAAGATGATGTAGATGGTGGTTTAGTCGGTGGTGCAAGTTTAAAGGCTGAGTTATTCGGACCGATAATCGAAGCAAATTTGTAGTATGAAACATAAATTGCTTGCTTTTCTAATTTGTTTTAGCTTGGTTCAAAATTCGTTTGCCGATGATTGGAATACGGGAACTGGAGGTAATGCACAGCGCAATGGGATCAGTAATGAAGCAGGACCTCTGATGCCCAATTTACTATGGCAAAACAGTATAAGTTCTGTGATTGCCCAACAGTCAATTGTAGAAGGAGATTATGTAATTAGTAACCGTATCTGGGATTTAGGGAATACACTGGAAGGTACTAGTATTGTTGCCCAAGATTTAAATAGCGGAGAGATTCTTTGGGAGGTGATATTGCCGATTGAATTTCCGACCACAGATTGGAGAAGTCGGGCGACTGCGATTAATGAAGGAGTTGTTTATGCTTCCAGATCAGGAAATACTAATCCTAGTTATTTATATGCTTTAGATGTTGAAGATGGGAGCATTCTTTGGCAATCCGAAGACTTGATTGATGAGAGCTCTACCGAAAGTTTAGTTTTTGATGAAGTTGGCGATTTAGTGATTGGAAATTTTGGATCGATAAGCAAAATTGATCATCAAACAGGTATGACAGTCTGGACAAGTGAACGTCAAGCACCATCAAGTAATGGACAAGAGGTCGCATTGTTTGAAGGTAAAATTTATGCTTGGCAAGCTGCCTCTGGAGGGCCGCAAGTTTCGGTTTTTAATATAGAAGATGGAAGCTTTCTTTATGGAAGTGAATCTTTAAGTCCGGGTATTGTGCAACAATTGGGATTACTAGTAAGTCCTGATGGGACTATTTATGCGCCTAGAACACAGAACAATGTTGCTACAGATTTTATGTTTGCTTTGGAAGATACTGGAGAGAGTTTAGAAATTAAATGGCAATTTCCTTTGCGTTATGTGCCCTTTGCAACTTTCGGAATAGATACTGATGGACATGTCCTTAGCTATTCATTAGAAGGAGAAGTGGTAAAGCTTGATAAAGAAACAGGAGAAGTTCTCTTTAGGTCTATTCCGATCTTATTTGATTTAGCCACCTTTCCAAGGATTGCAGTAGATAGAAATGGTAATACATATGTAACTAATGGGGAATTTGCAGGAGGAGCAATTTATGCTTTTGATGAATCATTGAATGTTATTTGGTCCGAAATGGTCCTTAATAATAATGTTGGTGGTCCAGCTTTAGGAAAAGATGGTGTCTTAGTTGTTTGTGGTGTTGGGACAGATGTTAGAGCTTACGAGGGTTCGGAAGTTTCGTCGACATCTTCTTTAAATGCATTTATTAAGCATAAGACTTTCCCTAATCCTTCCAATGGAGATTTTTACTTAGAACTAACTATGCCTGAAAATATGCAAGACGGGCAAATTCAATTAATAAATATCCACGGAGCTAAAGTATTTCAATTAAAGATAACTAATGATGCAGGCATCATCCGAGAGCGGATTATCACAAAAGATTTACCTAAAGGCAACTATTTTTTAAACTTGGAGAGTAAGGGAGGTACTAGTAATTTAGGAGTAATACAAATAGTACGATAAGCAATGTAGATGCAAATCGTACTATTTATTATTTATGGCTAGTTGATTATCTTAACATTAACAGCATTCGGGCCTTTAGGTCCCATCTCTATTTCGAATTCTACTTTATCGTTTTCACGGATGTCTTCCCCTTGGATATTGTTAATATGAACAAAAATGCTGTTCTGGTTTGCAGCATCAATTAGGAATCCATATCCTTTTTCGTCATTAAAGAATTTACATTTACCTTTTCTGATTCTTTCTTCTGGAACATCAATTCTGACAGCAGCACCTAATACAATGTCTTCTGCTTTAATGACTTTTTTCTTCTTTAATGGATCTGGCTTTTCTGGTGTTAGATTACCATCTTCATCAACATACATCAACAAATCTTCAAAAGACTTTTTACCTTCTAGAGCACGTTGCTCTTTTCTTTGTTGTCTTTTTTCTAGTTTATCCTGTTTTTTCTTTCTTCGTTTTTTTTCCTTTTCTTTTTTGTTGAATGTTTGTTGTGACTTCGCCATAAATATATTTGTATTAAAAAAAAATGCTTGTTAATTAAATCAACGTAAACATCTTGCCAAAAGTTTACTTTTTCCTAAATGTTTAAGGGCTAGCAAAGTTAATAATATATTTATAGTAGTGTAATGTTAATAATCTGTCTTTACGGAGGAGTTAAAAGGAAGGCCAAATTGATAGGCTAAATTTTCATCTTTTGAGGCATCGACGGTGTCTAGACCGTAGATTACCTTGCTTGGTTCATCATAAACAAAAGTTCCAAAAATGCGATCCCAGATGGAGAATATATTGCCAAAATTAGTGTCAGTCCATGGACGCTCAAAGTGATGATGGAATTTGTGCATATTCGGTGTGATAAAGACTAGTACTAAGGCTTTATCAAGCCAGCGAGGGAGTTTAATATTTGCATGGCTGGTGTACGTGAAGAAAATTGTACAAATTTTGTAAAATAGATAAAAGCCTAATGGAATTCCAAAAACGACTATAGACCCCAGAGCAAAAAGTTCTCTAATTAAATAATCACCAGGATGATGTCTTGTACCTGTTGTAGCATCAACCTTTGTATCCGAATGATGTACAAGATGAAATTTCCACATCCATTTAACTCGATGCAATAGATAATGCGCAAGATACTGAGCACACAAGTCAAGCAGCATAACAGCTAGCAACAACTCTAACCACAGGTTTAAGGAAAGCCAGTTTAATAAACCAAACTGATGATCAGCAAGCCAATAAAAAACACCAACAGTTAGCATACCTATAACTACGTTTATCACGAGAGATGTTAGAAGGAAGGCTAAATTTCTTAAGCCATGCCTCCATTTTTTATAATTAAAACTAACCAGTGGACTAGCAAACTCCATCAACCAACTAATTGAAAGACAGATAAAGATCCAAGTCAATTTTTGGATGGATGATAACTGTTCAAAAAAGTTAATAAAGGACTCCATAAATCTAGATTATTCTTAAAAATAATCATTCAATGGTAACTTGTCAGAAGCTATTACTTGCTTTTAAATAGTTCTGCGGTTACATTTTTGCGGTATTCAAAAATTCCTTCAAGTTGTTTGCGTACGAACAAAGCATTGGCCAATCTACCTAAAAAACCAAAGGGTATGGCGTAACTAACATGATCTTTCATTAGTACACCATCATCTGTCTCCTCAAACCAATGCTGATGATGCCACATCGAATAAGGTCCGAATCTTTGTTCGTCAACAAAATAAGTTTTGTCTTCCACATGTGTAATTTCCGTAGTCCATTTTAAGGGAATACCTAAAACTGGTTTAACAATGTATGAGATGATCTGTCCTGCATACATTTTATCAGCCAAGTTTTTCGAGGTGATAGTAAAGCCCATATAAGCTGGTGTTATTTTCTGTAGATTTCTCGGTGAAGAAAAGAAATCCCATGCTTCCTCAAGACTAATCCCAAGATGTTGCTCTTTGACCAATTCGAAAATCTTCATATTAATTCGTTAGTTTGTTGGGTAACATGATTGCAGCAAATAAGTTTACTTGCCACACCTTAAATACTAGGATACTTTGTTAGAAATAGGCACCATAAATCTCATAGTCGGATTATTTACCCAACCCTATAAGATGTTGAATCGTTATATTTAATAAATAACAACATCTATGAAATCATTACCATTAAAATTACTATTTGCAGCCTTGATCATTGGGCTGAGTTCTTGTAGTAAAACACCTAACGACGGAGAATACATTGGGCATTGGGAAATTCTCAAATATGAAGTAAACTCCGAAATTTATGAAAGGGTAGATGCTTTACCCAATGATAATTATGGCTTCTCTATTTATGAGAACGGAAAATTTATTGAGAATAAAAATGCTGGATGGTGCGGAACACCTCCCATTTGTTACGAGACCTTTAAGGGCACTTGGAAAGAACTTAGTGAATCTATGTTAGAAATGAATACATCTAATTGGTCAGAAAATAATGTGATTTTCGATTTTGAGATTCTTAGTATAGACGCTAATCGATTGGAAATAGTCAGAACTATCCCTTAACTTGGAGAGCTAAATACATAATTGTGATTGCTTATTTTAAATTGAATAAACCAGCAATTAATAACAAATAAATGACAATGAATAAATTTATAAGCGTATTGAGTTTTGCACTTCTCCT
Source organism: Saprospiraceae bacterium (assembly GCA_020629035.1). Taxonomy (GTDB): domain Bacteria; phylum Bacteroidota; class Bacteroidia; order Chitinophagales; family Saprospiraceae; genus JAHDDO01. The sequence goes on along the minus strand of JAHDEC010000012.1, from coordinate 81,471 downwards.
CGTAGGTTTTGCTGCTTGTGATCCTGAAGATGAGAAGGAAAATGGAGCGGGAGATTGCGAACGAGCGATACTCATAGATTCAAATGAATATATAAATGGTTTGACTGATGATTTTAACTTTATCAATGTCGAGATCATTGATAAATGTCTGCACATTACATTCTCAGCTAGTGGTTGTGATGGGGAACTTTGGGATGTCGATTTAGTTGATGCAGATGAAATTGCAGAATCATTTCCAGTTCAGCGCTTTGCTAAAATGACTTTGCAGAATGAAGAGGATTGTGAAGCTGTAATAACCCAAGAAGTAAGTTTTAATTTGGAATTACTTGAAGCAGAAGGTGAAGGTAGTTTTATTTTGAATGTGGTGGATTGGCCAGGTCAACTTATCTATGAGTATTAATAAAGTATAGAAATATTTTTAAAGCCCAAGTAAAAAGTCTTACTTGGGCTTTTTTTTATCCAATAAATTTCATCCAATGAATAGATGGTTAGTTGTTAGTCTTATAATCTTTATTACTTCTTGTGGGCCAGCCAATCAGTCCAAGGTTTCAGGATCTAAAGCTCCTCCAAATAATCCTGAAGATTTAGAGCGGGCGTTTGATGATTATTTTACGGCATTAACATCATTGAGAAAGTTTAATGGAGTCATCTGTGTTGCTAAGGATGATAAGATTTTGTTAAACAAGGCTTATAACATTAATGCTGATATTCCAGAAACTCTTGTAGTTAACAAGGATAGCCAATTTGATATTCACTCCATCTCCAAATTAATGGCTAACTACTTATTAATACGACTGGAGACACAAGGAATTATAGCGTTTTCGGATCCATTAGCTAAATATATTAATGGTTTTCCCAATGGAAATGAAATAACGATTGATCATTTAATAAATCATACATCTGGATTGCCCCGCGAACTATCTGCTGTTAAAGGTAAGTTGCTCGAAAAGACTGCACCTGAAATTATCGATCTCATTAAGCAAGAAAAACAGCTGACTAAACCTGGTGAAGCCGTCCAATATTCAAATCTTGGATATCAATTAATGTATTACATTATTGGCCACATCCATAAGTGCAGCTTTGAAGATTATCTAATTAGAGAGTTTTTTGAACCTTTACAAATGAATGATTCTGGAGCTCGATTTAATACTTCAAAAGATAATTTACACTCCATGGCCATAAACCATGAAGTTGAAGAAGAGGAAATGGTCAGGATCGAAAATGTTTTGGAAGATGAATTTCAACAATCTAGGATATTTTCTTCTAGTAAGGATTTGCAAAGAATGTTATCCTTTTTCAGAGCAAATGATGAGGCATCCGGAATGGCAAGGGAAAATGTTATTCAACATAGTGGAGGTTCAGATGGTGTCAGGGCTCATGTTTTTACGGATATTGAAAAAGACATCGATGTGGTTTTATTATGCAATTTTGATGGCATTCCATTCCAACAAACGGTAAAAGATATCATGAGTATGGTCAATGGAGATAAGTATGATTTACCTAAAGCGATTAATAGACAATCCACAACATTGGCAAAAAACATCCTCAAGCGTTATGAAGGAAGCTATGTTTTTCCAGATATGAATAAATTAAAACTCACGTTTACTGCATTAGACGGAACCTTAGCAGTCGATCAAGAAGGAGAAGGAACTAGTGTTTTGTATGCGGAAGATGAACATACATTTTTTGCAGACCCTAAAGAGCCCGAATCATTTGAATTTATTAAAAATGATGATGGTCAGTATATGCTGTTAATGGGTTGGAAGGGTGTGAAATTAAATGGTTATAAAGAAAAATAAACTAAAGGCATCTATTAGTTAGTAATATAGATGCCTTTAGATGTTTTATAGATTTGGTAGTCGAAGACTTTGACCAGGATATATTTTATTTGGATCAGATAATAGCGGCTGGTTTGCCTCGAATATCGCATGATATTTCATCGGATCGCCATAGAATTTCTTGGCAATTTTTGAAAGACTATCACCTGGTTGAACTTCATAAAATCTTGGTTCAGGAGCTGCTTCTTCTGCTTCCACGATACTAATTCTGTCATCCACCGCACTGATGCCACTAACATTACCTAGAGCTAAAATAACTTTTTCTTTCTCAGATGTTGTTTCACATTGACCATAAACGGTGACAGTAGAATCTTCTAAATCAATATGCATATCTGCAATGTTTAGATTCGCGGCACTGACTACGGATTTTAAGGCACTAAGCTTCATAGCATGCATGTTTGCATCCATTTCCATTTCAGCATCATTCTTTTTAGCTTCATCTTTAAGAATACTAGATCCAGCATTTTTTAAAAAGGAGAATAAACCCATGTTATTTTATTTTTATAAATTAATTGATATTGCTCAATACTAATAATTTTAGTGTTCTTAGGCTAGAAAATCGAAAGAAAATATCCAATTTATAATCAAATTATCATTTGCTGCCATAAGTATAGGAAAGTGATTATATTTGCGGAGTTTTTTACGAATCTAAATAATTATAATATAATGCAGGGTAAAGGATTAATTCGTGTTTTATTTTTCTTGCTTTTAGCAGTAACCCTACTGCAGGTACTATATATATTACCTACAAGAAAGGTTGAGAAAAATGCACAAGCGTACGCGCAAGAAACAGTGGTGAACATGCCCGACTCTAAAGAAAAGAGCCAAGCATTCAAAAGAGCTAATATTAAGTACCTAGATTCCATGTCTACGGAAAATATATTCAGTTTACCTCTATTAGGTAAGTTTACCTATGATGATTTAAAAAAGCGTCAATTAGCGCTTGGTCTAGATCTAAAAGGAGGAATGAGCGCTGTTTTACAGATTGATATCAGAGATATTTTAGAGAATTTATCTCGTAGTTCAAAAGATCCAGATTTTAAAGCTGCCCTAGATGCTGCTGATAGAGCGATGGAAAATTCTCAGTCAAACTATTTGACATTATTCCAGCGTGAGTTTGCAAAAAATCCTAATGGAAAGAAGTTATCTAAGATTTTTATGCGTGACTCTGAGTTGAAAGATCAGATTAATGTAGAAACATCTGATGGTGAAGTGGTTAGAATCTTAAGCACTAAAGTGGACGAAACGGTTAATAATACCTTTAAGAGACTAAAGCAACGTATTGATAAATTAGGGGTAACTCAGCCAAATGTCTCTTTAGATGATGCTAGAGATTTGATATTGGTAGAAATGCCAGGTATTGATAATCCTGAAAGAGCAAGAAAATTTCTACAGGCTGGTGCAGCTCTAGAATTTTGGGAAACGTATAGAGTAAGTGATCCAGGTGTAGTAAACACATTTACCCAGATTAATGATGCTTTAGGTAAAAAGAATGGGGGAGAAGAAACTGTGGAAGAAAAAGGAATCGAATATGATACAGTATATACTAATGTCCTAGATTCTTTAGGTAATGAAACAGGAGAAACTACTTTTGAACTTGTTGAAAAAGCAGGTAATGATTTTGATAATATAGGTAGCGGTCTTCTTTTTGACCTATTAACCCTAAACAATGGTACTGTAGCGTATCCATCTACAGTAATAGGTGTGGCACCAAAGAATAAGCGAAATGCAATTTCTCAATTGCTTTCGACACCTGAAGCAACTTCAGTTTTACCTCAAAATATGAAATTATTGTGGTCGAGAAAACCGCATAAAGATTACGAGACAGGAGTTTTCTCTGAAGATTACATGCTTTATATGATTAAAAAGCGTGGTACAGATAAACCACCTTTAGAAGGTGATGTAGTAACAGGTGCTTCTCAATCTCCTAATCCATTAAGTGGTGAAGTGGAAGTAAGTTTAAGAATGAACCCAATAGGTGCTAAGAAGTGGGCAGAAATGACTACTCAGGCAGCTAATAATGGGAATCGAGAAATAGCCATTGCATTAGATGATGAGGTGATTTCTGCACCAAGAGTAAATGGCCCGATTACGGGAGGATCTTCGTCAATCTCAGGTGGATTTTCAGTTCAAGAAGCAGTGGATTTTGCTAGTATTCTTGAGGTAGGTAAGTTGCCAGCAAAGATTAAAATTATTCAAGAGTCAACCGTTGGACCTTCATTGGGTAAAAAGAACATTTCATCAAGTATTCGATCACTACTGATTGGTTTTGGATTGCTTTTATTGTTCATGTTATTTTACTACGGTGGTTCAGGTTTTGTTTCAATCATCGCCTTATTATTAAACCTTGTATTCATTTTTGGAGCGCTTGCATCTTATGGTACTGTACTTACATTACCAGGTATTGCGGGTATTATCTTAACCATCGGTATGGCAGTCGATGCCAATGTTATCATATTTGAGCGGATAAGGGAAGAGCTGCGGCTTGGTAAATCCTTAAAAGCCTCGATTGCAGATGGTTTTAAACATTCATATTCAGCGATAGTGGATGCGAATGTAACGACGATCTTGGTAGCTATCGTTTTAGCTTATTTTGGTTTAGGTCCAATCAAAGGTTTTGCAGTAGTATTAATAATCGGCGTGCTTTCTTCATTATTTACGGCTGTCTTGATAGGTCGTATGTTGATTGAGTGGTTTACAAGAGGAGAAAGAAACTTAAGTTTCTGGACGGGTACTTCTAAAAATATGTTTGCTAACCTTAAGATTGACTGGTTATCAAAGCGTAGACTTGCCTATGTGGTATCTACGACTATTATCGTACTTGGTTTAGTTTCAATATTTGTTAGAGGTTTTGACTTAGGTGTAGATTTTAAAGGAGGGTACTCTTATAATGTAGAGTTTGCAGAAGGAAGCTCAGTCGATGCACAAGCTTTAAGATCTGGCTTAGGAAAATTCTTTGATGCAGATACAGAAGTAAAAGCAGTTGATACAGATAATACATTTAACATTGTTACTTCTTACTTAGTAGGAGATAATAGTGAAGGTGTTGCCGATCGAGTGGTTACCAAGTTGCATGAAGGTATCGGACAAATAACAGGAGACAAAACATCGCTAGAAGATTTTAAATCTGCTGATTTAGCATCTGGAACACATGTAGTAACCTCAAGTAAAGTTGGGCCTACCATAGCAGATGATATACGTAATAGTTCGATTTACGCTGGATTACTAGCCTTATTATTAATCTTCGTATACATTTTTATAAGATTTAATAAATGGCAATATAGTTTGGGTGCAGTTGCTGCCTTATTCCATGATTCGATGATAGTACTTTCACTATTTTCAATTTTCCATGGAATTGTTCCATTCTCATTAGAGATTGATCAGGCTTTCATTGCAGCACTACTTACGGTGATAGGTTACTCTATAAATGATACCGTTGTATTGTTTGATAGAATCAGAGAGTATCTTGGAATCTATACAAACAAGACAACTGATGAGATTCTGAATATGTCTATTAATAGTACATTTAGTAGAACAATAATCACATCATTTACTACCTTCTTAATGGTCTTAATCCTTTTCTTATTTGGAGGAGGAAGTATGAAAGGATTCGCTTTTGCAATCCTAGTGGGTGTAATTGTGGGTACTTACTCATCAATCTTTATTGCAACACCTATTGTTAGAGATTTAACAAAGGAGTTGTCAGCGAAAGATGGAACAACGACAAAGAAAAGATTCTCTAAAGCGATTTAATGCTTATAGAAGATAAATTAAAAAGCCTTGCAATTTCGCAGGGCTTTTTTATACCATATATTTACCCTGAATCGTTATATCTTAGTATGAGGAGTTTTGTATTGATAATGTTACTGCTGTCTACCTTTTCTTGCAGTTTAGCTATTAAAATTAAGACGGGATCGCAAGCCTATGAACTCAAACGATATTTTCTTGCCACTCAGTTACTAGAAGACGAATTTAATAAAGCTAATCAGCTAGATCAAAAACTTGATCTATCAGAAAAATTAGTCAAATCATACCTTAAGCTTAATCAATATTCGAATGCCTATGAATGGGCAAAAGAGCGCTCAAGTCTTGCTTCAGAGACAAGCGTATTGTATGATTTTGCATATCAAGCCAAAGCAGTAGATAGTATAGATATAGCCATTCAAGCTTTCAATAAATTGTATCAAGATACTAAAGAAAGAAAGTATGTCTTGGAAATCAACTTGTGCAAAGAGCTTAAAGATTATACACAGACTGATAAGCAAGTTGAATTAGAAAACCTTAGTATTAATTCTAGTTCATCTGACTATTCACCTATTTTATTCGAAAATGAATATCTCGTGTATGTCTCTGATAAAGATCCGCTTGAGGCTAATAAAATTGACCCTGGAACAGGAAGACCTCATACAGATTTATTCATCTCTAATGAAGAAGGAAATTATTCATACCCTTTTTCGGAGGAACTAAACACTGCACAAAGTGAAGGCCCTTTATGCTTTAATAGTACCAACGATATAGTCTATTTCACTAGATGTGAGTCTTTAGAGGAAAGAAATGCATATTGCCGTATTTACCAGTCTTCTAGGTTTAATGGAGAGTGGACAGAAGGAGTACCCATATTATTTTTTGAGGAGTGGACCAATGTTGGTCATCCAGCTTACCTCGCAACCGATAGTACGCTGATTTTCTCTGTATTTACTCAGGATAACGAGCATGATTTATATTATTCAATGAAAGGGACCCGTAATTGGAATGAAGCCACTAAACTCCCTGATTTTATAAATTCAGAGGGGAGTGAGATGTTTCCGATAGTACAAGAAGATACTTTATATTATTCTTCAAATAAACGTCCTGGATATGGTGGGCTTGACATTTATAAAACCTACATAAACAAAGATGGGTTTTGGGAAGAACCTCGACTACTAAAACCGCCTGTTAATTCAGGAGCAGATGATTTCTCTTATTCTAGATATATTAATGAGTATGACCCCAGTAAATCTATAGCGTATTTTAGCTCTAATAGGATAGGAGGCAAAGGTTTAGATGACCTCTATAAACTCTATGAAAAAAACATTATCAAAGAGTCAACAGACCCCGAGCAGGCTAAGGAAAAATTCCGTGTGAACCTTGCAGTAAGAATCACAGACATGAATGGTGAAACCTTACCGGGTGTAGATGTAAATATAAATGGCACAAATACTAAGGAAAAATTCAATACCAACCAACGAGGGTTTTTTGTCACCGAAATTCCTGATAAGGAAACGATTGTGATCAGTGCTACAAAAAAGAATTTCTTTGTTGAGTCAAAAACCACGATCATAGAATCTCCAGACTATTATGGAAAAGATACAACCATTCAAATTAACATGAAGCTTGCTTCTCTAGAAATAGGAAAAGAAATAGTTTTAGAAGATATTTATTATGATTTAGATAAATGGAACATCAGAGACGATGCAAAACCATCATTGGATGAGTTAGTGAACTTATTAATAGAAAATCCAACATTGAATATTCAGATAAATGCACACACAGATTGTAGATCAAACGATGAATATAATTTAGACTTGTCTAATAAAAGAGCCGCTTCCGCGCGAACCTATTTAGTGCAAAACAATATTGCAGCTGCGCGATTAAGTTCTAAAGGTTTTGGAGAAAGTTCTCCTCGAAATGATTGTGAATGTGAGGCTTGCAGCGAAACTGAACACCAGGAAAATCGAAGAACTTCCTTTACAATTACATCTCAGTGATAATATATTGATTATCATTTAGTTACATTTTATTTACTTGTAATTACTTCCGTCAAAGCATCATTTTGTTTAATTATTTTCAATAATTGTTAAACAAAATGCAACCCTTTGCCCTTTCTATGCATATAGTACATGTGTTAAGATTAATTCATTTTAAAAATTAAACCATGTTTAGAAAGATTTACTTTTTTTTATTTGTTCTATTTACTAGTTCTGTTAATGCTCAAACAGTTTTTGATATCATTGCCGGTAGTGATGATCATACAATTTTGGAAACAGCAATAATTGCTGCAGAATTAGAAACTACCTTAGCTTCTGATGGACCTTTTACGGTGTTCGCTCCTACAGATGCAGCCTTTAGTGCTTTACCTGCTGGGACAATAGATGCTTTATTAGCAGACCCAAGTGGAGCATTAACCGACATTTTATTATACCATGTACTGAGTGGTGATATTAGAAGTGGAGATTTAACAGATGGTCAAACAGCAGCGACAATTAACGGAAAGGAAATTAATGTAGGCATCACGCCTGGTGGTGTTTTTATTAATGATGCGCAAGTTACGGCTGCTGATTTAGGGGCAGCTAATGGAGTCGTACACGTGGTGGATGGAGTCTTAATACCACCGACTGTTTCAGTAGTAGATGTGATTGTAGGTAGTCCGGATCATACTATTTTAGAAGCAGCAGTACTAGCAGCCGGTTTGGAAACTACCTTAAGCGGTGATGGCCCATTTACAATATTTGCACCCACAGATGCAGCATTTGAAGCTTTACCCGAAGGCACAATAGATGCCTTATTAGCTGATCCCACAGGAGATTTAACGGACATTTTGTTATATCACGCCATTGGAGGAGACATCAAAAGTAGTGATCTAACAGATGGGCAAACGGCTGCCACAATTAATGGTAAGGAGGTAACGGTAACGATAAATAATTCAGGAATATTTATCAATGATGCCCAAGTGACAGTTGCAGATTTGGCTACGGATAATGGGGTAGTACATGTAATAGATGCAGTATTGTTACCGCCGAGAGTAACAGTTGTAGATGTGATTGTAGGAAGTGAGGATCATACTATTTTAGAAGCAGCAGTACTAGCAGCTGGTTTGGAAACTACCTTAAGTGGAGATGGTCCATTTACAGTATTTGCACCCACAGATGCAGCATTTGAAGCTTTACCTGAAGGCACAATAGATGCTTTATTAGCTGATCCAACAGGGGATTTAACGGATATTCTTTTATATCATGCCATTGGAGGAGACATCAAAAGTACAGATCTAACAGATGGTCAAACGGCTGCCACGATTAATGGTAAGGAGGTAACAGTAACGATAAATAATTCAGGAATATTTATCAATGATGCCCAAGTGACAGTTGCAGATTTGGCTACGGATAATGGGGTAGTACATGTAATAGATGCAGTATTGTTACCGCCGAGAGTAACAGTTGTAGATGTGATTGTAGGAAGTGAGGATCATACTATTTTAGAAGCAGCAGTACTAGCAGCTGGTTTGGAAACTACCTTAAGTGGAGATGGTCCATTTACAGTATTTGCACCCACAGATGCAGCATTTGAAGCTTTACCTGAAGGCACAATAGATGCTTTATTAGCTGATCCAACAGGAGATTTAACGGATATTCTTTTATATCATGCGCTAAGTGCGGCAGTTTTGAGTACTGATTTGTCAGATGGGCAAACAGCAGCGACCATAAATGGAGCAAGCATAACGGTAACTATTTCATCTGAAGGAATTTTTATAGATGATGCTAAAGTAAGCATGGCAGATATTACTACAGACAACGGGGTTGTTCATGTTATTGATGCAGTCTTAATACCCATGTCTTCTTCAACAGATAACCAATTTAATCAAGTGAATTTGGAAATCTTCCCAAATCCAACTGCTGACTTTATCCAAGTCTCTACGGATTTAGAAATTCTTAATTATAGAATCATTGATATCACAGGGCGAACAATCACAAAGAATGTCATGGATAGTGAAAAAATAGATTTGAATCCATTGAAAAGTGGTACCTATATCATGGAGTTAACAACTAGCGATGCAAAGTACTTAAGAAAAGTAATTAAGAATTAATCAAATTTATAAATAGGAGCTCACTTATGTGAGCTCCACTTTTATTTCATTAATGATAAATAAGCATATAGAAGATTATAAACTGGTAAAAGCAGTACTAAAAGGGAACATTGATAAATTTGATGTTCTCTATAAAAAGTACCGAAGAGACTTTTACCTGATTTGTAAGCGATACGCAAGACTTGAAAAAGACTCAGATGATTTTCTTCAGGAAAGCCTAATTCAGATATATACCCAATTAAATAACTTTGACCCATCTAAAGGAAACTTCCTTACATGGGCAAAACGAGTTGTAATTAATGTTTGTCTTATGCAATTGCGCAAAAATAAACCACTCAATTTTTGGGATGAAATTGACGATACGAATCACTCAATAGGAATCATGCCTAAGGCTTTTGATAGTTTAAGTCTTGAAGAATTAACAAGTATAATCCAGCAGCTACCAAAAGGTTTTAGAACTGTTTTTAATATGTATGTAATAGATGGCTTCTCCCACAAAGAGATAGCAGATAAATTAGGAATTAGCGTAGGAACTTCGAAGTCTCAGCTGCAACGAGCAAGAAAGCAACTACAGAGAAAAATTCTTCCATTTTCTAACAAAATGATGGTTAAATATGGATAAGAATACACATAAATGGAGAGAGAAGTTCCACAATAATAGCTTGGAAGGAGAATCTTGGTTAACACCAAAGGATGAAACCTATCTATCATTTAAAGAGGGAATAGCTAAGAAAAATAAACGAAGAAAACCTGTTTTCTTGTTTTGGTTACTTGGTTCAGTTAGTCTAGTTGGTTTACTGATTATTTTTAATCCAGTTAGTAACAAAAACAGTATAGCAGAAAAAACTACTACTTCAGTAGATGCAAACCAAATTTTTGAAGCCACTAAAACTGAGCCTTTAGGAAAGCCCATCACTACAAATCAGGGTTTGGAAGAAATTACATTTGATGATGCATCGACTGATAGCAATGTGGAGTCTAAAGAAGTGTATCAAACAGAGATTGAAGTATCAAGAGATATTAGCACAACCAAATTTAGTGACTACACTAAAGGTATTTCTAGACAGCGAATCAATTCAGCTATAATAGAGAAGAGATCAAGCCCTGGATCATTTGCGGTAAGTGAAAACACATTTACTAAAGCTGCGGGATTCCCAATTTTACCTTTGTTAGCTAGTCTCAATAAACCCTCAATATTAGTAGAAGCTAAACAGCGCTATATTAAAGAGCCATTCAGTGAATATGAAATAGCGGAAACATCAAAGAGAGGCTATTGGTCTATATTTTCAACTTTTGGATATAGTGAATTGGGTTTTACACTAAACGACCATTATTTAGCAGCTTTAGATCCTGCAGACTTTTATTTTGAAGGCGGTAGAGGATATAATGTGGGTCTTGGGATTAAATTGCATTTAAATGAAAAAAATGCATTTGGAGTCTCACTTAATTACGAAAATATTGAAAGTACATCTGGACATAACTCCACATTGAACTACGATGAATTTAATGAAATTGAAATGGCAAACCAGATGAGCATTGTTATGGCATCGCCCATTGGATTTGTAGAATCTGATCTTTTAGTAAATCGATCATCTGGATCTTCTGGGGAAATGCTCAATGTTCAGTTGGAAACGAAACATATTATAAAAACAATCGGTTTAAGATTGGATTACAGTAGAAGAATTTTGGCAATCAAAGACTTTAGTCTAAATGCCTCAGCAAATTTTCAAACTAATTATCTGCTAAATCTTTCGAATAATTTTGTCAAGGCCGAAGTAGAACAAAGTGGGTTTTTTACAAGTAATAAATCAATAAGTGCGAGTCAATCTAATGTCAGGAAATTTATACCTATGGCGGGTCTTGCTATGGAGGCAAAATATAGCTTAAGACAGAATCTAGATCTTAAATTAATAGGCAGTTATTCAAAATCTTTAATTCCTCTTTACAAAGAGTTAGATTTCGAAACTAATATTTCTCAAAGCCAAGTGGTGTTGAGTTTGGCTAAAAGGATATAAAAAAAGGGGAGCAAAATATGCATCCCCTTTAAATCTATTAATTAGTAAGAAATTTATTCAATGATAAGTTTCTTAGTTATTATTCTGTCTCTAACGCTAATTTGGGCAAGATAGAATCCTGCTCTCCATCCATCTCTATTGATAGTAGTTTGACTATCATTTACGTTGTTATGGATACTTACTGTTCTTCCTGCTAAATCAGTTATCACTACTGAATTAATAGTTAAGTCATCTGCAGAAATAGTAAACTGATCAGTTGCTGGATTAGGACTTATGCTGATCTCTTCAGCTAAGAAATCATCTTCAGCTGATGTATAAACCCAAGCACAATTTTCTAAACCTAATGCAAGACATGCTCTCGGTCCAAAGTAGCCCATAATACTATCTTGGTAAGCAGTTGCTTTTTCCAAAGACATATCAGGATTACTACCTAAAGAAATAACATGCCAGTTACATAAATCAATAGGAACTCCTTCACAAGGTCCACCTTCGCCATTTAAGCCCAACTGACCTAAAGGATCTGTTGACCAAGTTTCTACATCCCAGAATTCCCATGGAGATGCCTCCAAAGCTGTTAATTCTGTCGGATCATCAGGATTAGTAGGCCAAGATGGTCTATTAAAAGGCATCAATCCTTCCATTCCATTGTTATTTGCATTTGCTGCGTTAGTATACTCATCATCGAAGATACCAGATGCAAATACATCATTTACACCTAACTCAGCAGCTTTCATTTGTACATCATAACTACCTGAAACTTCCACTACTAAATCTCCTGTTGTTGGTACAATTAATACATCTGTTTGATATGGAGCAAATGGATCAGTCGGCACATGGTAACTGATAATTGGAGGATCGCTTTCATCTAACCATGAAATATCTCCTAATGCACCTCCCATGTTTACACATAATTGGTAATCAGAATCATAACCTTCATGCAAAGGAACATTTAATAATGCAGAAGTTAAACCGTCTACATCACCACTAATCGATTCTAATACCATTGGTATTGGGTTGCCATCAGCATCTTGTGTAGTAAATTTAGGCAGTAATACATCTTCGTAAGCATCTAAAGTTGTAGTTGCTAATGCGATGTAACTTCCAGTTCCAGTTCCCCAAGCGATAAACTTCTCACCATCTATACCGAAAGGATTTCCTTGCTCATCAATTGATCTTCGGAAGAATCTGGCAACAGCTCTTGAATCTTGAACGCCTCTATAAGCAGCATTAATCAGGGTGTTAGTTCTTTCATCCTGGATATCTGAAATTGGATTCCAACCTAGACGATAATCAGGACATGCAACAACGTATCCTCTTCGTGCTAATTGCTGAGCAACGTTTACTAAATAAGGATCATTCTTATTTCCATTTATACTTCCATTTGTTAACTGAGGTAAGAAATTACCTGTATGGAAAAGCACAACTAATGGACGATTTGTTTCTGTATCTCCACTTGGCGTGTAGATATCCACATTCAGTGTATCCAATGAAGGCATTCCTGTAACAGGAATTGAAATAATTGTAATGTTTGCTCCAAACATTACATCAGAGGTAACATCTACGTCAGTGAATACTTCATCTACATATCTAGTGTTTTGCGCTATTGTGCAAAAGCTTAAGCCTAGCATGAAGAACATTAAAGTGTAAATTCTTTTCATAGTCTAATTTTTAGTGTTTAGTTATTTTACTTTTTTTGAAATTCGTACAACATTTTTATATAAGCTAGACGACCAATTCTCGGTCCTCCATAAGTTTGAAATACTTGGTTGTTTAATATATTCGAAGCACCGATTTTTAGGGTTGTATTTAGTTTATCAAACACATAGTTTACCTGTCCATCCAATAAGCCATAGCTATCTATTGGGCCAGTAAATTGAGGTGAGCCTTCGAATATAAATCCTTCTACCCATTTATAATTTATATTAAAGCCAATATTGTTGAGATTAAAAGAACCCAACCTAATAGGAATGTTTCGACCAGATAAAGTTAAGTTGTATTTATGTTCTGGCGTATTAAATGCAGGAATAATTGGATCATCCAGTTGTGTATTTAGCACGTTCCAAGAATAGTTGCCTGCGATTTTATAATAATCTGCAAAATAGTAATTTAAACCAATCGAAAATCCTTGTGTTGTAACTGTATTTTTTGAGTTCGCAGAATATCTGAATGCCTTGATGCCAACAGGAAATCCAGTATTGGGGTCAAAACTTCCATTTAAACCAATCTGATACCCAATAAAATTATTATACAATGAAAAGTAATAACTCGCATCGACAAATAACTTTTCGAAGAGGGTAGTTCGGTATCCAGCTTCGAATGATCTGACCTGTTCTGGTTGTATAGGGTCGATACTGAAGTATCGCAGAGTATCTACGTTTAGGTTTTTTCTGAAATTGTTAAAAGATTCCAAGGTTATTAAACTATCCACTCCATCTAAATTTCCACGCAATGTTGCCGGACCTACATTAAAGTCTAAATACTGATCTGATAAAGTTGGATTTCTAACTGCAGAGGAGAACGAAAATCTGATATATTGGTTGTCAGCCGGGTTAAAAACCAAGCTAGCTGCTGGACTAAATAGATAATTAAAGTTTTGGTTTTTGTCCATCCTTAAAGTAGCACTGAAGATAAATTTGTCGTCTTTAAATGATTTTTCAGCACCAGTATAGACTCCGTATTCATAATTTCTAATCTTTATATCAGCAGTGTCAATAAAAATCGTTCCTTCCGAAACAGGAGTATAAAGTCTACCATTAGAACCGACCTTTAAATAATTTAATCCTTTGACATCTATATTATATTCACCGTGGAGGTGATATAAAGACGATCGATCTATAAGTCGAGTTCCGCCGCCTACATCACCACTTTTCGTTGTGGTAATCTTATTAAACAGCGAGTCAAATCTAGCAGTTCCAGGCACATAAGCAGCTTCAGTAAAATCTTCAAATTCAGGATGTGGTTCATCAGCATAAGCTGAGGCTTCATTATGCCAGGCAATCAGGGAATCTTGATAGTTTTCATTCCAAACTTCTAAGGCTTCATTATCAAAAGTGAACATTCCATTGCCATCTAACTCAAGTTGCGGATATCCGCTATCATCCATTCGATCAATAATGTTCCCTGACCAATAATTGATATAAGCTGTTCGCCACTCTAAATTTGTTTTGGATGCTTCCTGCATCAGCTGGGCTGTGAAATATGGATCGTAAGAGTTACCCGCATCATCCCTTGTGGTATAAGCCCTTAAAAAGTATTTGTCGCGTTTTTTTAATTCTACTCTATTCTGGAAAAATAGGATGTCCTTTAGGCTGAATCTATTTTCTCCTTGATAGACCGTTGTACCATTGCTAAAACTGGAAGAAAGGATTAATTCGGGCGAATCAAATTCTTTATCAGGATTTAATCTAAAATGGACCGCGGCATTACTCTTTAAATTTCGAGTGTCATAGTCCACTAGATCTCTTTCAAGATATCCAGTTCGGTGATAAACATTTAATCCTTTTTGTTGACTCCATGGAGATCCGGTAGATTGATCAAATAGTCGGTTATATTCATCTCCGTAAATATTTACACCATCGTATCCTCCAGGATTAAATAAATCTGAAACGGAGCCCACAACAGGGTCATAATTTTCTGCTTCCCAATCATCAGCACGCAAGTACTCGAGATTTAACTTGTAGGCTAACCATGGTTTTCCGCTATCATTAATAAATGCATCAGCCCATCGAATAGCACCATTAAACATATTTCGTTCACCAAATTTTACCATGGCTGATAGGCCCTTTTGTAAAAATGGATTTTTAGTATCCATTTTAATTACCCCATTAAATGCATTTGGACCATAAAAAGCAGAGCTTGCTCCAACAATCAAATCAACTTTTAATACATCAAGTTCTGAACTACCGAGAAAATTACCAAGCGAAAAATTTAGTCCTGGGGCTTGATTATCCACTCCATCGATAATTTGTAGTGATCGTACTGGTGAGGTACTATTAAAACCTCTGGTATTGATAATTTTAAAACCCAAGCTTGCGGAGGTTAGATCCACACCTTTTAATGTTCCTAGACCGTCATAAAAGTTGTTGCTGGCGGTTTCCTTTATCGCTAATAGATCTAAAGACTCGATGGTTAGTGGTGCTTTTTTCTGTGTCTCTGAAACCCGTTGACCTTTGACCACAACCGTTTCAGCAACAATCGATGCTTCACTCATTTGTATAGTCAATTCTTTTTCAGATTCAGTTACAGGGATTTTTTGATCAGCGTATCCTGTGTATGAGATAATTACATTGTAGGGTATAGATTCGGCATGCTGTAAGGTAAATGCACCATCGAAATCGGTTGTAGTACCGATACTTGTATTCTCTATGAGAATAGTTGCACCTATTAAACCATCTCCTAATTCAGCATCTTTGATGATTCCTTTTACAATATTTTGACCATTTAAAAAAGTACTAAAGGTGAGTACTATCAGTAGAAGGTAAAATCTCATATTGGTTTATCTTTTGTCTAGCAGGTATTTAGAAAAACTTGCTACTATAGCTTTAACAAGATACTTTATTTTATTTTATATTTTGTGTAAAAAGACGAGTTTAATATTTCAGCATTATAAGGATATTGGTCAATATTGGGCAAGTATTAAAAAAGCTATTAATATCAAAAGGCACCTTAAACCAATGGTCCCATCTAAAATGAAGGTGTAGTAGAAATCATTTACCTTTTTAAACGAATTAAATATTAGCCAAAAAGTAGTTAAATAAGCAAGCCCGATGGCAAGGATAAGTGGTGAATCAAATGAGCACAACATTGAACCATAAAGCATGCAAATAAAAGCCATTATTAAGCAAACACAACTAAGATATTTTAACTGCTCCTTGCTCATTATGCTTGCAAATGTTAGCGTTCCCGCTTCAAGGTCTATATCTCGATCTCTTAAATCAAAAGGGATTGTAATGGCTAAAAAGAATAAAAAACGTTCTAAAAACAAGCTGACAATAAGGGCATAATCTGCTTTATCAAAGATGGGAACAATAAGCGCTAAATAAGCCCAACTAAAAGCAATGGCCAAAATTTTAATTAAGGGAAAATCTCGCAAACGCTTATTCTTGTAGAAAGGAATTACATAAAGAATAGAAATAAGACTAGGTAAAATTAGAGTCACTTGAATCGACCTAGATAAATGTAAAAAACACCATAAAGAAATAGCAGACATAGCTGCTAGTATCCAAGGAAAGAGTCCTTTTATTTGATCTATAATTTTATATCGTTCGGTTAGGTTTGAAAGCTTAATTCGCTTTAAGCCTTGCATTCTATGGATGGTGTATATCACTAAAGTAGAGCAAAAGATGAAAGCTAAATAGTGACCATTAACATCAAGATCGAATAAGAGATAGGTTTCAAGACAGAGCAATAAAGCCATTAAAGCAATATGGAAATTTCCATAAAGATATATTGCTCGAAGTTTCGATAAAAAACTCAATAATTAGACTTAAAAATATTTAAAAGGATTATCTGCTTTTATGTTTTTCAATGTCTCAAAAATCAAATTCGTCACACTTTCAATATCATCTTTGTGCGCCATTTCTACGGTTGTGTGCATGTATCGAAGTGGCAAAGAAATAAGCGCTGAGGCAACACCTCCGTTACTGTATGCAAAAGCATCCGTGTCAGTTCCCGTAGATCTTGAGGCTGCTGCTCGTTGGAAATTAATCTTCTTTTTTTCTGCTGTTTCTTCGATTAAATCTAGTAAACCATTATGTACAGAAGGAGCATATGCCAGGCATGGGCCAAGACCACATTTTACATCCCCCTGAATCTTTTTATCAATCATCGGTGTCGATGTATCATGAGTCACATCAGTGACAATGGCTACATCGGGTTTTATTGTTTGGGTAATCATTTCTGCACCTCGTAATCCTATTTCTTCTTGTACGGCATTGACCACATATAAACTATAAGGTAGTTTAACTTTCTTAGCTTTCAGTTTTCTGGCAACTTCTGCTATGCAAAAACCTCCCATTTTATTATCGAGAGCTCTTCCTGCATAATATTTGTCATTTAGCGTAATGAGCTTATCTTCAAAAGTAATAACGCATCCAACATGGATACCCATCTCTTTAATTTCATCTTTATCTTTTGCTCCAACATCAATAAAGATGTTTTCTAGTTTTGGAGATAATTTAGCTTTATCTCCTCTTCTCGTATGGATGGCTGGCCAGCCAAACGCTCCTTTTACAACACCTTTTTTGGTGTGTATATTTACTCGCTTACTTGGTGCAATAATATGATCGCTTCCTCCATTACGAATAACATATATAAAGCCATCGTCTGTTATATAATTTACAAACCAGGCAATTTCATCTGCATGAGCTTCTATAACTACTTTCATTTCTTGCCCCGGGTTAATGACACCATAAGCAGAACCATAACGATCTGAATGGATCTCGTCCACAAATGGTTTGAGATAATCTAGCCATATCTTTTGACCAGAGGTCTCAAATCCTGTTGGCGAAGAGTTAGTAAAATATTTTTCAAGAAATACTTTAGATTCTTTTGTGAAAATACTCATAGTTATTTAAGCTATTATTTAGCTGGAAGACTTCCAATTTTGTAAAAAAAGTAGTTCTTCCTCTGATACATAATTTAATTTTACCGCCTCTTCGATTAATGTGTCATAATTACTCAAAGTTTGGTATTCGCATTGTTCTTTTTCAAAAAGCATAGCTGCTTGCTTGAAACCGTACTCGAATATAGCTAAAACTCCTAATACTTCGTGTCCTGCTTCACGTAAGGCGTGCACAGCCTTCATGCTGCTGCCACCTGTGGAAATAAGATCCTCTATCAGAAGCACCTTCGATGCTGCTTTAATCTCTCCCTCGATGAGATTTTGTCTTCCATGGGCTTTAGCTTTAGATCTTACATACGCAAAAGGTAACTCAAGGGCATCTGCAATCAATGCACCATGTGGTATTCCGGCTGTAGCTACTCCAATGATGGCTTCTGTTTGACTAAATTGATCTTTTATCGTTTCTACAAATGACTTAATGATATAAGATCTTACCTTAGGATAAGATAAAGAAATTCGATTGTCACAATAGATTGGAGACTCTTTGCCTGATGCCCAAATGAAGGGTTTTTGTGGACTTAATTTTATTGCTTTAATTTGCAATAGCTTTTCAGCAATTTCAGAAGCTACTAAAGACATTAGGTAATATTAGTTTTTTCTTTCAAGTGTCGCAAATGTACAAAATCTATATAAATAGCACTCTCTTGGTTTTGGAAGATTCTACAAAACTTGAACAAACCTTGAGTTTGTATCCTACCAATAAGATATATCGCTATCCAGGAAAGCAAAAATTTCTATTACATTACATAGACATGCTTGAGAAATCTAATGATAGTGGAGTGGTCATAATCCATTATCCATTATTTGATGAATTAAAGCAAAGTTTTAAATCACTCTATAAAACGGTTGTGGCTGCTGGAGGTTTGGTAGTTAATGATCTTAATGAAGTTTTGTTTATTTACAAAAGAGGATTTTGGGATTTGCCCAAAGGAAAACTTGAATCCAAAGAAAGTAAACGCGAGGCTGCTTTACGTGAAGTCGCAGAGGAAACTGGAGTAAATAATTTAGAAATATTTTACAAACTATGCAAGACCAAACATACTTATAAAACCAAGTCAGGTGTTAGGGCCATCAAGAAAAGTCATTGGTATTTGATGAAAACTAATAACCAGCAAGCTACCCCTCAAGCAGAAGAAGGCATTGAAAGGGTAGAGTGGATGGAACCCTCCGAAATGCTCAAAAAGCATAGCAGTATTCTCTATTCAAATCTAAAACACGTGCTCAAAGCCTATGAAGAATCTCTAGTCAAGAATATTTCGGGAGATCACTAGTTTTTGAATTTCTGATGTCCCTTCGCCTATAGTACAAAGTTTTGAATCTCTATAAAACTTTTCGACAGGGAAATCTTTGGTATAACCATAGCCTCCAAATATTTGCACAGCATCAGTAGAAACTTCTACCGCTGTCTCTGAAGCAAAATATTTAGCCATAGCTGACTCCTTCGTCATTTTTTCACCAGCCATTTTTAAATCGGCAGCTTGACGAGTTAATAGCTCAGAAGCTTCGATTTTTGTGGCCATATCAGCTAGCTTAAAAGCTATGGCTTGGAATCTTGCAATGGGTTTTCCAAATTGTTCACGCTCCTGTGCATAGCGAAGCGCTGCTTTATAGGCACCTCTAGCAATTCCAATAGATAGGGCCGCAATACTTATGCGGCCACCATCTAATATTTTCATTGCTTGGATAAATCCTTCTCCGACATTACCCAATACATTTTCTTTTGGAACTTTAACTTGATCGAAAATCATTTCAGCTGTTTCAGATGCGCGCATACCCAATTTGTTTTCCTTCTTTCCACCCGAAAAACCAGGAGTGCCTCGCTCGACAACAAAAGCAGTAATTCCTCGACTATCGAGCAAATCGCCTGTTCTTGCAAGTACAACCGCCACATCGCCTGAGATACCATGGGTGATCCAGTTTTTTGCGCCATTGAGTAGGTAGTGATCACCTTTGTCTTCGGCTACACAAGTCATCCTTAAAGCATCGCTACCCGTATTTGCTTCAGTTAGTCCCCAAGCACCTATGTATTCGCCGGAGGCCAACTTTGGTAAATACTTTTGTTTAATCGCTTCAGTACCAAAACTTAGGATATGATTGGTACAAAGCGAATTGTGAGCAGCTACTGATAGACCTATTGACCCACAAACTTGAGCAATTTCGTCTATGATGGTAATGTAGGCATGGTAACCTAAGTTTGCTCCACCATATTCTTCAGGAACAAGAACTCCTAAGAACCCTTGTTCGCCCAAAGCCCTCATTAAATCAATGGGAAACTCCTGAGATTCATCCCACTTCATTACATTTGGTCGAATGTGCTTTTCTGCAAATTCTCTTGCAGATTGTTTGATTAGATCAAGGTCGTTCATATATTTTTAGTTGTTACACTCTCTTGTGTAATTCATTAATTCTTCGCCAAAATTTGCCCATTTATAAGTTTTTGCAGAGCCAGTTACTCCACAGTCTGCGAAGATGGTATTTACGTAATCTTCATAGTCTTTCTTTCTAACTTTAAATGCTGCCGCCGAACCAACTTTAATAAAGTAAGACTTATCATTTCCACCAGCAACTTTAATACCTGCAACGCTTGCAGATGCTGATTCGTTTGCGAAAGGATCATGGAATACCATAACTTTTGAAGCGAATGCTGGATTCAGTAATTGCATTAATACATCTGCTTTTTTCTTCTTACTAATCTGTGTTGAAGACTGGATAAAGTAAGAGTAACCATCTTTGATGTGGTCCATGTTGATATCCTCAGACTCCCATTGGGTTGCGTCATTGGCAAAATCCATAACTTTACCTAGCTTGTCAAGACCACTTTGTGGCAAGTACATCTCTTTAATATCAGAAGCTGAAATAGTTTTTTTCTTTTCGTCTATCCAAACCGTAATTTCTTTGATTAAACCTTTACTTCGCTTCATAGATTTAAACTTACATTCCACTTCCTTTCCGTCTTGCATAGTGATATAAGCCATTTTCTTTTTGCTAAAAGATTCCACGGGGCTTGCAAAGTATTGCTGTGAAATAGCAGTTGTGCAAAGTGTTCCGATTAAGCACAGACTAAATAGAATTTGTTTTATTGTTTTCATTGTTTAATTTTTGCAAATATATCGAATTAAGAATTACTCTTATTGTCCTTTAGTTTCTTTAAATGCGCATTTAATTTTTCTTCTGCAGCGTTTGACTGTGATTTATAATACTTCATATTCGTTAGACTGTCAGGAAGATAGCTTTGATCTACATAGTTTTTATCAAAATCATGAGCATATTTATAATTTGCTCCATAATTTAAGTCTTTCATTAATTGAGTAGGCGCATTTCTTAAATGCAATGGAACAGGAACATTACCTGTTTCTTTAACGCTTGCCATAGCTGCATTTATTGCCATATAAGCAGAATTGCTTTTAGGAGAAAGCGCAAGGTAGATAGCGGTTTGACTCATTGGTATTCTACCTTCATGAGCACCAATTTTGTGTACTGCTTGAAAACAATTATTGGCTAAGAGCAGAGCATTTGGATTTGCCAGTCCAATGTCTTCTGAGGCAGCAATAATCATTCGTCTACAAATAAATAATGGATCTTCACCTCCAGATAACATTCTTGCCAAATAATATACAGTAGCGTCTGGATCAGAACCTCTGATCGATTTGATAAAAGCGGAAATTAGATCATAATGCATTTCTCCCGATTTATCAAATCGCACGATGTTTTGCTGTATCGAGGCCTCTACTAATGCATTATCAATAATTAACTCATTTTCTCCATCATGACTTTGAATAACAATTTCTAAACAGTTTAACAATTTTCTAGCATCACCACCACTAAACCTCAGCAATAAATCATATTCTTTAATGTTAATTTTTTTTTCTTTCAGAAATTCATCTTCAGCAAGTGCCGTATCGGCAAGTCGTTTTAGTTCTTCTGGGCTGTGGTATTCTAGTACATACACTTGACATCTTGAGAGAAGGGCTGGAATCACCTCGAATGATGGATTTTCTGTGGTGGCTCCAATTAAAGTGAGTGTTCCGGTCTCTACGGCACCGAGCAAAGCATCTTGCTGGGATTTGCTAAAGCGGTGTATCTCATCAATGAACAGTATTGGTGTGGCTCGGTCAAAAAACTGTTGGTTTTTAGCCTTGGAAATCGCTTCCCTGATATCTTTTACACCAGCATTAATTGCACTTAATTGAGAGAACGGTCTTTTTAAACTTTTAGCGATGATAAGGGCCAATGTTGTTTTCCCTACTCCAGGAGGTCCCCAAAATATGCACGAGTGCATATCTCCTTTTTCTATAATTTTACGTAAAGGTTTATCCTTGCCGACAATTTGTGTTTGGCCTAAATATCCATCCAAGTCCTTAGGTCGAAGTCTTTCTGCAAGTGGTTTCAAAGGGTATATTCTTTAGTAAACGAAAATACAGATAATTATGGAAGAATGGCTCGAAGCACTAGAACTAATGATGCTCGAAAAGAAGGATGAAAAAAAGGCCTTACAAATGGAAGCCTATATGAAAGGTTTGTTTCCATACTATGGTATTACAGCACCCGTGCGTAAAGATATTTTTAGAGAACTCTGGTTAGCAGGTAAAAACACGGTGCAAGAAAATTTCAGGGATATCGTCAATATCCTCTGGGACAAAAAAGCGAGAGAATATCAGTATGTAGCTAACGATATATTGAAAAAGCAGTTGAAGGCGCTGACGGCAGAAGATATAGACTGGATTGAGTCATTAATCACTAAAAAGTCATGGTGGGACACTGTTGACTTTTTATCTCCAAGTTGCATAGGTATTATTTTAAAGTCAAATCCAACATTGGTCGAACCAACAGTCAATAAGTGGGTGAAAAGTGGTAATAAATGGTTAATTAGATCAAGTATTCTCTTTCAATTAAAATATAAACATGATGTGGACATCGATTTGTTGTTCAGACTAATCGTAAGTCAGATTGGATCTAAAGAATTCTTCATTAATAAGGCAGCTGGTTGGTCTCTAAGGCAGTTAGCTAGGGTAGAACCGGAGCAGGTAAAACAATTTGTAAATCAACATCCAAATTTGGCTAATTTGACTAAGCGTGAAGCCCTTAAACACTTTATTTAGCAACAAATTTATAACCTATGCCTCGGACTGAAATAAAGAATTCTGGAATCTTAGGATCCTCTTCAAAGTATTTCCTAAAAGACATGATGAAATTATCAATGGTACGAGTGGCAGGAAATACTTCGAAACCATATACACTGTTTAATATTTCCTTCCGTGACACAACCTGATTCTTTCGTTGGTACAGTAATTTTAAAATGGCCACCTCTGTTTTGGTAAGCGAGACAAGTCCATGTTTGGTGGTGGCTTCATAGGATTCAAAATTTATGGTATTGTTGCCGAAAGAAAGCGTCTGAGAATAAACTTCTTGATTCGATGATTTTCTGTTAATGAGTTTCTCGATTCTAAGTAACAATTCTTCGAGATTAAAAGGTTTAGTAACATAGTCATCTGCACCTTTGCGCAGGCCTTCTATGCGATCACTAGCATTATCTTTTGCTGATAAGATGATGATAGGTAGATGTAAATTTTCTGCATTGATATAATCCAAAACTTCGAGGCCTGAGAACTTGGGCATCATTAGATCTAGGAGTAATAAATCAAAATGTTCTTCACTGAGTTTTTGCTTTGTTATGGCACCATCTGCTGCCTCTACGGTTTCAAATCCTTCTTCTTGGAGATTATACTTGAGCATACTCCTTATGTTATCTTCATCTTCTGCTAAGAGAATTCTATGTTTCATGGATTTTAATTTGAAGAATAAATTGACTTCCCGATGGTAAATTATCTTTTACTTTAATAATTGCCCGGTGATGACCCATAAACTGTTTGACAATGTAAAGTCCAAGTCCTGTTCCTTTTGTATCTCGAGTATTTTCGTCCCCTAAGCGGTAAAACTTTTGAAAGATTTCCTTTTTTTGTCTGTCTGGAATTCCATCGCCATTGTCATTAAAACTAATGTAAAGGAAGGATTGTTCAGCCCATTGTTTTATATCAAGCTGTTTGATCTCACCTGAATATTTATATGCATTTTCAATGAGGTTATCAACAACAGAAGTGAAGGCAGATCGATCAAAATAAATTTGAAACTTGTCAGCTGCGCTATACGTGATGGTCATATCTTTTTTCCTCCACTGAAATCGCTCGATTCTCTGCGTTATGATAGCATTAGGATCTAGTACTTCCTTTACATAATCATAGGCTGTTTCCAGCTTATTAGCTGTAAGTAGTTTGTTGATGATGTTTTCTAATCTATCTGTTTCGGCTAATGCCTGACCATTTATGGTATGAAGTGAATCATCTCCCTTCATCTTTTTACTCACCGTTTGTAAAAAAAGCTTGATAGCAGTAACCGGTGTTTTGAGTTCGTGAGTAATGGACAGTAGAAAGTTCGATTTATTGGTTTGGATGAGTAATTCTTTTCTGTAGGATCGGTAAAGTAAGTACATACCACAAAGAAGTGCTAAGCCAAACACTATTCCTTCACTATAAATCATGCGATGTTGGCGAGCAGACTTTGCTTCATCAAATCCAACTAAAATTCCTGCCTTTTGCCTTAGTTCAGTAGATAACTCCAAAATCATGTCATTTTGCTGTAATAGCAAGACCGTCCACCACACAATGGCAAGCAGCATATAAGCTGAAACAATGATAACAATGATTTTATATGACGACTTAAATTTCAAGAAATTGTTAATTAGTTAAATTGCTTAAATATCTGTATCTTATGAAATCAGCAAAAGCTTAATGTATTAAACTTTTTTGTAATATATTAAATATCTATCTTTGCGAAAGTAATTCGAATTCATTCATATGCAGATAAATATCTCTGAAATTATTGTTGAAGCTTTATTTAAACACAATAAAGTTAATTTACCTGGTGTAGGTAGCTTTGAAATTAAGCAAGAAGGCGCTGCATTTAATCCGGGTAAAAAGAGCATTAGAGCACCTAAATCATCTATTGTTTTTTCAGAAAAGCATGAAGAATCTAGTGAAATGGTTCCTCTTTTAATGGATCGCTATTCACTCTCTGAGAAGAAAGCGTTGAAGGTACTTAATAACTTTTCCAACCAAGTACTCAATGGGTTCCTGAACTACGACAAAGTATTGATTAAGAATTTTGGTGTCCTTAAAAGAAATAGTGAAGGCAAAGTAAACTTTAAAGCTTCAAAATTTCTAGATGCCTGGTTAATGGAATCTTTACCAGACTTGGAAGTACAACATATTACTAAGGATTCAAAAACTAAGATTGTAAAAGAGGAATTACCCGAAAAGACGAATAAAGCCACAACAAGTTTAGCAGCAAAAGAAGAGAAAGCAAATGCGCCGCTCGAACAAGATTCAATCGAAAAGCTAAAAGAAATACCTAAGGCATCGGAGAAAACAGCTGTCGAAAAGACTCAAATCAGGGAAAAGGTTAAAACAACTCCAGAAAAAACTCTAGATGAAAAGAAAGTGGTTGAGCCGGTAAATTATGATGATTACAAAGAGGGAAGGAGTTGGGCCTGGTTAATACCCTTAATTTTTACATTGCTTATCATTGGAGGTATTGTTTGGGGAATCAAATGGTATAATAACAACAGTTACCAATCATCAAAAGCTAATAGTGTAGATACTACAGCAAGCAGTATAGATACCACTGAACATCCTGAAGAAATGATGTTGGAAGAAACAAGTGAAGAGCAGGAGGGCTCAAAAAACGGGGATGCGGCAGATAAGGCAGTTAATTCTGATGCCGTAGCCAATCCAGAGGAGTGCATAATTGTGGTTGGTTCTTACAGAAATGAGTCTAATATTACAGATATGATTTATCAAATCCGGGAAAAGGGTTTGACCACATACACTGAAAAGTATGGACCCTATATCCGCGTTGGTTTTAAGTTTGCTTGCACTAATGTGGACCTAAGATCATATATTAAAGAAGTCAGGATGGAGCTAGGTGACCAATCCTGGTATCTGGTACCAAATGTTGAGTATTAATTCCTTATTTCTAAATCATTAGTTTCCGAATTGAATAGTTCTAAGCGATAGTAATAGAATAAACTATTGCACTAAAGAAGTAATGATTAAAATCTGAAAGTGCATGCCTTTCTTAATGGCAATCATTTCTCACCCGGTGTTTTCCCAGTTTACTTTCAACAACAATCCATCTACTCTGTAGTAGCATTTCTGCAGATTTGATCAAATCCATTTTGTTCAAAGTAGTTTCACTCAAATATAATTAAATAGTCAAGTCGTGATATACACATTGAAGAGCTAATAGTATGTTGAGTTAAGCTCAGCCAAATCTATCCAATGAGTCGCTCTAATCATGCAATACTTAGAAGGGATTGTGTGTTTGTTTTGACTTGGTAGGGGCAAAAAAAAAAGAGTTACCTTTTGGCAACTCTTTTTTATATATTTTCTGGGTCTGTTATTTACAGTTTAAATCTGATTGTGATATAGCATCATTGTTTGGAAAACATTGGCCAGAAGGTAATTCCACCGGTTGGAATCTTTCCACATCTGGATCTTTCAATGCATTCTTAACAAAAGCCGTAAGATGAGTTATTTCCTCTTCAGATAAATTTAAGGGTAAAAAGACATTTGATAAATCTGTTACATTTTCATTTTCAGACTGAGCAATATTTTTGTACTCAATCACCTCTCTTATACTACGCTTACTTGCTCCATGGAAATAGAATGGAGTTCCTTCCATGTTATAAATACCTGGAACTTTAAACTTATAATTGTCTGCTGGATCCTTTGTGAAAGCAGCTCTTCCTAAGTTCCTACGGTCACTTTCAAATGCATTGTAAGAAATGGTCTGATACATATCTTTTACACCAAGTGCATGGAATTCAGGAGAACCTAAATTTTGATTGTAATGACATCTATAACAATTTGCCTTGCTGAAAAAGAGTATACCTCCTTGCTTTTCTGCATAATTTAAGGCGTTATTATTTCCTTTTAACCAATCTTGAAAAGGTGCCTTATGTGTTATAATCGATCGAATGTAAGCTGAATAAGCATAAGATGCAGTTTGTCTAGTGTAGCGCTCCTCTTCGGGAACATAATCAAACACCTCGTCATACATTTCCAAATATCCTAAACTATCTAGAATCTCTTTGTTGATGGTTATTCTGTGTGTTTCTAAACCTTCAATATTTTGAGTTTCTATTCCTTCGTGGTACATGAAATTTAATTCGGTTGCTTCATGTTCATTTTCGTCATAGTCCCACAGCTCTTCTGTTCCTTCATTGGCTTCATAGGCACCAAATTGACCATTCCAAAAGGTATTTCTAACATAGGCAACATTAGCTAATGTTAAAGGTCTTGCGCTTTGCACATCTAATTCACTTTCTTGATAATCTTCACTTTTTACTCTGCCTTCTCCATTCACTCCATAGCCAATTCCACCATCTGCTATTCCTTGGAAATTGCCAGGTCTAAATCCAGCAGACGGGATATGACAAGTGGCACACGAGTAAGTACCTTTACTTGATTCATAAATAGCATCCTGAGCCAGCCCAGTTTCAAAAAACATAAGTTTTCCTAACTCAATTTTTTCCTTTGTTAATGGATTTAATGGGTCAAATGGGATTTTTTCTATCTCATTTTCTTCAGGTAAAATATAAAATTCCAGCGTGCCGTCTGGGGAATGCTGTTTGATTAACCTTTTAAGTTCTGTATCAAATTCTATCAGCAGGGGCATCTTGTCTTTGCTGCATGAAACAAGGCAAAAAATAGCGACAATAATTAAGGATATGTTCTTTAAATTTCTCATTTTTCTATCACAATTCTTATTAATTACATATTAAAGATAATTATAATATATAATATAACCAATAACTTATTATAGTCTTAGCTATATATTAACGTTACAGGTTCTGCAAATGTATTATTTTCGTAGATATTTTTCAATATCAGTTAGCATTTTAAAAGACATTAATTAAAAAAAAATATGAAGCCAACTTTAATAATTTTAGCTGCAGGAATGGGCAGTAGATACGGAGGTTTGAAGCAGTTAGATGGTTTTGGGCCAAATGAGGAAGCGATTATCGATTATTCAATTTATGATGCTATTGAAGCTGGGTTTGAAAAAATAGTTTTTATCGTTCGATCTTCATTTATAAATGAATTTCGGTCTATTTTCTCTCCGAAATTAGAAGGGAAGGTTGAGCTTGTTTATGTAACTCAAGAGTTAGATGCCTTACCTGCTGGGATGACATTGAACCCCAAAAGAGAAAAACCGTGGGGAACAGCTCATGCGGTCTTAGTTGCAAAAGACGCAGTCCAAGATCCATTTGCGGTTATAAATGCAGATGATTATTATGGACCAGAAGCTTACTCCACCTTGGTCAACTATTTTAAAAAGACTGATCATAATAATGACTATGCAGTGGTTTCGTATTATTTGAAAAACACCCTATCTGATTATGGAACAGTAAATAGGGGAGTTTGTAAAAAGGATGATGAAGACTACTTAGTGGATATTGTAGAAGCAATAGGCATTGAAAAGATAGAAGGTGCTAAAGGCAAATATAGAGATAGTGATAATCAAGAAGTGATTTTGGACGCGGATACACTGGTATCCATGAATATGTTTGGATTTTTTCCTGATTTCTTTGAAAAAACAGAATCATACTTTGTGGATTTCTTACAAAATCGTGGAGATGAATTAAAGTCTGAGTTTTTTATTCCAAAGGTGCTTGATCAAATGATTGAAAGCTCTTTCAAGAAGGTCAAAGTGTTAGAATCGCCATCCAATTGGTTTGGGGTAACTTACCAAGAAGATAAACCATTTGTAGTACAAAAAATTCAAGATTTAATCGCTTCTGGAGTGTACAAAGAAAACTTGTGGGGATAAAAAAAAGAAGCTACGTTATCATAGGATGTCGTAGCTTCCAAAATCAAAACAATATGAAAAAACTTCTTTGTATATATTTAGAACGAATGAAATCGCTAAAAGTCACTTAAAACATGTGAATAAAAAACGCAACTTTTATAATTAAGTTTTACAAAATCTACAAATTGTTGATTTTTATCTTCTAATAGACATATAAATACTTTTCTCGTTCACAATATCTTGCATAATCAACTTACCTTTAAGCAACCATAATACAATAGAATGAAAAAAATAATAGTAATCTTTTCTTTAATTTTCCCAAGTCTTCTTTTTTCTCAAGCAGAAATAGCCAAAGGGACTTTACTAGGTTTATCAAAGCCATTAAGTGAGGTAGCTCATAAAGCTGTTCCTAATATGAATGACTATAAAAAGAAGTTTAAGAATGACTGGAAAAACATTCCTAACTTTTCTCAGCAAGTTCCAATGCCAACACCCAATGCAAAAAATGCATTGCCTCAGGATGGAGATCCACTAGTAAGATATGGTAAAAATCCACCTATCAATCGTGGTCCAGTAATTCTTGACCAAATTTTGGAAGGAACAAATCAAGCATTATCTGGGGTTTTACCTCCAGATCCAGATGGAGATAATGGTGCTAATCATTACATCCAAGCCGTTAATGGTAACGGAACAACTATTATCATCTGGGACAAAGAAGGTAATATTGTTGAAGGACCCATGTCTTTAAATGTGCTTTGGAATCAATTTGGTGTTAATGGTTTAGGAGATCCTATCATCTGTTATGACCAAGAATATGATCGGTGGATTCTAACTGAATTTCAAGCCAATGGAAATGCACTTTTAGTGGCCGTTTCCGAAACTCCAGATCCAACTGGTTCTTATTACTCATACAGATTCCCTACACAACTTTTTCCTGATTATCCGAAATTCGGATTATGGCATGATGCACTTTACGTAACAACAAATGAAGGAAATTCTCCATTTATCCCCATTTATATTATAGACAGAGAAGATCTTATTAATGGAGTGGAAACAGATATGATTAGAGTGCCAGGAATGACAAAGCCAAATACAAATGCATTTGTATTTAATATTGCTACTCCTGCAGAATGGGATGGAACAACACCTCCTCCAGATGGCGCTCCACACTATAATGTAAGAATGGTAGATGATGCTTGGGGTACTGGGAGTGCAGATGGAATAGAAATATGGGAAGCATATTACGACAAAGAGGATCCATCAAACTCTAGATTAGAAGGCCCGATTAAAATTGATTTAGCTCCATTCGATAGTGATTTATGCGGTAATTCTATTTTTAACTGTATTGATCAGCCAGGACCAGGTACTATATCAGCATTGCAACATGTAATTTTTAATCAAGCCCAATATCGAAATTTTACAGAGTATGAAATGATGTTGATGACCTTCTCAATTGATGTAGGTGGAAATATAGCTGGTACTAGATGGGTAGAAGTAAGAAAGTATCCAGGAGAAACTTGGGAACTATACCAAGAAGGAACACATTCACCAACAGAAGGTCAAAGTAATTTACAGCCTGCAGTAGCTATGGATGGTTCAGGTAACATTGCACTTGCTTATTCTGTGGTAGATCCTGACTCCACTTATTTAGGTTTACGAGTAACGGGTAGATTAGCCTCTGATTCTTTAGGAACAATGACTTATGAAGAGACATTAATCGTAGAAGGAGGTTCTGACAATCCATTCCAAAGATGGGGTGATTACACCTCTCTTTCAGTAGATCCAATAGATGAAAAAACGTTCTGGTATACCGGAGAATATATGCTAGGTAATGGTAACTGGGCAACTAAGGTGGTAAACTTTGTATTGAAGGTGGATACCTTCGATATGGGGGTTGTTTCTTTAAACACACCGATGTCTAGCCAGGACCTGACAAGCAGTGAAACAGTCACAGCGACTTTTAGAAATTTTGGTTTAACAGATCAAGATAATTTTACTGTAGGACTGATGGTTGATGGAACATTGATTGTAGAAGACGAAATCAATGTATTGGTCGAAGAAGCAGCTTCTTATGAGCATACATTTAGTATGCCTGTAGACATGAGTGTTATTAGACCTTACGAGATAGTTATCTACGTAAATACACCGATGGACCAGAATGCTTTGAATGATATGGGGACTTATACCAGAACTAAGTTGCCAAGGTTTGATGCTGCTATCATTGATGTAACAGGTGTTGATGCATTAATTTGTGGATCATTTGTGGATGTGGATGTTACTGTTGAAAATCAAGGAGAAGAAAACTTAACTAGTTTCCTTTTAGATGCAACTATTAATGGCGAAACACTGACCTATGAATATATGGGTGATCTGCCCAAAGGAGCAACATACACCCATACATTTACCATTACTAATTTTGTAATGGGTGATAACACCATTGACTATACAGTGTATAATCCTAATGGTATGGATGACGAATTTAATGTTAATGATAATGCAAATAGCATGTTCTCATTTGACCCTGGTACTGAAAGGTTAAGTCTGCGTATAGAACCAGATTTTTACTCTTCAGAGACTAGTTGGGAGTTGATAGATGATTCAGGTACTGTTGTGCTTGCCGAAAACTATCCAACCAATGATATAGGCGAGCAAAGAATTAATCTTTGTACAGAGCCGGCATGTTACACTTTTGTACTTAAGGATTCTTATGGTGATGGTTGGTCGTGGGGAGGTAATCCTGGATTTGAATGGACAGATGAAGAAGGAAATATTTTAGCTACATTGATTACGCAAAATTTTGGATCAGAAGCAACTTTTGAATTTTGCTTTCCTTTTGAATGCATGATCGATATTGACCTGCAAGCAGTAAATGCATCTGATGGTACAACCGCAGATGGAAGAATTATGGCAGAAGTCATTAATGGTATACCTCCATTTGATTTTAGTATTGATGGAGTTTCACAGGGAGCTGATAGTAGTTTCGATGATTTACCTGCTGGAGATTATGAAATTTCTGTAGTTGATGCAAATGGTTGTGAAACTACTGGAACCATATCTGTTGGTTTCGAATCTAATGTGAATGATTTAGAAAATGGGATTGAAGTAAGCATTGCTCCAAATCCAAACGATGGATATTTCGAGGTCAAAGTAGAAGGTTTAGCTGATGTTCACAACCTAAAGGCTTCATTGTTAGCGCAGAACGGCTCGATTGTTTATGATCGTGAGTTTGTAAACTTTAGTGGTGTTCAGACTGGACAATTTACTACTAAAAATTTACCTTCAGGTCAATACTATATATGGTTTAGAGATACCTCATTTAAGCAGCTATATAAAGTCGTAAAGAACTAGTAAGAAATAAGCATATTTCACAAAAGAGTGTCTCTTGGCACTCTTTTTTTTTGCCTAATTTTGTTCAATGAGAATAGTCGTGATACAGGCAAGCTCTAGAAGTAAAGGAGATACTTTTGCCATAATCGAAGCATGCAAAACTCATTTAAGTTTTGATGTCATTGATCTGAAGCAATACAACATTGGACATTATGATTATCATCACAATCTAGAAGATGACTTCCTAGGCGTAATGAAAAAGCTTATTACCTATGATGTTATTTTATTTGCTACACCTGTTTATTGGTACTCAATGAGTGGACGGCTAAAAGTTTTTTTTGATCGTATTACAGATTGCCTCAAAGTTGATAGAGAAACCGGTCGGAAACTGAGAGGCAAAAAAATGGGTGCCATTTCCTGTAGTAATAGTAATGATTTAAATGAAGGATTTTTTATTCCTTTCAAATTGAGTGCTGCTTATCTTGGTATGGAATACCTTGGCAATATCCATTGCTGGATTGAAGATGAAATAAGTGTGGAAGTCCAAGAGCTAATCCGTAATTTTATGGAAACAATAAAAGAAGACCTAAATAAATAGATGATATGAATTATACTGTAAAAAATCGATTTCTTAAATATGTACAAATCGATACCCAAGCTGATCCAAATTCTGATGCTGTTCCATCCACAGCGAAACAATTAGATATGATTAAGGTGATAGAGGAGGAATTAAGCGATATGGGAATCAGCCACGAGCGGGGAGAAGATGGCGGTGTATATGCTCATATTCCTGCAAATACGGAAAAAACAAATGTTCCATCCATCTTCTTTTGTAGCCATGTGGATACGGCCTATGATTGTAGTGGGACCAATGTAAAGCCAATCATTCACAGTAATTATCAAGGAGGAAATATCACCCTTCCTGATGATAGTTCTCAGGTAATCAGCGAAGAAAAGTTTCCTGAATTAAAAGATAAAATAGGTCAAGATATAATAACAGCCAGTGGCTTAACCCTTTTAGGAGCTGATGACAAATCAGGGGTTGCTTGTATTATGGATGCAGCATATCAGCTAGTAAATAATCCGTCTATAAAACATGGTAAAGTATCACTATATATCACGACTGATGAAGAAATAGGTAGGGGAGTAAGTCATGTGGAACTGGATAAGATTGGTGCTGACTTTGGCTATACTTTGGATAGCGGAAATCTAGGATCTTTTGAGTTTGAAAACTTCTCGGCTAATGGCTTAGTCTTAACCATTAAAGGAGTGAGTGCTCACCCAGGTTATGCTAAAGGAAAAATGGAAAATGCCATTAAAATTATTTCTGAAATTTTAGCCAAATTACCAAAGGATAAACTATCTCCAGAATCGACCACAGCTAAGCAAGGTTTTGTACACCCAGGTAAAATTGAAGGTGTTTTGGAAGAAGCTTCTTGCAGTTTTATAATTCGTGATTTTGATACTAGTCAGTTAGCCGTGCATGAACAAATGATTAAGCAACTGGCTGATGAAGTATTGCAAAATTATCCAGGCTCTTCCGCTGAAATCAAATCAAGAAAGCAGTATAGAAATATGCGTGATGTAGTTGATAAATTCCCGCATATTATTGAGTACGCTAAAGAGGCGATGGGGAGACTAAACATTCCTATTAACATCGGCCCAATCAGAGGCGGAACTGACGGAGCTGTTTTATCTCACATGGGACTACCATGTCCTAATTTGTTTTCAGGTCAACATGGAATACATAGTAAACTAGAATGGACTACAGTCCAAGAAATGCAGGCTGCTGTCGATACTGTTCTGGAAATTTGTAAGATAACTGAGGAAAGGGCTTAATTTAAAAAGCATGAGATTT
Source organism: Saprospiraceae bacterium (assembly GCA_020629035.1). Lineage (GTDB taxonomy): Bacteria > Bacteroidota > Bacteroidia > Chitinophagales > Saprospiraceae > JAHDDO01. Next base: position 47,105 of record JAHDEC010000012.1, on the reverse strand, counting down.
CTTGTTTTGTTATTAGGTTCAATGTTGTTTTTTGCTTGCAACAATGGGAGTAAGACGTATAGTACTTTTGATGAAGTAATCAAAGATGCAAATTTTGTAAATGATCGAGTGGCCCAATTTATTCCTCACAATTACTATGAAAAGCATGGTGCAGACTTAGAGCATCTTGAGTTCATTAATGATGATGGAGAAGTTGTAAACGGTAAATTTAGCGTACGATCGATTCCTTCAAAAGTTCAGAAAAATCATGCTCTATCACTCAATTTTCAAATTAGTTTTTCAGCCTTAGATAAAACCTTCATGTATTCGGTTTATCATACCAGCAGCCACTTACCATTCAAGGAACAAAAAGCTGAAATCCACTGTAATCTTAATGGTATAGGTCAAATCCGTATAGCTCCATATTTGACTTTAGTGGGCAACAATATTAGTTTGAGTCCTGACACTAAGTTTTTTAAAGAGCGATTGTTTGGGAGTCGCACATTGAACAATGTTTATTGTGGTGTATCTAGTTTTACAGCTAATGGAAGCTTAGAAACTGAAGATTGTTTGATTTGTATAAAAGAGAGGGTAGGGATAGTTGCTTTTCAAACAAGTGATGCTTACTATTATTTGCAATAGTAGCCATTAATATTTTGCGTTTATGGGTAGTTATAATTGTTTGTCAAGGTAAAATTGTTCGTCACTCTGAGGAACGAAGAGAAATGATCTGATAACTAAGTGCAACAGACCAAACACCTACTGCACCTGCACTGGTTCCATGTAGCCAAACATGAGTGGTTGGATAATAGGCAGCTGTATAATCAATTGCGGCCATAGTTGTTTGTAATGCGTTTACTTGTGCATTAGAATTAGCTGGATTATTTTGATAGCTTGTTCCAAATCAAGAATACCAATCATGGTCGCTATAAGAAACCACAAGTATTCGATAACCTTCCTCCATTCGCCTTTTTAAAGTGTTATCTTCTAATTGGCCATTTTCAATGGTTCGGACAGTGATAGTCCACCATAGATCATCAAATGATTCTTCATGATTAAAGGTATGTTCATCTTGATTTGGGTTCGATTGATATACACCTTGTTCATCAAAATATCCTTGAGCCCCACCATGCATATAAATCCAAAGCGGTGCCGATGCATTCGGGTCGTTGTTGGGGTTTATAACCATGAAAGCGTAATATTCCTGGTTGGTTACGGTTGACAATCCGGCTTCATAGGCTTCATATCTATAAAAGTCTAATTCTTCCTTTTTGCATGATGTAAAAGGAATAGAACAACCCTTGTTTAATAAATTAGATTTTTCATTTCTAGATTTGTTTCTTGACTAATATTTTAATTAAAAGGATTGGGCGGGTTGGTTGCTAAAATTTCACTTATGAATTCATCAACAAAATCATTGGCGGGGCTTGCGTAATTTGTTGGTACATGACCATATCCTATGGTTACGCAAACTTTATGTACACTGTTTAGTTGTGCTGCAACAGCTTGTCTAAAACCATCATGCACCCAATTGCAGTTATCCAAGCCAACCGAATGAGCTTCATCAATTCGAGCTAATCCTCCGCCACAACCTGGATCTAGATTGCCATAAATATCTAATGAGGGTATGTCATATCCGTTATCAATTACATATTCAATTCCTGGGAATCTATCAGGATCGGCTACCCATCCAACTTTAGCAGAAAATTCTTTAGCGATAAAATCTGCTGCAAACGGGAACCCACTAACACCAGCCAACGACTCATTTAGAGTATTAGTTCTAAATGAAGCCAAATGAGAATCCATAATAACACCATTAAGTTTAATCCCTTCTAAATTATATGCATACGCCAAAGTAAAGGCACCGATCGACCCAGCACTGGTACCATGAGCAAATACGTGAGTTGTCGGATAGTTTGTAACTATATAATCAATCGCAGCCATATTGGCTTGTAAACCATTTACTTCTCCGCCACTCGGATTGTTTAGGTAAGGAGTTCCCATACCTGAATGAAGGTCATGATCACTCATAGAAACAATTAATACACGATAACCTTCCATAATCCTCCTTGTGAGTGTACTACTTTCAATTTCGCCGGCAGTTGTATGTGTATTATGGATAAGCTGATTATCCCTTAGTATCTCTAGTGTTTTTTCTGTGTTATGATTATTTGGATCTTTAGGCTGCCCATTAACGGGGCTCACTCCAATGATATACTCCTGATTTTCATCAAAATAACCAGCACCACCCCCATGAAGATATACCCATAAAGGTGCTTCGGCTCCGGGGTTATCCACTGGTTCGACCACAAGGAATGTATAGTTTCCAGAAAAACCACAGGTATAAGCAGTATTTCGATAAAAATCTAATTTTATGGAATTTGATTGGAAATTTAGAATGTCTTCTCCAGCTAAAGTAATGTTACTCGTAGTTCTATTCAAAGGTGCCCAACTATGATCAACGGTATTTTGAGGTGGATCAATTGATTCATCTTTTGAGCAAGAACTTATTATTGTAAGAAGTATTACAAGGATAGACATATATCTATTCATAGTGCTTTTATTATGTTAAAACTAATGTTTGGGCTTATATAATTTACCTACGAAGTTAGTTACCTAAAAACAGGATTTCATTCACCTATGATAATAGGAGTGATTTATTTATGATTTTTTCGAATTCGACTTAAAGATTGTGGTTGGACGTTTAGGTAAGAAGCGATAAGATAATGAGGAATTTTATCTAATAGTTCAGGTACATTTTTGATTAATTCTAGATACCTTTCTTCTGCAGTTGTGCTGTGAAGATTATAAATTCGATTTAGAGTTTATACATATGCGTTCTGAATACTCAAGCGAAAAAACTTTTCGTAAACAGGATGATATTTAGAGATATAATCAAATGTTTCATGATTTATCATCAGCAATTCAGTAGTTTGGTAGGATTGAATATTAAATCTTGTTGTTGCACCTGAAAAAAACTGTATAAATCACCAAGCCATAATCCAGTCCCCCGAATTTGGATGACATGTTTTTCTCCATTCTGATCGACTATATAATTTATCATTATTCCATCGTTAATAAACGGCAGGTAATTAACAACTTGACCTTCACTAAATAAAAAATTTTTTTTTCTATTTTTTTTTGGATTATCCGGGCTTCTATATCTAGATATGCATCATCAGGTAAGTCTATATATTTATTAAATGCTTTATAGAGTTTTGGATATTTCATTACTTTAAAGTACAAGTTTTATACAATTATCCGCCATGAATCATCTGTCTTGTCATGTAATGGTCACCTTCTGCAAATAGAGCTTTATGTTGAGAGACTTTTATATTAGATTCTGCACCAGGTTTATTAAGGTGGAATTCTACTTTTCCTCCGTGATTATCACATTAGATATCTCATGACAATAAGAATTTCGTGCAAATTTATCCAGGTATTGACTCATATTACAGTGCCTACCACCTGTTTAAAATCTTGATGCTTGTAAAATCATTGGCATCATCCCTTGGGTCAATAGTAGTATTTGCATTAACACTCACCGAAATTGGTTTACCTTTTTCTTTAATGCAAAGATCTATGTTATTGTCATTGTCTCCAATGTCTGCGATGAGGTAGGGATGTACCATAACGGTGTCCGCTCTTCTTTTTCCTAATTTATCTTTCACAAGGGTTATTTCAAAATTTTTCAATTCATTTTCTCCTAATTCCTCACCATTCATGGCACGAACGCCTCCTGCCCAAACAGTTCTCACTATGGTTGTTGTTTTCTTAGGACAATCACACCCAGCTCCTCTCTTAATAAATGGGTATGAATCGTCTATTGTGAAATATTCTGCGTAACTCAAAAAAGGCCCATCATTTAGTGGGCTGACTTTCACTTTTTGACCTTTGAAATTTTGCCCACTTCTTGCTATTAAATCACCTACGATTTCTACTTCAATTGGCTCGTTGTCTGGTGCATTCCCATAATCTCCAATCAATAAAACTGTTCTTAATTCAAAAGCCTCGATGGCTGGTTTTAGGCTAAAAATATCAACATTATAAACCTCTCCTTTGCTTGTTTTAATTCTGAAGTCTGAAGCATCAAGTGTGCTTGGTTCTATTTCATGTGAGAAGACAACGGGCATCCCATCTTTCCCAGGTGCTTTGGGCGATATAGCAATCACTGATTTTGGTAAGGCATTATCCAATCCAAAAAAGGCAGAAAGTACCTTTGCCTCACGGGTTTTGTCAATTTGGGGTATCCGATCTGATAAAATGTAGTCAGGTGATTGATTACAAGCACAACTCAGACTAGCAATGAGGAATAGAATTGCTTTTACATTCATATTAATATTTGATTTCTCAGATTTAGAATTAATAGTTCTTATAAATTGTGTAACTCAACATCACACCGATAGAAACTTCTACAGATTCCCTTGCTTCGTAAACACTTCCTGTTTGTATAAACGTAAGATCCTTATCATAGCCTATCAAAAAAGTAGGGCCAGCTTAGAATGCCAATGAAAGATTGTTTAGCGCATTTTCTTTTTTACTCCACGGGTGCCATTCATAGCCAATGATTGGAGCAATTTTAAAGCCTGTTTCATCGAGAACTTCATTATTATTATCTTCTTCCAATTGACGGAGGTGGTATTCTAAGTTAATTCCAGCATACATATTTTTCAGCTTTTTATCTGGATTAAAATATCGAGCATACTGCACTCTGAAAAATCGATCTAATTCTTGTAAACCTGATTCGTCATAATATTCAGCATAGCGATTAGGAAAATTAACATAAGCCAATGAAAGTTTATTTTGATGATGTTGTATTGCTAACCAAGCACTCCCATCCACCTGGCGTTGTATATGCAATTAGGTCGGTTTGTAATGATATTTTCAGCGCTCGATCTTCAGTTTGGGCTGTTAGCGCCAATACACCTAAAAGTAGAATGATTGTAAATGTTAGTTTTCTCATTGTGAAATTTTTATTAAATAAAATGTAATTATTTTGCTTTTGATTTACAAATCAACTAGCCAAAATCCAATATGTATATTTCAAGTTACATTGTCAATAAATAGTTCTCTTTCTTTAACCGTTTCGTGATATGTGCTTTTGGAGTTTGGCAGTAACTATTGATAAATCGTAAACTTTAGTCAAGATTATCCCCAATACCATACATGGTTTTAAGAAAATAAGGCCTCCAACAATGGTAGTTTTGACAAATATCAGTATAGTTTAAATAACTACAGTTGTTCTTTCTCTTTTCTCCTCCAAAACAAAATCAAGCCTATTAGCAAAGTGATAAAACCCGCTATATAAATGGCGTTATTTTTTAATACTTTTATCATTGATTTCTTACCAACTTCTTTTTCTGCTGAATACCCTTTTTTCATTTCAATCACACCAACTGATTTTGCATATTCTTTATATTCGTCCATCAGGTTCTTAAATTTTACTGGATACTCTTTTGCTATATTTTTGGTTTCTCCTGGGTCTGTTTTAAGGTTGTACATATACCATTTATTATCACCAAGAGGGATATTGTTTTTTACAATTTTAAAATCTCCCAAATAATAAGCAGAGCTATTAGCAACCTCCAAACCAACACCTTCATATTCATCATAAATAGATTTGGATTTATCCAGAATATGAGGCAAAAGACTTTTTCCAGTAATAGGCGCATATAAATTGTTACTCCTTGGTTCCATCCCTACTAATTCTAGGATAGTTGGAACGATATCCGTGATAAAACAGAATGAATTTGATTCTTGCGCACTTGGAATATTTTTACCTGAAATAATTAAAGGCGTACGAACTCCTCCTTCTCCCGTATAGTATTTAAAAAATGAAAACGGAGAAGCTAAAGCAAAAGCAAACTCTGGCCCTAATGCACCAAAATATCCTTTTTCTCCTGCTCGGTTTTTATCAGAATGGTAGCCATTACTTTCTTGCCATTTTCTCATAAATGCATTTCCTTTAAAATCACCACCATCAGGTCCATTATCCGAGGTAACCACAAAGACAGTATTATCATATAAACCTTTTGATTGTAAATATGTGATATACTGGCCAATATAAAAATCCATTGCTTCCAACATGCCTGCCATTACAGCCATATCTGTAGTATACCCATCTTTTTCTTTTTGTGATAGCTGATCCCATTTTTTAAATTGTGGGAACATATCATTCATTGCAGCATTAGAGGGAATGATTCCCATTTCTTTTGCTGTTTTAAAACGCTTTTGTCTCAGAACATCCCATCCTTTTTTATACACATCAAGATAAGGTTCTACAAATTTTTTAGGTGCTTGGATGGGCGCATGTATGGCTTGAAAAGCAATGTAAGAGAAAAAAGGAGCACCTTTATTTTTTTCTGATTCGTGAAAGTCAATGGTTCGTTCGATATAATCTTTGGATGAATAGAAATCATCCGGCAAGTCTGTTTTCTTACCATCCGCATACCACTGAGCCGTGGCTTTCATGGGTAAATATCCTTTAGCTTCGTAGTTATCTGCGCCTGATGCGCCTAAGATAAACGTCCGGTCAAATCCCCTTGCCGACGGTAAGGTATTTTCATCATGTCCTAAATGCCATTTTCCGGTGGCGTAGGTGTTGTATCCATTTTCCTTTAAACGGGTAGCGATCGTCTGGACGCGATTGTTTAATACTCCGCCGTAGCCTGGTTCATTTTCATACCCACTTGGCAACATTTCTGGTAAATTGGCAACGCCAGTCAAATGACTATCCGTCCCAGTTATTAACATCGCTCTTGATGGAGAACAAACAGGCGAAGTATGGAAATTGGTAAACATCATGCCTTCTTTAGCTAAAGCATCAATGTTAGGTGTGCTAGCTTCACCACCAAAACTTCCAAAATCCATCAAGCCAGAATCATCCACAAGAATGAGAACTATGTTGGGCTTAGTTTCTGATTGAGTCCAAGCTTGGATACTTAATACAATCAGAAACAATATCAATAGCTTGTGAGACTTCATTTAATTTTATTTCTTCGATATTATTTCCATAATCTTTTGAGCCGTCTCATGTCCAGAATTCTGATTTTGTCCTGTAACAAAACGTTCTTCATCGTCGACCACCGTTATCGTGGCTAGCATATCGCTAATTGAATGATGATTGGCTTTATAGTTAGCACCAGCTTTTTTCAATTCTTCTTCAGGATGCAACGGGGTATATTCAATACCTAACTGGGCAAGCTGACCATGCGTCACTCCTGTCATTGTTCTACCTTTAATCAAGAAATTTCCTGAAGTGTCTTGTGCCTGAATAAATGCCAAAGCACCATGACAGACGCTTCCCAAAATAGGTGTTTGTGCATAATAGGCTTCGCTTACTTTTTTGGCTAATATTTCAGATTGTCCCATATCATAAGCTGCACCCCATCCGCCTGCAAAAAACACAACATCGTATTTTGTAAAATCAACATTTTCGATGGCTTGAGATGTTTTTACCTTTTGCTGGAATACGTCATCTTTTAAATACCTTTTATCTGCATCGTCTTTTATCATATAATAAAAGGACTGTGGGTCTATCGGAATTTCTCCACCTTTGATACTCGCTAAATCAACTTCCATATGAGCATCTAAGAATTCATAATATGGCACCGTCATTTCAGAGCCAAAAACTCCTGTTGGTTTACCACTTGTTTCTCCAGGTTTATTGAGTACGCCATGACTTGTGGTAACAACCAAAGCTCGTTTGCCTTTCAGGTTATACTGTTGACTGCCTTCAAATTTAGGATGCAATCCCATCCAATTAAGAATTTTGGGTGATAAGAGCACAAGGAGTGCGATTACAACAAACAGGATGCCTAAAATTTTCAAAATTTTATTTTTCATTTGTGATTTTTTTGTCAGACTAAAATAATGAAACTTTCTTCCAAGTGATGGACTTAGTCAACCATCCAGCTTTGACAGTAATATCTAATTGATTGTATCTGAAAAAAGCGCCTGCATAAAAGCCATGCGGTGCAGAACAATTATCATTGCAAAAATCAATATATCTTCGAACTTCCCCAAGAAGATAAAAGTTTTGAATGTCTCGATCACTGAAATCAATATTAGAACTTGATTGAAGGTCAAATTCTGATTGATCTGCTCTAAAATTCCCAACTACACCTAGTACAAGCCCTACATTGGGTTTCACAATTCGCTCATAAGAAATCTCACCAGTAGAACTTAATATTGGAGGCAAGATATTTACTTTGATCACATTTTTTCGTTGCGATACTTCTTGAGCATTAATATAGTTTATGTTCGTCGATACACTAATGAATAATAAAAGGATGATATTTTTCATTGTTTTTTTTAAGTAATGTTCTCTATTTATTTCTGCCTTATTCTCTTCGTTCCCTTCCATCTTCTCTTCGTTCTACTCCATCTTCCCTTGCTTCTCGTTTATCTTCTGCTATTTCTGCCTTAGTTGCTTCTATATCCATTTGCAATGTTGAAACAAATTCTCCAAATAAGGCTTTATTAGAAAGCGCTTTTTCCTGAAGACTTTGTGGTTATTTATGCAGAAAGCCTTAGTAAGATTTTCAGCTTCTTTCGAATGTTAAGATTATCTCTGTTTTACTTTTGTTGTTTCATAAAATCTTTCAAGCCGGCTTTTCGTTCCTTGACCCGATTTTTATAGACTTTATATTGCTCGCGGCTAATTAAATCCTTTACTCTAGCATCTCTACCTTTGACCAATGTTTTGATTACTTTTTTGTTAGTGTCCATCGAAAAATCAGTAGCTCTTAAAGCAATTAAGCCAACAAAAAAATCACTGATAATATCTCTAAATGCAGGTTTATCCCTTTCCGAGAGGTTTAGGTCGTACATAAAATCACTCACATTTTTAACTAGTTGTTCTTGTTGTTCTTCTGATAGGATGCTTTGTGCATTCACTGAATGGATTCCTACAACAAATAATGCTACCGAAAGCATTAGATACTTTGTTAGATTTTACATATTAAAGTTTTTTTGTTTTGAAATAGAAGAATAGTAAAATCACTAATTCTTAATCAAAGGAATAAATTGCTCATTATTAAGGAAGCTATTAAATAGATGAAGCGGACAAAAAAATAGTTAAAGCGGACAAAAAAGAAAGAAACTGTTTCTCAGCTTTGGGCTAACCAATCTAAAAATGTGGATGCTTTTTCTTTACTAATTATTATTTTTTCCTCAAAAGGAATATGAAGATGCAAACTCAATTTTCGATTAAAATATTTGCTAGCATTTTTAATCGCTTTATGGTGAACAAGAAATTGTCTATTGGCTCGAAAAAAGTCGGAATTATTAATTTTAAAAAGTTCGTCTAAAGTTTCCGTAACTACAAAGATTTGATTGTCGAAAGTATGAAGCTTGACAATTCCATTTTTTAAATAGATCAATGCAACATCACTGAGAAGTACTGGTATTATTTTGTCAGCTTGATAAACTAAAACAGAAGGACTTGCTTTTGACATACTAGATTTCTCCATGTATTGAAGCAACTTGGTTAATCTATTATCATTTTGCTTCGTAAGTTTTTCAAATTTATTAATGGACTTTTCAATCGTTTCTGAACTAAAAGGTTTCTGTAAATAAGCTATTCCATTAGTATCAAACGCATTCAAAGCATATTCATCGTAAGCGGTACAAAAAATGACGGGAACATCAATTTGGACTGTTTTAAAAATCTCAAAGCTCAATCCATCATTCAATTGAATATCAGAAAAAATCAAATCTATCGAAGGATTCGTTTGTAGGAAATCGACAGCAGCTCTGATGGAAGCCACTATTTTTATTACGGTAAAATCTGGTCGCACTTCTTTGATGCAATAAACCAAATCGTCGGCAGTAACTTTTTCATCCTCAATAATTAGTATTTTCATGGCTTAATCAATTTTACCTTGACACAAAAATGCTGTCCATCGTTTTCAATTTCGATTTCTGTATTGGAGACCATTTTACTTCTTTGATTTAAACTATTCAAGCCTATATTGGTAGAAATAACTCCTTTTTTAACTTTGATATTATTTTTTACTACCAAAAAGTCATCTACGATTTCTACAGAAATGGTCAATGGATTTTCTTCTGAAAGTGCATTATGTTTAATGGCATTTTCAGCTAATGTAATCAAAGAAAAGAAGGGTAACTTCTTGTGCAAATGGCGATTATCAATATTAACTTTATAATGAATGGCATTTTCAACCCTCATTTTTTGTAAGTCAATATACTGTTTACAATGTGCTAATTCTTGATGCAATGGAATTGCTTTTTGCTCATCATTCAAAGACCTTCTTAAAAATTCAGATAATTGGATAATATATTTTTCCGCAATTTTAGGCTGGGTTCTTATTAATGATTTTGAAATATTCAAAGCATTAAATAGGAAGTGAGGATTGATTTGGGATTTTAGTAAATTGTATTCGGTTTCTAAATTGTTGTATATGAGCGCTGCGTTTTCTTTTACTAAATGTACTTTTTCTTCTTTAGAATACACTAAATCTAAAATCAGGAAAATGATTAATTGAATAGAAAAGCTTAGTGAAAATCGCAAAATAAATGCATTAGATTGAGAATAGCTTTCAAATAAAATGAATTTTGATATAGATAAATTTGTAAAAAATAAAAAAACGAGCATAAAAAAAAACAGAAAAATACCATAGCTTATATTTGAAAAGCCCTTCTTTTTGAAGCCTAGATAAATAGAAATTTGAAGAGCCCAACTAAATAAAACTCCCAATAAGACTTGTACCCATATATTAAAAAAAGGCAAGGTATTACCAAGGTTAATAATATAGATTGGAGTTATTGTTAGTAAGGCTAACAAAGGAGAAGACAACGATACCATAATTAATATTGGGCGTAGTATTTTTTTATTCATAAAATGGTATATCATTTTAGCAAATCTATTTTAACGACTGTTATTTGCATTTATTTAAATACGCGTCCTTCTTTCTATTTGTGTGTGACTATTTTACAAATCTAGCACGGATTTTGCCCACACATCATCTTTCTTAAGTAGATTTCTTAATGCATGCTTGATAATCCATTGTGTTTCCTTTGAGGGTTTAACATTCCATTGCTCGATTAAGGGCTTAGCAATTTGTAGATTATCTTTTAAAAGATCATTCAGGCAATTAGCAACGGATTTTTGCACATACTTTTCAGGATCGCTTTTTAGATTATTTAATATGGCTAATAATGGTTTAGGATCATCAATGAATTGCTGTAGCTTTTTTGCCCAAGGTAATCGTGGTCTGGCTCCTTCGCAAGCTAATCTTCTAAGGTGAAAATTCTCATCCAGTGACCACTTTTGCATAAGCTCCATGGTATGTTTTGGGTATTTCTCAATGAAGGGTCTTATGGCATATTCACTGGTGTTTCTTTTCGTTATTATCTCAATGGCCTGCATGGACTCATTAAAGTCCTCAAGTCCATATTTTTCAATCATCTTAGCAGAAGGCATCAGCCAATAGAAATCTGAGAACATACCTGTGCCTAACTTGTTTTCTGGTCCAGCAATAAGAGGAATGACAGCTATTGCTTTTAAAAAAGTAGGTCCGGTATACTCTAGTAGAGCATCCGCTATTTTTTCTACTCGATCTTTAAGTTCGAGCCCTTGAACAGAACTATCTATTGTTTTTATAAAGGCTTTGCGATTAAATGAAGGAGTTGCTTCTGCGGCTTCAATTTTGTCGGCTAAGAGAATGGCTAACTCCTTATCAAACCAAAATTTTAGTTTTTTGAAAGCCATAAAGCCTGATTAACTTAAGAATGAAATAAGTACACCTGCTGCCACAGCGGAACCAATCACTCCTGAAATATTACTAGACATCGCGTACTGAAGGATATGGTTAGTTTTATCATGTTTAAGCGCAATTTCATTTGCCACTCGAGAGGCCATTGGGACGGCAGATAATCCAGTAGCTCCAATTAAAGGATTGATTTTTTTCTTAGAAAACAGGTTATAGATTTTTACCGCCATAATTCCTCCCGCCATTGATATAATAAAAGCTAAAAAGCCTCCAGAAATAATCATAAGTGTTTCACTTTGTAAAAATGTGGCAGCTGACATTGTAGCTCCAACTGTTAATCCTAAAAAGATCGTTGCGGTGTTCATAATGGTTTCAGAAGCAGCCTGAAAAAGGCGATTAGTATCTGATCCTATTTCTTTAACTAAATTCCCAAACAATAACATCCCGACTAGTGGGGTAGCACTAGGCACTAATAAAGCAATTAGGATAGCTAATAAAATAGGGAATAAGATTTTTACAACTCTTAAATTTTTGATTTTCACGGAAGGTGGATATAATTTATCCTGCGCCTTCATATTAATGCTTAGTTCTTTTGTCGAAGTAGTGAACCTCACCACTAGTGGTAAAATAACTGGAATTAAAGCCATATAGGAATAAGCCGCGATAGCGATTGGACCGAGTAAATGTGGAGCTAAGGTAATAGCAGTATAAATTGCTGTAGGACCATCAGCACCGCCAATGATACCCAATGCTCCAGCTTCTTGAGGTGTAAAATTTAATGCCAACGCAGATAATAAAACTACAAAAATGCCTATTTGCGCAGCAGCACCAAAAAATGCCAAACGCAGATTTCGCAACATTGGACCAAAATCAGTCATGGCGCCCACACCCATAAAGATTAAAGGAGGTAGCAAACTCGTCTTGATTAATGAATAATACAACATATTCATTATACCATAGTCCTTAGCTATCTCAAGTAAATTTAGCCCCTTAATGTTGGCATCCTCTGTGGCTTGTACAACACCCATACCACCGCCAGGAAAATTAGCAAGTAATACACCAAAGCCAATTGGGACAAGTAAAAGAGGTTCGAAATGTTTAAAAATACCTAGGTACAATAGCACTAAAGCGAGCACAATCATAACTAGACTTAAGGGCTGATTTATCAGCTCCTCAAAGGCGGTCATTTCGTATAATTTAGAAAGAATATCCATGCTTATTTTATCGCAATAATTTGATCATCTTCTTCTACTTCATCTCCATGTTTAATCAAGATGTCAACTACTGTCCCGCTGATATCTGAAACAACAGCATTGATTACTTTCATTGATTCTATGTAGGCAACTGTATCACCCTTCTTTACTTTATCGCCCACTTTAAGGCCTTTTTCTGTTGCTTCCTTCGTCAAGTAAAACTTGCCCTCCAATGGAGCTAATACAAATGAAGCATCAGCTAAATCTTTTTTCGCCGCTGGAGCCGGTGCTGAACTTTCTCCTGCAGTAGAACCAGCAGATGCTGAACTAGCTCCCGGATACTCTATTTGGATGCTATATTTTTCTCCATCAACCACTACATTCATTTCGGTCGGCATCGAATGGTTAGCTGCTATCGCTGGAACAGGAACTGCTGCCGCAGATGGTGCGTTTTTGGCCTCTTGTCTCTTAGCTAAATCAGCTAAAAAATCTTGTTTTGCCTTTCCAGATTTGAAATTTTCATATTGTTGAGGATGCATTGCATATTCCATGAGTTCTTCATCATCTTCACCAAGATCCCATGACTTTTCAGCCATTTTTTTCCTATACATCTCTAGTTCGTCTGCATAAAGGCTCTGAGGATTTCCCTCGAAGAATTCTCGATTATCTTTCTTTGCCATTTCTAGGATAACATCATCAAGTTTCCCTGGTAATTTACCGGATTTACCCATGATCATCCCCCAGGTATTCTCATCGATTAATGACCATCTTGGCTTACCTTTTAATCCCTGTAAAACATTCATTAAGGAAACATTCTTCACATACTGACTAAATGGGGTAACCAGAGGTGGATAACCTAATCTTGGCCAAACATGTTTTACTTCATCAAATAGTAATATTAATAAATCATCCTGAGTGACATTGGGTTTATCATTTTTCGTCAGCCACTTATTTACACTAGATAAGTTTTTCTCTAAGTCGGCCATTAGACTACCCATCATTCCGCCTGGTAATCCTGGACCAATCAGTAATGAATTCATAAATCTATTACGTGGGTTAATGTAAACACCTAACCACTCATCGACAAACGATTGGGTTAGGCTTCTTACCTCCATGTATTTTTTTAGATTAATGTCAGGAAGACTAAAGCCATCATCTTTTAGCATTTCATGGACGGCTAATAGATCTGCATGTCCAGTTCCCCACGATAAGGGCTCCATTCCAACATCAATAATATTGGCACCATTTCTCGCGGCTTCTAGTGAACTAGTTAACGAAAAACCTGGTGTCGAATGACCGTGATATTGGATAATAATATCAGGGTGTCTTTCCCTAATACCTTTTACAATTCGCCCTACACTTGCAGGTCGTCCGATTCCTGCCATATCTTTAATACAAATCTCTTGAGCACCAATTTCAATGTATTGATCCGCAAGATTTATGTAATATTCTACGGTATGAACAGGGGAGTAGGTTAAGCTTAATGCTCCCTGTGCAATCATTCCTGCTTCTTTTGCATACTGGAATGAAAGGGCTAGATTTTGTGGATTATTTAAACCGTCAAATGATCTAGAAATGTCTGTTCCTTGCTTTTTCTTAACCTTAAACATTAGCTGTCGTACATCCTTAGGCACTGGACTCATCCGGATACCATTCAATCCCCGCTCCAGCATTTGGGTTTGTATCCCAGCGTCATTAAAGGGCTGAGTCCATTTACGTACCGATGTATTTGGGTTTTCTCCGTAAAGCAGGTTAATTTGTTCGAATCCACCACCATTGGTTTCTACTCTTGAGAAGCATCCCATATCTATGATAGGTTGGGCAACTTTCAATAGCTGATCTACTCTTGGAACATATTTACCTGAAGATTGCCACATGTCTCTATAGACTAGGGCTAACTCGATTGATTTGGGCATAACTATATACTTAATGGTCTTTTCAGACGGTTATAACTTTCTTATTTCTTTAATTTTTCCTTGGCCAGCCGTAACGTGACTTACCACAGATGTCAAAATAGCCAATTTTTTATTGCTAATCGAGACGTTATTTGACTTTTTCTTAGCAACAGGTGTGGGACTTAAGTCCATTTTGTTAGTGAAAAAGATTAAGGTCTTTGCCGCCAAGACCACAATAGATAAAATAACAAAAACAGTTATCATCCCTACGGCTAAAAGTGTTAATCCTATTTCTATATTACTTAAATTCTCCACAGAGCTAAATTAATAATTACCTTACGAATTATATTTTTGCAAGGATAAACAAACAAATGCAAGTATTCAAATTTGGTGGCGCATCAATTGCTAACGTAGATAGAATCAAAAATGTAGCCAAAATTGTGGCTAAAAAGGCTACAGGTCCAACTGTTATCGTTGTTTCGGCTATGGGTAAGATAACAAATGCATTGGAAAAATTAAACCAGTCCTATGTTGCCCAGGATGAGGATATGACCTCTCGATTAGATTCCATTAAACAGTTTCATTATGATATTGTAGATGAACTTTTCGATGCTCCCAGTCAAATTAGGGATATCCTAAATGATCATTTTGTGGAACTTGAATGGATATTAGAAGAAGCTCCTAATCCTAATATTGATTATTGTTATGATCAGATAGTATCGATGGGGGAGATTCTGTCCACTAAATTACTTGCTCATTATTTAACATTCCAGGGACTTCCAGTAAAGTGGTTAGATGTTAGAGATATGATTCGTACCGATAATAATTATCGCAGTGCGCGAGTAGATTGGGAAGCGAGCAGTAAAGGCATACATCAAGCAATTTCAAAAACGATAGACCAACATTCACTCATAATCACCCAAGGCTTCATTGCTGGGAGTAGTGAAAATTTTACCACCACCCTTGGAAGAGAAGGTTCGGATTTTACAGCAAGTATTTTTGGATATGTATTAGATGCAACAGCAGTGACTGTTTGGAAAGATGTACCCGGTATAATGACGGCAGATCCTAATATATTTCCTGATGCTTCCTTTATCAGCCATTTAAGTTATGCTGAGATTTTAGAAATGGCTGATGCTGGTGCCAAGGTCCTGCATCCCAAAACCATGCGGCCTATTAAGGCTAAGAAGATTCCATTGCACGTGAAGAGTTTTATATCTCCGGATGACCCAGGTACCTTGATTTCAGAAAATGGGCCAGATCACTATCCTCCACTGATCATGATAAAAACTAATCAAGTTTTCATGAATTTAAGTCCAAAATCATTTGACCAGCATTTACAATTTGACACTTTATTCGAAAAATTCAAAGCCCTGAGTACTTCCATAAATTTTGTCCAAAGGTCAGCCATTAATATTTATGTTTGCTTCGACCAAAACAGTAGATTTAAAAAACTTTTCGATGAATTGAATGCCGTGTTTAATTGTGAGTATAGTGAAGGCTTGAGTCTAGTTAATGTCAGACATCCATCTGCTGATACCATAGCCAAGATGAGTCATGGAAAAGAAGTGATTATGGAGCAAAGGACCCAGCAGGTTTATCGAGCGATATTTAGATAATTAGCTCTCAAAAAGGTGTTTAAAAAAATGAAGTTGGTTTTGCTCTATTTTGGAATAATCTCCGTCTGATCCAAATACTTGAATAAGTAGTTTTCCTACTTCTTCTTTGTCTTTTTCAGATTTAATAAAGAAATGTTTGTGATCCATTAATAGCTTAAGTTGTGCAAAATCACCTTTTGATAAAAATAGTGAATGCCATCTCTCAAAAGATGCTGCACCAAAGTGATCATTAATCAAGGCTTTTTCTTCCATTGAAAACTCAAAATCTACGTAAGAAGCATAGATCATTAGATAGCATAAAAAATCATCTTTTTTATCAAATACGCTGCTGGTTTCCATGTTACAAGTTCGGGAACTCGTCTAAAAAGACAAAGCTTTTAGTTTCTCGATTTGTTTCTAAAAATTGATGTATGATTCCATTGGTTAAACCGATATAATCAGCTTCTAGTTCCAAATTGTAATTGCCAATTTGCTGATATACCTTATCATTGATAGCTTCGTTAAAGGATTTACACTCCAGTAAAAATTTGATCTTTCCTAAAGGTCCTACAATGGCTAGATCATATCGCTTCACTTGTTTATTGACTTTAATCATCACCTCTACGCTTATTCGTTTGAGATTTATCTTCCGATTTTGAATTAAATATTGGATGAATAACTGCCTAACAAGTTCTTCAGGCTGCAGAATAATCCACTTTTTTCTGACAGGACAGAAAATGAATTTATCACTTAAGGTTTGCTTTGTGCTGATATACTTAGCATAATGTTTAAGGTCTATGTGGACGGACTTACTTTCAAACATTTAGTTGAACTTGTGGATCCAAAGCTGTGGCATTTTGCACCGCTTTATTTAAGCAAATATTAGCTTGTTGTAGGAAATCGAACGTGTTTATATTCACCATCCGTATCTCATTAACACTTAAGGCTTTTAGGATAGAGCGTTGATAATTGAAGTGTTTGTAATGTTCTAAGGAAAGTAAATTGTCATTCAAGATTATGGTTGTTTTAGCTTGTGTATTGAGTAAGATCTCTGTCAAGAGGTTACTTCCATCATCATTAAATGCCAAGACTTTATATCCTCTTTCTTTCATTTGAGCACTCAGGTATTTTTGTTGGTCTTGATGGACAAAACTCAGGACATTGTTGTTCTTTTTGGTAAAGACTGCAAAGGCTCCATTACATAAGTTACAAATGGTTTTAGCTAGCTTGGATGCAAAAGGAAGTTGCCCTCGAATGCTTAACTGATCAATTATTTTAGGGCTAATCTCAAAGTTTTGTAAAAGGTTTTCTTCAGCTTCTTGATCAAAATGAATCGTTGTTGCATCATTAATTTCAAGGGCTTCTGTTGGATTAATAAAGACCGTTTTTTGCGGTTTTATACAATCAATCCAAGGACTTTGTTCCGGAGTTATCATATGAAAGCTGAAAAGATGGCCACATTCCGCCCCGTAATTTTCAGCAAATGTGGAGCCTAGATTATCTGCCAAACGCTTTTTTCTGAATAGCTCAGTATAGGTTTTGCTATTGGTCTGTTTTACGTGTTCGATAGCTGTGTTTCTGTTTCTTAATTGTTTTAGCCAGCAGAACTGTTCATTAGCAATGGAATATTCTTGCTTGTTTTTTATCTGATGTTCAATGTCGTTTGTTGTGTCATAGAATATTGGATCTGAAGAGGACAGAGCCGTACTAAGATTCATCATGCGGTCCAGTAGAGCAGCTGCCGTTTGCTTTTCGAGGTTACAAAGCTCTATGATGACTTGTTTGGTTTCCACATCAAAGCTGCTGTCTATTTGCCAAGCAATTAACTCCCTTTGAGCTTCCATCCACCATAGAATACTGTCAGAAAGCTTGCACAGATTCCAGAGTTGGATTTCTTTTTGAAGCATGTTGATCGGGAAAAACTCGATGTTGTTTGCTACTATGCTTAAGGCATTTATATTATTAATGAGCTCATTTATTTGCTCTTCTAAATCTCGTATTTCCTGATTATTTAAGTTGATTGGATTATAGCTCTGCAATGTTTGCTTTAAGATTTTTGTAGAATGATCTGTCCAGTCATCCAAATCAAATACTGAGTTGTCGAGCTTGTTTTGATTTAATTTATTAATGAGCTCTTGGGCCAAGGTATTGTGTTGTTTGAATTTGAATGTAGGTACATTGATTTCTGGCAAGCTCTTTTCTACTTTCTGCGTATTAAGCAGTTTATCGAACATCCGCTTTTTGGGAATAACAAATTCCTTAGTTAAGCTTTGTTTTTTATAGTTGAGTTTAAGTTCATTAGCAAAGTTTTGGTATAGGTGGTAATCTTCTTTAATGGACTGGCTAATTTCATTTTTTTTCGATTGAATAGCAAGGATGTAGGCTTCAGCTAAAGGTTTTAATTGTTTTATACAAGACGCTAAATCCAATAAGGATTGTTCATGATTTTTGACACTTGTTAGTTTTATGGGATTTTGTTCAATGGTCTTAGAAATTCCGCTAGGGTATAATTCTTTAAGACGGTTTAGCTTGTTTTTTATTGCTTGGTGATTTAGCAATGGATTTTTAAGTTTATCAAACTGAAGATCTAATAAGTGACTTTGTGCTGATGGTTCAAGATCCGACTCCAAATTTAAAAGAGAGTTCAGTAGTGCAGCATCATTTTGGAGTAGTTGCTTATAGTGATTGTTTTTTCGCTCTGTTATCGCTTCATAAGTGACTATAGCATCAAAATCAGGAATTAGGTGTGGAATCTCTTGATTGATTTTTAGTTTGAATTGCTCTTTGTAATGCATACTTGTATCAGTCCAATCGAAGGTGAAGTTGGCGTATTTGCCACCTAATAGCCTTTTTAAATCAGCTAGTTGTTCATTTTTTACCACAAATAACAAGCTGGTCTGGGCTTCCCAATGCTGTTTTATGATCTCACTAATGAGACTTTTAAAAGTATATTCATCATTTACATGGTAAGATGATGTATCTAGGCATGCAGCTTGGTAAATGGCAGGATTTGAATCAGAGCTAATCATATACAGATGATTTATATTACAAATATAAATAATTTATATATGTTTTTCTCGAGAAAGAATGCTTGGCTTATTCTACAATACCTCCAGAAACTTTATTGTTGTCTTTATAGATATACTCCATGGTGATTTTGCCTTCATCGTTGTAGTATCTATATTTTCCGTTCATCTTATTATCTGCGTATTGAATTTCTTTTTGCAATTTTCCATTAGCAAAGAATTCTTTGTAGGTTCCCTCGATTAATCCATTTTTAAAGGGTGTTTCTTTGGTAGCGCGTCCATGTCTGTATTCTGCTTTTAATCCATGTAAAACGTCATTTTGGTAGGAAGCTTTTTTTATGATTTGTTCTTTTTGGTCATACTCGCAGGATAAGCCATTTAGTTTACCATTACTGTAGGAATGAGTGGTTTGGACTCTTCCATTTTTTTCATGATAAGTAATCCAAACTCCATTTTTCAAACCATTGGTCAAATATCCTTCTTCTAAGAGTGCATGCTCGTTTTTATATTTTTTTGCCAATGTCACACCATTTCCAATATCAGTGGTTTCGTATCCTTCGAGGTCAGTCTGTATGGTGGAGGAGCTGGATTTTGGGCTATCACAAGATTGAAACATAATAAGTCCTACCATCAAGCAGCTGGCTAAGAATATGTTTTTTTTCGTTAATAACATCTGATAAAAATTCATAATTAGATAGATTTAGAATTACTTTGAGTGATAAAAATAACCGAGAAATTTCAATATGACTAATAAGCAGTTAGCAAATAAATTTTCACTCTATGCAAATTTGATGGAATTGCATGGAGAAAGTGACTTTAGAGTAAAATCCTACCAATCGACCTACCGGACGATTAGAAATGTTGAAGGAACTATAGTGGAAAAATCAGCAGAAGCTTTAGCCGCTATCCCAAGAGTAGGAAAATCAACTATTGAAAAAATCGAACAAATCAAGGCTTCAGGTAGTTTTACTGAGCTAGATGAGATCATAAGTAAAACACCCATAGGTATAGTAGAATTACTGGGTATTAAAGGTTTGGGTGCTAAAAAGATAAAGGCAGTTTGGAAAGAATTAGAAATCACCACTCCTGGAGAATTATTATATGCCTGTAAGGAAAATCGTTTGGTAGACTTGAAAGGCTTTGGAGAGAAGACACAAATTAAGATCCAAGAGCAATTAAGTTATTTCTTAGAATCAAAAGGCAAAGTGCTATATGGTCATTTTGAATCAAAAGCCATCGCATTAAAGGAAGAACTAAGTGCCATTCAAGGCATTGATCGAATCGAATTTACTGGTGAGTTTAGACGAAAAATGCCTATTATAAACTGCCTGCAATTTCTTTTAATAGGAGAGGACAATCCTGATTTTTATACCGCTTTAGGTGCGATTGAAGGCATTGAACAAAAAGAAGATCACTATTACTACGAGTCGCTCCAACTTGATTTTCTATTTGTAGAAGAAGACGCCTTTGCACTCGAATGGCTAATTAGCTCGAGTGACGAAAACTTTCTTCAAGAATACGGTATCGAAGATCAGATGCTAGCCAGCGAGGAAGAGATATTTGATGATGTGGGAGCAGCTTTTGTAATTCCAGAAATGAGGGATGGCAGGTATACGATCGATGAGTTGGATGAATTTAATGTAGACGATTTAGTAGAAAGAAAATCATTAAAAGGTGTCGTGCACAATCACTCTACTTATAGTGACGGCACGCATACCTTGGAGGAAATGACATTGGCCGCTAAAAATCTAGGCTATGAATATATGGTGATTAGTGATCATTCTAAAGCTGCATTCTATGCTAATGGCCTTGATGAGTCAAGACTTATCACGCAGGCTGAGGAGGTCAAGCAGCTAAACCTAAAGTATCCTGATTTTAAATTGTTTCATGGTATTGAGGCAGATATATTATACGATGGAAGATTAGATTATAATGATGAGATTGTAAGCTCTTTAGACGTGGTCATTGCGAGCATACATTCTACTTTAAGTATGGATATCGACAAAGCAACAAGCAGACTTATCAGTGCAGTAGAAAATCCACATACAGACATATTAGGACATCCGACAGGAAGATTGTTGTTAAGTCGTAAAGGATATCCTATCGATCATGCAAAAGTTATCGATGCTTGTGCTGCTAATGGTGTTGCTATAGAATTAAATGCTAATCCATATCGACTAGATTTAGATTGGGAGTGGATTATTTATGCTTTGCAGGCTGGTGTATACATTTCTATCAATCCAGATGCACATAGTATCGAGGGATTAGAAGATGTACATTACGGCATTCATACAGCAAGAAAAGCTGGGCTCACAGTTCAAGAATGCCTTAATGCTATGAATTTAGCAGATTTTGAAGCCTGGTTAAAGGAACGAAATTAAGGATGGATTTGCTGAGAGCTCCATACTACTTGAGCCGCTATAAATGCAAGTAAAATTGTTTGTTAACCGCTTGTTAACGATATTAGGAATTAGCTTAAAAAGTCGAATTTGTATCTATCTTTGAGTTATTGTTAATTAAATCGTTACGTATTATGAAATTATTAAAGTTATTGTCTTTCTTTTTAGTAGTAGGTATGCTAGCGGTATCATGTAAAGGTGATGGAGCAGATAGCTCTTCAGCTACAGATACTAGCGCTGTTCCTGCAGCAACTACCACTACATCTACCACTACTCCTCCGGCTAAAGCAGAACCTGAAGTACCTGCTGGTCCATTAACAACCCTTTCATTTGGTGAAACAACTTATGATTTTGGTGAAGTTATGGAAGGAGAAAAAGTAGTATATGAGTACACTTTTAAAAACACAGGTACTGAGCCGTTAATTATCTCTAACGCAAAAGGATCATGTGGATGTACTGTACCTCAATGGCCGAAAGAGCCTATTCCTCCAGGAGAATCTTCTGCTATCAAAGTACAATTTGATTCTAAAGGAAAAGGAAAAGTAGGTGGTAATGTACAATCTAAGCGAGTTACTATTACTGCTAACACAGATCCAGTTAATACATACTTAACTATCAAAGGAACTGTAAACAAGGAAGAAGGTGCTGAGCCAGCAGCTGCTCCAGGAACGATCACTGTACCAGGTCAATAATTGACTCGGACTAAGTAAAGTTCAAAAAGAAATAAAGGGCCCATTTATAAACATAGATGGGCCTTTTTCTATTTATTTGTGTGAGAATCAGCGTATGAAATCCTATTTAAGTCTTGTAAAATTTAGCCACACCATATTTGCACTGCCATTTGCGTTGGTGGGTCTTGTGCTAGGTTTTAACATGAATCCAGCATTTAATCAATATGGATTATTGTTGGCTTTAGTACTGGTTTGCATGGTGACAATGCGAAGTGCTGCAATGGCATTTAATCGTTATTTAGACAGTGATATAGATGCTTTAAATGAACGTACTAAGGGACGAGAAATTCCTAGTGGTGTCATAGGTAGAAAGCAAGCATTAGCATTTGTTTTGTTCAATGTTGTTATCTTTTTTATTGCTTGCTATTTTATTAATGCTTTGTGTTTCTTATTGTCTCCGATTGCTGTTTTAATAACCTTAGGTTACTCCTATACTAAGCGATTTACCTTTTTATGCCATTTTGTATTAGGTTTAGGTCTGGCTTTGGCTCCGGTTGGCGCTCATCTGGCCGTTACTTCTAGTTTTGCTTTAATACCTATTCTTTACGGATTAGTGGTGTTGTTTTGGGTTGCTGGATTTGATATTATTTACGCTCTGCAGGATGTGCAATTTGATTCCAAACATGGACTGCATAGCATTCCTCAGAAACTAGGAGTTAAGAATGCGCTGTTGCTATCTCGAGTATTGCACACCTTAGTGGTTGTACTATTGTTTGCTGCGGCTTATTTGTGCAGTTTAGAATTTGGCTCAGCACTTGGGATTTTGTTTTTGATTGGCACTTTCCTATTTGTGGTCTTATTATTCTTTCAGCACACGTTGGTTAAATATGACGATTTGAGTCGTGTAAATTTAGCCTTCTTTACGACTAATGGCATTGCGAGTGTTTGTTTTGGTCTGTGTTTTATTGTGGATTTTTACTTCTAAGGTATTTAGCAAGTTCAGTAAACGATTTGTATCTATGGCTAATGCTTGATTTTAATTGGTCTTCCATTTCTGCAAAGGTGTATTGGTAGCCATTTGGTTTAAAAATCGGGTCGTAACCAAAGCCTTTTTTACCTGTTTCTGTCATACATATTTCACCATGTATATAACCTTCAAAGTAGCTGATAATGCCTTCATCCATAAAGCACACCGTGGACACAAACCTAGCTTTACGATTAGTTGCTCCTTCCAAGTTTTTTAGTAATTTCTGTATGTTTCTTGCATGATTAACTGGTTCTCCTGAATATCTAGCTGAGTAGATACCAGGTTCGCCATTAAGTGCTTCGACTTCCAAGCCAGCATCTTCTCCTATAATGTTAGTGTAACCTTCTTTAGCTATGGCTTGCACTTTAAGGAGTGCATTTTCTCGGAAGGTATGTCCATCTTCGACAATTTCTTTCGTAAATTTTATGTCTTTTAAGCTGCGAAGTTTAATGCTTGGCATTTGAAAGATTAAATCCACTTCAGCCACTTTATGAGCATTACTCGTAGCGAAAATTATTTCTTTATATTGTTGCATATTCAAAATTAGTAACTTTAGTCTTAATGGAAGAGATAAGATTATACTTGCTTGCCCTTGTTTGCCTATTATTCGTTGGATGCAAGGAAATTAAGGAGTCGATTCCTGATGGTGGAGAAGCCATCGATCGGATTATGGCTGCCCAAGAGACAGCTTGGAATACAGGAGATTTGGATGCCTTTATGAGTGGTTATTGGGAAAGTGATTCCTTGACTTTTGTAGGAAGTAAAGGATTGACTAAAGGATATGCGCCTGTGCTGGCCAACTATAAAAAATCGTATCCGAATCAAGCGGCCATGGGTAAACTAGCTTTTGATGTTTTGAGCAAAGAGCCATTGGGTGATAAGGCTTATCAGGTGTTGGGCAAGTGGACTTTGTTTAGAACAGAGGATACTTTGAGTGGACATTATACATTATTGTGGAAATATTTAAACAAGGAATGGGTAATTGTTACCGATCATTCCTCGTAATGGCTCACAAAGATTTTAAGGCTGCCCATAATGCCTTTTTAAATTCTACATTATTTTCTAGAGAGCTCAAGTCATAGGTAAACAGATATTTATTTTTACCCATAGTAAAAGGAATGTTCTGTTTATACTCCACCTGCAGTGATAGTTGGCTTGCTTCTAAGCCCATGGCAAGCAGAAATAGAGGATTTTTTTGGTGAGCTATCTGGGCTACGTTTATATTTTCAGTTCCGCTTAGTAAGCTAAGTACTGCTTCAGTTGCTAGATCTATTCCAATGGCTTGCAAAATTTTTGACAACAAAATCTTAGCATTGGGTGTTAAATCAGTATCCTTTATAACGATAAGGACTTTTGTTTTTTCTTCGATTTGGATTTCTGAATTTTTAACTTCAGGTACATTTATCCATTCAAAATCAAGGAAATTTTCATCTAACAGCTCAGGCTTCATACAAAATATTATTTTGCGAATTAAAGATTATTGTAATATAAGATTGTATATGCATTGAAAACTTGTTGATGAGCAAATAAATAGCTATTTTTGTACTCATAAACTGTATCTATGACAAACCATCCTATCAAAGTTACTAAAACTACCCAATCTTCATTATCAAGCGTTGATTTTAGTGACATCCCATTCGGTAAGGTCTTTTCTGACCATATGTTTGTTGTTGATTTTGATGGGAAAGAATGGAAGAACGCCGAAATTAAACCTTTACAACATTTAAGTATACATCCAGGAAATCTTGCTTGGCACTATGGTCAATCAATTTTTGAAGGGATGAAGGCGACCAAATTAGCTGATGGAACGCCTGCTCTATTTAGACCAGAAATGCATGCCAAGCGTATTAATGCATCAGCGGCTAGAATGTGTATGGCAGAAATTCCTGAGGATTTATTTCTTCAGGCGGTAGAAATGATGGTAAGTTTAGAATCGGCGTGGATACCACCAGCAGAAGGAAGTGCTCTTTATATAAGACCACTCATGTTTGCTACTGACGAGTTTATTGGAGTTAGACCTTCTACGTTATATAAATTTATCATTTTCACGATGCCTGTTGGGCCTTATTATCCAAAACCGGTCAGTCTATTGGCGGAAGAGCATTTTATTAGAGCAGCTTATGGTGGTGTAGGAGAAGCAAAAGCAGCAGGAAACTATGCAGCATCACTTTATCCAGCAAAATTGGCTAAGGAAAAGGGATATGATCAGGTTTTATGGTTGGATGCAAGAGAATCAAAGTACATTCAGGAAGTAGGAACGATGAACATCTTTTTTGTAATAGGTGATAAGTTAATTACTCCAATTACCGATGGTACGATATTAAAAGGGATAACAAGAGATTCATTAATTCAGATTGCCAAGCGCAAAGGCTTATTTGTGGAAGAGCGTTTAATTTCTATAGATGAAGTAGTTAATGCGCATGAGGATGGAAGTTTAAAGGAAGTATTTGGTGCGGGAACAGCAGCCGTAATTTCGACTGTGAGTAAGATAGGTTATAGAGGGAAAGACTATGTACTAGATCATGAGAACTATAAGATTGGGCCAATGTTGAAGGCAGAAATAAACGGCATTAGAAGTGGAAGAGTCGAAGATAGTTATGACTGGGTTAAGAAAATTGCACCAAGCTTAGTTGGTGTTTAGTAAGATATAAACATAAATTTAGCAAAGAGCCTATCAAAATTTTGATGGGCTCTTTTGTTATAAGCCTTTACTTCTTGGATAAACCATATCGTAGATTCTATTGACCAGAGCTACCTTTTCTGTGTTTTGGGCCACATTGTATTTTTCTTGGAGATTTCTTAATATGTTTAAGTACTTATCAAAAATATGTTCCTTAACAGCCGCTTGATTCTATACCTTGTGTAGCCTAGGTGTTTATATATTTTAAGATTCGCTAGCTAAGATACCTTTGCTTTTCCTTATGACCATATCCATAATTTCTTGTACCTGTAGGATGTTTTTTTCTTTTCCTTCTTCTGTGTATTTACTTTTTAAGTTTTCTAAGAGCTGAATATATCGACCAAAGATATGTTCCTTCACTACAGGTTTATCATAAACGTTATGTAATGTTTCTAGCATCCAATGTTGGATGGACAGATCTGCAGCGGTCAGAATATTGAAAAAACCTTCGCACATCTCTTTATTCCACGGTCTTATTTTAGATAGCAGTAGAGCTGCTGCTGCTTGTACGTCGCATATAGCTAGGAAGAAATTACTCACCATTTTAAAGAATGACTGGGCAAGTTTGATATCAGCTTTTCGAAAATGTTTACTTATGGATTTTGCTGCAGTGTAGCTCATAAGATATCCAGTATGAGACGGCACCTTGAATGCTGACAAATCATATTTTTGATTCATTAGGCCTTCGATAAATATGGATATACCTCGGAGATTTGCACCAATTTTGGGATCATTTATGTATTCAAAATAATCTGGTAGGCCAGTAACGATATTTTTCACGCCCTGTACAAAATCATCATGGCTTGCCCATTTTTCTGGTATAAAGGCAACACAAATTCGTTCCATTAATTCTTGATCGTTCTCCGTTTGAAAGAGCTCAGGATTTTTAATGTTTAGACTAAGCATTTTGATGCCTTCACAATATTCTTTAAAAGAATTGCTTCTTAATTTCTCTAATATTTGTTCTTGCATTGATTTTTAAAGTTTGCAGTCATTTTAGGACTAATGGCCATTCTTTAAGAGCTTAGTTATATTAAATTCATATAAGTAGGTAAATTAGGAAAATATTTAAAATGATGAAGCATACAATTGTTGGTTTTGTGATCATTGCGATTATTTTAAGCTTGAGTTTTAGTCTTGAGTCGACAAACAACATTGGCCAAAAAACATATCAGGATGGTGATGAGATAGAAGTGATGATAGGAGATGATCCATTCGATAAAATGATGGCGGTTTTGTTACATAAGCGCTGTGTAAATTGTCACCCAGGTGGCGATATACCATTACAAGGAGAGGATAGTCATTTGCATAATTTTGATATCGAGCGAGGTCCAGATGACCACGGTTTAGCAGGATATACATGTGAAACTTGCCACAGTTCAGAAAACAATGACTTTTCAGGTGTGCCTGGTGCGCCACATTGGGCATTAGCACCAAGAAGTATGGCATGGGAAGGAAAAACTAGGGTAGAGATTGCGAGCCAAATGATGGACCCAAATCGAAATGGAGGTAGGACGCCTAAAGAAATAGAGGAACATTTGACGGAGCATGAACTGGTCTTATGGGCCTGGAATCCAGGGGTTGATGCAGAAGGAACACCTAGAGAAGTGCCACCCGTCTCGAAGGAGGAATTTATAGAAGCAGTCAAAGAATGGATAGAAGCTGGAGCAATCATTCCAGCCGAATAATTAAAGCTACTTAGCCAATGAAAATATCATTTAGCATAAATGGGAAAAGTCAAGTCTTAGAGCTCGATGGGAATACACCTTTGCTCTGGGCGATTCGAGATGTATTGGATTTAAAGGGTACCAAATTTGGTTGTGGAAAAGCAGCATGTGGCGCCTGTACTATTCATGTAGATGGTAAAGCTGTACGCTCTTGTTCGTTTCCAGTTAAGATGGCAGACGGTAAGGAAATCACCACCATTGAGGGATTGTCAAAAGATGGCGATTTACACCCGGTGCAACAAGCTTGGAAAGATGAAATAGTCCCCCAATGTGGATATTGTCAACCCGGTTTTATCATGGCAACAGCCGCAATGCTAAATGAAATACCCAATCCAACGGATGAAGATATAGACCAAAACATCATCAACATATGCCGATGTGGGACCTATTATCGAATGAGAAAAGCTATCCATAAAGCTGCAAAACTGCAGAATCTTCAAAAGTAGTAAGCTCAAAACCCAGCTAATTTTTTATACCATGAGTGATAAGAATAAATCAGTGCAAAAGACGAGTTCGTCAAGAAGGAAATTTCTTGTTCGTGGAGGTTTAGGATCCATAGGTCTTTTGGCTTTGGGCTCTTGTGTGTTTATTAACCCATTGAGAAGATCGGCTTTGGGATTGTCAGAATCTTTAGTTTTACCATATTCAGGCAAAGGAACAGATGCCAATTTATGGTTTGAATTTACTGAAGAAAATACCCTGATTTTTCACTCCCCAAAAGTCGAGATGGGGCAGGGTACCTTCACGGGTTTTGCTCAGATTATTGCAGATGAATTAGATCTGGATATGAATAGTATCATCGTGCAAGCAGCAGCTACAGATACAGGAATACTTGATCGATTTACCACTGGAGGTAGTCTATCCATTGCTCAACTATATAATCCACTAAGAGAAATGGCTGCAATGATGAGGCAGATGATTGTCAATGAAGCAAGTAAGAAATTAGGGATGGCTGTCGATCAACTCAGGACTCGGGAGGGATTTATAGATCATCCTAATGGTTCTTTAAGCTATGCTGAAGCCTTAGCAAATGTTACAGAATGGAAATTACCTAAAAACGTAGCACTTAAACCAAGCACAGCTTTAAAACATATAGGTAAGCCAATTCCAAGAATAGATTTACATGACAAGATTGTTGGTGCGCCGATTTTTGGCCTAGATGCTGAGATGGAAAATATGCTACATGCTACGATTATCAGGCCCGAACATATTGGTTCAAGTATTAAAAGTATTGATTTTTCTGAGGCCGGACAAATGCCAGGCGTGGTTCGTGTGGTGGAAGGCAAAGGATGGTTAGGAATTGTAGCTGAAAGTTTTAGCCAGGCATTGGCTGCTAGGAGCAAGGTGAATATTGAATGGGATATACCTAAGGTTTGGACCGAGGAGGATCTACGTGCTTATTTGAAAGTTGGCGAGGGTAAACAAATGATCACCCAAAAAGTAGGCGCAGCGCTGGAAGATGATGATGAGTTTGTAAGCTTAAGCTTTTCTAGTCCTATTGGTGCGCACGCTCAGATGGAGCCAAACGGAGCTGTTGCAGAGGTGAAAGACGGCAAGGCTACTGTTATTTTATCTACCCAAAGCATTGGAGCTACCCAACATAGCGTTGCCAAAGCACTTGGATTTAAAACTAAAGATGTAAACGTCATTGGTAAATATCTGGGTGGAGGTTTTGGTAGAAGGCTGGATACCTCTCATGCTGCAGAAGTAGCATTGATAGCTAGAGAGATAGGAAGACCGGTTAAGTTTAGTTTTACTAGGAAGGAGGAATTTCAGAATGATATGTTTAGACCCCCAACTCATCATATTGTAAAGGGTAGACTGAATGAACAAGGAGGGATAGCAAATTTAGAACATCATTATGCCAGTGGTGATGTTGCGATTAATTCATTGCTCATGCCGCCTGCTATGTCAAAAATGTTGGGAACAGATGTAGGAGCCATGCGAGGTGCCAATATTATGTATGGAAATATTGCCAATCGAAGAGCTGTCCAATGGCACAAGACGCTTCCTTTTGCTACTAGTTTCTGGCGAAGTCTTGGATTGCTGGCCAATACGTTTGCCATCGAAAGTTTTATAGATGAACTGGCATGGAACAACCAAATAGATCCGATTGCTCTAAGACTGAAGAGCCTTGGTGATGATGAAACTCAAACTAGAATCAGCAAGGTGATAAAATTAGCCGCTGAAAAATCTAATTACACGAATGAGTTAATAGGAAATCGAGCCATGGGTTTTGCTGCGTCAATAGATGTCGGCGCTCCTTGTGCTCAAGTTGCAGAGCTTAGTTTAACAAATGGTATTGTTCGAGTAGAAAAAGTTACTTGTGTTTTTGATTGTGGTTTAGCCGTCAATCCTGATCAGGTAAAAGCCCAATGCGAAGGGTCTATTATCATGGGTATCAGTGCTGCCATGCATGAAAAAATGGGTTTGAAAGATGGACGATTATTTCCGATAAATTATGGATCATACGATATGGCTTTAATGCGTCATTCACCTAAAGAAATTGATGTTCATTTAATTCAGGGCTTAGATCGTCCTTTGCCTGTGGGAGAGCCACCTTTGGGGCCTATTGGGGCAGCTATTGGCAATGCACTAAGAAGGTTAACAGGGACTCGATTTACTGATTTACCTATGAAGTTGAAATAATTAGCCTAAATATTTACTCAGCCTGGAGCAGATTTCTGCTCATTTCCTGAACAAGCGCCATTGAAAGAAATAAGAAACATAATTGCTAAATACCAACGATCAAATCGAAATGAAGAGCGCTTAGCTCTGGCGACTGTAGTTAAGATAGAACAATCTTCTTATAGACGAATTGGTGCTAGGATGTTAGTGAGTAGCAATGGCACTTGGATCGGAGGGATAAGTGGAGGGTGTTTAGAAGGAGACGCATTAAAACGCTCACAAAAAGCAATTTTTAATGCGAAAGCATCCATCGTAGTTTATGATACACTGGACGATGAAGATCGCAACATTGGAGTAGGTTTAGGCTGTAATGGCCGGATAGAAGTATTGTTTGTTCCCATAGACTTTACTGATTCCAATAATCCAGTAGAACTATTAATCAATCATGTTAATCAGCAAAAGCCTTCTATAATACTCAACTTGATTGATTGCCCAAAAGATACACTCAAGTTAGGTCATTCTAAGTTATTAGCTGAAGCTATGGATGCTGATTCTTATCTGGGAATACCCAATGAATTTTTAAAAAAGAAAATAGAAGAAGTAAGGATAAAGCGAAGGCCACAAATCATAGGCTATGAACATCCTGCTTACGGGAAAATTCAGGTATTGGTTGAATATCTTAGACCAGAATACAAGCTGGTGATTATCGGAGATAATTACGATGTGTTAGCCATGATAGGCTTGGCAAAAGAAATGGGATGGGAGATTATGGTTGTAGGGAGAACTTCTAAAATGTCTAAACAATTAGTTAAGGAAGCCCATGCGATTTATGAGTATGAGGCTTTTCATGAAATAAAGACAGATGAATTTACTTCTATATTATTAATGACTCACGATTTTGAATGGGATCGAAAGTTGATTCCATCGATTATAGAAAAGAATCCGCCTTACATAGGCATGTTAGGACCTAAAAAGAGGCTGGAAAAGATGAGCGAGGCACTGGGTTTGGCCTTGGATAAATTGCCAAATTTTTATAGCCCTATGGGTTTAGATATTGGTGCCGAAACTCCCGAAGAAATTGCTCTTTCGGTATTAGCTGAGATATTAAGTTTATTTAGGTCAAGAGATGGGAGCTCCCTAAAATTTAGACAGGGAACTATACATGATGAATCTTAAAGCTTGATGTGTGTGGTCCAGTTTATTCGGACATGTAAATGTTGTCAATTAGCAGATCAAAAGCTACAAATTCACCATTACTGTCCATAGGATTCCAAGCAGCAAACGGTATTTTCAAGTCAGCCAAATCTAGCCCTATAAAATCACTCATTGGGATACTGTACTCTACAAAACCATTTCCTAAATCATCAGCGGTATAATCTTCAACAAAAACTGAGAAAGAAGTAGCTACTGATTCAAGTTTAATTTCGAGGCTAGCTAAATCAGCAGGTGCATTTAATGAAAAATGTAAAAATCCATTACTGTATTGAGAAGCATCTACGGTAGGTTCCAATTCGAAAAAGGCACCTCCCCAATTACCTCCAGGGTACATAAATACTAGACTCGAATCACCATCTACCGCCATATCTGAAGTACTAACACTAGGCTCGCCACCATTCCCAAATGATTTAATAAGTATGTTTTCGAATTGGGATAAATTGTCATTAAACGCATGAGGAGGTAGACTTGAAGAAATCGTTCCAAGGGATTCTTCTGCAATATCGAGCTCTGGCGCCATATCCGGATTGAGCTTATCGTTATTGTACACTCTTACCCAGTCAATCTGCAAGGTATTTGGAAAAACAGTGGAAGCATCAGGATTGCCGGGCCAATTACCGCCAACAGCCAAATTAAAGATTAGGTAGAAGGGACGCAGAAACTCTTTCATATCTGCTTCAATCGGGACGGAATTTATCACATTGCCATCCAAGGTGAAATCGATTGCAACATCAGACCAATTCATTCCATATACATGGTAATCTTGGCTCAAGTCCAGCCCTGCGTCATGAGCAATCGTATTACTCGCTAGTTTGTTTTCATCATTTGTGTAATGAACACTACTATAAAGCACATTGGTTTGATGACCGATTACTTCCATAATATCTATTTCTCCGCATCCTGGCCAGTCAAGAATCTCTTTATTTTCTCCCAGTAACCAAAACGCAGGCCAAAGCCCTTGACCTTTTGGTACTTTAATGCTCGCTTCTACCTTGCCAAATCGAACGTTTTGTAAATACTGAGAAGTGAGTTTAGCTGAACTGAATTTTAACTCTCCAGGTTCTTCTCGAGCAGTAATTACTAAGACTGAATTCCCCTCTGAGTCTGGCTGGATTCCAGCATTATTTACTGAAGAAGTATAAAGTTGTCTTTCTGAATTTCCCCAACCTGGAGGTAGACCATAAGCTGTTCCATCACCGATTTCGAAATTCCAATTTAGCGGGTTAATCTCAGTATCAAATTCATCGCTCCAAATTAAAGAAAAACCATCATTTTCGTCTATCGGATCTTCATTTCCACAGGCGCTAAAAAATAGAATGGCTACTAATAAGAAAAATAGATTTTTCATTATTTGAAATTTGTTTTTCCTAAGGTATTAAATAGACAAGATATGGTCTAGTAAATAGTAATTTGAAGTATCAATGATGTATCAAGAAAAGTAAATATTGGTTAGGTTTCTTAAATTCAGTTCTCAATTTATAGATAGAATATTAGCCATTACCACATTGGATGTACAGGTTTGTTGTCCAATATTGTTTCTATTCTCTCTAATACTTCACTAGATAAACTTGGCAATACTTCTAAAGTCGCAATATTTTCTTTGAGTTGCTTAACTTTTGAAGCTCCTAAAATCACCGTACTTACGTTTGGATTTATGGCACACCATTTTAGTGCAAGTTGAGGTAAAGTCACTCCAAGTTCCTTTGCTAAGCTATTCAACTTTTTAACCTTGGCAAGTTTACT
The DNA here is from genome assembly GCA_020629035.1 of Saprospiraceae bacterium. Lineage (GTDB taxonomy): Bacteria > Bacteroidota > Bacteroidia > Chitinophagales > Saprospiraceae > JAHDDO01. The sequence continues at coordinate 13,589 of JAHDEC010000012.1, read as the reverse complement.
TTCGTTTAAGCTTCTTTCTTTTAACCAATTAAGTTCGTCTAATCCTAGTCTAGTATTATCCGGGAATTTCCCAATGTATTTATCGGTTAATATTCCCGATGCTAGTGGTGACCAAATGGTGGTTCCTAGGCCTACTGTCGAGTATATTTTTTTGTATTCTACTTCCACTTTTTCTCTATGGAACATATTGTATTGAGGCTGTTCCATTACCGGACCTATGAGATTATTTGCTTTGGCAACCATATGTGCTTCCATGAGCTCGACACCAGACCACTCTGAGGTTCCCCAGTAGAGAATCTTTCCTTGTTGGATAAGATGGTTCATGGCCCAAACCGTCTCTTCCATCGGAGTGGATTTATCTGGTCGGTGACAAAAGAATAGGTCTAAATATTCAACTTGTAATCTTCGCAGCGCCGCATTACATGCCTCAAATAAATGTTTTCGAGATAATCCTTTTTGATTAGGTAATTGTCCACCATCTCCGAAATATGCCTTTGAGGAAACAATGTAACTGGATCGCTGCCAATTTAGTTTTCTCAGAATCTTTCCCATTACTTTTTCAGATTCACCATTAGCATAGATCTCCGCATTATCAAAAAAGTTGATTCCTTGATCATATGCATAAATCATTAACTCTTCCGCTGTGCTATTACCAATTTGATTCCCAAAAGTAATCCATGAACCAAAGGAAAAGACACTGACCTGTAAACCTGAATTCCCTAATCTTCTATATTCCATATTTTCTCCTAATTATTGTGTTCTGATGATGCTGTATAACTTGTCTGATTCTTCACAATTTAATTTTATAAAGTACTGACCTGCAGGCTGGTTTTTAAGGCTAAAACTACCTTTGTGAATACCTGAATAACTTGATAAATGTTGGTCATATAACTTTATTCCTAAGCTATTGTATAGGGAAGCTTTTAGTTCTTTGTAGTGATCAAGTCCTTCCACTTCAATACTAAACCAGCCTAGGTTGGGATTGGGAGCTATGCTTACACTTATCTCACTCGCTAGATCATTGGTATTTGAAACCGTTCCTATCTCGGCTACTAAAGAAGATTCGCAATTATTGGCATCAGTTACGATAATATTGTACTCACCAGCAGCCAAATCTTCGAACATGGGATCCTCCTGGAAACTTTGTCCTCCATCGATGCTATACATTAAAGGTGGTATTGCATTGAACACTTCAATTAATAGTTCTCCATCTGAAGCACCAGCTTCACTGACGTTGAGTGCTTCAGCATCTATTGTGAGCATACACTCAAACGGAATACAGAAATCATGAGACGATGATGAGCCAAAGTTTGGTGTTATTAATTTGGCTAATATATTTCCAGCTTCATCCTTCCATTCGAAATCAGGTTCGCCACCCCAAGACCAGCCATCACCATAAGAATCTTTTAATTCAAAGGTGTAACAATCTTCTGGTAAGCACACATTTCGTTGGTCAGTGGCATATCCAGAAGCGGTATAATTTACATTTAGGACCTCATCTTCTGCGCTATTAGTCAGGGTCCAAGAGGTTTCGTTACCGTAGAAATCTGTTGCTAAATCTAGCGCTAATCTCATAGCTCCGGGATCAAAATTAAAGGTGTCCAACCAGCTATTATTTTCTGGATGTTGGTCCGGAATATTATTAGGGTTAGCTATGTTAATTTCTATGGTGTTTTCACCATCTTGAAAACCGCTTAAGAAGAAAGATTGATCAAATGTTTCATTTGGAGGGATATCTCCTGTAAATTGATCAAGAAATAATGTTCCATTGAGTACAATGCCAAATTCAAGTGAGTTAAGATTTTCTACTCCCTGATTTTGGATGGTCATAATCATTTCCAAAGAATCACCACATACCGTCTCGTCAATGTTTCTGACAGCAAGTAGAGCAGCATCATGAGAGGCTTGGTGAACAACAATTTCTCTCAAGGTATCATTTAAGAAATTTAAGTCTTCTTGCAGTTTGGTGTAGATGGTAAATTCGTAATCTTTAAAGCTTGTTAAATCTACTGTAGAGCTAAACGTGTGTTGGATTTCTTCGTTGACTTGAATGCTATCCGTGATTAGATCTTCAGTAATAAATTGACCATCAAGCATTAAGCCTAAAGTTACATTGGCTTGGGGCGTTAAACCCACATTCCTATAGGTTGTAGTTACTGTCTCAGCTGCAGTAAAGTTAGGGCCAGTTTCAGGACTATTTAATGCAATGGGTTTAACATCGATGTCCTCTTTATGGATGGCAAATTTGGTAACTTTTGTTGACCATGTACCATTATCCATCATGTACTCGCCAGTAAACCAAAAAGTAGAACCATCTACAGGGTCCACAGATAAAGAAGAGTAATCTCCCCATCTATTTATTGGACTTGCAGAACCGCCTTCTACAATTGAAGTTTCCTTAAAAGTCATAATTCCTAAACTATCACTTGCTAATCGACCGGTCGCTCTCAAGCCTAGAAAGGTCGAATCTTTGTCAACTATGGTGTATACCAAACCGATGTTACCAGAGTCATCCATGGCAATGCTTGCCATAAATCTGCTGGTTGTTTCATCAGAGGCCAAGGTTCCTTCCTGATGTTCTTCCCATTGACCTCCAGGATATTTTCGGAGTTCTACCCATCTTATTCCAGCTACATTGTCGCCATTGATATCCACTGGAAAGTTAAGTAGCATCATTTCATAAGTTCCAAAATTTCTGTACTGAACTCGATTTTGAATCACGTGAGGGATGACTGGCATAAGCAAGTCACTATCTGGCTGACAGACACAATCTCTAGTAGACTCATTACAAAGGTTGCTATCAAAAGGATCAATGAAAATATTAATAGGACCTTCGAGAACTGATTCACTAGGGTTTTCTGGATTATAGTTTGCCTCCCAAATTTCAAGACGGTCCGTGCCACCATTCCATCCATCGTCATAAATACGTAAAGTAGGGTGTGGTGCTCCGGCTGGAGGAGCCATTATTCCATCCCATTCTGCTGGTGTTGCTCTTTGTGATACAACTGCACCACTTATTTGCGTTTTATCCATGCCTGGAAATCTAACGACGGTAGGATCTTCTCCATTCAGTGCCATCTGTCTATCTATTGCATATACTGGGATAAAGTCTGAGCCACCTTCATTTGTACTTACATAATAAGCATCATGCCAAATCCCATACTTTGGATAGTCAGGGAAAAAGGGTGTCGGAAATCTATAAGCGTAATACTCGCCTAACGGATCATCGGTAATGGAGACTGCCATTAATAAGGCATTCGAGTTATTAGCTTGAAACTCTGTAAGCACCCAGCGATCCGCGTCGTGATCATACATGATAATTGGATCACCAAGACCGGAAACACCTAATTCTTGCCACAGGACATTCATAGAGAATGGACCTTCCACCACATTACCTTCTTTGTCATAAATTCTGAGAAGCGTTCCACCACCATTAGTTGCATGGATGTAATAGTTTTTGCCGTTATCGCCTTCAGGATCTGGAGGAAAAACTCCTGCTTCACTTTGTCTATTTCCTTCAACACAAAATTCAATTTCTATATTTCCATGAATATCCTCAAATCTACCTGTTCTGACCAGTGGATCTCTACCATCGGCAGGCAGTGCACTTTTTGCAAATGGAAAGGTAATCGGATTATCTTGGGTAAAGTTTGGAATTTCTTTCCATTCGTTCTTTCTTTTTTCTTTAGTGCTAAGCACCTCGACAGGTTGATTTTTTATTAAGCTGGAGAGGGCTTTACTTTTACCTAAGAATTGACCTGAAGTCACTTCGGTTTGAGCCAGCGCATTGGTAGAAAAAAATAAAAGTATTAGTATGGTGGTACAAAGAGAGGTAGTTCTCATCATTTTATGGTTAATTTATGCTACAAGGTAAGGTTTTGAAAGGTTTTCCTTTGTCTTGTACAATAAGAATTATGCATTTCTAGCCATAAATAAAGTTTGTTGTATCATTGAATCAGGATGTTCTTTTTATTGCATACAACATTGAACAAAATGATCCTATCACCGTTTTTAATGAGTTAAAACATTATATGAAAAATCTACTTAGTCTTTTCTTTCTACTTATTGCGTGTAGTGCTTTTTCTCAATCAGGTATTATAAAAGGGAAGGCGAGCATTGCGATTAACAATGATCCTGTTTTGTTTGCCAATGTTATTTTGCTTAATACAGATATTGGAACGACAACAGACATTGAAGGTAACTACCAATTTGAAGGTGTTACTCCTGGTCTTTATGATATTCAAATTAGTTATCTAGGATTTAAAACGGAGACGAAATATGAAATTCAAGTACTCAATAATCGTCCGACGGTTGTTGATTTTGAAATGGTGGAAGATTCAGAGACCTTGGATGAAATTACCATCAAAGCTGCAGCATTTAAAAAGACTCAGGAGAGTCCAGTTTCTTTACGAAATATAGGAGTTAGTGAAATAAAGCGTAGACCTGGAGGAAATAGAGATATTTCACTGGTTATTCAATCGCTTCCGGGTGTGACAAGCACGGCCAATTTTAGAAATGATTTAATTATTCGTGGTGGTTCGCCCAATGAAAATAGATTTTACCTGGACGGAGTAGAGGTGCCAAATATTAATCACTTTGCAACCCAAGGTGCGTCTGGAGGGCCAGCCGGAATTATTAATGTGGATTTTATAAGAGAGGTCGATTTTTACAGCGGTGCTTTTCCAAGCAGTCGAGGGAATACCTTAAGCTCGGTCTTTGATTTTAAGCAAAAGGATGGGAGAGATGATCGTTTAGGCTATACGGCTACCGTAGGTGCTCAAGACTTAGGAATTACAGTGGAAGGTCCGATTGGTGATAAGGTTACCTTTCTTGCCTCGGCAAGGAGATCATATCTACAGTTTTTATTTAAGCAGATAGGTTTGCCTTTTTTGCCCATTTATAATGACTTTCAAGCGAAGGTGAAGTACAAGCCGAACAATAAAGAGGAATGGACATTCATTGGTTTAGGAGCTGTGGACAATTTTGAGCTTAATCTAGACGGTGCTACTGATGAAACCGGTTTATATACTTTAGAGTTTCTTCCCGTAAATAACCAATGGAGTTATACTAATGGTGTAGTATACAAACGATATCAAGACAATGGATATACAAGTTATGTCCTCAGCCGAAATATGCTCAATAATGAGTCATTTAAGTACAAGGATAATGATGAGTCTTCTGAGGATAATTTATTGCTCCGTTATAACTCGCAAGAGATAGAAAACAAGTTGCGTGTGGAACAGGTTAAGCAGAAGGGTGATTATAGATTTTTGTATGGGCTAGGTGCTGAATATGTAAAGTATAACACTAGCACATTTAACCGGATATTTACCGCTGCTGGCCCTTTAGATATTGATTTTGATTCTGATTTGAATTTTGCAAAATATTACGGCTTTGGGCAGCTGAGTAAAAAGTGGTTTGGAGAACGTCTTTCGACTTCATTAGGTTTTAGGATGGATGGCAATAGTTACTCAGAAGAGATGTCAAATCCACTGAAATTTTTCTCGCCAAGATTTTCAGCAAGTTATGCAGTATCTGAGCAGGTAGCTGTAAACTTTAACGCTGGATTATACTATCAACTCCCTGCCTACACCGTTTTAGGTTATGAAGAGGAAGGAGAATTAATCAATAAGCAAAACGGAGCCACTTTTATCGAATCTGGGCATTTAGTTGCTGGGCTTGAGTTTAATACCCTTACTGACTCCAGAATTACTCTAGAGGGATTCTACAAAGATTACAGTAATTATCCTTTTTTACTGCGCGATAGTTTAACGCTAGCTAATTTAGGTGGTGACTTTGGAGTGGTTGGTAATGAGCCTAGTGTGCCGACTAGTGATGGTCGGACCTATGGTTTAGAGTTTTTATTCCAGCAACGATTGTATAAAGGGTTTTATGGTATTTTAGCCTACACTTTGGGGTGGTCAGAGTTTGAAGACAAAAATGGAAACCTGGTCCCTTCTTCATGGGATAGCAGACATATTATTAATGCAACCATAGGTAAGTCGTTTAAGAATGACTGGGAGGCGGGAATTAACTGGCGTTTTCAGTCAGGCTTGCCATTTACTCCTGATTTAGAAGATTCTAACTTGGTGATTAATTGGGATCGAAACTTAAGAGCTATTCCAGATTATAATCAGTTAAATACATTGCGTGGGAGTCCGGTAAATAGTATGGATATCAGAGTAGACAAGAAGTTTTATTTTGACAAGTGGTCCTTGAATCTGTATTTAGATTTACGGAATATTTCTTTTTCGAGTGGTGCACTAACGACTCAGATTTTAGATCGCCCTTTGGGTGATGATGGTTTACCGATTGGTGAAGGTGTTATCATCGATGATAGTTTACCTTTAGATGAGCAACGCTATTTATTAAAATCTATTGAGCAGACGCAGACAGTTACTACGCCATCAGTAGGTGTGGTAATTAGTATTTGATGCTCTTTTTTGGTTCAATATTGGTCTTCTTAGTTTATAATCCTAATAAATAGATACCAAACTAACAGGACAATACCGAATACAAGAGCTAGTGGGAATTGGGCAACACCGAAGGTTATGTCTAGTATTTTTTCTAATCCTCGTGAGGCGCCTGAGATTATTTTTGAGTAGAGTTCGAATGGATTATCCGTCTCTTTGCTTTCTTCCATTTGGTCCTGGAAATCTTCTTCGCTAAAGATTACTTTATCCGCAACTAAGGTCAGTACTTTTTTAACAAAGGCTTTAACTGGTCTTCCAACAAGCGGAACATTTTCGGATATTGCTTGAGACATCATAGGAATGGTGACAATGTGTATGATGCCTTTGAACAGCAATCCTAACACGTTTTTTCTATTGCCTGGTGTCATTTTGTCTCCGACATCATTCATGTCTATGACCGCATCATTCATGATGTTTAGAGAGTAGTTTATGATGCCCCACATATCCTTTTTCATTTTCCAGGTCAGGAAAAGAAGCCCGAATGTGAGACCTAATAATAAGAATAAGCCTAAACCAACTAAGCCGTAAATAAGGTATTCTAAATGTACCAGGTCAATAATCAAAAAGCCAAGAATAAAAGCGATAAAAGCAAAAATTATGGGTCTTAATACCCACCTAAATATGTATTCAGGAAATACAAGAAGTTTGACAAAATTTTCAGCTACTTCTTCATTTCTGTATTTACTTACATCTATTCCTAGTTCGATTTTTATCGTTTGTTCTAGGAGTTCGACGTCTTTTTCGTTTCTAATTTTCATAAGATAAATTGGTGGCTAATCTTCTTAAACCCCTAATTATTTTGTGTGATGAGCATTTAGTAAGTTCATTGCCATTCATTTCTATTAATCAGATCTACAATAAAAAGCTAGTTCTACATAAATATAAGTATTCGGGAATAGATGGGCGGATTCATCAGAAAAACGAAGATAAATCATCTATGCTGTCACATTTAATCAAACTCATGAGTATTAATATATGTCAAACGTTTAGACAAACAACTTTTTATTAATTAATCAAAAAAATAAACAATGAAAATATTACTAGCGAAATTACCTCTAATGGTCATGCTAATTGCAGCTCTGTCTCTTGTATCATGTGAGAAAGAAAATTTAGATATCACAAGCATGAATGAAGATGATATCCAAGTAGAAGAAGAGATAGTTAATACACCGATTGAATGTGATGATAACTTTTTAGTAGAAGGTGGAGCTATAGATTTTAATACTGGGGCAGAAGCTATAAAATTTGAAATGACCGAGAATAACTTATTCATGGTTCATAGTGTGGATTACGATTTTTTTGGAGCTGAAGATGCAGGTGACAAATTAAGTGTTGCTACCGATGGATTGCCAGGTGTTGTCTTTGGAAAAATAGAAACGCTGGAGGAAGGCGATGTGTTGGATATTTTAGATTTTCCACTTTTAATTGAATGGAGTAACTCTTGGGAATCATATTACATGTATGGTACAGTCAAAATAAGTGAAGCCGGAAATATAGTAGGAGAATCTATTGGGGGAACTATTGAAGCAGAGTATATAGACATCAATGGAACTATAAATACAGTTACTGGAAGTTTTTGTACGGAAATTATTGAAGTAAGTCAATAAATTTTAGAAAGACTAGAGCCCCTGATAATAGGTGTTCTAGTCTTTTTAGCTAATCTAACTAATGAAAATTTCTTCCTTTCTTATCGAGAAATGTTTAGCGCAAAATAGGCAAGCCCAAAAAGAGCTTTACCTAAAGTTGTTCCCATATTTGAAAGCTGTAGCAGTCCGTTATCTCAAGAACAAAAGTTTAATCAATGATGTACTTCAAGAATCATTTATTAGAATTTTTAATAAAATTGATCAATTTGATTCAGGGAAGGGGAATTTTTTAAAATGGTCTACTCGGATTACCATCAATGCTGTGTTAAGCTATAACGATCGGTTTGATACTAAGGATTATGAATTTAACATTCTGTTGCATGATACGGGGACTACACCAGAGATATTAAAAGTATTTTCAAACGAAATGTTATTAAGTTTTTTGCGAAAAATGCCCTATGAATTATACGAAGTTTTTAATCTATTCATAATTGATGGCTATTCTCATGAGGAAATTTCAGCATTATTGAAAATATCTAATGCTCTATCAAGAAAAAGACTCTCAAGAGCACGTAATTGGTTGAAAAGTAATACTCATTATATAAGCATGGAAGCACTCAGTAATTAATTCTAAAGATTTACAATAATGGACGGATTAGAAAATAATATAAGAGATAGATTTCATGAGGACAAGCTTTCTGTTTCCGAAGAAGAAGCACTCAGCTTGTGGTCTAGCATTGAAACTGATTTACCTAAACCAAAGGGAAGAAAAATACCCATAATTTGGATTTCCTTTGTAGGATTTCTGATTGGGTTTGTGATTATATATTCTTTTGCGATTAGTAGCATTGAACCCAACGCAGACATTAAATCAGTAAATAGAATGAATCACTTAAAAGAAAAAGAATCAAAATCTGCACCAAACAATATAGTTGTCTCTACAGAGTCAGCATCCAGTGTTAATGCCCTAGAAGAGCAAGTAATTGCTCTAGAGTTAAAGTCAAAAACAAAGGAAAGTCATTCTCAAATCTTAAGTGATAAGCTTAAGAAATCTTTAGTAAAACCAATTACTCTTAAGGAGTCATTTTACACAAGCAGAGAAAATTTATCTGAAATAGAAATTAAAGAAACCACTGTATTAAAGACTGAAAAAGAGGTTAATAAATTAAATTCTATTGATCATTTAGCAAAGCTAAACAAGCTTAATTTACAAGTTCTACAAAGCAATATGTTTAATCTAAAATCTCCTTTTATTGAATCAACTGGTTCTGACTATAAATTGAGTCTTTCATTGTATTTTGGTCTAAATAATTCGCGAATAAGGTATTCGTCGACTGACCTTTCGCAGATTGCAGATTTAAAAAACAATACTGAAGTTGGTGAATTCGGAAGCACATCAGGAATTGATATAAAGCTTGTGAAAGCCAATCGCTTTTTGGTAAATACAGGGTTAGAGTGGAGTAGGACTTGGACTAGATTTGATTATGAGGAAAATACTACCGAAAAGGTTTTAAAAGAAAATCAATTAATTAAAGTAGTGATTGATGAGAATACTCTTGATACCATTGATAAAATTTATGTTGATACACTAATTAATGTCTATAGAAATCGTAAGATAAGACACCATAATAAATCCCAATTTGTTTCCATACCTATTCTTTTTGGTGTTCAACATCAAATAAACCATTGGCAACTTTCATTAGCTATGGGGCTTCAATTTAATTTTGTTGAGGATCAACAAGGTAAGTCGATTAATGAACTTGGAGAAATTTATACTTACAGAAGTTTAATGTCTGATGCGCGTAGCTTGCCTTACGATAAATTTAGTGTAGGATGGCGATTAAAACCCTCTGTATCTTATTGTTTTAATGAAAAGTGGGCATTTGGCTTTTCTCCTAGTATCAATGGTTTATCTGGATCTAATTTATTCGGAACAGATATGAGCGGAAGATATTTGCTTATTCAGTATAATGCAGGGATATCGTATTGTTTTTAATGCGTCTAGTTATTAGTTTTCAAAAGGATGGATACCAATCTAAGATTTGGAATTGACATTCATCCTTTTGAAAAGCTATTTATCTTTTGGAGGTCTCCTACTTTTTGAGCTTGTTTTAATTAGTCAGCTCTGTCTCTTCTGATTTAAAATAATCAGTTGTGTTTTCTTCGATGAGTTTTTTAAGGTTTTGTAGATTTTCATTTTCTTGATCAACCATAGAGCCACCCATAAATGAGATTATGGATTTTGAAAACAGACCATTACCGCTTGTTTTAGTTGTTGTGCTAATTTTAGTTTTATCACCATTGTCCTCAAACATGATATCATATTCCATATTCATAAAATCCATGGTAAAACTCATACCCATATGTTGATTAGGTTTGAATGTGGTAATGGTTTCTTGTATGATGCTCTCTTGACCTTGGTCTTCTATGTATACATTAGATACTGCACCTACTGTGTTTACAGTTCCACTTACTAATTCGGTTTTTATAAAACCTTTAATCCACTGAGATGATTTAGAGGTATCACTCATGACCATCCAGCATTCGGTTGCAGGCTTATCCACCATAATAGAACAATCATAGTCAATAGTAGGCGTTAGCATTCCTTTGCCGAAAAAGAATAGCACCAGTAATAGTAAGAGGATTAAAAAATATTTTAGAAATTTCATTGCTTACTTTTTTTAGTAAACATATACATTATTTTATTTAAATGGGTTTGAAAATTTTTCTTGAGTGATTAAGTCATAATCCGTTAATGTATGTAGGAATGCAACCAAATCCTCCTGTTCTTCTTCATTTAAATCTATAGGACTATTTTGTAACGTCCAGTCTAATCTAGGATGCTCCTGAATACCATTTACATAATGATTTACTACTTCTTCTAATGTTTCGAATCTACCATCATGCATGTAAGGACCTGTAAGTGCTATGTTTCTTAGTGTAGGAACTTTAAAGTTTCCATTGCCTGCACCTTGATCCGTGTACTCTAAATCTAATCCTATATTAGTACTTTCTCTCCAAAAAGCTGCAAAATGATTTCCTCTATGACAGTGCCCGCATTTACCTTTTCCAAAGAAAATTGACTCTCCATTTTTTTCAGAAAGACTAAAGTTGGCAAAATCTATTTCAATGCCTTTATCGAATTTCGTATTATAGGAAATAATGGAACCTACAAATGTTGTTAATGCATCTCGGATTAAATCTTCGCTTATTTCTTCTTCAAATATATCCTGAAATAAATGTTCATATTGCTCAATCGATTTTAATTTTTCACTGAGTTGTTCGGCACTTCGCATGCCCATTTCTATGTGGTTAGATATAGGATTTAATATATGATCCGATAGTAAGCCACCGTGTCCCTCCCAAAAATGAGAAATTTGAAAAGCATTATTTACCAGTGTCATGGAATTTCTAGAAGTTGTATAATTTTCTATTCCTTCACTGAATCGCTTATTATCTGTAAAGCCCAAGTGTTGTTTATGACAGCTTGCACATGAGATGGAATTATTAAGTGAGAGTCTTGTATCGTAGAACAGTAATCTACCTAGTGCTGCAATTTCATCGTGCTTCACTTTATTAGCGAAGAAAGAATTTAGGAATGGAATATCTTCTTCATAATAATCAAAATGTTCTAAGTTTAAATCAAAATTAACTTGATCTACTTCTGTTTTATCTTGGCAAGAAAAAATAAGAATACTTAAAACCAATATTAGTGCAATTATATTTTTCATGAGTTACTAATTGAAGTTGTAAAATAAAATTAGGGAAGCTGGGAAATCATAATTATTGGTGACAAATAGGTTTGTATCTTCAAAATCAAATTCAGGATTTAAGTCCGATTCAAAGTTGTCAATACTGTAGGCTAGCCTTGCATAGACACCTGCTTCCGTATAAAGGCTTATTCTATTGTTTATTTTATATTCGAAACCAACAAAAGGCCCTAATTCAAAATTGTAATTTTGATCTTTATTTATATTGAAGCTATCACCATTCAGATCATCTTGGTCTACAATTTTTTGTCTATTGATAAAGTAGCCAAATTGAAATTCAGCACCATATAAAATATTCCCATTTTTGAATAGATTCTTTCTTTTCCCTCTACCAATTTTATAGTCAAAAGAGAATCTTGTATTGTTTCTGTCAACTTCAAACTCTCTTTTATCAAAATTTCCAGAAAGACTCAAGTCAAAGGCTTGTCTTATAAAATCTCCTTTTTCTCGATATGTAATGTGATGGAATAGATAATTTCCTATGACTCCAATAGAATTTTCGAAGGGCAAAAATCTGTTAACAAAATTTGCATCTACACCGAATGATTTCGAAAAGGTGTCCTGCTTAATTGACTGACTTACACCTAATGTTGCAAGGAATTGAATTAGGACAATGGTTAAAATTGTTCTTTTAAATGGCATATAATTGATTTCCAATATTATTAAAATACGAAATACTTAGGTTTAAGTCTTGATTTTGATTTAAAATTTCAATTAATGTCTCTTATAAGTTTAGCGAAAATATTGAACTGGCGACAGATCACTCAATGAATAGCCAGGGCTTATTTTTTAAAATATTTTCTGGTGAACAGAATGGGTAGCATCAAAATTAGTGAAGTAACATTGGCAAATAAAATATTAAACCATGCTCCATGCGTGGCACTCATGGTTGTGTCAAGAAAAAACCAAAAGAAAAAAGCGAACATTATAGCCTGCCAGCCCCACAACTCTCTCTTAGCGAAAGCATTTTTTGCAATAAAATATTGGAGTATGAAATAACCAGCAGCCGTCGCACCAAAAGGAGCAAAAATAAATCGGGAAGTCCGACTAACTATTTCTGGTAATTTATCCTGATTATAAAAAGTTTGAGCCATGGCTTTTTCATAAATTCCCATGGGGTCAGGTGAACCTAGAACAGACCAAAGAACTCCCATTGCAGCAAAAAATAAACTGACACCTTTTAAATATTTCACCCAAAATTCGAATTTTGAATCGTCTATTTTTGTCATACTCTAAGGTATTATTAGCAGGAGTATTTCTCCATTAAATCGGCTTCCATTTTTCAAGACTCTCAATTTTACCCAGCGCAGTCTTGATGGCTCTGAACCTGTGATTTACTTCTCAACCATAATTCTTTCTACAATCTTTTGACCTGAATTTAAATCTCTTAACTCGAGAAGATATATTCCTCCAGGAAGATCATTAACCAGCATTTGTTCTGTATTTAGTTCTGTATGTATCAACTCACCTTCTAAATTATACAAACTTGTGCTGTAATTCAGCTGTCCATTTACTTCAATATTTATAGCATGAACCGTAGGATTAGGAAATATCTTAATTGTTGAATCTGCTAATTGGTGAACTGAAGAAATTAAGTCCATGCCATCGCAATCTTCGTCTATTCCATTGTTTGGAATTTCTTCTGCATCAGGATTGATGTTAGGATTGTTATCATCGCAATCCATAGCAAGCGGGAAACCATCTTGGTCTAAATCATCATCTAGTGTAGCTTCATCACAATCATCATCGATTCCATTGTA
>JAHDEC010000036.1 GCA_020629035.1 Saprospiraceae bacterium | reverse complement strand
TACGACCTTCGGGTTATGAGCCCGACGAGCTACCAACTGCTCCACGCCGCGATGTATCTTTGATAATCGCAGGTCTTGGACCGCGATGTATCTTTTTTCAATTGTAACATCGAGATATTTTCAAAAATCGCAAGTCTATGACTGCGATGTATGTTTCTTTTATTGTAATATCGACAAAATCTCTGATTGTAACATCGAGTTATTTTCAATAATCGCAGGTCTATAACCGCAATGTATCTGTCTTCGATTATAACATCGAGATATTTTTTAATATTTCAAAAAACTAACTCTAATTGTCCTTCTTTCAGAACGGATTGCAAATATAAAAGTATTTTCTACATTTCAATCAATGTAACTACTAAACTCTAAATAAAAATTAATAGTTCCCCGAATACCTTCTTAAAAACCATTCTAAGAATAACATTAATAGGATAGGAATCATTAACCACCAAAAATTTAAAATCGATTGATTGTCTTTTTCAGTGTAAATGATTGGTTTTACTTGATTGCTTGAGCGAATTTTTTCTACGATGTTCGTCAAGTTTCCCGGTGTTACAAACTCACCATTATACTTGCTGCTTAATTCGTGCAAGAGGCCATGATCAGCAGTTAGATTATATGACTCTTTTTGGATTGATTTTATGGTAAAAGAGCCTTTATCACTTAGCGCCTTACCATTATAATTTGTTTTTGCTTCAAAATTATAACTCCCTTCAGGTAAAGAACCAGCATCTAGTACATAATAATCATTAAACTTAGAGAACTGAAAATCATAATCTTGTCCTTTACTATTGCTAACCTTCATGGATACATCAGCATCATTAACTGATTGGTAGAGCTCATTATATAGTTGTGCATCAAATAATAAAGCTTCGCCTACCTTCAAATCTGATTCATTTAAATTGGCTCTAAATTGACGCTTATCTTCTTTGATTGAAGTGTATTGAACGATTTTTTGTAAGAGCTCATCAAAGCCTTCATGATTATCATTGGTAAGAAAATCAAAGAGCCTCCATTTCCATATTCCTTCACCAAGCACAACTGCTTTTCGTATATTTTTACGCTCATTAAATAGAACAAGTGGATAGTTAGTCTCAATGGAACTGACCGTTTGTCTAGCTAATATTTTTGAATCAGTCGCTAGGTTAAATTCACCGAAAGGAGACTGAATAGGAGGAAAGCTAGCCGTTAGTTGTTTTACCTTATCACTTAGCTTAAACGCATTAAATTGACTGTTTAATTTTGGCTCAACAACATTCATAGACTGATTAAATCCTGAAACACTTACTCCTTGATCTAAACTGTTAAAACTTGTGTAATTAGTGTTAGAGCCAAGAAAAAATAACCTTGGTGTTCTTTGTCTGTTAAGCGCATCCAGTTCCTCCTTAATATCCCAATTAGAACTAGGTAAATTGTGAAAAATCACTAAGTTAACCTGATTAGTATTTATGGGTTTGTCTGTAGCATATTGGATGCTTAGTTCGTAATTTTTATTTTGCTCTAAACTTTGCTTGATGGCTGATAAATCAGGGTGCGGAGCATCTGCCAGTAAGAGTATTTTTTGCCTTGCGTCGATTACATCCATATAGATATTACGGACATTATTCTTGCTACTCAGTTCGTCTGAAAGCCCGCTTAATCTTACAGTATACTTTACGTTTCCAGATCTGCTGGGTTTTACGGTGTAGGTTTTGGAAATGAAAAAAGGATCAGCATTGATACTTATCCTAGTCTCTTCGATCAAGTTTTGTTTGTCACCAACTGTTTCATACAGTTTTAGGCTGGTTTGTTCAGCTCTACTATTAAATGCCTGCACATCCACTTGAATCTCAGTTTCGTCACCTAAATAAGCCACCTTATTAAACAAAACATTTTTTACTAATAAATCTCGTTTTATAGTTGTGTCACCGAGAGCAACTGTATAAAGTGGAGCATTAAAACTGACATTTTCATACAAGGGGTTTCTACCTTCATTGAAAATACCATCCGTCGCCATAATAACAGCACCTATGTTTTTATCGGCACACTGCTCATCAATGTATTTTAGGGCAGCACTGATATTAGTGGATTGGTCCAATGTCGAATCCTCTTCAACATGAATGTCTGTTCCAAATCCAAAACGTTCAACAGTAAAGTTGGCTGAGAGTTGACTCTCAAGATCATTAATTTGTTCATTGATAGTTGCACAAGCCTCATTGCCTAGCGCTTCATTTAGGGAAGCAGATTGATCTTGGGCTATAACAATAATGGCTTCCTCAGATCTTTCTAACAATCTCAATACCACTGGTCCAAGTAATAAAAAGGCAATACTAGCAACACCCAGGGTCCGTAAGATAAACATCAGCGCTTTAGACCAACTTGGAATTTCACTCCATTGCTTATTTCTGCCATAGAGCACAAAGGCCACTAACAATCCTAGTAGCAAACAAAGAATTATAAAATAAGGAGGATAGTCTAACTTAATACTCTCTAACACCTTCTAAACATTTAACTGCAAATATTAAAAATTTAATAATATCAAACGACTATGAATATTTTTTATCAGCTTTGCGTTCTGTTATTATACGCTTCCTTAAGACGTATAAATTAAATAAACGTCAACTTTTTATGCACTTAATGCCTAAACTTGACGTTAGATTTTCTAGACAATAAAGATTACAGATGTTTGCTAAACGAGTTATTCCCTTTCTAAGTTGCATGTTGATAGCGACTTTTCTTCAAGCTTCCTACATTATACTACCAATGGCACATGATGAACAAAAAGATCATCTAAAAGCCTATGGAGTTACTTATTGGGTATTAAACCAAAGTGTGGAAGCCTACTGGTTACTTAATTATAATGGGGGTGCATTTGCTTTTGAACATACAGCTAATTTTGAAAAAGAATGTAAGACTCGTGGAGTTAGTTACAAGGTTATTGGAAATTCGGCTTTTGCTGAAATTAGAAGAGAAATATCAAACCCAGAAGTAAATCAAGAAGTCATGAAGCTTGAGAAAGCTCCAAAAATTGCGGTTTACACTCCCGATTTTAATGCTCGTGGTGAGAAAATACAACCCTGGGACGATGCGGTAACTATGGTGTTAACATATGCGGAAATTCCATACGAGACGATCTATGATAGGGAAGTATTGGAAGATAAATTAGCTGAGTATGATTGGTTACACTTACATCATGAAGACTTTACGGGTCAATATGGTAAGTTCTACAGAGGATACCATACACAAGCTTGGTATAAAATGAACCAGCAAAAAATGGAAGCACTAGCTACAAGCTTGGGCTTTGAAAAAGTATCTATGCTTAAGTTAGCAGTGGTAAAGAAAATAAGAGAATATGTAGAAGGTGGCGGTTTTATGTTTGCCATGTGCTCAGCAACTGATACCTATGATATAGCTCTTGCCGCAGAAGGAACGGATATTTGTGCTGATATTTTTGACCATGATCCCATGGAGCCAATCGATGAGAATACCCTTGACTATTCAAAGACTTTTGCATTTAAAGAATTTAAACTGGTCGAAAATCCATTGGAGTATGAGTATTCTACGATAGACCATAGAAAAAGAAAGGTGACACCAGAGTCTGACTATTTTACCTTATTTGATTTTAGTGCAAAATGGGATCCAGTACCGACGATGTTAACACAAAACCATACGCGAACAGTAAAAGGTTTTATGGGACAAACTACAGCCTATCACAAAAATCACATAAAGTCAGATGTACTCATCTTAGGAGAAAACAAAGCCGTACAAGAAGCCAGATACATCCACGGGACTCATGGATATGGAACCTGGAGTTTCTTTGGAGGTCATGATCCTGAAGATTATAAACATTTTGTTGGTGACCCAGAAACTGATTTAAGCTTGCATCCTAATTCTCCTGGATATCGATTAATATTAAATAATATTCTTTTTCCTGCAGCAGAGAAAAAGAAAAGAAAGACCTAAAAAAAAAGGACTCATTTTAACAATGAGTCCTTTTTTTGTGCCTTTTATGTTAGCCTAGTTCTTTACAAACTTTAGCGTGGCTAATCCATCTGCTCCGCTTAAAACCAAATAGTAAAGTCCGGCAGAATATTGGCTGGTATCCAAAAGGTAATCGTCTTTTGAACCAGCGCTTGCTTGCATCTCATTGCTAAATATCTCCTTACCATCAAGGCTATAAATTTGTATTTGTAGAGTTTGTTGTCTGCTACTTGAATAATGTAAAGACAGTTGATTATTTACAGGATTTGGATGTATTCCAATGTCATGTAAATGTTCGAAACCTGATGCGACATTGGTCAAAATCGGCAAATCAATGGTAAACGATTGTAGACAACCATTAGCATCCATTACGTGTACTTCCACTTTTTGTGAACCAACCTCAAAGAAATAAGGCGAATCTTGGAAATCACCAAAATCTAGAGCATAGCTATAAGGAGGAGTTCCTCCGATTGCTTCAATCTTTAGATCTCCAGTTTCGTTATCCGATGATGTACTGATAATAATGGCACTAGTATCGATTGGCTCTGGTTCTCCAATATTAAACATGGACTCAGTAGTACATTGTGCAGCATCAGTCACTTCGATCGTATAATCACCCGGTGGTAGATTATTAATATCTACATCTGACATTCCGTTGATAGTATACATATATGGATCTGTACCTCCATCTATAACAAAAGTTACAGTACCATCTGTATCTCCAAAACAAGTAACTGGAGTGGTTTCAATATCTGAGCTTGTTAGGGCAGGAGGTTCTTCAATGGTGTACATTGATTCTTTCTCACATCCATTTTCATCGATAATGGTAATCGTATAATCATCAGCGGGCAATCCTTCAAATAATCCCGTTGAATTACTTTCCATACCTAGCTGATAAATCAAATCACCTGTACCTCCTTCACCAGTAAGTTGGATTGAACCATTTGCTTCACCGTTACAAATTACATCACTCACCTCATCAAAGCTTACTTCGATAGCCGAAGTAGAAACTAATTCGATCATTCCACTAGATTGTGCACAGCCATTTTCATCTTCCACAATTACTTCGTACATGCCACCTGCTAAATTAGCAAAGCTTCCATTTGCTTGGGCATTTCCACCATTTAACGAATAGCTCAAATTTCCTGTTCCACCAGATGCGGTAACATTAAGTTCTCCATCATCCACACCTGCACAACTCGGATTATTTATCATGCCTAAGTTTATCATAATAGGATCAGGATCCACGAGCGTTTCGCTGATGGTTATACTACAACCGTTGCCATCCTCAGCTTCAATGGTATAAGATCCACTTCCGAGATTATCGAATGTTCCCGAGCTGTTAGTATCATTATTTAGCGTGTAATTAAAATCACCGGTTCCACCAGTTGCTTCCACTGAAATAGACCCATTATTATCACCCATGCATAAGGGTTGATTGGTATTGTTCAATGTTATTTGAACTTGTGTTGGATTGCTAAGTGTAACTGCTTCCGTAGTTCCACAACCATTTTCGTCTTCTATTTTTACTAAGAAAGTACCAGGTCCCATATTAGAAAAAGTACCATCGGTATTTGAATTGTTTCCTACTGAATAGCTTATCATACCAGTTCCTCCAGTAGCGTTGATTATGAAGCTGCCATTGGTATCTCCATTACATAATGGGTTATTGGTTTCGATGACAGAAGAACTAATCGCGGAAGGTTCACTTATAGTAAATGTTATTTCATCTTCACATTCACCGCCATTAGAAGCTACAACAGTATAACTTCCTTCAGCTAATCCAGTAAATATTCCCGTTGTATTTGAATTGCCATCCAGCGTGTAGGTGATATTGGCAACACCTCCGGTGCTTAAATAAATTTCGCCATTCGTTTCTCCTGCACAAAGGTTGTCGACTTGTTGGTCAATGCTGAGTATTAAATTTGACTGTTGGATAATCTCGAAGGAGTAGCTTGCAGAACAATCATTTTCGTCAGTTGCCGTTGCTGTATAATTACCAGCTGGCAAATTATTGAAAATCCCATTCGTATTACTAAAGTTGTCTAGTTCATAGGTAATTACTCCTTGTCCATTTTCCATGGCTAATGAAATAGATCCTAAAGAGCCGTCACAACCTCCATCAATTATCTCAATAGCGTCTAAATCCACAGCTTCTGCCTCTTCCAGACTTGTCATAAGAGAAACTTCGCAACCATTTGAATCAATCACTGAAATAAGATAATTGCCAGAACTAAGATTTGAAAAAACAGAATCGCCAGGATTCAATTGACCATTAAAATAGTATTCCTCACCTCCATTACCTCCAAAAACAGCAACCTGTATTTCACCATTTTCACTTCCAAAACAAGACGGACTGACTTCTAATAAACTGGTTAATCCCATAGAATCAGGTTCCGGAATACTTATCCATGTTGTATCCGTACAATCATTAAAGTCAGATAGAACTAATTGGTAATCACCTGCCACTAAGGTGTCATAAACTGTCATCCAAGTGGGTGCAAAAGTGTCAAACTGTAAGGTGTTGTTGCCCACACCACCACTGGTGAAAAACTCAACAATACCATCATCTTCACCATAACAAGAGGCAGGAGTGATGTACATAGAATCTACAGATAAAGCATCAGGCTCATTAATTTCTATTTCTGCTTCTGTACTACAAGCATTCACATCATACACTTGGATAGTGTACTCACCTGCACCTAGATTTTCAAAAGTGGGACTGTTTTGGAAAGCACCATTGTCTAGTGAATAAGAGTAAGTATCTGATGCTCCACCTGAAGCGATAATTGTAACTATCGCAGATTCATCACCATTACAATCTACATCCTCGACATAAAGAACATTCGTCAAAATAGCACTTGGTTCAGAAATAGAAACGGTTATTACTTGTGAAGCATTACTCGAGTCATAAACGGTAATCGTGTATGTGCCTCCGGGTAAAGAACCAAAGTATCCTGTAGTATTTGATAAATTGCCATAGTCGATAAAATAGGTGTATCCACCAGTTCCACCGCTTGCAATAACGGAAATCACTCCATCTTCATCTCCACCACATTCTAAATCTTCTGTAAGTACTAAATCTAATACCAGTGGAGTCGTAGAAATTCCACATGCAAAATCCGCAGCATTTAAGAGTGAAGATCTCGACGTGTTAAGTATAGTATTCATATAATCGCCTTGGTCCTCCGAAAAAGCAACCATGCAGTTGTCATTAACATAGTCCATGTAATTCATAAACATATCACCGCTGTTTCCACAACTAGGACTTGGATGGCTAGGGCAACCAAAGTTTGAACCACTCTGATTAGGTGTATCTGCAAAACCATCATCTTGGCCGCATCCACCACCACCTGATCCCCAAACATGAGGTAGACCTAAATAATGTCCTACTTCATGTGTGGCAGTTCTACCTAAATTGTACGGAGGTGAATTATATCCTGGACCTCCAAATGTGGTAGTGGTGATAGCAACTCCATCCAATGTTGGATTTGGTAAGCTAAAGGTAGTCGGTACGTATGCATAACCAAGCGCTCCAATGGTTGGAGCTACCCAAATGTTTAAATAAGTATTCCGATCCCAACCAGTAGCTGATTTTATTGAAAACTCATTATTGTCGAAGTTGGAATTTGTGGCATATCTAGTTACTCCATCAGTTGGATCACCGTTTTCATCGGTTGAAGCAAGGCAGAAAAGAATACTAGGATCTCCCGGACTGAAACCACCAGGTACATCACCATAATCATCATTGGATGCCGTAAAATCTTCATTAAGTACCTCGATCTGTGATTCGATCTGATCTAGCGGTAGATTAGATCCACTTCCTACAGACTGACCTGGAGGATGGACTATAATCACGTGAACAGGAATCTCCACAAACATCATGTGGTTTTTTGTATCGTGTTGTTTTCTAAAATCTTTTATGCTCGCTTTGATCTCATCAAAATAAGCTGGTTGATCTGCATAAAGTTCTGCCATCTTTTCATTCGAGTAACATCGGTGTAATTCTTGCCCGATAAGCGTCGAAGATGAACAAAGAAGGAATAAAATTATTAGTCTTAGAAAAGGCTTTGTCATAGATATGAGCTTGTATAATTGTAAAACGTTTATTTTAACTATTTGTTAAAGATAAATAATGAAAATTTATAATTTTTAAATATCCTCCTTGCGTTTATACTTTTGTTAGATAAATTTAAAATCATGAGAAAGTTATTATTCACATTAAGCTTATTAGTTTCCACCACCTTGATCTTTGCTCAAACCGCAGAAGAAAAGGAAGCTTATCAAAAGCAATATGAATTTAATATTAAACAATCAAGAATAGATGGCACCTATATACCTGCAGATGTCAACGAGGCGATAAAAGAAATTAAGGATTTATCACCACCAGAAGGTCTCTCAAGTTTTGCAGAGATGGAAGATGAGTGGGAAGCAGCATCTAAAATCCATTTTGGTTTAGGTAGGTGGATTGTGGTTAATTGGAATTTTTATGATGGTTCAAGGCTGTCTCATCATTTAAAAGAGCAAGGAATATTACATCCTGATGATATGGCTAAATATATTTTAATCTTACTACACAGAGATTTAAATAAGAAGACCATTGATCCAGAACCCCTTGTAGAAAAGCTTGCTGAAGAGCGAAAAAAAATAGCGGAATATCTAATCGAAAAGAAAACAAAACTGTGAGTTTCTAAAAATTTAACTTACATGTATTATAGTTTTTTTCCATATTTGCACTTTGATATGATTTCGAAAAGAACGGAATCCAGACAAAACAAATTCATATATGGCAAAGAATTTACTCATTGTTGAGTCACCCGCCAAGGCAAAGACAATTGAAAAATATTTAGGTAAAGATTTTATGGTGAAGTCCAGTTATGGACACATTAGAGATCTTGATAAAGGGAAGAAAGGTGTAAACATTGAAGACGGGTTCGAACCTAGTTATGTTGTCTCTCCTGAAAAGAAAAAGGTGGTTGCCGAGCTCAAGGCAGCTAAGAAAAAAGTGGAAGAAGTTTGGTTAGCGACGGATGAAGATCGTGAAGGAGAAGCTATTTCATGGCACCTTTGCGAAGTCCTCGGTTTGGATTATGATACTACTAAGCGTATTGTTTTTAGAGAAATTACTAAGCCTGCGATCCAAAAAGCAGTCGAAAACCCTAGATTAGTAGATAAGCATGTAGTTAATGCACAGCAGGCTAGAAGAATCTTAGATCGATTAGTGGGATTCGAACTTTCAGAGATTCTATGGAGAAAAGTAAAAAATAAATTATCGGCAGGTCGAGTACAATCAGTAGCTGTAAAATTGCTCGTTGAAAGAGAACGTCAGATTCAGCAGTTTGATTCGAAACCCTATTTTAAAGTCAATGCTATATTTTCAGTTTTTAATAAGCAAAATAAACCTGTCGACTTAAAAGCAGAATTAAAACATAGATTCGAAACGGCAGAAGAAGCATTAGCTTTTTTAGAGGATTGTAAAACAGCTAAATTCTCCATTGGCGATATAAAGGTTAAACCTGCAAAACGGACACCTGCTGCACCATTTACTACCTCCACCTTGCAGCAAGACGCAAGTAGACGATTAGGTTTTAGTGTAAATAGAACCATGAAATCAGCGCAGAGACTCTATGAGCAAGGTAATATTACATATATGAGAACTGATTCCACTAGTCTGAGTCAAATGGCTATTGGAACCATCGCTGATGAAGTAAAAAAGCAATATGGTGAAGAGTACTCAAAAGTAAGAGTATACAAATCTAAAGATGCCAACGCGCAAGAAGCTCACGAAGCAATAAGACCAACCTATATAAGTAATCATGAGGTGGCTGGTGACTCAGATATGGTGAAGTTATACAACCTAATCTGGAAACGGACGATTGCTTCTCAGATGAGTGATGCAAAATTGGAAAAAACATCAGTATCTATCGATATTTCAACACGAAATGATCATAAGTTAACGGCAGAAGGACAAGTAATCACATTTGACGGTTTTCTTAAAGTATATATGGAGTCTAAAGATGAAGATGAAGGAGAAGAGTCTCCGACAGCTGGAGTTTTACCTCCATTATCCATAAATATGGATTTGCCACTAAACAATATGGATGCTAGTGAGAAGTTTACAAGAGCACCGGCAAGATTTACGGAAGCGGCATTGGTCAAAAAACTAGAAGAATTAGGTATCGGTCGACCATCTACCTATGCACCTACCATTACTAAAATTATGGAGGAGGCACGTGGATATGTGACCAAGGAAAGTAGAGAAGGAGTCGAAAGATCATACAGATTTTATCAGTTGGAAAACCAGCAAATCAATAAAGAAGTTAGAACAGAGATTACAGGAAAAACGAGCAATCGTCTCTATCCAAGTGATTTAGGAATGTTAGTGACTGATTTCCTTTCTGAGCATTTTGACAATGTGATGAATTATAGCTTTACCGCAGAAGTAGAAGGAGATTTAGATGCCATTGCAAATGGTGAAATGGAGTGGAAAACTATGTTGACCGATTTCTATAAGCCTTTCCATGATACCGTAGAAGATACTATTGAAAATGCGGAGAGAGCAAAAGGTAGAAGAGACTTGGGAGTAGATCCTGAAACGGGTCTGACACTTTTAGTCCAAATGACAAGATATGGTCCTGTGGCACAAATCGGTTCGAGAGAGGAAGTAGGAGAGGAAGGTAAACCAAAGTTTGCCAATTTAAAGGTAGGCCAATCGATGGAAACGATTAGCTATGAAGAAGCGCTAGATTTATTCAAACTTCCGAGAACTGCTGGAGAGTATGAATCTAAAGAAGTAGTCATCGGTGCTGGGCGATATGGCCCATATGTAAAGTTTGATGAGAAATTTGTTTCTATCCCGAGGGACGAAGACCCTATGGAAATCAGTCTAGAACGATGTATAGAGTTAATTGAGGCAAAACGTAAGGAAGACGCACCAGTAACCACCTATAAAGGCGAACCCGTAACTCAAGGGAAAGGGAGATTTGGGCCATTCTTGAAATATAAAAACCTTTATGTAAATATTCCTAGAAGGATTGATCCAGATACGATCACCCAGGAACAAATGCATGAATTAGTTGAGGCTAAATTAGTAAAGGAAGCTAATCGTTATATTGCCCAGTGGCCAGAAGAAAAAATTGCTTTAGAAAATGGACGATGGGGACCTTTTATTAGATTCAAAAAGAAGTCTGTTAAGTTACCAAAAGTAGATGGAGAAAAACCAACTGCAGAGTACTTGAAAACTTTATCGCTTGATGATGTCAAGAAATTAATTGAGGACGAGTTACCAGGCAGTTTCAAAAAGCCAAAAGCAAAAGCCAAGAAAAAGGCAAAACCGAAAGCTAAGCCCAAGAAGAAATAGTGATTAATAAACGACTATTTCACTAATTTTCTCATAAGGCAGTTTTTGATTGATCGATTCGATAAGCTGTTTTTTAGAGAAATTAATTTCTTGTTTAAGGGGAGACGAGCTAATGCTTACTTTCAATGTTGTCCCAACTATTTTTACACTATTAGTATAATTAGACACCATCTGTCCGACAACCTCTAACCAAATATCTTCGATATTAAACTTTTGGTAAGATCTGCCTAGTTGTTTATTCTCCTTCAAATAATCTTTGAGAGATTCGGAAAGTTTCTTTTGATTTGATTTTATAGGATGAAATTTATTAGGCATACTTAGTGGCTGATATCTGTGGTGCTTATTTGTGCGTCGCTAATATACAAATGCCTAAAGCCAATTTTTAATTCCTTCAAGATATCTATTAATCGTTCGATGGATGTGTCTGTGATAAATATTTGACCACTCCACTTATGATAGACCATCGACATTATTAAGGCTACTCGCTCATTATCAAGTTTGTCAAAAATATCATCCAGTAATAGGATGGGTGTTTTCTGCGTATGCTGAGACAAGTGCTCAAACTGAGCAAGCTTTAGGGCAAACAGAAATGATTTAATTTGACCTTGTGAACCAATCTGCCTCAGTGGTAAATCATTAATATAAAAGTTTATGTCATCCTTATGTGGACCTCGCGAACTACGGCCAATTAATTTGTCTCGGGATTGCACGGCTTGACTCATTTCCATATAGCTGCCCTGTGAAAGGTGGCTTTCATACACAATGGTACAATCCTCTTTATGGTTAGTTATACTCTGATAAAGCTTGCTAAATAAAGGACTTAGTGCTTTACAAACTTTTGATCGTTGGTCATAGATATACTGAGCATGCGGATTCATTTGTTGGTCTATAATGCTGAGATAGTGTGTATCTTTTTTTCTGGCATCATCTTGTTTTAACCAAGCATTTCGCTGTTTTAGCAAACGATTATAATTGCTTAAATGATCGAGATAAGTTCGATCGATTTGTGAGAGAGTAAGGTTTAAAAATCTCCTTCTTAATTCACTTCCATCTTGAATAAGCTTTACATCTCCTGGCGCAATGCAGACAATCGGTATTTTACCTACATGATCGCTAAGTTTTTTATACTTTTTAGCATTTAATTCAAGGCTTTTCTTTTTCCCAAGTGGGTATGAAATATTTACCTGAGTCAAATTATCCTTTTCTCCGAATTGAGTTTCAATGCGGTAGAAATCCTCTCCATTTTTAACCAAATACTTATCAGAACTTGCAAAATATGATCTCCCAAAAGCTGTACAATATACTGCATCGATAAGGCTAGACTTGCCGACACCATTTAATCCTGTAATGATGTTTAACCTTTCAACAAAAGAGGCTTCTATCGATTTAAAATTTCTAAACTGTACAAGTTTTATATGTTTTGCGACATTGCTCAATTAATTCGTCATCATTTTATGTGTAATATTACAATGAATGTACAAGGCATTATGTACTTTTGAACAAATAATTAAGCAGATATGGCGGATGTATTGACACCAAAGTCTAAATCAAAAAATACAACAAAAGCGAAATATTCGAAAAAAACCTACCTACAATGGTATGAAATCATGCTGAGAGTGCGGAGGTTTGAGGAAAAATGCTTGTACGGTTATTCAAAGCAAAAAATTAGAGGTTTTCTCCATGTATATATTGGGCAAGAAGCAATTGCTGCTGCCTTAACTTCAGCTATTACTAAAGATGATAAATTAGTTACGGCTTATAGACAACATGGTATTGCGCTGGCAAGAGGTTTAAGTTCAGACTCATGTATGGCTGAGTTATTCGGGAAATCGACTGGATGTGTGAAAGGAAAAGGTGGATCTATGCACTTCTTTTCTAAAGAGCACAATTATTTCGGAGGTAATGGTATTGTTGGAGCTCAAATTCCAATCGGTACGGGAATGGCATTGGCAGAAAAATATAGAAAAACTAAGAATATTAGCGTTTGTATGTTTGGTGATGGTGCTGCAAGGCAAGGTGCACTCTACGAATCATTTAATATGGCTATGACTTGGAAATTGCCTGTCTTGTATATCTGTGAAAATAATGGATATGCGATGGGAACCTCTGTTGACAGAACAAGTAATGTTCACCAGATTTACAATGTCGGTTCTGCATTCAATATGCCGAGCGAACCAGTAGATGGGATGAGTCCTGAAGCAGTACACGAAGCAATCGAGAAAGCTGCAAAACATATTAGAAGTGGTAAAGGACCTTACTTTCTAGAAATTAATACTTATAGATACCGAGGACACTCAGTATCAGATCCTGCTAAATATAGAACAAAGGATGAGTTAAATGAGTATAAAGGGAAAGATCCACTTTTGGTGACAGAAGAAAAGATCATCAAAAATAAAATTGCTACACAGAAGGAAATAGATAAGATTAAGAGCGACATTGAAAAGGAAATAGAAGCGGCTTATAAGTTTGCTGAAGAGTCACCATTTCCTTTAGGTTCAGAATTATACGATGATAATTATGTTCAAAAGGATTATCCTTTTATCATGGATTAATTAGAAAAATGGATATTTAATATTATATATTAAATTATTTTCAATATAAACAAGAAGCTTTCCTGTTGAAATGGTATTCAATAAGGAAAGTTTTTTAATTTTGCGGAAATTTTGTCAAAACATTATTATGGCTATACGTAGAAAGAAAAAGGTAAAAGACGATGAAACACTGATTGATGTTGTCGAGGTAAAACAGACAGCACAGGATTTTTTCGAGAATAATAAAAGTCTTGTTTTAATAGGTTTAACCTTATTGGTATTATTAGTTATAGGTTATATAGCTTATAAGTATGCGTATAAGGCACCAAGAGAAAATGCTGCAATGAATGAACTCTACAAAGCAGAAACTCAATTTGAAAGAGATTCATTTACATTAGCTCTTGAGAATCCAGGTGGAGGTTTTAGTGGTTTGTTGGATATTATAGACACTTACAGTGGTACAAAAGCTGCAAATACGGCTAAGTATTATGCTGGAGCATCTTACCTACAATTAGGAAGATTTGAAGATGCCATAGAATATTTAAGTGGATTTAGACCTAAAGGAGAGATAATGCCTATCATGAAAAATGGAGCAATGGGCGATGCTTATTCTGAATTGGGACAAATGGATGAGGCAATCAATGCTTATAAAGCGGCGGCAAATGCAAAGGATAATGAATTCTTAACACCATACTACTTAAGTAAATATGCCACTTTACTTAATCTAGAGGGAAGAACTGATGAAGCACTAAAAGCCTTTGAAAGAATCAGAGATGAATATCCGCAATCAGCTGAGTTTCCAGGAGCAAAGACGTACATCCAAAGACTTCAATCTTAAGGTTTGTCTACCAAAGACAAAAATGTAAAAAATCAGGAACATCTATTAGGCTTAGATTTTTCTGCTAAAAAAGTGGGGATTGTTGTATCTCGGTGGAACACCGAAATTACAAGTTCACTTGCTAATGCCTGCAAAGCGACACTTAACAAAGCCGGATTCGCTGAAAATCAAATTGTGGAATTATATGTGCCAGGTACTTTCGAGATCCCTGCAGCTTGTAAAATGTTGCTTCAGCATAAGTCATTAGATGCAGTTATCGGTATTGGCTGTGTAATAAAAGGGGAAACTAGCCATAACGAATATATAAATCATGCAGTAGCAACCGGCATGACTCAGCTATCAATCATTTCTGGAAAGCCTTGCATTTTTGGGGTACTTACACCAAATGATATGCAGCAAGCAAAAGATAGAGCTGGTGGGAAGTATGGGAATAAAGGAGAAGATGCAGCAATGGCTGCTTTAGAAATGATGAGTTTAAAAGATGAACTATCAAACCCTGGAGGCACTATAGGATTCAATTAACAGTAGACCTACATGTTAATTTTTTCGATGAAATCGCTAAATAACTAGCTTAAACGCTTAAAATTTTATTAAATCAGCAATTTTATAATAAATCCTTATTCACTTTGCGTTAGTTTGAATGAAAGATAATCGTATTTAATTCGATTAAAATTATATCTTTATGAGTACATTTTTGATTTAGCTGTTTAGTGTAGTTGGTTAAGAATGTATTTCAAATGAACCAAGATATTGATTAAAAAAAATATCACTTATTAACATGAGAAATTTAGTATCAATTTTCGTTTTATGCTTATTTACAACTGCTGTTTTTGGACAGGAGTCATTACTTTCTGATTTGATGAATGTCGAGCCAGTAGTTCTTAAAGCCGATGAAACAACCCAAGAATCTGCAGACGAGTTTACTAAAGAACTTGGTGAAAACCAGGCGAAAGTAGATAAGCTCTTACAAAAGCACAGTGATAAGTTTAAGAAGGACGTAGGTGAGACTATGTCTAAGTTTAACAAAGTTCTTGCAAAAGCTATTGAGCAAGATATCATCAACGAAAAGGGAAAAGTAGCATCTCAAGTTAATGCCTTCTCTCACGAATTGCTGAAAGCAAAGAAGACGGTAATTACAGATTTCGAAAATGAAATGAATCCAAAGGTAAGAGCATTGCCTAAGGCGATCAGACCTGATAAGGAAATGGAGCTTAAAGAAATAGTAGATGGATACAGAGAAAGCTTAAAAGCTGAGTTTGATGCAAACAAAGCCGTAATAGCTTCATTTAGATCCACTGAACACATAGTAACTACTGTAGATTAAGATCTACATTTTTATAGATATACGATAGGTCATATAGCAATATATGACCTTTTTTTTTTTTTTTAATATAATTTTCTTATCCTATGGAATTTCATATTATAGAATCTGGGCTTTTTAAGCTTGATGGAGGTGCCATGTTTGGAGTTGTTCCTAAGCAAATGTGGAATAAACTGAATCCTGCAGATGATAACAACATGTGCACTTGGAGTATGCGATGTTTGCTTTTAATAGATGGTGATAGTCGAATTCTTTTTGATGTTGGATTAGGAAACAAGCAAGACGCAAAATTTCAATCTCATTTTGAGCCACATGGTCCTCATTCATTGAGTAAGTCCTTAGATGATGTAGGCTTGACCCCTGATGACATAACTGATGTGTTTATTACTCATTTACATTTTGATCATGTAGGTGGCGCACTTAATTTAGATCAGGAGAATCAAATTATTCCAGCTTTCCCCAAGGCTACATATTGGAGCAATGAGAAGCATTTTAATTGGGCTTACAATCCTAACCCGCGAGAGAAAGCATCATTTTTAAAAGAAAACTTTGTCCCGCTCAGAGATATGGAAATCTTGCAATTTATTCCTGTAGAGCCAGGCATCCAATGGAAAGATAATATTACGGTAGATTTCTATAATGGTCATACCGAGGCCATGATGGTTCCTACTATACATACCCCGAATGGATCTCGATTGGTTTATTGTGCTGATTTATTGCCATCAGCTTATCATGTAAAAATGCCTTATGTAATGAGCTATGATATAGATCCAATCGCAACTATGACCGAGAAGAAAGCTTTTTATGACCAAGTTTTATCTCACGAAGAAACGTACTTGTTTTTTGAGCATGATCCAATAAATATTTTGGGTAGGCTGACTCAGAATGATCGAGGAAGATATGGTATCGATGTCATTGAAGCAGCTAAACTTCAATCTTTATAATTAGATGGTTTAGGACTTAGCTGTACTTGTATAAACCGCTCAAGCGTTTGAGTATGTACTTCATTTGATTCGTCAAATGTGAGCTCATATTTTTGTTCTTTGATGCGTTGTCTACAAAGCTCATAGAGTGATACAGCACAGGCTACGGAAATATTTAAACTTTGCACCATACCAAATTGAGGAATAATATAATTAGCATCACAATGTGCAATAAGTTCTTCCGTGATCCCCATATGCTCATTACCAAAAACGAGCGCTAGCTTCTCTGAAAAATTAATATCATATAAACTTGCAGATTCATGGCTGAGATGTGTTCCTACAATCTTGTCATAATTTGCTCTAATATCCTTAACACAAGCTTCTAAGTCAGTGAAATGTCTAATGTCCAACCATTTTACTACGCCTGTAGAGCTTGCAATGCCTGCTCTTCTTTGATTGTTTAGTAATCTAGGATCAGTATCAAGTATGTAGAGCGTCCTCACACCTACAGCATCGCAACTTCGGCAAACGGCTCCGATATTATGTTTATCATGAACGTTCTCTAAAACTACACAAACATCAAACTGTGTTTTGGAAATCTTGTGTTTAAATTTCTCGAGTCTCTCGTCTGTAAGGTTAGGATGTCCCAAATGCGGCCTTTTATTTGAGCTTAAAAGTGCCTTGATTAAATGTTATCATTTGCACCTTGTTGTTAAGAAAATATTCAATGTTTTTCTTGTCATTAGGATCTTCCTCTGGATCTACTAAATAACGACTTACATTGAACTGAGAAATTAAGTATTGTCTATTATCTTCTTCTAAGAAAAACTGAAAAGTCTTGCCGTGTTTGTCTAAATTGCTTAGCACATATTTGCCAATGTCGTATCCCTCACAAGCATCTTTACCTGGTAAGGCGTTGTACACCTGAAAGTACCTAGACCTGAATTGATTTACATTAGCATTATTTTTATCAAAGAATCTCGATTGTGCAACTGTAGCATTTAAATTTAGATATAAATCATAATTCATTTTATCTGATTCTGCCATGATGGGCATGCCATAGACAGTCACCTTTTTATCCAATTTTTCTACACGAAGTCTTCGCATGCATGAATAAACAAAAGCTTCATCTGCACTTTTCCAGTTCGGTATGATAAGCGCGATATCCTTTTCAAATAGGGTAGAATCGAATACTGTTTCACCGTAGTTTAGGGAATCTTCACTGATCAATAATTCTTGGAACTGGGTTCTCGATTTATAACTGCCAGCAAAATCTTGAAAGTATTTAAATCTTGCCTTATCCGTTCCTTTTTCTCTGCCTAATAAATAGATGTTTTCTGTTTGAAAATCATCAAGTGCATCTTCGGCTATGGCGTAATAATGATCCTCTAAATTCGGCTTAAGTTGAACATAATTAGGGTTTTTCTGCGCAATTCTTTTAGATGCTTGCCATGGCGAAATCAGAACAGCGTTATTTTCTTTAGCTATAAGTGCTGCATTCTTTATTTTGGTTTTATCATAAGGTCCTATGATTACATCTGCATTGTTCAGACTACTTTCCTGAATCGGTCCATTAGAAGAGTCTAGCACATTAATGTTCATGGAACTACTCCCTGTGTATTCATCAAAAGCCATCTTCATCCCAGTATAAAATTGCATAAATCGATTTTCTACTGTTCCTTTTTCTATAAGTTTATTGCCAACTGCTTTCTGTGCATTGAAAGGAATTAAAAGTGCAACATTGTACTGTCCTTGTGTAGAGCTTGTTATGACTTTTTTACTACCGATGGGTGGATGTTCTTTCTCATCAGCAAAGGTCCATTGGACTTCTTCCACCTTTTTCGTTTCAGTGGTGACAGGTGTATTAGTTTTAGGTGTTGGATCGACGGGTGTTTTTACTACCTTCTTTTTGCTAACACAAGAAGTAGTAAACATTAAGAGAATAAATACAAGGCAGAAAATATTATTCCCACTCGATTGTTGCAGGTGGTTTCGTACTGATGTCATAAACAACTCTATTTATTCCTTTTACTTGATTAATTATTTCATTCGATACTTTGGCTAACAAACTGTAAGGCAGCTCTGCCCATGTAGCTGTCATCCCGTCTACTGACTCTACAGCTCTTAACGCAACAGTGAACTCATAAGTTCGTTCGTCACCCATAACTCCAACTGATTTTACAGGTAATAATATTGTGCCAGCTTGCCAGACTTTATCATACCATCCTTCATCTTTCAATGTTTGAATAAAGATCTGATCTGCGGCTTGATTTAATTTGATTTTTTCTGGTGTCAAATCTCCCAGAATCCGGATAGCTAGACCTGGTCCCGGGAATGGGTGCCTTTGAAGAATACTGTGCTTAAGTCCAAGATAAGCTCCAACCTTGCGAACCTCATCTTTAAACAACATTCTAAGTGGTTCTACTAGTTTTAAACCCATTTTTTCGGGTAAACCACCAACGTTGTGATGTGATTTTATAGTTACTGAAGGACCGAAAACAGATACTGATTCGATAACATCAGGATATATGGTTCCTTGGGCTAAAAAGGAAACATTTTGTAAACGTTTTGCTTCTCGCTCAAAGACTTCAATAAACACTCGACCAATAATCTTTCGTTTTTGCTCTGGATCTGATATGCCTTTGAGCTCACTCAAAAATTCCTCACTCGCATCAATGCCTATTACATTTAAGCCCATATCCTTATAGGAATCGAGTACTTCACTGTATTCATCTTGACGTAGCAAGCCATTGTTAATGAATATCCCTGTCATATTGTTGCCAATCGCCTTGTGTATCAGCAGGGCTGCAACACTAGAATCGACACCGCCAGAAAGTCCTAAGATTACTTTTTCGTCTCCAATTTGCTTTTTTAATGAATCAATCATATCATCGGAGAATCTGCTTGCTTGCCATTCGGCTTTGCATTGGCAAATATCCTTAGCAAAATTTTCTAAGAGGATGTTTCCATCAAGGGTATGAGAGACTTCAGGATGAAACTGGATACCATAGATTGGATACTTACCTTCAGTATATTCAAAAGCTGCGACTGGAATATCTTTAGTGTTAGCAATCATTGTAAAACCATCGGGCAGTTTATTAATGGTATCACTGTGTGACATCCAAACTTGTTGATTACTTATACCCTGAGTTAATCTTGAGGTACTATGCTGTTGAAGTTCTGCATGTCCGTACTCCCGCTTATTGGAGGATTTCACTTCACCGCCAAGTGCATAGGTGAGATATTGAGCACCATAGCAAATACCAAGCACAGGAAATCGTTCACTGACTTCTTGGACTGGGAAATTAAGCCGATTATCATTTCGTACACTGAAAGGAGAACCTGAAAGAATCACCCCCTTGACTGAATCATCTAAAACATCTAGTGATTTATTATAAGGGTAGATGACAGAGCAGAAATTCATCTCTCTCAGTCTTCTTGAAATAAGTTGGGTAAATTGTGATCCAAAATCAAAAATGGCTATCTTTTCCATCTGGGCAAAGATAGCTAGTTTGACGTCAAAATAGGCTTATCCGATGTTGAAAATAAACTACTTTATTTTTATTTGAACATTATTACTGGCAGCACTTGACTCAGTAACAGAAATGACCATTTTACTGTTGGTAATATCAGCTTCTTGAAGATAGCTTTGGCACGCTTCAATACGTTCATTAGCTAATTGCTGAGATTTTCTATCTCCTTTTGTATAGTATGCTGATATGAGTAAAAAAGATGATACTCTTTTCTTGTAGACTTCGATTACCTGATCTAATTTTTCCAATGATTGTTCTCCTAATTCATTGGAAGTTTTATCAAAAAACACGTTATAAAAAGAAGCACCATTTTTAGCTACGTCTACTTCTTCTATTAATTTATTATTAGGCCATACAGCTTGAGCGTCAGGTCTTGATTGGTTTGTGTAGGGTATAAAACCAGTCATATAACCCGGTACTTTCCTATAAATGCTTAGAATTTCACCATAGCTGGCAAGATTTACTTCTGTTGCTTCTCCTTCAATTAAAATAACTGTTTTCTTACCTTCTTGGCTGAATAATAGGGTAGATGAACATAAAAAAGCAATAAGAAAAAGTATGTTTTTAGCTTGGTTAAACATAAATAGACAATTTTAAACTAAAATATAGCAAAAATTATTCCACAAGTCCTCGCCCTTCCTTCTTTATTTTGCCTTCTTCAGATAAGTCTTTCATTAGTTTGTCTAAAACACCATTGACAAACTCTTTACTCTTGTCAGTACTATAAACTTTAGAAATATCTACATATTCGTTTATCGTAACTTTTGTAGGTATAGACGTAAAGTGCATCATTTCACATAATGCCATTTTTAAAATGATCGTGTCCACAATAGCCAATCGCTCGGTGTCCCAGTTTTTGATGACCGCTTCGATAGCATCCATCAATTCTTTATCCTTCTCAATTACTTGATTAAATAAGGATTCGCCATACTCTTTGGTAGTTTCATCATCAGGGTAGTGCTGCTTGAAATTTAATTCTTTAGCATGTAGACCCTTCAAGTATTTTTTAACTACACCTACAATCAATGATTTTTCATCGATCCAATTAGAGAAGCGGTCTTCAATAACTTCTTGAAAGTATTCGCTTTTTCTACAAAATCTGAATAGTTCTAATAAGATTTCAGTGGTGCTTTGTTCTCCTTCGGAAGGATTAAGTATGAAATCTTTATATTCTTCTGTCTTTGAAAAGTCATCATAGATTTGCTTATAGAAATCATCATTTTTGATGTCTAAGAAACCTAGAGCTGTGATTTTTTTGTTTATTTCTTTGTCTTCCAGAATGAGGGCCATTCCTGACTCGTTAAATATCTTAGCAGTGAAGACCTTGTCGTAGTCACCTGGCAGGTGCTTAGATTTACGCTTAGCCTCATCACTCACTGATATCTCTGTAATCTTATAGAGATTGTATACAGTATATATAAATAAATCAAAACTTTGATCAATGGATTCTTGGAATTTAATCCTTGCCTTGGCAATGGTTAATTCACTATCCCGATCCATGGAATATAGTAGTTGTAAAATTTTGATTCTTACACTCCTTCTGCTTAACATATCTTTTAATTAATCCATTTGTTCGATTACAAATGCGTTGCAAAAATATGCGGATTATTAAATAATCCTCACTGAAAAGCCATTTTTTTTAATTTTTAATATTATAATTTTATAAATATGTCATAAGAGACCTTTTATAAGCCTATTTAGAGAAATATTTAGTAAGAATATCTGAAGCATCAACTTTGTTTATATGCCATTTATCTACCATCTTTCCCTTGTCCCAGAGCATAATACCTGGATTAGACCTTACCAAGGTTTTTAGCAGTATGTCATCGGCCATACACATTTCAATACCATCTAATTTAAAGTCCTTTTGATATTGCTTTATTTGATCTGGGGAAGCGCCTCCAACCACATAGTAGACAGGTATGTTTTTAGCTTTGAAAGAAGAAGCAAATGCAGATATTTTCGTCGCTTTTTCACCAAATCCTGCATCCCATTGGTATTTATTTATTTTGCGTTCCTTGTTAATAATGGTGTCTAGTTGATTAACAATCATGAGTTCGCCATTGTCTAAAGTGTTGAGTGTGTCCTTAGTGTACAATGAATCTACATAGCTCTCAGTAATTTGCTTAACATCAGCTTTTAATTTATATGAGACCAATAATATTAAAGGTTCTTCGCTTTCAAGAAATGTATAAGTAAGATCATTGCTTAGTAAATCGGTGACTTCAAACTCTGAAATTTTAGTTGGTTTAATACTGGGTTCTGTCTTTACTTGTTCGATAACTTCCCAATCTTTCTTGTTGTAGTTTGTCATCATTTCTTTATAGTAAACCGCACTTGGTAGTTCTACAACTTTTCCGTCAGCACGGTTTTTTAATTTCCAAGCTACAATCTCCACACTTCCTTGTGCTTCCTCTTCTGCCATTCTCGCAGCTGCTACATCTTTACCTTTACTAAATGGTCTAAAATCCATGTGTGGAATATCCCAAACATAATTGCTAAGGCAGTATAGTAATATTCCAACCGTTGATATTCCGACGATTATGTTTCTCAGTTTTTTTGTGAAAATCTGGTGCATTTTCGGTCTAAACCATAAGAATATGACTGCCGGGAAAAGGAGGAATACATCCTTAAAGAAAGAAACTTTTGGCTCGAGTTTTATAAAATCGCCAAAACATCCACAATCCTTGACTTTCATATTGTTGGCATCATAAGCTCCCCAGGTGGAAAACTTAAAGAAATTGCCACCTTCTTGTACATAACCGGTTAAGAAAGTAAATCCCGTAAGCAAAGTGAAGAAAGCAACAAGGCCGAAGAAAGACCAAGCAGTAAATTTCGGCTTAGCTCCAATCAATAACATTATACCAAGCACAATTTCAAAAACAATTACAAATACAGAAATAGCAACATTGTATTCAGCAAAGAAGGGAAACATTGGACTAATAAAGGAAATCCATGTTTCTTGAAAGGTTGATTCGAATTCTTTGAAATAATCTTGAAGCTTATAAGCAGTCCCTAATGGATCTACTGCTTTTACCCAACCTGAGAATATGAATAAGGCCCCACAAAAATTTTGTAAATAGCTGATTAATATATTGTTATGCTTCTTAAATATAAAAACCATTAAAATGGTTAATAGTGCTGCAACGGCACCAATCATTAATACTAGTGTGGTTAAATTCATGCTTTATTATTATTTCTTTAGTACAAAATTACAAATATGATTTTTTCTAATTTATACAAAGGTCTGAATTTACCATTTCTTTTGTTATCAATGAATTGTGAATGTAATGTCAATGGTGATTTTACCAACATTGGACATAAAAAAAGCCCCACAAAATAATTTTGTGCGGCTAACTATATTTTCATTTGACATTACCACTGGATTGCGTCACTATCTTTCGAAAGTCGAAAGCTTCTAAGGCCATCTCGATCAGTCCAAACTAAATCTCCATTATCTCTATAGCGGTATGTATTGCCTTTTTCATCTCTAAACGTGCTATCAGATATTTTTGTGAATCGAAACCATCTTTCCTGGCCTCTGATTTTCACTTTGATATCTCCTCGATCATTTAGAATAATCACTTTATCTCCTGTTTGGTCAGAAAACCATGTGCCTTCTAAATGAGCCCCTAGGCTTCCTTCATAACCAAATGAATTTCCTCGATGTGAATCAGCAAATCCTCTGTTGGATGATCCTCTATTACCTTTGTGATGTCTATTTCCTGAATGGTATCCATGATGTCCATAGTTGCCACTAGGAATGCTACAACCAGTGCTGTATGAAGAATAAATGAGCTTTTTAAAGGTAGTGCCTTGGCTATGGTGACGACTCCGCTCGTATAATTTAATACGATTATGCTCTCTTACTTTAATGGTGAAATTTCCGCATCGAGATCTATACTTATTTTGGGAAACCCGATCAAAGGAAACATGCCCACGAGGCCTTAATCCATAGACATCTAAACCGTGTCTATCTTTTTCAATAGTGATTCTGGTTTTTTGAAAATCATTTACCCAAACTCCATTTAAGAAACCATTAGCATAAGTGAATAATGGTGATAAACAAATTGCGAAAAGGAATAATAGCTTTTTCATAATCTTAGGTTTTTATGATTAACAATAGAATAAAGTTAATCGCTGAAACCGTTAAGAGCTATTACCTAAATGTTAGTGACTATTTAAAGTTGAAGGCAATATTCCAGCAAATGTTAAAATTTAAGAGCTAAACTTATTTTTCTTCCTCAAGCTCGGGCTCTATGTACGGAAAAACATTGTTTGTTAAATCAATATCAGCCATCCGACCTGTGGGATCGATATAAATTTCTTTAATATCCTCCATAGGTATTCCCAATTCCATTTCATATTGGGGATGTGTCCATGGCCAATCGCTTAACACTTCAAAACCCAAATCTTCAAATTCTCGTGGTTTTTCACCTCTCATGAGCGTATTTGGTATGTGATAAACGGTGGTGTTTTCTTGATTATCTGTTACAAAAACATCTATAGGCATGTGCATCTGACTATTGGATAGTAAGACTTTAGTTTTTCCCTTCTGAGCATAAACACTATCAATAGCAAAATCAATAGTTTTAGTAGAATTAATCCAATATTCGTTATACCAGTCCAACTCTAAATTAGAGACCTTCTCCATTACACGCATAAAATCGTTTGCGGTTGGATGTTTAAATTTCCACTCGTCAAAATACCTTAGCAGCCCGATATCAAATGCTTCTTTACCTATAATGTATTCCAATTGCTTTAAGTACACAGCACCTTTTACATACGATCCTACGCCATACGCCGTGTTGGTAGTGTAGTGGTCAGCGTGGGTGCTGAGCGGTTCTTCCAAACCACTTTGACTAAACTTAGCATATCTCACCATGGAGTTATAGATTGGGTTTTCCTGTGCCTCTCCTGGCAATAGCGAAATAGCTCTCAGATGATTCATGGTTTCGGCAGTTCCAAAACTCGTGAAACCCTCGTCCATCCATGGGTATAGAGCCTCATTAGTGGCTAGCATCATTTGATACCACGAGTGCATCCACTCATGTATACTCACACCAATTAATGATTCCATAGTCCTCTCGCCCGTAATCAGTGTTATCATAGGATATTCCATTCCTCCATCACCACCTTGTATGAAGGTATATTGTGGATAAGGATAATAGCCGTATCGATCAAACATAAATTTGCTTGACTCATTCATATACTCATGGAGTTTAGGCCAATTTTCTACGGTTTTTTCTGAAGGTTGGTAATAGTAGTTTAAGATGGTACCTGCATCGTTTTTACGTTGAATATGTATATAGTCTTCATCTGCAGCCCAGGCAAAATCAATGACATTTTCAGCGAAGAATTCCCATGTCGTAGTTCTTCCTTTGAGCTTATATTTTATTTCGTCACCATCTTTTTTCATTTTTAAATCTGAAGCATTTTGCAACATTCCTGTTGCTCCGATAATATAGTCTGAATCGATTGTGATATTGACCTGAAAATCACCCCAAATGCCATGAAATTCTCTGCCTATATATGGATTTGCACTCCAACCTTTGTAGTCATACTCACACATTTTAATATACCATTGAGTCATAGAATACTCTATTCCTTCTGCATTATCACGACCAGTTCTTCTGATTTGTAATGGGACCTGACTTTCGTATTCTAAATTAAAAATTGCTTTTTCACCTGGACCGATCGGTTTAGCTAAGTCTACTTCCGCTATGGTATTTTCCACTACAACCTTTAGTGGAGCTCCATCTTGAGTAAGTGAATTTATTCTATGGTAGCCAATTTCGTTTTCCTTAAGTAGGTGGATTCTTTCGGCAACACGAGGATCTGGATCTGCAATGGTTCTCGAGCGGATGTCCATCATACTATTTGGTTGGAAGGCGTTATAATATAAATGGAAAAAAGCTTTCTTTAAGGTGTCAGGAGAATTATTTGTGTATTCAATGACTTGCTTAGTATCAAATTGATGTTTTTTAACATTGAAGTCTACATCAATGGTATAGTTTGCTTCTTGTTGCCAATATTGGGCAAAACTTGAACTTAGGCAAAGACAAAAAACAATAGATAGTATATATTTCATAGTTAAACCTTATCAAAGGATGGATTAGTAAATGGATCGATGAGTTTTCGAAAAGATCCCCACTTGTATTTTTTTGAACAAATTAAGATAAATAGAACTGCTAAAATGCCAAAGCTAATAGTCAGCATTATTGGATCTATTTGACTAGTTCTGAAAAGTGAGTCTGTCTGAAGTGCAGCACCTTCATATGATAACATGAGTGCACCAAACATGTTTGTGGCCGCATGTACACCTAAAGCAAGCTCAAGACCATCATCCATGATGGTAATGATCGCCAGAAAAGCACCTGCCGTAAAATAGTAGCATTGCATTTGCCAAAAACCGTATTTCGCAATTTCAGGATTGCTGCTATGTATTGCTCCAAATAATATGGAAGTAATAATTATTGGAATCCAAGCATTTTTAAATAAGGAAGCTAGCCCTTGTAGTAAATATCCTCTAAATACAAGCTCCTCTAAAGATGTCTGTATGGGCAGGAGCGTTAAACATATAAGCAATAAAACAAGAAATGGTTTTAGTTGAAATTGGAATGTGTAAATCTCTGGTGATTTAAAATACATCACAGCTTCTCCTAAGCAGCCAAGGATAAACCACAATCCCAAGCCAAAAAACACCCGCGACCATCTAACTCGCTTGGTGGCGTTTACTAGCGTGGCGAAAGAACGCTTATGAATAACTATAAATAAATAATACAGGACAGGGAAAGCAAAAATAAAGCTGATTAGAAGTAATAGTAAACCAGTATTGTTTCCAATGTCGTATATGCTAAAATCTGGATTTTCCGTGAATCGCTCTAATTCATTAGTTCCCAATTCAGGATTTTCTTGTTGGGCTCTTAGTATTGCAAATGTCAATGGAAATTGTCCAACAAAATAGGCGAGGATAACTCCTGCCATAACGACAAAATATCTCCACCAATCATTAAGTCCTTCCCAAGCTTGTTTTAAGTATGTCATATACTAAATTCGCTCAAAAATACCATTTTCTTACATTTTTAAAAGTCTTGATATCTAAGCTTAAATTGGTTTTAAATCCTGAATGCATTATCTTTAACATCAAGACTTTTATTTATATGAAATCACAAGGGAAATTATTAACTGTTTTTGCATTAATCTTCGCTGCTGCTGCATCTCGCTTAATGCCGCACCCGCCTAATGTAACACCCATAACGGCTATGTGTTTGTTTGGTGGAGCTCTGTTGGGATTTAGATTAATCTCAGTAATTGTAAGCTTTGCAAGTTTATACCTAAGTGATCTTTTATTAAATAATACCGTTTTAAGCATTTATTACCCAGAAAGTACAGGGATAATTTGGTGGGCAGATTATATGTATTGGACTTATGCTGGTTTTGCTGCTATTGTACTTATAGGTAGTTTATTAAAAAGAAATCCATCTATCGGAAAGATGATTTTAGTTTCTTTACTGGCTACTGGAGTATTTTATGCCCTAACTAGCTTCGGAACATGGGCCTCTGGAATCATATATCCAGTCACAGGTGAAGGTCTTATAGCATCCTTTACTGCTGGGATACCTTTTTTAAGAAA
The DNA here is from genome assembly GCA_020629035.1 of Saprospiraceae bacterium. Classification (GTDB taxonomy): domain Bacteria; phylum Bacteroidota; class Bacteroidia; order Chitinophagales; family Saprospiraceae; genus JAHDDO01. The sequence continues at coordinate 1,539 of JAHDEC010000036.1, read as the reverse complement.
TAGTATGATGGGTAATGTAGCGTTTACGCTAATTATATTTTCAGCCTACAAGTGGATAACGTCAAACTACCGTTCTTCTAACCCTGCATACCAAAAAACGCACGATTAGGTCCAAACATAGAATCCTTTTAAATGTCGATGCTTTTCATTTCATTTTTGTGGTATAAAACCATAAGAAATGAAACAATTACTAATAATCATTTGCCTATTTACTTGTACTCTACCATCTAAAAGGGTTGTTGCCCAATACTCGTTAGAAAACCAGCAGTACATATCGTTACTCACATTGATGCCTAGTCAAGGCACCTCTAATACAATCTATGAATATTATGATATCGATCCAGAGAATCACGATATGCAATATGTTGAAGCTTATAATCAAATCATCACTAGAAACAATATTCCACTGGCAAGAGTTATCGCTACTCAACTCATAGATCAATTGCCTCTATTTGATGAACTTGCCTCCGATTTTTACGGTGAATGTACTTTGTATGAAAAATATCAGGTTCAAGCAGAAGAATATCAGCTGTGGACTAATGTTGTTGACACTGAAGAAGAAGGGTTACAATTTTGTACTCATTTCAGTATGAGACTGAAAGATGGAAAATGTCTAATTCAAAAATTTGAAAATAGCGAATCATACCACTCCAAAGGGATGCGGTATAATTTTAATATTTGGGCTAGGAGCCCTGATGATTTAGTAAGCATTTTTCTTGAAATAATTAGACAAGTAGAGGCTATGGATTTCACTTTAGCAGAGGTCCGGGAAAGACCATTGTCACAAAAAAATGATTCAGTTGATTTCTACACTTCAAATGGATTAGAAACATCGCAATCATTTATTTATGATCTTAATGGACGGCTAATATATTCAGGGGTAACCAATGATAATCAGGCTGAAAATTTAGAAATGGATTTGCCAAGTGGCTATTATTTCACCATCAAAATAGAGGATGGTAAGGTAGTAGAACGTAGAAAATGGTTTCAGCTGTAGCCAAAGAAATTTTAGGCATTCTTAATCAATTCCCAGGTGTGGTCACTCATTAACTTTACTGATTGAATAAATAAATATGGGCATGATTTTTTGCCCCACTCATCAGGTCCTATCATGGATAATATCCAAGAGTTATCCTCTTTTTCATACAAATGATACAGTTGGTTAATTATTGGCTTAAAGTTATAGTCAGCCTTATAAATTTTTTCTGACACTTCTACTCGTTTGTGAATATCTTGGGCCTGAGTCATGAGAAGTTCTACCTGTCGTCTTATTTGGTCCAGTGATTTATCGCTTTGCTCATACATCGCTGACATAGCTAAGCCTTTAATTTTTCCTTTATCTAATGGTCGAATGACTGCACTTCCCACAGTGTGTGCATAGGGGAGGGTTCCAGGAGTTTCTGTAATCTTATCCTTATCGATAGGGTTCACAAAGGGTTTTTTAGCCATCGCAATTTTTCTACTTTATAATTTATTTCTAGCTGTTAAACAACTCCTTTTAAAGAATGTTTTTACATATTAAAAGTAGATTAATTTATT
>JAHDEC010000060.1 GCA_020629035.1 Saprospiraceae bacterium | reverse complement strand
TTATAATACTAAAAAAAAGTGAGAAATGCAAGTTTTTTTTGAGGTTTTTATTTTGCAGGTAATTACGAAGCTTATCATGGCGGCACTTCTCCTAAAGAACTAATTTTCAAATCTTTATACTCTAAAATACATTTTATAAGAAATAATATTTGCTACTCTCAATAAATTATTTTATAATTATGAGGTAGGTGTTATTTAATAAGTCATTTTGATGTCAACTAACACTTTACCCATTACTTTAAAATCTCATTTAAAACTCAAAACAGATGAATAAAAAAGATGTCCAACCCATTAGTATTCAAAGAAAGTTAAACCCTAAAACACCCTTTATTCAAGCCAAGAATAATGGAACTTTTTTTAGCGCATCTAACAAATCAACTATTCAACAAAAAGAAGATGCTAATATGAAAGAAGGGTCCATTAATGAAGGAATTCAGTTAAAATCAGCTGTAGGAAATAGCAATCCTTATAATAGTACTGCTCCTCTAGTTGGTTTGAATGAGCAAAAAACAGTACAACAAAAACCAGCTTCGGGTGGAGGTACTAAGTTACCACCCTCTATACAAGCCAAAATGGAAAACTCTTTTGGCGCAGATTTTTCAGATGTCAATATTCACAAGGATTCTAAAAGTGCCCAAGATGCAGGGGCTTTAGCCTATGCTCAAGGTACTGACCTACACTTTGCACCTGGTCAGTTTAAATTAGATAAACCTGGCCAAAAATTGTTGGGTCATGAGTTGACTCACGTATTACAACAAAAACAAGGAAGAGTCAAGGCTACCAAACAGATGAAAGGTAAAGGAGGACCAATCGCTTATAATGATGATCCTGCTTTGGAACGGGAGGCAGATGTAATGGGCGAGAAGGCGGCAAATGGGGAGAAGGTGCAGATGAAAATGAATGGGACACTAAAAAGTAGTCTGACGAAAAATACAATTCAAAGATATACAGCTATAGGTGTAGCAAGTCAGCGTTCTGGCGAATGGGATTTAGGAAGTAATGCAAGGGTTGCAGATAATGGTCTAACAATAACAAGTGATGTAGATCCCCATCTTTGCTATGCAGAACAAAATCTAATAAAAAATTCAAATAAAATATTAAAAGCTAAAAAATCAGGTATAGAGCTAAATACTGGTTCTACAACAATTACTGGTTCTGCACCTGATGGTAGTGGCAAAAAAACTTTAGTTAAGGTAAATCCTAATATAAAAGTATCTAGTCCAGGTGCAAGTCCACAAGATTTCTGGACGGATTGTGGACGTTCTTCTAGAGAGGTAATGGGCGAAACAGGAACAGATACAGCTCCCAAAGGAATATATAAAGACAATAGTGGAAATTTAAATACCACATCTAGTAGTAAAAACCCTGCAAAATATCGAGATGAGATTCTTATAAATGCAGGTTTAGGAACAGATGCAGCATCAGCAAGAAGTGCTTATCTAGCCCTTAGTCCTTCAGAAAAAGAGGATTTTGATAAAAAACACCAAATAAATAAGTATGCAGATCCTAAAGTTGGAGAGGCATTTGTATCTAGAAGAGATGATGCTTCTACTAGTAAAGGATTTAATTTCCATTGGGGGGGAGTGGTAATAGAGGCTGGACATGACAAAGTTACTTTGGAAAACTTTGCTAAAACAGGAACTACCTATCATAGTAAAGATACTGATTGGTATTTTGAAACTTTTGGGCCTCCTTCAAAAAGTGGGCAAACTTTTCATGAGAAAAATGAAGGTAGTGTTGGAGAAATTGGAAAGAATAACACTACTATGACTGCTACCACTTCAGGACTTGGGGGCAATACAGATTTTCCTAATGTACATTTAGTTGCTGATCCTAATAAATATGCTAGTACAAGGATAGGAAAGTTATCTACAGGAACCAAAGTGAAAATATTACGCAGAGGAAATAGCTGGTATAAAGTGAAAGTATTAGAAGGACCTTTTAAGAATCAAGAAGGGTGGATAATGAAAAACTTTTTTACCTTCTAAGTGATAGAATAGATGTTATAACGAAAAATATGGAACAAGCATCCCACTACACAAATCAGTTATAAATCAATACATATAGTAATGGAATAAAAATAAGCTTGTCCATCTAGTAAAGCTTATTTTTACCATCATTAAATTTGTCAAAAGTACAATATATCAAGAAAATGAAAATTTTACTTTTAATAATTATTACTTTACTATTAAGCTGTAAAAATAATGATATGGAAAAACAATCTATAGACCCTGTTATCATCCAAAAATATAAAAACCTAAGTCAGTTAGAGGGACAAACTGTTACAATAGAGGGAATTTATCAATTATACAATCCTTACCCTAGTATTAAAGCACTAGGAGGCAGACAAAATTTATTAGTTCGTATTGTACTGAATGAGGATGAAGATAATGCACTTTTCTTAGAACCTTTCTGGGATACAAAGGCAAAAAGACCTATGGAAGAAAGAAATTCTTTTGAGGGGAAAAAGGTGCAAGTTACAGGAACATTTCATTCCAAAACTCCTCTAAATCCTAAAGCAAATGGAGAAGAAGTAGTTGTCTCTTTTGGAGGAAGCTATATTTATCCTGTAGCCCATTTGGAACTGGTAACAGAATAGTACTGGTTTATTTGTTATCAAATAAATTTAGTAATTTATCTTATAGAAGTTGTAGATGTGAAAAAAGTTGAAGCACTCAAACGAAATATGAATACACTCCCTAAACAAATACTACTCTCCCTACAACTCACTTTAATCATGTGTCTTACACCACAATGTACCAATAACACCAATTCAATCAACACCCAAATAAAAACCCCCTGTTTCTCCATAAACTTTGAAGCTAATAAAATTGAAAATAAGCTTACCAAAACAACAGATGATCATTGTGAAGGGGCTATTCAAGTTCATGACTTGCTCCTTAAATATGTATCTGGAAAGGAATTAATGACCATTTATCAATATCAAGAAGAGATTGCCAAAGGGCAATTGTCAGATTTGACACGTAAGGATATGCAAGAATATATGGAAGCTTATGAAAGAGAGATAAAGCAGATGGAGGATTTTGAAATACTCATTATCTCTCCTAAATCTGCTGGAAAAGTAGGAGAAGTTTAGATTACCCACCTCAAAGATCAAAAGCAGTTATTATTAGCAGCTAAAAATCCTTCTTTGGATCATTGGGCATTGGTGAAAAAGGCGGCGGAAACAGTTGTTTTTAAGGAATAGAGACTAGAATGGGTTTTGACCCCAAAAAATATTTTTTGAGGTCAAAACCTTCTGTTTTTTAGTCCATTACGATCATTGAATCCCTACTCCATTACAATCTTACCTTTGTAAATAATATCCTTTTGAACCACACGATAAAAGTAAAGCCCACTAGTCAAGTGTCCCAAATCAATTGGTTCTTGATTGACCAATTTTTGCACTAATAATTCTTGTCCATTTAGATTATAGATTTGAAGCAGCCTTGGTTCTTGAGTTTTTCCTAGATTAAAATAAACAATATCCGTGCTTGGATTGGGGTAAACTTGTATGGTTTGATTTATTGTATTGGTAGCATTTAACGAATTACTAGTAATGACCAAACTAGGATCAGAATAGTGGTAGTCCACTTGTCCAGATAATAACCAATCATTATTATTCCATGTATGTTTTAGCTCTTGAAGAATAATCGTATTGTGTGTATCACAAAAATGAGGAGGAGCAACAATCGCTGTACAATCATAAGCTTGATTATAAATATGTTGGCGTTTTTCAAATGCTTCCCATATTTTGGAGTGCTTATTCCAATTATAGCTTATTGTATGTTGTAGATTGTTCATTTCATCATAGGCATAAGTTATTTTAGTGTCATCTACTACAATCCCTTTGCCCTCATTCCAACTAGCAGTAATGTAACTAGTACGTTGATTTTGGCTATTAAATTCGGAGGAATATTGAAGACTTGGTACCCATTTACTCAAATCTGTATCCCATTCTGAAATCAAATGCTTAATTACATTTGTGCTGTTCACATCATAATCCCACACCATTTTATCTGTAGGTTGCCAGCTATCAAGTGTTTGCTCCCAATAATACCTTATTTCTTCAATGAGAGCATTATCAATATTATAATTATATTTAGTTTGTTCATTAAATAGACAAGAATCAGTATTACAATTGTAAGTAGTATAAAGAATTAGATTGTCATTATTATATTCATACTCATCCTTAAAAGCAAATATCCAATCTGTCTGCCAAATATAGACGACAGATTGTAATATAATACCTTCCTTATAAGTAGAAATTAATTGAACCATATTTTCCCACTCCTTAGTTGATGCATTAAAAGACTCATGAACCAGTTTTGCCAATTTATTTTTAGGTGTATAAATAGAACTTATACGTATTTGGGCTTGCCAATCATGATTTTCTGTATCCCATTCGTAGTAAATAAACTTTAAACTATTGCCTTGTTGGTCATATTCATATATTCGTTTATCATCATACTGCCATTCATTTTGAGTATATGACCATCTGGAAACAATAATTTGTGTTCGATAACCGAGTGCATCATAAAGATAATTAAATTTGTTTCGATTGGGGAACAGGCTAGAGTCATCACTTCTCACCTCTTCTATCAATTGACCAGCCTCGTTATACCGATACATAGATTGTCTAGTATTAGCAAAATGGTCATTAAGTTCATCATAAGCATAGTGATTAATAGAATCCAATAAGATATTAGTTGTAGTTTTTTGGATATTAGAAGAATGAAGAGCTGCCAAATCAGTTAACAGAATTTTGGATTGTTCTTCTGCTGGTAAAGTCATTTGCCATTTTTCAATAGACTTTGAAATAAAAGTTTCTGGACTCGGAAATTCGCTTTGTCCCATTACAAAATGAGCTAAAAATAAGGACAAAAAGGTAAGTGTTTTTAAAGGTTTTTTCATGCTTTGTTGTTTTGGTTGTTTAATATAATAATTAGTCAATTTCATAATGATGATTTGAGTTAATAATTTAGATTTAGGTGATGGACACTTATTGAGTGAATATGCAAACAAGAATGGGAAATAATAGAATAGACTTTATCAATACAAATACTCACTCCACATAAGGATACATAAACCCCACCAAATCCTCCACCGCCGCATCACTCAATTCCCCTGAATGCTTGGATTGATTAGTCGTATGCAAAAAGTTATCAACACCC
>JAHDEC010000011.1 GCA_020629035.1 Saprospiraceae bacterium | reverse complement strand
AACTCATACTGACTACCCGAAAGTGTTCCACCAGAGCCCATTGTCTCATTAACTATATAGCTATCTGCGCCTGGCACATCTGGCCAATCTATTATGATAGTAGAACCACTCGGAAAACAGTCTGCCGTCTCAAATGCAGGGTCTTCCATTAAACTTATAAATAAGGTGTCTACCACTGGGTTGCTGCATCCATAACCGATTATTACGGTTACTGTATCTAATGTAGTTCCAGGAGGCCAAGAAACAGTATAAGGGCCCGGGTCCATTCCGCTTATTACCAACCCATCTCCCCAATCTACAACTAACGAGTCGTATACGCTTAGATCATTTAGAATATCAAAGAAGGTTTCGCTTTCAATACAAATTTCGCTAGGCCCAAATATTTCTGGGGTTGGGTTGACTAATAAATTTATATCATAACATTGCTCCTGAGAAACTGCACATGCGTTTTCAATAACATAACAAACCTTAGCTGGTCCAGTCATATTTGTCCAGTCAATTTCGACGGTTGTTGTTCCTTGACCATTTATAATCATTCCCTCAGAAGGTGGGTTAACAGACCAAGTAACTTCTATGGTATTTAGATCTACATTATCATCATCTAGGGAGTACAAAACAGCGTCATTTTCGCCTTCACAAACCGTAGAAACTGGTAATTCCCATTCAGGGAAAAGATTGACTGTATAGTCATCTGGATTAAAATCTATTTCGGAAAATGGTTCAAAGGTACAAGACACTTGTTGATCACAGGTTGTACAACTCGCTGTTAATTCCAAAGAGTAATCTCCAGATCCTAAAACTGGGTTTGCAAAAATACATTCTTGATTATCCGATCCTGGAATTGGAGTTCCGTTAAATGTCCAAACCCAACTTACTTGGTCAGGAGTTGATCCATCAGAAGTAATGGAAGATGATAATTTAACCCCTTGATCCGTACAATCGCCATCTTCAATTTCAATGCTATAGGCATAATAATATACTGTAACATCATAAAACTGATCACAACCATTAGATGCTGCATGATTATCTTCCACTATTTCATTAATAACTTCAGAATTAAATGTTACTCCTCCCACGGATACATCATCACCATCACAAATGGCTGTTACAACTGGAATAGTAGGTTCTAATTCTATATTGTTTACGGTTAAAGTTTGAGTATATGTGCATCCTGTTTGCCCCCATCCATCAGTAATTACATGTGGAAAAACACCCGGACCCGTAGGGTTTGGACCTTCAAATCCAACATCGATATCACCATTAGGATTATCTGTCTCTAAGGTGGTTTGAGTTATATCAAACTCATCATATTCATTAGCGCACCAATCTATTTCAAAAGGTTCATCTGGAATTTGAGTAACGGTAATCGATAAACATTTTGTTGCCACATCAGTATCGCAAGAATTATCACCAGTTACACAAATATCATACACACCTGGGTCTGGGAAATTAACCAATACCTGATCTGAAAGAAGAGCGGTAAATGTAGATGTTCCTGTACTTGAAAAATTAGCTGTTCCCGCACCACCAGTTACCGTCCATATATAATCAATTTGAGTAGTAGCACCGGGTAAAGTAAATTCAAAATTTTGTGAACCTGCACAAATTTCGCAATTTGAAGCAGTAATACACTGTGGATCACCCCATGCTGAATCATCAATTTCTGGTATTCCTCCTCCAACTACATTACTTATTCTGTAATCACAAATACTACCTCCACATCCATCTAAGAAAAAATAATACGTTTCTCCTACAGTTAATCCGGTTAAGTTAATAGGCGTGGATGGGTCACCGACACAACCGGGCTCACATACAATGGCATTATTTAAACTACAATCTGTATATATACCATATTGTATTCCTCTTAACATATCGCCAGATCCGGGGGGAAATTCCACAGTAGTACAATTAAAAAGCTCTAGATCAAACGAAATCATCATTGCTCCAGCCACAAAAGCAAACCAGCTCGTATTGTGGAAAACTCCTCCATTTGTACAGAGTGGATCTAAAGCGTTATTCGAAAGATCTGTAAACATTGTATTTTCAAATCCTTCTAAAAAATCAAAATTACATGTTATGCAGGCTGTTGCTTCATCACAGTTTGAAAATTGTTCGGGTACTGCACAATCTAAGGGGTTCGTTTGTCCAGTTAAGGATTTTACGGCCAAAAAACAGGCAATCAATACTGAATATAGTAGAGTTCTTTTCATCATGTATGGTATTGAATGAAGTAAGTTAGTTAATCATTGCTTGTTATTATAAAGAAAAAACACATTTAATTCTGCTACATATGTCCTCTACCTACTTTTAGATAGGTTGAAAAGGGAATAGTCATATTTTATGGGGTCTTCAGGCGCTATTTCCAATAAAATATTTGTCAATTTCTCGACTAATTTCCAATTCGTTTTTTCGGCATTTATCATACCTAATGCTTTAGCAGAATGTAATACATGTACATCTAATGGGAGCTTTAACTGGGATGCCAGTATATCCTTAAAGATACCTATATCACCCGATTTGCTGTCTTGCCTAACCATCCATTTTAAAAATAGATTAATTCGCTTGCATGCCGAATTTCTTTCGGGGGTAGCCACGTGCTTTTTAGTTCGAGCAGGAGCATTCGGGCTATTAAAAAATTCTCTATGAAAATGGCTGATGCTGGCTTTGGCTTCAAATAGACCGTTGATTAAAAAAGCAGACTCTATGGATTCGTTTTGCTCGTAGTAGCTTTTAAAATAATGAATGAAGTATAGGGTATCGGTGTACTGAAATGTTCGGTGTTTCCAATGAGCAAAACGTTCTAAATCTTTTTCTGTATGATTTAGTATAAAATCATAGGGAGCATTATCCATCAGCTCAAATAAGGCTTTTGATTTATCGATGATGGTTTTGCGCTGACCCCAAGCAAGCATAGCTGTCCAAAAAGCAGTTATTTCAATATCTTGCTTCTTGGTATAACTTCTAGGAATCTGGATCGGATCAGATTCGATAAACGAAATTGGTAAATCTCTACTATACTCGGCATCGAGCATAGTTTTCAACTTAGCTAAGTCCAACTTATTTCAGGGTTTGCTTAATCTGCTTAATTTCGTAGGCTTCGATATAATCACCAATTTTTAGATCATTAAAGTTCTTAATACTCAGACCACATTCGTACCCTTTCTTAACTTCTTTTACATCATCTTTAAATCGCTTTAATGAAGATAATTCACCAACAACACCTGGCTTGTTCGGGTAAATCACGATTCCTTCTCTAATGATTCGAATCTTAGAGTTTCTCGAGATCATACCATCTTGAACAATACAACCCGCAATGGTACCGATCTTAGAAATCTTAAAGATTTCTCTGATTTCAACTTGTGCAGTTTGCTGTTCTTCTTCAGTAGGTTCAAGTAAACCTTCAATAGCTGATTTAATTTCATCTATTGCCTCATAGATAATGGAATAGCCTTTGACTTGTACTCCTTCTTTTTCAGCCAATTGACGAGCTGATAAAGATGGTCTTACTTGGAAACCGACAATAATGGCGTCGGACGCAGATGCTAATAATATATCTGATTCGATAATTTGTCCAACTGCTTTATGGATTACGTTAACCTGAACCGTTTCTTGTGATAATTTGATAAGTGAATCTGAAAGTGCTTCAACCGATCCATCCACATCACCTTTAACGATTAAGTTTAATTCTTTAAAGTTACCTAAAGCAATTCTTCGACCTATCTCATCTAAACTAATTCGCTTACTTGCTCTATTCGTTACTTCTCTTTCTATTTGTGATCGCTTGCTAGCCGTTGCCTTAGCCTCCTGTTCGGTTTCTGTAACTTTGATTTTTTCACCGGCTTGTGGTGCTCCATCAAGTCCTAAAATCAAGACTGGAACAGATGGCCCAGCTTCTTTGATTTTCTCTCCACGATCATTGAACATGGCTTTAATCTTACCGAAAGTAGCTCCTGCTACCACTGGATCACCAATTCTTAGTGTACCCGTTTCAATTAAGATTTTAGTCACATATCCTCTTCCTTTATCAAGAGATGCCTCTAAAACAGCTCCGATAGCTGGACGAGTAGGATTAGCTTTTAGCTCCAACATTTCAGCTTCCAAGACTATTTTATCTAGTAAAGCATCAATATTTAATCCTGTTTTTGCCGATATATCTTGTGATTGATATTTTCCTCCCCACTCTTCAACTTGGAGATTCATTTCTGCTAATTCAGTTTTAATTAAATCTGGATTAGCACCATCCTTATCAATCTTATTTATTGCAAAAATCATAGGCACACCTGCTGCTTGAGCATGAGCTATAGCCTCCTTTGTTTGAGGCATAATTCTATCATCTGCTGCAACAATAATAACCACAATATCTGTCACTTTCGCCCCTCTTGCTCTCATCGCGGTAAAGGCTTCGTGACCTGGTGTATCTAAGAACGTTATTTTCTTTTCGGAATCACCCACAACAGCTTCATAAGCTCCAATATGCTGGGTTATACCTCCTGCTTCTCCATCTGCAACCTTAGCGTTTCTAATATAATCTAAGAGTGATGTTTTACCATGATCAACGTGACCCATGACGGTAACAATCGGTGCTCTTTCTTTTAAATCTGCTGGATCATCAACTAATTCATCCTCTTCTTCAATTTCTGCTTCAACATCAATAAACTCAATTTCATGATCAAATTCTGATGCCACAAGCTCGATAATCTCAGCGTCTAGACGTTGGTTAATGGACACAAAAACACCTAAGCTCATACACTTGGTAATCACTTCGGTGGAAGAAACATTCATTAAACTTGCAAACTCTGCAACAGAAATGAATTCAGTCAACTTAATTACGCTTGATTCTTCGCTAACTTCTCTTTGTTCTTGTTTTTCTCTTTTCTCAGCTCTGGAATCTCTTCGTATTTTTTGCCGCTTCTTTTTACCACCACCAGTAATTCTGGCCATGGTTGCTTTAATCTTGTCTTCTATTTCTTTCGCTGAAACCGTTTTTATTTCATCTCCGCCACCTGGCTTTTTGCCTCCTCTTTGTGGCCCTCGCTTGAATTTGTCTGGATTAACCTTTTTTCTAGTCCGCTTCCTCCTCTGCTTGTTATCTTGGTTGTTCCTTCCTGGCCCTGGCTTGTCACCAGGTTTTCCTTGTTCTGTTTTAGGTTTCTCCTTTTTCTTAGGTTCAAATTTCTTAGTATCAATTTTACCTAAGATTTTTAATCCAGCTAGTGTAGGAGCATCAGCTTTCATAACCTTTTGTGGTTCGACTCTTTCTTTAGCAGAGTCTGGTGCTTTTTCAGCTTCAGCTTCTTTTTCTGTGCTTGGACTAGTTGTTTCTTCCTCAGGAGGAGCTACTTCTTCTTGAACTGGTGCTTCTGGTTCCTTTTTAGCTTCTTTTTTATCCTTTTCTTTTTTAGGCTTTGGTGTTAAATCAATTTTACCCACCACCTTAATACCTGCATTAGAAGCTTCACCTTTAATGAGATCTTCGGCTTCTGCTTTTGCTGGTTCTTCGACCACGTCTTCTTTAACAGGCGATTCTTCAACTACTTCTTCCTTTACTTCTTCCGCTACTGGCTCGATGACCTCTTCTTTCTCTTCAACTGAAGGAACTGCCACCACTGGAGGAATAGGTGGTACTGGAATACCAGGAATTACAATGGGAGGAATCTCATCCTTTGCTTGCCTTTGACCAATGACTATTTGATCCGCCTGCTCTTTTACTGCCATAGAATTACTGAAACGCTCCAGTAACTTCTGGTGCATTTCTTCCGAAATTTTCGCAGTAGGTTTATTTTCAACTTCGAAACCCTCCGAATGTAGATATTCTACAATCGTGGATAAACCCACATTTAATTCTTTTGCAATCTTAACTAATCTAACAGCCATTCAACTATTTATAATAACAACATTTAATCGTCCGCGAACTCTGATTCTAGAATCTTCAACACATTGTTAATGGTTTCTTCTTCTAAATCGGTCCTTCTGGTCAATTCTTCAATACTTAGGTCTAGCACACTTTTCGCCGTATCGCAACCTATATTTTTAAGCTGATCTAATACCCAGCTTTCTATCTCATCTGAGAATTCGTCTAAATCTACATCTTCATAAACTGGATCATCTGATTCTCTATATACATCAATTTCATAACCAGTCAACTGACTAGCTAATTTAATATTGGATCCACCTTTACCAATGGCAAGTGAAACCTGATCTGATTTCAAAAATACAGCAGCTTTCATTTTCTCTGTATCTAAATTGATACTAGAAACTTTAGCTGGAGTTAATGAACGTTGAATAAACAATGTTTCATTCTTCGTGAAATTAACTATATCTATATTTTCATTTTTCAATTCTCGAACTATTCCGTGAATTCTTGATCCTTTCATACCTACACAAGCTCCAACTGGGTCAATCCTATCATCGTAAGATTCAACAGCTACTTTAGCTCGGTCACCAGGAATCCTAACAATCTTCTTGATGGTGATTAAACCATCTTCAATTTCAGGAACCTCTTGTTCCATTAGTTTCTCTAAGAAGTTGGTCGCTGTTCTTGACATAACAACCACTGGATTGTTATTTCTCATTTCCACCGACTTAATTACTCCTTTAACCATCTCCCCTTTTCGGAAGAAATCACCTTTGATCGTTTCCGATCTAGGTAAAACTAATTCGTTACCAGTTACATCATCAACAATAAGTAATTCTCTCTTCAACACCTGCCCTACTTCACCTAGAATTATCTCACCTACTCTATCAGAGTAACGTTTAAATATCTCATCTTTCTCCAGCTCCATGATCTTAGAGATCAGTGTTTGTCGAGCAGCTTGAATAGCTCTTCTTCCAAACATCTCTAACTCTAACTGCTCATAACATTCTTCACCTATATCATAGTCTTCGTCGATTGATTGCGCTTCTGAAATTGATATTTGACTTTGCTCATCAGTAACCTCACCATCGTTGACAATTTCTCTTACTCTCCACATTTCAAGGTCACCACTCTGTACGTTTACAATTACGTCAAAGTTGTCGTCTGATCCATATTTTTTTCTAATTAGCGTTCGGAATACGTCTTCCAAAACTCTAATCATCGTGGGTCTATCAATATTCTTCCCAGCTTTAAATTCCGCAAATGATTCTACTAAATTCATTAATTACGATTTAAAACTTACAATAATTTTCATCTCTTCAATATTTTGTATTTCTACTATTTGTTCTGCTGATTCTGTATCTAAAGTGATTTTTTCAGTGCTTATATCTTTAAGCAAACCACTAATAACTGAACCATCTTTCAAACTTACTTTAGCCTTTCTTCCTTGATGTTTTGCAAATTGTCTTGGCATCTTTAATGGTTTATCAATCCCTGGAGAAGAAACTTCCAGCGTGTATTTTTGACCTAACCACTGATGCTCATCAAAATGCGACTCTAAGAATCGGCTAGTTTTTCGACAGATCTCATAGCTTACTGCTTTGTCTCCATCGATAAACACCATCAACTTTTTGTTGGTAAGATTCAGGCCTACAGGAAAATATGCTTCAAATTCTGCTTGTTTGAAGAATTCTTCAAGCAAGTCATTGACCTTATATTTTAATTTCTCTAGTTCCATGAATAAAAAAGAGGGAACTTTTGTTCCCTCCTCCTGAATCTGTCGCAAATATAGCGCTTTAGTGCCGTAATTCCAAGAAAGACAAAGGCTGTGCACATATTTATTTTTTATTTATGTAATGTTCCATCTAAGAAATGTTTTATACTAATTTGTTATAACAACTTTTAGGTCGTTCTTTTGTTAAACTATACAGTACAAACAAGCAAAACGATGAGTAAGGAAATACAGTCCATATTCGAAAAAGCATTGAATCTTGAGCACCTTAGCTTAGAAGAAGGCTTGCTCTTATTTGAAGAGGCTCCCACTTCAGCTATGATGGCAGTTGCAAATCAATTAAGATTTAAGCACGTACCTCATCAAAAGGTCACCTGGATTATAGATCGGAATTCGAACACCACAAATGTCTGTATAGCTAATTGTAAATTCTGCAACTTTTATAGAATACCGGGCCATGAGGAATCTTATATAACCGACATTGAAACTTACAAACAAAAGATAGAAGAAACTTTTGCTTTTGGAGGTGAGCAACTTTTATTGCAAGGTGGACACCATCCTGACCTAGGGCTTAAATATTATTGTGATTTATTTAGTGAACTCAAATCATTATACCCCAATTTAAAATTACATGCATTAGGTCCTCCGGAAATAGCCCATATTGCAAAATTAGAACAAGCCAGTCATGAGGAGGTTCTTACTTCACTCAAGGAAGCAGGTTTAGATTCCCTTCCCGGAGCCGGAGCGGAAATATTAAACAACCGCGTCAGAAGGCTGATTTCCAGAGGAAAGTGTACTGGTGAAGAATGGCTAGAGATTATGAGAGTAGCTCACACATTAAATATTACCACCTCAGCAACTATGATGTTTGGTCATGTGGAAACAAATGAAGAACGGATCGAACATTTAATTTCATTACGTGAAATCCAATCCTTAAAACCTGATCATGCCAAAGGATTCCTAGCCTTTATTCCTTGGCCATTTCAAGATATGGACACCATTCTCAAAAAATTAAAGCGAGCAAGAAATACCTGTACGGGTGATGAATATATACGGATGATTGCTTTATCTCGCATGATGCTACCTAACATTATCAATATTCAAGCATCTTGGCTGACCGTGGGTAAACAAGTAGCGCAAATGTGCCTTCACGCAGGAGCTAATGACTTCGGTAGTATTATGATCGAAGAAAATGTGGTAAGTGCTGCAGGAGCATCCTATAGGTTCACAGCAGATGGCATCCAAAACGCAATACGAGAAGCCGGTTTTATTCCACAATTAAGAACCCAAGAATACGAAGAGCGTGAGCTGCCGGCTAACATTAAGCAACAGTCATTAGATAAAAGCACTTTAACCGTAGATGTCTAATGGAGTTGTTTGATAAAATTCGAGAAGCTAGTCAATATCTGCAAACAACATTGAAACTCGACCAAATAGATTTTGGTATCATTTTAGGCACTGGATTAACGAATTTTCCTTCAGCTTTAGAAAACGCTGTAACTATAGCCTATAAAGACATTCCTCACTTCCCTTTGAGCACCGTCGAAGGACACAAAAGTTATTGTATTTATGGTATGTTGCATGGAAAGAAAGTACTTTGTTTTGCAGGAAGATTTCACTATTATGAAGGCTATTCTCCTGATGAAATCACTTTCCCGATCAGAGTCTTAAAGAGCCTTAAAGCTAGTATGGTTTGTTTGTCCAATGCTGCTGGCGGAGTAAATCCATCATACGTCGAGGGAGATCTGGTAATCATAAAAGACCACATAAATTTTATGCCATTCAATCCCTTGCGTGGAGAGAATGATGATCGACTAGGCTTGCGCTTTCCGGACATGTCTGAAGCTTATGATAGATCCTTAAGAAGCATCGCTAAACAAGTTTTTGCCGAGCAAGCAATAAAACATCAAGAAGGCGTTTATCTTGGCTTGCAAGGACCATCATTAGAAACACCTGCTGAATACACATTTTTTAAAAACATGGGTGCTGATCTGATAGGGATGTCGACCGTACCAGAAGTTATCGTGGCCGTTCATGCGGAAATACCTGTCCTAGCTTTTTCGATAGTGACCAATGTTTTTAATCCAGATAACATAAAATCCACAAGCTTAGAAGCTGTCATAAAAGTTGTACAGAAAGCTGAAACTAAATGCTTACATTTATTGTCCCAAATCATCAAGCAAATACCTACAACTCATTGAAAAAAGATCAGTTTATACACGTCATCGGAGCTAGAGAAAACAACCTCAAGGATATAGACGTAAAAATCCCTAAAAACCAACTAGTAGTTATTACTGGGCTAAGCGGAAGTGGCAAATCCTCCCTGGCATTTGATACTATTTATGCAGAAGGCCAACGAAGGTACATGGAAACATTTTCAGCTTATGCTCGACAGTTTTTAGGCAAAATGGAGCGGCCAGATGTGGATAAAGTGGAGGGCTTAAGTCCGGTCATTTCCATTGAACAAAAAACAACTGCTTGGAACCCTAGAAGTACGGTGGGAACAACTACCGAAATCTATGACTTTCTAAGGCTTCTCTATGCCAGAATTGGTGAAGCCTACTCTCATATAAATGGGAATAAAATGGTCAAATACAGTGAGGTTCAAATCATTGACAAAATATTAGAGACCTATCTAGATCGGAAAATTGCTATCCTTGCTCCAGTCGTTAGGGGCAGAAAAGGGCACTATCGAGAATTATTCGAGCAAACACGCAAAAAAGGATACTCCAAAGTAAGAGTAGACGGAGAAATTGTAGACCTAAAACCAGGTCTCAAACTAGATCGCTATAAAACCCACGATATAGAAATCGTCATTGATAGGATAAAAGTCACCCAAGAAAAAAGAGATCGTTTAGCGGATTCAATACGCATTGCATTAAAATCTGGACACTCTTTCATCTTGATATTAGATACAGATAAAGACGAGTTAAAAACCTTCAGCAAACATCTGATGGATCCTGAATCTGGCGTTTCCTACGAGGAACCTTCACCTAACTCTTTCTCATTTAATTCACCTTATGGAACTTGTCCAGAATGTAAAGGTCTAGGTGTGGTTAATACAGTAGATATGGAGAAGGTCATTCCAGATGATAGCAAAACCATCAATCAAACAGGGATTGCGCCTTTTGGAGAAGTAAGACAAAACACAAGCTTTACTCAACTAAGAAAAATTGCTAGCGATTATAAATTCACATTTTCTACTCCCATCAAAGAAATCCCTGAAGAGGCTTTACAAATCATCCTTTTCGGGTCTGAAAAGAATCAGGATAAACGTTTTAAATACAGCAAGCATGACTTTATTTATGATTTAGAAAGAGAGGGAATTGTAAACATGCTTGAAAGGTGGTATAAAGAATCCACTTCAGAAAAAATCAGGCAATGGGCGGAAGAATTTTTATCCATAAAGACTTGCCCATCATGCGAAGGATATAGAATTAAGAAAGAATCGAGATTCTATAAATTGGCTGATAAACATATCGGTGAATTGGCTCACATGGATCTTGAAACTTTAGCTGAATGGTTTGACCAGATTGACCAGCATCTTAGTAATAAGCAAAAAGAAATTGCGAAGGATGTACTTAAAGAAATTAGGCTGAGGCTTCAATTTTTATTGGATGTAGGCTTAAATTATTTATCGCTCAACCGATCCACTCGAACACTATCTGGTGGCGAGTCACAACGAACAAGATTAGCTACACAAATAGGTTCTCAATTAACTGGAGTGACTTATATTTTAGACGAACCCAGCATTGGACTTCACCAGAGAGACAACCAAAAACTCATCGAGGCACTTAGCAATTTAACCACGATTGGAAATACCGTAATTGTGGTGGAGCATGACAAAGATATCATGTTAGCCTCCGATTATTTGATAGATTTAGGTCCAGGTGCAGGAGACGCAGGAGGAGCAATAATCGATGAAGGAATCCCTGCTAGTTTTAAAAATGGAACAGGAATTACCGCAAAATATCTCAATGAAGAAGTAAGTATCGAAATACCGAAAAAGCGTAGAAAGGGAAATGGAAAACATCTGGTGTTAAAAGGAGCAGAAGGCCATAACTTAAAAAAGGTGGATCTAAAGATTCCATTAGGCACTTTAGTTTGTGTAACCGGTGTATCTGGTAGCGGAAAGTCAAGCCTAATAAATGAAACACTATACCCTATTCTTCGTAGTCATTTATATAAAAGTTTAAAAAGACCTTTGACCTACCAGACGATTAAAGGTTTGGATGAAATTGATAAAATTATAGAAATAGATCAAAGCCCGATTGGAAGGACGCCTAGGAGTAATCCAGCAACGTATACCGGCGTATTTACCGATATTAGAAATCTATTTGCTAGCCACCCAGAGTCAAAAATTCGCGGATACAAAGCAGGAAGATTTTCGTTCAATGTAAAAGGAGGTCGCTGTGAAACTTGTGGAGGAGGAGGAAAGCGAGTTATCGAAATGAATTTTCTGCCAGATGTCTATGTAGATTGTGAAACGTGTCAAGGAAAAAGGTACAATCGAGAAACTTTAGAAATACTGTTTAAAGGTAAGTCCATTTCGGATGTCTTAAATATGAGAATTTCAGAAGCCGTGCCGTTTTTCGAACATATACCTAAGATTAACCGAAAGCTAAAAACCATACAAAGTGTTGGACTCGGTTACATTACCCTCGGGCAACAAGCAACAACCTTATCCGGAGGCGAAGCTCAACGAATAAAACTTTCAGAAGAATTGTCAAAAAAGGCGACTGGAAATACCTTATATATTTTAGATGAGCCAAGTACTGGTCTGCATTTCGAGGATATAAAACACCTCATTAATGTGCTCAACAAACTCGTCGATAAAGGCAATAGTATCATCATCATAGAACACAACATGGATATCATCAAAGTGGCTGATCATATCATTGATATTGGGCCTGAAGCTGGTCGTGATGGTGGCGAAATAGTCTTCCAAGGTTCTCCCGAAAAAATGATAAAAAAATCAACGGGACATACCGCAAAATTCCTAAAACTTGAAATGAAGGCATAAAAAAACCGTCTCAAGGGCTTGAGACGGTCACTAAGCTTTTAAAGAACCATTGAATTTAGGCAAAACTCAATCTCAAAAAATGATGTGCAAATGCTGTGCCAACAATAAGCTGCAAAGCCTACCCATAGTAGAAATTCACTTTAATTATCCTTATTAACTAGCTATGATTAACTAGACCTCGTTTTATTTGAAAATAAGCCGAAAGGTAGTACCTTTGCACAGCTTTTACATAAGCAGCATTAATCCATAAATAAAAGAGAAGGATGGCAATAATTGGTAAGATTAGAAAAAACTTTTGGTTCGTACTTATATTGGTAGGTTTAGCCCTATCTGCATTTATCTTAATGGACATGACCTCAGCGGGTAATCGTGGTGGTGGTCCTGGTAGTTTAACCATGGGTGAAATAAATGGTGAAAAAATTGACTATGCAGATTTCCAGCGTACTGAATCAGCTTACTATAGATCTAATACTTCAGATGTTTTTTCTAAAAGAAAAGCCATCTGGGATTTCTATGTAGAAGATAATTTAATTCAAAAAGAGGCTGAAGGTCTAGGATTGATGATTAGCGAGGAAGAGATGAATGAATTACAGTTTGGACAAAACATGTCACCAATAATTAGACAAAATTGGACAAACCCACAAACTGGTCAAGTAGATCGTGCTCAGTTAAACACTTTCAAAACAGCTTTGGAAAATGATGAAGAATTAAATCCTGATTTTGAAGCTTATTGGAAAGAGCAACAAAAGCAAATCACCAAAAGCCGATTACAAACCAAGTTGAACAACATGGTTTCAAAAGGGATATACATGCCACAATGGATGGCTAAAGAAAGTTACAAAGAAGACAATACTAAAACAGACTTCAGTTATGTCAAAATTCCATTTGACAAAATGACGAGTGATGTAGAGGTGACCGATGCAGATATAACTGCTTACTTAAAGGAAAATAAAGACAGGTTTACTAACGAAGAAGAAACTAGAGTATTAGAATACATAGTTTATGATGTTGTTCCTTCCAAAGCGGACTCAACTGCACAACTTGAAGCTGCTACTTTACTTGCTACAAAGTTTAAGGATTCAGAAGATGATTCTTTATTTGCTGTAAATAATGGAGGTGGTTTTGCAAATTTCTTTTTCAATGAATCTCAATTACCAGCCGTTGCTAAAGAATCAATTAAGAATCTAGCGATTGGAGACGTATATGGTCCTTACTTCGATAACAATACGTATTCAATGGTTAAAATGGTGGATAAGCGTGTTATTCCAGACACGGTGGAAGCAAGACATATTTTAAGAAACGCAGATAGAACAAACAAAACACAGTTAGCGGCTGCTCAAAGTTATGTGGACAGTTTAATCACTGAATTAAAGAGAGGCGCTTCTTTCTCAGAAATGGCTAAAGAACATAGTCAGGATCAAGGATCTGCTGCAAAAGGTGGAGAACTTGGAGAATTTGGACAAGGTAGAATGGTGCCAGAATTTAATGAAGTTTGCTTTATGACAGGTAAGCCAGGAAATTACTACTCTGTAGTTTCTCAGTTTGGTGTTCATCTAATTGAAATCCAGAATCAAACATTTAGAACTAGAGATCCTAAGTACAAAATTGCATCGATTGCATCGACCATCGTGCCTTCTGAAGATACTCAAAATGAATATTACGATATCGTAGCTGATTTGGTAAGCGAAAACAGAGATATATCAACTTTAAGAGCTGCCGTTGCAGATAAAGATGTTTCTTTCGAGTCTTCAAACGGCTTTTCGATTAATGATTACACAGTCGGAACATTAGGGGTAGGCCAATCTTCTAGAGATATGATTAAATGGGCTTTTGATGAAAGTACTGAAGTGGGAGATGTTGGACCAGATGTATACAGCTACGATGACCCGGTAAATTACTATACTAATAAATACGTAGTTACTACCCTAAAAGCTGTTGAGCCAGCAGGGTTACAATCTGCTTCGACTGCAAGATCAACTGTCGAAACGGCAGTAGCAAATCAAATGAAAGCTAAAGCATTAGCTGCTAGCCTAAATGTTTCAAGTCTACAAGAGTTAGCTACACAATATGAAGTTGAGGTTCAAGAAGCAACAGATGTATCACTTAAAAGTGGTTTTATACCTGGTGTTGGAAACGAACCTGATGTAATTGCTTCTGCTTTTGCATTGCCAGTACAAAGCGTTTCAAAACCGATTGTAGGTACAAGTGGTTTGTTCTTGGTAAGTCCAAGAAGCAAGTCTGAGGCTGGAGAAGCTTCTAACCTTCCGTTTGTTATGCAAAATGCAAATCAAGCAACACGATCTGCCATTAATGTAAAACTGATAGAATCATTAAAGAAAGGTGCAGATATCAGTGATGACAGAGCTACCTTCTTTTAAATTTGAAAGTAACCATTCAATAATAATGGTGTAAAGTCATATAAAAGTCAGTTCATAAACATGAACTGGCTTTTTTTTATTCATCTAAAATCTTTCTTAACTAATTTCGTTCAATGATTACTTATCTATTTTCTCAAGTAACTATGTACACAAGATTTCTACTTTTTATTAGCCTTGTTTTTTTGTTCAATGCCTGTTTCAACAACAAGTATATCGAGGTTAAAAATGACGAAGGAAATATTGTAGAAAAATATCAAGTCAATAAAGAAGGCAATAAAGACGGAATTTCAATGACTTATTTTTCATCAGGTGAATTAGAAACCGAGGAGCACTACATTGATGGAAAATTAGATGGAATTAGAACCATATTTTTTAAGAGTGGAAACAAAGAAATAATAGAAAACTATAAAAATCATGTTATAGATGGACCTTACCAAGTTTTTTATGAAAGCGGAAAACTGAGCGTTGAGGTAAATTATATAGATGGTAAGATGGAGGGAATCCTCAAACGATACTTTGAGACTGGCGATTTAATGGAGGAAATTACTATGAGTAATAATGCTGAGAATGGACCCTTCAAGGAATACTATCAAAATGGAAAAATCCAGTGGCAAGGAGAGTATTTGAATGGTGAAAACGAGTTTGGCGAGCTAAAGCAATTTGATGAACAAGGAGAACTTATCAAAAAAATGATGTGTGACAGTTTTGCAGTTTGCCAGACCATATGGACTAAGGAAAAAGGAGACATCATACCTGAGAAAATCAAACTAACTCATGAAAAAAACTAAGGGACTTGCGATTATAGTTTGTCTTGCATTACTGTTTCCTTGCGAGATATTTGCACAACTAGGTGTAGCAAAAGTTTTTGACTTTGTGCATCTTCCGGCTAACCCTAGACTCACTGCCATGGGTGGATCATTAGTTTCTGTTCAGGATGATGACGTAGCACTTGCCGCCATTAATCCCGCATTATTAAATAAAACTTCTCATAACCAATTATCCATAAATCATGAATTTCATTTTGCTGGAATCAACTATGGTTATACTTCATACGGTTATCACTTAGATAGTTTAGGTTTAAGTCTACATGCTTCAGCTCAATATGTAGATTATGGCGAATTTGTGCGAGCAGATATTTTTGGACAAAGACAGGGAAACTTTGATGCTTCCGAAGTCGCTTTTACAATAGGTGCCGCAAAACAAATAAATCAAAGAATTAGTCTAGGCATCAATGTAAGAGCTTTGAATGCTAGCTATGCAGAATATGGTTCTTTTGCTTTGTCTACTGATCTAGGTGTACACTATCGGAATCCTGAAAAAAGCTATGAGTTTGGTGCTGTTTGGAAAAACATTGGTACTCAACTTAGTCCCTTTTACGAAACAAAAGATGACTTAAGACAAGATATACAAATTGGTTTTTCAAATGAATTAAAATATCTACCATTTAGATATTCGATCATTGCCCATAATTTGCAACAATGGAATTTGAGATACAGTGATCCAGCCAATTTACCTACAGATATTTTTGGAAATGTCATTGAAGAAAGGCCTTTTATCGTTTCACTTGATAATTTCTTTAGACATATTATCATTAATGGTGAATTCTTACTTGGAAAACGTGATCAAATTAGATTGAGAGTAGGATATAATCATCTAAGAAAAGGCGAATTATCAGTAGAGTCGCTTAACAGTTTAGCCGGATTCTCTTTTGGCTTTGGGATAAATATTAAAAAGATAAAAATTGATTATGGTGTTGCCCTTTATCATTTAGAAGGTGGCACCAATCATTTAGGAATAAGAATGAATTTTGTAGACATGTTTTTTAATAGAGTTTAATACAAAAAAGCTATGTTTGCGAGACAAACGATAATCATTGATTGATGAAATTTGAACTAGATCTGTTTAGAAAAATAACTGATGAGTTATTGAAAGACGAGAAGGTACACCCAGTGTTGCCTCCGATCAGTCCAAAAGATATTTCGTCGAAGATAGATATAAGCCTAAGTGATGAAGGCTCAGCCGATGATGAGTTTTCAAAAATTTTAAGAGATTTAATCCTTCTTACCCCACGTACAGCTACTAAATCATTTTTTAACCAGTTATTCGGCGGGCGTAACGCCAGAGCTACATTAGGAGATTTATTAGCCGTCGTCCTTAACAATGCCATGCATACCTATAAGGTATCAGGTCCTATGGTTGCTATTGAAAAAATTATTGTAAAGCAATTCAACCAATTACTAGCTTATGGCGACAAAGCCGGTGGTACGATGGCTTCGGGTGGATCAATGACAAATTTTATGGCCATTTTGATGGCTAGAGACCGCGCTCAAGAAACGATAAGACAAATGGGCGTTAGAAGTGCATTAACCGCCTATACATCCAAAGAGTCTCATTATTCAGTTTCAAAAAATGCAAGTTTTATAGGCATAGGTAGAGATCAGGTAAGATACATTGAGTCAGATGCTCTTGGGGAAATGATACCTTCGGCATTACAAGCAGCAATTGAAAATGATCTAGAATTAGGAAACATTCCTTTCTTTGTCAATGCTACGGCTGGAACCACCGTGATGGGTGCTTTCGACCCCATAGACGAAATAGCTAATATTTGTCAGTTATACAATATTTGGTTACATATAGATGGCGCTTATTGTGGCTCCGTAATTCTGAGTAACAAATACAAGCATTTAGTCAAAGGAGCAGAAAAGAGTGATTCATTCAGTATTAATGCCCATAAAATGCTAGGTACTCCACTAACCTGTTCTTTTATTATGGTAAAGGATAAGGAATATCTTTCTAAATCTTTTGATAACAATGCTAGTTATCTTTTCCAGATGGATGAAGACGATTACAATTTGGGAAAGGTATCTCTCCAATGTGGTCGAAGAAATGATGGACTTAAATTGTGGACACTATGGAAATCAGTTGGTCATAAAGGATTAGAGAAAATAGTTGACCATCAGTTTGATTTGGCTGCTGAAGGACGAGCTTATGTCCGTAATCATCCAGATTACAAACTTTATAGTAATGAAAACACCTTGAGTGTTTGTTTTAATTATAAGGATATCGCACCCGAAGAAATTTGCGCTGCATTATATGAGCATGGTAAATTAATGGTGGGCCATGGTTCGTTTAAGGGAGATACGTTTGTGCGTTTAGTAACC
The DNA here is from genome assembly GCA_020629035.1 of Saprospiraceae bacterium. Lineage (GTDB taxonomy): Bacteria > Bacteroidota > Bacteroidia > Chitinophagales > Saprospiraceae > JAHDDO01. The sequence goes on along the minus strand of JAHDEC010000011.1, from coordinate 101,236 downwards.
ATCAATTATGGAAATTCAACCGAGGATATCCATCAGTTTTTTGAAACGCTAGAAGCCTTTGTAGCAGAACATTTTGCTATATCCATGAATCCAGCATAAAAAAAGTGCAAATAAACTAAGTCTATTTGCACTATCTATCTTTTAAAGTTTCCTTTATTAATTTGCTCTTGCAGGTCTTTTAGCTATCATTTGATCGACAGCCCCAATAAAGTCACCAGGTGTTTTTGCGTAACCTGTTTTTCCTAAAGCACTTATCTGGAATTGTCCAGCATCATCCTTATCTAAATCAAAAACCCAAACGGTAGGATAACCAGAAATCTTAAAGGCTCTTTGTAGGTTTGCATTTTGTTGCTTAATATCTGCTGGAAGCTTTTTTCTTCTAGGGTAATCTAATTCTAGTAAGATTACATTTTCATCAGCCCACTTTTGGAAATCATCTTTCACAAAAACACTAGCTGTTAAACGCTTACACCATCCACACCAGTCACTACCTGTGAAATTTGCTAAAATTGGTTTTCCAGTTTCTTGAGATAATTTATAAGCTTCATCAATATTTACTAACCAGCCTTCGTTTTCTGCTGTATAATTATCTTGAGCTATAACATTGGTACTACCTAAGACAAAAAATAAAAGTGTCATCAAAACAGACAATGTCTTAAGCTTAATTGAAATACTTTGCATATTCTTTATAGATTTAATACCACAAATATCATACATATATTCATCAAATGTGTTATAGTTAGGTTAATAATATTGGCAAAAATCTTATAATATATAAAATGATAAACCAAAGACATTTCTAAATGGCTAGGCTTGATATTAAAAATTTATGGATTGGTGAACTGCTTCAAGTCATTTCTAGTGGTCGTATAGGTACCTACGAAGGACTGGCTAAAAATGGTAAACTGCGTATTAAAGCTGAAGGGAAGATATATCTAGCAAGCCTAAAAAATGTCCAAGAATACCAAGCTCCCTCTGAAAAAAAAACACTACCACTAGAACCTATAAAAAAATATAAGGCCTTAAAAGCATTTAATGATACGCTCGATTTGCATATGGAAAAACTCAGTCCAGATCTAGAACATGCTAATCCCATACAAATATTAAACTACCAAGTTAAAACCTGCGAAAACTATATTAAACAAGCCATTAATAGGCGAAGAGCATCCGTGACCATTATCCATGGGAAAGGAAAAGGCCAATTAAAAAATGAGGTTATCCATTTGCTAAAAAGTTATTCACAAGTCAAATTTTATATCGAAAAAAATAATGGTGGAGCCCAAGAAGTTCTATTCCAATACACTTAAGAAACACAAAGTACTCTATGGGAAAAGCCTTTTTTGTTGATAAGGATATTCGTAAAGCTGAAACACTGCCGGCACATTTCTATAATGATAAAGATCTTTTTAATAAACTTAAAGAGGATGTCTTTTCAAAGGCATGGCAATTTATCGGAGATGATAAAGACCTAAAAACCCAAGGAGACTGTAAACCTCTATCACTAATACAAGACTTCCTTCCAGAACCATTATTACTAGTCAATGACCAATCTTCGATCCGTTGTTTAAGTAATGTCTGCACACACAGAGCTAATTTGTTAGTCGACCACAAAACGAATAAAAAAACATCCATTATTTGTGATTATCATGGACGCAGATTCGATTTAGAAGGAAATATGGAGTTTATGCCTGAATTTAAAGAGGCACTTAATTTTCCAAGACCCTGTGATCACTTAAAAACATTTCCCTTAGTTAAATGGGGACCATGGATTTTTGTAGGACTGGAACCGGCTTTCCATCTTAATCCAATATTGGAAAAAATGAATGAACGGCTTGGGTTTCTGGACCTAAATGCTTTCACTTTTGATAGTGCAGCTTCCAAAAATTATGAGCTAGATGCTCACTGGGCCTTGTATTGCGATAATTACTTAGAGGGCTTTCATATTCCATTTGTTCACGAGGGACTCAATGAGGTTTTAGATTATGGTCAGTATGAGACTTTGTTGTTTGAACACGGAAACCTGCAGATTGGCTTCAGTGATGATGCTTCTAATTGCTTTGATTTCCCTAAGGATCATATTGATTATGGCAAGCAGATAGCTGCCTACTATTTTTGGTTATTCCCTAATATGATGTTCAATTTTTACCCATGGGGATTATCAATTAATCGAGTAATACCTGTAAGTACACAAAAAACTAAAGTCCAATTTTTAAGCTATGTATACGATGCATCGAAGATGTACGCAGGAGCAAGTGGAGATCTGGACAAGGTGGAACAGGAAGACGAACGAGTAGTCGAAAATGTGGCCAGGGGATTGCAATCTCGCCATTACCAAAGCGGTCGTTTTTCGCCAACTAGAGAACAAGGTGTCCATCATTTCCATAGACTCCTTGCTCAGGCGGTTTCGGATTAAATGGTCTCTTCTAATACACATAATATGGTAGCCATCCCGATGGCTTTAATCGCCGGCACTTTGCTTCCATCCTCCTTCGTATGGATAATTTTATTGACCGTCCAGTGAAATTTATTTTTTGGAATCTGTAACTCACTAATCTTTTCGAGCAAACTTGGTTGACTATTAATCCAGGCTAATTTTTCAGCCTCTGTTGACACACTAGGTCTATCTTCTTTTTGATCATAAATCACCGTCCAAGAAACCGGAATGTGGAAAGAGTTATTTAAAAACGATGTGTCATTTGCTGTTTCTCTAATGGCACTTTCCCATTGAATCGTGTCATCTGGATATTGTTTCCTCATGGCTTGTGCAATTACACTTTCGGATGGTCGATATCCTCTTTTATAAATATATGGCCAATAACTTGCTTTGAGTTTTCTAGGTGTGCTCGCACCTGCTTGCGGTTTAAAAATCACAAAGTGGGGAGAAGTATAAATGATTGGCTTTTCTCCTGTTTCGAGACTAAAGAAAGTGTCTAAAGCCATATTAATAAATGGATTTTTACCGATTCCACATCCCCAAAAGTTGATCTTCGTTTCTGAATTTATTGTACCAGTCTGCAAATTAGGTAAACCATTTAGCAGGGTGCTTTTTAGCAAATTTTTTGGTGTCGCCCGCAATCCACCATCTTTAATATTTGTGGATAATCCTGAATAGGGATTACCATGGAGCACAACTTCTATTGTGCTCCATGGATTTTGATTGTTATGCTCATTTAGATATTGGATAACTTCTTCGATCGATCGACAAGTATTAACCACCACATCCGTTTTGTCCTCGTCATCATTCAGATAATACGCTTTTGCCAAGGTGAAATATTCATAACCAGGTTTGTCCTCACCTAATAGAAAGCATATAGATTTAGCACTTGACTTTCCCTCATTAGTTTGTCCAATATTGTCCTTCGATTCTAATGTTACTTGACTTATAAGAAATATAAATACAGAACTACCAAGCAGTCCAATCGTCATACATATGCCTTTTATTAAACCCATAAGAAGTCAATTTTAATGGTCATTGATTGAGTAAAGTCAGTCATTTCTAGCTTTAATAATTCGATGAATTGTTCCTTAAAGGCTTTAGTCAACAAGCCTTTGCGATCTTTCAATATCCATTGGCCGGTTCCATGTAAATAATCTAGGCTTAATGTATTGTGTTGTAAAAAAGCTTTTTCTTCTTCAGTAAAAACTATTTGTTTGGTCAGTAGCTGATGTAGTGACTGATTAAAGTACTGTCCTTTTTCTGTTTCCATGGATACAAATAAGACGGAAGATGATTGACTAGTCCCATTTTCAACAACTTCCTCGACGTTCATACTAAATCCAATGGCATGATTAGTAACTCCTTTAGGCATAGGAAGCACTTGTTTCACTTTAACCGTTTTCCCGTTATTATTAACTACTTCCTCATGATTTACGCCCACAAAAGAAGTATGCTCAGTCAAGAGATTATAGTTTAAACCTAATTTGGTTATTTCCTTCTTTATAGCACTGTTATGCTCTATGTGATTTAGATATTCGAGACTTTTAATTTGCTCTCGTGCCCACAAATATTTGATAGCTTGATGATCTGGGCTAAGATTTTTTGTTTCAATATTGAGTGACGTTTTAAAGCGTTTCCTTCCTTTATTAGCCTTTAGCTTCAGTTTGCCTTTATTTTCTCCTTTGTATTTTCCGAATATATAAACTGGTCTTTCAGCTAATAAATCAGGGATTGTTTTAGGGATAACATCATAGACTTCAATTCCTGAAAACTCAATCTCAATATTACTTAATATAGGTCGTTGGATATATTCTCTAAATTTTCGGGCTTTTGCTTTAGCGTATTGTAGGTCTGTAATAATTAGTGGTTCTCCCCTACCTATGTGAGCCATCCCTTCGATGAGGTGTCTATTAACAGAGCTTCCAATACCAAAAGTGAAAATATTAGCTTTGTCCAAATTGTTGGAAATCAGATCAAAGACTTCTTTTTCTACTGTTACATAACCATCAGTGATCACAACAATCGATCTAGAGCTTATTGCTTCATCTGTAGGAAGACCAAGTGCTTGCTCCATAGCTGGCAAGAGTCGAGTCCCTCCACCATAGCGGCTTTCATCTTTTAGAAATGTGTTTGCTTTTTCCATGTTTTCCTGGGTAGCCAAGAGTGACATGGTGGACATCAATTGGGATCCACCCGCAAATAACATGATATTAAACTTATCCCACGGGTTAAGATTACACACTAAATCTTGCATAAGTTCTTTGGATACATCTAGTGGAAAACCCGTCATAGAACCTGAAACATCCATGACAAATATGTATTCTCTCGGAGCCAATTCCAGGTCATTTTCTCTTTGTGGCGGTTCAATGATGGACAAAAAGAATTTCTCCCCATTTTCTTCATATAAAAAGGTGCTGTTTGACCACTCTTCGTTTGCAAAGCTGTATCTAAGAATAAAGTCACGGTTTGAAGCCTTTTTTTCTTCCGGATGTAGGCGAATTAGATATTCTTCTCCACTGATAAACTGAGCATTAATTTTATGTGTTTTACAATTGCTGAAAGCAATGTTCTTGCTTCCATGCATGCTTACTTCTATATCAAAGTTAAATGCTGCGTCAACACCCGCTTTACTGTGGGGATTATTTGCGTAATCTACTTGCTCTTCTTTTCCGACAAATCTTGGCCCTACGACTGTAGGGTAGACAAATTCATATATTTTGTTGCTGGATTTTAAAAGTTCGTTGTAGCGCAAAGAAACTTCTATGGTTTCTTCTGGCATTATGTTGCCCACATTCATCTGGAATACATTCGGTTTATGTTGTTCTAATAGACTAGCCGTTTTTCCTTCCTTTTTAGCTCGTTCGTAAGTTTGTCTTGCTTGTTGTTTTTCTTGTATTTCTGCTACAATTACCTTGCTGCCTATTTTCATTTCCATGTGGTAGACTGCTGCTTGAGTAGAGAGTGGGAATACATAAATTGCTTCCATAGGTACTTGACCTTTATTTTGGTAGGTTTGCGATACTTCCACGTCAGCTACTGGACCTGTAATATGCACATCAGCTTTCGTGCTTAATAAGGGAAAATCAGAAGCTGAGATACCTTCGGTGAGCACTTGAAAATAAGGTGATTGGTTTTGATCGTTTTCCTGTGCTTGCAGTTTAGTAAAACAAACAAGTAGACAGATTAAATAACATACATTTTTCATAGCATCCTTTTTTGGTGAATTAATATTTTCCAAGGTATGCCTGATTTGTAGCCTGTTTAGGGCTGAATGAGTAAGTGTAGTTAGTTAATAGATATTCGTTATGATGTGTTAGGAATTATTATACCTCATAAAAAATAATTTCGTTTAATATATATGGACTCACTCACTCAGGGATTATTAGGTGCAGCAACTTTTGCAATAGTAAAAGAAAAAGATATAGGTAAAAAGTCTTTGTTGATAGGAGCTATTGCAGGTACTTTACCCGATCTTGATGTATTTCTTGTTCCATTCTTTAACGATATCGAATTTCTAAGCATCCACAGAAGTGTCTCACATTCAATTGGCTTGGCCATTGTGCTTAGTTTATTACTAGGAGAATTATTCTATAGAATCTATAAACGAAAGCAGTCAAGGAAAACATGGAATCTTGCATTCTTCCTCTGCATTTTTACACATTCAATCTTGGATTGGTTTACAACCTATGGAACTAAACTGATAAGTCCATTTGACGATCATTTGTTCTCTTTAAATAGTATCCATGTATTCGAACCTGTATATACTGGTATACTATTCAGTGGAATATTAATGCATCTATTAAAATCAAGAAAAAAAATAAAAAGCAATGCGATTAAATATTCCTTGATTTTTTCTACCTGCTATCTTTTATTGGGATTAGTATCTAAAAATCATGCTTATTACCATTTCAAGAGTCAACTTGATGCTGATAATATGGCCTATGAGGATATCTTAGTCTCACCCACACCCCTAAACATTTTCTTGTGGCATGGAATCGTTAAACAAGAAGAAGGGTATCAGTTTAGCACCTATAGCATTTTCGACAAAAAGACGCCAGTCAAATTTGAATTTGTTGAAAGTGATAATGAAATTCTAAAAGAGATTTCGAATGAAAGATTAATAAAATATTACTTGGATTATACGCAAGAATTTCCACTTGTCAAAAAAAATGAAAATGGAGAAGTCAAAATTTATGCGATAAAATATGGCCCGATTAATTATTTTGGAAAACCAGAATTCGTCTATCCGCTAAGTTTTAGTCTAAACAATCTTTCTGAGGAAAATATACAAATCGACTATAGTGGAAAACCAAGAGGTCCTATAAAAAACTATAAAAACTTGTTTAAAAGGATAATAGGAAGAACATAAATAATGAGATAAACCATTTAATGACGATCCAAATGCTCTTTCCACACAGAATAGACATTAAGATTTACTCAAGCCAATAAATCATTAGCCTCCCTAAATTAAATGGGTATTTTGATCATTAATTTCATTGTTTTATGATCCTAACTGAATATCGATTTCTGTCTTTGACAAAAGAGAGAAAGTATATTCCATTGGATAACTTATTGGTCGATATTGTATTATAATTTTTTTGCTCCACCTTTTTAGATATAACCATTTGGCCCATTGCATTTAGAACTTCCACTTCTAAATCTTCGATCGAAACATTGGACAAACTAAAAGAAATTTCGGACGAAAAGAAGGAGCTACGTAACTCTAAACCCGCTTCCATTTCCTTTCCAAAATCGTTTGTTGAACTTATACATCCGTCACTCTTAATAATTGTTATTAATTCATCATAAGCAATGGTTTCCCATTCGAAAGGATCTAATATTAAGCCTGAAACATTCATGTTTTACATCTACTGATAAATAATTATTAGAACAGATACTCGGTACGTAACCAAACCAATCTCCATAAGTCACAGAAAACAATGCTAAACCATCATCCTCCATCCCATATAAACAGGTACCACCATCCCCTGATAAAACCCAAACTTCATCTGCTGTATTCTCAAATTCAATATCATTAGCTAATGGGGATTCAGGAAGTACAATCTCACCAGAGAGAATTTCAACAATTTTAAATTTTTTAGCAATTCCCCAATTTTCCCAAGGTTCGGATTCGAGAAGCTCCCCTAGAAAAACAAGCCCTGTTTCTTGATCGGAAGTGTACACAGTAGATTGGCAAAAACTTGGGACATTCTCACAACTACAAGCAAAAGCAACATTGGTAAAAAAGAAGAAAAATAAGATAAGCTGAAATAGATATTTCATGATGTTGTTATAATTGATTAGGCTTAAGATAAAAAAAAGGAGACAAACTTGCGCTTGTCTCCATAAAAAATCTTTATGATTAGTCTTTCTCGTCTATAAGAAAGGTGCAATTACTAAAGCAACTACAGACATCAATTTCAATAAAATGTTTAATGATGGCCCTGAAGTATCTTTAAAAGGATCACCAACGGTATCACCTACAACGGTTGCTTTGTGAGCATCCGATCCTTTATAATGCATCTCTCCATCTATTTCTACTCCCTCTTCGAACATTTTCTTTGCGTTATCCCATGCTCCACCAGCATTTGATTGGAAGATGGCCATTAAAACACCACAAACAGTAACACCTGCTAATAGACCGCCTAACATTTCAGCACCACCTAAAAAGCCCATTAATACTGGAGAAGAAATAGCGATTACTCCTGGCAACACCATTTCTCTAATAGATGCTTTCGTAGAAATTTCTACACATTTACCGTAATCTGCTGAACCATCAGCAGCATCAAACACATTTCTATCAGCATCAGACCAGTCGCTCATTTCTTTTCCTTCGTTCTTCTTCATTACTGCCAAGGCGGCTTTCAATGCAGGAATTTCCTTGAACTGACGTCTTACTTCCTTAATCATATCCATGGCGGCTCTTCCAACTGCATTCATTGATAATGCTGAAAATAAAAACGGTAGCATTCCTCCCACAAAAAGTGCGGCCATTACTTTAGGATTCATTAAATCAATCCCAGTTAATTTATCAGTTGGATTAGCCACATTGTAAGCTGTAATAAATGCAGCAAATAATGCTAGAGTTGTCAATGCTGCACTTCCGATGGCAAAACCTTTACCAATCGCTGCCGTTGTATTTCCTACAGCATCTAATTTATCTGTTCTTTGTCTAACTTCCTTTGGTAATTCAGCCATTTCAGCAATACCACCTGCATTATCAGAAATAGGACCATAGGCATCGACTGCCAATTGAATACCCGTATTTGAAAGCATACCTACAGCTGCAATAGCAATTCCGTAAAGACCTGCAAAATGATATGCTCCAATAATTGCCGCAGCCAAAATGATGATAGGGATTGCTGTAGAAATCATTCCTACACCCAATCCTGCAATAATGTTCGTTGCTGCTCCAGTTACCGATTGTTTCACAATAGACAAAACCGGTTTAGTACCAGTTCCTGTGTAATGTTCTGTCACAACTCCAATTAATAAACCAGAAACTAATCCAATAAGCACTGCTACAAAAACACCCCAAGACTTATAAGCTACTCCCTCAAAATTCCAAGACTCTGGCAACATCCAAGTAACACATAAGTAAGTAACTACAAGCATAATAAAGGCTGCAATAAACTCTCCTCTATTTAATGCTTTTTGAGGATCTCCACCTTCTTTTACTTTCACGAAAAAAGTACCTATGATTGAGGTTATAATTCCTAATGAGGCAAGAACTAATGGCAATAACACTGCCGAAACACCTCCAAAATTATCTCCCCATCCAGTAGATGTCATCAAAGCAGCTCCTAAAACCATAGTACCAATGATCGAACCTACATATGATTCAAATAAATCTGCTCCCATACCAGCAACATCACCGACGTTATCACCCACATTGTCCGCAATCGTGGCAGGGTTTAATGGGTGATCTTCAGGAATTCCTGCTTCAACCTTACCCACTAGATCTGCTCCTACATCAGCTGCTTTTGTATATATTCCTCCACCTACTCTTGCAAACAATGCAATCGAAGATGCACCAAATGAAAAACCAGTGATAACAGTAATTACTTTAGAAATTTCAGCGGTAGTACTAAATCCCCATAAAGAAGAGTATACAAATAGAAGCGTTCCTAAACCTAGAATACCTAATCCAACAACTCCCATACCCATAACAGAACCACCCGCAAAAGCTACTTCAAGTGCTTTGCCTAAACTAGTTCTCGCTGCATTGGTTGTTCTAACGTTTGCTTTGGTCGCAACTTTCATCCCAATAAAACCAGCAAGTGCTGAACAAATTGCTCCTAAGATGAATGATACAGCCACAAGCATTGAAGATCCTTCTTGCATTCCGCTCCAAGCCATAAGCAAGGCAACCGCAACTACAAAAATTGCTAATACTTTATATTCAGCTCTCAAGAAAGCCATTGCTCCATCTGCAATGTTTTTACTTATTCGAGCCATTTTGTCTGTTCCTACTTCTTGTTTAGAAACCCAAGAAGACTTAATAAATGTGAAGGCTAAAGCTATCAAGCCAAATATTGGAATAGCGTAAATCAAGTTTTGTCCCATTTGTAAAAGTTAGTTTTAGTTATACGTTAATTCAGCCTGCAAAAGTAAGCCTTATTTGCAGTATAACAAATATGGAACAAGATAATTATGTCAAGTTTTGATTAGATTTTAGAGTCCAGCTTTCGCACTGATATCTAACATCTTGTCTATACATGCTCTTCCTTTTTCAATCACATCTGGTTCTAGGTGGATTTCTGGTAGTTCATGCTTCATGGATAAATAGAGTTTTTCCATGGTATTCCGCTTCATGTGCGGACAATCATTACATGCACAAGTATTGTTTGGTGGTGCTGGAATAAAGGTCTTGTCAGGTGACTTTAATTCCATTTGGTGAAGTATGCCAGCTTCAGTGGCAACTATAAAAGTGTCTGCATCTGACTCTTGGGTAAATCTTAGAAGACCTGAAGTAGATCCTACAAAATCTGCTTTATCAAGTATATGCGCTTCACATTCAGGGTGCGCAATTAATTTCGCTTCTGGGTGTCTTACTTGTAATTTGGTAATCTTTTCGTTCGAAAAAATTTCGTGTACCATGCAGGCTCCATTCCATAAAACTAGGTCTCTGCCTGTCTTCTTCTTCAACCAAGCCCCTAAATTTTTATCTGGAGCGAATATGATGCCTGTATCCTTTGGTATGCTTTCAATAATATGAACTGCATTGGTAGATGTACAACAAATGTCCGTTAGCATTTTTAAATCAGCTGTACAATTTATGTAGCTCACTACTTTATGATCCGGATACTTTTCCTTAAATTTTTTAAATAATGGTGCTGGACAAGAGTCCGCCAGTGAGCAACCGGCTTTTAAATCTGGTAGAACGACCGTTTTCGTTGGACTTAGCATTTTAGCTGTTTCGGCCATGAAATGAACTCCTGCAAAAACAATCATATCTGCATCAGTACTTTCAGCCATTTGTGATAAACCAAGACTATCACCTACATAGTCAGCTACATCTTGGATATCTGCATCCACATAATAATGAGCTAGAATAATAGCATTTTTCTCTTTCTTAAGTTTTTCAATTTCTTCTACTAGGTCCAAGGTAGGATCAACTTCTAAATCTAAATATCCTTTCTTGTTTAACTCTTCTTTCGCTTTCGCTATAGATGCAATAGGCATATCCAATATTTGTTTTATCTAAATGTAAGACGTAAATTTTGTTAAAATGGTTCGAATTTTTGATAATAAAAAGACGCTTTTTTGAAAAACTTCCCCTGCGCTTAAAAATATGGGATTTATTAAGGTGCAGAATCAGAATGATATTTTATCCAACTAATTATAAAAAAGAGGAAGCTATTTAAAGTTTAATAACTAGCAATTAAACTTTTATTTCTTCGAAATCATTGTTTCTGAGTACTCCTCTATTTTCCATTTTTTGCAGTTTCACAATCCGTCGTAGCTAAATCAGTCTTTACATTATCCTTTGGGAAATCTATCGGAGGGTATAAAAATCAACGCTTTGTAAAATCAAATAATCCTCAATTAGGGTCGCCAGGTGGCAAGAGCCTCCCAACCATCTGCCTTCTTTCTGTATGCATGGCTATGATAAAAAGAAGTGTTGTACTTATAATCCAGTATTTCTGTTCTTATTTGAATTAATTCATCATAATCAATTGTAAAGCTCTGGTTAGCTTCATTTAGCCTATAATCAAAAGCCTCGTCATTAATAAAGATGCAAACTTCAAAAGCGAAGGTGTCTACCTGCTTATCATAACTTAGGAGAATAGAATCGCCAATAGTTTTCTTTAAATAAAACTCATCAAAATCTAATAGATTGCAAGGTTCCCTAAGTAACTCTGAAGCAATGATTCCTAGCATTTCATTGGTTCTTCTATAAGCTAAATATTCTGAGATAAGAACTGAATTGACCTCGATTGATTTCGCTTTATTAAATAGGAAATCTTGCTTGGCTATTAGTGAATTGGCTATATCGCTATTTAGATAAACAAATGGGTCTAAGTCGTCATAATCTGGATTGGTCATGGATAAGTAATAGCTCTTATTATCTTGATAAAGACTGCTTTTACCATTAAAAGCTGATTTTATCCGAGTTCTCACCTTATTGAGAACATCCAGCATACGAGGGTTTTTATATTTTAAATACTCCTCTATACTTTTTTTGTCTGCTCGCACTTGTAGACTAGCATGTAAATCCATTACTATGGAAACCAAAAGTCCGAAACTAATAATCAATAAAATAAAAGTTTTCATGGTATTTCAATTTTATGTTCCTCTCCAGTTCTTCTATTAATATAAAAGACATTTAAATCCGAAAGAGGAATTTCAGTTTTGATGGCCTTCTCGTTCCACTCTTTGGTTCCATCTTTTGACCTAAACTTTATTGGATTATTGGTTTTGTAAGCAATTAGTTCGCCTCCTAAATGCAACTTATTGGCTTCTTCTTTAATGCAAGTCAAATAAAACCCCCTATTCTTCAGCTTGCTGTAAGCGAAGTTTTTCACATCATACTTGAGCTCAATTAGTTGCAATGCTTTTTCCTGTGCAATTGAAAGCTTAAGGTATTCAGGCATTCCTGAAACCTCATTAACTATTCGCTGAATTGTGCTTTCATCCAGTGGTAGTTCTGCATTACTCAAATCACTTAGAGATTCAAGTCTAGTTAATGCTTCAAAAAATGAAGTGTTCTCCCCCTGAAATTTCAATGCATGCCTGAGATTATCTAGGCTCCCATATCTGTATTTATCAAGAAATTTTTTCTCATGAAAAATAAACTCTTTATAAAAATGAGCTTGCTTTTCATAATCCTTTGCCATTTTGAAGCTGGCATATTTAACCAAGCATAGAGAAACAATTATACATATTAGTATTTTCCAAACCATTGATTGATTAACGGAAACAGTCTAGATTTTTAGTATGTATTTTAAATTTTATTGAAAACGATTAGAAGCTTAAAACCCTAGTAAAAACACTGTGTTTTTCTTTCCGATCTCAATCGATTTATTCCTCCAATCAGCAATTTTTTTTGTCCGAATGGATTCTTCTTTACCGTTAATTTCTGTTGCTAAACATAAAGAAACAGACGGGTTTACATTTTTAAGAATAGACTTAAACATCCGATCATTTCGGTAAGGAGTCTCGATCCAAATTTGCGTTTCTTTTTGTTGAACTACCCGTTTTTCTAATTGGCTTAATTTCTTTTTTAATGCCTCATCTTTTATGGGAAGATATCCATGGAAACTAAATTGCTGACCATTTAATCCAGATGCCATAAGCGCAAGAATTAAGGAATTTGGGCCCACATAAGGCACAACTTTGTAGGATGCTGATTGCGCTGCCATAACATACAGGTTTCCAGGATCCGCAATACAGGGTGTTCCCGCTTCGGAAAGAAGGGCTACTTTTTTGCCCTCTTTTAACCAAGCCAACAATTGGTTTCTGTGAACTCCTGGGCTATTCTTATCCATCTCCTCAATCACTAATTCTTGAATGGGAACTGGGAACTTAAGTGAACTTAACCATCTCCTAGTTGTCCTTGCTCGTTCAGTTATAAAATATCGGCAAGATTTTAATTCATTCACTACAAAGTCAGAAAATTGGTGGTTTGTTTCTTCGGCTATAGGACAAGGGAATAGATGTAATTCTCCCGCCATTATTCTATGCTTTTGGTTATGCTTTGGATAACCTTGAACTCTGATAAAAAGATCTTGGCCAGAACCCTAAAAACGGTATATACTGGAATGGCTAATACCATACCGAGCACTCCTCCAAACTTAGATCCAACTAAGACTATGATAAATATCTCGAGTGGATGCGCTTTGACACTTTTCGAGAAAATGAAGGGTTGCAGTAAAAAGTTGTCAAGTAACTGCATGAGTGCAAAGACTAATACCACTTTACCTAGCAAGGGAAGCATTTGATCATAAAAACTTAAATCCAAATTGGATGAAACAGTAATAATCACCGCAAATGAAGCACCGATTATCGGACCGATATACGGAATGATATTCATCAATGCTGCGAAAAAGCCAATTAACAAAGCATTTTTTACACTTAGGATACCTAACAAAGAGCTGACAAAAACAGTGATGATGGTAACTTGAGTTAAAATCCCTAAGAAGTACCGAATTAAGAGCTTTGTCGCATCATCCATAGCCTTTAGCGACTTGCCTTCAAATTTATCCGGAATAATCGCTGAAATAATTTTATCCACAAGACCTTGTTCTTTCAAAAAGAAAAAGGCAATAAAAAAGATCGAAAATACAGCAATCAAAATATTGCTAAAAAAGCCAAATATAGTCCCGAAGACTGACGTAATTCGTTGTGGGTTTAAAGAAGCTGCCAATCCTCTTTTAGTTCGATCAAGAATGCTTAAATCGTCAATATTCACTTCCGCTTCTTCATCCAATAACTGGTCAGCATCAGCGGGCAAAACATTGACCATCAAAGTAACATTTCGTAAACCTGAAGAGTCCGCACTTTCTTGTAGTAAACTATCTATGCTTACAATTTTGGTGTTTATCTGCTCATTAATTTTCTTCTGTTCTTCGGCTTCTAAATCAATGGTTTGTTCCTGCTTTTTATCCATCAAACCCTTGTCAATCATCCAAGCTTCATAGTCGTTAAATGGTTCTTCCAGACTATCTACCATCGCTTCATAATCAATGGCCGCAAGATTTCGCACTTGCTGGACTAATGGCGGAATAAAAATTCTTATAATTAAAATAAATGCAAGCGCTATAATACCTAGGCTCACTACAGCACTAAACGTGGGACCAATATATTTTGTAAAAAAAGTGACTATAGGTGCTCCCATCATGGATATCACCCATGCAATTACCATATAAATGAGAATATCACTTAAATAAAACACTGCCAAAAACACCAGTAAAATGGAAATAATGGCAATTACATATCTAGATTTTAATAGCATACTTTTCCAATTGAATCTAAGATATACAAACTATCCTTTCTCTTTTTTTAAAAAGTCAATATTTCGTCGAAGACCTTCATATTTCGTACGCATGATAGGTGTGCCATTAAATAAGTCGAAAAACACTTCCTCCGTAATTTCCTCCCAGTCCTTTTTACTCATTTCCATCGTTTGGTCTCTTGGCTCGAAATCTGGCTCCTGGTGCTGTTTGGCAAATCGATTCCAAGGACAAACTTGTTGGCAAATATCACAACCGAACATCCAATTGTCCATCTTGCCCTGAAATTCATCAGGAATCTGATTTTTTAACTCTATGGTCGCATAGGAAATGCATTTACTTCCATCCAAAACATAGCCTTCAGGACTAATAGCATCCGTAGGACAAGCATCGATGCAGCGAGTGCATGTACCACAATGATCCTTGATTGGGTGATCATAGCTTAAGTCTAAATCACAAATGATTTCTGCCAAGAAAAAGTAGGAGCCATGTTTTGGACTGAGCAATAAGGTATGCTTTCCTACCCATCCCACACCTGATCGTTTAGCCCAATCTCGTTCTAAAACTGGTGCAGAATCCACAAAAATGCGCGCATTAAAATTACCCAGTTTTTCTTGGAGCTCCGCCAGCATTTGCTTTAGTTTTTTCTTTAAAACTTTATGGTAGTCACGACCATAAGCATAGCTAGCTATTTTAGGAGCTTCTGGATCTTGTTGGTTCAATGTTGTGTGATAATTAAAGGAGAGACTGATGACGGACTTGGCTCCAGGAACCAATTTAGTTGGATCTACTCTTAGGTCAAAATGATTCTCCATATATGCCATTTGCCCATGATTTCCCTGAGCTAGCCAATCCGTTAATCGATGGGCTTCTTCCTCCATAAACTCCGCTTTAGCAATGCCTATATTTGCAAAGCCATAGTTAGCTGCTAGCTTTTTTAGTAATATGGTTGATGTGCTCTTGTCCATTAGCCTTGGTAAAGATAATGGCTATTTCAATTGTGGAAATAAGAGTTTGAAAGAAATATAATCTATACTATTTACATTTGCTCATTTCTCCAGTTTTTAAATATGGTGGTCTCTCTGTTAAACAAAGAATAGTTTTCTAATTAAAAAAGGGTGGACAATATCATATTATCCACCCTTATTATATTATTACAACTTTAACCTAATCACAATCATCAATAATCTGATTTAATTGACCATTATTGCTCACAAAAATGGTCTGACCATCTTCATCAATCAATTGTATTGGAAATAAAAATTTCACTATTTCTTCATTTTCCATCAATTCGTATAATTGGTCGATATTTTCAAGGGTAAAATTTTCTCCAGCCACTCCATCAACAGAAAGTGGGAAAAACAAATCAAAACAATCTAAAACATCTTCTAACAATTCTTCAAAATCTTCACTTTCATCTTCTTCATCTTCTTCGTCTTCTTCGTCTTCTTCGTCTTCACATCCCTCTGCCAGTTCACTAAGTTCTTCAATTGTTGATATTATGTACGTATTATTTTCATCAAACAACTCAATTGGAAATAAAAGTACAAATGACGCTTCATCAAATATATTTTCCAAGTCTTCGTCTGAATTTACAGATATTTGAAGGCTATCTTCTCCAATGAAAAATACTGGATAAACAATTGCATAACATGCTAAGGCCTCCTCAAGACTTTCTAAAACTTCCTCGTTTTCTTCATTATCATCTTCTGAATCCTCGCAATCATCAGCTAATTCTTCTAATTCTTCTCCATTAGTAATAGTGTATACGTCATTTTCATCCAACAATTCTATTGGGAATTGAAGGCTGTATGAGTGATCATCAAAAATCAATTCAAGATCTTCTGCTGAATTAACAGTCACTTGTATACTATCTTCTCCAATAAAGAAAATAGGATAGTTTACATCAAAGCATTCCAGTGCTTCTTCTAAACTTTCCATCACCTCTTCATTTTCTTCTTCGTTTTCCTCATTCTCCTCTTGATCATCGAAACAATCTTCAATAAGTATTTCTAAAGATTCTTCTTCATTAACTACTACGATTTCTCCATCTTCAGACTGTAATGATATAGGATAACTCAAATCAACTATATTACCTGATAAAAGAGCTTCGATTAAAGCCTCATCATCATTAACAGAAACAATCATCGAGTCCACATCAATTAATCCTATTGGAAAAACAACTGAAAAACAATCATCTAGATCCTCTAAAAAATCTTCCACAAAATCATGCTCATCTCCTCGAGCTCCTTTAAACTTAATAACTGGCTTCAGAGTATATTCTCCATTATTATAAATGATCGATGTGCAAGCATAAAAATCAATAACTACATCATTCTCACCAGTAATTAAATCATATTTAATCTTAACCTTAACAATGTTATCTTGCTTTAATTCCAACGGAAATGTTTCTCCTTCAACTACGATTGTATTATTTTCCCCTAATTCAAAGTATAGGTTTTCCAATGTATTAAAATCTACATTCCCTGTTGCTAAAAGAGTATCCACTCCATTTTGAAAATCTAGTAAATTATATATTCCTTCTGAGGTATTTAATTCCGTTGTAAGTCCATCTTCATCTTCTGCAAGGACTTTGAGAATTTCAACAAAAACTGATTCTGCTTCAAAAGGACAATCGGTAAGATAAATTCCAAGCTGTGTTTCTTTAGCTTTTTGATCTGAATCCTTTGCACAAGAAATTAGTAATAATATTGTGCCTAACAATACAATAAAAGTGTTTGTAATTTTCATGGATCTATTTAAAGCTTTTAAAAAATTTCAAGGTAAGTACATTAATGATTAGCCATTATACCCTTAGGATAAATTATATACCAATTTTTAATTAGTGTTCCTAAAAACAGGCTTTTTGACTGTAGACAAGATCAACAATCTATTAAACGTAAATTATCTAGTTTTCGTTGCTTTGGAAAAAAAATATTCGGAAATGGGAAGTAGGAAAATATTTTCAAGCCCTTAACTGAACCTTTGCTTAAGATTTTACGCAGGCTAAATGACTCAACTAGAAGATGAAATAGCATCTATTGTTAACCAGACACAAAACTATGCCCAAGCTTCACGAAACGATTTCTATATCTGTATCCTCGATGATAAGCAATGGGCTGCGCACCGAAGTTTTTTCTTACCTCTTGCACTCCTTTAATCATACTCCCCTCAAAATCGAAATGCCTTTTTTGCAAGTTTTGCTTAGCATACATTATTAAATGCCAAATCAAATAAAAGGAAGCATTGCTGGATCGTTTTTCTTTGTCATCCACAATAATATGCGTGTAGCAACTTGTATCATCCCAAAGTAGAAATACTGAACTGTGGATCTGCTCATCCCCGTCTTTTATCGAAAATAAAGCACCTTGTTCGTTTTCTACAGCTGCAGTAAATTGACTGGATAATTGTTCGAAGCTATAAGGAATCTTCAAATCTTGTTGATTAAATATTTGTTGGCTTTTTTGATAAAAACTACTGACATCTTTATCCTGAAATATGGTAAAGGCTTCCCTAGGAAATTGATCAATCATTTTTTGATACTGTTTAATCATTCCGTTTTTTATCAATGATGTTTCCTGCTCTAAGTCTATCCTAAAGCTATATTTAATCGACTGACTTAAGCCTGCCCATTCGAAGGGCGACCAGTCTACATTTTCATAAGGAAAATTTTGATCTTGATAACTTAGGGATGGAAACTGTTTTATCATTTCTCGGATGATGCCCGTTCTTTTTTGTTGGCCAATTTTGGGACTGAATACGGGACCCATCCACTTTGTCAAGACGGGCATCGTTACATAGGCAATACCGTATTTTTTTTTGAGATAATAAGGCCAAACAGCCTGAACATCAGTACCTTTTTTCATAATTACCGCAGCCCAATTACCTTGAGTCATGGCATCCAAGTTCCAGGGATGCATACTCACTGGAAAGACCTCACGACATTGGGCAAAAAACCTACGATATATGTCTTGCTGATTGCTCACTATTTTTTAATCATAATCTGGTAACCATCTGACAAGGGCAGCAGCATATTAACCAACTGCTCATCTTCTAAAACCTTCTTATTATAAGCTCTTAAAGCTACACTTTTATTATCCTGTCCCGCTAAAATCTTACCTTTCCAGAGCACATTATCTGCGATGATCAGACCACCACTACGAACCTTGGAGCAAATCAAATCATGAAATTCGCTGTAATCACGCTTAGCTGCATCAATAAAGACAATGTCTATTTGATCTTTAATTTCATTTAAACCTTCAAGGGCATCTTGATACCTAATCTCAATTTGATCATGGTAAGGAGTTGTCGGGAAGAATGAAGTGTGGAAAGGCTCTAACTCTTGGTTAATCTCAAAGCTGAGAATCTTTCCATTAGGCGCTAGACCTTCTGCAAAACAGAGTGTAGAATAGCCTGTAAACGTGCCAATTTCCACTACAAATTTAGGTTTATGAAGATGACTGATTAGGGACAAAAAACGACCTTGGCAAAAACCAGAAATATAACTTGGTTTCAAGGTTTTAATATGTGTTTCTCGCTCCAATGCTTTTAGATAGTCAGCTACAGGCGAACTGTGATCTTCACAATATTTTAAAATAGCTGAATCGTCTACTGTCATTGTTTAATCCTTTTCTTTATCATCGGATATGAAAATACCGCAAGAATTATGACAAAAGCACCGATATAGAAGTTTAGGTTTAATTCCTTATGCTCATTTAAGATAAAAATGGCCAACAAAATCCCGTAAACGGGCTCCAAATTGATGGCTAAATTGACATTAAAAGCGGAAAGTTTCTTGAGACTTCTAACTGTCAAATAAAAGGCCAAGCAAGTACAGAAAACTGCCAGAAAAATTAGATATATCCAATCATTTCCTTTGGGCATTAGATCCGACATTGAACCTACAAAAAAGGGAACTACTAAACACAAAAAGAGAAAGGCACTCGCCAGCTCGATAAAGCTTACTCGAAAAGGAGAAACATCTCCCATCCAAAGTTTACTAAGCGAAGTAAACAAGGCTGACAAAGCTGCCGATAGGACCCCAACATAAATACCTAGTCGCATGCTGAGATCCACTGAATACACAATAAGCATCATCGCAGGAATAACAATCAAACCGATCATGATATCCAAGCCCACAAAGCGCTTTCTGAAAACTAAAGGCTCAAATAAAGAGGTAAAAAAAGGCGTAGTCCCAAAACATACCAATGCGATGGATGCATTAGCTAATTTAATAGCACCATAGAAGGTTACCCAGTGCAAGGCTATTAAAACACCTACAAAAGATAGTTTTAAAATGGTAGGCCAAGCCACATCACGAATTAGACTAGTTATTCTCACTAGAAAGACAAGGACTATCGAACTTAATAAGACTCGCCACCAAACAATATTTAGTGCATTTAGACTGATTAGATCGCCTAAAATTGCCGTAAAGCCATACAGCAAGACAGCAATGTGTAACTCCACATATGAACGAATATCCTTTGTTTCAGACATACAATTTGTCGTGTGTTAAATTATTTGCAGTGCAAAGAAACTTAGTATTTGTGAATTACACATCCTAAATATTTTTATTTATTAAAATCTAAGCGAGACTTTGATAAATAAATTACATTTGCGCCAACAAAAAAACACGTTCCATGAGTTTAAAACCAGGCGACAAAGCTCCATTATTTAGCTTATTTAATACCAACAAAGAAGAAGTATCAATCGAATCATTTCGTGGTAAAAAAGTGGTATTATTATTTTTTCCTTTAGCATTTACAGGGGTCTGCACTCAAGAATTGTGTCAAATAAGAGATGAAAAGAAGGAATACGAAGGTTTAAATGCAGAAGTTTTAGGCGTTTCTGTAGATTCCCTTTTCACACTAGAACAATTCAAAGAAAAAGAAGGATATAACATAGACTTGCTTTCTGATTTTAACAAGGAAGTGAGCCAATCGTACGGTTGTTTATATGCAGATTTTGCCTTTGGAATGCGAGGTGTTTCTAAGCGTTCTGCTTTCGTAATCGATGGTGAAGGAACAATTAGATATGCCGAAGTGTTGGAAAAACCAACAGATTTACCCAACTTTGAAGAAATAAAGAGCACATTAGCTTCTTGTTAATTATTTAAATTATTGACATGATATTAGAAAATACCTACTCGATCGAAGAAGAAGTAGTATTAGTAAAGGAGGCCCAAACCATAAATGAAACCGCTCAATTAATTATATATAATGATGATCATAACACCTTTGATTGGGTGATAGAGTCACTGATGGAAGTTTGTAATCATACATTCGAACAGTCAGAGCAACTTTCGTTGATCATTCATTTTAAAGGAAAAGCAACTGCAAAAACAGGTGCCTTCAAGCAATTAAAGCCTATGAAAGATGCTTTAGTTGATCGAGGTTTATCAGCAGTTATAGAAACATTCGTAAGCGAATAAGTCCATTGTTTCTTTTACAAGAACACCGTGTTCCTTTTTTCCCACATCCTTTTTTAGCCACAGAAGATGGCTTGCTTGCAGTAGGTGGCAACCTAGAGGTTAATACCTTAATTCAAGCCTATAGTTCAGGCATATTTCCTTGGTTTAATGCTGGAGATCCAATTGTTTGGTGGTTTTTATCACCAAGATGTGTTTTATATCCCACAAAGATCAAGGTTAGCAAGAGTATGCAATCCATCCTGAAAAAAGAAGCTTTTGATCTTAGGTTTGATCATGACTTTGCTAGTGTTATCGAACAGTGTAAAACGGTTAAACGATTAGGGCAGGAAGACACTTGGATTACAAATGATATGAAGCAAGCTTATGTAAATCTGCATAAAGCTGGACATGCACATTCTGTAGAAGTTTACGAAAACAATCAGTTAGTTGGTGGTTTATATGGTGTTTGTATTGGAAAAGTATTTTATGGTGAATCCATGTTTAGTCTTGCGCCTAATACTTCTAAACTTGCCCTTATATTTCTTGCAAAGCGTTTAGCAGAAGCCGGATTTATCATGATAGATTGCCAACAAGAAACCAAGCATTTAATCAGTATGGGTGCTGAAATGATAGACAAAGAAGCGTTTTGGAAGCACTTAATGGAAAACCAAAAATTTCCAAGAAAATCAATGTTCTATTAGCTTTATAAGTTGTAGACTTTATCTTCGCGGTCCATTTTAATTGATCATGGTAACATTTCAAGAAAAAAAATTATCCAACGGTTTAACGGTCATTACACATTATGATAAAAGTAGCCCATTAGCTATCGTAAATGTGTTGTATAAGGTCGGGTCTAGAAACGAGCAGGCTAAACAAACGGGTATGGCTCACTTGTTTGAGCATTTGATGTTTTCTGGGTCTAAACATGTGGAAGATTTTGATTTGCCTCTGCAAGAAGTAGGTGGAGAAAACAATGCATTTACTAATTGTGACATCACTAATTATTATGACATTGTACCGGCTGAAAACATCGAAACGGCTTTGTGGTTAGAGTCAGATCGTATGAAGTTTTTGGATTTGTCTGACAAAAATGTAGATATACAAAAAAAGGTCGTTATCGAAGAGTTTGGTGAAACTTGTTTAAATAGACCTTATGGGGATTTGTGGCATCATGTAAGTGATCTATGTTATCAAAAATACCCTTATAAATGGCCGACCATAGGTTATACGCCTGAACATGTCGAATCTATCAGCAAAGCCAACGCGCTTGATTTTTATGAGCAATTTTACGAACCTTCAAATGCTACCATTGCTATTACAGGCAATATAAGTAATGATAAAGCTTTCGATTTAGTCAATAAATGGTTTGGTGATTTTGATTCTAATCACGAGGTAAAATCACTGGAAAGTGATGAGCCTGATCAAACAGCAAAAAGAAGCCGAACGGTTTATGGCAATGTACCGACTGCTTCCATTATGATGGCTTTTCCCATGCACCAACGCATCCACCCAGACTATTATGCTCATGATCTTTTATCAGATGTATTGGGTTACGGTAAGACCTCCAGGTTTTATAAAAAATATGTGATAGACCAGGCTATTTTTACTTCGGTGAATATCTACATCACCGGGACTCATGGACCAGGTTTATTTATTATCGAAGCAAAACCAGCTGAGGGTGTTTCGATTGACCAATGTCGTGAAACGATCTGGAATGAGTTGGAATTATTGAAAAAAGAAGGAGTTACTGACTATGAGTTACAAAAAATTAAAAACAGCTTAGTTTCGCACATGGCCTTTTCTGAGACTTCTATTTTGAATAAAGCCATGAGTTTAGCGTATTTTGACAGCATTGGAAGTACTCAACTAATCAATGACCAAATGGCCGCTTATGCAAAAGTGAGCACAGATCAAATGTTACGCATTAGTCGAAGTCTTTTTACTGAGCAAAAAACAAATGAAATAATTTATTTACCGATTGAACAAAAGGGATAATATATTTACGATAAAGCCGATATGGATTATTGCCATTATCCTGCTTATTTTCCCTGCTCTACTCATTCATTTAGGTTCACTCACATTTATTGAAGACGAGGCGATCAGAGCGATTGTTGCCCTAGAAATGTTAGATACTGGCCAATATTTTGTGCCGACTATAAATGGTGATTTCTATTACTATAAACCACCGGTATACAACTGGGTAATAGCCTTTAGTTATTGGTTAACAGGCCTAGCAAACGAATGGACCAGTCGACTTCCAAATTTTCTTTTTTTACTGCTTTTTGTAGGTCTAATATATCGTATGACCAAGGAGCATTTGGGCAAGTACTGGGCATTTATTAATAGTATGATGTTCTTGACATGTGGTCGGATTTTGTTTTGGGATTCGTTTTTAGCTTTAATCGATATTTCCTATTCGATGCTCACTTATTTAAGTATTGTATTGATCTTTAGTCTTCGAGAAAAGCGATATTGGCAAACATCGACCGTATACTTTTTAACGGCTGTGGGTTATTTAATGAAGGGCTTTCCATCCCTAGTTTTTCTAGCACTTTCGTTTGGTGCTTATTACTTGTGGAAACGACAATGGAAGGGCTTTTTCCACTTAAGCCATGTCTTAGGTTTTGCGATATTAGCAGCACTCATAGGTGGTTACTATTTTGTGTATTACCAATATAATGATGTACAGGAAGCATTGGGACCTTTACTTGATCAATCACTAAGAAGGACGGTGGTAAGTAACGGCTTATTAGATTCTTTTTTGCACCTATTTAGTTATCCATTTGAAAATATATTTCACTTTTTACCTTGGTCATTACTGAGCCTTTTGTTGTTCAATGTCAAGCTAGTCAAAAAGGCCTTTGCTAATGAATTTATTGCATTTAATGCGATCATGTTTTTAGCTAATATCACTGTTTATTGGGTTTCGCCTGGCGTTTATCCACGGTACATTATCATGCTCATTCCGGTTTACTTTACGTTTTTTTTATATCTACTCAAGTTGCATTGGGAGGCAAATACACGATGGATAAGCTACCTAAAGTACATGTTGTTTAGCTTGTTAGCTATAGCGGGTATCGGAATTTTGTATAGTTTATTTGAAGAGAAAGTTCAGGCGATCGATTACTATCTTATTTGGTGTGGCTTTGCGGGATTGTCTAGTTTAGCCCTAGCTTTTGTTAGTTGGAAACAACCCAAGGTGATGCTTCCTGCTATGATAGTGGGTCTACTGGTCATTCGTATCTGGTTTAATGGAGTGATTATTCCTACAAGAGTCAATGATGATTTAGGGAGTATAGTTAGGGAAGACGCCAAGCGTATTGCTGAGCAGTACCCAGATTTTGCTATTTATGGTGATTCCAGAATGGATCGTACGAGTTCATTTTACTTAGCTGCAGCTAGCATGAAAGCTAATGAGCGCACTAAAGAAATAGTTGGTGCTCGTCCCTTGATTTATGACAGTTATACCTATCCTGTGGATTCTTTGCGCGACTTGGCAGTGGATAGTTTTCGGATTCGGGAATTTGACCGGATGGGGTATATTTTAAAATGACAAAAGGGAAAACATCAATGACATTTCCCCTTTTATTACACCAAAATTTTTATTCTATAGCTGAACCTTAATCGTTTTTTCTTTTACTCCTCCGATCTTAATAATTACATCAATTTTGTCACCTGGCTTTAATGTTCCCATCTCAGCTACTAATCGATCAAATGAGTCTATGGATGTATCATCTACTTTGACAATGTGATCTCCTGCTTGGATGCCTGCTTTTAAAGCGGGTGAATCATCCACTACATCATCAACAACGACTACTCCATTTTCTTCCTTAATCATTACACCAAGTCGTGCCTTGTTAGGGTCTTTTTTAAAGAACTCTTTTTCATTTTTGAAAACGTATGAATGAGGACTTCCTCCTTCCTTTTCCATTATTTCTTGCATTTCTTCAGGCATTTCTCCTTCTCCATTCCATTCAAGTTCTCTTCCATCAGTTGTTCTCATTTTTATCCTTTGTCGGACCTGTTGCTCATCAACATTGTCATTATTTGTGATGGTGATTGTTCGTTCTTCTCCGTTTGATTCTACATCTATATCATACTTTTTCATGAGTTTTTTCATTTCTCTTGGCATCTCTCCTTCTCCATCCCATTCCAGCACTTTTTTCATATCACCATCTATGGTCACTACCTTATACTTTCTATTTTCTCCATCATCATTTATGTTGATTGATTGAATGCCCTCAACTTCTTCTTCGATTTCGATTTCTACATTTTCAGCTTGGGTTTCAACCTCGTTTTCTTTGAGGTATTTCTCAGCTTCTTCACCCTCTAAAACCCTTTTTTCTTTAGTAATGGTACCGTTAACATTTTCTTCCATTTCGATGATTACTCGAGTGGTAGTTTCAGATTTGTTTTGTGCTTTGATGCTCATAGCTGTAAGGCAACAAAGGCAAGTTAGTAGGTATAATTTCATGACGCTTTTTTTATATTTCTATGGATAAAGTTAAATAATACTCTTGGATATAACTTGGCTGTTATCACTATTAAGAATCTTTTAAAATTTTGCTTAGGCCTAGCAATCGAATTTATGTTTAAACAGTCCGTTTGTTAAAGTTCTTAACATATTAGTTTCCATATTTTTACCTTTTGGAAAGTCCCATCCAATAAATTGCACATGAATCCTTGTATTTGAATTTGAAATATTTTAAATTGTAGTTACAATGTAGGAACAATGAAGCTAAATGTTATAAAGGTGGGCAATTCAAAAGGGATTAGGATTCCAAAAGCGATATTAGAGGAATATAAAATCAATAATTCTGTTGAATTAGTTTTAAAGTCAGATTACATAGAATTAAGACCAGTTAAAAAACCGAGAGAAAATTGGGCAATTGAGTTACGTAACATTACAAATGATAGAGATGAGGAAAAACTGATTCCAGACTTTTTTGAAGAGGAAGAATTATGAATCAATATGAAATTGTATTGGTCAATTTAGATCCTACAATAGGAAGCGAAATCAAGAAGACTAGACCATGTATTATTGTTTCTCCTGATGAAATGAACCTTACCTTAAATACAGTCATTATAGCCCCAATAACGAGCAACAAAAAGAATTACCCAACTAGAGTCCAACTAAATTCCAACCAGATAAATGGTATGATAGCTATAGATCAAATTAGAACCATCGATCAAAAAAGAGTCATAAAGCAAATGGGACAAATAAATGTAAAAACTATCATCGCAATTAAAAAGGTCATCAACGAAATGTTAGTTCAATAAAATTTACGCAAAAAATAAATCAAGGATCAACTAAAACATCTTTCGCTCTAAGATCAATAACAATCTCACCTAGATCAATCATGGCATTGATTAGGTAGACTTTGTCGTACTTATTTAAATCTTTTGCGTGGATGAGCCTTTCAGTTATGCGACCTTCCTCTAGCAATCTAGTTCTTGTGGTACCGAATAGAAGTGGATGGCTAGGAGTGAATAATCCATTCTTATCTTCAAACACAAAATTTGCATAAAAAGAATCGGTGACCAAGCCATTTTTAATAATCATGACATCATCTGCAGAGCTCTTTTTCCCATAGCAGTTAGTTAATTGTGTTCTGTCATGAAACTTAAAATCATAGCCTAATTCATCGGCGTGTACAAGTTTTAGTTTTTTGATAGATTTTAGCTGATAGGGTCTAATACTTATGGACTGTATTTGTTTATTGTAAACCACGGTGCACTTGTACCTAGCTGCTGGATCTAAATCAGGAAATATCAATAATTTGTCCAGAGAAATAGCCCTTAGGCGCTTACCAAAATGCTTTATGCGTGTATCGTCAAACCGTTGTTGGTGATATGCTACATGTTGTGCTTTCCCCTTTTGAAATCTGATTGTCTCTATAAATTGGGACATAAATTTTTTGTGCTAATTCTTGATATTCATCCGCTAAGTTACTTTGAGAAGTGATACCTCCTCCACTGTGATAGTAAAAACTTCCTTCGTGTTTCTGTATGCATCTAATCATTACTGAAGATTGTAATTCTCGCCCATCGAAGTATCCAAAGACTCCAGTATAATAATTTCTAGGTCTTTCTTCTGCCTGCTCTATAATTTGTACTGTTTTCTGTTTAGGCGCTCCCGAAATACTTCCAGCTGGTAAAAGTTTCATTAAGATACTTCCAATGTTTTGCTCATAATTCTGAACCAAATCTCCAACAATTTTACTGCTGGTTTGTAGCAGTCCTCCCTTAGCAGAACCAATGTATTCTAAATATCTAAAGGATTCTACTCGCACATTTTTAGCTACGATAGATAAATCATTGCGAATTAGATCTACAATAGTTGCATGCTCAGCCTGCTCTTTTTTATTTTCCATAAGTAAATTCGCCGCATCGGGTATCCTTGCATCGATGGTTCCTTTCATGGGGAAACTCATGATTTGATGGTCATGAATTTTTATAAAAGGTTCGGGAGAGAATACAAGACACTGGTCTTCAATCAGTAATTTATATGGAGCATTTGCTGATTGAAAAAGCCCTTTTAAATCAATGTTGCTACTTTGCTTGTGGGGGAAACTCAGATTAGTGAGATAGCTATTACCCAAATAAATTTCTTGTTGGACTTTATTAAAAGCTTTGCTGAATGTCGCTTTTTCAATTAAACTAAAATTTGCCTCGCTGTTCGATGGGCTATAGTCACTTATTGGGAGCTTTTTTTGTTGGCCAATGTTGTAAAAAATATACTCAGGCGCCTCATCCAATTTAAAGAGAATCGGTTGTTTACATTCAAAATCAATGATAAAGAAAAAAGGTGTCTTACTTGTTCCCCAGTGATTGAGCTTCTTTGCTATTTCTGCTTTCTTATTCAATACAATTACATAATAGAAAAGCAAGAAAATTAGTTCGCTGCTATCCTAATTATTGGTCTAACCTTCCACAAGTTTTTTAAGGTTTGCTAAACCTCTATCAAAATCTGCCACCATTTTAGTTTTCTGGTTCATCACTAACATCATGCCTCTCAGCATAAATGGCAAATCATCGCCTTTCATTCCCCAAATGACTTCAGTTTGGTTTCCTGATTCATTGAAATCCCATTGCCCATAGCTTGCACCATCGAACCCATCAAACTTCAATTTCGTTTTTATTTGCTTGTTCGATACAGCTTCCAAAATCTCTAAACTTCCTTTACCACTATTTTCACCATCCCAAGCGTAAATCGAACCTTTGCCTTCTGTTTTATCTCCATAACTTAGTTTCATCGTTGGTTCTTTTTCATACCAAGAGGACCATTTTTCCCAATTTTTGAGATTATTTACTAAAGGGTAAATTTCACTGGATGCAGCCTCTATTTTTATGCTTCTTTCAACGTTCAAATCCTTGGGGCCCAATGCACAAGTCACCAGATAGGCTAAGAGAATCAATAATAATACGGTGGCAATTAATTTTCCGATTTTCATAATAGATATTTTGTGTGCTTAAGCTAAGCTTATCAGCAAATTTAAAAATGCTCAACATTAAAAATAATATTCTCACCATATTATATTCTAAAACTTAAAAGAAACACCGTATCAATCCCTTTTATTTGCCCACAAATTAATACTTTGTGCTATACATTTTTCGGCCAATGACATTGGCAAAAAACCAAAACTACACAACCAACATGCTGAATAATACCTTGAAACTTATCGTCTTTGGCGCACTTGTGAGTTTAATAATTATCTCTTGTTCTACAGAAAAAGAAATAAGCCAAACAGATCGCCCCTTAGACCCTTGGGTCTTTCGTTCGGTGTTGGATAAGAACCCTAGGATTCTAACCATAGCCTTGGCCGATGATTTTTGGATTGCCTATCATACGAGTACTGGTTCACCTTATAAAGCTTGGAAAGGAGGCGTCAACTTTGAGGGAGCGGTATATGATATGGTGCATGGACCACAACCCACCGCCTATGGACCAATATATTTTCAAAATACAGCAGAAAATAAATGGAGTCTGCAGAAAGATGGCAAAAAAGTCGAGGCAAACTATCAGTACCTAGGACATCGTTTTGAAAAAAATGGGGTTAGTCTACTTCATCAATTGAAGTCAGGAGATCATGTAGTGCATTGTTCAGAATTTATAGATTACAGCCAATCGGAAGGTGGCTCACCTATCTTGCTCCAAACCTTTGAAGTAAGTAATGCAGGTGATTTTACGGTACATCGTGCCATTGATTTAAATTCTATCATTGTTAAACAACATATTGAAACAGATGGTGAATTGCTAAATTATCTTGAATCAAAACAAACTAAAGGAGACTCAGAAGTTTTATCCATTAAAGCAACATTGGCATTAAACAATGGGGTGACAAAGCTGAGCACACAGTTTGGAAAGCCAAGCATCCCAGACCCTAATTCTATTGATGCTGAATTAGCCGAAGCAAGTGTTCCACATTTAGGTGCACGGCTTATCGCAAAAAATGACTGCAAAACTTGCCATAATAAAAATGTAAAAACTATTGGACCAGCCTATCTTTCTGTGGCAGAAAAATATGCTGACAATCAAGACAATAAAAACTATTTAATAGCAAAAATTAAAAACGGTGGTACAGGAGTTTGGGGTAAAGACATTATGAATGCACATCCTGAGATGGCCGACTCTGATATCAGTCAGATGGTGGATTATATTCTCAGTTTGGCTGATCCTGCGGTAAGTAATGAGGTAGTACAAACTGATTTATCTACAGAAATGTTACCAGCCACGGAAGTAGATACTGAAGATTTGTTGCCTGGCTTAATTGTCTCTATTCATGACATTCCTAAAAACAGCAAAAAACTACCTCCTAGTTTATTAAAATATAAAACAGTAATGGGAGGTGTTATGCCAGAATTAGGCAATATTGATGATGGTAGATTTGGCGATGTTTTTCCCCCATTTGGATTGTATGCAGATGGATATCTTGAAATTGAAAAAGATGGTTTATACACGTTCAGAATGTGGAGTGATGATGGTTCAATATTGTGGATAGATGATAAAGAAATTGTCAATCATGATGGATTGCATGGTATCAGTATGAAAGAAAATGCAGTCCAATTAGCCAAAGGCTTTCACAAGGTTAAAATCCAATTTTTTGATGCTGGTGGAGGACGCTTTTTATCTTTTAACATCAAGCGTCCAGATGATGCTTTTTGGATAACCGTTCCCTCCGAAATGCTGTCGCATAACATAAACGAGCGCGAAAGAATCATAGGACATTCATTACCTATGGCTTCTAGTAGGAACATTCCTGGTGACAAAAACCCATTAGCAGGCATGCACCCAAGTTTTGATTTGCATCAGGCAAGACCGGAAGAGTTTACTCCTAAAGTGGGCGGAATGGACTTTTTACCTGATGGTCGTTTGGTTATTTCAACTTGGGACCCTATAGGAGCCGTTTACATACTAGACAACATAAAAGCAGAAAATCCTGAAAACATAGGCGTTAAAAAAATAGCAAGTGGATTGGCTGAGCCTTTGGGTTTAAAAGTAATTGGAGATGATATTTATGTATGCCAAAAACACGAATTAACTAAACTGGTTGACCTAAACAATGACGAAATAATAGACGAATACCAAACAGTTTGTAATACTTGGGAAGTTACCTCGAATTTTCATGAATTCACCTTTGGCTTAGAAGAGAAAGGTGGTTATTTATATTTAAATCTTGCCACGGGTATCCAGCCAGGAGGAGCAAGCTCACTTAACCAACCTTTGGATCGTGGTAGTTGCATAAAAATCGACCCTAAAACAGGTGAATATGAAATAATTTCCAATGGTTTACGTACTCCAAACGGCATTGGCAAAGGCTATAAAAATGAATTATTTATTGCAGATAATCAGGGAGACTGGTTACCGGCATCCAAAATTGTCCATGTAAAAAAAGATGCGTGGTACGGATCTAAAACTGTCAATTATGAAGGCTTAGATACTAAGGTGGAACAAAAGCCTGTAGTTTGGTTGCCACAAAACGAAATTGGCAATTCGCCTTCTACTCCATCGTATCTCAACATTGGACCATATATGGGTCAGATGATACATGGTGAAGTAACTCATGGTGGTGTTAAGCGGGTTTTTGTAGAAGAAGTTGAAGGACAATTACAAGGTTGCGTTTTCAGATTTATGCAAGGAATTGAAGCGGGTGTAAATCGGTTGGTTTGGGGCCCGGATGGTGATTTATACATTGGCGGCATTGGCAATAACGGAAACTGGCAGCATAATAATACTTTGTGGTATGGTTTACAAAGAGCCTCTTTTAATGAAAAGTCAACTTTCGAAATGCTGTCTGTTAGTGCACGATCTAATGGAGTGGAAATTACTTTTACAGAAGCCTTACAAGCTAATGATGGATGGGATCCCGCGGAATTCTCTGTAAAACAATGGTACTATAAACCAACCAAAGAATATGGTGGACCAAAGCTTGATGAGAAAATACTCAATATAAAAAGTACTCATGTTTCAAAAGATGGCAAAAAAGTATTCCTAGAACTTGATGGAATGAAGGAAGACCACATGATTTATGTTCATCTAGATAAAAACTTCATATCCCGAGATGGTAAGCAATTATGGTCTAATGAGGCTTGGTATACCATGAATAAAATACCAAAAAATAAGCCTGGATTTGTGGCCGAAGAACGAATGCCATGGATAACGAATGGCTTAACTGCCGCTGAAAAGGCCGATGGATGGGAATTGTTATTTGATGGGCAAAGTCTGGAACACTTCCGCAATATGAAAAAACAAAGCATTGGAAAAAGCTGGATTATCGATGATGGGGCGATTCACCTAAATGCCAAACAAAATGAAAAAGGACAATGGCGTGCAGAAGACGGAGGTGACTTAATTACTCAAAAACAATATGAAAATTTTGAATTTACTTGCGAGTGGAAAATCAATAATTGTGGCAACTCTGGTATTATGTTTAATGTCCTAGAAAGTGATTCTGTAAACTATGTTTGGGAATCAGGACCAGAGATGCAGGTTCTGGATAATGTTTGTCATCCTGACACTAAATACGTGACACACAGAGCCGGTGATTTATACGACATGATCGAGAGTAAATACCCAGCATCTTTACCTGCAGGTTCATGGAATCAAGTAAGAATAAAATCGCTAAATGGAGAGGTAGAATTCTGGTTAAATGGCTTAAAGGTCGTCGAATTCGAAATGTTTACGGACGAGTGGGAAGCCATGATTGCAGATAGTAAATTTAAAACCATGAAGCACTTTGGACAATATAAAAAAGGTCATATTTCACTACAAGATCATAGTGACAAAGTGTGGTATAGAAATATAAAGATTAAAGAGCTTTAAACATCATCTTATGAAAAATATGATTAAAACCCAGCTGAGTATTATGATGTTTCTGGAGTTTTTTATCTGGGGCGGATGGTTTGTTACCATGGGTACTTTTTTGGGCTCAACGCTTGGAGCAGATGGTGGTCAGATAGGTCAAGCTTATTCTACTCAATCTTGGGGAGCCATTATAGCCCCTTTTATTATTGGCTTAATCGCAGACCGATATTTTAATGCTGAAAAGATTCTGGGAGTGTTACATTTAATCGGTGCTGTTCTTATGTATTTTATGTTCACCTCATCTAGTTTTAGCGCTTTTTATCCACTCGTTTTAGGATACATGATTGTATACATGCCGACCTTGGCACTCGTAAATTCGGTGTCTTTTAATCAAATGAAAGATCCAACAACTGAGTTTTCCTTCATACGCTTATGGGGTACAATTGGATGGATTGCAGCAGGTTTAGTTATTAGTTATTTGTTCTACTGGGACTCTCAGGAATCGATTGCTGAAGGATTATTAAAAAACACGTTTTTAATGGTGGCCATAGCTTCTGTAATCCTTGGGTTTTTAAGTTTTACATTACCTAAAACTCCGCCAAAAAATACTGCTTCAAACCCCAGTATCTCTAACATATTAGGTCTGGATGCATTGAAACTTTTAAAGAACAAAAACTTTTTAGTCTTCTTTATATCCTCTATTTTAATTTGTATTCCATTGGCTTTTTACTATTCACAAGCTAATCCGTTTTTGGTGGAAGTGGGTATGGAAAAACCAACCGGTAAAATGACCATTGGGCAAATATCTGAGGTGTTGTTTATGCTTGTTTTACCTCTCTTTTTTAAGCGGTTTGGGATTAAGTGGACGCTACTAATCGGAATGGCAGCCTGGGTTTTACGTTACGTGCTCTTTGCTTTTGGTGATGCTGGAGAAATGAGTTTTATGTTGATTATAGGCATTGCCTTGCATGGTATATGTTATGATTTCTTTTTTGTTTCGGGTCAAATATATACTGATTCTAAAGCGGGAGAACATGTTAAGAGTGCAGCTCAAGGATTAATCACATTAGCTACTTATGGAGTAGGTATGCTCGTAGGTTTTTATGTTGCTGGAAAAATTACTGACAATAATATTATCGGGAATGACTTACATAGTTGGGAAGCGATTTGGCTATGGCCAGCCCTCTTTGCTGGAGTCGTTTTAGTGTTGTTTTTAATCTTCTTTAAGAACGAAAAAGTAGACTATCAGTAAACTTGGATGATTTAGCTTATTATGTAAATTAATACGACAATATTGTTATATTTAAGCTAACCAACTTACTCAAATCGATATTCAAATGATGAAGAGAATTCGTCTTGTATCATGTCATAGGATGCCAGAAAGGTCATTCTTTTATCGAGGCAAACAATTTCCTGTTTGTTCCAGATGCACTGGTATTCACGTTGGCTATCTTGTACTACCTTTCTTTGTTTTTAATACTATTTATATTTCTCCATTGTGGACACTTCTATTGATTATTCCTGCCTATCTAGATGGCTTTATTCAGGCATATACTAAATGGGAGAGTAATAATCCTTTACGTTTTATTACAGGAATTATTGCTGGAGTAGGTTCAATGTCGTTAGTTTCTTTAATCGGAGATGGTATCGGTGAAATGATTTTAAATTATATCAAATAAACTACTAATTATGACGGACATTAAAGATGAAATTTTAGACCAAAACGATGATAATAACAATCTTGGCCCAGGTGAAGATAAGCTGGAAGTAGGCTTTCAAATATTAGCATTCTGTATTCCTCTTGCCGGAGCAATCCTATACTTTGTAAACAAGGACAAGTATCCTAAAAAAGCACAAACTGCTTGCTATGCTGCCTTAATTGGAATGGGTGTAGGAATTGTGTTAAATGTCCTTGCCACTGTGATGGGTGGAATGTAATTTCCTGTATAATTAATGATTATATCGAGTGTTCGCTTAAGGAATTATCCAGAAGATAAGCAAGATGCTTTTCCTTGGACGCTTCCGCTAATTAAAGAATTTGAAGAGCTCAGTTTTGAGAAAAACATTAGTTTCTTCGTAGGTGAGAATGGTAGTGGTAAATCTACCATTCTCGAAGGTATTGCAGCATATACAGGCGTGCCTTTAGCTGGTAGTTTGCGATTAGAAGATGACGAATCACTTAAAGCTGCTAATGAATTAGCCAACTACCTAAGTATTCGATATAAAGAAAAAACACATCATGGCTTCTTTGTTCGTGCCGAAGATTTTATTGGTTTTGCCCGGCATATAAAGAATGAAATCAAAGCCCTTGACAAGGAAATAGAAGAGATTAAAGAAAGTTTTACTGGAGGTGATATAAAGTTAGCTTTAGGAGCTATAGAAGGAGAAAAAAATAATTACATAAAACGATATTCAAAAGACCTTGAAGCCATGTCACATGGAGAAGGTTTTTTGAAGTTTTTTACAGCTCGGATTACGGGAAAAGGATTGTATTTAATCGATGAACCCGAAGCTGCCTTATCTCCTACTCGTCAGTTAAGTTTGTTGTCACTCATTTTAGAAAAAGTGAAATCTACTGGTTCTCATTTTATCATTGCTACCCACTCTCCTATTTTCATGTCGGTACCAGATTCCGAAGTATTTTACTTTGCTGAAAATAAAGTAACTAAAGTAGATTACAAGGATACAGAACACTACCAAATAACAAAATCTATCTTAGAGAATCCAAATCAAATAATGAGTAAATTGTAAGTTTATCAAGTTAAACACCATTACAATCTTCGATTACTTCTTCCAATACCGTTGAATTCCACTATTCATTTAACTTTCTGACTGAATCATATGAAAAATATTTCGCTGCTAGTTTTAATTCTTCTCATTAGTTTTTCTGACGCAAAAGCACAAGTTGAACAGTTTCTGGATGGAGCTGTTTCTTGGCGTGAAATAGGACCATATCGAGGAGGTCGTTCTTGTGCTGTAACGGGTGTCTCAGGTAAACCTAATTTGTATTATTTCGGAGCAACTGGAGGTGGTGTTTGGAAAACAGAGGATGGAGGTCGTTCCTGGGAAAATTTATCAGATGGTTTTTTTGGTGGATCGATTGGGTCTATAGCAGTTGCAGCATCAGATCCAAATGTTATTTATGCAGGAGGCGGAGAAAAAACAGTGAGGGGAAATGTATCTAGTGGCTATGGTATGTGGAAATCGGTTGATGCAGGTAAAACTTGGGTTTCTATAGGTTTAGACCAATCTCGTCATATCTCACGAATACGCATCCATCCTGATAACCCTTCTATTCTATGGGTGGCAGCTATGGGTAATCTTTATAAAGACAATGAACAAAGAGGTGTTTTTAAAAGCATTGATGGTGGTAAAACATGGAAAAAGGTGCTTTTTGCCAATGCCGGAGCAGGTGCTGTAGACCTTACACTAGATCCAAATAATCCCCGTATTTTATATGCTTCAACATGGAAAGTCAGAAGAAACCCTTATAGTTTATCCAGCGGAGGAGAAGGATCCGCTTTATGGAAAAGTACAGATGCTGGAGAGTCTTGGACCAATATAAGCACAAACGAAGGATTACCAGAAGGTGTTTGGGGTATCAGTGGTGTCACGGTATCACCAGCCAATTCTGATCGGGTTTGGGCATTGATAGAAAATGATAAAGGAGGACTCTACCGTTCTGAAGATGCTGGAAAAACTTGGAAAAAAATTAATGAATCTAGATCACTAAGACAACGAGCATGGTACTACACAAGACTCTATGCAGATCCAGATGACGAAGAAGTGGTCTATGTCCTAAACGTAAATTACCACAAATCTAAAGATGGTGGTAAAAGCTTTACATCAGCAAGAGCACCACATGGTGATCACCACGATCTTTGGATAGCACCAGAAAATCCAAATCGCATGATTATTGGTGATGATGGTGGAGCTCAAGTAACTTATGATGGTGGAGAAACATGGAGCACTTACCACAATCAACCAACTGCACAATTTTATCGAGTCACTACCGATAACCATTTCCCATACCGTATTTATACGGCTCAGCAAGACAATAGTACTATACGAATTAGCCATCGTTCTAGTGGACGTTCTATTACTGATAAACATTGGGAATCTACGGCTGGTGGAGAATCCGCACACATCGCTGTGGATCCAACAAATAATGATATAGTTTATGGTGGAAGTTATGGTGGTTACCTAACCAGATTAGATCACCAAACCGGTTTTAATCGAGCTATCAATGTATGGCCTGATAATCCGATGGGATATGGCGCTGAAGGCATGAAATACAGATTCCAATGGAACTTCCCAATCTTCTTTTCGAAGCATAATCCTAAAAAACTTTACACTTGCTCAAACCATTTACACATGACTACGGACGAAGGTCAGAGCTGGTCTATAATAAGCCCAGACTTAACCACCAACGATTCAGACAAAATGGTATCCTCGGGTGGACCTATAACTCAAGATAACACAGGTGTAGAATATTATTGCACCATTTTCGCAGCCCAAGAATCACCCCTCAAAGAAGGACTCATTTGGGTAGGTACAGATGATGGTTTGGTAC
Organism: Saprospiraceae bacterium; assembly: GCA_020629035.1. GTDB lineage: Bacteria > Bacteroidota > Bacteroidia > Chitinophagales > Saprospiraceae > JAHDDO01. The sequence continues at coordinate 64,057 of JAHDEC010000011.1, read as the reverse complement.
ACTACACAAAGGATGGAGGACAACATTGGCAAAACATAACACCTAAAAACATCCCTTCAGGACTTATGATTAACTGTATAGAACCAAGCCCATATGATGAAGCAAGTTGCTATCTAGCAGCGACAGGATACAAAAACGGTGATTTTAAACCATATTTTCTAAAAACTGATAACTACGGAAAATCTTGGAAACTGATAAATCAGGGAATCCATAACGAACATTTTACAAGAGCGATCCGGGTAGACCAGTCCACTGAGGGAATCCTATATGGTGGCACTGAAACTGGGATGTATATAAGCTACAACGATGGTAGTTCTTGGGAAGCCTTACAACTAAATCTACCGATTGTTCCGATTACTGATTTAGCTGTAAAAGATAATCATCTAATTGCTGCAACTCAAGGTCGTGGATTATGGATGATCGATGATTTATCAGCTATAAAACAAGCTAAGGAGATTAACACAAATACTAAGACTCATTTGTACAAACCAGCTGATACCTACCGAATGAAAGGAAGCCAACAAAAAGAAACCAAAGGGGCTGGAACCAACCATGCAGCAGGTGTAATGACACACTTTTATTTGAAAAATTACGACAATAAAAAGGATACCATTCGATTAATTTATACCAGCGAAAATGGAGATACACTCAGACAGTACTCAAACATCGCCGAAAAAGAAAATGAAAAACTTAAACTCGAAGCAGGTCCTAATCGATTCAATTGGGATCTAAGAGAGGCACCGGCTCATAAGTTTGAAGGAATGATTTTATGGTGGGGTTCTATGAATGGACCCAAGGTACTGCCAGGGAAATATCTGGTACATCTAGACGCAAATGGTGATGTTCAAACACAAACATTCAATATACTTGGAGATCCTAGAGTAAGCTACAGCTCCGAAGAATTACAGGCAGCTAATGCATTTATCCATGAAATAAACAACAAAGTAAGCGAGTCACATAAAGCCATTGAAAACATTCGAACACTAAAAAAGAAAATGGCAAACTTCTCTAAAAGTTACGATTCTGAGGTGCTTAAAACTAAGATTCAAGCCATCGATTCTAGTCTCACAGCAATAGAAAAAGAATTATACCAAACGAAAAACCAAAGCAGGCAAGATCCGCTCAATTTTCCGATTAAACTAACTAATAAATTAGCTCATATTAATTCGCTTATGCAAATTAGTGATGCTCCACCTACAGATCAAATGATCGAAGTGAAAAAAGAGTTAGTTACAAAAATCGACGAACAGCTAGCAAAATATGAAGCTATATTGCAAACTGATATTAAAGAGTTAAACCAGCTTATTTTAGAAGAAGTTACCGAGTTTATTAAAGTCGGCCCTTAGTTATTTCGAGCAAATTCTAATTTGGATATTAAGTCCTCTACGGAATCGTCCCATTGCTCAACATTAAGGGCATCTTCAAAATCTAAGGCAGCTTCCTCGGTAGCAAATCGGATTTGATCTGACCACTTTTGTAATTTGTCTTCTACTTGCTCGGCAGACATAGGTCCTTCCTTAAATTCGATTAGCTTCTCTTCGAAGAGTTCATCAAATCTAACCCAAGCTCCTGTCAGTTTATCACAAGCTGCAGAGCGTTGTTTAAACCCAAGTAGACTGCCGTAAGGTTCACAATCATTAGTGATTTCTCCCCATTCGTCCGTTACACCGACGATAAAATTTGCCTGCTCGTTTATGTTTTCAAAAGCATTATCTAAATCCCATGGAATAAGATGTAGTTTTTCTCTTGCTGTCTCCTCATACCAATAAAAATTATGGCTCGCACAATTATCTCCAAAACAATACCAATGAAATGCACCATCATCGTTTTTAATCGTACGATCTACGGCAATATAAGCCATGATTTTGTCTACGTCCATCCACTTTTCTATCAGCGTTTTCAACTCAGAGGTTGGGCTAGATTGGATTTCTTCTCCAAAGCTTCTAATCAAATCTACACTTGGGTCTTCGTCTTCATTCGTTTTTAAAGCATTTAAATATTCTTCATCAGAAAATGGACTTCCATGCATATCAATTGGCCAAATTTCTTTGTATAGATTTCCTTCTCCATCATCAAAGTTGTGCCTTGTAAATCTCCCATCTATCTGCTCTACGAGTGCGAATAGACCTGCAAACTTGCCATTAATCATCAGTTTTGCATGGATAGCTCTTGGGGCAGGTACACCCATCTCTCTAAACATCCAATAGCCAAGTCGATCCCTCATTTGGCTTGGGTCTTGATTCATAGAATGCAGCTGGACTTTCTTTAAACCATAAAACTTTTCTTCTCGATCACCCCAGTTGATTTTTATTTTCATCGAAAGTTTTGTGCAGGTTTTTCTCCCAGATGGATTAAAAAAATTAATGCCAGAAGTGCATCCCGCAAAACCTCCAACCGAACCTTTATATCTGATCCCTACTGGACTAATGGTTTCGTCTTCAAAGGTCATGGAACCTTCTACATATTCTTCAGCAGCTGGGTCTGCATCCAAGGTTGCTAATGAAGAGCCTGGAATTTCTAAGTGAAACGTCGGTAACTTCTCTTGATCAAATAAATAATCAGCGTCTAAGTGTAAGTACTTTTCGTCTCCAGATGGGAAAACAGTCTCAACGTCAAAATCTGGACCATCGAAAGGAGAATCTTCTGCAGACCGACATCCTATCATTAATAAACAAATCGAAAAAACACACCAAGCATTAAAAAGTCCTTTTTTCATAAATACTTATTTATATACCTATGGTTAAAAGTAAACCAAAGCGTTGCCTCAGCCTCTTTCTTTTATACTAAAATCTAAAAAATATAGTCTTAGAGACATACAAAATATCAATTGATTAGCTTTAAAGTATAAAAACATCTAATCATGTTACATCGAAATAAAGAAGTAGACGAATATATCGTGGCAGCAGAAGATAGCCAAAAAGCTATATTATCTACCTTAAGATCTTTGATTTTCGAAACATTTGAACAGATCAAAGAGTCTTATAAATGGAAGCGGCCAGTATATGGACTAAGCAAGGATTTTTGTTACTTAGTTACTACAAAATCAGGTGTAAATCTAGGTTTTTATGATGCCACAAACATTAATGACCCTAATCAGATCTTAGAAGGAACAGGCAAAAAAATGAGACATGTAAAAGTTAAGCATGTTGATGCACTCCCAAAAGAAGTTTTAAAACAAATGCTCCTTGAAGCAGCAAAGATCTAAAACTTAATGCAAGATTTAAGAAAACATCTAGAAGATGCTATACATATAAATCAAACCCGAATGCCTCTGTATGCCGAAGCATCTGAGGGAGCGACTTTAAAGTTCTCTAAAAAGCTAATTCGCTTAGAAAAATGGGCGCTTATGGGTGCGGACCTATTTGATAAGCAAGGTGATAAACTGCAATCGGCTGGTATACCTTACATTAAGGCTGAATTTGTAGACATGAGTCATACTCCCGCCTTTAGCCTGCTTTATCCAACTTTTGTTGACTACACCATCCCACCAGTTCCTGTAGTACTCAAGACTTTTAAAAAGCAAATAAAATCATCCATAAAGGCTAGAAACCCGCAAGAAATAGTGGATGCTTGCGAAGATTATTTACATAAACTAAATACCCAACGGCATGTCTATTGTATGTTGCGCCATTTAATAGAATCCATAAGAAGAATAGCCTATATGATTCCCATCCATCAGCAAGATTGTGATGTATTGGACATTGCTTTTCCAAGCAATTATTCGTATTTACTTCTGAAGCTTCACACCCGTTTGTTAACTCCTTCAAAATCTCTGGATGAAGATGTTGCTCCTATCCAACTAAAAGGGCTTCCTTTTCTTTACCAAGATTTCCCGCATATTCCAAAAGTTCCTCATCGATAGTTTAAAGATGCTCATCTAATTTAAGTTAAGAATTAGCGCTATATCAAAAAGTTGTATTACTATAGTGGACTGAAAAAATATCTACGAAAGGACCGCCATGTTATCACATTTAAAATACTCAGTTTTATTGGCATTACTTTGTTGCTTGGCAAGTATAGATTTACTCTCACAAGAAAATAAAACCATTTATAAGGAACAATTTCGCTATGAGATTAGTCCCGTCGAATCAGCAATAAAGGTGGATGGTATACTTGATGAAGCTATCTGGCAAGAAGCTCAGATCGGCACAGATTTTTGGCAAAAAATTCCATATTTTAAGGAAGGTGCTGATCCTAAAACGGAATTTATGATGAGCTATGATGATCAATATCTTTATGTCGCCACCAGATGTTATCAAGAAAAAGAAGTGCTTGTCCAATCTCTAAGAAGAGATGATTTCTGGAATAACGATGGTATTGCTGTTATACTAGACCCCTTGGATTCGAGAGCTAATTCTGTGATGTTTGGGACGACAGGTGTCGGTGTTCAGTGGGATGCGGTTAGAACAGAAACTTCTGATATAAATGCAAATTGGAGTAATAAGTGGTTTGTGGAGACCCAGCAATATGATGGCTACTGGACTTCAGAATTTGCTATTCCTTTTCGAATTCTTAGATACAATCAAAGCTTAACTGAATGGGGACTTAATTTTGTAAGAAATAATACAAATGATAACGAGTTCCATAATTGGACATCAGTCCCTGAAGGATTTTGGCCACCCAATCCAGCATTTTCTGGTGCTTTGGTTTGGTCAGAACCACCCAATCGTAAAAAGGGTAATTTCAATCTAATTCCTTATGTCACTGGAGGTGTTTCCAAACAAAAAGATACAGATACCAAACTAAACTACAATGCTGGTTTAGATGCTAGGATTGCGCTCAGTTCAGCCCTAAATTTAGATTTAACCCTGAATCCTGATTTTTCTCAAATCGAAGTAGACGAATTGGTAACAAACCTTACCCGGTTTAATATTCAGTTGCCAGAAAAACGCACCTTTTTCTTAGAAAACGCTGACCTGTTTTCTGATTTTGGGACCGGTGGAATGCGTCCCTTTTTCTCTAGAAGGATTGGCCTAGACGAAAACCTTCAAGCAGTGCCTATTCGTTATGGTGCTCGCTTAACAGGTAACGTGACACAAAAAACGAGAATTGGTGTAATGAATATCCATAGTGGAAGCACCGAAAATGCTTTAGCTCAAAATCAATCGGCTTTCTCTGCTCGTAGGCAGTTTGGTCGTTCCTTTATTCAAGGTATGTTCCTTAATCGACAAGCATTTGACGGGAGCGAAACTGTAGAAAAAGACTATGGAAGGAATATAAGTTTAGAAGGTTTATATACAACCGAAAATGGCCAAGTTAGCATTTGGGGAGCTACCCATCGATCCTTTAAAGATGGATATACTGACAAGAATATGATTTTCAATTTTGGGACTGTATTGAAAAATCAAAATTGGGAGTTTCTGATGGACAATATCATGCTTCAAGATAATTTCTTTGCAGATATGGGATTCCTAAATCGGGTCGAAAATTATGATGCTGAAAGAGATACTATTATTCGCCAAGGTTATAATTCTAGTTATTCCTACATCGACTATTTAAAGAGACCTCGAAAGGGTATTATTACAGGACATCGTTTTGGCTTTGAAAACTTAACTATCCTGCAGCCTGATTGGAGCTTTAATGAGCAGTTTAATAGACTCAGATATTTTGTAAGTTTTCAAAATACTAGCGAAATAAGAATACGATTAAACTATAATGTTTTTGATCTGCTTTATCCCTTCAGTTTTACTGGAGCAACACCTTTTCCGGTGGACAGATATCAGTCTGCAGATATAAACCTGGAATACGATACAGATCGAAGGAAACCACTATCATGGAATGTCAGCGCGACGGCTGGCGGCTTTTACAACGGAAGCTTAAACCGGATTGAAACTAACCTTAATTATAGGGTTCAATATTGGGGCAACTTTAGTGTTGGTTATCAATTAAACGACTTGAAATTTCCAGATCCTTATGGCGAAGCAAGAATCACAGCTTTAGTTTCTAAAGTTGAAATTGGTTTCAATAAAAATTTAATTTGGACTACCCTATTTCAGTTTGTGGACCAATCTGATTTTATGGGTATAAACAGTAGGATCCAATGGCGATTTTCTCCCATGTCAGATATTTTCTTAGTCTATCTTGATAATTATGATGTATTGGAAACAATGGGTTCAGCATCGACTTTTAATTCTAATAATAGGGCCTTGATTTTAAAGGCAAATTATTGGTACTAAAAAAAATCGATATTCTTTTACGTCTTTTTGCCAAGTTGTAGGTCTTTACACTGATGACCAGTTACAAGCATCCACAGAAGTGATAGAAAGAGAGCAAATAATACAAACGGTTAATAAAATTAAGCGCAGAGACCAGCTGGCCATGCATGCTATTTATCAGCAGTTTGCAAAACAAATGCTAAATCTCTCGTTTAGGATTACCAATGATTTAGCTAGTTCTGAAGATATTATCCAGGAGGCTTTCCTACAATCATTTTTAAAAATCGACCAACTTAAAGATGCATCAAGATATGGATCTTGGTTGAAAAGAATGGTGGCTAATAAAAGTATCGATTCTATATCCAATCGGATCTATTTTGAAGCAGTAAACGAGCAAATAATTGCCGAAGATGAGGATCCACATTGGTACAAAAAAATTGACTTTGCAGAAATACAAAAGGCAATTCAGAGTCTACCTAATGGTTTCAGACAAGTATTCACTTTATACCTCTTAGATGGATTTAAACATAAGGAAATAGCCGAGATGCTAAAGACTTCAGAATCTAACACAAAAAGTCAATACGGATACGCTAAAAAACTATTGCAAACTAAGTTAAAAAGCTACAAATATGTCTGATTTTGAAAGCTATCTAAGAGAGCATAAAGAGCAGTTTAATACTCAAGAAGTAAATCCAACTATTTGGAGCAACATTGAACAAAAAACTAAAAAATCTCATCGAAAAAATCGTAAGCTTCTATGGATTAGCACATGCCTGATAATCCTTACCGGTGGAGCTTTAGGCTATCTTTTTCTTACAAAAAAAGATACACCCTCGATCATGGCAGGTTTACCTTCTGAAAAAGCAAAAACGCTGCTCATTAAAAGTCAGAAAATACAATCAATACCCGTTTCGAACGAATATAAAAATCAATTGCAATTGCTTTTAGATCAGGTTCATTACCTGGATAAATTGTACGAGTCCACCTTTCAGTATTTACACAATTCTTCCAACAAACATGACATGGCCAAGTCACAACTGGAATATTATCAAGCGAAAAGTGAATTACTGGATAAGGTTTTATTTGAAATTGAAAAAATTAACAACAATGAAAAAGAATTTAATATTAATAGCGATAAATCGCGGTTGGTTTATTAACAACCTGGCCATTCTAGGACTTTTTTTCAGTCTAAGTTTAAACTTATATAGCCAATCAGTTAATGAAACATTGACGGCAGAAATAGACATTTTCAGCGATACAAAAATTGAAATTGAAGGTCCTGCAGTTAAGTTATTTGGTACAGGCACTATTGATACTCGGCACTCTAGAGAACAATTTAGGATTGCAGGAAAAAATGATAATGAGCCTATCCTAATCCTCGATAATAGACTAAACATCCACACTTGGGATCAATCTTCTGTTAAGGTCGAACACGAGCTTTCATTTGAAATGAACGATGGAGCAAATAAAGACGAGTTGCTAACAGATCTAAAACCAACATTGAACATTAATGCAGCTAATGCTTTATCGATTGCTTTCTTCTCTAATCTTGAGTCTTTAGAGATAGAAAATGGTTGGTTTAAATCCGAAAATTCGCGCTTACATTTTAAGAATGGAAACATACATGGAATAGAATTTTTAGCAATAAAAACTACCATATATTTACCAAAAGCCTCAGATCTAAGCATCCAAGGAAATAGGATGCAGCTGATAATGCCATTCAGGAAGCTTAAAATTAAGGCTTGAATCTTCAGACATTATGGCTAATAATCTAGCTAATCTACATGCTGATCTAAGTGCTTGTACTGCAGAGCTACATCGTCTAGAAAACGGAAATCTTGATTTTAAATCATGTGATGTACATATCATTTCAGCAGACAGGCTAGACGTAAAATCATGTATGTCCAAGCTAAATATTGAAAAGGTTGAAACTTTGTCGATTCAAAAAACACTCAATGATGAATGCAAATCGGAATCTATTCATCACTTACATATAAATGATGGTCTTTTTTCTGACTTCAATTTTGGCACTCTTGAAGAAGCAATAGATATGCAATTACTAAACAGCAATGTCAATATAGATGCCTTAGGTGCTGGATTAGACTCTTTTGTGATTGTCAATAAAAATGGAGATTTAAGCATAGGAATTGAAGAGCTTAAAGCCTCACTAATGACCTTGCGAAATGCCAATCTTTCTAAACTCTCTATTGATAACTCATTTATAGAGGTCGAGCAAGATGGAAACAAAAAAATCTACAAATTAGGAACATCGAATAATCAATCTACCATCGATATTCTTTGCGAATTATGCACGATTAAGATAAAATAAAAGGGTATTGAAGCAAGAATTGAAATATTCAATTCTTGCTTTTATTAGACCTTAGCGACTTCTTCGAAAAAATCTTTCTTCATTGCATAATAAATTAAATATTAATGGCTAATTTGCTTCTGTTGATTATTCCCAATGAAGCAATCATTATTCATTAAAAAGGCAGTCTTATTTCTATTGCTAACGATTAGTATGTTGGCCTGCAATCCAGATAGTAATGATGCGCCTACTGCAACGCAAAGCCAATCTTATAAACCTGCCAAAGCAAAAGAAAAATCCGAGACTAACAAGCAAAAGGAAATTAGAAATAACAACATTCATATTTTAATCAATCGATTAAAACAACAATGTTTTCAAAGTCATAGAGGAGAAGTTATTCTTCAAATGGAAATTAATGATCAAGGGGAAGTAGTAAAAAACACCTTTATCAAAGCCAAGCAAAACACCAATGAAAAACTTGATGCAGCTATAGCTTGTGGTGAAGATGTTATCAAAGAGATGAAACGCAAATTTGGGGAAATAAAAAACCTAACTGGCTCGGAGGCAAAGCCAAAAAACGAAACCTATACTTTTCCTTTATAAACCTATTTGGTATGAAAGTTTACAGAGATAATGGCGCCATAGGTGCTTTGCTTGATGAGTATGAAAAAGCACTCAATGAACTTATCCAATTAATAAAACCTATCAGCCAACGTCAATTGACTAAAATTATAGATCACCAAACAAACGATGAAGATTGTAGATCTATACAAACCATCTTAAGCCACGTTATTTCTTCAGGGTATGCTTACATCATTGCCATTAGAAAACACCAAGGAGAAGTACTATCCTACCGAAAAAACACACTACTAAGTGATGTCCCAGCATACATCGAAGGATTGCAAAGCATGTTTACTTATAATGAGCAACTGTTTTTAGATTATCCAAAGATCACACTGAACGAAAAAGATGTTTCTAAGCAAGTTATAACCAGTTGGAAACAACATTATGATGTGGAAACACTAATGGAGCATGCCATTGTACATATACTCAGACATCGCAGACAAATAGCGCGATTTTTGTTGAAAACGAAATGACTTAACCTCATAATTTTAATAGAAGACTACAAGTATTTGCACTAAATTCTAGTACCAGATTTACACTTACTTTCTTTTTAAATTTTTTAGCAATACTATTTTTAAATGATTCAACTTAAGAATTATTAGTACTTATTGTTTCTGAATGAAGTTATTTATTTGATATAAAAAAATAGCTTCCAGGAATAAAGCTTCTCTTTCTAATACAAATTCCAAATTGAAACCTTTAAAAGAATTTTATTGACAACTAAATGTAGATAATTATATTATTAGTAAATGCCCAAGTTGAATACTTATTTTACTGTTTTGAACGAACAAAAAATTAAGCATTCAAGAGTTTTGTCATGAAAATGTATTCTTATTGTAATCCTAATGTAATTTTTCAAATTGTCTAAAAATAAGTTCAAAATTCATTCTTAAGAAATGAGATTTTGGATTTAGGTTTGAGTATTCTTATTTGACAAAATATAGCGTTATGAAAAAATATTTAGCATCATATCTTCTTATAGTTTTTGTATTATCTACAAAATTAACAGCTCAAATCGTTCAAGTATCAGTAGGTGCCTCATACAGCCAACAAGCTTATTTTAATATTTCATCTTGTGATGTAAACCAAATTGCAAATGATGCTTGGGATATAGCTTTTTCTAATGATGGTGTCCAAGATGCAGGTGTTTTCATAAATGAATCATCATCTTTTATGGGTTCGTCATTAAAACTATTTGTGACAGATGTAACTGATTGGGATGAGGTTATTGATGATCTTTCATCTTTTAATGATGAAGCCATTCTTTATAATCAAGAAGAAAATTGGACGGAAGGAGCTTTCAATAGTATTAAAGACCAACAATCTCCTTTTGATTATGGCTGGGGTATATATAATACTGCACTTAACATTGTCGAAGGAAACAAAATATTTGTAATCCAACAAAGACAGGGCGATTTTTTAAAATTAGAAATTATTTCTTTAGACGATGGAGTATATTCTTTTAGATACGCCAACTTAGATGGTTCAAATGAAATTCTCCAAACAGTTTCAAAAAATGATGCTGGAGAAGATCCACTTATTTATTTTTCATTACGTGATGAGCAAGTTGTCTCTATTCCAAATGATTATGATTTAATATTTCAACGTTATTCTACGGCAATAGATGATGGTGATGGAACACTCGTTGATTATACAGTAACTGGAGTTTTATTAGCCCCTAATACGGAAGGAGTAGTCGCCCAGGGAATCGACCCAACAAATGTATCTGAGAACGACTATAAAGAGCTGTATTCAACAATTCCTACTACCATAGGTCACGATTGGAAGTTTTTTGATTTTAATAGCGGTTGGATTATAGATGGTGAGAGAGCTCAATTTATAAAAACAAAAGAGGGCGAACTATTTAAAATAGTTTTCTATGATTTTGAAGGTTCTAGTACTGGGGTAACCACTCTAGAAAAAACTTCCTTGGGGTTGGTTAATGCCATTGACAAAAATATTAAAGAGCTAAATATCGATGTTTTCCCAAATCCTGCTTCTGACTTTTTAACTATTGAGGGGCAAAGTAAAGATGCTGAGATTATTGTTTTTGATAATTGCGGTAAATTAGTTTTCTCTAAAAAGATTCAGCCTTTAATTGATAAAATTGATATTCGAGGATTGCGGGCAGGATTACATAACATAATCATTATAAATAATGGTCAGGTAGCATCTCATTCATTTATAGTGAGTAGATAAATAAGTTGCTTAACACTCTGAGAAAAGATTTATTAAGTGAAAGCAAGAAATCATACATTTAACTCCCTGCCACTAATGTATTAATCTACAATTTGGCAACATGCTTTTAATTCAAAGCTACGAGTATATAGAGTTTTTTTTAATAATGTCGAAAGTTGTTACAGTACTATTAAAAAAGAAAAACTTATTCATACAAAAGAATTTTTTTTAGTACACAGTCACCGAATTTAATCTTTCAGAATGCAACCAAGGAAATGGTTGAATTAAATAAATTATTATTGGATACAATCATAGAATTCGAAATCAATGCATAAAGTACTAATGTTCATACTATTAAGTACTCACCTATTGGGTCAGATACCAGATCTTGATACAATTGATTTTTCGATTGATTTAGCTGAATATGTGATTACAGCTCAATATGAACCCACTCACTACAAAGAAGCAATACACAGAGTAGCTATAATACCAAAAAAAGAAATCATAGCTAGAGGGGCTACTTCGCTTGATCAAGCACTTATAATTAGTCCGGCTATAAGAATAAATCATGACCAAATATTTGGTTCGACAATACAAATGAGAGGAATAGATGCTAATAATGTAGCGATTCTTATAGATGGTGTTCCTATTATAGGTCGATTAGACGGTAATATTGATTTATCTCAAATTAATATTCAAAATATTGAACGAATAGAAATTATTGAAGGCGCTTTATCAAGTCTTTATGGAAGTAATGCAGCAGGTGGAGTCATTAATTTAATTAGCTCTAAAAGTCAAGTTAAGCAATGGGATTTAAAGTTCAACACTCAAATCGAATCTATTGGCCAACAAACCTTGGGTAGTCAAATTGGATTTAAAGCTAAAGGCTTCACTTTTAATGTAAGTGCCCGCTATCTAAATTATAACCAGTATCCAATAGACTCATTGCGCATTATAGAAAAAATAGAAGTAGGAAATAATGAATTTATAACACAAAGTAAATATCCACTTAATCCTAAACAACAAATAGCTTATGGAGGATTTGTAAGATATGATGGAAATAATGAATGGTCAATGTTAGTTAGGTACGACTCCAATAATGAAAGCCTTTATGATTATGGTACTGTTAAAAGACCACAGTTTAATCCATATTCAGAAGATGATTTCTACTTTACTAATAGAAATGATCTAGCAATAAATTTTAAGAAAAATTGGAATAACACATCCATAGATTGGACCAGTTCTTTAAACCATTATACTCGAATCGGTGAAGAAAAAAGATTTTATGTCGAATCCAATACCTTTGATAGTTTATTAACCACTTCTGATACTATTCAGTTTGGTACATTCTTTAATCGTGGAATTATAACTCACCGTATCACTGACAAAATTAAAGGAATTGGAGGTGTTCAGTATGCTATTGAACAAGGGTCTGGCGATCGGATAATAAACCAACAAAATAGTGATTCTACTTTAGCTGTTTTTAGTGAATTAGCTCCATTCTTAGAATTAAAATATAAGCCTGTTAACAAAACACACTTGTCCATATCTGGAAGGTATTCTTTTCATAGTATTTATGGCAAAAAGTTTACTCCATCAGCCTTATTGAAACATACATTTTCAGAGAATTTAGTAGGACGAATTTCCTATTCTCAGGGATATAGAAGTCCTTCGCTAAAAGAACTTTATTTAGACTTTGTCGATATAAATCATAACATAATAGGGAATACACAATTAATGCCTGAACTTTCGCATGATTTCCAACTTACTGTGGATTACCAAGCATCAGAAAGGCTCGATTTGGCTATAAACATATATCGAACATTAATTCTAAACAGAATAGATTTATTTGAATATGATTTGCTCAAATTCCAATATTACAATGTCGATGAATATAGTGTTTTCGGATTCCAGCCAACTGTTAGTTTTAAGCGAAATAACCTCCAAATAAAAACATCAGGCTCACTAAATTTCTGGTCGACCAACATAAATGAAATTAGTGTTCCGGTATATGGTCAAGGACTCGATATAAATAATAGTTTACAATATTCATTTCCAAAAAACCAAGTACAAATAAACTTCAATCATAGACATGTGGGTAGTAAACCGCTTTATAGAGTGAATAACGAAAAAGTTGAAATTCGTACTATTGAAAGTTACGAGTTATTAGATTTCTCTCTAAGTAAGTTATTATTTGAGAATAGACTAAATGTAACTTCTGGAGTAAGAAACTTGTTAGGTATTGTTAATACTCAGGTAAACGGAAGCAATAATGATTCAAATCACGCAATAGCAGGTGTAAACAATGTAAGTCCTGGTAGAAGTTTATTTGTAAGTTGTCATATTAACCTTTAGCTATACTTATAATTCAAGCTTTGTGCTTAATTCAAAAATTCTTAGGCTTTATTATCGAATAATCGTTTTCGAAAATTTGCCAGCATCGCATTTACCGACAATAAAATAAGTACCTGAACTTAAGTCTAGAAGATCAGTGGTGTATCGATCGATTTCAATCAATTTTTGCCCAACGACATTGAACAAAAAAACTAAATTAAAATTTACCGGCACATGTAGTTTATCAGCAATTACAATTATTTCCTCATCACAATCATTTGAATAATCAACATTGAGAGTCGAAACAGATGGATCCGAAAAATGTCCTGTGTAAATAGAATAAGTATTGTCAGTAATTACAGCACCTTCAAGTGAAAGTTGTTGAGTAAAGTCTCCAGAAAAATATAATCCTCCTTGATTACTTGCCATACCTCGCAGTTTACCCAGTCCAAATGATCCTTCGAAGCCATATTTTTCTACTAGATTACCCTCATCATCTAAGGCGATCATAAAGGGTAATTGAAATTGATCACCTACATTCGGATCTAAAACAACACCCGCTTCATTATTGACGACTCCCTGATACATGCCACCCACAAAGTTCAAGTTCTTCCAGCTTGTCATGGCTAAACCATAAACACCAGACGAACCTCCATTTTGGTTTAAAAATAAATTATGGCTCCAGATCAGGTCTCCCTTGTTAGTCAATTTCGACACCAGGAGGTCACCCCAGGATCCACTTCCATTTACTGTTAGATCCGGAAATTCAATAAAATCTCGATATTGAAAAGAAACCAAAAGGCCTTCGTTGCTTCTATTTAAATCGTTTACAATGCTACTTGAGCCAGGAAATACTTTATACCAATCAAATGATAAATCCAGATCAATCTTAATAAGATAAGCCTGTAAAGCATTCCCGACTAGGTCAATGGTGTTTTCCCCAATACTTAATCCATTATTCATTCCTCCAGCTATATAAACACCTTCCTCAGCATAGGCAAGATCCACTATGTCTATAATGTTTTCAAAGCCGTTTCCTTCCCATTGCTGATCATGGATGATATCACCTGCTTCATCTAATGCGATGATTAAGCATCCTTGTGATTCTGGTTCAAAAGTGTAGAAAATATTATCTAGCTCAATTTGTCCAAAGGCTTCGAAACCCACATAGATTAAGCCATTATCTCCAATGGCTAAACCCTCGCCACTAGCAAAACTAAATTCATTAGTTGCTGCTATGTGCCTAAACCATTGCATATCTCCATCTAATGAAACACTCATAACAAAGCCATGTCCCCAATAATCCGGATCAATCTCAAAGTCTTTAAAGGCAAAATCTTCTCTAAATTGTCCCACAATAATCATGGATTCACTCTGATGATGGTACTCTATTTTATTAATTCGAACATAGTTGC
Source organism: Saprospiraceae bacterium (assembly GCA_020629035.1). Taxonomy (GTDB): domain Bacteria; phylum Bacteroidota; class Bacteroidia; order Chitinophagales; family Saprospiraceae; genus JAHDDO01. The sequence goes on along the minus strand of JAHDEC010000011.1, from coordinate 49,043 downwards.
TACTTTCAAAATGCCAAACATCTACTGTATTTCCTTCCTCATCTATTTTGGCTACAAAGCCATCTGCTGTCCCATTTTTCCCTTCAAGTTCAATATCATCAAATACAATGGCAGGCCAAAAATCTCCTGCTGCAAAATAGTATTCAGGAGATGCTCCACTATCATAAATGCCATGAGTAGTGTTGGGCACATTGGCTTCGGATTTTATTAACCATTCAAGATTCGATTGGCTAGAGAGGTTTGCTACCATGCTAAAAAAGCAGTAACAGATAAGGAATGGAAGTTGAAATCTCATATTGTTAAGATAATGAACAATTTCTACAAATAAATGACCCGCTTTTTGTTAGCTCGTCCTTTTGTAGAAATAAACTTTTTAACAATTATTGGCTACAAATGTATTGGCATAAAGATGTTCCAAAACCTGGAGCTACAATTTCTATATCGAGTGTGAGCTCCTCTTCTACTAAAGTACCTGTGCCTGAAGTAGTGACATTTAAACCAAAAATAGGATCAACAACTGTAAAAGGTGGAATGACTAAACTCGTTGAGGAAGTGGCACATGCAATCGCCGTGCTTCCATCATCAAATGTCAACAACAATTTATCTATACCTTCTTCAGAAGTACTGGCAATAAAAGAACCTGAACTTTCATCCCCGCCGCTGCAATTTACGGTTCCACTCCATTCTCCAAGAAATGACAATCTACTTTCAAGTTCACATCTTGCTCCCGAATAACCTGTTTCACATAAACAGGTACCATCATCACATACTCCTCCATTCTCACAATTTACATCTTCACAAGGATCTGAACATGAAAAAAGCGTAATGGCAAATCCTACTATTAAAACTCTAACTAAGTGTTTCATAATTACTTTATGTTTAAAAACTAGAAGCTAGTTAATAAGAATCTATTTGTTTGCCAACAAAAACCCAAGCTAATGTTACCCTTAAGTGACAGAAAAGCAGTTAATGTTTATCAGAGCGATTATTCATGGCTAAATCTTATAAGTATTATTTAAGATAATATAATTATCTCCTCACATTTTTCTAATCAACAGTTTTAGAGAGATTATCCAATAGAAATTTCGCAGAAAGTATCTCGATGAGCTAAAGAACAAGCAAGAGAAAAGTAGTACCTTGCTATTCTAAATGACTTATTATTTATGCCTATAGAATGGGGTCCAAATCCAGTAATTATAGAAATCGGTTCTTTTGCTTTGCGCTACTATAGCCTATTATTTGCTGGCGGTTTATTTCTTGGTTATTCGGTTGTTGCTAATCTATATAAGGATACAAAACGGAATTTAGATGAACTAGATTCCTTGGCTGTTTTAATATTTATTGCCACTGTTTTGGGTGCACGATTAGGCCATTGTTTATTTTATGAGCCTGAGTATTATTTATCTCATCCTTTGCAAATGCTATTGCCATTTAGGCAAGAAAATGGTGCATGGGTATTTACTGGTTATCAGGGTTTAGCCAGTCATGGAGGCATAGCTGCCGTTTTATTAGCTATTATTTATTGGTGTAGAAAAAATAAGCGAGATATTTTCCAAATCCTTGATTTCATTGTTATTGGTGGATCACTTACGGGTTGTTTTATTCGACTTGGAAATTTTATGAACTCTGAGATTCTGGGTAAACCTACAGGAAGTGATGTAGGAGTGATTTTTACAAAAGTAGATAGCATTGTGCGTCATCCAGCTCAGTTGTACGAAGCAATTGCATACTTTTTAACCTTCGCTATCCTACTCTTTACCTACAAGAAAAGGCCGAAGGATAAAAAGCATGGTTTTATTCTAGCAGTTTATTTAATCTTGTTATTTGGCGCACGATTTATTATCGAGTACTTTAAGATTGAGCAAGTGGCTTTCGAGCAAGGCATGGTGCTTAATATGGGACAAATATTAAGTATTCCGTTTATTTTAGCTGGACTAGTACTAGTGTTTTTAAGAAAATAACATGTTTAAGTCCTTATCGATAGGTACAAAAACCTTTCTCTACCTGCTTGTTATGTTTATAACACCAGTTATAGCTACCACTGTAAATGTCTACCTTTTTAATGAGGTGGATATCCCAATTTATTCATTTATCGGACCTATCATTTTTGCATCACTGCGCAATATTGTCATCTTAGGAATAATCTCAGCAGGAATTACTGCATTTAGAGAAAGACGGAAAAAAAACAAATTACTTCGAGATGCCAATTCTGAGATTCTTGATGACTATATTAATCAAGATGTTCAAAAAGTCCCTGGTTGGTTTCTTCTGGTAAAAACCCTATTTTATATCTGGCTTTGTATTTACTTAGTGACTATTATTATTGAGCTTTTCCGTTTTATTATTGGATAGTGGCCATTTGATAATTTCTTGCTCCATAATTAGTATCCGAAAAACCCATATCATTCAGAAACACCTGACTTTGCCTATCCGAAACGGGATTCATAAGCATTCCTTTATGTAGATATTTATACTCTTCGTAGCTGAGTTCTTTTCGTTCTAATAAATAGTCATCTAGTTCCAGCTTCATAATTCTTTCCTGCCAAGACGGGCGTAAAATGCCTTCAAAAACTTTGGACTTCGCTCCACTTCCGTAAGCAATAAACCCAATTCTTGCATTTTCTAATGATTCATCATGTTTATATGCTTCAAATAATGTGGATATCAAACATAAAAAGATTGACCCTGTGTACATATTCCCCACGTGCATAGAAGCTTTTTCTCCTGCTTCAATTTTGGTAGTTACAAAATCTTGATAAGCACTAGACTTCCTGATAGCACGATCGTCTTCCACTTGATAGGCTGTTCCAATGCCATGAGAAGCAGCAAAGGCATCCAATTTATTTTCTTTGGCTAGCATTTCTAAAAATAAGGGACTAAATATCCTTCGTCCATGAAAAGCGTAGGGCTGATGAAAAACTACTTTATCCCAGCTTGATATAGGTTTATCAGACGATGATAGTTCGCTAAAGTTTTCGTAAGCTTGAACCATTCGATCCTGATAAGTCGCATTCGATTTTGGACCATCAAAAATGGGACAATCATTATGGATTAGGTCTATCTCACGAGCAAGCTCGTGACTGCTGTCCTTCTCATGTTGTCCATCCTTAGCTTGAAACCTGAATGGTTTAAAAAAATCATGCGCACATGAAGTAGAACAACCCCAGGTCAATGGAATTTCTAAGATTCTGGGATTTTTAGCCAACAGCATAGCCACTGCACCAGCACCTTGAGTATATTCTCCAGTTGATGCTAGTTCGTATTTAGCATTGTCAGTAGCTACCACAATGGCTTTTTTAGTTGGATGCTGCGATAACCAAAGCAAGCAATTTTCCATAGCATCGATAGCTCCTATACATGCAAACACTAAATCTACCGAATCACAAGCTTTCATCTGTGGCTTATTGATGCTTTGAAAATATTGGTTTAACAAGCCTGTTAAATAAGAGGCAATAGGTTTTGCTCCATCTATGCTCGACTCAGTACCCACATAGATTCGTCCTATTTCGTTCGGTTCAATGTCGGGGTTCTTTTTTAACAAATTGATTAATGCTTCCGCCGCCATCGTAACTACATCTTCATCCGCATCCGGTATACTCATATTGTATAAACCTAAACCTTTCTGAAGCTTTAAGACATCCAAGTCATTATGTTTTGCCAATGTTTCTATCGGTAAAAAACACTTGGGTAAATACAATTCTATATCATCTATTCCTACCATGTAAACAACAATTCGAATGAAAAATTATTAGAAGATTTTCTAGTGAAATATTTAAGAGAGCTAATTTAGTTTATAGTTTTTTTAAAACATATATTAGTTAAGGAAAATATCTAAACCAAACCATTTTAGCTAGTATTGCGTCTTACTGATGGAACTAAAAAATTATTATATGACTAAACGAATACTCTTTTTCCTCTTAGTTGTGCTGTCAACAAGTAGTTGTATCAGAACAACTCAGGTCGAACCTGAAGAAGGTGTTGGAATGAAACCTATTTACGGTGATGATTTGACTATTTCTATAGGCGAGCCCATTTTAGTAGACCAACAAGGTAAAATTGTGTTTAGAGAACCTTACTTACTGGTCAATGAGCAGTTTCGAGGAATTCATATTTATGATAATACTGATCCAGAAAATCCAGTCATTATTAAGTTTTTAAGCATTCCTGGAAATATCGATTTTAGTCTAAGAGGTAATAAGATTTATGCAAATTCATTTAGAGACCTGGTAACCTTAGAGTTAGATGGTTTCGAAACGGTAACTGAACTAAATAGAATAGAAAATCACTATGACTTACTAAGTAGTAGCAACAATGTTTATCCTCAAAATTATGTCGGCCCATTTGAATGTTACGATGAGACCCAAGGTTTTGTTTTGGGATGGAAATTTGCAACATTAAATGACCCTAAATGCTTTACACGATGAAAAAGATATATTTCGTTTTACTTTGCAGTTTGCTCACATTTTTGTCCTGCTTCCAAGAGCCATTTACTTCGGGCGAGACCATTGTAGGCTCATACGCTAGAATGTTAACCATTGGTGATTTTTTATACATTATAGATGACACTGAGCTAAGCACTTTTGATATAAGTGATGATACAAAGCCAAGTTTGGTCGAGCGAATTAATGTAGGAGAAGGTATAGAAACCATATTTTTTAATGGTACTTTTTTATTTATTGGCTCGAATGAAGGACTATATATTTATAGTATAATGTCTAATGGAGTTCCATTACTTGAAAGTCTGACGCCGTATGAAGAATGGACCGAGGTATTACCTTGTGACCCAGTGGTCGCTACAGATGATATTGCCTATGTTACACTAAGCGCTGCTGGTTTTCAGGAAGGAGGTAACTGTTCAAGGTTTATACAAATTAATGAGTTAAGAATCTTTAATATTGAAGATGTTACTAATCCTATAGAGACAACCGTGATACCCTTACAGGAGCCCAAAGGTTTGGCCTTAGATGATGAACTTCTATTTGTCTGTGAGAAAAATGATGGCTTACTAGTTTTTGATGTTTCTATTCCTACTGAGCCAGCATTAATCGAACACTTTCCTGGTTTTGAAGCCATAGATGCCATTGCCTACAAGGGTTTATTGATGGTAGTAAATTCAGAGCGCGTTATTCAGTTTGATTATGCAGACACAACAAACATTAGACAAATATCATCGCTAAAACTATGATAAAGAAATACAGTTTTCTAGTTCTTGCTTGTTGCTTGCTTAGTTCATTCGCTTATTCCCAGCAAGATAGCCTTATGTTAGATAAGGATAAGGTGACTTTTTCACTCCTTACTCATATTAGCATTTTCGAGTCTGTTAATTTTGGATATGAAAAACAGCTTAAACCCATGAGATCGGTGGAAACAGAGCTTGCCTATATTTATGCAAGTTTTTTTGCTGATAATGCAAGTGGGGTAATATGGAGAAATACCTATAAACATTTTACTAGGCGATTTAGTGATGGAAGATTTTTTTTAGGTCCACAATTGGTGCTACACTATCATAGAGTGAAACAACAAGCTATATTTTCACACCTTAACGGCGCCTATTTTGAAAGAGACGACATGAAGAGGCAAAAATTTCGAGCTTCTTTAATGGGCGTAATGGGGCGAGAATGGTTTCTTGGTGATAGGCTAATGATTGAATTTAATTTTGGCGTTGGCGTAAAATATGATAATGTTAAATTTATTTATGATAATGTAGGTCAATTTGATTCTCCAGTAAATAATTCTAATTTCTTTCGACGTGAAGGAGCTATGGTTTTGCCTGACGGAAACATCGCATTAAAATTAAAATACAACTTAAACACATGAGCCTATCACTTAAACTCTTTATTGTCTATGCTGATGGTGCTTTTAAATGAATGAAAATGTCCATTGTTAATTATGACTCCTAAATAATAATCATGAAAAACCTTCCAAAAATATGCTTTATCTTATCCCTTGTTTGTATCATTTGCTGCTCGCCTCCCAGGATACCACATAGGTACCATTTTGACAACCAATCTAACAGTGCCTTAACCGTTTCATTGATTGGTTCTCAAATCGATACTACACTTTCAATTGGCATAAATGAACAAAGATCATTTGTAATTCCTGATGATCTATTGGGTAGAGGAGGTGATGTCGAGAGCCCCATTACCATTTATTTTGATGAGATAAGTATCACTAATCAAATGAGCGAAAACTCAACAAGAGATTATTTAAATAACGATAATTGGGAGTTTGTAAAGTCAGGATCTAGTGATTATTTTACCATTATTTCGGAAGAGGAATTTTGATCTAAAAACTGACAATTTGTAAGCGTTAACACTCTATGACTCACTTTTTCACTTTACCTTGTAGGTAAATAAAAAGATGATGAAGCATATACTCCTTTGTTTTTGTTTTTTGCCAATCTTGGTTTTTGGTCAAACTACCTTAGTAAGCTCAGATGTATACTCGCAATTAGCAGAAAATGCAAGCGCTGAAGTAATCTTATTTCTTGGTGCATCTCAACTTATTTCAGAAGACAAACAACATTGGACTAAAAATCAAAAGGCGGAATATGTGTTTAAAACACTTCAAGCGAAAGCCGAAACTTCCCAAGTTGAAATCATCGAATACCTACAGGAGAACCAGTTATCTTTTACTCCGTTTTTAGTAGCCAATGCTATTAAAACCACAATAAATGAGCAACAACTAGATTACCTAATTGACCATTTTGAAATCAAGCAAATAAGTTTTGATCAGCCAATAATGGTGGCCACATACCGTGAAGAATCGGCTCAATTGCGAATGGATCCTGAATGGGGTATTCAAAAAATAGAAGCTGATAGTGTGTGGCAACTTGGGTTTAAAGGTGAGGGTGTTGTCATAGCTGGCCAAGACACGGGATATGATTTTGACAATGCTTTAATTTTACCAAAATACAGAGGTTATTCTGAGGGCAACATTGACCATAATCACAACTGGCATGATGCAATTCGAGAAATCAATCCGCTACATCAAGATTCCATTATCGACGAACACACAAATCCTTGCGGCTTAGATTCGGCTATACCCTGTGATGATCATGGTCACGGAACACATACCATGGGAACCATGGTCGGTGAAGATGAAGAAAACAAAATCGGAGTCGCACCAGAAGCCAGTTGGATTGCTTGTCGAAACATGGAAAGAGGTTATGGAACACCATCTACTTATTTAGAATGTTTTGAATTTTTTCTCGCTCCGACTGATTTAACAGGAGCAAACCCAAACCCGAGTTTAGCTCCACATGTGATTAACAACAGCTGGGGTTGTCCACCCATGGAAGGTTGTAATATGGAAAATTTTTATGTACTGGAAGAAGCGGTAAATAACTTAGTTGCAGCAGGGACCGTGGTAGTCGCTTCTGCAGGTAATAATGGCGCTAGCAATTGTGGCTCGGTGAGTAATCCAGCAGCTATTTTCGAACAATCGTTTACCATTGGTTCTACTAGAGATAATGACACGATTAGTGGATTTAGCTCTATCGGGCCTGTCATGGTAGATAGCAGTTATCGTATAAAACCAGATGTTGCAGCTCCCGGACAAAATGTACGTTCGATATATTTAAACGATGAATTTAGGACATGGAGCGGAACGAGTATGGCTGGACCACATGTTGCAGGTGCTGTGGCCTTAATCATCAATGCTAATCCATCATTAGCCGGTAATGTAGACGAAATAAGAAACATCTTGAAAGCATCAGCCGTACCATTAATTTGGGAAATAGATTGTGATGGAGTCAGCGCAGATGTTATCCCTAATATAGTTTATGGAAATGGACGTATCGATGTCTATGAAGCTGTGCAGTTAGCACTTAATTACACAGCGGTTGATGATAAATCAGTATCCAATAGTAAGCATCAAATATTTCCCAATCCAGTAGATGAAGCTATAAATATAAAGTCGATTTACGAAATGACTTCAATACGAATTTTTGACGCTTTTGGTAATGTCGTTTCAACTCATATACTTCAAGGGAAAGAGCAAAGTGTCAATTTAGCAAGCCTACAAACAGGTGTTTATTTTTACGAATTAACAACATTGAAACACAGCCTATCCGGAAAAATAATCAAACTATAATCCCATGAGACGTAGGATAAGAATGGGAATGGTCGGAGGTGGCCAAGGGGCTTTTATAGGCGAAGTACATAGAATGGCAGCGGCCTTAGATGGTCATATAGAATTAGTGGCAGGTGCTTTTAGTAGTGATGCTGAACGATCAAAATCATCGGGTGCAGATTTATACCTTAATCCAGATAGAGTGTATGGATCATATCGACAAATGATAGAGGAGGAAGCTGCATTGCCAGCCAATAAACGCATAGATCTGGTATCTATTGTAACACCTAATCATGTACATTTCGAACCAGCAAAACTAGCCTTAGAAGCAGGCTTTCATGTAGTATGTGATAAACCGCTTTGCTTTGATTTAAATGAAGCCTATGCTTTACAAAAAACAGTCAAAGAAACGGGATTAATATTTGGTTTAACTCATACTTATGCGGCTTACCCTATGGTTAAACAAGCCAAAGCCATGATTGCAGAGGGTAAATTAGGTGTCATTAAAAAAATAGTGGTTCAATACCCACAAGGATGGTTAAGCACCATGCTAGAATCAACTGATCAAAAACAAGCCAGCTGGCGCACAGACCCATCTAAATCAGGGATTGCTGGAGCCTTGGGCGATATCGGCACACATGCCTATCATTTAGCGGAGTACGTAACAGGTTTACAAACTACTTCACTCAGTGCAAATGTAAATACAATGGTAGCAGGCAGAAAGTTGGATGATGATAATAATATCTTACTTAAATTTAATAATGGAGCTCATGGTGTCTTAGTTGCTAGTCAAATATCAGCAGGTGAGGCAAACAACTTAAATATTGGTGTTTATGGAGCTTTAGGAGGCTTACTTTGGTCGCATGAAAACCCTAATCAGTTAATTGTAAAATGGTCGGACAAAGCAAGCCAAACATACCAAACTGGTGGCTCCGGCATCTATCCCATAGCCCAACATGCAACTCGCTTACCATCAGGGCATCCAGAAGGATATATCGAAGCCTTTGCCAATATTTATACCAATGTTGCTCACTGTATCCAAGCAAAATTATCAGGTAAAACACCCACTAATCATCAATTAGATTTCCCCACAATTGATGATGGAGTTAGAGGAATGGAGTTTATTTACAAAGCAGTACAATCAGGCAAAGCCAATCAAGATTGGGTCATATTATAATTTTATTAATTTCTTGACTTTGGAACAATAATTGTATATTTTAGAGTACTAATGGAAGTTGTTCTATAATGATTGGCTAGTGCCTGAGTTTAGCTCGGCACTAGTTTTTTTTGACCCTATCTCATAAAATATTCTCAAGTGATTCCTAAGAAAAACTATCTAAAACACGCGCAAGATGTGAGTTTATGGATCCAAGATTATTTTCAAAACATTGAAAAACTACCCGTAAAATCACCACTAAAACCGGGAGATATTTACAAACAACTCCCAGAAAACGCACCCATAAAAGGAGAAGCTTTCGAACAAATATTAGCCGATGTCAACAAAATAATTCTTCCGGGCATCACCCATTGGCAGCACCCAAATTTCCATGCTTATTTTCCAGCTAATAATTCAGTAGAATCGGTACTTGCTGAACATATTACCGCTGCAATTGGTGCTCAATGTATGCTATGGGAAACATCTCCTGCTGCTGCGGAACTAGAGCAGAAAATGATGGAATGGTTGAGAGATGCTATGGGACTTCCTAGTCATATGGAAGGGGTAATTCAAGATACCGCATCATCGGCCACCTTAGCCGCCCTGCTGACAGCCAGAGAAGTAAAAACCAATTTTAAAAGTAATGAAGAAGGTGTTCCAAATAACCTGCGAATCTATTGCTCAGCGGCTACTCATTCTTCGATCGATAAGGCGGTGGCTATCTGCGGGATTGGTAAAAAGAATATAGTTAAGATTCCTGTTGATAGAAACCAAGCCATTATTCCAGAGGCATTAGAAAAAGCCATAATCGAAGACTTAAGTCTTGGTAAAATACCTTGTGCTGTGGTCGCCACCTTAGGTTCTACCAGCACCTTAGCCGTAGACTCTTTAAAGGACTTATCAGCCATTTGCACCAAGCATGATATTTGGCTTCATGTCGATGCGGCTTATGCAGGTTCTGCTCTTTTGCTACCCGAATATAGATGGATGATCGAAGGTGCAGAGAGCATGGACAGTTTCGTGTTTAATCCTCACAAATGGATTTTTATGCAATTTGATTGTTCAGCCTATTTTGTGAAAAATGCTGAAGCATTAATTAAAACTTTCGAAATCCTTCCAGAATATCTTAAGACAAGAACTCGTGGATTGGTAAACGATTATCGAGATTGGGGAATAGCTTTAGGTCGTCGATTTCGGGCTTTAAAAATTTGGTTTGTATTACGTAGCTATGGTATTGAAGGTATCCAAGAAGTGCTAAGAAATCAAATTTCTTTTAACGATTATTTTGTAGCACAAATAAAAGAACGGAATAAATTTGAGGTGACCTATCCTCCTTTTCTAAACATGACTTGCATTCGGTTAAAACCGAAAGAAAAGGAATCTTTAGCGAGTGTGAATAAACGAAATGAGTTATTAATAAATGCTATAAATGATGCGGGTAACATTTATCTAACTCAAACAAAAGTAAACGGAGTTTTTATGATAAGAGTGGTTCTAGGCCAAACCTACTTAGAAAAACATCAAGTAGATTTAGCCTTGAACGAACTACATGGATATTTCTAGAAAAGCTATTTAGAAATAAGCTTGATCTCATCAAAAAAGGTAGTCACCTCTGCTATTCCACCCGATAAAAAACTAATCATTACAGGTTCTCCAGCTGGTATAAATAGTGTTCCAGTTGAATACTCTTTCCAAGCAGTATCATCGACTAGAATATCTAAACGCTGTTGGCTATCAGATGGTAAATACATACTAATATTACCTCCAAGACCGTCTAATGATTTTCCCAAAATCTGTAGTTGTACCGTATAGTCTTGATCAAATGGGCCAATTTCACCATAAAAATGTGGCGCTATACATCCACCTGAAACCAAGAGGCTTTGTTCGCCTGCATCATCCGCGACATCATCAGAAATTTGCGCGGCATAACCTTCGAAGATTTCAAGATCACTGTCGTTTTCGAATGAATTATAGTATACACAATCAGTTGGATCTCCTCCTCTATTTTTAGAGCAAGATGTTAATCCTATCAGAAGAATGGCTAAAAGAAATAATGGATAGTTTTTCATAGTTTTAAATTTAAATTAAAAATGAAGTTGTTCTATTGTTTGTTCTATATACATATCGAATAGACTTTTAGAAAGGTTGGGTATATCGACAAAATAAATTATGACAAATAAGACATACTCATTTAAAGTTTCCGAAAATCATCAAATCCATGTAGCAACTTTTGGTAGTGCTAAAGCTCAAGCCATTCTTTATTTACATGGTGGACCAGGATTAGGCTGCGCACCAAAAGATCGACAATTTTTCGTCCCAGAAAAACATTTTGTAATTTTTCTGGACCAACGTGCCAGCGGAAAAAGTATCGCAAGTCAGCCACTTAAAGAAAATACCACTCAGGATCTCATGGCCGATATTACTTTTGTTCTAGACTATTTTCAGCTAGATAAGGTTAGGCTATTTGGAGGCTCATGGGGAGCGACACTATCACTTCTTTATGCAATCCATCATCCTGAGCGAGTTACTTCTATGATATTAAGAGGTGTTTTTTTAGCGGACCAATTGAGTTTAGATTGGTTTTATAATAAGTTAAAAAAGCAGCAGCAGATTTGGGATCCATTTATCAATGTTGTCCCCGTAGAATACCGTCCAACATTTATTTCATACTATTATCAAATGATGTGCAGTAAGGAAAAATCAATGGCTGAGCATTTTGCTATTACCTATTTATTGATGTTAGCGAGGCTAGAAAAACCTACTGTGAGCGAAGAGGAAATTCGGCAATCTATGTCGCTTGAATCCGAAATACAAAAGATTACTATCCAAGTTCATTTCGAACATGAGCATTTTTATATTCCAGATGGATTTATCCTAAACAACACCCATTTAATAAGCCATATACCAACATGGATAGTGCATGGTATGGATGATAAAATTTGTTCTGTAACAGGATCACGAAAGCTAACTAGCTTGATGGATAATGCTACATTATATACCATTGAAAATGCTGGTCACTCAGCTTTTGATCCTCATATCTCAAAAAAATTAAAGGAACTAGCAAGCTTGTATTTTTGAGATTGCACTATGCTTTTCTTATTATATCTTTCTTTATTAACTTTAGGTAAATCATTGAATAATTATATGCGGGCTTCTCTAGTTTTTCTTTTAGTGCGTTTATGCTCAAACATCCACGGTCAGTTTATCCAATACGAATCAGTTGATAATTTGATTGCCCCTAGAATCAGCCTAACGCAAGACAATCACATTATTCTCTTAGCTGAAGAAAGAGAATACATGGCAAACTCATCTCCCATTTTTGGAGGAGACCCATATGCTCATTATTTAGTGAAGACAGACTTAGAAGGTAATGTCATTTGGACTAACAAGTACTTAAGCGAGTGGAAAAGCTATCCATATAAATTATTTCCTCAAGAGGATGGCTCATTAATAACCATCGGAAAAGTTGCTAATACTTTTGAATGTCTTGGACTTAACGATCAATTTGGTATTCCACAAATCGAACTGTTATATTTTAACGCCGATGGAAGTTTTAATAAAAGAGTACAATTTCCAGAAAATTGTATGCAACAATATAGAGATGTGGTGAAATGGGGCGAAGAATTTTTGCTACTCAGTTGGTACAAACATATTGCTATGAATGAAAATGAAGCCTATTTAACCATCCTAAACAAAGATGGTTATCAATTAATAGAACATGCCTTTGAAGATGACAAGTTTTTTAGAGCAAAAATGCTCTTAAATGAAGACGGCACTTTAAGTGTTTATCACTCACCCGAACCCACTACCATTTATCATGCATTGTTTGATGAAACTCTTCAAAAAGTCAAGGATGAATTACTCGTTGATTTTGGTGATTTTTCTACTTATGGTAGTCAATTAGAAGTAGTTCAAGATCAAAACGGAGACCATATTATTTACAGTTCATTCATCCAAGATAGCATTAGTCAAGTTAACTTCTTAAGGATATCTGATGGCGAAATTGTGGCACAAGAGAGACATTTAGAGGTGTATGCAAGGCATATGGCCGAATTAGCATCAGAAGATTTTGTGCTTGCTTATACTGACTACTATATTGATACCACATGGACAATGGGTTTGTTGTATTTAGATGCAGACGGAAAAAAAATAAAAGATAGTTTAATCATCCATGAAGGCAATCAGAGGCCTAGTAAGGTTCTACCCTTAGATGAAGATAATTTTATAGTGACTGGAGATTTTAATTGCTGCAATAGAGATTCGTTGATTGGTTCTTCCAATGCGTTTTTAATGATCGAAAACAACATTGAATCAAGTCTCAAAAAACTACCAAAAGCACTTTCTTTGGAGGTTTTTCCAAATCCTGCAGGTGATTTTATCCAAATTAAGGTAGACGAGATGGTGCTTAATAGTGCTTGTTTAATCTATAACCTATTAGGGGAATTAGTGCTTTCCAAAAGACTAGCATCCAGATCTAATACCATCGATATCTCATCCTTAAATAGCGGTTTTTATAGTCTTAAAATTGTTGATCAGCAACATCGGATACAAAGTTCTACTTTCATAAAACAATAAAAAATGAGTGGAATACCTAGCTTAGTTTCTATTCCATTCCCATCAAGGAATTCATGCTGGAATAAGCTAAAGAAACGTTAAAACTCATCTAATTAGCCTTTGGTTTTCGTTTTTATCGCGTAAAAATGCTCTAATGAGTTACTATTTGAATTTCCAATCGTATAAATATCGGTGCATAATTATCAAAGCTTAGCATTTGTAGGCTTTAATAAAATAAATCAATACACCATTGTCAAAAATTCAAAAAACATATTTAAATATTTTGGCATATGTTTTGATTTAGTTTTGCATTCTAAGGCTAATTGATTAAAAAACATTTTTATGAAAAACCTATTAATAATTTTTTCATTCTTGCTAATTGCTATTGTTGCAAAAGGAGAAGGGAAAGATCATTTTTTATATGAACACATGACGGTTAATACCTTTGCATTGACTGGTTCTGGATCGTTAGACATTGATCCATTATTAAACTTAAATGCATGTACTGGATCGGGAACTATTGACTTAAATTTTGTTCAAGATATAGATGATACGATACTTTGGAATGACGGTTCAGATGATGTGAAGCGAGTAGGCCTAGGTAGCGGAGACTATTTTGTAGACTTGACGATTAATGGTTGCGATACCACGATCTTCTTTATGCTTGACTTCCCAGAATTACTAACTTCAAATGTTGAGAATGTCAGCAATAAAAATTGTATTGACGGAAGTTTGGGCTCATTCAGTGTTGGACTGAATGGAGGCGAAGGACCTTATACCTATAGCCTCAACAATCAACCCATTGAAGAAACCTTTGAGTTTACTGGTTTAGAAGAAGGAGTATATACTGTGGATATTACAGATGCAAATGGCTGTCAGACGCAAGTTACTCAAACCATTAAATGTGTTGGATGTAAAATTTCTGGTAATCCTGTCCGAAGTGGTGAAGATTTCTTTGTAGACGTATTTTTTGGTGATGAATCAGAAACTGCCGAACTATCCATTTATAATTCGAATGGAAGAAAGGTAAGAGGCCCTATCGACATCCCTGTGACAAACGGGGAAGTAAATTCATTTCCAGTAACGGCAGATTTAAGTGCTGGAATGTATGTAGTATTAATAAAAGGTGAATCCATCAGTTTCTCTAGACAATTAGTAGTTGTCGAGTAATCACCCTAATGATTTAATGATCTATAAAAAAGTAACAATGAAACATCTTTTAATATATATTCTAAGCTTAACTATTTCGATGCAAATGGCATTTGCCAATAACGAAATACCGGTGGACGTTGATCCTCCTTCATATACTGCTCCTAATGGTAAAACTTATACATGGGGAGACAATTTTGGTCAGCTATCTGTTGACTATTCATTAGCAGACTTAGTGAACATGCCTGTTTGGATTTGTTGTGGAAACACTTCATTCCAAAAACTTCCTTCTGAAGCATGTAAGAAAGGAATTTTAAATAGCGGAATAAATCCACACCAAGTTTTAAATCTTTCGGCTACAAAAACATATACAAACAGTTTAGGAAACAGCTTTACTCCTGATCCTGATCGATTAAGATTGTATGGTTTCTGTCTAGTAGAAGGTGATAGTAGAGGTATTAATCAGACAGTCGACATCAATAAAGTTTGTGATGAATTAAAAGCACAAATGGAAAAAGAGGGTGTACAACCTTGTGATGATTTAACACCACAAAATATTTACCCTGATTACAATCAGCAACTAATTTATTACACAGTTTGTGGCAAGACTTATTCTAAGCCGATGACTGACGAATTTAGAAAACCAGTACCTGCTGAAAAAGAGGTTGTAAAGGAAGTAGTTAATTGCGAAGACGATTTTGAAAACTTACCAGTTATCAGAATATGTGAAGGAGAAAGTTATAATTGGACAATTGATGGTACCACATATACTTATGAAGAAGCAGGAACGTACATGCACTCGACGCCTAAAGCTGATAACTGTGGTAAAGTAAATACCATCTTAAATTTAGATTTCTTTGAGCCTATAGATAAAACCATCGTTCCTGAACAAAAATTTGATTTTGCAGCAGGTGAAACCTATGAATTCGAAGGGAAAACTTTTGATGCTCCAGGTACTTATAATGAGGCCTATACAGATACTAATGGTTGTAATGCTATGGCAACTATCGTTTTACAAGAAAAAGAAGCACCTAAGCAGATTTGTTCAGATTGCGCAAGCAATGCTAGAGATTTAGGTAATATAGAAGCAGCTTTGAGACTAAATACTGGTCAACAGCCAGTTTCTCCATCATCAAACCCATTAAATCATGCAAGCCTTCATGGCGCGTTTGAAGCAGGTTTCTGGAAAGACTGGAGAAATAAAAGAGATGTGCTAAATGGTATAACATGTAAGAATAATTTATTTGAATATGGAATCATCGGCGGACTAGCGAGTCATGGTTTATACAGCGGTGAATCTACTGAGTGTGACTGTAACGATGCATCTAAGGGTTCGAATGTTCACGCCTATTTAGAGCCAGGAGTAAGATGGCATTTTCTTGGTCTTTGTGATTCTCATAGATGGTTGCCGATTCCAGTTATTGGAGCAGGTTTGAGAATGCATTACAATGATCATAAATTAGAAGATATTTCTAAAATCACCCTGTCACCAAAAGTTTTTGGTGAAGGAAGGTGGTACTTCTCAAAATTGTTTAACACAACAAGAAATATGGCTTTGCCTAGAGAAGATAGAGGTGATATTAGTTCATTGTTCTTTGCTTTAGGCGCAGAAGCATTTGCTCCAGCTTTTAGCTTTGACAACTTGAATTATATTGGTTATGCGAAATTGGGATATAGATTCTAAGTCCTATTGAAATAAAAAAAAAAAAGCGCTGCAGTTAACCTAATTGCAGCGCTTTTTTTTATCATCAATTGCGAAGAAATAAGCTTGTATATTTCTTAATCAACCATCAATTTTTCGATAGATCTTTGATTTCCTGTACGTGATTCCAAAAGGTAAAAACCGGATGTCAAATCGGAAATATTAATCACCTCATTAGTGGATAAATTATTCACCACTTGTACTTGCCTACCCATAGCATCTCTTATAATCAATTGATCAATATTAATTGCTGACTGAATAGTAATCAAGCCATTTGCAGGGTTCGGGAAAACAGTAAATTGGTCTTCTACAAAATTCTGAACATGACTTGTCCCTCTTTCTAGTACGTAATGCCAATATCCAGCTCCAAAATTAATATCCACAATCATTCTTTCACCATCAAAGCTCACAGGATAGGTAATCGATGCTGGCGCATCTGCAGGATTCGTAATTTCTGATCCATTTATCACTTTAGGCAAACCTAAATAAGCACCCACACCCTCAAGTGTCAATGTACCTTCGGTCTCGTTATAGGACCATGTAGCAGCTGCTGAGCCATCATGAGGAGCAACAGGAGCTCCACATTCATCTTGGGCTACACCTTGCCATCCTTCCAACCAAGTCTCGTCACCTAATACGTTTTGAAAAGATCCATCTTCATTAAAAACAAATTGATCATCAAAATAGCATGCCCTGAGATTTACATCATCAGCCGAATTTGACCACCAAGAAAAATCGCCGAGCTCAGGCCCAACGGCTAGAGCACCTGCTTCAGGAGCAATAATCCAAGTCCCTTCCACTTGAGCGGTTAAAAAGCTCGATGAAAGAAATAAAAAAAGTAATGTAGTGTAGAGTTTTTTCATAGTAAAAGTTTTAGTGTAAAAAGTATTGCTAAATGATATTAAGCTTAATTAATAGCCATATATCTTTGATATCTATTGATTTATCTAAGTATAAGATATAAAAAGATATAGAGAGCATCTAAAAAATCAAGTTTCTAAAGTTTTTAAATCCTAAATTTTATCGCTTGATAAGTCTTGATTTATTTAATTTTGAACAAGAAAATTAATGTAATGAAATCAAGAAACGTCTTTTACCCAATCCTTTTTTCTCTACTTTTTATGGCATCCTGCGGGATTGATAATGACCGTCAGTTTGGTATTTTCGAAGTTATGGAGGACGATGTAACAGTGATTATGGATGGAGTGATAACTACCAATTCACTAGACGATTTTATCGCCTTGGATGATGCATTCCCTGATGTAAATCTCATTAACATTCGAGAGTGTGAAGGTTCGTTAGACGATGAAATAAATCTTGAAATGTCATTGCGAGTTCATCAAGCAGGTATAAATACCCACCTGCTAGAAAATGCGACTATCCAGTCTGGAGGTGTGGATTTTTTCTTAGCTGGTATAAAAAGGACTACTGATGCAAATACAGGAATAGGTGTACACTCTTGGGCAGATGCTGTATCTATGGCCACCGATTATCCTGAAGGACATGAGGAACACCAAGCTTATATTGACTACTTCATGGCCATTGGCTTTAGTCAAGCAGAAGCGGAGGATTTCTATTACTTTACTATTTATGCAGCTTCAGCAGATGATATTCATTGGATGACCGAAGCAGAAATCGAGCAGTATGGGATGTTTACGGAGTAGGATTTAAACCAAGCGAGTCAAGGATTAATTTCCCATTACTTCATGCATTCTATTGCCAAACAATTGAAAGATTGTATGGTTATCATGCCCATAAAAATGTCCGCCATTATTCCAAGCCTCGAATACCACCCACAAAATCCTTCACTTTACCTATCCCTTCTGAAGCTATAAACTTTATAAAAGCACTCCCTATAATCGCACCATCTGCATAACTACAAGCCTGATTATATCCAGCTGAATCCTTTATTCCAAAACCAATAAGCCTTGGATTTTTTAAACCCATTCCTTTAATGCGTTCAAAGTATTCGGTACTTACTTTAGTTTCTGTACCCGTGGTGGCATTGACAGAAACCATATAAATAAATCCATTACTGGCCTCGTCCATTTTACGGATTCTAGCCTCAGGTGTTTGTGGTGTTATTAAGAAACTTAAACTCAAGGTCGAAGCTCCAAATAAATGAGCATAATCTCGCTGATAAATCTCTATAGGTAAATCCGGTATAATCAGACCGTCTACACCTGATGTCTCGCAATGCTGAATAAAAGCTGGAATTCCATACTGAAGCATTTGATTAAAATAACCCATCAGAACTATCGGAATTTGAGACTTTAATCGGATCCTTGCCACTTGCTTAAATAATAAGGATAAGCCCATTCCATTAGCTAAGGCTTGTTGTGAACTAGCTTGAATGGTCTCTCCATCAGCTAAAGGATCCGAATACGGAATACCTAACTCGATAATATCCACACCTGCCTCAGCCAAGGATAAGACTACAGATTCCGTATCATGTAACCCGGGATAACCAGCAGTCACATAAATATTTAAGATGTTTCCTGCCTTTCGATTAAATAATTGTTGCAGTCTATTCATGCCTAGTGTGATTCATAAAAGTGTTTAAATCTTTATCTCCCCTACCCGATAGATTAATAACATTTATATCATTCGGCTTTAGTTCAAGTTCGTCCAATGCAGCAAGTGCATGACTAGACTCTAAGGCTGGAATAATGCCCTCCAACTTCGCCATTAAAAAGGCTGCTTTTACTGCGTGATCATCTTCTATCGCTACCACCTTTGCCCGCTTGGATTGGATAAGATGAGCATGCATCGGCCCTATGCCAGGATAATCTAGTCCTGCTGAAATGGAATGCGGTTCCACAATCTGCCCATCTTTGGTTTGCATTAACAAAGTCATGCTTCCATGTATAACACCTTGAGTTCCTATCTGACTAGTCGCTGCTGTTTTACCAGAATGTACACCCATTCCTCCAGCTTCCACACTAATTAATTCCACGGATTCGCGTTCTAAGTAATGAAAATAGGCGCCAGCCGCATTACTACCACCACCCACACATGCGATGATTCTGGTCGGATTTTCATTGCCCGTTTTTTCCTTTAATTGCCACAAAATTTCTTGACTGATGACCGACTGAAATCGACTCACCATATCTGGATAAGGATGTGGGCCCACCACTGATCCAATAATATAGTGTGTGTCACTAGGATTGTTAATCCAATCCCGAATAGCTTCATTCGTGGCATCTTTTAATGTTTTTGACCCTGAACTTGCAGGTCTCACTTCAGCTCCAAGCATTTTCATTCGCTGTACATTGGGTGCTTGCCTGACTATGTCTTTCTCACCCATATAAACGATACATTCTAATCCCATCAATGCACAAACCGTAGCGGTTGCCACTCCATGTTGGCCTGCCCCAGTCTCTGCTATAATTCGCTGTTTACCTAAACGCTGAGCTACTAAAATTTGGCCTATAGTATTATTTACTTTATGTGCTCCTGTATGACACAAATCTTCTCGTTTTAGATAAATATGACTCTGATAATGCTTCGATAATCGATGGGCATAATACAGTGGTGTCGGACGGCCCACATAATCTTTTAGCAGAGCTTCGAACTGGTGCAAAAAAGATGGCTCAGCCATAATGCTCAGATATTGCGAACGCAATTCTTCGACGCAAGGCTGAAGTAATTCTGGGATAAATGCTCCTCCAAAAGGACCATAAAATCCATCTGCTGGATAAGTATATTTTACGCTTCCTTGCATGCCTCAATAAATGTTTTTATTAATTCAATATCTTTTATTCCTGGTGCTGTTTCAAACTGGCTGTTAATATCTATACCTATCCAATGAGGATGCTTAAATAATCGCAAATCATCGATAGATGATGGACCAATGCCACCACTCAAAAAGAAAGGAGTGGTTTCGGTATATTCATATAGTTTAGACCAGTTAAAGCTTCTTCCACTGCCACCATGCTGCCTAGTTTTTGTGTCAAATAAAAAAGCATCAACTTTATCTAGATAAGGTTTTACAACATTAAAATCAAAGTCATCATCTATGCCAAAAACTTTCCAGACTTTAAAGCCCTCCTCTTTCAATTGCTCGCAAATTATCGGAGACTCAGCTCCATGTAACTGAATAATGCTCAAGTTTTCTTGGACAGCTCTAGCTTTAATTTCATGATACATCTCGTCTACAAACACGCCTACTTTAGGCCTACCCTCTTCTAAGTATAAAGCATTTGCAAACCTAGGCGATTTATCGTAAAAAATATGCCCTATATAATCAATATCTAAAGCTTCTAACTCCCTTATATTGCTTGCTTCCATCATACCACAAACCTTGATGGCAAGCTCATGTAATGATTTGCTTTTAGCCTTGTTTTTTTCAGGAATCTGTGAGCTAAATGAAGCAAAAGATTCCATTGGGCTTGCTGATTTCATAAACTGTGTTCCGATTAAAAAACCGTCATATCCAATCGATCGGAGCTCGGTGATGTCGGATGGTTTTTTAATTCCGCTCTCTGATATTTTTACACAGTTTTTAGGTAAATGTTCTATTAAGTTTCTCGAAAATTGTAAGCTCACCTTAAAGGTGCTTAAATTCCGATTGTTTACTCCTATTAAATCTACGTCAGTGTCCACTTTGTACAATTGGTCTTCGCTATGCAACTCAAGTAAAACTTCCAATCCCAAGTCATGAGCTAATCGGCAAAACTGGCTAATTTGTTCTTTGCTTAAGCACTCGCAAATGAGTAAAATGGCATCAGCCCCTATTGCTTTAGCTTCATGGATTTGGTATTCGTCAATGATGAATTCTTTTCTTAAAATTGGAATATTTAACAATGGTCTTATTTCCGTAATCCATTCTGCTTTGCCTCCAAAAAATTCATGGTCAGTAAGGATCGAACAGGCAGAAGCTCCATGAGCTTGGTAGGCTTTCACTACCTCTTCTATCGTATACTGATCATTGATTATACCTTCACTTGGAGACTTGCGTTTGTACTCAGCTATAATCCCATTTTTGTCTTCATCTTTGATAAATTTGGATAGGCTTAAGCACGTTCTGCTATAATAGCTTGACTGTTTAAGCGCTTCCAATGGCTTAGCCAATTTAGCCTGTATGAGCTCTTCTTTTTTATGATGGATGATGATGTCTAAAATCTGCATATTAATGGTTTGAAGCTTTTACAAAAGCTTGGAAACAATCATAGGCTTTTCCATTTAGTATAGCCTCTAAGCCCTTTTGTTTAGCATCTAATAAAGTTAAGTTTGTCGGATCCATCATTTGTATGGCCAATGCTGCATTTGCAAGGACAACCTCTTGCTGTTCCTTAGTACCTTTAGCCTGTAAAACTTCTAAAAAAATAGCCTGTGCTTTGGCTGGATTTGCGCCTCCTGAGATATCTTCTGCCCTAACATAATCTGAACCAAAATGCCTAGGTTCATAGACTGATTTTGTATGATTACGCTGGATATGGACAGCCTCCGTTAAAGACACTTCATCATAACCATCTAAAGCATGAACAATGCAAAAAGTACGTGGCGTTTGCATCATAATATCAGTATACAATCGACTAATCTCCATGGAAGAAGTTCCAAACAATTGAAATTTTGGTTCGACAGGATTCATAAGTGGACCCAGTAGATTAAAAAAACTTCTCAGACCAAATGACTTTCTCGAGTCTGCAACTGCTTTTAGGGCTGGATGAAACATTGGCGCATGCAAAAAACAGACATTGGAAGCATCTAATTGTCGTTGTAGATTATCGGTTTCGTGACTAAATTGATAGCCTAAACTTTGTAAAGTATTTGACGAACCTGAAATTGAAGACGAACCATAATTACCGTGCTTTATGACTCGATAGCCCGCACCTGCCACTACAAAACAGCTTGCAGTGGAGATATTAAATGTATTTTTTCCATCACCACCTGTACCCACAATATCTATCGCATTGTTTGCATCTAAGTTGGGTTTTATGCAGACTTCCATAAGCGCATCACGAAAACCCAATATTTCTTGAGCCGAAGGAAATCGCATCCGATAAGCCATCATCAATGCCACAATTTGAGCATCTGATGTCTCACCATTAATTATGGTTTGCATAAGCCCATGACTCTCTTTTCGAGTCAGGTTCTCGTAGTTCGATAATCGTTCTAATGCTGCTCTCATTGACTTATGATTTTACGACCTTTAGAAAGTTATTTAGTATCGCTTTACCTTGAGGAGTCAAGATAGATTCAGGATGATATTGAACACCAAAAACAGGTAAATTCTTGTGTCTAAATGACATAATACAATCATCTGCTGTCATTGCCGTGGGAATTAATTCCTCGGGAAAATCTTCTTTTTTTGCCTCCCAAGAATGATACCTTCCAACGGCTATTTCACCTTCGATATCCATATATAGGGCGTCTGTTCGATCTACCTTTTTCAGTTCAGAAGCTATGCCATGATAAACTTGATTTAGATTGTTCAATGTTGCGCCAAAATACTCACTAATGGCTTGATGACCTAAACAAACCCCTAAGATGGGAATGCGGCTATGATATCGGTCAATGAGCTCCATTAATTGGCCTGCATTTTTTGGCAAGCCTGGACCTGGCGAAAGGATAATTCCCTGATATTGATCCAGTGAATCCATGGCTAATTCGTCGTTACGAACGACCGTAACATTGGCCCCTAACTCCTCTAAATACTGCACTAAGTTGTAAGTAAACGAATCGTAATTATCTACTAATAATAGTTTCATATGCGTGTCCTTTCAGTGGTTATGGTGATGGCTTTTCTCAATGCCGCTAATTTATTATTTACTTCTTGAAGTTCTTTTTCTTCATCGCTATGGATGGTAATTCCTGCACCGGCTTGATAGTATAGGGTATTACCCGTGGATAAAAATGATCGGATGATAATGGCATGATTAAGACTGCCATCAAGCTTTAAGAACCCAAGGCCTCCGCCATAACTATAGCGATTAGTTGGCTCATTTTCATTGATTAGTTCAAGAGCCTTAATTTTAGGTGCACCAGACAAAGTTCCTGCTGGAAAAGTATCACCTAGCATTTTAAATGTATTTACCTGAGGATCCACTTGGGCTGTTACTTCGGATACCATGTGGATTACATGACTGTAATATTTTATCTTTTTAAGTTCTGTTACCTGCACGTTTTTTCCTTGCCTTCCGAGGTCATTTCTGGCTAAATCTACGAGCATGGTATGTTCTGCATTTTCTTTGGGATCATCCAGCAACATTTGCGCCATTTGCTTATCTAAACCATCATTACCTGAGCGTTTAAACGTTCCCGCAATAGGATGTACAATCGCCTGGTTTTTATCGATGATTAATTGGCTTTCTGGCGATGAGCCCATAATGGTATAATTGCCAAAATCAAAGTAGAAAAGATAAGGAGAAGGGTTTACGCTTCTCAGCGAACGATACACCTCGAAGTCATCACCCACAAACGACTGACCAAACCTCCGGGAATAGACGATCTGAAATACATCTCCTACTTGGCAAGAAGCCTTGCCTTTGGTAACCAATCCTTTAAAATCTACATCTGTCATATTCGCTTGCTCCTTACCTGACAGACTAAACGATGGCTGTGATTGGACAGGTTTTTTAAAGGCAGTTAGCAATGAGCTCATTTGAGAATGCTGTCCTTCAGGAATACTCTCTGTAATGAGCATCGAGTCCTCAAAATGGTTAAAGCTTATCACATACCGATAGAAATAATATTGCAGCGCGGGCATATCGAATTCGTCCGATTTCTGCATTTCCACTTTATCAAAATAATCGACTATTTCGAAGTTTATGTGGCCTAGGAAGCCGATAAATGCCGAGTCATTCACTTCATTTTCCAAGCGTAAACATTGGCTAATCCGCTGGATATTTTCTGATAGTTCTAGTGGCTTGTTTAGTTCAATGTTGTGTATCTCATTTAGGTATTGAAAAGTCAATGTGTGCTTGCGCAATTGGATGCTAGCTATTGGATCTACACCTATAATCGAATGACACTCTCGGACATTCGAAAAGTTGTTACTTTCCAGAAGCACACTTTTAGGATAATGGTCTCGCAACTTAAGATAAAGGCTTACGGGTGTGTGGATATCGCCCGGTAGCTTTTTAGTGATTATATGTAATTTATGTTGTTTCATAGTCATAAAAAAAGCGAGCAACTGATTAGTTACTCGCTATATATATGGTTTCTTAGATACAAATAGTAGGACTAATCTTTATGTAGTTTATAAAGAAGCCACCAATTGTTTGTATTTGTCAATATTGTCATCAAAAGTAAAGGTATGTAGACTTTAGTGAAATTCTGCAAAAAGATAATACTTTTGTGATGTTTTTGCCTTAGTGCTGGAACTGGTAGACAGGCATGGTTGAGGGCCATGTGTCCGTATGGGCGTGAAGGTTCGATTCCTTTCTAAGGCACCAGAGAAGCTTGTAAGTTATTGCTTACGGGCTTTTTTTTGTTTATTATTACATCTCTGTATACTCAATTGTAACCCATTAAGTAGGTTATATAATTTTTCATTTTAAAGCATTAATAAGTACTACTCAATAATTATTAAGGGCTCTGATTTTAATCTTTTGTTATCTGAGATAACTGTTACGTAATAATAACCTGACTCTAATCCGCTCACATCCAGGCTCATTTCGTATCCTGAAATAAACTCTTTTGAGATAAGTTGTCCATAATTATTGTGAATCTCTACCCTTCCATTTAAATTATACTCAGGCAATAATATATTAACATAGTCAAGAGCAGGATTTGGGTAGACCATAAACTGTTGTTTTAACTCTTCAACTGCTGAATAGACTCCTACAATAGTAGAGTCACAAACTGCTTCTTCATTAATTCTATAATTAGGGAAATTTGGTAAAGAAACTACTCCAGTGATATATGGGAGGTCTATTCCTTGTTGTACAAGCTCACAGTCTTTTCCTTTTCGATTTGGGTAGTTTATTATACCATATGAATCAGATGCACCAGAGGCTGCTATATAAATCCTGCAATCAGGGCCTCTTCGTAAAAGAAACATATTAGCATTTTGAGGATTTTGAACTCCATTAAATTCGTCTATTAGCTCTATTTCATAGTTACCAGATGATGGATAAAGATCAACTTGATAGACAGAAAGTTGGGTTGAAACATATAAAAATCTTCCATTTGATGAAAATTCAATACTTGAAAATATATTATCGTCCGTTGATACATCTATTAAATTATGGTTACTTAATAAGCCAGTTTCTGTGTCAAAATCAAAAATATGGAGTTGGTCATATTTGTTAAATATGGCATATTTATCACCTTGCGGTGAAAAAGCAGCGGTCCCAGATGCACTGGCATAATCTTCGTCTAAGTTGATTCCAATAAATTGTTGATCATGAAAATAAATACCGCTACTATCAATTTTGGTTTTAATAAAACTGATAGGGTTTGTCGTAACATTTAGTATCCAGTATGAATCGTCACTTGTGCCAATAGCAGTCATGTAACCAACTAAAATCTCTACTCCAGCTTTAATAACTTCATTCTTTATTGTCACAGCACCAAGGCCATCATTCAGATCTATATCAACTTCAGAGTATTGAATAATATATTTATATGTGTCACCATTGCCAATATCTAATGTAACTGGAGTTGTTATTACAAAGTAAGAGTTTGGAACATTTGGATTTTTGATAGATAATATATCTTGATAACCTGGATAGCCATAATCGCAATTACCTAGCCATAGAATATCAAAAAAATCACCTGCATTGATGCCTTCTCCATTCTCCATAATTTCATGATTTGCATTAGCAATGGCACAACCATTAGAATAGAATAATAGATTTCCTTCTTCATCACACATGGAAACATTATTCATATCAAATTGTAGCGCTGAATTAACAGGTTTGACATCTACTTTATTGTCGTTAAAATCCAACATAAACCCTTCAATACCGCTTGAGGAGGCATTGTTTACTCCCCCAAGCCATATATAGTCACTTTTGTTTTGAGCAAAAGATGAGTATTGAATACTAATAAATGTTAGAATCCAAATACTATTGTATAATGATTTTCTCAATCTTAGCAATGCCTGATTTATCTGAAAGTCTGATATAATAAAGTCCATCAATTGTTTTTTCCAAATTTAAGTTAATTGACTCTTTAGGGAAAATGTTTTTTGATCATGGTTTAAAGAGATATAAACAACGTTCTCAAATAATAAAAGTCATTCTCTGATGGGGGCAGGGGGTTAGTCCTCTACAATATTGTAAACTTGTTTCAACATCCTGAGATGAGTATATTGCATTTAGACATCTAAGAAAACAATGATGATAATTTTTAAACTAAAAAAACAAGAGAATAAAACCAACCATGAACCTTCAACTTTGTAAAAGCATACTAATCATTAGCATAATGCTGTTAAGCCTCCATGGCTTGAAAGGTCAAATTAGATATGAAATAGGTATGAGTTATAGCATCTCTAATAGTAATAACCAGGACTGGTTTTACCAAGATTTAATTTTTTTAAAAAATAGAGGTTTTAGTTTTTATCCTTCTTTAAACTTTAATGCTCAAAAATTAGTCATTAATTCGAAGTTTTTCATTTCCGCTAATATTAATTTTTCGAAACCAAAATTTAGAAATCTCAACGTAAAATTTACTCCCACTTTTATTGACTATATGAACTATAATAGTTTGGGAGTTGATTTATCATTGGTCCCAAATAAAATGTCTAAACTAGTTTTCAAATGGGGTATTTCTTACAGCCGAATTTGGAATATTAATGGATATGATGATCAAATGATTTTAAACTATAAATATTCTAGTAAAAACTCCATATCGGCTCTTTTAGGTTTTAGGTACCTACTTAGCCGTTTTAGTTTTGATGTAAATGTAGGCATTGGCAAATCTGCTTGGACTCAATTTATCTATACATCAATAGATTCAATAAATTTTTACAACTTCGGAATCAATTACTCTATTTTGAAAAATAAATAATGCATGATGATGAAATGGTTTGTGAAGAAATTGCCTTTTTTGATAGCACTAGTTGTTCTTAGCAGCTGTAGCTTAACGAAAACTGGTAAATTACTTAGACAAGGTGAAATTGTTAACGCTAATTATTATGAGGAATTAAACTTTAGATACGTAAACAATCTGATCTTAATTGATATCCAAATCGAAAACAAAACATACACTTGTGTTTTAGATACTGGGGCAGAAATAAGTTTATTTGACGAAAAAGTAATAAGCAACCTTAGCTATAAAAATGTGGCAAATAAAAAGGTAAGTGGCTCAGCTGGTGAAAAAAATAAGTTTTCTTTCGTTGAAATTCCAACAGTAAATTTTGGTAATGTAGAATATCTATCCTTGGTCGCTTTATCTTCTGATATTTCTCACTTGATCGATTTTTTAAAATGCGAAGAACCAATCCATGGAATAATAGGTAGCAATTTTATGAGAAAAGCAAAATGGAGAATTGATTATCAGCGTCAAAAAATCTGGATTAGCGATCAATTAGCTTCCTTTACCACATTAGAAAATAATAGACTTATAAAGCTTAATGGAAATAATGCCGGAAGCGCATACCTAACAACATCGCTGGATGGCGTGAAAGAAGACTATACGTTTGACACAGGTAATGCAGGATCTATTCAATCTAACGCCAAAACATTTAATAAGCTTTTAAAGGCAAATAAAGCGCTTGAATATACCCAAGTAAAAGGAAGTACAGGAATTACCCTAAACGGTATTCAATATGGAGTCACAAACTATACGCTAATAAATGAAATGGATATAGGAGGCCTAACGATACCCAAGCAAATAGTCGAATTACAACAAAACCCTAAGGCAAGCTCTTTAGTTGGAAATGGGATATTGGAAAACTACATTATGACTATTGATTGGTCTGAAAATAATTTATATCTCAGTCCTGTTATAGAGATAAATCCTGATACATTAGAAGCTTTTCAATATACCATAATAAGTGATAGGTCCACTAATACTTTTAGTTTAGAAAATGAATGGCTGCAACATCCAAAAAAATTAAAGATAAGTCAGAATAATAAAATCACGAATATAGAAGGTTATGATGTCACTAATTTGAGTGAAGAGGCTTACTGTGATTTTGTTAATGATGTATATCCATTGCTAAAAGAACAAGCTAACATTTCACTGCAAATAGTTAATAATGGAAAAAAGCTGGACGTGATATTGAAAAAAGAAAAATTACTTCCCAAATAGGTTTGGGTGTTAACCACTATTCAGCCTCTTAAAAATAGTATGAGCCCATTTAATAAACACAACATTGGACAAGAAAAAAATAGACTAGCTTTACCCTTAGATAAACAAAATTCATATTCCTAAATCATCCATCTATGCCCTACCAAAATGAATTTTTAATTTTCTGGGAACAAGTAAAAGAGGCCGCAGATAAAGTAGAATTTGCTAAACTGACTATGGCAAAAACCATAGGCAAACCAAACCTTAGGAACATATTCGTTCGACCCATCTATGGAGGAGATGAATTTAAAGTCCTGCTTAAACTTCGATACCGATCCAAAGAAACAGAAGACATTGAAAATGAGTTAACACTAGAAGAAGCTCTTCCGATAATACAATCACATCTCAGAAGCTCATTTTTCTCAGTCCTATTATTTACCACCACAAAGGATGTGACATTCAAGATTAATAAAAAAGGGGCTGGCAGTATCACAGAAGGACAAGCTACTTTTCGCACTGTCCAAAGTGCTTAATGTTTTGAAGCAAAACGACATTGACAAAAAAAAATCAATCTTTAATCATCTTTACTACATCGTAAACTTCACTATCCGCACTTTTTAGTCGAACAAAAAACAATCCCTTTGGAAGTTCATTTACATTAAGGGTAAGCATGCTAACATCGGGGCTAGATTCATGTAAAACTTTACCGTTCCCAGCTTGAATTATTAGCTGCTCTATAGGTTTTTCACTCTCAATAGTTAATTGATCGGAAACTGGGTTTGGATAGCAATTTGGCTTTTCTCCCTGATCATTTATATCGCTAGAAGAGGATATTTGACTCCCTATTAATTGAATATCTCCATACTTATCAAAAGGGTTTGACCATTTTTCATTTACATATAAATCCACACCGGTTAAGGTTTGTAAAAAGTAATCTAATTGAATTCGTTGTTGCTGACTTAAATTAAGCCAAAGCGGTTTATCATTCGGCATAAGTCGAGGATCCAGATTAGTGTTGTTGGGTTTAATAGGTTGAAAATAATAATGAGCTGCAATATCAGTAAAACTGTTTCCTTGACCAGTATGAAATATACCACCATTTAGATTTCCATCTGGATTATACAAGTCTCTTAAGCTTGGACTCCTTGTAATACCAAGTTCGTCTTCTATACCCGCATTTGGATTTCCTTGGGTAAACCCATTGTTTAATGACTTAGGATCGATATCAAATTCAGGGGGCCGATGACAAGATGCACAATTTAAGCCTCCCGAGACTCTTTTGGAGGCTTCAAAGCTCCCTTCCTCTTGACCAATTTGGATTTTTACAGTATCTGTTATGCAGATAAAAGAATCGAGAAACAAGGCTTTTCCTGCATTTTCAGCTGCCGTAAAATTAGGAAATGGATCTGAGTCACTATCAACCTGTGCTCTACCAATATCATACTTCGAATCAAAGGATTGGATGCTCATAACAAACTGAGCTAAAGCCTTGGCTATTCTTTCTTCCGAAATTTCTGCATCTCCAAAAGCTGTATTAAACAGTGTAGGATAAAAATGCGTGTTTGATAATTTGAATATTAGATCTTCGAAGTCTGGAGCTCCATTGGTTCCACTAAATCCCATCTCGTCAAATTCCTTAATCGGGAATGTCATTTGTTCTAATAAGGACTTTGCCTGCCTATCCCATCTAAATAGCGTGTCCTCTCCAAATCTTAGGTTAACTAAACGCATAGAATGTCGCTTAGTTAATCCACCGATTCCTTGACTTAATTCGGCTGCATCCGAAAACGCCAAGGCTTGTTTGTGGCAAGATGAACATGAAACTTCATTGGTAACCGATAATCTTTTATCATAAAATAAGACTCTTCCCAAGGTTGCTCCTTCATCGGTGATTGGATTGTCCAATGTCATAATATCTTTCTCAATATATACAGGTAGAGGCTGACTGGCATAATTCAGCAAGTGACTTAAATCGATGTTTGCCGATATTAAAATGCTTGTGCCTATCAAGGCAAAAACCAATTGTAATTTTTTCGTTTGTTTCAATGTCTTGTCAATTAGAAAGGCATCATAAAGCTTGACAAATACCTATAATTTGTACATTATTATTCTAAAAAATCAACTGATCTATGTGGTTTTCCAAATCCAAAAATAAATTACAAACATTAAAGCACATCAAAAAGTAAGATGCTACTTAGTGTCATCTATGAGTTGTAAAAGTTTAATAGAAATAGAAATAGCATCCTAAAGCTTCACTATATAGAATAAGGATGGGAATATTTTGGACCTACTCATTTAAGACTTATTTTCAGTGAAAAATAGAATGAAGAACCCAACTGTATTTCATGGTAAACTTATATGCAGGCAAAATGATTCGAGATAAATAATTTCAATAAAAACAATATTTTGGAACACTATTTATTCAGTTGATCCATCAAATACAAATACTGAAATGAAACAACTACTAAAAGATGTTATACCAGTAATTCTTGGAATTTTAATTGCCTTAGTAATTAATAATTGGAATGAAAACCGTAAGGAACAAAAGTATCTAAATCAAATATATGCCTCCATCAAGAAGGAACTGAAGGAATCTATTCAAAGCTTAGAAGAAAATATTCCAAAACAGGAGAGACTTGTTGATAGTCTAAGAGTAAATTTAAACAATGAAACAATTGAGTTATTTGATGTTATTAAAAAGGCTGGAGGCATTTGGGCACCTAGAATTAAAAATAACTCATGGCGAGCTGTTGCAAATTCTAGAATTGAATTAATGGAATTTGAGAAACTATCTTCATTATCCGAGTTAGAAGAATCAAAAAATACCCAAGATTATAAACAAAGGAAAATTATGGATTTTGTTTTTGAAAATATTAAAAGCACTGAAAGCGACAAAAAGGAAGTTCTAATGATCATGGTTTCAGAAATGGTTAGTTCTGGGAGATATTTGCAATCAGAAATCGAGGATTTTTTAGAAGAATAAGGTCTACTGAGACAAGCGAAGATGAAAGAAAAAACATTCTCAAGTAAAAATAGATGAGCCTAAGTCCGCACATGACATTATATAAGACCTAATATTTAATGCTATCTCACTGATACGAGGTTAATAACCATTCCTTACTATGAATAAGAAACTACTCTCCAACGAACTCCTAATTGGCATTTCAGCCATGATTATTAGTTTATCTACCTTGATCGTTTTTATTTACCAAACCAATCTAATCAGGAAACAACAATACAAATCAGTCTATCCACATTTAAATTTTGTGCACATGCATTCTCATTCCACTGATTATCACTTTGCCTTGAGAAATCAAGGCATCGGTCCGGCCTTTATCCAATCCATAAGCATTACTGATTCCACTGGGAAGTCATACCCTAGTCTCGTCAACTACTTAAAGAATACTACAGATAAAAAAGATTCAATCTTGCTAAACTATACAGATATCGATGTAGGTAATTTAATCCAAGAAAAGCAAGTGATTGAACTCATTAAGCTTTCTAATAAATCAGCTGAACTCAAGACCGTAGCACGAGCGAATATGCTTCGAGATAAACTGCTGAGTGATCAACTACAGCTCAGTATAGTTTATACTTCTATTTATGATGAACAATGGACCATTAACAACAAAGTAAACATACCCCTTAAGCACTAATCAGCCATAAATTTATAGTTAAAGAACTCCCCAGTTTGCTCATTCATGAAGAACATAAAATAGATATTTGATGTTTTGTAGGCCTGACTTAATTGCAATGAACTTCCTTCCTTTTGTAGGGATACGCTCATAGATTCAATATTGCTGCCAGCACTATTATACACTGAAACTGAAAACTCGCCTTCAATGTGTTTTGTTAGAAATTCATTATTGGCTAAATCTGTTATTAGGGCTTCTTCTAATAATAAATCGGAGGAATTAGTCATGACCTCATTCAGATTGTTTTGCCAAGAGAGCAAGCTTGTATTATTTGAAGGCTGGACCACTAACTCCACTATTTTATTGCTTAATTTTTCATAATACCATTCATAAGTTTCTATGAGTACAGTTTCGGATTGGTAGACTTCTTTAATCCGCACACAATTGTCAAAGGTCCCAAAAGGTGTAATCACCCTGCCAGCACCATCAAAGGTTCTTGAGATTTCGACATCATTGCTAAAAATCAAATTACCCGCCAAATCATAAAGACTGTTTGTGCATGTGCTCTCCACGGATTCATTAAACGCTAACGGAAAACTAAACAAAACTGCTGGTGGTAGTAGTGTGGTTTTTGTTCCGGTCAAGGTACTATCACCATATAGCAGCAATTCATTGTCTTCAAGATTTAAATAGCTGACCGTCTGATTGCCCAAGGTATTAAATGAAGCAAAAGAAGATAGAGCTGAGAGTGAGTTAGTGCCATAGGCATCACTTTCTTCATAATGGATAACATAATCAGTAGCCAAACCATTATCTATCATAGAAAAATCCCAAATAATATTTACTCCACCAGGACCTGTATCAAGAGCATTATTAATCTCAATTCGTTTATATTCAGAAGTGTCACCAAGCGAAAACATCCAATCGCTATCGATATCTTGACCAATTATCAAGGTTGAAAATAATAGAGAACTTATCAATAGTAGATTTTTCATGATACTGGTTTTTTGCATTATTAATGGGTTTAAAGTACTTCCAAATAAATAATAATGGATAAGTATCGCTCAAGAAAAATCTAAAATAAAGGCTGAATGTCAGCTTTGAGTATTCGCGTGTTTTTTTGATTTTAATTGAATGGGGTCTATCTTATAAACCCTAAAATCTTCCTTTAGTAGAAAAAAATAGGAAGCTCCTTACGAATCAATTAAGTTTGCTCTTAAAGCCAATAGGTCCAATTGAAATACTATTTAATTTTACAAATTGTACGCATTAAGCGATGGTTTAGACAGCTTGGAATTCATCCCTGGATTGGAGCCGGGTTGATGCTTCTGCTCTTTATAGCTTTATCTAAAGCTTTGTTTTTTAAAACGGAATTTGCAAAGTGGATTTATCCAGCTTTAGCTCTGACAATACTTGCTAGATTCAGCTCAAAGTCCCATATTCAACCATTAAAATTATTATTTAATACTCGTGATCGAAAGCTCATTAGATGTTTGGAAAATGGTATTTGCACTCTTCCATTTATTTTCTTTTTGTTGCTTAATCAGCAGTTTTTCATAGCAGCAGGATTGTTTGTCTTTTCAATGTTGATGGCTTTGTTCGCCCTTAATCATCAAACAAATTGGACCGTACCTACTCCATTTAAAAAAATACCTTTTGAATTTATTATAGGTTTTAGAAAGACTTTCTTATTCATTTTTTTCCTTTATTTTTTAGTATTTAAAGGAATTCAAGTGGATAATTACCAGCTAAGTCTTTTCGGATTGGCTCTATTGTTTTTTCTTTCAATGTCGTTTTATACTAAACCTGAGTCTTCCTATTTTGTATGGATTTTCTCTTGTAAATCCGTCCCATTTATTAGGCGCAAATTACTAGATGCCCTGTTTGGTGGTGTAGTATTAGTAGGTCCCGCATTGATTTGTTTGTTCGTCTTTTTCCAGGATAAATATTTGATTTCATTATTGGTTTTTGCGATTGGAATAGTGTTTTTACTTTCTATGATATTGGCCAAATATTCAGCCTTTCCACACGAAATAAATCTTCCTCAAGGCATTTTGTATACTTTAAGTTTATGGTTTCCTCCTATGTTACTCATAGTCATTCCACTGTTTTTTAAGCAATCAAAACCTAAGTTAGACACGATACTTTAATGATCAGAATAAGCAATTTATCAAAATCATATGGCACTAAGCAAGTGCTAAAGAATGTAAATCTTAGCTTCGAAAAAGGAAAAGTTTATGGCATTGTAGGCAAAAACGGAGCGGGTAAAACAAGCTTTTTTAATTGTCTCGCGGACATCGAAACGTATGAAGGGAGTATAGAATCAGACTTCACCAATATCAAGAACCATATAGGACTGTTAGAAACAAATCCAATTTTCTTATCTAGAATTACAAGCTGGGAATATCTAAAATTATTTTGCCGAGCCAGAAATATTCATGAAGAAAACTTTGAGAGCAAAAACATTTTTGATTTACCGCTTAATCAATATGCTGAAACTTATTCCACAGGTATGAAAAAGAAATTGGCACTCATGGCTATTCTGCTTCAAAAAAATGATGTGTTTATTCTTGACGAACCTTTTAATGGTGTAGATATCCAAAGCAATATTTTAATAACAACCATCATAGACAAGTTGCGCGCTGCCCAAAAAACCATCGTCATATCCTCGCATATATTCTCCACATTGAGTAATAGCTGTGACCAAATATTTCTATTGAATAATGGGAGCATTGAAAAAACCGTGGATAAGCAAGATTATGAAACATTGGAAGCCGAGTTAAAACAAGATTTCGTGGAAAATCAGCTTGATCGCTTGGAATTTTAGCGAACACTAAATTGACAATAAACCAATATATAGTACCTTAGGGAAAGTTTAAATTGATTCCTTATGAATGTTATCCTGAAAGTCTGTTGGATTGGTATAATGATTTGTCTTAGTCAAACCGTCATTGGACAAAAGGAGCTCGAAAAAATCTTTCAAGGTAACCGTAATTTCGAGCAGATCTGTCAGGATGCTGAAACCTATTTTAAAGAAAAACACATCGGCAAATCACTGAATGATTTAACACAAGGAGAATTTCGTGATGGCAAATACGTTAAGTATTGTCGATGGAAAAATTTCTGGAAAGATCATTTAAATTCAGATGGCACCCTAGGCGATATATCCAAACACACAAGACTCAAAAAAGACCAACTTTCAAGGCAAAATATTGACAATCCTTACCAAGACGAAACTTGGACTAACATTTCAAACAGCAATTATATTACTGGTCAAATATCCCTTGGAAGAACTACATCACTGGATTTCCATCCCACTGATGCAAACACCTTTTATGTTGGAGCTGCCATAGGTGGCATTTGGAAAACGACTGATGGTGGAAACACTTATGTTCCGCTTGGTGATGAGCTTCCCTACCTAGCTGTAAGTTCGATTGTGGTAGATCAAGACAATCCAGATAAGATTTATATTGCCATCAGTGATCATGTTTGGTACGGCCCATCGAGTATCGGTGTGTATAAGACCGAGGACGGCGGTTTAACTTGGAATGAAACAGCGCTTAGCTTCGAATTTTCTGAAAATATCAGAATTTATTGGATGACTGCTGATCCGAATAATGCTGATCGAATGTATATTAGTACAGCAGGTGGCCTTTTCGAAACTACCGATGGATTTAATACGGTAGATCAGATTAATAGCCTAGATTGTTCTGAGATACATTTTAAGCCTAATGACAGCAATGTGATTTATTTAGGTTTAAGAAATGGTGAGTTTTACAGAAGTACGGATGGAGGAGCTAACTTTGATTTTGTTACCGACTTTGGAAATAATTATCTGAGGCTGGCAGTGACTGATACTGACAATGATTTACTCTATATAAGTCATGGAAACGAGTTGCATAAATCTACTGACGAGGGAGCAACATTTCCGACTACGGAAGATTTGCCTGAATCCAATATGGTTACCAGTTTTTCTCCTTTAAATAACAATGAATTACTAGTTGGAAATTTTGAGATTTATCAATCATCTAATGGTGGTACGGACTTTAATGCCATTACCCACTGGTTAGGAAACGGAGGTCTGCCTTTAATACATGTGGATCAGCGAAATATCTTTACAAATCCACTTCAAAGTGAGCTTATTTATTTTTGCAATGATGGAGGAGTATACACCTATAATGTAAATACAGATGAATTTACCGATCTAAGTAATGGCCTAGAAATTACTCAGTATTACGATATTGGGACTTCACAAAGTAATAGTAATGTGGTTTCAGGTGGCTCCCAAGATAATGGGAGTATGTATCGTAACGATGCCACTAATTGGCTGGAGTTAGCTCCAACTGGTGATGGCATGAACACAGAGATAGATCCTTCAGACGAAAACAAAATTTATTGGGAATATCAAAACGGTGGAATGCGCCGATTTGATGGTTCTGGCAACACAAATATTTCCCCTCCAGGTGAGAATGGAAATGGCGCTTGGGAAACTCCTTATCGACTAGACCCTTCCAATAATGACCGACTTATCTGTGGTTATACAAAAGTCTACGAGAGTATGGATCAGGGTGATAATTGGACAGCGATTAGTGATGATTTAGCAGGTGGAAGTAAACTAAATCTAATCGCTATTGCAAAATCAAATGGAGATAGAATTTATGCGGTGCAAGGCTCTACGATCTATGTAAAAGACGTTAATGATGGAAGTTGGGATGCAAAGTCAGGGCCGGCTGGTTCCATCACAGATATCGAAGTAGATCCTGACGATATGGATAAAATAGTCATCGCGCATGGTGGATATTCTAATGGACAAAAAATCTATGAATCAACAGATGCTGGTGATAGCTGGACTAATATTTCGGGTAGCTTACCAAATGTGCCAGTAGGAGCTATAGAAATTTATGAGGATGTTGACGATGCGTATTTTATTGGAACGGATCTAGGTGTTTATTATCGTGATTATCAGGTTCAAGATTGGTTAGAATATGGAAGCTTGCCTCATACGAGAGTTAGTGATGTTGAGATTCAATATAGTGATCAATTGCTACGTATTGGTACTCATGGAAGAGGCGTTTTCGAAGCAAATATAGCTATTGTTGAATGTGCAGCAGGAGATCCAGATGAGGATGGTGATGGTGTCTGTGACACTTATGATCTTTGCCCTTTCCTGGATGATGATTTAGTTGGAAGCGATTGTGATGATGGTGATCCAAACTCAACAGGAGAGTATTATTCTGAGAACTGTTTGTGCGAAAACGGGATGTCTAATATTGTTACTTGTGATGCGGCAGGCAGTAATGGTACAGGTTCAGATTATATTACCAATGTTTCGCTTAATGATTTAAATAATGACTCGGGTAAAACCGGTTATTCTGATTTTAGAAACATTTCGACTACACTGTATGAGGATAGTACCTATACACTAAGTTTTAGGCTTGGTTATGCTTTCCCAGACGATGAAGCCTTTGCCTGGATTGATTATGATCAGGATGGCACTTTCGAAAGCAATGAAGAAATCATCATGTCTGATTTCGATGCAAATCATACAAGTGAAGGAACATTTACCTTACCAAGTCTTAGCAATGTCGGAGCCACCACTATGAGAGTAAGAAATATCTATGGTCAGCCAGGAAATAATGACCCTTGCAACGATTATTTTGGTGAAGTAGAAGACTATACCATCCAGCTAAGAGATGCTTGTCCTTTTGATGAAAGTATCTCTAAATATTCATATTGTCCACCAGATCCATTCAAAATCCAAGCACAAAACGTGTTAAGCATTGACTCCATCATTGTCCATTCGAATACGATTATTGATTTTGAAGCTGGTCAGTGTATTGAACTAGAAGCTGGTGTAGATATTAAAGTAGGATCTACCGTTGAGATTACTATTGACGATTGTTCTAATCCTTAGTGTCCTTTAAGCGTGAACTTTGGATAGCTACGTCTTAAGCTAGGTTTTTCTATTGTGTTTTAGTGATGCTAAATCACAGAAATGAGTTTTAAAGACCCTTTAGTACTCAAAATGAGTAGGTTCATACATTGAGCATCAAATCAAATAAATTCTAGTTTATCTTGCTATTAATAAATAAACCTTAGATGCGATTTGTACAATTAATTACTTTGTTCATTGGATTAATTTGCTTCACCTCTGAAGTACAAGCTCAATCTACCTTTAAAAACACATTTAGTACTTCTGGTGGATTTAGACACGCAGCACTTACAGCGGATGATGGTTTTGTGGCTTGTGCTGCTGGCAGTACTGATGTTATCATCAAAATAGATCAAGACGGTCAGATTGTTTGGTCCACCACGCTAAATACTGAATTTCAACACCTTCCCAGTAAAATCGTTGCTACTGGAGAAAATGATGATGTTTTTATCATGGGAATGGTAGTAATAGATGGCACAGGTAGCATCATGCTAACCAAGCTTGATCGAGATGGAAACCTTATTAAGTCAAAACAATTCTTCCACTCTGCCACAAATTTCGCTTGGGATATGATAGCTGATGGAAGAGGTGGGATTATGATTGTGGGTGGTGGTTGCAATGGCAGCAATTTCGTTATTCGCAGTGATAATGATTTAAATATCGAATGGCAAAAAGGGTATGGAATCTTGGCAACGGCGACCGCAACAGCTATAACTCTTTTGGATAACGGCAATTTTGTAGTTGGTGGATATGCCTATGATGGTACCGATAGCAGACCTTATTGCATTTACACGATTAATCCTCAAGGAGATTTACTATGGTCAAAGGTTATTACAGGCTTTGGTGAAACTAGGGTAATCCGGATTTTGGAATTGGAAAATGGAGATTTAGCTGTGCTATCTGTTTCTAAACCTCT
Organism: Saprospiraceae bacterium; assembly: GCA_020629035.1. GTDB lineage: Bacteria > Bacteroidota > Bacteroidia > Chitinophagales > Saprospiraceae > JAHDDO01. Next base: position 9,743 of record JAHDEC010000011.1, on the reverse strand, counting down.
TCCCTTGCCTACCGCAGACGATATAATCCTTATGCGATTAAGCAATGAAGCAGCACTAATCTGGTCGAGAAGATTAAGTACAGGCGGCTGGGAAGGTTTTGAGGATATGGTAGAGCTAGCAGATGGATCTATTATGCTGGTTGGAAATAATAGTTTTGGCATTGGAGGAGATGCACTTATAGGGAATGTTACTGCTGAGGGTGAACTAGCTTATTTACTAAATATCCCTGGTGAAGCCAACAATAACTTAACTTCAGAAAACATAACGACTATTCTTCCTGTGTGTGAAAATAAGTTTGCTGTTTTTGGCTATTTAGATGGAATGGGAATGGCTTTTATCAATGACAAGGGTGAAGGCTTTTGCGAAAGTGAATTAATCCCAGAAGATATTTTCGAATTTAGTTTACCTCAGCAAGAACCCACCGAAGATGGTTTACTTGAGAATTCTTTAAATTTCGCCGTCAACGATATTACGGTTGATGCCAATTACGATTTACTTTCGCAAACTATTTATTGTGACTATTTAGATCCTGAAGCGAATGAATGTATGACCAGTAGCGCTAATGATTTATATACTTCCACCAACATTGAACTAAAACCTAATCCTGCAAATCATAGCATACAAATTCACACGGGCAGCCTTATTCCTGACTATACACAAATTCTTAACAGCCATGGTAAATTTGTTATGGAGCTTACTGCCTTGGATGTGCCCATTGATATATCATGTTTAAGTGCAGGTATTTATTTTGTAAAATGCACTTACCAAAACCAAATTATCACCCAGCGATTTATAAAAATTTAGCCTTTGGCTATTATTTGGTTCAATATTGCTTAAAGTTTTGAACATCCATAAACAATAGACTTTAGCTCATGTTATAACTTGATCAACTCTTATAAAATAGGGAGATCAAGTTTACTTATGAAAAAAATGATTAATGTGGTTTGGCTTAAAAGATGCTTGCGTCTTCAAGACCACGAAGCATTTCATAAAGCAGAATCTGACGAACTTGATTATATACCCATCTACTTGTTCGAGCCTTCCCTCTTAGCATATCCCGACAGTTCCTTAAGACACCAGCAGTTTATTTATGGTTCCATTATGGCCATGAATGAGGGTCTAAAAAAATATCATAAAGAAGTCCGAATATTTCATGCTGAGGCTGAAGAGGTCTTTAGGATTTTGCAACAAACTTTCACTATAAAACAAGTTTTCTCTTACCAAGAAAGTGGCACACAAATCACCTGGGAAAGAGATAAAAAAATCAAAAAATATTTCAGAGAAAACAAAATAGATTGGACAGAATACCAGCGAGATGGCGTTGTACGTGGAATCAGCAATCGAAATAATTGGGACAAACAATGGTTTGCCAGTATGCACAAAAAACCTATTAAAAACACCTATGAATTAATAGAACCTATACCTCTTGAAAATCCTTTTCCTTTAAAAACAACACTAAAAAACAAACTAGCAAATTACCCTGAAACATTTCAAAAACCAGGTGAAACTTATGCCTGGAAATACTTAAAATCTTTTTGTCATTCTAGAGGCAAGGACTACGCGAAGTATATCTCAAAACCCTTGCAAAGCAGAAAATCCTGCGGCCGAATTTCCCCTTACTTAGCCTGGGGTAATCTCAGCATTAGACAAGTATACCAATGGGTTAAACATCATAAAAACTACCAAGCAAATAAGCGAAGCTTTAATGGCCTTATTACACGACTAAGGTGGCATTGTCACTTTATTCAAAAGTTCGAAATGGAATGTTCATACGAAACTTTATGCATAAATCGTGGATACGAAAGTCTGCAATATTCAAACGATAAAACGCACATTGAAGCCTGGAAAAAAGGAAATACTGGTTTCCCACTTGTTGATGCCTGCATGCGTTGTTTGACAGAAACAGGATGGATAAACTTTAGGATGCGCGCAATGTTGGTTTCCGTTTTTTGCCACCATTTTGATTGCGACTGGCGATTAGGGGTTTATCATTTAGCAAATCTTTTCTTGGATTACGAACCAGGTATCCATTATCCACAATTCCAAATGCAGGCAGGTACCACTGGAGTAAATACCATAAGGATGTATAACCCGATCAAGCAATCCATAGACCACGATCCTGAGGGTGTTTTTATAAAAATGTGGCTTAAGCAATTAAGAGATGTTCCTACAGCATTTATTCACGAACCACATAAAATGACTAGCCTAGAAATGAAAATGCTAGGCATAAAACTTAGCTACCCTAAACCAATAGTAGATATCGAAACGGCCGGGAAAATAGCCAGAGAAAAAATCTGGGGACACCGTAAAAACCCCAAAGTAAAGATAGAAAACCGTCGAATCATTGTGAAACATACACGAAATAATAAAAAGCGTCAAGCCAATAATTCCTAATGAAAAAAGCCGATTTACCTACTAAAATCTGTCCCGTATGTAAACTGCCCTTTACTTGGCGGAAAAAGTGGAAACTCAATTGGGAAAACGTAAAATACTGCAGTAAGCGATGTAAACTAAACAAGCATAATGAACAAAGCCGTTAACATTATCTTTCCTCACCAGCTCTTTTTGAAGAGTCCGCTCATTGAAAATAATCATGAGATCTATCTTATTGAGGAATTTTTATTCTTTAAGCAGTACCCTTTTCACAAGCAGAAAATAGCCTTTCATAGGGCTTCTATGAAAAACTACCAAGACTTCCTCAAAAGCAAAGGGAAAACAGTGCACTACATTGATGCACAAAATAAACTAGCCGATATTCGAAACTTCAATGCCGAAATTTCAAACCAATCTATTTCTGCAATTCATTGCATCGACCCAACCGATAACTGGCTTGAAAAACGTCTGCATGCTTTAAATATATCCAAAGTAATTTGCTACGAAAACCCTCACTTTCTTAACACTAAAAAAGACCTTTGCAACTTCTTTCGAACAGATAAAAAGAAATTTTTCCAAACATCCTTTTATAAAGAACAACGAAAAAAAAGAAACATACTATTAGACAAAAACCAGCAACCCTTAGGAGGAAAATGGACTTATGACATCGAAAATCGAAAGAAATATCCTAAAAAATTAACGCCTCCGCCTGTTCAATTCCCAAAGCCCTCTAGCTATTGGGATGAAGCTGTGAAGTATACCAATGCACATTTCGGAAATCATGTTGGGACAGTCACAAAAGAACGCTTTTATCCTATTAGTCATGAAGAATCTACAGCATGGTTAGAGCAGTTTTTAGTCCAACGATTTTATGCCTTTGGAAGTTATGAAGATGCTATCCTTAAAGAATATTCTATACTAAATCATAGTTTGCTTTCTCCCCTGATGAATGCAGGTTTACTCTTACCCCAGGAAGTACTTGATCAGAGTCTTTCCTTTGCCTTGGAAGAAGATATACCTATTAACTCGACAGAAGGCTTTGTACGACAAATTATTGGTTGGAGAGAGTTTATAAGAGGTATGTACGAATGCAAAGGAAGCTATTCACGAACTAGCAATTTTTGGCAATTTACTAGGAAAATCCCATCGTCCTTTTATGATGGAACAACTGGCATAGAGCCCGTGGATCAGACTATAAAAAAAGTGCTAACTACTGGCTACTGTCATCATATAGAACGCTTGATGATTTTAGGCAATTTCATGCTTTTATGCGAGTTCGACCCAGATGAAGTCTATCGATGGTTTATGGAGCTATTTATAGATGCTTACGATTGGGTAATGGTTCCAAATATTTATGGTATGAGTCAGTTTGCAGACGGTGGTACTTTTGCTACTAAACCATACATAGGAGGAGCTAATTACATAAAGAAAATGAGTAACTACCCAGCTGGTAAATGGGAAGAAACTTGGAATGGTTTATTTTGGCATTTTATTGGAAAACACGAAGCCTTTTTTAAATCGAATCCAAGACTTTCTATGATGGTTCATTTACACAACAAAATGGAAAAAGAAAAAAGAGACCGTCATTATAAAAACGCAACGGATTTTATTAATACATTGATTTAACTGGTTAAATCAAGTATCCAGCACCTTGATTTTTAACTGAACTTCTGTACCTAGTGTTTGATTTTCAGCATCTTTTATTTCTTTAATTTCGACGCCTTTTTCTTTACTTTCTTGATTTAATAACTCCAGTCGTCGTTGGGTAATACTCATCCCCACAGATTTATGGATATTTACCTTGGGTTTATCCGTTGATCTTACAAATTTTTGATGAAAACCCTGACCATTATCCCTGATGGTTACTTCTAAATATTTCTGATTTAAGCGATAGAAAATTTGTACTAAACCACCTTTTTTGCGACTAGCAATTCCATGAATCACTGCATTTTCTACGAAGGGTTGGACGAGTAAATTGGGAACTTTAATCATCTGCGGATTAAGGTTTGAATCAATATTGATCGTGTATTGAAATCGGTCTTTAAATCGCATTTGTTCTAATGCTAAGTAGTTTTTCAATGCATCAATTTCTTCCGAGAGCACCGCAAATCCAGAAGAAGAAAAATTGAGCGTTGATCTGATTAGCTGAGCAAATCTAGCTAGATAATCAGCCGCATCTTTTCGGTTGCCATCCGTGATAAATGCTTGAATAGAATTTAAGCAATTAAATATAAAATGAGGATTCATTTGAGCTTTCAATGCTGATCGTTCCAAGCGATCTATTTTTCGATCAATTTGTGTTTTGTAGATGATTTGGTTTATCCTGTATTTATACAATGAATAAACAAAACCTACTATGAGACAAAAAGCTATTAAGATAAAGGCTTTTGTTTTCCAAAAAGGTTGCTGAATACTGAAATCAATTTTAGTTGATTCACTCCAATCTCCATTTTGATTTTGTGCTTGTAATTCAAACTGATAATCATCTGGAGGAAGTGTTAGAAAATTGGCTGTTCTTGCTCTAGTTGTTGTCCAATTCAATGATTCTTGGAGACGATATCTATAATTTATACTTCCAGATAAGGGATAGTTAATGGTCAGAAAAGAGAATTGGATGTTATTTTCTTTTGACTTTAGTTGTATTCCATTTTCTATGTCTTTGGGCTCATTGTTAATGATTGTTTTTTCTAGGATAGGTTGGGGATTTGGTGCGACAAAATCATTGGCAATAAAATGTACCATGCCCTTTGAAGTACCCACCCAGATATGGTCACCGATAGAATTTATAACGTTGATTTCATTAGATGGCAATCCATGGGCCATAGTAAAAGGTTTAACAGAAAATTGGCGGTCAAGATCCTTAGTAATTAAACTCAATCCAGATAAGGTTCCTACCCAAATTCTGTCTTTCTCATCTACGTGTATATGTTCTATCATATTAGAATTCAAGCCTTCCTGGGTGCTTAGATAAGCATACTCATCATCCTTCCATAAAACAACTCCTGCTCCTTTGGTACCTACTACCAAAGTAGAATCCTTCATTTGATCAATATCTTCTACACGTATAGTAAATAAACCTTTGGGGTCTTTAGCAGCTATTAGACTTTTATCTTTATAATTAAATAAACCCGCCATATTCCCAATCCAAATGTTTTGCTCAAAATCTTCATAAACTGATTGAGTCCGATTTTTAACGGATTTCCCCAATGACTCAAATCCTCTATGTGCAAATTTCTTTGTTTTTAAATCTACTCCGAGAAAGCCCTTAGCACCCGAGCCCCAAAGTATTTGGCTTTTAGTTCCAAGAAATAATTCTTTGGTCAAAATACTCTCAAACTTAATTTTGTGTTTAGCTAAAATCGGATTCCAACGATTGCCTTGGTAATAGTAATAGCAGTGTCCAGGCATCCATAACAATTGATTAGACCTATCATAGACCAAATCAAAGACACGATTTTCCATTTCGTTTTTGGCCAAGGCTGTTAACTCTTGAGTGACCGTATTTAGCAAGTAAGTTTCACCACTTCGCAAGCCTACAAATACCTCATGTTCATTTTTAAAGGTAATGGCCGAAAAAAGTTCGTTGGCAAATCCATTATCCCTCGTATATACATTTATATTGAAATTGGAACAGTAAAAAACACCCTTTTCTAAGGAAGCAATCCAATAGTTGTTTTGTAAGTCTTGATAGATATAAGATACTGAAACTCCCTCCAACATTTGATCAAATTGGCCTTTCTTTAAGTTTTCTAAGTTTTTGTATTTTCTTAAACCCTTTCGAGCAGGGAGGGCAATTAATATTTCATGATTGGCATCTATATAGGCATAATTATAATCAATCGAGATGGATTGAAATATGGTATCATTGAGGTTTAAAACTGAGGAGCTAAGAGTATCATTTTGACTGCTTGACTTTACGCTATATTGCCTAACATTATTTTTCGGTTTATCAATTCTATCAACAAGTTCGTATGCTCCTTGAGCATCAATTTTGAGTACGCCAAATAACCTAATGTCAGCATAGATAAATCCATCTTTAGAAATATAAAAATCAGTGAGTACATATAAATCACTCTTGTTAAATTCTTGAATAATATGGTTGTATATATAGGGATAAATTCGCCCTTCAAGAAAATAGTATAAATTTCCTGACAAAGTTCTCATCCAAATTCTGCCTAGATTATCTTCTTGCAAACCAAAAATAACTGGATGGTTCAGTCCATCTGAAACACTATAGTTTATAAAAGTATAGCCATCAAATTTGCTAACACCATTGTCAGTTCCAAACCACATATATCCATCGCTATCTTGTAAAATGCAATGGACTTCAGGACTTGGTAGACCTTGATCAGTTGTAAAATTTTTAAAATACGGTTCAGGGTTTTGGCCAAAAATTGAAGCATTGAAGAACAATAAAATGGATAAAAAAGAAATAAAATATCCAGCGCTATAATTCATTTGCCGTCATTAACTTAATGAAATAGTCTTTTCTTCTTCGAGCAACCATCACTTTACTTCCATCATCCATTAAGGCATAACCTCCATCTTCTCTCAAGAATTTTTTTACACATTTCAGATTGATTAAATGGCTTTGATGAATTCTGCAAAAAGGCGGACTAGCAAGCAGCGTCTCAAATTCTTTCAGGGATTTAGAAACGGTATTTACTTCTCCATTTAGAGTATAGACTTTGGTATAGCTTCCATCTGCTTCCATTCGTCTTATTTGTTCTATTTGGACAAATATTAATCCTTCAGTGCTTGGCAATACTATTCGATCAAATTGTTTTGTCGAAGAAAGTTGCATCAAGTGATCAATCTGTTTTTTAAATTGGATACCAGGCATTTTTTCTTTTACCTTATTTACAGCATCCATAAGTAAATTTGAAGAAGTTGGTTTTAATAAATAATCGATTGCACTGTATCGAAAAGCCTTGACAGCAAAGTCATTAAAGGCTGTGATAAAAACAACTAAAAAAGCAGGGTTTGGAAAAGCATCTAATAAATCAAAACCATTTCCATCTTCCATTTGTATGTCCAAAAAAACTAAATTCGGCTTTCTTTTCTCGATTTCTTGAATCCCTGAAGCCACTCCATTCGCTTCTCCGATAAGCTCAACTGCAGGACAGCTTTCTGCTATTAAGAATCGAAGATTTTTCCGTGCATCAGGCTCGTCATCAATGATAATAGCTTTTAACATTTAGGGAGTCTTATTATTAAATCGTTAAGTAAAATTACATCTGATGTTATGGTTGTTGATCTACTTTAAATTAATCAACTGACACGACTTTATCAGAACAAGCTTACAGTTTTTATTTAAAGACATCGTCAGTTACCATTTTTTTGCAATTACTTACCACTTACAAAGCCGATGCCACCGAATACAAATCAAAGCCTCTGCGCATATATCTTGGCTTTACTTTTAGAAGGATAGTATTTCTTATAACCTAAAATCTCAAGATTATGAAAACCATCCAATGTTTAGTGCTCTTTTTATTACTCCCTACATTCAACTTTGCTCAGGCACCATGCAGTGCAAATGCAGGCGGAGATCAATACCTATGCCAAGTAAGTCAATTTAATCTATTCGGAGAATCAACTGGAGATGCTCATCCCTCAGGAGCAGTCATGTGGTCACTTGATTCAATTCCAGCTGGGATTGATGTTACCATTACTCCAACAGACCAACCAAACGCAGTTGTGACTCCAAATGCACCGCATACCCAATTCATTAATGGAGAATATATCTTCGAATTTTGCATACTTTGTAATGGTGATCCCGGTAATCCGCCTATTTATTCATGCGATCTAGTTAAAATAACTGTAAAGGACTTAGATTCGCAGGCGAGCATTTTGCCACATAATGATCCTGTATGTGGTGATGAAATTGTTTTAACAGGTTCTTCGCCGGGTTCCGGTATAATTAATAATTGGTCTGTAGATCCTTCATTTGATATTATAATTGAGGATTTAGGTGATCAGTTAAAACTAACCAATACTGGAAACACAGTTTGCAGTTATGAAGTCACCTATACTCATGAATTAGGTAGTTGTATAAGCACAACAACAACAGAAGTAAATTTCGTCGGGGAAAATCCTGATGTGTCAATTAAAGCCATTCCTGGCTGTCCCTCTTGTACCTTAAATACTGAACTGCAAGCAACAGGGGTTTTTGGTTGTGAAAATGAAGCGGTTTGGGAATGTATAAGTGGAGATTGTGGTGGAGTTGTTATCACTACACCTCACCCAGCAAACGCATTTGTGAGCGTACCAGAGCCTGGGGTTTATACTTTCAGATATACGATGACTTCTGATTATTGCCCACCAAATATCGCAGAAATAACTTGTGAATTTTTTGACTTAGAAAGTTTTGAATTGGGACCAGATGAAGAATTCATTTTTTGTGAAGACACTTGGGATGTCGGAGAACTAAACTTCTCTGTTCCCCATGAACCTGGGGCAACATATAATTGGGTGTTTTCTTCAAATGTTGGTATTGATCACCATTTTGATCCTACCAATACTTCTTCGACAACATTATACTTCAATAATTTGCCAATACAAGTGTTGCCACCTCCATCTGGTTTAAGTATGATTATAACAGTAACTGCAAGCTTAAATGGATGCACAGATGAGAAAAAATTTAAAATAATTGGAATCCCAGATCTTGAAATTTCCGAACCAGTTGTACCCTTGCTTTGCGGTGGGCAACCAAATTTCTTGTTTGCAAATTATATTACTGCTCCATTCAAGGGATTCACTACAATAGATGTTATTTCTGCACCAGCTGGAGCACTCACGTTATCTCCATATTTTTTATCTCCAAGCACAACAGCAAATCTCTCTGTACCTGGAACATATGAATTTTTAGTTACATCACAAGCCACAGGAACTAATCCTGCAACAGGACAATCAGTTACTTGTAAAGATTCGGAATCGTTTACTGTTGTAATTGCGGAATTCCCTTCTATAAATGCCGGAGCAGATGCAATCATTTGCAAAACCTCAATTGAGCTAAATGGAAATACCCCATTAGATAGTGATGGTGAACCTTTACCGATTCCAGTATCTTGGAGTCAAATAAGTGGACCAACTGGAGCCAACATTGAAAATGAAGATCAAGAAAACACCTTAGTTACTGGATTAGAATACGGAAATACCTATGTTTTCCAGTACACATTTTCAAATACTACAACATGTATAATCCAAGATGAAGTTGTAATAACCGTTAAACCCGAGGAAGATTGCGATGGATGCGAAATGAGCATAGGAATACTTGAAGAATGTGTAGACGGCTGCACATCTGTTATGGTAACGGGCGCCGACTCATATCTGTGGTCTCCGACAAGCGGGGTTAGTGATGCTATGAGTG
>JAHDEC010000035.1:20007-30394 GCA_020629035.1 Saprospiraceae bacterium | reverse complement strand
CTTAATTTATTTATTAGTACTTATCAAGAAAGGTGGAGGGACAGGCCCGATGAAACCTTGGCAACCAGCAGCTTTGTAATGGTGCCAAATCCATCCCAAAAATTGGGAAAGATAAGGAAGGCAATACGCTTCTTCATCCTACTTTTTTGATATAAATAATTGCTATGCAGTTAAGAGATATTGCAAAAGAAAGGATTCTTGTTTTAGATGGTGCTATGGGCACTATGATACAACGATACAGGCTCCAGGAAGAAGATTATCGCGGCAAAAGATTTGCTAATATCGATGTGCTCATTAAAGGTAATAATGATATTCTCAATATTACTCGACCCGATATTATTGCCAACATTCACAAAGAGTATTTGGATGCTGGTGCTGATATTATAGAAACCAATACATTTAATGCAAATGCTATATCACTGGAAGATTATGATATGGTGGCATTAAGTTATGAATTAAATCTAGAAGCAGCCAAAATTGCTAAAGAGCAATGCAGATTAAAAACATTGGAAAACCCGAGCAAACCTCGATTTGTTGCTGGTGCCATTGGACCAACAAACCGGACGGCGTCTTTGTCACCAGATGTAAATAACCCTGGATATCGTGCGGTGAATTACGATGATTTAGTGGCGGCTTATTACGAGCAAGTCAAAGGTTTAGTGGATGGTGGAGCTGATCTGATATTAATCGAAACCATCTTTGACACCTTAAATGCAAAAGCTGCTTTGTTCGCTACCCAATCTTATTTTGAAGATGCTAATTGTGAGTTGCCTGTTATGATTTCTGGTACAATTACGGACGCTAGTGGTCGGACACTGTCAGGACAAACAGCAGAAGCTTTTATGATCAGCATGTCACACTACCCTCTTTTTAGTGTAGGGTTTAACTGTGCGCTGGGTGCAGATCAACTTAAACCCTATTTACAAAGTATCTCACAAAAAACTCCTTACTTAACTTCTGTCTATCCTAATGCTGGACTACCCAACGAATTTGGAGAATATGACCAAACTGGAAATGAGATGGCAAATATTCTTCAAGAATATATAGATTTAAAACTCATTAATATTGTTGGCGGATGTTGTGGAACCACACCGGATCATATCCGGCACATTGCAGAACTAGTCGAAGGCAAAACTCCAAGAATAAAACAAGAACCTTCTACCTTAATGCAGCTTTCAGGCTTAGAACCACTGATAAATAGGCCCGATGCTAATCTAATTAATGTAGGTGAGCGTACCAATGTTGCAGGCTCCAAAAAATTCCTTCGGCTGATCAAAGAAGAAAAGTTCGAAGAAGCACTTTCTGTTGCCAGAGATCAAGTAGAAGGCGGTGCTCAAATTCTAGACGTCAATATGGACGATGGTCTCATAGACGGAGCAAAAAGTATGACTCAGTTTCTCAATTTAATCGCTGCCGAACCTGATATTTCTCGGATTCCTATAATGATAGATTCTAGTAAGTGGGACATTATAGAAGCAGGATTAAAAACGGTTCAGGGTAAGGCCGTTGTAAACTCCATAAGTCTGAAGGACGGAGAAGACACCTTTACAAGTCAAGCTAAAAAGATACTTAAATACGGTGCTGCAGTCATAGTTATGGCCTTTGATGAGCATGGTCAAGCTGACAGCCTTGAAAGAAGAATTGAGATATGTAAAAAGAGTTATGAGCTACTGGTAAATAAAGTGGGCTTCCCTCCTCAAGACATTATCTTTGACCCCAATATTTTTCCGGTAGCGACAGGCATGGAAGAACATGAAAACAATGCTGTAGATTTCTTCGAAGCAACAAAATGGATTAAGAAAAATTTACCCTTAGCGAAGGTAAGCGGTGGCGTCAGTAATGTTTCATTTTCATTTAGAGGAAACAACAAGGTAAGAGAAGCTATGCACGCAGCTTTCTTATATCATGGAGTAAAAGCTGGTATGGACATGGCTATTGTGAATCCGTCCATGCTAGAGGTTTTTGAAGAAATCGAACCTGAACTTAAAAGCTTAGTAGAAGATGTGCTACTTAATAAACACTCAGCAGCTTCAGATCAATTGCTAGCTTATGCAGACAAAAACAAAGACGATAAACAGGCATCAAAAACCAAAACCCTAGCCTGGAGAAGTTTACCGCTCGAAAAGCGAATAGAACATGCTCTAGTTAAAGGAATCAATGAATTTATTGTTGAAGATGCAGAAGAGGCTAGACATCATTACCAAAGTCCTTTAAAAGTGATCGAAGGTCCGTTAATGGATGGCATGAATGTAGTGGGTGAGTTATTTGGTTCTGGTAAAATGTTTCTTCCTCAAGTGGTTAAGAGTGCCAGAGTAATGAAAAAAGCCGTGGCTTACCTTACCCCTTATCTCGAAGATGGAAAAGGAAGTATGGAGTTTGCTGGTAAAATATTAATGGCAACCGTGAAAGGAGATGTTCACGACATTGGCAAAAATATAGTATCCGTTGTACTTGCTTGTAACAACTATGAAGTAATAGATCTGGGAGTTATGGTGCCCGCACACACCATCCTAGAAAAAGCAAAAGAACATGAAGTGGACATGATAGGTTTAAGTGGTTTAATCACTCCTTCATTAGATGAAATGGTATTTGTAGCCGAAGAAATGGATCGTCAAAACTTTAGTATGCCTTTATTAATTGGTGGAGCAACTACTTCCAGGATTCATACAGCAGTGAAGATTGATAACAGCTATTCAGGTCCGGTCATCCACGTCCTAGATGCTTCCAAAAGTGTACCAGTAGCTTCGAAATTACTCAGTAAAGATGACCATAAAATCTTCGCAAAGGAAGTGGCCGATTCTTACGATGAAATTCGAATTAATTACAAAAACAGGAAGCAAGTTAAAAGCTTAATGCCTTTTAGTGAAGCCAATAAAAACGCATGGCCGATTAATAAGGACAAGCAACATACATCCGCACCTAAATCATTGGAAAGGAAGGTTTTTCTAGACTATGATTTAAATGAGATAAGATCATATATAGATTGGACTCCATTTTTTAAGACTTGGATGCTTAAAGGGAAATACCCCGACATTCTAAGCCATCAGTTAATAGGTGAAGAAGCTAGCAAGCTCTTCAATGAAGCGAACCTAATGCTGGATGAAATAATAAAACATAAATACTTAACAGCCAATGCAGTCTTGCAAATAGTTCCTGTGAACAAAGTAAATAATACGCTTACTACAGAGGTAAATAATCGAACCTATTCATTTACTATGCCAAGGCAACAAGGTCAAAAAGCTGCCAACCAAGCTAATTTTTGCCTAGCAGATTTTGTTAGGCCTAGTGGTGATTTTATGGGCTTTTTTGCCGTTACCACTGGTTTAGGAATTGAGCCACTTTTAGAGCAATATAAGGCCGATAATGATGATTATTCAGGCATTATGATCAAAGCACTTGCAGATAGACTAGCGGAAGCATTTACCGAGTTGATGCATGAAAAAGTCAGGAAAGAAATATGGGCTTATCAAGCAACAGAGCAACTAGATACTGAAGCACTGATTGCCGAAGACTATCAAGGCATCAGACCCGCTTTTGGATATCCAGCTTGCCCTGATCATTCTGATAAGAAATCACTTTTTGAACTCTTACAGGCGGAGGAAATCGGAGTTTCTTTAACCGAGTCATTTGCTATGTACCCAGCCGCTTCAGTGAGTGGCATGTACTTCAGTCATCCAGATGCTAAGTATTTTAATGTAGGAAAATTAGATAAAGATCAAATAAGCGCGATGGCTAAAGCCAAAGGCATCGAGGTATCAGAGCAAGAGAAATGGCTGCAATCAAACTTAAATTACCCAATCTAACCAAGAGAAATGAAAGTAATCGAACATTTAAATAAATCAAAAAGCACTTTATTTAGTTTTGAGATTTTGCCTCCACTAAAAGGACAAAATATCCAGTCTATTTACAATGCTATTGATCCCTTAATTGAGTTTAAGCCACCTTTTATTGATGTTACGTATCACCGTGAAGAATACATCTATAAAAAACTAGGGAATGGCTTACATAAACGACAATCTATCCGCAAAAGACCAGGTACGGTGGCTATTTGTGCAGCTATCATGAATAAATACAATATCGATGCTATACCACACATAATTTGCGGTGGTTTCTCTCAGGATGATACTGAAAATGCACTCATTGATCTTCAGTTTTTAGGTGTTGAAAATGTCCTTGCTTTGCGTGGTGATAAAGTAAAAAATGAAACCAGTTTTACTCCAGAACCCGATGGACATGCTTACACCACAGAGCTGATCAAGCAAATTGCTCGAATGAATGAGGGCACCTACTTGGATGATCAATTGCAAAATGTAGCACAAAGTAATTTTTGTATTGGGGTTGCCGGATATCCGGAAAAGCACTTTGAGGCACCTAACTTAAAAAGCGACCTTAAGTATCTAAAACAAAAGGTAGATGCAGGAGCCGAATACATTGTTACTCAAATGTTTTTTGACAATGCTAAATACTTTTCTTTTGTGGACCAATGTCGGGCCATTGGAATAAATGTGCCCATTATTCCTGGCTTAAAACCCATTACGGCTAAATCTCAAGTGAACAACCTACCTCGTAATTTTCATATAGATTTACCGGATGATTTGGTTGAGGCTCTTGAGGCTTGCAATTCTAAGGAAGATATTAAGAAAGTGGGCGTAGAATGGGGCATCGAACAGTCTAAAGAACTTATTGCAGCCGGTGTGCCGTGTATCCACTTTTACACGATGAGTCGATTTGGTTCTACTTACAATATTCTTAAAGAATTGGTATAAAAAAACAGCAGTAAGTCTATCACCTCCTACTGCTGCTTTTTTTTAAATCATAAAAAGAAGACTAAATATCTGCTTTTAGGAATTCATCTTTAGAACGATAGCTAATAGGATTTAGCTGCTCCGCCGTTAGTAATTCGTTGAGGGTTTCTAAGGTTTTCAACCCATCTTGCAGTAGCTTCAATTGTTTATCTAACTTACTTTTCTGTACTTTATGGTTTTCGATTTGCGCATTGGTAGGGCGTCCTTCGTATCCAGCAACATCCGAATATAGACCAGCAATTTTCTCTCGCAATTTTGGTTCCGCTTGGCCTACATAATTATCTCCTGTTAATACTACCAATTCTTCCTTCAAGTTAGTCAAATCAGTAAATAATCCTTTCGACATTTTTGTAGTTTTCGCTTCACTACTTTTTAGGGTATCAAGACCCTGTAAGACATAATCTATCTGATCAACTGCGTAGGCTAAATCACTGTTCATATAATACAAAGACATCGCCACTTCATGTTGTTTAGCTCGATCTTCATCTGAGTGATTGGATGTAGGGTCAGGGATTAGTTTTATGGTATGTTCATAAACTTCTTTCCCTTTCGTCATTTTAACGGTGTAGCTTCCTGCCGGTACATTAGGTGAGGTAAATCCACCAAACGATAAAGTTTTGGCACTGGCTATCCTTGGAAGCGGATAACTTGGTATCCATTCCACAACATTAATTCCTTTAGATTTTCCAGCTGCTAAATCAGTCATTAGTTCGCCTTTATCATTGTAAATTTCTAGGGTCATTTTCCCAAAAGTGTGCCTACTCTTCAGATAGTATTTAATAAGTACAGCTTTCGATGGATTATCGCCTACAAACATACCATTAGACGAATAGCTGCCTAATCCACCCGACTCATAAATGATCTGAGGACCTTCTTCAAAGAAGTGAACTTTTTTAGCTGCAATTTCAGCATTAAGTGCGCGGAGTGGTCTAACATCGTCAATAATAATTATTCCACGGCCATGTGTACCCATGACCAAGGAATGATCACGTTTATGAAGCTCTACATGATGAACTGCTGCAGCAGGCATGTTGTTAGTAAACTTGGACCAATTTGCTCCTCCATCAATAGTTATATAAAGTCCAAATTCTGTACCCAAGTAAAGTAGATCTGGATTTACATAATCCTCTTGGATTGACCTAGTAAATCCATATACATCATCTGTGATAATTGAAGTCCAGCTTTTCCCACCATCAGTAGTTTTTAAGGCATAAGGCTTTTTGTCATTGGCAGTATGTCCATCAAAAACGGCATAAGCTGTCTGCTTATCATGGCTAGATGGTTCGATATGGTAAACCCATGTATTCGCTGGAATACCCGTTAAATTATCGGTTAGATCTTTCCATTTTTTCCCGCCATTGAAACTTACCTGAATCTTTCCATCATCTGTACCGACCCATAATATATCTTTATCAAGAGGTGACTCTGCAATGGTAAATATGGTACAATGATTTTCTGCACCTGAGTTATCTACACTTATTCCACCACTTTCGGCCTGATTCTGTTTGGCTTTATCATCAGTAGTCAAATCAGGAGAAATCTTCTTCCATGTTTCCCCTTGATCTGGAGAGTAATGTACAAATTGAGAACCTACATAAAGTGCATTTGGATCATGGTAGCTAGTGGTTATTGGCGCATTCCAGTTAAACCTAAGTTTTGCCTCACCTTCCAATGGATAGGGTTTGATTGTCTTAATCTGAGCTTTTTCATTATCCACTCTCCAGACGTTCTCAGCTCCCTGCATCTCTGAATAAATAATATTCGAATTTTCAGGGTGAGGATACACCCTAAATCCATCTCCGTACCCCAAGCTATTCCAATCTCTTGCTTCAATGCCGCCAACACTTTCTGAAGGACCTACCCATGAGCCATTATCTTGTAATCCACCATAGACATTAAATGGTTTTTCATTGTCCAATGCTATGTGATAGAATTGAGAGACGGGCAAATCTCTAACCATGTCCCAGACTTGACCTCCATCCCAGGACCGATATAATCCACCATCAGTAGCAAGGTACATTCGCTTAGAATTATTTGGGTCAAAATGAAAATCATGAATATCCGGATGTTGTCCACTCTGGATGGAGCTAAATGTATTTCCACCATCCTTACTAATCGAACCAAATAAGCCTCCTTTGCATACTTTTTCTGGGTCGTCAGGACTTACAACCAATCTTGAAAAATAAAAAGGTCTGACTGCTAGTTCAAAATCTTTATTCTTATGAGTCCAACTAGAACCACCATCATCAGATCGATATAATCCTTTTCCTTCTTTTTTCTCAGATTCAATAACCGCATAAAGGGTTTCTGGTGCTGAAGGAGCTAAGGCTACAGCTATTCTTCCAAGATCTCCTTTTGGAAAGCCATTGTGTATTTGCTTCCAGGTCTTTCCACCGTCAGTCGTTTTATATAAGCCACTTTTTTCTCCTCCCGAATTAAATGACCAAGCCGTTCTTCGGTATTCCCAAAAAGCAGCATATAATGTATTCGGATCATCTGGGTGCATAACTAAATCGGAACAGCCCGTTGTATTATCAATAAACTTTATGTTCTCCCAGGTCTCTCCACCATCCATTGATTTATAAACCCCTCTTTCATCGCTATCTCCCCAAAGATTGCCTAGTGCACCAACATATATCTCCTGATTATTGTTAGGATTAATTTGGATGCTGCTTATCCGTTCAGAATTTTCAAGGCCTTTCTTTTTCCAATTTTTCCCACCATCTGTACTTAGGTAAATACCATCTCCGATGGACACCGAGTTTCTAGTCCAGGTTTCTCCTGTCCCCACCCAAATTCGGTTGTCTGGATCGACTGGATCTACCTTAACTGTGCCGATAGACTGACAATGATCATCAAAAATCGAGTTAAAGGTGACACCACCATTAGTGCTTTTCCAAACTCCACCACCCGCTGTTCCAGCATAAACAACATCGCTATTGGTAGGATGTGCATCTATATCCGAAATCCTTCCACTCATTAAAGCTGGACCAATTTGTCGTGCTCTAATATTACCAAATAAGGCATCTCCTTTTAAAGAGGCTAGGTCTTGAGCATATACTTGGCTGGACATAGCCAAGGCAAGCGTAAAAAATAGTATTTGACGCATAATAGTTATTACTTGTTATATAATTAATGATCTACCCTTTCCCAGGATCTCCTCCACTTGATTTCTCCATTTCTTCCTTAACTTCGCCATTTTCCATTTGGTCCATGACTTTTTGAGCCTGATTGTCAGCCTCTTCAATTAAAGAAGGATTTGTTGCTGGTTCTTCATCAGTTGCTGCATTTGCTTCAGGTGCTGCAAATAGAGAGTCTTCGATATCTTCATTAATCATGATTTCAGTAATCACCATATCGAACATAGATTCACCATTTACCTTTTGTGACATTGAGTGTGGTTGATAAACACCAGCTACTTCCTGATAGTCACTAAAATACATTTCTGTAGATGTTCCAGCCATAGGTCCTTTATGCATAAATTCTTCCTGCATAATAGGTACAAAAGTTTCTTTGTCAAAGTAGTAGTAGCTGAAATTTTCTACTTCCTCGCCATTTACCTTTATTGGTTTTTTGGTCAATTTTACTTTAAAGCAATCTGTTCCATCCACATTTTTTTCGCCATCTAAACTAATGGTATAACCTTTATCTGTGTAGTTTAGGAATGATTCAGGAAAATCCATTTGATGCTTCATATTTTCACTATCTTCTGTTTCCCATAATTCGGCTTCTTGAGTCATAAAGTTAGTACTCCACCCCACTTCGCCATTATAGCACATTTGGGTAATTTCTTTACCTTGGAAAATCATATCCATGCGCTGCATATTTGGTGCCTTCTGGTACATTTTAATAGGAATTTCCATTCCTTGGAATTTGCTATTAGCGACAAGTGTCATAGTTTTTATGTTACTTATTGCCTCTTCGCCACCAACAGTTTCTAAATAGTTAGCAACAATTTCTTCAGCCGTTTGAGAAATGCTTGAAGACATGATGAACAAGCAAAATAAACAGGTTAAGATTGCAGAATTTAATTTCATGATTGTTTGATTTATTTATTCACTAAAATAAGAAAGAATACACCAGTATGCTTAAGATTTCGACTAACAAAGCTTAAAACATGTACAAATAAAAAAAGGCGCATTTATAAATGCGCCTTTTTGTTAGGTATTTTTTCACCATTAATTTTTTGTGACCTTAATATCAAAGCAATTACTAGACGGACAATCTGTGGGACATACTCCCGGATCAATGATGGTTAACACGGCATTACAAGAAGCATCATTATCATCAGTAATACTTATGGAAACATCACCAGCCCCTGGTGATCCAACTGGCAGACTAAATAGTACCGTAGTATTATATTGACCAACTAATGGCGTAACACTTGCTCCAGTTAAAGTATAAGACCCTCCTGTTGGCCCATCTAAGTTTAAGGCAAATTGTAAGAAATCATCTGATTGATCTGTTAGATTTGCTCCTCTATTACAGAATGCTGGAACATCTATTGATTCTAGAGGACAGCAATTAGGACTTGAAACATTAACAAGGTCTTCGCAACCCTCCGATGAGATGGCCGTTATCTCCACATCAGTTCCGATAGGTATACCACTTATTGTATAACTATTGCCACTTCCTGTTATACTTGCTCCTGCATAGTCTGTAGTTACACTCGTTGCACCACTCGTAGTTACTACGATTGTATAACTCATATTATCGGCAGCGCATGATGGAGTCGTACTGTCTATATTTGGTAGTGGATTTATGGTTGCTGTTACCATTGCTCGGGCACTCTCACAGTCTTGAACCGAATAATAACATGCTGCATAAACCGTCGTCGTACTTGTATAACTTTCTGTATACGAACTACCCACAAATAATGGAGTGGTACTCGTACCATCTGCGTACCATCTTATTTCTGAACAGTTTGCGTCTCCACTTCCTGTAAGTGTTATTTCACCTGATCCACATCGTTCGCCCGCTACCAACATTGGAGCTGTAGCTTCGCATGCACAATTTGGACTTGTCTCTATTAAACTCATTTCACAACCTCCTGATGAGATGGCCGTTATCTCCACATCAGTTCCTACTGGTATGCCGCTTATAGTATAGCTAATGCCACTTCCTGTTATGCTCGCTCCTGCATAGTCTGTAGTTACACTCGTTGCACCACTCGTAGTTACTACGATTGTATAACTCATATTATCGGCAGCGCATGATGGAGTCGTACTGTCTATATTTGGTAGTGGATTTATGGTTGCTGTTACCATTGCTCGGGCACTCTCACAGTCTTGAACCGAATAATAACATGCTGCATAAACCGTCGTCGTACTTGTATAACTTTCTGTATACGAACTACCCACAAATAATGGAGTGGTACTCGTACCATCTGCGTACCATCTTATTTCTGAACAGTTTGCGTCTCCACTTCCTGTAAGTGTTATTTCACCTGATCCACATCGTTCGCCCGCTACCAACATTGGAGCCGTAGCTTCGCATGCACAATTTGGACTTGTTTCGACTAAACTCATTTCACAACCTTCCGATGAGATGGCGGTAATTTCCACATCAGTACCTACTGGTAT
>JAHDEC010000035.1:0-19907 GCA_020629035.1 Saprospiraceae bacterium | reverse complement strand
TTTCACAACCTTCCGATGAGATGGCGGTAATTTCCACATCAGTACCTACTGGTATTCCGCTTATTGTATAACTATTGCCACTTCCTGTTATGCTCGCTCCTGCATAGTCTGTAGTTACACTCGTTGCACCACTCGTAGTTACTACGATTGTATAACTCATATTATCGGCAGCGCATGATGGAGTCGTACTGTCTATATTTGGTAGTGGATTTATGGTTGCTGTTACCATTGCTCGGGCACTCTCACAGTCTTGAACCGAATAATAACATGCTGCATAAACCGTCGTCGTACTTGTATAACTTTCTGTATACGAACTACCCACAAATAATGGAGTGGTACTCGTACCATCTGCGTACCATCTTATTTCTGAACAGTTTGCGTCTCCACTTCCTGTAAGTGTTATTTCACCTGATCCACATCGTTCGCCCGCTACCAACATTGGAGCTGTAGCTTCGCATGCACAATTTGGACTTGTCTCTATTAAACTCATTTCACAACCTCCTGATGAGATGGCCGTTATCTCCACATCAGTTCCTACTGGTATGCCGCTTATAGTATAGCTAATGCCACTTCCTGTTATGCTCGCTCCTGCATAGTCTGTAGTTACACTCGTTGCACCACTCGTAGTTACTACGATTGTATAACTCATATTATCGGCAGCGCATGATGGAGTCGTACTGTCTATATTTGGTAGTGGATTTATGGTTGCTGTTACCATTGCTCGGGCACTCTCACAGTCTTGAACCGAATAATAACATGCTGCATAAACCGTCGTCGTACTTGTATAACTTTCTGTATACGAACTACCCACAAATAATGGAGTGGTACTCGTACCATCTGCGTACCATCTTATTTCTGAACAGTTTGCGTCTCCACTTCCTGTAAGTGTTATTTCACCTGATCCACATCGTTCGCCCGGCACTAACGTTGGAGCTGTAGCTTCGCATGCACAATCTAAAGATGCAACGTTTACTGGCTCGCTATCACACATAGTCATAGAATTAGTTGAGGTGATTGTCACATCTTGACCAGCAGTAACTTCTAGTTCCCAATCAGGAGCAGTCCCGGACAAAGTACCAGTAGAATGTGTGATACCGTCTCCATACATTGCATTTATAAATACAGTATATGTATTTGTACCAAGATTACATTCAGTGGTATACGTAAAAGTATTTTCTTCCGTGACATGAACATTGGTTACACCTTCAATTATACAACCATTCCCATCTTCTAAAGTAAGTTCATAATCACCCGTATCATCTGCAGTTGCATTAGAAATCGTAAAACTGCTATTTGAGTTAGTAAAATTATTAGGTCCAGTCCATGTATAAGTAAACGGTCCAGTCCCACCAGTGACAGTGGCTGTGACTGTGACATCTTCATCATGACAAATAGGTCCGTCATTATTTACTGCCAAGGTTGGTAAATCATAAAATTCTACTTCAGTAGTTGCAATACTTTGACAGCCATTATCATCTGTTACAGTTAGGGAATAGGTCCCATTTGCCATGGCATCCATCAGTACTATAGCAGGATTTGCTTCATCTGAGCTGAATCCATTAGGACCTTCCCAATCATAGCTATAATTTGGTGTACCTCCAGATACATTTGAACTTAAATTTGTAGTTTCTCCTTCACATGCTGGTCCATCATTAGATACAGTTACTGTAGGGCCATCAACGTTTTGAATAAAGGCGTCAGGAATATCCACTGGACATTCCATGCCCATCCATTGGACAAATAAATCATAATTGCCCGCATCTAAATTCATTATTGTGTATGAACCAGCATCATCTGCACTTGAAAAAGGATAAGTCATACCTCCGTCAATACTGAACATCAAACCCATCATGGTTGGGTTATCATCAAATGAAATAATTATTTGACCATTCATGTTATCACATGTTTCGTCTGTTGTTTGTACATCGGTAACCACTGGCAACTCCACTATTGTCAGGCTGACAGCTAGTCGGATACTTGATGTGCAAGATGTAGCATCATCTACAGCTTCTGCATAAAAAGTATAGACTCCAGCTGCTATAGGGTTCATAAAGGTTGGAGTATATGAATTACTTCCTGCTAGTAATAAATTACCACCCATTGGTGCATCATACCAATTAATACTTGTACCTGGATCAGAGGATGCCGAAATAGATGGAATAGTCTCTCCGAGACATATTTTTTCATTTACAGGATCAAATGGTGGATTGATCATAGGGCAGCTACAATCTGGCGCCATGACCATTACTGTTGTCGAACAAGGTGCAGTACCTGCCACTAAGGTTACATCATTTCCAATGGGAATATTCGGAACTGTATTTCCTACAACTGTGTAACCTGAAGCCGTAACTGTAGCATTACTGGTAAAAACAACTGTATAACTGCTCAAGTCAGCTGAACATTGTAAGTCATCGATGACCAATGTTGGATTATCCAATAATTCAACCATTATGGATTTAACATCGGTACAACCGAACATATCTTCTATATATAAAATATAAGTTCCTTCATCTAACAAGGTTGCATTGGGAATCGTTGGATTTGGCAAATCACTCATAAATCCATTTGGTCCAGACCAAAAATATTCAACAGTCGCTCCTGGATCTGACAAAGTAGAACTCAGGTTTATGGGTTCACCTATACACCCACTAGTTGCCGAAATAGTGGCTTCAACCCCTGGTTCATCGACTAAACTAATAGAACAAGATTTAGAACAACCATTAAACGTGGTAACAGTAACCGAATAATCTCCAGCATCTAGACCTCTCAAATTATCTGTTGTTTGACCAGTTGACCATAAATAAGTAAAGGTAGAATTGCTTAAATCCCCTCCTATCGGTTCTATAAATATTGCAATAGAACCATCTCCCATTTGACAATGCGGATTGAGACCTTCGCAATAAATTTCAAAGTTTTCTTCTTCAACTTCTACACAAAGTTCGACTTCACAATCTTGGTTTGGCTTAGGGCCTCCACCGTCATCTCCTCCGCCTCCAGGAGCGTTGGGATCATAATTGGTTACCGTCACACAATGTAATCCTGCATCTAAATCCGCAGTTTTAGTAGTTTGACCATTCGACCAATTATAGAAAAACGTTCCCGTTTGCTTGGTAAAAACAGTTACCTCGGTGGTTTCTCCAGGACAAACAATATAGTTTCCAAGGCCAAAAGAAAAAGCTTTTACATCTACATATATAAATTCGGTATCAGTACATCCCGCTCCACCTGATGCAAAGCCTCCAATTGAATGTTGGCCAGGGGTATCAAAACAAATTTCAAATGCCCCTCCGCCATTATTTGTTATTGATGAGGGTACAGGATCACCTGCATTCCCAAAACTAAACATATTGTAACTGGTGATTGAGGAAGCTGCAAAGTTGGTTGTTATCTGAAAAATATGACAAGCTTCTCCACCATCCGTACAGACGCACTCTGGACCTGTGATATCAACATCAAGACCACAAGGCATACAACTACCACCCAAGTTATATCCTCCAGTCACAGCACATCCAGTTGCATCGGTAACGGTGACTGAATAACTCCCGGTTGGAACATTAGTAATTGCACTTGAGGTACTTCCATTACTCCATAAAAAGGTAATTGGATTCATCTGTCCACTAGGGACAGCAGACACACTTCCTGTAGGTGCACCACAAGTATAGCTTCCGTTAACTGATAGTGTAAACCCAGGACAAGGTTGTACTACTTCTACTGTTTTGCAAGCCATTTGGTCTGGGCAACCGGGTTCAGAAAATGTAGCACAGACTGTGTAAATACCAGGAGAAGACCATGAATAAGATCCGTTAGACCCCGAAGCTCCTGAGGCGGACCAAGTTAGTGTGAAGTACTGTGGCGCCCCAGATTGATCCGGCGACGGTGAGTAAGTGCCTGTAGCTCCAGCATCAAGAACGGTAGGTCCACTAATGCCAAAGGCTATTGGACAAGTAGCACTATTGCCTCCACCACCAGAGCCACATGATGCATCCACTGAATAATTTCGACAATCTGTTGTTGGTCCACACCATGGTTCATTACCGCCCATTGCTGTAACACATATTTGGTAAACACCACTTGTATTATATGTTGTACTGAAACTTGTACCTGTTCCTGAAGAAGGTGATCCTCCAGAGGCAGTCCAGGAATAGCTAGCACCGGGATTAAAAGTTTGAATGCCAAAACTTGGATTTGCTGGTGGAGTCCCACAAGCAGCTCCTGTAGCAACTAATTCTATACAACTTGTATCCGTAACATCGATATTATGACTATCCGTATCTGTTGAACCTGGACAATTTGTATCTGTTTTAGTTACCGTCAGTGTTTGATTACCGGCAGTATTCCATGTTACTGAAACAGAAGTACCCGTTGTAGATGAAAGCGTTCCTCCTGTAACTGACCAAGTAAACATGGATGTTCCAGTACTATTACTAGCAGTAAATGATTGGGTATCTCCCAAGTTTGCACTTGTCGGTCCGGATATATCAGTTGGAGTAAAACATGGAGGATCTACAGTTACTGTACCTATTACAGATTCGCACCATCCACTTCCTCCTGCAGCTTTAACACATGACTTTAATGTGTATGTTCCATCAATACTCAATGATATGGTTTGATTCGGGTTCGAACTTTGACTGCTATACGCAGTAGTTGGACCTTCAGCTCTAATCATATATATTAGGCTACAGCCACTGGTTGCACATGTACCTGACAAAGTTGCTCCTACCACATGGGTTGCTTCTCCACCTGCACCTCCGCTCGTAATCGCGCCGCTTGCAGATGCTGCACCTGAAGCAGATCCGCATTGTGAAAAACCAGTTTTTGTTCCAATTATTAAAATTAGAAATAGGGTAAAACGAATTAATTTATACATTTTCTCTCATATTATTATAAATACGAATATATATAATAAGCTAATATTCTAATACTTTATACATAAAAATTAGTAGTAATTTGACAAATATGCACCTCGAATAGGGGTAAGTTTGCTTAATGTTTGTCTTATAGGTGATTTTACGATGATTCCGAGCTGACACAACGCAAACGCATTAAGTATCTAAAATCACCCTGTAATGAAAAATGTTAGAATAGGAATATTTTCCTTTCTAGCTCTTTTGACCATAATTGGTTGCTACAAAGAGAAAGCATCCGATTTAGATGAAGAACTAATCAGTCTTATAGAAGCTGTGAGTACGTCAGAAGGGTTAGACCAATTTAAACTACCAAACCACAAAAATCTTAGAGAAATTCCTCAAGATCCGCGCAATCCGTTAACTGAAGACAAAGTTGCTTTAGGAAGGATGTTGTTTCACGAAACCGGATTAGGCATAAATAGCCATCATAGCGAATACATGATGACTTTTTCTTGTGCTTCATGTCACTCTCCAAATTCAAGTTTTCAATCAGATTTGCCTCAAGCTATCGGAGACGGTGGTAATGGTGTTGGCTCAAGCAGAAATGTAGCGTCCACAACTGATACAGAGAAGGTAGATGTGTTAGGCATAAGAACTCCAACTTTATTAAATTCAGCCTATCAGACCAATATGAATTGGAATGGAGAATTCGGAGCTACTGATGCTAATTTAGGCACTGAGCATAGATGGGTTAATGGAACTGAATTATATGTTAACCAACTTGGATTTGAAGGTTTAGAATCACAAGCCATAAGTGCTATTAACCAGCATCGTATGGATGTAAATGATAGTCTAGTTTTAGAATATGGCTACATGGAATATTTTGATAAAGCATTTCCTGAGGTTTACAAACCTATCCGATATACAAATGAACAAGCAGGTAAAGCGATTGCTGCTTATGAAAGGACACTTGTAGCCTATGATGCTCCATTTCAAAAATGGTTAAGGGGACAATATGATGAAATGCTAGATGTAGAAAAAAGAGGAGCTATCCTATTTTTTGGAAAAGCAAATTGTGTTTCGTGCCATAATGGTCCTGCTTTGAATTCAATGGATTTTTATGCACTAGGAATGAAAGATTTAGCTGACTGCACTGATGACATAATCAGTGCTGATGAGAATGATCCTGTTAACTTAGGAAGAGGAGGATATACTTTAAATCCAGAGGACAATTATAAGTTCAAAGTTCCTCAACTTTATAATTTAAAAGACGCAAAGTATTTAGGACATGGTTCAAGTTTTCATGATATTGAAGAAGTTGTAGCTTACAAAAACAAAGGCGTCAAAGAAAACAAAAAAGTAGATCAAAGTGCTATTTCTCATGAATTCGCACCTATTGGTTTAACAGATGAAGAAGTCAACAATTTGTCTTATTTTATCAAATATGCTTTATATGACAATAACATTAGCAGATACCAAGCGGAGTATATATTGAGTGACTTTTGCTTCCCGAATAATGATGAAGTTTCGAAGCAAGAATTAGGTTGTAATTAGATTTTGATACTGATATGCGTAAAGCTGTTCCAATTGAGGAGCAGCTTTTTTTTTGCTAAAAACTCAACCAACCTACAATATGATTATCATGGATTTTCCACTTTCCCCCTTGATTAGTTAATTTATACTCTCCCCTGCTTCGATTATTAGGTCCAGGGTTTTGCTGTATGATTTCTACAAAATCACTTCCAACATCTGAAATGATAGCTACATGCCCATATTGATTAAATGAGGCTGAGCCAAAAACAATGATTGCCCCTTTTGAAGGCTGATAAGCGCTGTTATTCTTAAATTGCTTTAGGCCTCTGCTTGTATTAAAACCACCATCTGGAATACTGTAATCAAAAAACTCTTTAGCGTGTCCGTATGAGTTAGGCATCTTATGATTATAGTGCTCGTAATAAAATCGCTTCACAAATTCTACACATTGGTATTTTAGTCCAATGTTGTATCCGTCCTTGGTCGTGTTACGACCATAAACATTGCTCGTTTTGCCATTATAATAAACATCTACCCCTTTATAAGAATCAATAATCTTAGGTGTATGGTCAATGTTTTTTCTAGTATTTGAGTTAGCTTTTCTACTTTTTTTTGTTGCACTGGATTCAACTTGCGCTGTATTAAGTTTTGGCCAGTTTATCGATGGTAGCTTTAGATCTACTGCGCCAGGAAATAAAAAATATAACAAGGTGAAAAAAAAGACTAAGGTTACTAAAGAAGCAATAATTTTAGAGCTATTCATTTATACTTGACGGTGGTTATTATCAATTGCAAGGATACAAATAATCAAGCTATTCTCTCGAAATTTAGTCTATGTAAATGTGGATTGTAGACTATTAATTATTCATTAATGTTTCTCACCTTATACCTATTAACCAAGTGAATGCGTTTTCTTTAGGAAATTAAATTTGTATATTTTTACATTATAAAAAACAATTATATATGAAAAAACTATTGGTATTAGGATTATTGTTTGCATTCGCGGGTACTATGAATGCTCAAGACAATAGAGTAAAACTTGGCATTTTCGGTTTGGGATATAAAAATATCAACCTGAAATATGAGCGGGTAATTGGCAATAACATCTCTGTCCAAGCAAATGTAGGTTTCAGACCTAATTCTTCATTTAGAAATGCAGATGAAGTTTTGATTCAAGATGTTCCTATCTCTTTGAAACATAGTGTCTTTACTTTCATTCCGGAATTTAGATACTACTTTAACAGAAAAGACAATTGCAGAGGAGTATATGGAGGGTTTAACTTAGATTACATGAACTTAGCGTTGAATGGAAAACACCAAACTGAGTATGACTACGATGGAAAGATTGGATTAAACTATTTTGGCGCAGGGGTAAATCTTGGAGTTCAATGGCTAGTGGCAGACCGAATTTCTATCGATTGGCATTTATTTAGCCTTGGATATGGTAGCGGGAGATTAAATTTAAATTATGCAACTGATGATCCTGATTTTTCAGCTCAAGAAGCTATAGATGAAATTAATGAGCAACTAGTGGATATACCAGGAGGCATCCAGGAGATTGCAGATGTGATATCAGACAATACTAGTTTATCAGCTAAAACACCTCCTTTTGGACTATTCAGATTACGTTTTGGTCTAAGTATTGGATATGCTTTTTAAGACTATATAAGTTCGTTATAATATACTTTCTCAGTAAGAGAAGACCATGGGTCTATGGACTTTTTAAATTTCTTAAAATGTTCATAGACCTTTTTACTTTCAGGGCTTTGATTAATGACCTCATCGATCGTTTGTTGGGTATATTGTCTTAAAGCATCCAAGACTTGTTTAGGGAAGGTCAAAATCTCAACTTGCTTTTCATCCTGAATCTTTTTTAAATAAACGCCATTTTTTGCATCAAATTCGGCTAGTACCCAGGCTTGGGCCCTCATGGTTGCCGTTTCTATAATCACTTGTAAATCTTTGGGTAATTTCTCAAAAAGCGTTTTGTTAGCAAAAAATTCCAATTGTGATCCTGTTTCATGCCATCCAGGTGTGTAATAATATTTTGCAATTTTATAAAACCCCATCTTATAATCATGATAAGGACCTATCCATTCTGTGGCATCAATCACCCCTCTTTCTAAACTCGTATAAATTTCACCACCAGCAACTAGCACAGCTGCTCCCCCAGCCTTAGTTAAGACTTTGCCACCCATTCCAGGTATTCTCATTTTGAGCCCTTTTAAATCATTTACTGTGTCTATTCGTTTATTAAACCACCCACCCATTTGTACTCCAGTATTTCCTCCAGCAAATGGTATTAAGTCAAAAGGAGCATAAACCTCTTTCCATAATTCCATTCCACCTCCACTGATAAGCCAAGCAGCTATTTGCTGAGCATTCATACCAAAGGGTATGCAAGTAAAAAACTGAGAAGCTGCAGTCTTCCCCACCCAGTAATATGAAGCTCCGCAACCCATTTCTGCAGCACCAATCGAGACAGCATCAAAAGATTCTAAGGCTGGAACTAATTCTCCCCCACCATACACTTCAATCTTCATTCTTCCGCCAGACATTTCTTCAACCCATTGAGCGAGATAATTTGCAATTTCGCCAACTACCGGAAAGTTAGGAGGCCAAGTGGTAACCATTTTCCATTTATATTTCTTGTTACTTATGATATTTGGCGCATCATTTTGTTTGTTGTCACTTTGGCAAGCTTGAACCAAAGTCGCTGAACCTAATGCTGCCAATGTTCCTTTTTTCAGAAAATCTTTTCGTTTCATAGTTAATCTAGTAAATGGACTAATGATGGAAATGCAATAATTAAAAACAGGAATATTAGCTGGATAATGATAAATGGAATGATTCCTTTATAAATATGCTTCGTCGTAACTTCTTTTGGGGCTACACCTTTTAAATAAAACAATGAAAAACCAAATGGTGGGGTTAAAAATGAGGTCTGCAAATTCAGGGCAATAAGAATTCCTACCCAGACCAGATCCATCTCAAACGCCACAAAAATAGGAGTAACAACAGGCACTACTATAAAAATAATCTCTATAAAATCAATAAAAAATCCGGCTACAAAAATGATAAGCATCACGATTATTAAAAACCATAAAGACGAAAGTTCTGCCTGCATGATAAGCTGGACTAAGTAGTCATCTCCATGCAAACTTTTGAAAACAAGTGTAAAGGTGGTTGCTCCCAACAAAATCATAAAAACCATACTGGTTAAATGAGTGGTCTGTTGCATAACTTCTTTCAAGACTGACATTGAAAATTTCTTCTGGATTAGTGTCAAAAGTATGGCGCCAAATGCACCAACAGCTGCAGCTTCTGTAGGTGAAGCAAGTCCGGTAAAAATAGACCCAAGAACTGCTAGGATAAGCAACATTGGCAATAAAAAAGCCTTTACCACTTTAAAGAAATACCCATCCCCTCTTAATTTAGCTACTTCTTCAGGACTAAATTTCGGAGCTTTTTCAGGATGGATTCGAGCATAGATTAAAACATAACTTATATAGAACAACACCAATAAACAGCCTGGAATTAAAGCAGCCGAAAACATAGTACCCACATCAATATTGGCACTCCCAGCTGAACTGCTCATGGTATCTGCTAATAGGACTAAGACAATGGATGGTGGTATAATTTGTCCTAAGGTTCCAGATGAGGCTATTGTGCCACTGGCTAATTCTGCTGAGTAACCTTTTTTGAGCATGGTAGGTAGACTTATTAGGCCCATCGTAACAACAGTAGCTCCAACAATACCCGTAGAAGCTGCTAAGAGAGCTCCAACAATAATCACCGAAACGCTGAGTCCTCCCGGAATATTTCCAAATAAGCTTGCCATGGTTTCTAACAGTGATTCCGCTAAGCCTGATTTTTCCAACATGATCCCCATAAAAATAAAAAGGGGAACCGCAATCAGCACATAATTGCTGATAACCCCCATAATCCTAAAGGGCAACAATCGTAGGTCTGAAAAGCTTAAATACTCAGGATAAATCCAGATGATCACCAGCGAAAACAAGATGGATAATCCTCCCAAAGTAAATGCAACAGGATAACCTCTAAGAATGAGTAAAAAAATCAGAAAAAACAAGACAAAGGCTAACCAACCCATTACTGACTCTTTTTTGAAGTATTACTTAAAAATAGAATTCCTTCGATCAGTTTTGCAAGTGCCTGTAGTAACAAAATACTGAAGCCAATAAAAATCAAAGATTTTAAACAGTACAAAGCTGGCAAACCACCCGCCTGGGCGCTCGACTCATTAATTTTAAAAGAAAATTGGAAATAATTAAAACCAACAACTATAACCAAAAGGCACCAAGGAATCAATAAGAATAGATGGCCGAAAATATCTGCTCTTGTCTTCTTTTTACTACTCCATTGGCTATAAAAAACATCTACTCTAACATGATTTTCAGTCTGAAATGCATATCCAGAACCCAACAAAAAAATAATGGCAAAAAAATACTTTTCTAATTCAATAACCCAGATATAACTCGTATTAAAAAAATACCTCAATCCAACATCAATGACAATAATCAAGACTAAAAGCAAGGTAAACCAGCTAGCTATTTTCCCAAAAAAGGCATTTATCGAATGCAAAAATTCTGAAAAAGCTTTCATCAATTCGTTACAATTAAAGAAGTAATTTACAATATTCCATTGGCTTAAATATGTGATAACTTTAATATAATAATTGACAATTAAATATATATCTAAGTTATTGGTAACTAAGCTAATATAAAAAGTCTAAAAGCTATTGTAAACCAAATAACATTTTCTACTTTTGAGAAGAATTAAAAATTCATGAAAATGAATATCAATAGAACTATCTTTTTCTTCATCTTGATGCTAACGCTTAGTTTTCAATCTCAACTAGTGCAAGCACAAGATCATACTATTGCTCATGATTGGAATGAAATTTTACTTGAATCTATCAGGAAAGATTTCGCTAGACCTACAGTGCATGCAAGAAATCTTTACCATACTTCTGCCCTATTGTATGATATTTGGGCAGTTTACACAGGAAATAAGACGCACTTCTTGGGCCAAAATTTTCATGGCTATCAAGTAGATTTCAGTGGCTTTCCAATAGGCTCAGACCCTGAGAGTGACATGGAGGAAGCGATGTGTTATGCGATGTATTCAATTTTGAATTCAAGATTTGGAAATTCGCCTGGTTATGATGATATGGGTCCAGTCTATACATCTAAAATGAGTGAGGAAGGATATGACCCATCATTTACTTCCATGGATTACTTAGGAGGCAATCCAGCCGCATTTGGTAATTACATTGCCAACGAAATGCGCCTATTCGGATATCAAGATGGATCTAATGAATTAGGTGATTACGAGAATCAATACTATGAACCGTTAAATGAACCAATGGCTCCAGAATTACCTGGAAATGATGAAATAGAATTCTACAACAACTGGCAGCCTTTGGCATTTGAAAGTTTTGTGGATCAAAGCGGAAATCCTTTTGGAGGTTTAGTACCTGAATTTCTTGGCGCAGAATGGGGTAAAGTTTCTCCTTTTGCATTGAGCGAAGACGATCTAAGTATTTACAATGATGATAATGGTAATCCATATTATGTATATCACGAACCAGCAACGCCACCTCATCTTAATACAACAGATGGTCTAGCTTTAGAAGATAATTATAAATGGGGCTTTGCCTTAGTTGTTTTTTGGTCTTCTCACCTGGCATCTGACAATCCAGTTATGATGGACATATCTCCAGCTAGTTTAGGAAACCTAGATGTGGCTGAATTGCCAACAAATTACGACGATATGCGTGACTTTTATAACACGTTTGAAGGAGGAGATCCTAGTGAAGGACATGCGCTTAATCCTGCAACTGGAGAGCCATATCCGCCTAATATTGTACCAAGAGGTGACTATGCCCGTGTTTTAGCTGAGTTTTGGGCTGATGGGCCTGATTCCGAAACACCTCCCGGCCACTGGTTTACCTTGCTTAACTATGTAAACGATCAGCCAGAACTTGAAAAAAGATTTAATGGTCAAGGAGAGATATTGAGTGATTTAGAATGGGATGTCAAGTCGTATTTAATGTTAGGAGGAGCTATGCACGATGCTGCGATATCTGCTTGGGGTATTAAAGGCTATTTCGATTATATACGTCCAATATCAGCTATTCGTTTAATGGCAGAACTTGGTCAGTCAAGCGATGAAAATTTACCTAATTATCATCCAGGAGGATTTCCACTTGTTCCTGGTTTCTCTGAGATGGTCGAAGATGGAGATCCATTGGAAGGTATTTTTAATCAACACATAGGTAAAGTAAAAGTTAGGGCTTGGAAAGGTCCAGATTTTATAGATAATCCTGACACGGATGAGGCGGGCGTCGATTGGATACTAGCAGAAGAATGGTGGCCATACCAGCGTCCTACCTTTGTTACGCCAAACTTTGCTGGCTTTATAAGTGGGCATTCTACTTACTCAAGAGCAGCAGCTGAAGTTATCACAAGTCTTACAGGTGATCCATTTTTTCCAGGTGGTGTCGGAAAGTTTCTTGCTCCACAAAACGAATTTCTAGTCTTTGAGGAAG
Organism: Saprospiraceae bacterium; assembly: GCA_020629035.1. GTDB lineage: Bacteria > Bacteroidota > Bacteroidia > Chitinophagales > Saprospiraceae > JAHDDO01. The sequence goes on along the minus strand of JAHDEC010000035.1, from coordinate 6,953 downwards.
GCCCTTCTATGGATATAGAATTGCAGTGGGCTACATACCGAGATGCCTCAGATCAAACAAGTTTAAGCAGAATTTGGGGTGGAATTCATCCACCTGCCGATGATATACCTGGTCGTTTAATAGGTATTGAAATTGCGGAAGATGTATTTCAGTATGCTACGGATTTGTTTTTCAATGATGAGGACAATGATGGTGTAAATGCCTTTTATGATTGTAACGATAATGACGCAGATATCTACCCTGGATTCGCTGAACAATGTGACGATAAAGACAACGATTGTAATGGTGAAATAGATGAAAATCTTCCACTTTTCGATTACTTCTTAGATCAAGATGGAGACAATTTCGGCCAAGATGGTCAAATGATTACGGTATGTAATATTAGCGCTCCTTCAGGCTACGCTAATAATGATGCAGATTGCGATGATACAGACATCAACATAAACCCTGCAGCTACTGAAATTTGTGATGATAAGGATAACAATTGTAGCGGTGTTGTCAATGACGGATTAACTTTGTACACCTACTATTTTGATAACGACGCAGACGGCTTTGGTGATGCTGCCATTATGGTTGATACTTGTATAATTACGGCTCCAGTAGGTTATGTGACCAATAGTACTGATTGCAATGATAATGACGCTGCCATTAACCCAGCAGCTCCCGAAATTTGTGATGATATTGACAACAACTGTAATGGTTTAAATAATGATGGTCTAAGCTATAGTACCTATTATTTAGATAGTGATGGTGATGGATTTGGAAATGCTGCAAATCCTATCGACACCTGCTTAGTTAGTGCACCTGTTGGTTATGTAGTGAATGCAGATGATTGTAACGACAATGATGGAGCAGTACATCCGAATGCTGAAGAGGTATGTGATGATATTGACAATAATTGCGATGGCCAAATCAATGAAAATCTAACAAGATACATTTACTACTTAGACTTTGATCAAGATGGATTCGGTACAGATTCAATCGAGGTGGATACTTGTTTAAGCTTTGCACCAGAAGGATTTGTAGATAATTTTGATGATTGTGATGATGGTAATATGATGATTAGTCCTTCAGGAATAGATATTGCGGATAATGGTATAGATGAAGATTGTACAGGTGTTGATTACTATGCAGAAACCAAGCTATTCCCCAACCCAGTTAGTCATTTTGTGAGCATTCACCATGAATATGAAGGGGAACTAAACATTCGTTTGTTTGATGCAAGTGGAAAACTTATTAAAAGTGAAACTACGCTCTTAGAAAACAACGCCACTAATTTTTCAATACCCGATATCCATGCTGGATTATATATGATCCACATTAAGGAAGTAGGTGGCAATTTTTCTGAGGTATTTAAAGTAGTAAAACCAAGGTAGGGAAAACCCTAATTAAATATTAGTGGATTCCATTAAACAATTTAATACTAAGGGACTTATCTTTGTGTTAAATATCTAATATGATGAAATACACAATTCAACTTTTAGCCCTTCTTTTTTGTCTCGCTTCTTTTTCAAGCTGCGTAAGTAAAAAGAAGATGGTCTCACTACAAACTGAGTTAGACGTAGCCAATAAACAAATTGGTGAGTGTGGGCAAGATCTAAACAAATACATGAATTTACTAACTGAGTGCAAACAACAAAATGAGTTGCTTGAAAGTCAAATAACTAGTTCAGAAGGTAATCTTGATGTTAGACAAGAACAAATTAGTGATTTAAAAGCTCAAATTAGAGATCTTAAAAAAGCAAGAGATCAGCAAGTGGAGCAAGTTGGAGACCTTACTGTCCTCACACAGTCTGCTAACGAAAACATAAAAGAAACACTTAACCAATTAGAAAGTAAGGATAAATACATCCAATATATTCAAGCAGCAAAATCTAAATCAGATTCCATCAATCTTGCACTTGCGGTAAATTTGAAAAATGAACTTTCAGATGGAATAGAAGATCAAGACGTAAATATTGAAGTAGACAAAACAGTTGTCTTTATTAACCTTAGTGACAAGATGCTCTTTACCAGTGGTAGCACTACCATATCACCAAGAGCAGATGAGGTATTAGCAAAAATTGCGAAAATAGTGGCTTCAAGACCCGACTTAGAGGTAATGGTAGAGGGCTATACTGATAACCAACCCATTAACAAATCTTGCATAAAAGATAATTGGGATTTGAGTGTACTAAGATCTACGGCAGTGGTGAAAAAACTACAAACCCAATACCAAATAGATCCTAATAAATTGATCGCTGCTGGAAGAGGAGAATACAATACCTTGGCAGATAATGCTACCATAGGTGGCCGAACTATAAATCGAAGAACAAGAATCATCTTGTTACCAAAAATCGATCAATTTTACGATTTGTTAGATCCTAATAAAGTGCCAGATTAATACTTTTAAGCATACCGATTTAAAAAGGAGATGAACACAGTATTCATCTCCTTTTTTGTTACTATATAGAAATAAGCCAAGGTGGTTGACCATTTTTGATTTTCTAATATTTGTTTAACTTAGCTAGAAATCAAAACTTTAAATTATGATGCCAGAAGTTAATTGGATAGCTGTTATTGTTGCAGGTCTTATTCCCACAATAATAGGAATGCTTTACTACGGACCCATTTTTGGAAAAGCATGGTACGGCTCGATGGGTAAAACTCAAGCTGAAATGGAACCTGATAATCCTGCCGTGTCCTATGGTTTAGCATTAGTAGTCGCTATGATTACATCATTTTCGCTGAAAATGATGATTGAGATGATGCATAGGGATGTTAATGATGCAGGAGAACTAGTATTTGCAAGTTTCCACACATTCGGACATGGAGCTTTGCACGGCGCCTTTCTTTGTGTTTTCTTAGTTGTACCTGTTATTGTTTCATTAAGTCTTTTTCACAAATTTGCAGGAAAAACAATCATTCTAAATGTTTTATTTTGGATTATCTGTTTTGCCCTGATGGGTGGAATTCTTGATGCTTGGACATAAATTATAAAGCATAAAGAGCTAAGTAAGTTTTACTTAGCTCTTTTTTATATTAAAATTTAAGCGTAAGAAACACCGATGAAGGTTCGAATAATTCCGAAGACCAACCAGTAGTTGTATCTGTTATTATCTCTTCTCCCCCATTAGTATATTCTTGAGTCATGTTCAATTTATAGACATAATACCAACTCTCGACTGCAACAGAAACGTGCTCTGTTATGGCAAAAGAAAGAATTCCCACTGGGCCCAATCCAGTTCTTGTTTGATCTCTTTTATTATAATTTCTTAGTCCATCAGGACTCATATAATCATATTTGTACACATCTGAAAGTAACGCACCATCTAAACCCACTCTAGCTGTAAATCTTCCTTTCTCGAAGGCTTTATAATTTACACCCAAACGTATATTGTGCGTACTGTTATTGCTTACAATATCTTCATTGAATTCGCTCTCTCTTTCCATATTATTAAAGGCACCGCCATAACTTGCTCTGATCCCCCAATTATCTATAGCTAACTGGTAATTAAAAGCAAAAGGTGAGGCCTGGGAAATAAAATAACCATAATCACTGAGACCGATGATCGATTTAATATTCACAGCAAAACTTTGGCTGATGTTTCGCTTAATTTCTTCTTGGGAAGCTGAACTAATTTCTTGAGCGGTCCCAATATTGAACAAAAGAAATGAGCAAATGACTAATGCAATTGTTTTTTTCATAAAAGATTTTTTTAAGGTTAAACTTATGATCTATAATGATATGACGTAGAAGAATTAAAATTGGTTTGTTTTAGACTATAGCACCTACCTTTTTAAGATAAACCAGAAAAATGCACCTCATGCGTAAGCGTTTTTTCAGTTGAGGGCATTTAATAGATGAATGCATTCATTATCTATTCGTAACTTATAAAAAATTGACAATGAAAATTAGATACATATCCTATTGCTTACTTGTCCTTCTCTGTTTTTCTTGCAAATCAGATTATACTGAACAAACGATAGAAGAACTAGTCGTTGCAAGCATACCTGCAGGAACCATGAACTTTACTCCTACTGGGGCGATGAATTTACCTTTCGGTGATTGTAGAGCAAGAGTTACTAGCGCAGAAACATTAGTAAGCTCCTTTATAGAAGACGATGGTTCAGGTAATCCAAGTTATCTTTTATTAGGTATTAAAGGCTTTGAGACAGGCGTGTTTGACGCTAATGTTATTGGAACTAATATGTCTACTGACAACTTCCAAGGAACTGCCACCATCAGCCATTTTGGCGATGTTGGAGAACTCATACTAGGGACATTTGAGGGACCCACAGGAATAGGAGAATTTGCGGCTATACGAGAATACTAGTCCTCACCCTGAATGAAAAATCTTCTAAAGCATATAGATTTGGCAAAAGCCAATAATCGTAAAAGTCAACGAGCACTTTTTGATAGGTATAATGCAATGTTATTTGCCATTATCAAGAAGTATATCCAAAATAGACAAGATGCTGAAGAAGTACTACAAGAAACATGGATAGACATTTTTAAAAGTTTAGCAAACTATAGGGATGCTGGAAAGTTTGAGGGTTGGATAAAGACCATCGCCATTCGGAAAGCATGGAAAGCCATTAAATCTAAACCAGTAGTTTATGAATTAGCAAGTTACAACCAGGTTCAAAAAACTAAGTTGGACAAGCAAATCATGGATAAACTTACTTGCGAGGAGATTTTAAAACTGCTACAATACGTACCCACTAGTGCTAGAGAAGTTTTTAAAATGAATGTCCTAGACGGCTTTACACATAAAGAGATAGCTGAAATAATGTCCATCGAAGTCTCGACTTCAAGAGCACATTTAACCAAGGCTAGAAGAATATTGAAATCACTTTTTGAAAAATTAAATCTATCGGTATCTAATGGAATTTAACGAATTCGAGAAAGGTTTAAGCGATAAGTTTGAACACTATAATCCACTTGTCGATAATGATAAGATTTGGGCGAGCTTAGAAGAATCACTTGATAAACCTAAAGTAAGTCTTGCCAAATACCTTGCTGGCATACTAGTTTTTCTGGCTATCATTTCAGGATGCATCATTTATTATTCAATGGATAATCAAACTACTAAAGATGCCTTTTCAAAAGATGCACTAAACCCATCAGTAAAGCAAGAGGCAAGTATCCAAGCGGTTAAGGATGTAAATGGGCCAGGTAAGGCTAGTCTATCTCATGTAAAACCTAGTAAAGTGATTGATCGCCAAGTTAAAGATCAGGAGCAACTAATTTTAAAGGAGGAAATCACTACCAAGAACGCTAGAAAAGACTTGAATCTAAATACAGCAAAGAACTTACGAGGAAGCACTGTCAACATTGATTTAAATCCAGCAGTAGCAACAAGAAGCCAAAGTGAGACATACATGCAAAGCAAAGTAGTTGATCCATCTATTGTTGGACCGAATAAATCGAATACTAGTAGGAGTACATTGGTATTAAATCCATTAGATGCAACCAAGTCAGAACAGCTTAAGATAGCTAATAGAACATTAGCTTTTAATAGCTTCGTGCTGAATCCTCTAAAGGATAGACAATCAAAGGATAGAGCAAAAACAAATGCTGTACAAATGTTTGCTGGGATCTATGCAAATCAGATAATTTCTAATGCAAGTACAAATCAAGGTACAAGCTTACAAGCTAAACGTAGCTTGGCAGAAAGGCATGATGCTGCTTATCAACTTGGTTTACAGTATTCGTTTGCTCTAAATAATCACTTTTCATTGTTTACTGGCTTAAGTTATTTGAGAAATCAAACTGAGTTTATCCAGCAAACTAGTTTGGAAGAAACGTTCCATGAAGATGATTATCTAATTGAAACAAAAACATTAATGGATGGGACAATCGAAGAAATAAGAGGTCCTGCACTTATCACAAGAACTACTCATCGTGTAGATCATTACTTTAATACACATGAGCAGTTATCTATACCCTTAGGTTTACAATACCATTTAAAGCCGATGAGTCGACTAAGCCTAAGCAGCGGTATAGCTATAGCCATTCCCGTGTTTTTTCAGTTGGATGGTTATGAGCTGGAAGCTGATGATAGCATCTACGACTTGTCTGTCGATGCAGCTTCTCGCTATAAAAAAACCGGTTCGTTTTCATTAAACCTTACTAGCAATCTAAATTATTTATTTACTAACTCGTGGGCAATTCAAGCAGGCTTGAGTGCACAATATGGCTTAAATAGTTTCAATACTAATCAAGCAATTGTTACAAAAAAACAGCACTTACTTGGGGTCACTTTAGGGCTCACACACAACTTTAAATCATGAAAAATATCATAGTATTAAGCACTCTATTTATTATTTGTCAAACATCAATCATGGCCCAATGTGATACCGATTGCTTAGATGTAAAACTAAGCCATGTCGGTAACAATGCTAGTTCATCATTCTGTGAGGATGTGGATTTACAACTAAATGATGGAGATAATATGTATTTCAGCGGAAATTGCCTCTATGAAATCAGTGATTCAGCACTTAACCCTGGAAGCAATCAATTAATGGCTAAGGCTGACGTAGGAGCTCCAGGTAGTATCTCTACCATCGATCTCGTTTATTTACTTAAAGCCTTGACGATAGATGGCTTTGTTTCACCTTATGAGGCCATTAGTGCTGATGTTGATGGTGATAATGTGGTGACGACTGATGATATCATCACGCTAAGAAACTTCATTCTCGGCATCAATTTAAAGTTGCCTTACCATGCTAGAATTGCCCGAGAAGATCATCCTTTTGTAGATTTGAATCAATTAGATCTAGGCTCAAATTTTACCTCTATTGAATTTGGTGATGATGAGGCTTCAGACCTTTTAGATCTTATATTAGTTAACAGTGGTGACTTATCTACTTTTCACTAGAAGTTAGAAGTTAGAAGTTAGAGCTTTGAACTTCACTGAATAGAGTTGACCATTATTAAATTAGATTATTTTGATAATTAAATATTGTAA
>JAHDEC010000034.1 GCA_020629035.1 Saprospiraceae bacterium | reverse complement strand
TTTTTAACTATAAAGTTTTTTTAACTTTTTCTAAACAGTTTGTTTTGTTTAGACTGTGTAATGTTCGGAGACTTCAAATAAAAGGGCTCGAAATAGGCTAATTCCTCAAAATCTCTTGCTAAAAAAGCTTCATAGGCTAGGCTTACCATATACTTAGCTGATAAACCATCATTATTAATTAAATCGCTTTTTCTAGCAAATTGTTCACATTTAAATGCTCCGTTACCACAGTAAAGGATAGAAGGGTAGGTGCTTGCTAAACTATTCATTGATTCTTCATCAATGATAAAGGCATTAGTTTTAGTAATTAGCTGATGCTCATTATTATATATAGCCATATAAACTTCCATACGACGAGCATCAATCATTGGAATTATGCAACTAAATTCAGTGGCATCTCTAGCAGTAGCTAGAATTGAAAGACTGTTTATACCTATTAAAGGAATGCTTAAAGCATAACATAGGCCTTTAGCTGTTGAGAGGCCTACTCTTAAGCCCGTATACGACCCAGGACCTTTGCTTACAGCAACAGCATGAATATCTTGTAGGTTAAAATCTGATGTTGCAAATAGATCTTCGATTAACAGGGTAATTTGTCCTGCATGAGATTGAGGACTATCTGAAAACTGGGATGCTATGAGCTTTCCATCTTTTGATAAGGCAACTGAACATAATTCAGTTGCAGTTTCAATATGTAGAATAAGGGTCAATAATTCTATTTAAGTAATGACTTATATTTTGATTCATTACCAAGTAAGTCGATAGCTTCTTTAATCTCATTATCACGATCTAAAGTGCTATACACTTTTCCCTTAGCATAATAATATCTACTAGAAATCTCTTGTTCGATTTCTGCTAAGATATCCTCCTTGTTTTTATCTAGTGCCTCTTTTTTGAGTTGGGCTAGCTTAGCTTCAAGACTAGCCAGTTCACTGGAAATTCCTTCAACATAGGTCTTTTCCATTTCAAGCTCTTTCATTTGCTTAATGGCTTCATTTAAAGCTAAATCGAATACAAAGCCCTCTTGATCTGCAAAGGATTTAAATGCTGCGAAATCTGTAAAGGCGATATCTTCAAGACTGGCAGTATCTTTTAAACTAGCTACATGTTTATTGACAAACTTAAATATGATGTGTTGGTTTTTCAATGCTGTTACTATAGCATCAGGCGATTTTGCTTCTAATTTCACATCTGGAGTTACTCCGCCTCCATCTAATACTTTTCGCCCTCCTTTAGTTTTAAATGCAGACCTGTTTTCATCAGCGATATCTAATGGCTCTCCATTTTCATAGTCTACTGATTGTATGCATCTTCCTGATGGGATGTAGTATTTAGAGGTAGTCACTTTGACTCTCGAATTGTAACCTACTTCTTTCTGATTTTGTACTAAACCCTTTCCATATGATCGCTGACCCATAATGATTCCACGATCTAAGTCTTGAATTACACCAGAAACTATTTCACTAGCAGAAGCTGATTTTTTGTTAACTAAAACCACTAATGGTATTTCTAAGTCTGTCGGACTATTTCTTGTAGTATACTGCTGGTCTCGCTCTTTTACTTTACCTCTAGTACTAACGATTAATTCGTCTTTTGGTACAAATATGTTGCACAGATTTACAGCTTCTCTTAATAAACCTCCACCATTATACCTTAAATCCAGAATTACTCCTTCCATGGATGGGTTCTCCTTCTTAAGTTGTACATAAGCTTTCTCTACATTCTTTCCTGCCTCCGCAGTAAACGTGGTTAAATTTATATAACCAATATTATCCGAAACAAAACCTGAATAAGGTACATTACCTGGTGAAGCATCGCTCCTAGGAATCTCTAAATCAAATGTTTTTGATGGATATGGTCGTTTAACTTTTAAGTTTAGCTTCGTACCACTAACACCTCTCATGATATTGTTAGCTTCCTCGACGGTTTTTCCTTTTGTAGAAAGACCATTTACTTCGGTGATCTGATCACCTACTTGAAGTCCAGAGCTGACAATCGGGCTGTTTTCGTTTATTTCCATTATAGTTACAAAATCATCAACATCACCAAGCACAGCTCCAATACCATTATATTTTCCATCCACATTAATCCGATAATTTTCGACTTGTGATTCTGAGATAAAGTTAGTATATGGATCTAATGACTTTAGCATAGCATCAATGCCCACTCTCATAAGACCACCAGGATCTACATCATCTACATAGTTTGCATTGATTTCTTTATAGACATTGACAAAAATTTCAATGTTCTTTGATATCTCGAATAAACGATCATTATTTACGGTTGTGAAAGCAGTTCCAATTAATAAAACAGCCGCCACTCCTAATCCTAATCTTCTTTTCATTTTCATATTTTAAAGCTAACGTAAAGTTCGTACAATTTCTTTTGTAAATTCCTTTTTATAACATTTATCGCTATGCAAAGAATTCCTTAGTAAGGCTTAATAATTCCGCAGGTTTTTCAGCATGTATCCAATGTCCCGAATCTACCACAGTTTGTAAGCGCACATTTAGAAATTGTTTTTTTATTACATCACTTAGTTCATCATCAATGTAATTTGACTTTGAACCTCTCACAAATAAGCTAGGTACTTCTATTTGTTGTCCAATGTCGATGTTAGCAAGGATGTCCTCATAGTGTTTATAAATTTCAGGTAAATTCATTTTCCACTTAAATCCTCCCGACGGATTTCTACTTAAGTTTTTCATTAAAAACTGGATAACATCTAGTTCATTAATATAGCTTGATAGATGTTCTTGTATATCATTTCTCTGGCTAGCTTTATCGATGGGTGCCGATAGCAAGGCTTCGAAAATGGTTTGATGTCCACCTTCATATTTTTTCGGTCCAATGTCGACAATCATCTGTTGCTCCATCAACTCTGGAAAATCTGCGGATAATTGCATAACTACTTTTCCTCCCATGGAATGTCCAATAAATTTGGCTTCATAGATCCATTCATCCTCCAGAAACTGGGCAAGATCTTGGGCCATCAGTTTATAATCCATGCCTTCAACATGAGGTGATTTACCGTGATTTCTTAGATCTACAATGTAAACCATGTAGTCTTCTGATAAATGTCTTGCAAATGTTTTCCAATTGTCAAGCATCCCGAAAAGACCATGTACAATAATAACAGGATCACCTTCTCCAAAAGTTTTAAAATTTAGTTTATCCATCTTGAAACAAGTTAGGCTGATTTCTCATTATTTTAGTTGTTTATTTGTCAATAATTCTAGCATATGCCATTTGAACTCGTATCGCATTTCGAACCTACTGGTGATCAACCACAAGCCATTAAGCAATTAGTGCATGGTGTGGAAAGCGATGAAGGTTCACAAGTACTGCTTGGTGTAACGGGTTCAGGTAAAACCTTTACGATTGCCAACTTAATAAAGGAGGTTAATCGACCTACCCTAATTCTAACCCACAACAAGACCTTAACAGCACAATTGTATGCAGAGTTCAAAGAGTTTTTCCCAAATAATGCGGTAGAATATTTTGTTTCTTATTATGACTATTATCAACCAGAAGCTTACATAAGTGCTTCCGACACCTACATTGAAAAAGATCTCTCTATAAATGAAGAGATTGATAAATTGAGACTTCGAGCTACCTCTTCTTTATTATCAGGAAGAAGAGACGTCATAATTGTTGCTTCAGTTTCTTGTATCTATGGTATGGGTAATCCTGAGGATTACGAAAAGGGAATTATACGGATTGCTGAAGGAATGACTTTAAACAGAAACAGCTTCTTATACTCGTTGGTAGATAGTTTATATTCTCGTACAGAAACGGATTTTAAAAGAGCAACATTTAGAGTTAGAGGAGATACCGTGGATATTAATCTTCCTTATGTGGATTTCGGATATCGGATTACCTTCTTTGGTGATGAAATTGAAACCATAGAACGTATAGAATTGCCTTCTTCTAAACGTATAGAAAACCTCGAACATGCAGCTATCTTCCCTGCCAATCTTTATGTCGCTCCTAAAGATCGTATGAAAGAAATTTTGCGAGACATTGAGGATGAGATGACGGCACAAGAAAAGTACTTTGAAAGCGAAATGCGTTTTTTGGAAGCTAAACGTATCAAGGAGCGAATCAGTTTTGATGTAGAAATGATGCGCGAATTAGGCTATTGCAATGGAGTTGAAAATTATTCCAGATATTTTGATGGAAGAAAACCTGGGACTCGGCCTTTCTGCCTTTTAGATTATTTTCCAGAAGACTATTTAATGGTGGTCGATGAAAGTCATGTGACTATACCTCAAGTACGTGGAATGTGGGGAGGAGATAGAGCCCGAAAAACAAATCTGGTCAATTATGGATTTAGGTTACCATCAGCTATGGACAACAGACCGCTAAACTTTGATGAGTTTGAAAAAATGTACAACCAAATCATCTATGTTTCAGCTACACCTGGAGATTACGAATTAGAAGATACTGAAGGAGTAGTTGTTGAGCAAATCATTCGACCTACTGGACTTTTAGATCCTCCTATCGAAGTAAGACCAAGCCTAAACCAAATAGATGATTTACTAGAGGAAATACATAAACGAGTAGAAAAGGATGAACGAATACTGGTCACAACATTGACCAAAAGAATGGCCGAAGAATTGTCTAAGTATCTGGTTAAACTAAACATTAGAGTACGGTATATTCACTCTGAAGTAGACACCCTGGACAGAGTAGAAATTATTCGTGATTTAAGGCTTGGAAAATTTGATGTATTGGTAGGTGTTAACCTATTAAGAGAAGGATTAGATATACCTGAAGCATCATTGGTAGCCATCATAGATGCAGACAAAGAAGGCTTTTTAAGAAACAACCGTTCTTTAACACAAACAGCTGGTCGAGCCGCAAGAAACTCTAATGGACTGGTTATCTTTTATGCAGATAGAATCACCAATAGTATGCAAATAACCATCGATGAAACCAATCGTCGTCGAGCAGTGCAAATGGCCTACAACGAAAAACATGGCATAACACCACAAACCGTAAAAAAATCGAAAGAAGATATCATGAATCAGCAATCGATTTTAGATATCCGAACTAAGCAACCAAAAGCTTACATAGAACCAGAAACCAGTGGTCTAGCGGCTGATCCAATCATCAGTTATATGAGTAAAGACCAAATCGAAAAAATGATAGAAGTAACCGAGCATAAAATGAAAAAAGCAGCTAAAGACTTGGATTTTATTTCGGCTGCCCAATTTAGAGACGAACTGTTTGAATTAAAAAAGAAAGCTAAATCAGCTTTATAATACATGCCATGAAGTATTCTGCAAGCCACCAAAAAGCATTGACCGATCAATCTAAAGTTTATATAGCTAAAGAAATTGGAAAGGAAGAATATGCCAACTTAATCGAGCTACTAAGCTATCATGAATGGAAATATTATGTAGATAATAATCCAGTGTTATCTGACTTTGAATACGATCAGTTATTTGATAAGTTAAAAGCAATAGAAGCTGAAAATCCAAACATTATTCGTCCGGACTCTCCTTCGCAGCGGGTGGCAAGTGATTTAAAATCTGATTTTTTTACAGTACCTCATATTGTGCCGATGCTATCCTTGGGCAACTCCTATAATGCTGAGGATTTGAATGATTTCAATACTTCGGTGATTAAGAACGCTTTTCTAGATGAAGGAACAATCGTAGAATATGTGGTGGAACCAAAATTTGATGGAGGAAGTATAGCTATTGTCTACGAAGATGACCTACTAGTTAGAGCAGCTACTAGAGGCAATGGAACCCAAGGTGAGGAGATGACAGCAAATGCCAAGGCGATGGCATCCCTTCCATTAAAGGCTGCCTTTTCTACCTATGGAATACACAAAGTAGAATTGAGAGGCGAATCCATTATCCGAAAAGATATTTTCGAGAAAGTCAATGCAAAAAGGGCTAAAAACGGAGAAACACTTTTTGCAAACCCTAGAAATGCTGCTACTGGAGGATTGCGTACAAAGGATGCAAACGAGACTGCAGCGAGAGGCATCCAAACTTTTGTTTTTCAAATTAGTTATGCTGTAGATGGTGACGGGAATGATAAAATTGGCGACATTGGACAACATGCAAAAGCAGTGGAAATTTTAAGTAATCTAGGTTTTAAAACAGCTGGAGAAGCTCAAAAAACGTGTAAAAATATACAAGAAGTTATCGAGTTTAATCAGTCTTGGGAAGCGAAACGAGATGCTTATCCTTACGAGATTGATGGAATGGTGGTGAAGGTAAATGATTTTGCATTGCAAGATAAAATTGGTTCGACCGCACACCACCCAAAATGGGCTATTGCCTATAAGTTTGCAGCTAAGCAAGCCACAACTAAATTAATTGGAGTAGACTATCAGGTAGGGAAAGTGGGTTCGATTACACCCGTAGCGAAACTTGAGCCAGTAGCATTAGCTGGAGTCACTATTTCATCCGTGAGTTTACATAATGAAGACTTTATAAATGAGCGAGATTTAAAAATTGGAGATACGGTGCTTGTGGAACGAGCAGGCGACGTTATACCCTACATTGTTAAGGCGATGGAGGATTTACGTGATGGTACGGAACAGAGTATAGAATTTCCAAGTATTTGTCCAGCACACCCAAAAGATAATAGCCAATTAATTAGAGAAGAAGGCGAATCAGCTTGGAGATGCCCTGACGTAAATTGCCCCGCCCAAAGGCTACAAAAAATAATTTTTCACGTTTCTAAAGAAGCTATGGATATCGATGGCTTTGGAAAGAGCAATGTCGAAAAGTTCTTCGAACTAGGATTATTAAATGATATCAGCGATGTCTATAATTTAGACTACGAAAAAATATTATCGCTGGAGGGTTTTGGTGAACGATCAGTGGAAAAACTGAAAGCATCTATTGAATTAGCCAAGCAAAACCCTATTGCTAAATTATTGCATAGTTTATCCATACATCATCTAGGAAAAAAAGCAGGAAAATTACTAGCGGCTGAAATAGAAAATGTAATGGATTTACAGAACTGGGAAGAAGATCGATTTACAGAAGTAAAAGAAATAGGGCCTGTTTTAGCCAAGAACGTCATGGAGTTTTTTAAGGAACCAAAAAATGTAGCCCTGCTAGAACGATTGCAAGCTAATGGAGTTAATTTCAAACAAACTGAACAAGATAAACCCAAAGTGGTAGATGCTGATGCACCACTGGTAGGAAAGACTATTTTATTTACCGGGACTTTACAACAAATGGGAAGGAAAGAGGCTCAGCAATTAGCAGAAGGTGCTGGAGCTAAAAACATCAGTGCAGTTAGTTCCAACTTAAACATACTAGTTGCGGGAGAAAAAGCGGGTTCTAAGCTCAAAAAAGCAACAGCTTTGGGAACCGTAGAAATACTCACTGAAGACGAATTTTTAGCAATTATCAAAGGCTAGTTTTGTTAAAAATGGAGAGGAGAAATAAAAACTTATGTTCTTTATATCTTTTTTAACTTGCTTCATCGAATTAATAAGTAAACATTGCGTTATAATGCTGAATTTGTGTCAATGAAACCTCTTTTAAGGCTCGCTTTTTATTTGTTTTTAAGTTGCATTGGATTGCCATTTGCTTCAGCGCAGGTCTTTTCTGGACAGGTTAAAAGTCAAGATTCTAAGGAGCTTTTACCATTTGTCGATGTCTTTGTACCAAACAGCAAAAAGGGAACTTCTACTGATGATGATGGTAAATTTAGCATCACCCTTCCACAGAATGAAACTGAGTTACATTTCTCTTTTCTAGGATACAAGGATAAGGTGATTCCTATCGAAATGATACAGGATTCTAATGCGGTAATTTATTTAGAACCCGATGATATTTTACTTACTGAGGTGCAGATAGTAGGTAAGAAGGAAAAGCTAGGCAATAAGATTATCCGTAGAGTAATCGATGAAAAGAAAAGAGTAGTTGAAGCTAGATCAGAATACAGTTGTGACATCTACCAGCGTACATCTATGGATCGATGGCAAAAATTAAACCCCCTAGATACGACGATTAAGGAAGAAGGATATATTCAAGCTGCATGGAGTGAAGTGTATGCAAGGCAGGATCATAGTGGAAAGAAATATAAGCGGCAGGTAAAAGCAGAAATCGAAGATTATGAAGATCAATTAAGAGGAGTGGCAAGAATGGATGTGGATGCTTCTTTTCGGGGGAGTAATATGTTTATTAAATACAATAAACTTGCATTTTTTAGAGATCCCAAAGATGCAGCTATTGATCTTTATGATGGAAGTGTAAACAATCCTATTTTATCGGACAGACCCATCACGTCACCCATCGGACAAGGAGCCTTTGTGAACTATCGATTTAATTTAGAGCAAATAAAATTAAAAGAGAATGGAGACTCAATCTTCTATATTAAGGTCTCGCCGATTTTTAAACAAGAGCCGCTCTTTACAGGTACTTTGGTGGTGGATGGAAGCAACTATTTGTTGCAAGAAGCGGATTTATCCTTAGATGGAAATGTCCTTCCGAATTTTAGCAGCTTCAATATCGCGATAGAATATAATCAGCCTGATTCTAGCAATTTTGTTTGGCTACCTGTCAATCGACAGTTTAATTATAGTTCGAAAATTGAAGGTTCCCAATACAAAGTGGAAACGATTATTTTACAATCAAACCATGACTTAAACCCAAGCTACCCTCAAAAGTATTTTGATAACGCATTAGTTACTTATGATGCAGCTGCCTTGGAAAGAAATCAAGCCTTATTTGATGCTGTACGACCGATCAAGCTGGATTTAAAGCAACAAAAATATGTGGATGAGCAGGATAGTATTTGGAGATATCAGCAAAGTCCTGAGTATTATCGAATTCAAGATTCAATTTTTAATCATAATAATATCTGGAACTACCTATTCAAAGGTGTTGGGTATAAAAATCGAGCAAAAGGAATAACCTTAGAATGGAATCCGGCCATTGCAATCGTAAGACCTGTTTCCGTTGGAGGCTTGCGATTTAATTTTGGTGGTTCGGTGGTTAAAGAATTTTTATCTGCCAACCGATTATCTATTGGCTATGATATAAATTTTGGTTTGGCCAATGATGATATAAAAGGAAGACTTAGACTTTCATATACTTACTATCCGCAGAAATTTGCCAGACTTTATGTAGGTGGTGGAGATGCGTATGATTTAATTACGCTGAATCAATCTATCGAAGCTATTTTGAGTCCTCGAAATATGATTCGGAATCGGTATGTTCAAGTAGGTCATTCGATCGAAGTATTTAATGGATTTTATTTAGATGCTTCTATGAAATATTCAGTCAAAAATTCGATTGATGATCTTATGCTTCCTGAATGGTCCGAATATTTATTTGGTACCTTAAATGATCCGGTAGCTTTTGATCAATATAATGGATTGATATTTAATATGGATATTATCTACAACTTTGACCAGAAGTATATTATGCGGGGGCGTAAAAAAGTAGTACTTGGTTCTAAATATCCTACTATTAAAATGACCTACAATCGAGGGATTAGAGGAATATTTAATTCTGAAGTAGATTATGATCAAATAGAATTATCCATCTATGATCGACCACTACCTACAAAATTAGGTTCGACTAACTGGAAAGTACAAGCCGGATCCTTTTTAAGACAAGCATCCTTGCGTTTTGTCGAACAAAAATACATTCGAGGTTCTGATCGATTTATTTTTTCAAGTCCATTAGTAAATTTACAATTATTGGGTCCGACATTGACCACCAGATCACCGTATTTTCAGGGAGGTATAATTCATCATTTTGATGGGTTCATTTTGGATAAAATACCATTGCTAAACCGACTACAAATGGAGTTATTAGTTGGGGCAGCAGCTTTGAGTATACCTGAGCAAAAGTTTTCTCATGCTGAGGCTTATGCAGGCATTGGTAAGCGCTTTAAGTTATGGGGAGAGCAATTTCAGATAGCGGTGTATGGCATGAGCTCTATAAATAATGTAGACCAGTTAGATTACACCTGGAAGATAGGATTCAATCTTTTTGATGCTTTTAATGCCAGATGGATGTATTAAAGAGAAACTTCGAACAAATTATTACGTCTTTATATGGTAACTGCCAAAACATTAGACACATATGGCACGTTTCCTTCAAGTATTTATATTTTTGAGCTGAATTTAAAATAAGCAATTTTCAATATGAGTCAAGCACAAGCAAATGATGTAGCAGCAGTAGATCAGTTGGCGTCAAAATATCAAGCATTAAGAAAAGAGATTTCAAAGGTTATTATCGGACAAGATGAAGTTGTCCAGACTGTATTAATTTCACTTTTTGCAAATGGACACAGTTTATTAGTCGGTGTTCCTGGATTAGCAAAGACTTTATTGATTAGTACAATTGCCGATGTTTTAGATTTAGAGTTTAAGCGTATTCAGTTTACGCCAGATTTAATGCCATCTGATATTACGGGTTCGGAAGTGATGGATGATAATCGAAAATTTAAATTTAATAAAGGTCCTTTGTTTGCCAATATTGTGCTCGCAGATGAAATTAACCGTACTCCTCCTAAAACACAAGCGGCTTTATTAGAGGCGATGCAAGAGCGATCGGTTACGGTGGCTGGAGAGAGACATATTTTACCTGCTCCCTTCTTTGTTTTGGCTACGCAAAACCCAATTGAACAAGAAGGAACTTATCCATTACCAGAAGCGCAATTGGATAGATTTATGTTTAATATACCTTTAGATTATCCATCATATGAGGAAGAAATAGCTGTTGTAAAAGCTACAACTGCTAACAAAAAAGTAGATTTAAATCAGATTGTTTCGGGACAAGAAATATTAGACTTCCAGCAGTTGGTTAGAAAGATACCTATTGCGGATAATGTCCTAGAATACGCAGTAAACCTGACCGCTAAAACTCGTCCAAAAGGTGAAAAGGCTCCTGAACAAGTTAAGCAATATGTTTCTTGGGGAGCTGGCCCTAGAGCGTCTCAATATTTAGTGCTTGGTGCTAAAGCGCATGCAGCTATTAATGGAAAATACAGTCCAGATATCGAAGATGTTCAAGCTATCGCTAATTATGTACTAAGACACAGAATGGTAAGAAACTATCGTGCGGAAGCAGAAGGTCTTACCGAGGCGGACATCATTGCAAATCTATTGTAATTAGGCTCATACACCAACAAGTCAAGGAATAGCATCTTCTAGGGAACAGGATTAAGACTAATATTATTACCTTAGTTTAACAGAAGAACTAAATGTTTAGAATAAGCATATACACTATTATACTAGCATGTTGTTTTAGCGCGTGTACTTCCGATGTCGCTAAAAGCTTCGAGCCTAAATCCAGCGCCCTGGGGAAAATGAATGAAATAGTGGTTATTGCTGATCAAGACGATTGGGAAGGAGCCATAGGAGATACCTTTAGATACTACTTTGCATCCGCCTATCCTATACTACCAGCACCTGAACCATTATTTGATTTAAGGCATTTTACCACAGACGAACTGCTAGAAAGCCCACTTCGAAAAGAACTGAGAACCTATGCCTTTTTAGCAGACTTATCCGATGAAGAATCATCCACTACCAAGATGGTTAAGCGAGATCTCGGAGAAGTTCGATTTAAGGAGGCAGCAGTGTATAAAAAAATTAATACCATTATTGGGAAGAATAAATGGGCGAGAGGTCAACAGCTTTTCTACTTTTTTGGAACAGATGAAGCTACAACAGCCGCATCTATAAGTGAGCATTTTGCCGTCGCTGCTAAACGTATTAACAATCATGACTACAAGCAATTAAAATCAACCTTATATAGTAAGGGATTAAATTTAGGTCATGCAGCAGATTTAAAAGATCAGTTTGGGATTAATGTCGATATACCTGTGGATTTTAGATTGGCAAAGAAAGAAGATAATCTTAGGTGGTTGCGTATGGACACAGATAAAGAAACGGTTAATCTAGTTTTCCAAAAATTTGCATACAACGATAAAAATCAACTTTCAAAGGCACATTTAATGAAGTTGAGAAATGAGTTTGGTAAGGAATACGTAACTACAGACGTAAAAGGTGCTTACATGGTTATCAATGATGAAGACCTTCCTGTTTTCGAATATGTTACCAAAATAGATGATCAATACACCCTTGAGATTCGTGGTGTTTGGGAAACAGAGAATGACTTTTTTGGAGGTCCTTTTATCAGCTACCTTATTCTGAATGAATCTAAAAATGAATTGATTTATGTTGATGCCTTTGTATATGCTCCAGGAGAAGATAAGCGTGACCTGATGATGCAAATGGATTTAGCTGCTAAGAGTATAAGCTTTAATAACAAAGTCCAATAAAGGAAGATAAATTAGCAGATTTCCCTAATTAAATGTTTACACTTTCTCAGCTACTACTTCTATTAAAGAAGGACAAAATAAGGTAGTTTCAGGGATTTGCTCTAATTCATCCATCTCTTGTAAGGCGGCTGTTTTTTCTGCCTCAGTCAAGTAAGCCATTTCTACTAATCTTGGGAAGTAAGTATGATAAAATGATTTTGGCCAATGCCATGTAAAATCGCCAGGTCTTGCCAGTTTAACCATAGGTCTTAAGCTTACTATTTTCATGCCTAGTGATTTTAAGATACTAGGTAGATGTCTTCCCACATCAATATCTCCTTCCTGTTCTTTGAAACTTTTAAAACAGGCGGCTATGGACTTTTTAAGATTTGGTTTAGTAGGTTCTAGTTGATGGGTAGACCAATCATAGTATTCGTGCAAAACCATTTTTGCTCCTGGTTTTAAAGCGGTCTGGACCTTGGCCAAGATTTCTTTGGGGTTTTTTATCCAAGCCATTGCCCATCGGCAATACATTCCATCGAGACTACTTGCCGCTAATTGCATGTCGTCAAAATCAGCAACTATTCCCTCGATATTTAAGTTGTGCTTGCTTGCAATATCTTGAACATAATCTATATAATGAGCCGATCGATCGATGGCAATGACTTTGCCTGTGGGTCCAGTAATAAACGCTAACTCCTTGCTACAAAAACCAGGACCTGAGCCTAAATCTAATAAGGTTTGTCCAGCAGTAAAATCAGCATTTTTCCACCCTGTTTGAGCTTCAGATGCCCAGACTTGATGTTGTAAACCTAATCGGAATAATTCCATATTGTCAGTCCCTAAAATGTATTCATTAGTCTCTCTTTGGCTCATGTGCAGGAATTTTTTGCAATAATAACCAATAGCCAATTAATTAGCAATAGATAAGTGATAGACTGATTCTGTATATTTGGCTAAATTTCAATTGAAAAAAATAGATATGAAACTTTTAGAAGGTAAAGTTGTACTTATTACAGGAGGTTCACGAGGTATAGGTAAGTCGATAGCCGAGGTAATGGCAGATCATGGAGCTGATGTAGCATTTACGTATCGTTCTTCAGCTGATCAGGCAAAAGAAGTACTAAACGGCATTGAACAAAAAGGTGTAAAAGGTGCAATGTTCCAATCTGATGCAAGTGATTTCGATGCCGCTGAAGCACTCGTTAAAGCAGTAATAGAACAATTTGGAAAGATTGATATCCTGATTAATAATGCAGGAATTACAAAAGATACGCTTATGCTCAGAATGACGGAGGATCAGTGGGATGCAGTGATTAATGTAAATTTGAAATCTGTATTTAATTTAACAAAACATGCCTTGCGTGCTATGCTTAGAGCGCGATCAGGCTCTATTATTAATATGAGCAGTGTGGTGGGTGTTTTTGGAAATGCTGGACAAGCAAATTACGCTGCTTCAAAAGCAGGAATCATCGGTTTTAGTAAGTCAATTGCTAAGGAAGTTGGTTCGCGAGGTATTCGATGCAATGTGATAGCTCCTGGGTTTATCGAAACTGAAATGACGGCAGCTATGGAAGATAAGGCTAGGGAAGGTTTTGAGTCTGCCATTCCATTAAAGCGACTGGGTGCAACTGAAGATATTTCCAATGCCTGTGTGTACTTAGGTTCGGATTTGTCTACCTATGTAACCGGACAAG
Organism: Saprospiraceae bacterium; assembly: GCA_020629035.1. Lineage (GTDB taxonomy): Bacteria > Bacteroidota > Bacteroidia > Chitinophagales > Saprospiraceae > JAHDDO01. Next base: position 16,711 of record JAHDEC010000034.1, on the reverse strand, counting down.
TCTTAAGTGTTTGTGGTGGTCTAAATATGTAGTATGTGGAATCGTCTATTTGCTTGTTTCTTGTTGTGCCTAATAGTTGGGTCCTGCACGCGAAAGGTGGCTATTAAAAGCTTGCAAAGTGCGACTGATGTATTTGCAATCGCTAGTCATGGGACACTTGAGAAAAGAGACAAAATGTATTGTGATGATGCTTTAGCTTATGCCCCTTATGAAAGTGAAAAGGCATGGACTGATCATCGGAAGATTAGGGTTAATTTTCACGTCATGAATGATACGATAGGTGATAAGAATTTCCCAGATACTGAGGAGACCTATATCTACTTCAGAAAACTCGTCGAAAACGCAAATGAGCGATTAGGAAATAATAAAAAAATGAATTTACCAATTGGTAATAATACGCCTAATCTGAAGCCCAGATACTCCTATGTATTAACACCTAATAGTCAAGCAAAAAATGATCGCGGGGTCTATTTTCATTACGACAATGATCTTTACTACTTTATAAATAAAGGAAAAAACAGGAATAACTATAGCAAAGACGTCATTAGAAAATATGGTGTGCATGTTGATTCCATACTAAACATTTTTGTATTGCCCCACCATCCAGATAGTATTGCTTCTGACACTTATGGGGCATTTGGAACTGGTATAGCTTTGGGTACTTCTGTGAAGGTTGCTGGATTGTATGATGGCAAATTGAATTTTTGGGATTATGCGACCCTATTAAATCATGAAATAGGTCATGTTTTTGGCTTGAATCACTCTTGGACAAAAACGGATGGATGTAATGATACACCGGCACATCCAAATTGTTGGTCTGGAAATGGCAGAGCTCCATGTGATGGTGAAGTGGTGTCTAATAATGTTATGGATTATAATGCAAACCAGATGGCGATTACTCCCTGTCAACTGGGAAGAGTCCATCGAAAGATAGCTAAGGAATCGTCTAAAAAAAGAGGGCTTGTGATACCTAATTGGTGTGATCCTGTAACGGATCAAAGCATAGTGATCAATAGTAATGTAGAATGGGCTGGGGCTAAAGATTTGCGTAAAGATATAGTAATATTAAACGGTGCAAGCCTAACGATATCATGCCGATTAAGTTTAGCGCGTGGGCGTAAGATCGTGATTAAAAAAGGCGGTCAGCTTATCTTAAATGGCGGACGAATTCATAACGCTTGTGGTGATCAATGGGGCGGAATTATGGTAGAAAAAGACAAAGAAAATCCAGCCATAATAAAGAATGGCGAAGTTCTATTAGAGGATATGCCTCAAGCTTAAATGGCCACAAAAAAAATACATATTGTTTTAAGGTTTTTATTGATTTTCCTCTTAGTTTTCATCCAATTTTTTCCTGCAATTGATGCTGGTTTTGTGACCGACTTCACAGGCCTTTATCCAAGACTTGCCGAAGGCACTATCATCGATGCATTTAAATCTTTTGGGTTTCCATCGCTGATGCCAGTGCTAAATTTGTGCTTGTTTTTTTTATTTAAGGTGTTTGGATTATCAGGCTTAGCTTGGTTTGTTTTTAGTCTTTTTTTCTTTTGTCTCGCCTTGGTAGGCTTTTCGATTTTTCTGGAAAAACTACTAGCTGATTATAACTTCGTGAATGTTCAATGGATAAGCTATGCTGCCATATTAATGGTTGTTTTTCATCCATCCTCGGTGGAGGCTTTAGTTTGGAAAGTGGGTTTAGGGCATGTTTTGTCCGTTTGTTTTTTTATGTGGGCCTTAGTTTTTGCTCGCTCGACTCGCAAGCAGGCAAGTCTTTGGATGAGTTTGTGTTTAGTTTTCTCTTTACTCAGTTTTGAATGGGCTTTGGTTTTTCCATTTATGTTGTTGGTTTTTGCTTTGTATGAACGACGTTTCTTGTTCTATAAAAGGTCAATTTTATGGAGTGTTGTGATTATCCTTTTATACTTGATTACTACCAAACTTTGTATAGGTTCATGGATAGGACATTATGGTGTGGAAGGCTCGGATTTTAAGCCTTTTAGACAAGTTGCTACTGGGATTAAGCACTGGCTTAAAAACGTTTTTTTTATTCCTTTTTATCCCTTTACATGGAAGCAGATTATTTATTCCTTCATATCCTCTTATTGGACGGTAGGCCTATTTAGTTTATTTGTGACGACTGGAGGATGGTTTGCTTATCAAACAAGTAAGTCGAGAACAAGGTGCTTGTTTGTATTTTTTGTTTGTTCAATGTTGGGAATCGTTTTAGTAAGTCAGCTGCACTTTATGACGAGTATATCTGAGAACGATCGGTACACGAGTTTGATGTTGCCTTTTCTAATGGGCTTTTTATCCTTGTTGTTTTTTGGCTTAGGTAAAAAACTCGGTTTAATGATAGCGGTTGTATATATAGTTTGTTGTGGATTTTTCCAAAAGCATTTAATTAAGCATTGGGCCGATAATCAAACTGTTTTAGAGTTGTTAGTGGATACGTATCCGTGTGAGGGACAACAAACCTTAGTACTTAATGCGCCGGAAAATTTCAGGTATACTTTTATGTTGAGGGATTATAATTTCGAAAATCCACTCATTGACCATTTTGCTATGTATCAGAAAGATCTCAAAAGTTCAGTACTCGTTGCGCAGTCTAATCTTAGTTTGAGGACTGATAAGCTACAAGCCACATTGATTGAGGATAGTGTTATAAAAGTAAGTTTTGAACAGTGGGGAAATTGGTGGATACGAAAAGGAAAGGGCGCTACAAATTATAGCTCGGAATATTTTTCTGTCACATTTAAAGGGAAATATTATATGCTGACGCTGAAAGAAAACCATCCATTTGAGTGTATAATTTATGCAGATAATGATGGCTGGCATTTGGTAGAGTAAACCTATTTAAATCTTGCTGTAGCTACTCTTTACAAAATTTAAATTTACATTTATTTAAACTTGCCAAAGGTGTTTAATATATTTAGCACAGCTAAATTGATATATCAATATATGAACGAAATCGAACAAGTGATTTTATCACACATAGAACGAACCAATAAAGTGGTAAAACAACAATCTCAAGCTTACTTAGACCAACTAGGAGTTGCATTAACCATCGACCAATGGATGCTGCTAAACTTATTAGATGAACATGAAAATATATCTCAAAAAGAACTCGCTAAATTGAGTCAACGAGATACTGCTTCCATTAATCGTTCGATAAAAATCCTTGTAAATCAAGGCTTTGTTAATAAGGAAACGCTTAGAAACGACTTAAGAAAGCAGCAGATAAGTTTATCCAATGTAGGTAAATACTACTTACATAATCATTCGAAGATGATTGAGAAAACTAGAAAGAAATTTTTAGAAGGCTTTTTTCCTCAAGAGATGGAATTGCTTAGATCATTTCTGGAAAGAATACAGAAAAATGCGACTGTTCTAAATGCCCAGACATTTAATTGATGTATCAATTTGGTAGAAAAACAAACTTTAGTAAAGTCACTAGCAAAACTCAAGATCATTATTGAAAAACTATAGTAAAACAAGGACCCATATGAACCTAAATCAAATTACAGTTCCATCAATTAATTTGGAAAAATCCATTCCATTTTATGAGCAACTAGGTTTACGACTCATCGTAAAATCCTTGCCGAGATATGCTCGCTTTGAATGTCCAGATGGATCATCAAGTTTTTCGATTCATCAAGTTGATCAGCTACCCAAAGGAGAAGGGGTAGCCATTTATTTCGAATGTAATGACTTGGATGAAAAAGTAGCAACATTAATATCACAGGGAATTCAATTTGATTTAAAACCGACTGACCAAACCTGGTTGTGGAGGGAAGCAAAATTGAAAGACCCTGATGGTAATCAACTGATCTTATATTTCGGAGGAGAAAACAGATTAAACCCACCATGGAGAATTAAATGAGAGCAACATTGACCCAAAACAATCTAAAAAGTGGCTCGAGCTATTACGTTTTATTAATTTAATCAGGTAAATCAGTCTTATGTTTCAAAAAGTAATCATTCTAATAATCGCTCTGATGTTCTTTGCTTGTACATCGAGCAAACAAAAAGTACTAAACCAAGAAATCATAACTAGTGATGTAACAAATTTTTGGAAAGCATTTGATGCTATACAGACTACAAACGATAGTACTCAGCAAATGATTTATTTACAGGATTTGTTTCTAAACAAGGCAAGTGCGGGTCAAAAGAAAATGATGGAAGCTCGTCGTTATTCTGCAGAGGAATATCTAAATGCTATCAAGCGTTTTCCTCAGTTTTGGAATTCTTTAAGAGCTAATACGAACAATATAGAGCAACATAGTGATGATTTATTAAGCGGAATTGAAAAGCTAAATAAACTATATCCCATAAGTGATCCTGCTGCAGTCTATTTTACCATGGGTGTTTTTCGCTCACCAGGAACAGGAATGGATAGCTTTGCATTGATAGGTACTGAATATGCTTTAGGTGATTCCACTACAAATACTACCGAACTATCTGAGCACCAACAGAATTATTTCAAAATTAACCCGATAGAACATTTACAAATCTTAATGGTACATGAATATGTACACACACAGCAAAAGCCAATGGTCCACAATTTACTTTGTCAAACCATTTACGAAGGAGTAGCCGAATTTGTAGCTCAAATAGCTACAGGAAAAGAAACACCGCACAAAGCTTTTAAGTATGGACCAGCCCATGCTGAAAAAGTAGTTGAGTTGTTCGAAAGAGATATGTTTAGAGCATACGCAAGATTTAATTGGTTGTGGAATAATACTAACAACGAATTTGGGACTAGTGATATGGGCTACTATGTAGGACATAGCATGGCAAAAAATTATTATGAAACTTCCAGTGATAAGCAAGAGGCAATTAAGGATTTGGTAGAGCTTGATTATGAGGATACTGAGACGCTTCATCAGTTTGTTGATAACACAAAGTTACTGAGCAAACCGGTTAAGCAATTAGAGCAGGAGTTTGAAGAAGCAAGGCCTTTTGTCAGTCAATTGTTACCCTTCGAAAATGGAAGTCGAGGAGTCGATCCTAGAACTAAAGCAATTACTATACAATTTTCAGAACCTCTTGATGGTCGAAGTACCTCAATTGATTATGGTCCGCTGGAAGCAGAAAGTTTCCCTGAGATGAGTAGAGATAGGACATGGGCTGACGATTTTAATTCTTGGACAATACCCGTAAAATTGTTTCCAAATAAACATTATCAGTTTATGGTGGGAGAAAACTTCAGAAATGAAAATGGTGATCCTCTAAGGCCTTTTTTGGTTGAGTTTTATACCGGAAAGTAGGTTTTAATTTTTTTTGTTGTCTCGATATTTTTTAATTCCATCATTTAGGAAACGCCACATTTCGACAGGTTTATCCGTATATGCTTGCTGAGCTAAAATAGTATTTTCATCAGCCAGCACAACTAAAAGGGGCTGTGCATTGGATTTCAAAAAGCAAATCTGAAATTTTAAGTAAAGGTTTCCAATGGTTCGAAGTTTGTAGTCAGCTTGGTCGCAATTTTTATAATAATTTTCTTCAAACCATGCAATCAATTCATGATCATCGGGGGTTAGTTTTGTTTTTGAATCAACGTAAAAGGCTGAAAAATTATAATGCTCAGCAATGATGGCCTTTGTTTTCTTGTTGTCTAGAAGAGGATGACGATTCTTTGGTTTACAACCAACAGCACCATAGCCAGTGAAGTACAACAATGTCGGTTTTTGGGACACCTTACTGCATTCTATGGCTTCCCTTATATCATCAAATACAAAAAAACCAAAGGTCTCGTAGCTTGATTCGTTGGTTAGAATGCTTGAATTTTGACATTCAAATTCAATGTTTCGTTCGCTGCTTGGTGAGCATGCAACCACTAAAAAGAGTAAATAGCCAAGGAAACTTCTCATTAAAACTAGTTTTACAAATCCCCCAACTGTGGCCTAAGCACAATCTCCTCAACCACAGCGGCAGGACTCATCTGTATTGCACTCCAAACGGCAATAGCAATATCATTTGCTTCCATTAATCGTTCGTGTGGAAGATCGACTCCTGCCCAAGAATTAGACCAAGTTGCTCCTGGAAGGATGGCGGTAACCTTAATACCTTTTGGTTTTAATTCTTCGCGTAGCACTTTGTTAAAACCGAGGAGTGCAAACTTAGAAATGCTGTAAGAACCGCCATTTGGATAGGCAATTTTACTGGCTATAGAACACATATTGAAGATGTGTGCTTGCTTCGATTTATGGATAGATGACATCATCATTCTTGTTAGGTGGTAAGCGCTGTACAGATTAGTATTTATCTGACTTTCCAAGGTGCCATCAGCTTCTTCTGTTATGTTACCTGGCAAGAAAACGCCCGCATTATTAATGAGCACGTCAAGTACAGACCAGTGCTTTTGTACTGCTGCAACAAGTTGTTTGACACCATCCTTAGTACTGAGATCAGATGCAGCTGTAAATACATCACAGTTTGGATGTTTTTTTTCTAAGGTTGCTTTATTTTTTTTCAGATCATCAGCATTTCTGCCATGTAAGAAAATATGACATCCATTTTCAGCTAGCTTTTCTGCGATTGCCCAGCCGATACCTTTTGTAGAACCTGTAATTAAAACCTTCATTGTAAACATCTAATTAGTGAATAAGCGTTAAAACACCTTTGGCTAACGAAAATACTCTATTTTTGGCATCAGAATTACAGAATAATTCCAATATGATATCAAGGTTTTTATACCATTTCGGGAAGTATGTGATGTGGCATCGTCAGATTTATAAAAAACAAGGAAATTTTTCCATGTATTATAAGGAGACGATTCGTCAAATGTATGATATAGGTATTGGGTCCTTACCCATTGTGATGATCATATCTGTCTTTATTGGAGCGGTAACGGCTGTACAGATATCTTACCAGTTAAGTGGCTCTTTTATTCCTGATTATTACATTGGTTATTTGGTAAGAGATATGGTACTTATCGAGCTTGCGGTAACCTTTACCTGCTTGGTACTTGCCGGAAAAGCCGGATCTAAAATTGCAGCTGAGATAGGAGGAATGCGTCAGAAAGAGCATATCGATGCCATGGAAATCATGGGAGTAAATACTTCCTCATATTTAGTTTTGCCAAAGATTATTGCCGCTGTTTTTTGTATTCCGATTTTAGTATTTATATCAGGTTTTATTGGAATCGTAGGAGGTTATGTGGCTACTTTACTAGCCGGCACATTTTCAGCTAATGAATATGTAAAAGGATTACGTGCCTTTTTTATGCCTTTCAATATTGTTTTATTATTTGTGAAGGCTGTGGTCTTCTCTTACATACTTACCACCGTATCCGCATATCAAGGATATTTTGTCAAAGGAGGAAGTATAGAGTTAGGACAGGCTAGTACACGAGCAGTGGTTTATAGTGATATCCTGATCTTAATAGCGGATTATGTCATTGCTGTAGTGTTAACTGTATAAATGGATCAACTATGATTAGGGCAGAAAATATATTTAAGTCATTTGGTGATACCGAAGTTTTAAAGGGCATAGATTTTTTATTTGAGGAATCTAAGACGAATCTTATCATAGGAAAAAGTGGAGCTGGTAAAACCGTATTATTAAAAATCCTTGTTGGTTTATTTGAGCCTACAGAAGGACATATCTGGTATGATGATGTGGACTTTTGCACCTTAGACAAAAAGCAATTACAAGAAATAAGGATGAAGGTAGGCATGCTTTTTCAAGGAAATGCATTGTTTGATTCAATGACGGTAGAAGAAAATATACGCTTCCCCTTAGATATGTTTACTAAAATGACCTTCAAAGAAAAACAAATGAGGGTAGATAGCTGCTTGGAGAAAGTTAGCCTTGAGGGGTCCAATGTAAAATTTCCTTCAGAAATAAGTGGAGGGATGCAAAAACGAGTAGGTATTGCTAGAGCCATTGTATTAAATCCGAAATATTTGTTTTGTGATGAACCAAATTCTGGATTAGATCCTAAAACATCCATCACGATCGATGAATTAATTTCAGATATCACAAAAGAGTTTAAAATTACTACGGTCATAAATACTCATGACATGAACTCCGTAATGGAAATAGGAGAAAATATTTGTTTATTGGATAAAGGGAAACTGGCGTGGCAAGGAAATAAAAATGAGGTGATGGACAGCGATAATGAGACGCTACACAATTTCATATTTGCCTCTCCATTTTTACAAAGACTTAAGAAGCGTGCCCAGCAATAAATAAGCCTGAGTCTCTTCAAACTCAGGCTCTTTCGACTAAGGTCTCAAAATAAGAAAACTACGTCTTGCGGTTTTTAGGTTCTTTGGGCAAATATATGCATTTTTTTATATATGAACCAAACTATATTACTCTAAATCAATAAAAAATACATTTAGTTCATTTATATATAAAAAATATCTATGTTTTATGGAGCAGCTAAACACTTCTATGTAAGCTAAAAATCTATACATAGAACTAAGTAAATAGCTATCAGTCACTTATATATTTATGCGTATATTTTGCAACTTTCGGTAGAAGATTTCGTTTATATTGGGAAGGGCAAAATTAAAAGTACTAATTGGTCGAAAATGTTTGATATTGCCAATAAAAAGACTTAATTTTTCCAAGTGATTTAATCTTAAATTTTTCAAAACATAAATGTATGGATATCAGAATTGACAAAGATTTTAATGAAGAGAGTAATAATCCATTTGAGGCGTATGCTAAAGAGCGATTACGAAAGTATTTTGAAAACTACCCATTCTTAAACACTGTCCAAATTTATCTCAGAGGACAAAAACACCCTTATAAAAAAGTAAAACTGCAGGTAAGAGTAAAGGGAAAAGAAATTTTTACCGAAGCACCCGGGGCTCAGCATCATGATGCTTTTGATTCAGCTCTACAAAAATTGCGCGGGCAATTAGAAAAATATAAAACTAAGCGCTATACAGCAGCTTAAATTAAAAGGGAGAATTTATTTTATTCTCCCTTTTTTTATTTGCATTACTGTGAATGCCTTCACAAAAGCAAGCACACTTCATGTATAGCTTAAAGTAAACAGTCTTTACCTGCTCCATGTGTTTAAAAATGTTGTTTAGGCTTTGCATTTGTCTTATTCTCTATAAATTATATTTTTCTAGCTTTTTTAGGCAAATAAGTAGAAACAGACTTAAGTTGTTTGGTACATTTATGGCCATAAAATGCTGAACAAATGAATTTTCAAGATATTACTTCGATCACCTTGATTCTATTTTCTATCATCGATATTTTAGGCAATCTTCCTGCCGTAATTGCTATGAAAGAGCAAGGAAAAATTATCGAGTCAGGAAAGGCCACACTAGTAGCAGGATTTCTTATGATTTTATTTTTGATTGGTGGTGAATCTATCTTGAAGTTGTTAGGTGTAGATGTAGCATCCTTTGCCATTGCAGGTGCCATTATCATTTTTATTATGGGAATGGAAATGGTACTAGGGATGACCTTTTTTAAAGAGTCAGCGACTAGTAAATCTACCTCTGTTGTCCCTATTGCATTTCCTATGATTGCAGGCGCCGGGACCTTAACTACTATATTAACCTTACGAGCTGAATACGATGTAATCAACTTAGCCATTGGGATTGCCCTTAATTTGATACTGGTTTATTTGGTGCTTCGAGCTTCTAATTACATCCACAAAAAAATAGGTCAGGGCGGAGCTGAAATATTAAGGAAGGTATTTGGTATTATCTTGTTAGCCATAGCTATTAAGATTTTTAGGGCTAACATTGGTATGTAGCTAGCCTATAAAATCTATTATTTTCCTGATGACTACTGGGCTTTTTAATTTATGACCAAAACTGTCTGTACTAAAAAGCGTTGCATCCTGCATAATATCATGCAATCTTTCTGAGTGTTTGTAATCAGTGTCTTTATCATAAAGGTCATGAATCAGAAGGGTCTCATAAGTTAGTTTTGGTGCTAATTTATCCAAATCAAAATAATACACTTCCTTTCCTGCATAGGTGACAAAATAGTCCACCATATGCTTAACAGGACGATCCCATAAGCCCAATTGTTTGCGGTATTCTCCAACAAATTCATCTACTCTGAACGGTGGAGCCATAGATATAAACTTATTAATCCTTGGTTGGTGTTCATGTAAATAGTAGAAGCAAGCAAACGAGCCGATAGAGTGAGCCACAATGCTATCTAAATTTGGGATTTCTGCTACAATGTTCAATAGAGCTTTTTCGTATAAGGGGACATTTGCGTACAAACTCCCAGAATTTCCATGACCTGGTGCATCGAAAGCATGTAAGGTAAATGCCTCATGATCCATGGAATCAATATAATTTTTCCAGCGATAGGCATTGCTTTGCCACCCATGAACAAATAAAATATGCCGTGGTCCCTTGCCCCAAGTATATTTTTTAACTTGAATACCATCTACATCCACATCGCTAGGATTCCCTGTGTTTAGGAATGCTTGTTGGCGCGGTTTAAGTTTTGCTTTAAACGGAATACAAAAGATATAAAAGCATTGTTTGCCAGCTAGTTTGGGGGCAATTAAACTCAAAGTATTAAGATAAATACCTATGAGTCTAATGAAAAATTTAATCATTGACTTAGTTAAGTGATTATAACAAATGGCAAAGCTATAGGTTTAGAAAGAAATATAGCTTTTAATCTTGGCTAAAATGAGGGTAAACTAATAGGGTTAATTATTGATCAAAATCTAGATCTATTAGCTCTGTCTACTCACAATCGCGTCTATCCAAATAGGAGCAAATGGTGATGTACAACCCTTAGGCACTGGGTAATCTCGATATAAACCAAATTTTTCACCTAGGGATATAGCACGCGCTCTATGCTCAGCATGGTGGATGCCAATGTTTGCTAAAGTAAAGTTCATGGTCCACTGAACCTTAGGATCTGCAGAAAGCATTTCTTTTTCTAGTGTGTCTAGCAAATCTCCAGGTTGGATATAATCTACTTTTTTAGACACGGCACCAGAAGTCATCTGCCAGGCAATTCTTTGAGGCATAATATCATTTGAAGCTATCCATTTTAGGCGTAAGGTTTCTTTTTCTGGATATTCCTTAAGGGCGTACATAGCAAACCAATCTGAGACATGATCATACTGTATTTCTTTAGCCATTTTGTCTACAGATTCCAATGATTTTTCTTTAAAGGGAATAATGAGGATAGCGAGCATCCTTGCATCTAGGATATCGGTATCCCATAGTTGAGTCCCCAAGCTATGATTTGTTTTAATGCTTTTTGCTATCTTTTTTAGATCCCCAGCGTTTACCCCGAATTGATTATCCCCGACACCGTGTTTTCTATAGTGTTTACGTTTTGATTCTTTTCCCAAAGATTCAAGTAGGCTCATTGTTTCTTTTAGATTCATAGTTTTTATTATTTCTGAGCATGAGATATAATAAACGAATCATCTAAATTAAACTATAAGGTCGATAAAATGGCTAGTAAGGTTTCAGGTTTTAGGCGAAGTTTATAATTAGGATTTACGTATTGAAACTTAATCATTTGGTCTTTCACTACAAAAATGGCTGGCACTGGCAGAGAGTGATGATCTTCTCCACTCCATACTTCTAAGTCCAAATTATATGACTCTTTATACTTGGTATATTGTTCGTCTGCTAATTTCCAATCTAAGCCAAAACCACTAATGGCGGCTAAACTTGCGTCGGAGTAAACTTGGATTTCTTCTGCAGATTTTGCGTATGATTCTTCTAGCTTTTCTGGCTGATCTACTGTGATACCAAACACTTGGTAGCCTAAAGAATCAATCTCATGTTGAATATCATTTAGTTCAGCTAAGTGCTGCGTACAATAGCCGCACCAAGCCCCTCGATAAAAGATTATGACACTTGGTTTTTCTGCAGTCAATGCGGAGAGTTTATGGGTTTCATTTTTGTCATCTGTGATCGAGACATCTGGAATTTCTTCGCCCACTTTTAAAGGGCAAATATCAAACATCTGATCTTGGGCATTGGCAAAAAAACTTAGTAATAATAGTATAAAAATGGAGCTAAATTTCATCATTTAAATTTTTGTCCAATGTAGTCAGAATTAGCTAATCTATTTGTAATCTGACAAACAAAAGGATTTAAAATAGATGGCTAAGAAAAGCAATATTGGTCCATCAAAACAAGCATGAAAAGTTGCTTAAATTTTATGCAGCTTTATTAGATATATTCCAGATGGTGTGTAAATTCTAGCAAGGTAAAAGCCTTGCGGAAAGGTCTGGCAATCTATGTCTATGTTATCCGAATTCGAAAATTTTTGGGACAGAATGATTCCATTTAGATTTAGTATTTCAACTTTATTTATTGCTGAGCCTTCAGCTTTAATGGTCCACTGACTGATTGCTGGATTTGGAAAAGCAACTATTTTTTTAGTCGCGGATAGATCGATACTAGAAAATTCGCCAAAGGCTACATCATCGAAATAATATATTTTTTCGCCTGCTTGGGAACCTTCTGTTCCAAAATTAAAGAAGATGGAAGCCATGTTATAGGTCCATCCCATGGATAGACCAACCTCTAGAGATTCGGTTCCGGGTGCTTGATTTGTAAAGTCAAAAGTGAGTGTTTCCCACTCGCCGGCCAGGCTTGTGTTTGTTTCAGTTTCACAGGCATGCGTAGGATCATTGGAATCTTCTACTTTTAATCGTATGGGTGTGTTAGCTTCTGGTGACCAGACTTTGACGGTCATAAGAGCGTTTGTTAGGCTGAGTGGAATGTCCGTTGCAAAACCAGCATTTGTACCGATAGTTGTTCCTGCCCAAGTGGCTGCCTCATCCGTTTTAATCACCTTTATTACATGATTAGAAGCATTCGTAGGATCGACCTCTAAGGATGATGAGTTACCTCCAAAATCAGTCATTGTATAGTTAATATCTTCTTCTTCAAAGTCCACCGGCCAATCAATTTGTTTACCACCATAAACTTGTTCGATATCATCAAATAAGAAGGTAGAGTTTATTGAGCCATCACCTACGTTCCCAAAATCAAACATGAAAACGATTTCATTAAAATTGCTTGGTTCGCCGGTAAAATCCCAGCTGATTGTTTCCCATTCGTTGCTCACACTAGTTTGTACATCTCGTTCGGTAGTCCCATTTCCTTCAAGCTTAAACTTAACCACGGTACCCACAGGTGCGCTAGTAAAAACCTTCATGGAGATTTTGTTCAATGTTGTGAAATCTAAATTGGCCGCTAACGCTATCTTACTACCAGACCAGATGGTACCACCTTCACGTACAATTTGTGCCACTTTTGTGCTTGGATTAGTTGAGTCATTTTGTGGATTATCAATCACAGTAGCCGTACCTCCATCGAAATCAATAAAATCTTCTGTACCAATCATTTCTTCAAAATCTATAGGTAAAGATTGAGCATCACAAATGGTGAGCATTCCGATTAAAACAATAGCTAAGAATATTCTCATAATCAATGGTTAAAATTGACTAGGAAGGTACGGATATAGATGGAATTAGACGGAGAAATGGTAAGCTTTATACGTTTTGCCGCTAACGTTTTGCTATTTTATTATTAGAAATACTGCGTTGTCTAGAACATTTAAACCGGTTAATTTCACTACTTCTTTTTTTGAGATGTTTTTGGCTAACACCACTATTGACTCGTTTTCTCCAACGTTTAAACGAACTTTCTTTTAGGGTATTACGCATTAGTTTTATGACATCTGATTCAGCTAAATTAAACTGATATTTTATGGCTTCGAAGGGTGTTCTGTCTTCCCAAGCCATTTCGATTACCCGATCTATTTCTGCCTCAGTTAATGCTCCTTTTTCCATGGTTTAATCTACTTTAATAAAGGGTAATGTGTAACTACCTGTAGCCTCAGTTAATTGCAAATAATAATGACCATTCTGTAAGTCAGATATATCTAGAGTTGTAGTATATTTTCCAGATTTTAGCGTTTGCCCCAAATTATTTATAATACTGTAGGATGTAATAGTATGTTCTTCGTTGGCTAAACTAAGCTGAATTGTTTGACTGGACGGATTAGGGAAAATTGTTTTATTCTCATGTGCTACATTGGTCAAGGAAGAAAATATTTCCGACACATTTTCGAATAGCCAAACAGATGGATTTGTACCCAATGCAAAAGTGATAACAATGTCCAAATCACCATCTGAACTTGCATCTGTAATCTGTATTGTGTTATTAATGTAATTTGGATTTAGTGAGATAAAAGTTCCTGGTATGTCAAAATTGGATAGTGTTAGGACTTTTTCAAATACCAAGGGTTCAAGGGATTGATAAATATCCAAAGAGAACACCAGATTTTGGCCTACGAAGTTATAATTTAAACGAATGATTTCTTGGAAGCCATCATTATTTAGGTCAGCCACCTTTGAGGCAAGACTGCTTACATTTTGTTCGATGGTGAATTGAAAAGGAGGAGAAATGAAGTTGTCGGTGTTTTGGTAAATCTTCATACTATTATCCTCATTGATAACTACAAAATCAAGATCTCCATCATTATCAAGATCTGTAAAATCAAGTGTGCGAGGATACAAAAACGAATAGCCTAATACTTCTCTAAGTACAAAATCTCCTTGGCCATCACCAATGATAATTTTAGGAGAAATGTCATTAAAATTGTCGACAAAAGCGATATCCATATCTCCATCACCTTCTAAGTCCCCAATTCTTATCGAGCCAGGATCAATATCATATGGAAACTCATAAGGTTCGAAATTGGTCCCATCATTAAAATAAATTGACAGATTATTAAGTTTGGAGCCTGAATCTAAGACCGTCACCAGGTCAAGAAAACCATTACCATCAAAATCAGCTACACCTACGATGGTGGGTAAATTGCTTGTTGCTTCGGTGAAGAAAAAGGGTTCATAATTTGATGAAACTGGATCATACAAGTGAATAAAACTCCCAAGGATAATGTCCTCAAAACCATCTTGATTAAAATCTAACACCTCAAAAGGTCTGCTATAAATATCAGGTGACTTGATGTCAAAAGGGACAAAGTCAACTCCATCGTCAGCATAAATAACTAGCTCTTGATCACCGTCTCGTGCGACAAACTCTTTAATACCATTATTGTTATAATCTAAAGCAATTACGGGAAAATCGAATAAGCCCTGAATAGGAGCATCAAATAGTTTTTGCTGCGGCTCGAAAAAGAGTTCTTGTGCAAAAGAAGGTGTAGTAAATATGCATAGGAGGAAAAGAAAAATTGATCTATTCATTGTTGTATGATTTAATTTCTCAACAATAAACAAGCATGATTGTTTAGCTCTTTAAGTATTAATTCTAAATAAGGATGGCAAATAAAAAGCAGCTCTGCAATCTGCAAAGCTGCTTAATTATCATAAAGAATATACTTAGTGAGTTTTTACAAAACGTTTAGTTTCTAACATAACGTTATCTTGACTTACCAGACTAAAAAAGTATATCCCTGCAGGTAATTTTTCGATATCTATTTGGTAATCGGTGGTTCCCCAAATTAAGGGCTGCATAATTTGTAGTGCTCCTTTATTATCAGCAATTTTGAGATGACCTCCTTTTGCACTTCTAATCATTGCTTCATTAATGTTTAAGAACACTTCATTATTGGAGGTAGGATTAGGATAGATTTGAAAGTCTTGAGATGATACTAAAACTTGTTCATTTTTCTCTCTCCAGAAGCCATCAAAGCCCCAATAGTATTCACAATTTTCTTCATCTTCAAAGCAGAAAGTGGATGAAACATACAAACAATTTGATCCAGGACCGTAATCGCCTGTTGATGAGCAATATCCGTTTACCTGAACAGCAAATTCACTGCATTCTTCATTCACTGGGATAGTTGCCGTGTAATAACTACCAGGGCCTGAAGCCGGAACATATATATAATCTGTCGACCCGTAATTATACTCATCGACGCACATAATTATTACATCATAACCTTCTGATCCACAAACAGCATCCCAATAGATGTCAACACCTTCTTCACCACTACCACCGCAAGAAACCTCAATAGTTTGTGATGAGCAACAATCTAGCTCATAAGTAAATATTTCTTCGCATCCTGCCCAGGTCCAAACCCTAACTTCAATGGATTCACAATTAAAAGATGGTGGAAGGACTAGTGGATTGCCTTCAGAAGTTCCATCATTATACCAGTCTATGTTATAATCATTGTTATTTACTGGATTTCCTGCGCCATCCAGAACATAGAGCAAACTTCCTTCTCCATTGCAAACGGCTTCTTCAGCAGCACCACCACAATCACCACCTGTTAATGCATCTTCTGAGCAGACGCCCACTGAAAATGAACCACAATCTTCAAGGCAGACCACTTCGACCTCAACCGTTTCTTCACAGACTTGTCCATCTGGTGAAACGTAATATATATGAGCAACAAAAATGGTTGGGCCTAAATATGGCTTAAGCATTGGATTACCAACATATGTGTTTCCGTACACGGTCCAGGTGATGGTGTAAATACTTGGATCAGCAATCACACCACTGGCTGTATAAATGGTTGCTCCACCATACTCATTACCACATCCGCAAGTAGCGCAACTCGCCTCTCCATAAAATCCATCACATTCGACTGGAGGAGGAGCACAAGGTTCTATTTCGATTTCGGCTGTCCCACATTCTTCTCCATTAGCATCATATCCAATGACAGTATATACTCCGCCAGCACTATTGCAAATGGTTGGAGAATCACTCATAGCATCACTAACCCCGCTTGTCGGAGACCACAGATATGAGTCGGCGCC
>JAHDEC010000059.1 GCA_020629035.1 Saprospiraceae bacterium | reverse complement strand
TGAAATTCATCGATGAAAAAGGTGAAACCAATGTAAACAAGATCTACAATACATTGCGTATTGAACAATCTATTACTTCTCAACATTTGAAAGTCCTTAGGTTAGCTGGTATCGTAACTGCTTCTAAAGAAGGTAAATTTGTTAGATACCACATTAATTATGAGTTGGTCGCCCGAGCAGAAAGAGCAGTAAGCAACTTTTGTAGAGCCATAATGTGATTCTCTCCGGAGGATTAACCTGTATTAGCTAAATTCGATTTTTTTAACCTATCTGAGATAACTGGAGATCAATTTTTGATCAAAGCACATACTTACATTCTTGTGAGGTTTACCATCTAAGTAATACCCTACTTAGCGGTACGTTGTTATACTAACTAAGACTTAAATAGTCTGCGGTAAAATGCTATAATAATGACAACACCCACAAAAATGGAAGAATCAGCAATATTAAATATTGGTTTAAAAAACTGAAATGTATTTCCACCAACGAGTGGCATCCATGATGGCCATCTTGTATCTATCATCGGAAAATGTAACATATCAACTACCACACCCAACATAAAAGGTGCATATCCCTTATTGCCACCCATTTGGGCAACGCCGTGATAGCTCATCCAGCGATTCACTTCGGCATTATATACTAATCCTTTATCGAAGATTAAACCATAAAAAGCACTATCAAGGATGTTACCTATGGCGCCAGCTATGATTAAAGCAAAACTTATCAGTAAACCCATCTTTTCCCCAGCCTTAATGAAACTACGGAGAATATAAATTAAAAATCCAACCATAAACACTCTAAACACACTCAGCACAATCTTTCCAGTTAGACCACCAAATGATAAACCAAAAGCCATCCCTTCGTTTTCAACAAAATGTAGTTTAGCCCAAGAAAGTCCCATCAAACTAATTTCTTGATTGTAGGCAAAATTAGTTTTGATATAAATTTTTAGACTTTGGTCCAAAATCAGAACAGCTAAAATAATAAGGGTTAGGACTATTGATTTCTTCAATTAGCTTGATTTATTTTCGTACGTTTTTTTGATTTTCTTTAGCAGCAATACTCAAGGTTGCGTGTGGGACTGCCTTCAGCCTTTCTTTTGATATTAGTGTATTGCTAACTCTACAAACTCCATATACCTTGTTTTGAATTCTTAATCGAGCATTCTCTAAATGCTGAATAAGTTTTCTTTGACGTGAAGCCATGGTATAAAGCCGTTCATTTTCCGCGGTAGATGTTCCGTCATCTAAGCCCTTTATTTTGGCATCTGAAGATTCGCCAATTTCTGAAATTTGTTTTAGGTAGAATGCTAACTGTTCGTTAGCCTGTTCCAATTTAGACACAATTATTTGATCAAACTCATTGAGTTCCTCATCACTGTATCGAATGATTTCTTCTGAATGGCTCATACTATCATTTTTTAATGCCTTAAATAGTTTGTACATTAAAATATGCTACAAAAGTACATTATAAAGTTATTTCCGTTAAAATTATTTCTCCCAAAGTCTTTAAGAGCATCATTCTTTTACAAAATAAGCGGGAAACAAGCTGTAATTAAACCTTTACTGATGAAAATTGTCTAACAATATATACCTTTAATAAAGCTTAGCAATTGGGCAAAAAGGATACTTTTTGCAAAAGCAGGGCACCTATAAATCTTTACATTTGAATAAATTAACGCTTTCTATCCAAAAAAAACTGGTGATTAAAATTTTAAAAACGCTTAATCAACGGGTAGTTTTAAGCGCATTTTTTGGTGTTTTTTTACTTAGTACCAATTTGAAGGCTCAGTTGTATTCCGACAGCATTTCAGTAAACTTCTTTCTGCTAGATGACTGCATAATTTGTCAAAAATCGAGCCCTTACATTGAAGCGATTTATCAGGATTTTGGTAATGATACCTTCCATATTCAAGCTTTCTTTCCCAATTTTGTTTCCAAGCCGAAAAATATAGAATCGTTTCTAAACAAGTTCAACTTAAGTATACCTTATAAAACTGATTATTTTAAGAATAAGTCAACGCAACTAAATGCCACCGTGCTACCCGAAGTAATTGTTAGAGATGAAAAACAGGAGAGAATTTTATACCAGGGCAGAATTAATGATCTTTTTGCTGGTGTAGGAAAGCAAAGGAGAGTCATACGACATCATGATTTAAGGAATGCTCTTTTATCTATTCAGAAACAAGAAGAAATTAAGGTCAAAAACACCGAAGCGGTTGGTTGTTTAATAAATTTTGGAGAATTTTAAGCTATGAAAAGACTTACACATGTTTTCTTTGGGCTAGCTCTACTGAGTTTTAGCCAGACAAACGCACAAGAAATAAATTTTGCTGAAGATATTGCAGACATTATTTATACTCATTGTGCAAGTTGTCATAGACCTGGAGAAATAGGTCCTTTTTCGCTGACTGAATATGAAGAAGTACGAAATTGGGCAGCCTCAATAAAATATGTTACACAAGAAAAAATTATGCCTCCTTGGCAGCCAGATCCAAACTATTCCACCTTTTTAGGAGAAAACTATTTGAGCCAAGAACAAATAGATAATATCGCCGAATGGGTGGATAATGAAATGCCTCGAGGGGATGTTTCCTTAGAACCTCCCTTTCCTTCTTTTCCCGAAGGTTCTGTGCTCGGAACACCTGATTTAGTCTTGGAGATGAGTGAGGCTTTTTTGCACACTGGAAATAATGAAGATAATTATAGATACTTTGTACTTCCTTCTGGGCTGCTAGAGGATAGGATAGTAAAAGCCATAGAGTTTCGTCCAGGAAACGCTAAAATTGTACATCATGCACTTGTATTTGAAGATTTAACTGGCGAAGCGGCAGCTAAAGATGCTGCTACACCTGAATATGGTTTTGATGGTTTTGGTAGTTTTTCAGATGAGATGGGAAATGCCTTAGAGCAAAAACAATTTCCAAGTTATGTGCCAGGACAAAAACCGATTTTTTATCCAGATGGAACTGGTCAAGTCATGCATGCAGGTGCAGATTTAGTAGTACAAATCCATTATGCACCTTGGCCTGTGGATGAGTATGATCAATCTAAATTGAACATCTTCTTTGCAGATGAAACAGAAACCATCACTCGCGAAGTGGATGCTCATATAATGGTACCTTTTCAGCAAGTTATCAATGAGAGTTTTGTTATTCCTCCAAATCAGACAAAAGAATTCCATGGTATTTTTGAGGTGCCTATTGATGTAAGTATTCTGGGTTTG
This sequence comes from Saprospiraceae bacterium, assembly GCA_020629035.1. Taxonomy (GTDB): domain Bacteria; phylum Bacteroidota; class Bacteroidia; order Chitinophagales; family Saprospiraceae; genus JAHDDO01. The sequence continues at coordinate 2,193 of JAHDEC010000059.1, read as the reverse complement.
TTTCCACATATGCATTTATTAGGCACTCATTGGGAAGTGTATTTAGAAGATGTAGATGGAAGTATTGTGAATTTAATTAGAGTACCCGAATGGGATTTTAATTGGCAAGGAACTTATTACTTAGATCGATATATAGTAGCAAAAGCTGGTTCGAAAATTCATGCAATTGCCGGCTATGATAACACATCGAATAACCCAAATAATCCTAGCAGTCCGCCGAAATTTGTTACTTGGGGTGAAGGGACTGAAGATGAAATGTATTACTTGCCGATAAATTATGTCTTATATGAAGAAGGGGATGAAGAGCTTGTTTTTACCAATGTTGTTGACGAAGAGATAGCTACTTCTATTTCAGACATTAAGCTATTCCCTAATCCGACAAAAGATTATGCAAATCTTCAATTTAATTTAGCTTTTGGCGAAGCAGTTTGGATAGATCTTATAAGTCAACATGGACAAAAGGTGAGGTCAATTAGAAAAGGTGAGTTTTTCAATGTTGGCATTAATGAAATACAAATCAATACAAAATCACTAGCAACCGGCCAGTATTACATCCAATTGAGAGGTGAGAAAAATAAGCTAAGCATACCATTAATTAAACTGTAAACTCCTTGGCAAAACTTCACAATCATATAAATAAAGAAGAGCTAAAAGAAAAAATGCTCCGTGATCCTAGGAAAAGAATTACCTTATCTTTTTACCAATATGCTAAGATTCTTAACCCAGCATTCTTTAGAAATCATTTGTATCTAAAGCTAAGCGATCAAGAAGTTTTCGGTCGGATATACGTAGCTAGTGAAGGAATTAATGGACAAATATCAGTTCCAGAATCCAAGTTTGAGTCCATGAAATCTGCATTGGATGACATCACTTTTCTAGCTGGAATTAGACTGAATGTTGCTATCGATGATGATGGTAAATCCTTTTATGTTTTGAAAATCAAAGTGAAAGATAAAATTGTAGCAGATGGTCTTTCAGATGAAGATTTCGATGTAACGGATAAAGGTGTTCATTTAGATGCACTGGCTTTTAATGAATTAACAAACCAAGAAAACACAATTCTCCTTGACATGAGAAACCACTATGAAAGTGAAGTCGGTCATTTTAAAGGAGCCATTACTCCAGATGTAGAAACCTTCAGAGAATCCTTACCCATCATTGAAAAAATGCTAGAGAATGACAAGGATAAAAATCTTGTTATGTACTGTACTGGAGGTATTAGATGTGAAAAGGCAAGTGCTTACTACAAGCATAAAGGATTTAAGAATGTCTATCAATTAGAAGGCGGTATTATAGAATATGCAAGACAAGTTAAGGAGCAGAATCTCGATAATAAGTTTATTGGAAAGAACTTTGTTTTTGATGACCGACTTGGTGAGCGTATTTCTGAAGATATCATAGCAAAATGCCATCAATGTGGGAATCCATCCGATCGCCATTTAAACTGTACGAATGATGCGTGTCACATCTTATTTATTCAGTGTGATGCATGTGCTGAAAACTATGATGATTGCTGTTCTGTAAAATGCAAAGATTTTAAACACCTACCCGAAGAAGAAAGAGAGCGTTTAAAGCCGACGAGCCAATTTAATGGTACCAAGTTCGGTAAAGGTCGATACAAAGCAGCCAAACGTGATCAGATGGATCTATAAGAATCCTAAAAACTTCCACTAACTAATAATTTCCTCTCTCATTTTGATCGAACTGTTTACCTTTTAAGCTTAGCGAACAATAATTCATACCTATTCGCATTTCATCCGGAGGAAAAGTGAGGGTACAATCATTATTTAATCATTTAAAACAACTTACACTATGAAAAAGGTAATACTATTTCATTTGAGTATGCTTATTGGATTTTGTTCAATGCCATGCATCGCTCAAACAAACTGTACAGATTTTAGCTACACAGTAACCTATGATGAATATCGAACAGTAGCGGACAACACATCTATTCAAGATGTTGGAGAATTAAATTTGTACAAATTTAAAAACAAGACAAAGAAAAAGCACGTAAGAAAATTTGTCAATGATAAAGGAGATCCAGTTAAAGTTACTGCTATTATTGATGCTGTAAATTACTATCCACAAACTGTCCAACTACCACTAATTTCCGTTTATGGGGAGACGGATTTTTATACGGTAATTAATTCGTTTGATCAGGTTGAAGGTCTTTCTGAAGGTACACTTGGGAAA
>JAHDEC010000033.1 GCA_020629035.1 Saprospiraceae bacterium | reverse complement strand
CCCGCGACCCCGACCTTGGCAAGGTCGTGCTCTACCAGCTGAGCTACTTCTGCTTAAAAATGCTTATAAAAGATCATTTTGCTATTAAAGCGACGCAAATATACTCATTCATTTTAAAAATGCAACCCTTGTTTTTAAAACTTATTATTATCATCAAATTTAGTTAAATTCTATATTTCTTTTAACAATATGTACGACCTTGAAAGCCATTTCGTTGATTCGAGAACTGATTTGTAAGTGATTGTATTACAGTGGGTTGTAAAGGTGTTTTTTTTTAAATATGAAATCTGTCGCCCTGTTGAACATAAAAAGAGCAACTTCCTCAGAAAAATTAACACTTTCAAATGATTAATTAGCAAATAAAAATTTGTAGGTTTGTGACTGGTTAGTCAATAAACCAGAAAATAAGTAGTCAAAACCAATTTTTTTAATTCTTGACTTTGTAAGTGTAGTATTTTTTTTCGTCTAGGACGAATAACAAACTATTGTATATGTTTAGAAAAGCGTTTTACATAGTGTTATTCTGTGCTACGGCATTTAATATGTCAGCTCAGGATGTTCACTATTCACAGTACTTTAATTCACCGTTTCACCTAAATCCAGGTTTAACAGGTGTTTTCGACGGCAACATTAGATTGCACGGTAATTACAGATTTCAATGGAATACTGTTGATGCAGATTACTCTACATTAAATGTAGGAGGTGATATGAAATTTGTAAAAAATTGTAGAATGTCTTTAGACAGTCGTGATGAGAATTACTTCAGTCTAGGAGCAAGATTTGGTAATGACCAGGCTGGAGATTTACATTTGCAAAAAACAAATTTCGATATTCTTGCTAGTTACAGTTTAGGAATAGGTGAGAACTTATTATTAACACCTGGTATTAGTTTAGGTTTTTACAACAGAGGTTTTGATTTAACAGATGCTTTGTATTCAGGAGGAGATATTAATAATCCAGGATCAGACATCTTTAATAATACATCACTAAACTATTTTGATCTATCTGGAGGGGTAAACCTAAGATATCAAAAGAGTTATAGAAAACATTTGGATTTCGGTGGAGCATTGTTTCACTGGTTAACTCCGAGCCAAAAGTTTGAGTCAGAAGGTATGGCTGCAGACTTAGCTAGAAAGTTAAATCTATATGCAATGTTAAATTGGCAATTAGCCTCTAAAGTTGATTTATTATTAAATGGACTTTTCTCTTCACAAAACCCTTACCAAGAAATAGTACTGAATGCACAAGGTAGATTATATCTTGATGATGCCGCTTCAAAATCTATATTCTTAGGAGCTGGGGTAAGGCTAGCAGATGCTGGAGATTCTTCATTGGATGCTTTTTATCCTATGATAGCTATTCAAATGAGTAACTTGTATGCTTCATTTTCCTATGATATAAATATATCAGAATTTGACTGGGCTACTTCTGGAAGAGGTGGACCTGAAGTTGCATTACGATATATTATTGCTAAACCAAGGAAAACGCCTTGTAGGCCTTGTCCAATTTATTAAAACGTACCTACCAATCTGAAGAAATATGAATAAGAAGATCTTTACTTTAATAATGCTCTTGGGGTTCGTGACTGCACTAGTCGCACAGCCTACTTGTAAGCAATATTTGAAAGCGGGAGATGAAGCTTATGGTTCTGGTGATTTTAACTCTGCCATGAATTACTATGGAAGTGCATTAAACCTAAGCAACGACAATCCTGAACTACTATACAAATATGGTAGTGCGGCTTTTGATGCAAATGCTTTTGATAAGAGTTCTAGTACGCTAGGGACACTTGTTGAAACATTAGAAAATACTGATTATCCTGACGCTGTCTATAAATTAGCTAAGTCTCGTGAAATGATGGGAAGCTATGGCGATGCAGAAAAATACTATGATATGTATGTTTCTGAATATGCAGATGGAAATTCAGAATATGTTAATATGGCAAAAATGGCTAAAGATGCAGGAGCATGGGCAGCCTCTCAGCCAACTGACAATGAAGAATTAGATGTTACTCGACTTGGTGGTGAAGTTAATAGCCAGTATGGAGAATATAGTCCATTTTTAATGGGAGATGATTTATATTTTACTTCACACAAATTTGGTGGAGGAAAATGTGAGTCATGTTCAACTTTCGGTAAAATACTTAAGAGTTCTAATAATAAGAATGCGAAAGAAGTAAAAGGTGCTGGAAGTTGGAATAATGCTGGAATGGCAACTGCTAGTCCTAGCTTTACATCAGATGGTATAGGTGTTTACTATACTATGTGTGAATTAGTAAGTGCTGAAAAATTAAGATGTGATATTTATTACGCATCAGTTGAAGATGGTGTAGTAGGAGAAGGAACAAAATTAGATATTAACCAAGAAGGTGTTACTACAACACACCCAGCAATTGCTGATGACGGTACACTTTACTTTGCTTCAGACAGAGCAGGAGGAAAAGGTGGACTAGACATATATAAAGCTAGTGTTGGAAGTGATATGAGTGTTTCAGGCGTATCAAACATGTCTGATGTAAATACTTCAGGAGATGATTTATCTCCTTTTTACCATAACAGAACAGAAACATTATACTTTGCTTCTAATGGTAGAATGGGTTTTGGAGGACTAGATATTTTCTCTTTATCAAAAAGTGGAGACATTGCTAATGAGGGAGCAGAAATAAACACTAGTGCTAATGATTTCTACTTTATGCTTTCTGATGATGGTGTAAATGGTTACTTAACATCAAACAGACCAGGTTCTTTATTCTTAGATGATAATAACCAAACTTGTTGCTATGATATTTATCATGCAGTATATAAGAGATGTGAGATTGAGTTGATGAACATGGTTTATGATAAGTCAACTGGAGAACCATTAAATGGTGCAACACTTACTATTGTAGATAATTCTACTGGTGAAATGATTTTCGACAGCACTAAAGATGATACAAACGAATTTCCAACTTCTTTACCTTGCGAAAACTCTTATACAGTTACAGCTTGTAAAGATGGTTATATATGTGATGTACAAACAGTTGGACCTATTGAAGGTAAAGCTGGAATTCAGAAGTTAGATTTAGATCTAAATCTAGTACCTGCAATCTTAAATGTTTGTGCTTGTGATAATGCAACAGGTGGTGACCTCCAAGGAGGAACTATCTCATTATTTGATGCTACGAATGGTAAAGCGGTTACAGCAATGGATGGTACAGGAGCATGCAAGAAATTTGCTATTGGACCAGATACTGATTACCGTATCACAGTACGAAAAGGAAATAACACAGAAACAAAAGAATTTAATTCAGGTGACATGAGAAGTCTGCAGTTAAATCAAAAGCTATGCTTAGATATAATTGCTTCTTGTTCAAGTTTAATTCCTGTTAGATTATATTTTGACAACGATCATCCTAATCCAAGGAGTACAAATGAAACTTCAGATCTTACTTACACCGATACCTACAACAGCTATAATCCTAAAAGAGGAGAATTTATCACCAAGTATGGTGGTCAGTTCGGAAACAAAGGGAGAGATGCAGCTGAAGGTGATATAGCTAGATTCTTTGACCAAGATGTCAGAGGTGGCTATGACAACTTCCAAGCATTGCTTAGTTGTTTAACTGAAATCTTACAAAGTGGTGCATCTGCTAACCTATTCCTAAGAGGTTACGCGAGTCCTTTATCTAAAGACAAATACAATGAAGCTCTTGGTAAAAGACGTGTAGATGTTGTACGAAATGAGATTGAAAGATACAGAGGTGGTATACTTAAACCGTTCCTTGCGAATGGTCAATTAAAAGTTACTGAGCGTTCTTTTGGTGAGTCAACTTCACCAGGAGAGGTAAGCGACAGTGCTTCTAATAGAAGAAAATCAGTATACAGCCCAGAAGCATCTAGAGAGCGTAGGGTTGAGATTGATGAAATAAGATTTGATAATTAAAACAGTAAAAAGGATTTACAATATGAACTCAATACTAAATATATCACGAAAGACCTTTTGGGTACTGTTTGTGTTAGCTATGCCCTTAGCTAATATATATGCTACTCACGTGGTTGGAGGTAACCTTACCTATGAATGCTTAGGAGGTGACCAGTATGAGATAACCTTGACATTCCAGAGAGACTGTATTAATGGTATTGCATTTGATGATGTAGCTACTATTAAAATATTTGATGGCGATAATGACCTTCAAATTGATTTAGCCAATGGAGGACTGTTAGAATTATCAAATCCAACAATAGAAAACATTGATGATATCGTTACAGCTAACTGCCGTATTTTAGGCGAAGAAGTTTGTGTCGATCAAGCAGTGTATACTGGAGTAGTTGAATTACCATTCAATGCGGATGGTTATATACTATCGTACAGAAGATGTTGTAGAAATACAACCTTAATAAATATCCCTGATCCTTTAGATACAGGGTCGACTTATTGGGCAGAAATAACACCTGATGCGCAAACGATGTGTAACTCTCAGGCTGTATTTAACAACTGGCCAACTATTTACTTATGTGCTGGAGAAGAATTGGTTTTTGATCATTCAGCTACGGATCATGATGGTGATGAATTAAGATACCGTACTTGTGTACCAACAGCTGGTGGAAGTGATGCATTCCCTTTATCTGAAAATACATACTTCCCTCCTTTTACAGAAGTTGCATTTGCTCCACCATATTCATTAGCAAATATGATGGGAGGTGTTCCTTTGGAAATTGATCCAGTGACAGGAATAATGACAGCAACACCAAATACATTGGGACAATTCTTAATTGGTATATGTGTAGACGAATATAGAGATGGTGTTTTAATATCAAGTACGATTAGAGATTTTGAATACAATGTTGTGGCTTGTTCTCCTGGACCAATGGCAGAATTTGATGCAACACCAAATCCAAATTGTGAAGGATATGATGTTGAGTTAACTAACAACTCGTCTATTGATGATCCTAACTTTACATTGTCTTATGTATGGTTATTTGACTATCCAAATTTGACACCTAGTTCAACTGACGAAAATCCATCGCACAGTTATACTAATGATGGAGTATATACAATAGCACTAATTGCTACAGATGGAGAATGTGTAGACACCGCATTTATGGATGTTGGAGTTTCTATGGATTCAGACTTTGATTTAGATTTTGGTCTTGAAGCAAGTGGGTGTGTAGACAACGCATCAATCTCAGTTACAAATAATTCGGCTGCCGATCAAGGGATAGCAAGTGTTTCATGGGAAATTTCAGATGGAACAGGACTATTTACTTCATCTGATGATTCATTTAGTTTTTCTACAAGTGGTGCTACTGATTTAGAAGTAACCTTAACAGTTGTAGGAGAGACAGGTTGTACTTCAAGTATTACAGAAACAGTTATGTTAGACTTAGCTGATTTTAGTGTTTCTTTAGATGATCAGTCAGGATGCGCAGGAGATGTAATAGTTATAGGAGAAGGGTTTGATGAAAACACCAACTTTACTTTTGACCCAGCTGTAGGTACTTTTGAAGATGGAATTGTTTCTGTTTCAGGAGTACAAGAAACTACGACTATTTCATACACAGCAGAACAAGATGGTTGTTCAGCTTCAGGAAGCTTTGAAGTATCTATTATAGCTAATCCTTTAGGTGATGATCAAGAATACACAATCTGTGGTTCAGAATCGGTTGTTGTAGGAACTCAGTTTGCTGGATACAACTATAGCTCTGATCCAATGGGCGTAATAAGTCTAGAAAATGGAGATATTATAGCTACAGGGATTGGAGAAAGCGTAACAGTAACTTTAACTGCTTCTTCAATAGAAGGATGTACATTTACTCAAACGATTACTTTGAATGAAATGAGTGGTAACCCACTTGACTTGCCATCGGAAGCAGTTGTTTGTGAAGGTGAATCTTTATTACTTGTATCATCTATTCCTGACGGATATATGGTAACAGGTATGCCAAGTACAAATGTTGCTGTAATTGATGGAGCTGTGTACATTACTAATATAACAGAAACGACTACAGTGACAATTACAGTTACTGATGGAGTTTGTACATCTGCTATTGATATCGTAGTAAGTTTAGGAACTACTCCAGATATTAATTTACCAGAAACTATTGGATTATGCCCAGGTGAAACTATTCAATTAAATGAATTAGGTGATCCTAATTGTACATATACGTGGATGGTTGATGGAGCAGTAACAATAGACAATGGAAGTATTTCGAATCCTACCATTGGTATTCCACCAGCTACTGGTTCTGGTGTTGGTACTGGTTCTGGAACAGCATATATGGGAGATGGTACAGTTACTTATACAGTAGAATGTCCAGATACTGATTGTGCTGTAACAGGAACAATCATGATTGAAGGTTACCAGCCTCCAGCTTATGATAATTTACCTACCGATGTTTATGTTTGTTCAGAATCAACATTTACAATCGAAGGATATGATGGACTAGAATATACATGGATGGCTGATGAGTGTATTATCATCGATGATACTGACCCTAGTAATCCTATATTTACGTACACTGGTTCAGGTACTACAACAGGTTCAGGTACATGCGAAGTCATGTGGACTGTGAGTAGTGAGAACTGTACTGAAATGGGCTCATTCCTTGTACATAAAGTAGATGATCCATTTGAGGATTTAATTACAGAATACACAATATGTGCTGGTGATACAATCGAATTAAATCCAGACGGTATAGATCCTAACTGTACTTATACTTGGATGGCTGATACAGCTATAGATTGGGAAAACCAACAAAATGATCCGAATCCAACAGTAGTCGTTAATGAAACTACCATATTCAAAGTAGTCGCAACATGTATGACTGGCTCAGGAACTGTAACAGGGTCTGGAATATGTGACTTTGTTGGATGTATAGCAGTCAATGTTCAAGAAGGACCAGAAGTTGAGATAACACCTAATCCAATCCTGATTTGTGAAGGTCAAGATGTTGTATTAACAGCTAATGCCGACAGTACAGCAGTAATGATCACATGGAAGGATGATGAAGGATTTGAGATAGGAACAGGTTCTACGATAACTATTACTAATGCTCAGGAAGGGGAGTGCTTCACAGCATGCGCCACTAATGCTCTAGGTTGTACTAATGAAGATACGGCTTGTGTTGAAATTATTGATGGAGGTGATGCAGAAATTGCTTCTAGTACAGGTCTGGTTTACTGTCCAGGTGAAGAAGTAACTTTAACATCTGACATAGTTGGCGATTGGACGCCTAACGGACCTTCAGGTACTGACACATGGACATTGACACCTCCGGGTGGAGAAGTAACATACTGTGTTACTGGTCTAAACGCGGAAGGATGTGAAGTTTCTGGTTGTATTACGCTTACTGAAGAAATTAATGAAGTAGCAATAGAAGGTGATTTATCACTTTGTTCTGGTGAATCAACAACACTTACAGCGAATGCAACAGGTGGTGAAAACTACACATATCAGTGGGATTTCAACAATGCAACAACACAATCTATAGAAGTATCAGAAGGTAGTACATACTGTGTGACAGTCACTTCAGATGAAGGTTGTGAAGCAAGCACTTGTGTAACAGTAGAAGAAGGTGGAATCGAATCATGTAGTATTGAGACTTCAAATGAAAGTCCAGTTTGTGGAACTTGCATTGATCTTACTGCAACTGCAGAAGGAGAAGGTCTTACATATGTATGGTCTGAAGATGGTCAAACAACTCAGACAATCAATGTTTGCCCAGAAGATGAGACTACATACTCTGTAACTATTACCGATGAAGCAGGTTGTACTTGTGTAACTGAAATCACAATAACATGTACTGAGGTATGTTGTGATCCAGATATGGTTTACATACCTAACACATTCTCTCCAAATGGAGATGGAACGAATGATACTTACGGTGTGAAATTTGGTAATGGAAACACATGTATTAGTGAGTATAAGATTATGATTTACAACCGATGGGGTGAGCAAGTATTCATGAGTATGGATATGAACGCAACATGGGATGGAACATTTAATGGTGAAGCATTAAATCCAGATGTATATGGATATCACCTAACTTATATTTGTGATGATTCTGGTGAAGAAAACACCGAGATAGGTAACATAACCATTTTGAAATAATGGTTTGATATAAAAGTAAAAGGGGCTTCATTTGAAGCCCCTTTTTTTATGTCCATAAGCCAACACAAATTGTTACACATTGAATAATCTTAGAAACATAGTGATTTTTCATATACCTTTGTTTTAGTATTTACAAAACATGAGTAAAAAAGGAAGGATATTAGTTGCCATGAGTGGAGGAATCGATAGCACTGTAACAGCTATGATGCTTCATGAACAAGGTTATGAAGTGGTCGGAATAACCATGAAAACCTGGGATTATGCAAGTTCTGGGGGATCTGGTAAAGAAACTGGTTGCTGCAGTCTTGACTCTATCAATGATGCGAGACAGATTTCTGTTGATATGGGCTTTCATCACTTTATAGTGGATATTAGAGAAGAATTTGGAGACTACGTTATTGATAATTTTGTCGAAGAATATGTGGCAGGAAGAACACCTAACCCGTGCATACTCTGTAATACTCATATCAAGTGGAGAGCTTTACTTAAACGGGCAGATGCTCTAAATTGTGAATACATTGCGACTGGGCATTACGCTAAGGTTAAAGAAGAAAATGGTAGAAGATTTATAAGTAAAGGAGTAGATCCAAGAAAAGATCAATCATACGTACTCTGGGGCTTAGATCAGTTTTGTATGGGAAGGACCATGTTCCCTCTAGCCGATTACACAAAAGAAGAAATTAGGCAACTAGCCAAAGATTGGGGATATGAAGAATTGTCTAAAAAGCCAGAAAGCTATGAAATTTGCTTTGTCCCAGATAATGATTATCGAGGTTTTCTAAAACGAAGAATGCCAGAGCTAGAAAATGCTGTTAAGGATGGCGTGTTTCAAGATGTGCAAGGAAATGTTATTGGAAAACATGATGGTTACCCATTCTATACGATAGGTCAAAGAAAAGGATTAGGACAGGCGTTTGGCGAACCTAAATATGTTACGAAAATAGATCCCAACACAAATACAGTAGTGCTAGGTGATGTAAAAGACTTACTAAAAAATAAAATGTTAGTTCGTGACGTTAACCTAATGAAATACGAAAACTTACCTGATCCTCTTGATGCCGTTACGATGGTACGATATAACGACCGAGGAACAAATAGCTCAATAAAACAAGTTGGAAACAACATAGAAGTAAACTTCTATGCAAATGTGCGAGGAATTGCACCAGGACAATCTGCTGTGTTTTATGAGAATGAAGATGTCATAGGAGGTGGCATTATTTCAGTTTCTTCAAATTAAAGAATATGAATACATTTAAGGTTTTTGCAGTGTTATTTGTTGGTTTAGCTTTAGTATGTCTTGTGAGCTCATGTGAGACAGTCACTGAAGAACCAGACATAAATTTTGATGCACATTACTATCCAACAAAAATTGGTAACTTTTGGGAGTACCAAATGGATTCGATAATTTATGATGATCAAGGAAACACAGTCTTAGAAACGACCTCATTCCATAAAGAAACGATCGTCGATCAATTCCTAAATGCAAATGGTGACTCCACTTTTGTTGTTGAAATAAGTTATAAAAAAGATTCAGCTTCAACATACACTCCTAAACGTCAATGGCTTATTGAAAAAACGCCCCAGCAATTAATTCGAATTGAAGAGAATTTAAGTTTCAAAAAATTAATCTTTCCTATGATGCTAGATCAGGAGTGGGAGAGTCCACTCTTTAATAAAAACACCTTAGTTCAGAATGTGGCTGGAGAGTCAATTTTTACATTTAAGAACTGGGAGTCAAAGGTATTAGCCATCGATGAGACCATTATTCAAGATGGCGTGGAGTATGATGATGCTATAATCATTCAGCATGCTGATGATGACAACATCATTGAGCGTAGATTTAGTGTTGAGAAGTATGATTTAGGGATAGGTTTGTTTCACAAACGAATGATGATTCTTGATACGCAATGTACTATTTGCACTGACCCATGGGAAGAAAAAGCAGAAGCAGGATTTATCTTAGAGCAAAAGTTAATAAACCATAGTTTTTGATTCCTCCACTAGTTAAGATTGGTTTTGTTTCTAAATCCTTTGGTGCCGAAGGACTAATGAACTTAGTAGTTGAAGAGATTTATCAACCAATACTCACTAAGCTCTCTTTTATATTTATAGATATTGACCATTGTAAAATTCCTTTTAAGGTTAAAAAGATAAAAGTAGGGCATAACATTCTCTTAAGGCTCGAAGATGTTGATCAACCAGAAAAAACTAGTCTGTTTAAAACTAAATCCATATTTATAGAAAAAGAATGGTTAAAAGAGATCAGCCTGAGCAAAGATGAAATCAAACTGAGCAATTGTACTGGATTTAAAGTTTTCGATGTGGAGGGTGACTTAAAGGGTGTTATCACGGCAATAAATGAATCAAGTGGTAATGTGTTTGCCAATGTGCTTTTTAATGGGAACGATCTATTAATCCCACTTCATCAAGATCTTGTGAGCGATTTCAACATCACTGAACAATCACTTATCTTAGATTATCCTTTTGAGTAATATATTAAATTAACATACCAGCTATTGCTGCGGTTAATAAACAAGCTATTGTACCACCTATTAATGATTTTACACCAAACTGAGTAAGTGTTTTTCGTTGATTTGGAGCTAAAGATCCTATACCTCCAATCTGTATTCCAATAGAAGCAAAATTTGCAAAACCACATAAAGCATAAGTCGAAATAATGATGGCTCTTTCTCCAAGTAAACCATTGTTTTTAAAGTCCATTAAGGAAGCATAAGAGACAAACTCATTTAGAATAGTTTTTTCACCAAGTAATTGTCCCACAAGTAATATATCCTCGGTCGGCACACCTATAACCCAAGCTAGTGGGCTGAAGAGAACTCCCATAATGGCTTGCATTGAGAGTGTTGGGAACCTGCCTCCAGATGCAGTATTTACCGCATCATTGATACCAAACCAATTTCCGAAACTTCCGAGAAGACCGTTTAGTAAATAAATTAATGCCATAAAACTAAGTAGCATAATAGCTACGTTTACAGCCAATTTCATACCATCGGTCGTACCTTTTGCTAGCGCATCTAAAAAGTTACTGCCAGCAGCATCTCTGGGTATGTTTATGTCTTTATTAATTTTATCATGTTCAGTTTCTGGAAACAACATTTTCGCCGCAACAATAGCTGCAGGAGCAGAAATAATCGATGCAGTTAATAAATGCATTCCAAAAACAGATTGCTCCTCAGGAGAATCACCTCCTAGCATGGCCATGTAGGCTCCAAAAACACTCCCTGCAATGGTTGCCATACCTCCGGTCATTAGAGTCAGAATTTCGGACTTGGTCATCTTTTCTAAGTAAGGTTTGATCACAAGCGGAGCTTCAGTTTGACCTATAAAAACATTGGCGGCTGCAGCTAAACTTTCAGCACCAGATAGACCCATGGTTTTTCTCATCAGCCAAGCAAAGCCAAAAACTATTTTTTGTAGAATTCCGAAATAATAAAGAATAGAAGATAAAGCCGAAAAGAAAATAATGGTGGGCAACACCGCAAAAACAAATCCAAAGGGTTGTCCTGGGCGAGCTAAATCCCCCACAAGGAAGACTGCTGCATCGGTGCTAGCTTTAATCACAACAATGAAAAAATCAACAATGTATTGAAACATATCTCTCACAAATGGGACTTTAAACAATAAAAGGGCAAGAACTATTTGTAATCCCATTCCTATTCCCACTAAGTCCCATTTTATATTTTTTCGATTGGTGCTCAGCAAATAACATATAGCTAATAATACAGTTATACCTATTACTCCCCTAAAAAGATATTCGATCATGCCTCGATTGGTTTTGAGAATGCTTATTGATAGTCATTGAAATTAATATAATTTTTACTTTAGCAGAAATAAATAAGTAAGTAATGAAGTTTATGATAATCGGTGTCTCAGGAGGAAGTGGATCAGGAAAGTCAAGATTCTTAAATCTGCTGAAGGAAAAACTTGTAGACAAACCTGTTACATTTATTTCACAGGATGATTATTACCACCCAAGAGAACAACAAGAAGTGGATGAGAATGGAATTGTAAATTTTGACTTACCTTCTTCTATCGACAAAAATCTATTGTTAGACGATCTAAAAAAACTTACCTCAGGCAAGAGTGTGACAAAAAAAGAATACACTTTTAATAATGATCTTAAGGAGGCAAAAGAATTTATACTGCAACCAAACCCCATTATCATAGTCGAAGGTTTGTTTGTTTATCATTTTCCAGCATTGCGTAAACTATATAACCTAAAACTCTTTGTAGATGCTCCAGATAATGTAAAATTAATCAGAAGGATAAAGCGAGACCAGCAGGAAAGAAATTATCCACTGGACGATGTATTATATAGATATGAACACCATGTTATGCCGGCTTTTGAAAAATACATCAAGCCATATCTATCTGAAGCAGATTTAATTATTAACAACCATACAGATTGCATTAATGCAGTAGATATTCTTACCGCCTACCTAGCAACAAAATGGTAAAAGTGGCCTAGAAAAGTCCAAACAATTCACGGTCTATCATCTCGATAATCTGTCCAAAATCTTCCTGATTCTTGATAAAATCAAGTGTATTGCCATCGATGATTAACAATTTTCCTGCTTTGTATGTCTTAATCCAATCTTCATATTTCTGATTAAGACGCTTCAGGTAATCTAGACTGATAGAACCTTCATATTCTCTTCCACGATTATGAATATGAGAAACAAGTGTCGGAATGGAGGCTTGTATGTACACTAATAAATCTGGCGGATTTATTTGCGAAGTCATTAATTCGAATAATGACTGGTAATTATCAAAATCTCTAGTAGACATCAATCCCATTTCATGTAGGTTGGGAGCAAAGATTTTAGCATCTTCATAAATCGTACGATCTTGAATGACCGTATCAGCTCCTTGCCTAAGTTCGATTATTTGTCGATATCTACTGTTTAAAAAATAGATCTGCAAATTAAAAGACCAACGTTGCATATCATCATAAAAATCACTCAAATACGGATTAGTAACCGTGTCTTCGTAGTGCACTTTCCATCCATAATGTTTAGAAAGCTTTTCGCTTAAAGTGGTTTTTCCGGCTCCAATGTTGCCCGAAACCGCGATATGTTTAATTGACTTTGAGATGTCTTTTACTATTTTGGTGTAAAGCTAAAAAATAGATTGGTCTAGACCTTTATATAACTACAAAAAAAGATATTTAAGAGATAGATTTTTGATACTCGTCTAGTTTATTCACTAATGTTTAATTGAATCTTTACCTTCATAAAAAATACACTTTTTGATAAAACCACTAATATATACTGAGGCTTTGCGGAAAACCTACATAATGGGGAAGGAGCAAGTACACGCACTCAAGCATATATCTATTCAGATAAAAGAAAAGGAATATGTAGCTCTAATGGGACCCTCAGGTTCGGGCAAATCTACATTAATGAACTTGTTAGGATGTCTAGATACACCAAGTGATGGAGAATACTTTCTTAATCAACAACAAGTAAGTTTACTAGATGACACGGAATTGGCCAACATAAGAAATAAAGAAATCGGTTTTGTGTTCCAAACTTTTAATCTCTTACCAAGGATGACAGCCACGGATAATGTAGCTCTGCCATTAATTTACGCTGGTAAAAGTAAAAAACTAAGGAAAGAACGGGCTGAGCACGTATTATCCATGGTAGGCCTAGCAGACCGAATGGATCATAGGCCTAATGAATTGTCGGGAGGGCAACGACAAAGAGTTGCAATTGCAAGAGCCATAGTAAATGAGCCCTCGATTATATTAGCAGATGAGCCAACAGGTAATTTAGATACGAAAACTTCAGATGAAATAATGGCCGTTTTTGAGTCATTGAATAATGCAGGTAATACTGTGATACTTGTTACTCACGAACCAGATATTGCAGAACACGCACAAAGAATTATAACCCTAAGAGATGGTCTAGTCTCTACTGACGTCTCCAAATAATATTCATAGAGCTAATAGTACGGAAAGCATTGAATCAGATTATCTTTGAAGCATAATTTGAGCCTATGAAAATTTATACTAAAACAGGAGACGAAGGAAAAACAAGCTTATTTGGAGGAAGCAGGATTTCCAAAGATCATTGGCAAATAGAAGCTTATGGAACCGTTGATGAA
This sequence comes from Saprospiraceae bacterium, assembly GCA_020629035.1. Classification (GTDB taxonomy): domain Bacteria; phylum Bacteroidota; class Bacteroidia; order Chitinophagales; family Saprospiraceae; genus JAHDDO01. Next base: position 17,100 of record JAHDEC010000033.1, on the reverse strand, counting down.
TTAAATAGTCACATAGGTCTCTCAATGGCGTTTATTAAAGCTGACGAGGTGAACAAGGAGTTAGCCCTCATCCAGCATATGTTATTTAATATCGGTTCTATATTAGCCACACCTAAAGACAATGATTTTAATTTGCCTAGTGTAGAAGAACAAGATATTCTAAGCCTCGAAAACCAAATCGATCAAATGAATGAGCATTTACAAGCGCTTAATTATTTCATTCTTCCCGGTGGCTCTAAATCGATAGCCCAGTTGCATGTGGCACGTACTGTATGTCGTAGAGCAGAACGTAGAGTGATAAGTATCATAGAGGAAATAAAGGATGCAAAACCGGTTATAAAGTATCTAAATCGGCTTTCTGATTATTTGTTTGTTTTAGCAAGATATATGGCTCATTTAGAAAAAGTGACTGAACATAAATGGGAAGCTAAAAAGTAAAATAGTGCTGATTTTTGCACTGAGAATTAATGGTATTTTAGAGCTATGGGAGATAAGAAAAGTAGTATTGGGGCAAATATAAACAGCATCTTAAAGTGGGTGATGGTTTTAACTTGCCTAGCTGCTATTGGTTTTGTGTTTCCATCTGCAAGTTCGAAGGCATTAAAACTTGGCGAGCCCTGGCCAAATGATGACATCATGGCAACTGAGGACCTGGTCCAATCTTTAAAACAATCTGAAATAAATGAGCATTTAGAAACATTTAAAGATGAATTAGGAGCCGTCTATACGCATGACCAAAGAACTATCACTGATGTTATCTCGAAGCTGAATGAAGTACTTTTTTTAAGTGAGGATGTAGCTAGACCTATTCATAAACTTATTCGAGATTGCTACCAGTCAGGTGTTTTGCCAATGGAGCATAAAGGACAAAGTGTAAGCATCTATCGAGCAGGAGAAATAAGTAAAATAGCCTCTTCCTCCTTTTGTTCTCCAAATAATCTGATCGATGACATTGAACTAGAGCTTTCAAAAACAACATATACATTAGACAGAAATACTACAAATAGATTAAAGGAAGTCCTGCAACCAAACTTAACAGTGAGTGAAGAAAGTAAGGATCAACTCATCATAGAAAAAGAAAGAGCATTATCAGGTGATGCTGTTTTATTTACTAAGGGACAAAAAGTTTTAGCTAAAGGAGAAATCGTGAGTGAGGAGGTTTATCAAAGTCTGACAAGCAATCCAAGGGCATTTTCTCTATCCAACACGAAAGATCGTATTTTCTCGTTTTTTGGTTACTTTTTATTGACGGCACTAATTCTTTTGGTTCTTATATTTTATGTAAGAAAATATTTTCCTCAAGTTTACCAATCGAATAGGAAATTAAGTTTTCTACTTATCTGGCCGATTGTTTTCAGCTATTTGGTTTTTGCTATTGAAAACTATACCTCACTTAGTACTTATGTCATTCCATTTTGCATTGCTCCCATTTTAATCAAAAACTTTTTCGAAGATAGACTTGCCTTGATCCTTCATATTGTAATTGTTTTAATTGCAAGTATTTTGTCTAAAATGGGCTATGAATTTACCTTTATTCAAATTCTGGCTGGAATGGTTACGGTTTTATTTGTTAGTGAGACTAGATATTGGAATAAGTTTTTCCTAGCAATCGGCTTTATTTTGCTCAGTTACCTTCTAGGAATACTTGGGTTAAATTTGACAAGCTGGTCCTCAGGAGAGCCATTTAACTTCAGCATTTATGGATGGTTAGTGGTAAATGCACTACTACTAATGCTGGCTTATCCCTTTATTCCATTGCTTGAAAATATTTTTGGATTCACTTCAAGTATAAAATTGGCAGAGCTATCAGATATGAATAAACCACTCCTAAGAGAATTATCTCTAAGAGCACCTGGAACGTTCCAGCATTCATTACAAGTAGCAAATTTATGTGAAGCAGCAGCAGAAAGAATAGGCGCAAATTCTTTGCTGGTCAAGACAGCAGCTTTGTATCATGATATTGGCAAATTAGAAAAACCATTATTTTTTATAGAAAATAGCAGAGGAGAAAATGCTCATGACGATCTGAATAACAACTTCGAGAGTGCGAAAATTATCATCGGTCATGTAACTAATGGGGTAGAGATGGCCATAAAGCATAGACTACCCAAAATCATCATAGATTTCATTAAAACTCATCATGGAACAACTAGAGTAGAATACTTTTACAGGAATCAGCTAAATCAGTTTCCTGATAAAGAATTTGATGAATCTATTTTCCGATATCCTGGGCCACTTCCAAAAACTAAAGAGCAAACAATTCTTATGTTAGCAGATTCGGTGGAAGCGGCCAGCAAAAGTCTACAAAAACCGACAGGTCAAGACATTGATAATTTAATTGATAAAATAGTAGCCTTCAAAATTTCTGAAGGACAATTAGAGGATTCTAAGCTATCATTTAATGAGTTAGAAGCCTCGGTAGATGTTTTTAAATCAATGTTGCGAAGTATTTATCATGTTCGTGTAGAGTATCCAGAAGTCAATTAATTTCACAAGAATGAGGTTTTGTCTAAAATAACAGAGCAACTATGGATCAGTTTTTTAAATCACTAAAGGTTATAGATTTGTCTTCTGTACTTGCAGGACCTTCAGTGGCTATGTTTTTTGCTGAACTGGGTGCTGAAGTCATAAAAATTGAGAATCCAAAAACGGGTGGTGATGTAACTCGCCATTGGAAACTAGCCAAGGAAGCCAGCGATAAAGCCGATTCAGCTTACTTTGCATCTATAAATTATGGTAAGGAAATTATCAACTTAGATTTGACTTTAGCTCAGCATCTAAGTAAGCTTCATAGTTTGATAGCATCCGCGGATATACTCATCACAAACTATAAAGATTCATCATTAACGAAATTTAAACTGGATTATGAAAATTTAACTAAGCTTAATCCGCTATTGATTTTTGCACAGCTTACATCGTATAATAAAGAAGGCAAGGCAGCCTATGATGTTATCATGCAGGCAGAGACTGGTTATCTAAGTATGACTGGTACTCAAGACTCTTATACTAAGATGCCGGTTGCTTTAATAGATGTCATTGCCGCTCATCAGTTGAAAGAGGCAATTCTAATTGGCATCATTAGAAAGCTGAAAGAAAGGAAAGGAAGTTTTTTTAAAGTGTCTCTTTATGATTCGGCAGTTACTAGTCTCGTAAATCAAGCATCTAATTATTTGAATGTTGGCCATCTACCTAAGCGAATGGGAACTCAGCATCCAAATATAGCACCATATGGAGATTTGTTTGAGTCAGCCGATAAAGTAAAGTTTGTTCTAGCTATTGTAAATGATCATCAATTTTCTGCGCTTGCTAATCTACTTAACCTTGCGTCCGAGAAGATTCAGGCATATGAAACGAATCAAGCACGGTTGGAAAAAAGAAATGAACTTGTGGAACTGTTGCAGCAATCATTTGCAACATTTAAAATAGAAGATTTAGAATTAGCTTTTGTCAAACATAAAATTCCATTCGGTAGGCTTTATACAATAGATGAAGTGTTAAATAATGAAGATAATAAAGAGTTAATCTTAGCTCCCTCAAAGGACCTAAACTATCAAGTCGTAAAATCCATTGCCTTTAAACTTATTAAATAAAGTTATAATATTTAAATAATTGACAAGTAGTATATTAAGTATAAAATACTAATATATTCAATTTCTAACCCATAATTACCCTAGGCTTATTTTCATTAGCCCACATTAAATTTCGACCTTACTGTTGGTTTCCCAAAGCTGATTCCCCGCCTAATTACTAGTACGGTTTTTGCTTTGTATACCACCAATAAAGATTGCATAACTCATTGAGAATCAATATATTGAAAATCATTGATTTATGTATTAAGTATTTATTTAATGTATAAAAATGACAATGTGAGAAAATCATATGCTCATTCAAGTTGGATAATTTTAACATTTATTTTCTGCATTATTTGCGGAGGGGTACAATCGCAAGATTTGCACTACTCACAATTTTATAATGCACCATTAAGTGTAAGTCCAGCGCTGACCGGAATCTTCAATGGAGACAAGCGTGTCAATATTAGTGTAAGAGACCAATGGAGATCTGTTCCAGTTCCATGGTTTACTACTACGTTAGGCTATGATTTTAAAATATTCCCTAAAAAGTCTAAGCGAAGTTTTTTCGGTGCAGGAATATTTTTAAACTACGATCGTCAAGGCGATTCTCAAATAACATTGGGCAATCTAAATCTATCAGGAAGCTATACATACTTGCTAAATAGAAATAATGTGATCACAGTAGGAGCTCTAGGAGGTTACTCAGTTAGAGGTTATGATGCTTCCAACCTAACCTGGGATAGTCAGTGGATTGATAACCAATTTGTAGAAACAGCAGGATCAGGTGAAGACTTTAATGTAGGAACCATCGGATTTTTTGAAACAGCTTTAGGTATTAATTATAGATGGCAAAGAACTTCAAGAACTAAGGTAGATATAGGAGCAGGTGCTTTTCATTTAATCGAACCGAACATCACTTTTGATACCAACGAAAATCTTAAACTGCCAAGAAGATATTCTATTTATGGAATCGGAAACGTACAATTGACTAGCCGATTGGATCTTCAGGCGGATGCACTTTATCAAATTCAAAACACATACAACGAGCTTATAGTCGGCGCTTTCTTAGACTATTATCTAAATACAAAACCTGGAAAAAGATTTAATATCCAGATTGGAGGTGGTTATAGATTTACAGATTTACCAGCCTTCTATCCTAAAATTGGCATTAGATATAACGAGTTTTTCGTTGCTGCTAGTTATGATATTGACGTTTCAGAATTTAATCAACATACAAATTACAGAGGTGGACCAGAAGTTCATTTTAGATATATAATAACGAATGTAAAACCTTTGGGTCAATTTAAAGTTTGCCCGATTTTTTAACCGATTTGACCAACACATCCCGAATATATGAACCGGTTTTTATTACATACCATATTTCTTCTCATGCTGAGCTCGCAGCTCGCAAATGCACAGACATTCAAAGCATTTGTATCAGCGGCTGAACAAGCGCTTGCTGAAGAAGATTATTATAGTGCTTTAACCTACTATGGTAATGCACTTGCCTTCGATGAAGAAGACGTTGCGCTTAGATATAAGCATGCAGAAACGGCGCAAGAGTTTAGTTCTTACTCACTAGCTGAGCAAGGCTATACTTATGTCATTTCTCAGGATACAACTAATGACTATCCAATGGCAACTTATAAGTTGGCCCAAGTGCAGCAAAAACTTGGTAAATACGAAGAATCAAAAAGAAATTTCGAACTATTTCAATCTGAATATAGTGGGAGAAATAAAGACATAGTAAAAAACGTAGAAAAGGAAGTATTGAGTTTAGATTGGGCAATCGATCATATAGAAAATGTTGGTTCTAATAATGAAGTGGAAAGATTAGGGAATGATATAAATACACAACACTCAGAATTCGGGGCAATTAAGATGGGTGATACCATGTATTATTCTTCTATGAGATTTGAAGATTTATCTTCTGCTTTTGATCCCAATAGAACAGTTGGTAAAATATTAAAATCGGGAAATTATGCAGCTGGTGAAGTGATTGAGAATGGTAACTTAAATAACAGTCCTAAAACAATAGCTCATACGAGTTTTACTCCAGACAACAAACAAATTTATTACACAGTCTGTGGTTATGTAACTGCCTCAGATTTAAAATGTGATTTATATTACAGAAATATTGATAGTTCAGGAATTTATGGTGAGCCAATGCCGCTACCAAATTTTATAAACTCTCCAGAATATACAACCACGCAACCAAGCATAGCCTACGATAAAACCAATGATGAAGTTCGTCTGTATTATGTAACTGATAGACCACTTGCTGATGGAACAGAAAATGGATTAGACATTTGGTATACCGTCATCCGAGAAAATGGTGGGTTTACCGATCCAGTAAATGTAAGAGGCGTAAATTCTATGGGAAATGAAATAACACCATTTTTCCATACAGCTTCTAACACTTTATTCTATTCCTCTGATTCAGATCTAAGATTGGGTGGCTATGATGTCTTTAAATCTATAAAAAGCAACAATGTATACGGTCAGCGTATTAATCTTGGAGCTCCGATAAACTCATCATATAATGATGTGTATTATACCTTAGATGAAGAGAGCAGAGAAGCACATTTTAGTTCGAATAGATTAGAGTCAAACTACATTGACGGTATTGTGGAGGCTTGTTGCTACGATATTTATAGAGCAGACATCCGACCATCTACCATCCATCTAAATGCTTTAACTTTTGAAAAACTAAAACTAGATTCTCTACCTGGTACTATAGTTAAGTTAATTGATGCTCCGAGTGGACGTGTAGTAGACAGAATTGAAAATTTTACGGGCATTGATCATGTATTTGCCTTAGAATCAGAAAGAGAGTATATGATTCTAGCTGAGAAGCCTGGATACATTTCTGATTCTACTTTTGTATCAACGTTCCATGCTAATCCAGCAGATACACTTATCAAGAAACTATATCTAGAAGCGACCTTTGTAGAATTAAACTTAGAGGTGCTAGAAAGAGGAACTAATGAAGAGTTAGCAGGAGCAACGATTATCATCGAAGATTTATCAGATCCTGACAACCCATCCATTCAGAAGATAAACTATAATGGCAATGATTTTAATTTCAAGCTGGAGCGAGGTAAGCAATACAAAATCACAGCTATAAAAGATGGATACGAAAAGACATCTATTCTACTCGATACAAGTGACCCTAACTTTAATGATGAGCTAACTAGAAAATTATACCTGACAGCAGAGCGTACATCATTATATGGAAACATTCCACTGACCTTGTATTTTGATAATGACGAACCAGATAAACGTAGCTTTAGACTTTATACTTTAAGAAATTATACGGATACGTACTATCCATACATCAGTAGAAAGGGCACCTTTAAGGCTGAAAGAAACGATCAAGCTGCAGAATTAGAAAACTTCTTTGAAACAGATGTTAAGGGAGGTTATGCACAAATGTTACAATTCCTAAATGCGCTACTTAATCGGTTAAGCAAGGGAGAAAGTTATGAAATTTCAGTCATGGGATATACCAGCCCACGATCTACAAACAAGTACAATTTAGCCTTAGGACGAAGAAGAGTCTTTAGTGTTAAAAATGAATTAAGAGATTATATGAACGGTGCTTTAGCTCAATATCTAGATAACGGACAATTGACTATTAAAGATGTCTCTTTTGGAGAAGAACTCTCACCGACATTTATTAGTGATTCAATTGATGCTACAGACAAATCTATTTATAGTATCGAAGCATCAAGGGAAAGGAAAGTGAAGATTGTTGATTTAAAAAAATTGAATTAAACATTCCTCACTATGAAACTAAGAACTATGAGATTTAACACATCGACATATATATTAAAGGGGCTCATCCTAATGGTTTTATTTTTGGGCCAGACCTCTCTAGAAGCAACCCATATTGTGGGTGGAGATATCTCCTATAAATGTTTAGGAGATAGTTTTTACGAGGTGACATTAACTGTTCGTAGAGATTGCGATAATGGAGATCCAGAAGCATTCTTTGACGATCCAGCATCTGTGGGGATTTTTACTGGTACAGGCTCACTTTTAACTTCCTTAGGAGAATCTGGTCAAATTTTAATGCCATTTACAAGTGCTGACACCATAGATATTAATGGTTTAGATGGTTGTGTTTTTGATGATGGAGATGTTTGTGTCCATGAGTCAGTTTACAAAAGTGAAATTTACTTACCGTTTAGAAATGGAGGTTATATCTTGGCCTACCAAAGATGTTGTAGAAATGCCACTCTACTAAACATTGATAGTCCTTTAGAAACAGGTAGTACTTATGTTGCGAGGTTAAATGAGTTTACCTTAACTCATTGTAATAATAGTGCTGCATTTAATGATTGGCCGGATATCTTTCTTTGTGCAGGTCAACAATTAACTTTTGATCATAGTGCAACTGATATAGATGGTGATTCTTTGGTGTATAAATTATGTACACCTACGAGTGGAGCAAGCATAGACTTTCCAATTCCACAGCCACCAAACCATCCAAATTCAACCACATTTCCATACTACGATGAAGTGGTTTGGAGTGGAGCGAATTTTTCGGAAACAAATATGTTAGGTGCAGGAACACCATTGACCATAAATCCAACAACCGGTGTTTTAACAGCAGTACCTGGTCAGATAGGTCAGTTCTTGGTTGGGGTGTGTGTAGAAGAATATAGAGATGGTAGTTTAATCAATATTATTAAACGAGATTTTGAGTACAATATAGTACCATGTTCAGATCCAGTTGTAAGTGATTTCGAATTTGAAGGGCTTGATTGTGATGAATTGACTTATCAGTTTACCAATACAACTCAAAACGGTATTAATGTTTCATGGAACTTTGATTTTCCTTCTAATGATCCTGCAGTAATGTCGGATGAGGAGAATCCAATCTATACTTTCCCAGAAGAAGGAGTCTATACAGTTTCGATAAGTTCAGAGAATTTATTCGAATCTTGTACCGATGTATATTCTGAGGAAATAACTATTGTTCAAGGAGGATTTGATATAGATTTTGACATTTCTCTTTCAAATTGTGGAGAAAGTAGTGTCGATGTTTTACTAGAAGATGCATCTGAAATCTATGATCCTACAGTCAGTATCAGTAGTTATGAATGGTTAGTCTTATTAGATGGAGTCCAGACAAACACTACAAATTCAGCAAGCATAGATTTAAACAATGTGTTTTTTGAAACCATTGAAGTACAGCTTACCATAGTTACCAATAAAGGTTGTAAAAAAACAATTTCTGAGACATTCTTGCTACAGGATTTATTACCGCAAGTTGATTTTGAAGTAACAGTATTACAATGTTATGCTAATGGATTCCAATTTGAAGTAAGTGATATTTCTTCTATATTAAATGGGGATATCAATGCTGAAATGTGGATGTGGACTGTTTCTGATGTTTCCAATTCTACCATGCTAATGGGACAAACCATTGTTTTTGATGCACTTTCTCCAGTAACCATCGAACTTGAAGTTAAGTTTGACAATGGTTGTTTTGGCTATGCTACAAAAACTATAGATCCTTACGAAGATTTAGCACCTGAAGTAAATATACTACCTTCTGTAGATGGATGTGATTTTGATAATAACATGCTCGATCTAAACTTAGAAGTAGAATTGATAGGAGGTTCTTTTGCGGGTACTCCATCTGACTACAGTTGGACAATTTTGGAAGATGGTACAACTACAAATTTAAGTGGGCAGTCGGTAGACTACACCTACATGAATACTGATAACTCAATAGAGGTTGCCGTATTAGTAAGTTACTCTAACGGATGTCAGTTTAGTAAAACCATGACCTACTCAAGTGAGGATATTTTACCTCAAATTGATTTTGTTTATTCAAATATTACTTGTCATCCTGATGGAACCATTGATCTAGATATAACGGCAAGTTATGCTCAGACAGCTGGTTTTGATCCGAATTCATACAGTTGGATTATTACCAATGGTGGTACACAAACATTTAATGGAGAAACCATATCCCTTACAATTAACAGTAACGAGGCTCTAAATATAGATTTAACTGTAGCCTTTGATAACGGTTGCGTAATAAATATTAATGAAGATGTAAATATAGTTGGTGAGATCACACCTGATCCAAGTTGGGATGTAACTATTACCAATTGTGATGATCCCAATAATCTGACATTAGTCCTAAGTAATACAACGGATTATGACGCCGCAAACTTAGTTTCCTTAGTTTGGAACTACACTATCAATGGTAGCAACTTCAGCTCGTCAGATAATCCTCTTGAGATTATGCTTGGTTTAGATGATGAGGTGAGTGTGTCACTAACTACTAATTATGATAATGGTTGTAGTGGAACAACTATCGAATCACCCTTTGATACAGGATATCCAAGTATTGAGTTTTTTGCAGATCCACTGTTTGTTTGCATGGGTATGGAAACAGCTCTGGTTGCAAATCCAAACAGTGATTGGACCTATACCTGGTCGCCAACAACAGGCTTGTCTTTTGATAGCAACACCGATTTTTCTAACCCGACCGTAACGGTCACTGAGGATATTGTGTACTCGGTAACGGTAACAAACGGAGCTTGTACTATCACCAATGAGGTTTCAGTTACAGTAACTCAGGAGTCAGAAATTCTAGTCGCAGGAGAAGGAATGGTTTGTGATGGACAATATAGTTTATCGGTAGCTAATCCAGTGGCAGGTGGAAACTATATTTGGTCAGATGACATAGACTTTATAAACATCATAGGAACAGGAACTTCTATTTCAGGGACAACACCTGGAGGACCAAGTTATACAGTTTATGTGATGTTAGAAGGTGACAATGAAAATTGTCTCGTAGGAACAACCACTATTGAGCTGATAGATAATTCTATTAATGTAGATATTATAGAGCCATTTATGTTGTGTTATGGAGACACCGCACAGTACATAGTGCTTAACAATGATCCTAACCAAATATTAAGCTTTACATGGAATGATGATCATATAGTGGATGGCGCAAATACTAATACACCGACTGTTGGAGTAGGATTAGAAGATGAAGAGTTCGAAATGGAAGTAAGTATAGAAAATCAATTTGGCTGTACACTTACTGATTTTGTGACTGTTCTAGTTGGGGAGGCGCCTGATCTCTCGTTTACATATGACTATGAAGAATGTGGTGATCTTACGGTTTGCTTCTTGCCTTCAGGAAACGTCGGCAACTTATATATTTGGAATTTTGGAGATGAGGCTTCAGGAAGTGATAATGAAGCTATTGGTTCTGAAGTTTGTCACACATTTAGCAATGCAGGAGATTTTACCATCAGTTTGACTGGTGTTGGAAGCATTTGTGCTGGTAATAGCTATGAAGAAACAATTACTATTTTTTCAGACATAGATATATTTAACTTGGGAGTAGAAGTTGATTCAGTTTCAACTTGTGCAACAGATTCATTGATTTTAACAGCTACATCAAATGGACCTGACGAATTAATTACTTGGTGTGATGGTGCAGGTACAGAGGTGTTTGTAGGGACTGAAGTAATTTTATATCCTCAAACAAACGAGCTGACTGGATTACCAGAAGGTTTTGTGATTGATGGTGTTTTATATAACACATCAAGTTTAACGGCTAAGATTGTGGCTAGCGAAAATTGTACCATTACCGATGAAGTAAGCATCGAAATTTATGATTTTGGTCCTGGAAGTGAATTTGAGGATTTATTCTTTGATGTACTTTATGAAGATTGTGGTGGACTGACAGTTTGCTTTGAAGCAAATACCGATGCTGCAGGAACTTTAGAATGGGATTTTGGAGATGGTTCAATGATGTCTGGCGATCAGAATACTTGTCATACTTATGAAGCACCGGAAACTGGAAGTGGAACTTATGATGTGGTTTTATGTGCACCAGAAGCGCCTTGTCCAGTTGATTGTTACTCCATGACTATTGTAGTTTCTGAAGAACCTTTTGTTACTGTTTTGGGAGCAGAAGCGGACGGAATTGTTAACTACTGTTTAGGTGAGTCAGTTGAATTAGAAGCTACCACTAATGCAGATATGGGCGATATCCAATGGTGTATAGATGGAGAAGTAGTGGGCACTGGTCCGACATATATTTGGATGGGAGAAGGTGAAGAGCAAATATCGGTTAAGTTAGATGGAGGTGATGATTGTATTGACACAACATTGGTAAACATCATACCTTACGACTTTGGTCCAGGTACAGAAAATGATACTTTAAGTTTCACAGCCAGCTTAGAGGAATGTGGAGGAACTACCGTTTGCTTTGAAGCAAACACGAATGCAGCTGGATTTCTAATTTGGGATTTTGGTGATGGTACAGTAGTAACTGGTGACCAATTCCCTTGCCATGATTATGGAACTACTGGAACATTTACCGTTAGCCTTGCGGCGCCAGATGCTCCATGTGAAGTAGTTGCGTATTCAGAAGACATAACTATTTTAGGTTTTGAACCTGAGATTGATATTGATTTAGAAATTGATACCTTAAATTATTGCTTAGGAGATACGGCTCTAGTGACGGTGATAAGTAATTTGGAAGATGAGTTCATCAGTTGGTGTAACCCTCTTGGAGTGGAAGTAGGCACAGGCGGTACTTTCGAGTATAGCGATTCTACAAGTGTTTGGTTATATGCAAAAGCAGATGATGGTTTAGGCTGCGTAGATATAGATTCGATTTATATTGGACCATATGACTTTGGCCCTGGCACTGAAAATGATACCTTATTCTTCACGGCAACAAGACCAGATTGTGGAAGCTCAGTGGTTTGTTTTGAAGCAAATACTAATGCGGATGGTAATTTAATTTGGGATTTTGGTGATTCGACGGTTATTCCGGGTGACCAAATGATTTGTCATGATTATGCACTTACTGGTTCTGGTAAATACGATGTTGTTTTAACAGCACCAGATGCACCATGTCCAGTAGTTGGATATGAAGAATGTATTATAGTTTCAGATATTGATCCAATGTTGGAAATAGTCGATCAAGTGAGTGATTGTATGACAGATATGTATACGATTACGGCTACGTCTAATTTGAATGATAGTTTGATTACTTGGTGTGATTCTTTAGGGCTGGAAATTGGCTCAGGCCCCATCTTTAACATTGTGATTACACAGGAAACCATGATTTCCGCCAAGATAGATGATGGACTTGGCTGTGGTGATACTATTGATATAGTTCTCCTTCCTCAAATGATGGATTCGTTGTTTATTGACCTTGGCGAACAAGATTGTTCAGGAGATCCTTTCGTAGTGAGTGTCCAGGGTACTAATGCACAAGATTATGAATATGTATGGAGCCCTACTGAATGCATATTAGGAGATACTACGGGGCAATTTATAACTATTGACACCTTTACCACATTGTCGAAACTAATTACTGTTTTGGTAACCGATCCAGGTTCTGGATGTACAATGGAACTAACTGAAACGATTTATCCCGGCCTAGAAGGTTTAAATACACAAATTATCTCATCAGTTGGAGACACTCTTTGCAGAGGCGAAGAAGTTACTTTGACCTTAGTCCCATACAGTGAATTGTGGGAAGTAGAGTGGAGTACAGCTGATACTAACGTAGAAGAAATAACGGATAGTCCAGAAGAAAGCACAACTTACACAGTCACCATAACAGATCAAAATGGATGTGAATTAATAGTAGAATTTTTCTTAGAAGTTACTCAACCAACTTGTACAGAAGAAGATGTATTCATACCAACTGCTTTCTCACCTAATGGAGATGGCACTAACGATCTATTATTTGTTCGTTCTAAGTTCATTGATGAGATGGAGCTTAAGATAGTCAACAGATGGGGAGAAGTTGTATTTATTACCACCGATCAAAACCAAGGATGGGATGGTACGTATGAAGGAGAAGAACTTGCACCTGACGTTTTCGCTTATTGGTTAAGCGTAAGCTGTATTAACGGATCAGAATACCTGAGCCAAGGAAACGTCAGTATAATACGATAACTACGAATTTTACAATTGTTCAAGAGGAGTGGAGGTTGTACCACTCCTCTTTTTTATTGCCCTTTTTTCCCTTAATGTATTGTGAAGAAATACTAAACTTCTGTTAACTCATAGGGGATTGCTAGCCATTTTGGTGTTTTATATATAGATTCAATACCGAAATGCACACATTCATAAAAATATTATCCTTTATATTATTGGTTTTTGGGCCAATGTCATTGGCAGCAACAAGCAGTGATAACTTGGAACCACCAGTTGAGTTGGAGATATATCCAAATCCTACCATTGATTGGTTACAAATCGATGTTTGCGACGACGATTTATTTGCTTTTCATTATCAAATAGTATCAATTACTGGCCATGTAATGAAGTACGGACAGATTACTTCTGAAGAGAATGTGATTTTAGTCGACGATTTAAATAAGGGACAGTATATCTTGAAACTAGTTGCCCAAGATTTTTACACTGCTAAAGTTATTCAGATTAGCAATTAATCTTTGGTTATTGTAGGATTTTTAGCCTTTAGATATTTTTCCGTTAACTCTTTAGATATTGCAGAATGTAAAACCTGGAGATGGGTCTTATTATCTGTAATGATGGTGATAGAATTTTTCTCTACTTTAGAAATTTTGCCTATAATACCACTAGAGGTTACAATGGTATTTCCTCCTTTTATTTCGTTTACAAATTGGTCTTGCGCTTTCTGCTTTTTAACTTGAGGCCTTAAAAAGAAGAAGTACATGACAGCAAAAATGGCTAGGAAGAATACTAAATTAAAGGTGCCAGCTCCAGCACTTGTTTGTAAATAAATCATAGCTTAAATTAATTTTGCTCAAAGAAAAAAACAATCACGGTCTTTTTTATGGAATCAGAAGAAAAAAGTCAGGAAATTTCTCAAAAGCTAGTGTTTCTAATTGGGATGCCCTTGAGTGGTAAGTCTAGCATTGGGAAATTAATCGCAGAGATGATGGGATTTAAGTTTGTAGACTTGGATGAAGAAATAAGCAGAAGTGAACTCAAGTCTATTCCAGCCATTTTCAAAGAAGAAGGTGAAGAGGCGTTTCGCAACATTGAACAGAAACAACTGAGAAAGCAACTCCATACAAAAGAAACCATCGTTTCTTGCGGAGGTGGAACACCTTGCTATGCTGATAATCTACAAAAAATGAAAGAAGCAGGGCTAGTAGTTTATTTAAACACACCCTTAGTAATTTTACAATTTAGATTTGCACAACTGGTAAAAAACGGAAGACCGCTCTTAAAAAATTTTAAAACCTTAGAGCAACTCTATATTAAACGTAAAACTATTTATGAGGCAGCAGATTTAGTTTATGTAAACAAAGCAGGTTTGTCTGAAGATGCTAAAAAATTAGTAAAATCGATTGAACCATTACTTAATAAAGGAATTTAATGTAAATGCTTGTTTTAATTAACGCATGTCCCATAAAGTATTTTAAATTTGCATCTTAATTTTTTATAATATAAATATATGTCATCAACTATTCACAATTGTGTTATTATCGGTTCGGGTCCAGCTGGATATACAGCTGCCATTTACGCGGCTAGAGCCAATATGAAACCAGTACTATATACAGGTCAAGAACCTGGAGGCCAATTAATGATAACTACTGATGTAGAAAATTATCCAGGATATCCAGATGGTATTATGGGGCCTCAAATGATGGAGGATTTTAAAAACCAAGCAGCAAGATTTGGCACCGAAATTATTTACGAAATGATTTCAAAAGTTGATTTTTCTGGTCCAGTACATAAAATTTGGAGTGAGACAGGAGAAGAAATACAAGCGCACTCAGTAATCATATCTACTGGAGCAAGTGCAAAATGGCTAGGTTTAGAGTCAGAGCAAACCTTTATGAATAATGGTGTTTCTGCTTGTGCTGTTTGCGATGGGTTTTTCTTTAGAGGCCAAGAAGTAGCTATAGTTGGTGCAGGAGATACAGCAGCTGAAGAGGCATCATACTTATCAAAACTTTGTACCAAAGTACATATGCTGGTTAGAAGAGATGAAATGAGAGCTTCTAAGATCATGCAGAAAAGAGTTATGGATACACCAAATATTGAAATTCACTGGAATACAGAAGTGAAAGAAATATTAGGTTCTGAGACCGTAGAAAAGATCAAGGTGTATAACAATAAAACACAAGAAGATCAGGAGATGCCGGTAAATGGCTTGTTTGTTGCCATCGGGCATAAACCGAATACTGATATGTTTAAAGAGTGGTTAGATATGGAAGACTCTGGCTATCTCATTACAAAAGCCGATAGCACTAAAACAAATGTTGATGGTGTATTTGCATCAGGAGATGCACAGGATCATGTCTATAGACAGGCGGTTACAGCTGCAGGTACTGGATGTATGGCTGCACTAGATGCAGAGCGCTACTTAACAGCAAAAGGAATCATTTAAAAAACAAAACAATGGCCAACAAATTTAAAAACGGAGTCCTTTATGGACAAGAAGCTACCGATTTATTAAATTATGCAAACGATAATGATTTTGCGCTACCAGCAGTAAATGTCGTTGGGACAAATTCAGTTAATGCGGCTTTAGAGACGGCAAAGCGTGTAAATTCTCCTATTATCATTCAGTTTTCGAATGGAGGAGGACAGTTTTTTGCTGGCAAAGGGCTTGGTAATGAAAATCAAATTGGAGCCATTAGAGGTTCAGTTGCAGGTGCAATGCATGTTCATAATTTAGCTGAAGCATACGGAGTTTCAGTCATCATGCATACTGATCACTGTGCAAAAAAACTATTGCCATGGATTGATGGACTCTTAACTGAAGGTGAAAAATACTACCAAGCATACGGTAAGCCTTTATACAGTTCACATATGCTTGACCTTTCTGAAGAGCCTATTGAAGAGAATCTTGATATAAGCTGTGAGTTCTTTGAAAGAATGAATAAGATGGGAATGACCATCGAAATAGAATTGGGTGTAACAGGTGGAGAAGAAGATGGTGTTGATAATACGGATGTAGATAGTTCTAAACTGTATACTCAGCCAGAAGAGGTAAACTATGCATATGAGCGGCTAAAGAAGATTGGCGATAACTTTACGATAGCAGCAGCCTTTGGAAATGTACACGGTGTTTATAAGCCTGGTAATGTAGTTTTACGCCCAGAGATTTTACTAAACTCACAAAAGTACGTTGTAGAGAAACATGGATTATCAACCAGCAATCCTATAAATTTTGTATTCCATGGAGGTTCTGGTTGTTCTAGAGAAGAAATTCGAGAAGGTATCAAATATGGTGCAGTAAAAATGAATATTGATACTGACCAGCAATGGGCTTTCTGGGATGGAGTTAGAGGATACTATGAAAACAAAAAAGACTATCTACAAGGTCAGATAGGGAATCCTGATGGAGATGACAAACCTAACAAGAAGAACTATGATCCGAGAAAATGGCTACGAGTTGCGGAAGAGAGTTTTATCACTCGTCTGACTCAAGCTTTTGAAGATTTAAATTGTATGAATCGACAGGCTTAGTCTACTAGCTTCAAAGTATAAAAAAAGCCGCTCTATTTGGAGCGGCTTTTTT
>JAHDEC010000058.1 GCA_020629035.1 Saprospiraceae bacterium | reverse complement strand
TTATTTCTTCTCCTTGAAGATTTCTTTTAGCTTTTCGGCTGCTTTTTTCAACTCGTTTTTAGCTTCCTCTAATTCAGGATTGTCTTTGTTTGAAAGTTCCTGAATGGCTTTTTCAAAATCTGAACTGCTGATGTTAATAGAATCTGCCATTTGTGAAGCAGCATCTCCACTCATCTTTAATAATTCGCTCGCTACTTTGATTAGACCATTATCGCCTGTTAAGAAATTATCTAAAGCTACAGCTCCTACTTCGATGGCTCTTTGTAATGTGGTATTTAGATCACCCATCAAGTCTTTCATAGATTGGTCGCCGATCATGATGTCTTCATTTTTATCATCGATAGCAATCTTCCATTCCTCGTTATCTAATGATAGATGCAGTACATTAACCTCATCACTGTCATCGTATCTAAATTTTACGGTTGCTGAATCTCCGTTTTTATCATCATTCAGAATGATCACCTTTTGGTTTCCTTTTTTAATATCCTTGTGTGATTTCTTTATGCTTTTTAATAAGCTCTTAGTGCCGTCTTCGGCCATCATCTGAGCTTTATCCAGGTTCCCTTCAGATAATGCGTTTAGGAAATCTTCAGCTGTATCAGCAGCACTGGCATCTGTAATGCAAGACTGACTTGTAAATCCTACAAGGCATACGGTGAGTAAAACGATAAATATTGATTGCTTTTTCATAGTTGTGTTTTTGTACAATGATATAAAAAATTGTCCGTCATAATAGTTCCGTTTCAGAACGGCTAAAAGTTACACAGGTATGTATCTTTCGACTAAAATAAAGAATTGATTGACGGAATAAAGGTAATAACTATACCAGTTCATATGGAGTTTTTCTATAATATATGTAACTTTATATCCTAAACCGAGATTCTATGGCTCAAGTAAATTATACAGAAGATAATATACGATCACTCGATTGGAAAGAACATATCCGACTGAGACCTGGTATGTATATTGGAAAACTGGGAGATGGTTCCAGTATGGATGATGGTGTGTATATTTTATTAAAAGAGATTATTGATAATTCCATTGACGAATTTGTGATGGGTTTTGGAAACAAAATCGAAATTGATATAGAAGATGGAAAAGTGAAGGTGAGAGATTACGGTAGAGGCATTCCCTTAGGTAAAGTGATTGATTGTGTATCGAAAATAAATACAGGAGGTAAGTACGACTCAAAAGCCTTTAAAAAATCAGTAGGTCTTAACGGAGTAGGTACAAAAGCAGTCAATGCATTATCAGATTTTTTCAGGGTTCAAGCGTTTAGAGAAGGTAAGAGCAAACTAGCAGAGTTTAATAAAGGTGAGTTAGTAACCGATAAAAAAATTGGTAAAACAAACGAATCAAACGGTACGATGATGGAGTTTATGCCGGATAAAAGCATATTCCATAATTATAAATACCGAGCTGACTATGTTGAGAATCAACTGTGGAACTATGCCTACTTAAATGCTGGACTTAAACTGCATTTTAATGGTAAGATTCTCTACTCTAAAAATGGGCTTTTAGATTTATTGACCAGAAAGACGGATGTAGAAAAATTAAGATATCCTATTATCCATTTAAAAGGAGATGATATCGAAATTGCGATTAGTCATAACAACCAATATGGAGAGGAATACTACTCGTTTGTTAATGGACAAAACACTACTCAAGGTGGGACACACTTGCAAGCTTATCGAGAAGCTATCGTAAAAACAGTCCGCGACCATTTTAATAAAAACTTCAATACAAAGGACATTCAACAATCAGTTATTGGAGCGATTAGTGTACGGGTAGAAGAACCAGTATTTGAGTCACAAACTAAAACTAAATTAGGTTCACTTAACATGGCCCCAGATGGTGCTACGGTTAAGTCTTTTATCATGGATTTTGTGAAAACACATCTTGATAACTACCTACATAAAAATAAAGAAGTAGCTGATCAATTACTCAAGAGAATTCAGCAATCGGAGCGTGAGCGAAAAGAAATTGCAGGTATTAAAGACCTAGCCAATAAACGCGCTCGAAAAGCAAATGTCCACAACAAAAAACTAAGAGATTGTCGAGTTCATTTTAGTGATAAACGAGGCGATCAGGACAAGAAATTAGCATCGACCATTTTTATTACCGAGGGAGATTCAGCGAGTGGTTCGATTACCAAAGCAAGAGACGTACAGACCCAAGCAGTATTCAGTTTGCGAGGTAAACCGCTCAATAGTTACGGAAATACTCGAAAGGTAGTGTACGAAAATGAAGAGCTCAATTTACTTCAGCATGCCCTAAATATTGAGGACGGCATTGAACACCTAAGATATAATCAAGTAGTGATAGCAACGGATGCCGATGTCGATGGGATGCATATCCGTTTACTCTTGCTAACCTTCTTTTTAAGTTTCTTTCCAGATATGGTAAAGCATGGCCATTTATATATTTTGGAAACGCCACTATTTAGAGTCAGAGATAAAAAGCAAACCTTTTATTGTTATTCTGAAAAGGAAAAGCAGGAAGCAATGAAAGCGCTCAGAGGAAAGCCTGAAATAACAAGGTTTAAAGGACTCGGGGAGATTTCTCCTGATGAGTTTGGAGGTTTTATCGGAAGCAACATTAGATTAGAACCCGTGGTGCTTAATGAAGGGGCCGTAATCGAAGATATTCTGGCTTATTTTATGGGTAAAAATACTCGAGAGCGACAAGAGTTTATCATCGATAACTTAAAAGTGGAAATAGATAAATCCGAAGAAAAGGAAGTTATGGATATTCCCGCTGAAGGCGATGCGCTTGTCGAGCTTGTCAGCGAAGCCTAATGGCTGACGTATTGTCACCTTTATTTTCTATTTAGCGATTATTGTGGACAAAGTTGCCGACTTTTAGCGGTGGAATAGTAATTGACTATTGATTAGCTCACCGAATACCTTATTAATACAAAGATTATGTTTGACCATTTTCAAATGTCCCCAGAGAATCAAGATAATGAGTTTCCACCATTGTTTGCCTTAAGCGATGAAGAGGAAGGGACCCAAAGTGAAATGCCATCCTCATTACCTATTATAGCGCTCAAAAATACAGTGCTATTTCCCGGTACAGTGATACCAATTACTATAGGTAGAGAAAAATCAACCAATGCGGTAAAGAAAGCGCATGAGGGAAACAAATTTATTGGTGTGTTTGCTCAGAAAGATATGGAAGTGGCTGATCCGTCATTTGATGATTTATACAACATTGGCGTAATCGCAAAAGTGGTCAAGCTTATCAAGATGCCAGACGGTAGTACTACCGCTATTTTGCAGGGAAGAGCGCGAGTACAGTTAGATTTTTTGGATCAAGAAACACCATTTCTGCAAGGTAACGTAACCGCTCTACCTGATGGAAAAATAGATAAAGAGTTAGAATACGACGCTACGGTTTCCTCACTAAAAGATATTGCACGTAAGATAATCGAACTGACACCAACTATCCCTAATGAAGCGGTGGTGATGTTAGACAACATTAAAAAGCGTGATTTTTTGGTCAATTTTATTGCATCTAATTTAAATAAGAATGTAGTAAAAAAGCAAAACATCTTAACGGCAGATAAGCCAGACGATCGAGCTAAATTAGTACTTGCGGAAGTAGATACGGAATTGCAGATGCTAGAATTAAAGAAGCAAATCGAAGGAAAAGTACGTGGTGGAATAGAAAAGCAACAGCGAGATTATTTTCTAAATCAACAGCTAAAAACCATTCAGGATGAATTAGGACAAAACCCACAAGCTGAAGAATTAGTTAATCTAGAGAAAAGAGCGAAGGACAAAAAATGGTCAGAAGATATTGGGAAACATTTCGCTAAGGAATTAAATAGAGCTAAACGCCTAAACCCACAAATAGCAGAGTATTCGGTAACACTGAGTTACCTAGAAATGCTTTTGGATTTGCCTTGGGGAGAATACACAAAGGATAATTTCGATCTTAAGAAAGTAGAAAAGATTTTAAACGATGATCATTATGGTCTAGAAGACGTAAAAGAACGAATTTTAGAACACCTGGCCGTATTGAAACTTAAAGGAGATATGAAAGCTCCAATCATTTGTTTGGTAGGTCCTCCAGGAGTAGGAAAAACAAGTTTAGGTAAATCTATTTCCAGGGCACTGAATCGAGAATTTATTAGAATGTCTCTGGGAGGTTTACATGATGAAAGTGAAATTAGAGGACACAGAAAAACCTATATCGGAGCCATGCCGGGACGTATTGTGAAGTCACTCAAGAAGGCTGGTTCATCTAACCCAGTTTTCCTTTTAGACGAGATCGATAAGATGGGTAAGGATTTTAGAGGTGATCCAAGTTCGGCTTTATTGGAAGTGCTAGATCCAGAGCAGAACGATAAGTTTTATGACAACTATTTAGAGTTAGAATATGATCTATCCAAAGTGCTTTTTGTAGCAACAGCTAACTCCCTGAATAGCATACAACCAGCCTTGCTAGACCGAATGGAAATCATTCAAATTGCGGGTTATTCGACCGAAGAAAAAGTCGAAATTGCGCAAAAGCACTTGGTTCCTAAACAGCGGAAGGAACATGGTTTAAAAGCAAATGATATCAAGATAGCTAAGCCAGCTTTGACGGCTTTAGTAGAAAACTATACAAAAGAAGCTGGGGTAAGATCACTAGATCGTAAAATTGCTGAGCTTATGCGTCATGTAGCGAAGAAAGTAGCTATGGAAGAAAGTTATGAGGCCTCAGTTAAAGCAAACAATCTAAAGGATATGATTGGTGCAGGTAGGTTTGATATGGCGAAAGATAACAAAACCGAAACACCTGGTGTAGCAGTAGGATTAGCTTGGACGCAAGTCGGCGGTGATATTTTATTTATTGAAACTAGTTTAAGTAAAGGGAAGGGTAAGTTAACCTTGACTGGAAACTTAGGTGATGTTATGAAAGAGTCGGCGACAACTGCTCTAAGCTACATAAAGTCTCATTCAGACGAATTTAATATAGACTCCACCTTGTTTGCGGAAAATGATGTTCACATCCATGTTCCTCAAGGAGCCATTCCAAAGGATGGACCTAGTGCAGGAGTAACCATTTTCTCAGCTTTGGTATCAGCATTTAAACAAGAGATTATCACCCCTAATTTGGCAATGACCGGCGAGATTACCTTGAGAGGAAAAGTCTTGCCTGTGGGTGGAATTAAAGAAAAAATTCTGGCAGCCAAACGTTCAGGAATGAAGAAAATCATGCTCTGTAAAGACAACCAAAAAGATGTAGAGAAGATTAATCCTGCGTTTATTAAGAATGTAGAGTTTATCTATGTTGAGAAAATGAGTGAGGTGTATGAGACGGCTTTGGCTTAGGGAGTGTTTAGATACTAGATTGTTAGATGTTAGATTGCTAGATGTTAGATTGCTAGATGTTAGTATTTAGAATATCTGAAGTTTAAAGTCTAAAGTCTTTTTATTGCTGCTGATAATCCCTAAGATGGAAAAGATTGGTCAAAGTACTTGGTATTTAGTACATAGTATTTAGATGTTAGATTGCAGATGTTAGTATTTAGAATTGAACTTCCCTGAATAGAGTTGACCATTATTAAATTAGATTATTTTGATAATTAA
>JAHDEC010000057.1 GCA_020629035.1 Saprospiraceae bacterium | reverse complement strand
GCAAGAAAGTGAAGAAAAAAAGTGTTGTGGTGATTATAACTTTATGATTTTGTAGTTGTACATTAACTGGGCTGCTTATTAAGCAATAGTAAGCCTAAAATGCCAACAAAATATCATTCACTCATATAGTTTAATAGTAAAAAAGCTTTTGGGCTGTTTTACCCACACTACAATGAGCTACTTGTGAACGTCGATATAATATTTCACTAGTAGTAGGATCAATAAATAGTAATACATGATCTATAGGACTCCAAGTATAAACATTAACCTTATAACACAATTTATATTCATTTGTATCCTTCAGTTTAACTATATATAATTGAGGATTAGGATAAGAATCATCATAACCTTTATGCTCCCACCAATACCTTCCTGGCACCTCTTTTATTGCCAATTCTACTGCCTCTTCGTGAGTTATTAGCACAGTAGTATCAATATCTGCACTTAAATCTCTATAAGTAATTCTATATATAAAGCCATCTTTTTCTTCAACAGAACACATATGACGATCTACAGGAAATCCCTTGTGATAAAGTTGATAGCCATACTCTACAATAGGTCCCCATTTTCTAGGCTTTCCCACATATTTGAGACTATTATTTTTATTTAACTCAATCAAATTAGGATAGTTTTCAAATAATACTTCTCCTTTAAATCCTTTTAAGTTCTTAATTTTTTGTCTATCAATAAAATAGGAACCTCTTCGATTTTCTTTAGTAATTTTGTCTAAAGTGATCCTTTTACAAGGCTTTTTGAGTGATTGGGCAGTAATGGTGGGCAACATAATACTGCCCAATAAACAAATTAGGATGATTAATAAGCTGTTTTTCATTGTTTTTATTTTTATAATTTACAATTGGGTTAATATATAATATTATTTGAGCGATATATGAGTGATAAAAACAAAATACGCTTTTCGGATACTAAATTACAATAATTTCATTACATTTTCAAATCAAATACTACTCTTTATTTTGCTTTTTTGTTAAAAACAACAAATCAAATCACTTACTAATGCTAATTATTATATAACACATACTAAATAAAATAAATACTATTATATATTTTTTATAAAAATTAAAATTCAACTTACAAAATAAATAAAGCTAAAAAACAATATAACTCCTAAGCTTTTTGATATAATAACTTAAAGACTTTTATCCCTTTTTCAGTATAATAAAGTCCAACATTATAATTCTCTATTTTACTTATCCTTGACTTTCGCTAATATTTTCTGTAGAAAAACTTTCCCAAAATTAAATGATAATGCTTGTAATGTGTGCCCCTACTAGGGTCGAGATGTTCGAGGGACTTATATTTTAGCTAACGTATTTTGACCCTGCTAGGGTCATTAAGAAAAATATGGGAACACAAAACCCCAGTAAGGTTTAAATATAAGCCCCTTATAGTAAACCTAGACCTGAATTTCCTTCCTAGTAAACAATTTTATTTTCTTATTCAATAATAAGGGAACCCTAAGTTATCAGTACCATTTCATCCAATTTTACAAGTTTTCGATACGATTATCTAAATGATGAAATATTACAATATAGCAAGCCAACACTCTTCTCATTTTAATTTATAAATTTTATTTTCATATTTACTAATATTCCATTAAATTTGCTCCCCATACAGTAATACCAACCCAAACAATATATTAACATTACTATTATGGATCCCAATAAGAAAAATCCGAATGAAAAAAAGGGTAAACAGTTACAACATCAACAAGAAAAAGAAGAACCCTTTTTTACGGGTAAGGATGGTGGTAATTTCTTAAATCCACCCAAAAAGAAAGAACCATTTATTAAGCCAATAGATGCTAAAGGTGGTTTCTTCAAAGCTGCTCCTGACTATAAACAATCTTCAAAGAAAGAGCAAGGCGAAAAAAAAGAAACAGAAGAGGAGCTATTAAACGATACATCTGAAAAGCAAACTAAAGAATTTGCTTCCAAAGAAGATGGACAAGATGATCCTAATAAACCTCCTCAAAATGATAATGATGTACTCTATATTGTCAGTCAACCAGATAAAGGTGGTTTAAATCTGGTTCTAGACCCTGCCAATCCTAAAGATGCTCGCTTTCTTCCTAATGGTACAAGATTAGTTATAAAAGGTACCAAAAATCAATGGTTAGAAGTGGATGTTTATTTAGAGGATTCCTGTATTAATGGTTATCTATCCATCCAAGAAAGTCAAGCCTACTTATTGACAGAAATTACCCTCTCTCCTGTTGTTGTCACACCAACTAATGAGCGTTTAGATAGAATTAAAGAATTATTTGAGGAAGAAAAGGCCATTCTTAATAACTTTCCAGAAAGTTATGTTTCCTATTTGCTAAAAGAAATGTCCCCTTCAGAACAAAACGCATTCCTTGCGGAGGATCATTTAATGAGTCAACTAAAACAATATCTGGATAAATATGAGATGACTACTGCCTTAAGCCATTGGGAAATGCCTTTACAGCAAAAGTTACTACATATTGAACAAGCTAGGGGTAGTACTAGAATGGAACTTGGTTACGAAGACATTAGACCTTTAATTCTAAATTCCTCTAAAGAAGGTTTTACACCTTCCAGATGGCAAGATTTATTTGAAGATATTTGTGTCAATAAAGATATGCCTAGAGCAGTTGAAGAGTTAGGCTTAGACCCAGAAACAGCTACCAAATGGAAAAAAGCAGAAAGTTTTTTTCCCAATCAAAAGCCAACAGACTATGTTTATGATGATTTAACCAAAGATCGGAAAATCAATACCGAGCTATATATGAACTCTAATATAGCGGAGGAATTTACCGATGAATCCTTTAAAAAAGCTTATACAGATTTAACAAAACTAGAGGATATTGAACAATTTGAGTTCAAAGATGTTGCTTGGAATGCTATTGCGCCTGGTCTATCCCATGCCCAGCAATTAATAGAGCATCTACAGGCCAATGAGCAGCTCAAACAAAGTGTGCAAGCATCTAATTGGGCGCAAGAACAGGAAGCAGGTAGTGCAACAAATGACCATTTCCGAGAACATGTCAACCAACAAAGATCGAAGTTTTTAGCAGATTTTCAAGTAAAGGCCTTGAAAACTGCTCATGCCTTGTTGGATCAAAATGAACAGCAAATCAAACAAAACGATGTATTCACCCCAGAAATGCTGACTGAACTTCAAAATGCCTTGCAAAAATACGATGATACTTTCAAAGAAATACAAGCAGAAAGACATAGAAATATCGTCCATCATCCTCGTGGCATTCATATTCCACCAGATTCACAAATTCCTAAGATTAAAACAGCCAAACAACAAATCAGAACGGCTCTCAGTCAAGACTTCCCCATTATTGCAAATGGTGATATTGACCCAGAATCAATCTATAAACAATTCCAAAATGGCAATGCTAAGGATATTCGTAAACAATTTGAAAGCAAAGCTGCGGAAACCCATGCCAATATAGATTATGTTCGGAAAATGTTGCGCTCAGAGCCAGAAAAAATCTGGGAACTTAAAGAGCTAGTAGATCTGACCAAAGGCGAACTTTTGAACCTAGAAAATGGTTCGGTTATGGAAGATATGGTTAACCGCAAAGTAGCCGATGTAAAAGCAGATAAACTATGGCGAAATATTGGACTTGCTGCACTTGGAATTGGCTTGGGTATTGCAGGCTTCTTTACAGGAGGTGGTACATGGGGTGGAGCTGCCTTAGCTCTTGGAGGTATTGGTGTTTCTACAGTAGATGCTTATGTGACTTATCAAGATTATAAAGATGAAAAAGCCGTTGGAGGCACAGCTTATGCACAAGCGCAAGCCCTCACCAATGATGATCCTTCTATTGCTTGGGTTGCCCTTTCGGTGGCTAGTATAGGCTTGGATTTTGCTTCTATGGTTAAGGTGGTTAAAGCCATGAAAGGGGTGGATGCGATTGGTGAAGCAGCCGATTATTCCAAAAATGTGGGTAAAGCGGCGGCTGAGGTTGCGGAAAATATTAAAATACCGCCAGGAAAGAGTAAAGAGGAGGTGATTCAGCAATTGATTAAGGATAGTAAACGGGCAGAAGCCGAGCGTTTGGCTAGGAAGGCGAAGGTGGAGGAGGATTATCAAAGCGCATTGGATGACTTACTTAAACATTCTAGGTCTAGACTATACTCCACTCCTATTGATCCTGAACTTTTCGCCAAACTAACTAAAGTTGCTTTTTATGCTGTTAAAAAAGGTATCGTTGAATTTGATGATTTTGTCAAATCTTTGAAGCCTAAACTGAGTAATAAAATAGACTTTACTGATCCCAAACAACGTGAAGAAGTGGAAAGAGCCTTTGAAGCAGGTAAGCGGCAATTGGATGATATGGCGGAACAAACTGAAGCAAGTTATACTAACCTTTCTGATCTTCTTGATGAATTAATGGATGGTAATAACCAAAATGTGGGTCGATTACAAGAAGTTTGGGAACAGTATATGCGACACAATAATGAAATCGAAATACCTTTTAGTAAAGGCAATAAAAAAGTTTCTTTTAAAGCTAATGAGCAGGGGAATATGGAGATGATGGTGGATGGGAAGAAGGCTTCGAAGACAGAGCGAAAAGAAACAATTGAAAAATTAGGTTTAGCCCATGCAGAACGAAGACACAGCCCCAATAAAGACCCATTGACTGTTGCGAATGAGACTATATCAAGGCCTCCTAAACCAGATAAACCTGTAACTGGAAAGTTTAACTCTGATTATCATTTTATACAGGCTTCTAACCTAGCTAAAAAGAAATTCTTGGATGATAATGGTCAAATCCCAGCAAACTTAGTAGGTCAAGCTATTGATTTTCCTGTGCCAAGTAATTTTGGAAGAGCTTTTATTAATACAGACCTAAGAAGGATTCCTGCTGAAGGACGGGTTATAAATGAACAACCTTTTCCAAATAGCAATCTAAGTAACTCGATAGTAGAAGTAGAAGTCACCAAAGTTCGTGTAATATTTGATCAGAACAGTAAAATTACATCTATTTTCCCAATTCCATTCAACTAATAATACATGTTCAAAATACAATATACAAAAACACAAATACCACTTAGTGATCCAGATTTCGTAGTAGAT
Organism: Saprospiraceae bacterium; assembly: GCA_020629035.1. Taxonomy (GTDB): domain Bacteria; phylum Bacteroidota; class Bacteroidia; order Chitinophagales; family Saprospiraceae; genus JAHDDO01. Next base: position 853 of record JAHDEC010000057.1, on the reverse strand, counting down.
ACCTTCAGGTATACTAGTATAATAGGAGATATGTTAATTGAAAACCCAAAACTTAGTATTAAAATAGGTGAAAAATACCATCTTATATTAAATGCTGAAGATGAAATTGACATATTATATGAAGGTGTATTACATGTAGTGCAGGACATTATTCAATATAAAAAAGGATATACCAGTTATAACCGTTGTTTGCCACCTTTAAAAGAAGGGGAACAACATTATTCTATCATATTTCCAGATTTCTACTACGAACTTCCCATCCTTTTTTTCCGTTGTAAAGCAGAAAATGTGACCATATACACTCGTACTGTATCAGAACCTGTGGATGGCACCGTCTTCGTCAAGCCCAACCGAGACATCGAAGCCCCCTTCTATTGCAATCGCACCCAAATTATAAAGGAATGTCTAGCCTTCTTACATCAAGTCATGGTAGATTTAAAACAGGCTTGGCCAAATATTGAAATTACGGAAAATTATACTAAGGATTGGGAGGAGATTCAAGGGTATAGGAGAGATTTGGGGATGGTGGAGTAGGATTAGACAGCTTAAATTTTACATCACTAGAATCAAAGGCAAAAACGCAATCACAATAAAAAATTAAAGCATCTTTAGCATGGTTCAGCAATCAAGCTTATATTTGTGATATACTAAACAATCATTTCAAGCAAACATTGACAATCTATGGTAATTGAGCATCTTCAAACCGCTAGATTATATGTTTTATATCGTTCCTACTTTATTAGCCAGTAGTCTGCATTTTCTATATAGAGATGTAATATGTCAAAACGCTAATACAACATTACATTAACCATATATGCCATTTATCAAAGGATACTTACTAGGACTTGCACTC
>JAHDEC010000010.1 GCA_020629035.1 Saprospiraceae bacterium | reverse complement strand
GTATCTCGCTAGCCTCCGAATTTACTTCGGGGTCGGCATCATCACAATCTTCATCAGAATTAAATCCATCACCATCCTCATCAATGATTAAAACAATACCGTCACAATCCTCATCTACATCATTGTTAGGTATCTCGCTAGCCTCCGAATTTACTTCGGGGTCGGCATCATCACAATCTTCATCGGAATTAAACCCATCGCCATCCTCGTCAATGATTAAAACAATACCATCACAATCCTCATCCACATCATTGTTAGGTATTTCGCTTGCCTCCGAATTTACTTCGGGGTCGGCATCATCACAATCTTCATCAGAATTAAACCCATCGCCATCCTCATCAATGATTAAAACAATACCATCACAATCCTCATCCACATCATTGTTAGGTATCTCGCTTGCCCCAGAATTTACTTCGGGGTCGGTGTCATCACAATCGGTAATGATGGCTTCTCCGTCACCATCTAGATCATCATCTGGAGTTTCGGCGTTGCAATCATCATCAATTCCGTTGTAAGGGATTTCGATAGCTCCTGGATTTACGTTGGCATTTAGATCATCGCAATCTTGCTCTGCGGTATACCCATCTCCATCAGAATCTATCCATAAACAACCAAAAGTTATATAGCCGTTGTTTATATTATTTGTGGCAGCTTCGCAAGTATTCACGTCATTGATCACCACTAAAATATCTGGAAATTCTTCCTTAGCATGGCTCATAAACTCTATTCGACAACCAGTGGTGGCATCGATTAAGTAAGCAATACTATCCCTGCTATCATCATAAGTATACACTGAAATTATAGCTTCCCAAATATTGGAATCATAGTTTTCGCAGAACTCAAAAAAGAAGGGTGTATTATGATCAATATCTCGAATTATATAAGCTTCTCCTGACCACACTTCCCATGAGCTGCTAAACACTTCTCCAGTACAACTACCGGCAGTGGCAAATGTGGTATAGGGCCCACCCGAGAAATCAGCACATTCGTCAATATTTAGCATTTCTCCATCGCAATCATCATCTATGCCGTTGTTTGGAATTTCTATAGCATCTGCATTAACATAAGGGTCGGTGTCATCGCAATCTTCATCTTGGTTAAAACCATCACCATCGGCATCGGCCTCGTCGATAACACCATCACAATCATCATCAATGCCATTATCATATACTTCTAATGCTCCCGGAAAAATAGTCGGATCATTGTCATTGCAATCTGAAGTCAAAGGAAACCCATCACCATCTTCATCATCATCTAGGGTGTTTGGATCACAGTCGTCATCGATGCCATTATTAAATATTTCTTCTTGACCTGGATTTATGGAAGCATTTTCGTCATCACAATCTTCATTATTTAAATATCCATCCCCGTCTAAATCCTCTAGCACACATGCAAAAGAAGGCACGCCATTGGGCATAATATATAAATCACAAGTGCTTGCGTCAGTTACATATATCAGTACCGTATTATAGGGTTCCACCTGAGTATAGCTAAAGGTATATTCACAATCATCCACAGTACCTAAAAGATTTCCAAGTTCCCTAGTATATGCATTAAACTGATATAGATTAATACGCACATCCCAGGTCGAATCTATATAGCCCTCACAAACACTGAAAATATACTTTTGACCATGATTTAATGGATAAACTGTACTAAAAAGTGGGGTGACGGTATTCAGCATTTCAGGAATAGAACAATCTTCAAACGACTGGTAAAAAGACCAAACATTTGTACTTGCATCAGGATCTTCGCAGGTATCAATGATTAACTCTTCTCCATCGCAATTATCATCAATTCCATTATTTGCATATTCTGTTGCGTCAGGATTAATATTCGGATCAGTGTCATCACAATCCTCAGGAATGTCATATCCATCACCATCAGCATCAAGTTCATCTACTAAACCATTGCAGTTATCATCTAGCTCATTACCTAAAATTTCAAATGCACCTGGGTAGATAGCTGGATTCGTATCATCACAGTCTTCTGGGACTAAAAAACCATCTTGGTCTCCATCTTCATCAAGGGTCAAAGGATCACAATCATCATCTAATAAGTTAAATGGAATCTCCATACTTCCTGGACTGATGCCTGGATGCGTGTCATTGCAATCTGCATAATCAGGATAACCATCTTGATCTTGATCTCTGCCTGTACATCCAAGTTCTGGGATGCCGTTTGGGTAAAAAGCTACAGACTCACAATCGTCAGCATCCTGAATAACCAAGAAAAGGGTATTAGTATAACTTGACAGCTCATCTATAGTAAATTCGATTCGACAATCATATGCCTGATCACTAAGCGAAACAATTTCCTGTGTTTCTTGATTGAAATAAACTAAGCTTAATTTACTTCCCCATAAGGTTTCATCATACATTTCACAGTGGTCATAATAATATTCAATCCCAACTTCTAATAAACCTAAAGCAAATACTTGACCTGGAATCACTTGAAAACCATCGGAACGAATGGGGCCATCTTCGCAGATAACTTGACGATTAAATAAAGTGTAAACATTTGCTTCTAAGTCTAAGCAAAGTTGTTCCTGACCATCCTCCCCATCACAATCCTCATCTATCCCATTGTTAGGTATTTCACTTGCCTCTGGATTTATTGCAGGGTTTTGATCATTGCAATCTACATTGGACAAAAAACCGTCTCCATCGGCATCTATCATATCTATAAGACCATCACAATTTTCGTCAATGTTATTATTAGGTATTTCTTCAGCTTCAGGATTTATCGAAGCATCATCGTCATTACAATCAACATCAGCAAAGAACCCATCCAAATCATTGTCGCTTAAAGTAATGCTTATGGTGTCTACTAATCCATTACTATAATTATAAAAACTACAACTCGCTGAACTATCGAGACGAGCAGATCTAATCATGTAGTAATTGAGCCCATGATTGGGATTTTCGTCCAAGAATGCCTGATCAGTTATTAGTGTTTCATTAAGCTTGACAAACTCACCATCCTTAGTTGACGATCGATAAATATTAACTCCCTCAATGACTTCGATAGGATTTTCCCAAGTCAGATTTACTTGCTGGTTTTCTGCAGCCAGTGTCATGTCTTGGACTGGTTCTACAATGTGCATGGTCAATGTCGGGTCACCCCATAAGGTATGGGCTACATTATGTGAGCTGTTACCTCGAAAGGCATCGTAGTCCCCTTGGGTTTGCTCGTTATTACTTGCGCCACGTCGCTGGCAATAGCCGATGGTTTGGCCAGATTGTAGATACTGCAGTGGCATATTAAATACTCCCCAGCTACAGGTTAGGGTAGGACTCTTAGATGCCAGTGAAGAGTTCATTAATTGGTTTGGATAATTAACATTTCCAATATTGCTGGCTGCAAGGGTTATGAATGCCACTCGCATGGAGTCATCCCTAAAATTAGAAGTATTAATCCTTCCATTTACACTTTGTCCACCCGGTGCTCCAAATCCATTGATGCTTGCATATAGATATGAATCCGCAGCTAGGTCTGTAATAGGCGTTGAATTTGCAGTTTGACTTAGTCTTTTTCCTAGTTGTGCATTTTCTGATAGCAGATGAAAGGCACGGTGCATTCTGCTTGGATATGCAGAACTGTTCCAATGTAACAGATAGTCGTTGTTGAATGTATTTTGGTGTTTTCTAAATCGGATATTTTTCTTTAGATATCTTTCATAAAGCACATAAGGCTCTACCTCAAAAGTGGGTTGGTTTTCAAAGTAGATTCTTCCTATTTCTAGTTCAGCAGCTGATGGTGTTAAGGTATGATCATGTTTTCCATCACCAATTAGGTTTTCGTAAATAGTTCCAGGATTTACATCGTCAGTGGTGATGTAATCACTCCATTGGTAATCCATATCTGCGTAATAGCCATCTGCGATCCAGGCTCCCATATGATATCCATGTCCATCAGGGACAATGCCAGCTCCGCTAATCGGGAAAGCAACTTTTCCCATAATAAAAACACTTCTAAGGTCAGCATGCTGGAAATAGATTTGTCGGATCTTCTGTTTAATTTGAACATCTTTTTCGTCAGGATCAACTAATAGTAATTCTACTTGCCAGCCATCAGCAATTAAGGTTTGTTTATACTCTTCGAAAGTGGCTTCAATTAATGTGTGAAGTTCTTGATCCATCAATACAAGTGCTCTTCCTTTATACTCGTCATGATTTAATTCTATTCCGGTGAAAACTACTGAATTAGGGTCTCCATTGCCAATTAGTGATTTTTTAAAAGTGTAGTTAAGTCGAGTGCCAATTTCATAATTATCAATAGTAAATATATTTCCACTAACTTCTTGGAATACTTGATTGCTTTCTCCAGCTTCATCTGTAGGTAGATAGAAGAAGCTCTCGGAGGGTTCATCAACGATGGGCATAGTTAAACTTAGCTGTTTTGATCCTTCATCATAGGAAAAAGACTCTATCCCGCCAAAATAACTGCCGTACCAAGAATCCAAGGCACTTTGTGATTGAGAAAAGTAGGGAAATGTGATAATTAGGGTTAATGCTAAAAGTAGCCGCATTGGTAAGTTTTTTTAGGTTAAGTAAAACGGTTATTGCGTTTTTAATTACCTACAGGAATTGAATCTAATTAGGTAAGCAATATAGTGATTGGTAACCGAGATGGTAAAATGGTTATCAGTTAGCCTGACTAAATCCCTATTTGTAATTATAAATCAGTCCAATTATTGGGTTCAAAAGATGCTAAGAGCTGGGTTTTTGTTTAGACGATTAAACTTGTCATTTGTGAGTGAATTTTATCTGCAGGTATCCACTATCCCATCGACCAAACAGTACATGACACTGTCTTGAGTTTCTGGGCAAAACCGCTGATTCTTTTTGGGGTAAACGTGGATTTTTTGCTTGCTTACCTTGACAATTGACTCACAGGAGTAGAAATTATTTGGATGAGTGGAATTGTCTTCGCTTGTGCTCATGGCGATCTCTTTATAGATAGTCAGACTATCTAAATTCCATATCTGTGTAACACCAGAATAAGCACTTCCAGCCGAGCTATAATAATCCCTTTTTCGGTAGTCAATAACTAATTCATGCATTCCACTGTTGTCAAAATCTACCTGTTCTAAAATAATCGAGATTTTATCTGATTCTTCATAAGGTAATAAGCGAAACGTGTGAAAAACACTGTCTTTCTGAAAAGCAACTCTTGTGTGACTTGTAGTGCGATCCTGATAAACCTTGCATTTATAGCTATAATAATCGTCTGCAAATTCTGTTTCTATTTGGTCCTTCAGTTCATCCAGACTATTATAGGCCTTATAATATAGAAACTCATCAGCAAGCTCTTCGTAGTTTTTTGATACAGTCCCAGTTAGGATGGTATCTTTAGAACCAGTGCTTTGTCTTTTCTTATCCGATGAGCAAGACCAAAAACAACATTGGCCAATAATCAACAGACAAAGGTAACTGCCATAAAAGGGCTTCAGTAATGGTACATAAGTTCTCATAAATGCGGGCTACCAATCAATAGGTTTGTAGTCTTTTAAAAATTTACCACACCAGTGTTTACCGGTATTTATCCCATCAAACAAAGGATCTAATACTCTTGCTGCGCCATCCACAATGTCTAGTGGTGGCTGAAAATCGTGCACATCTTCTTTATGTTTTGCCAATTCTGCAGGATCTTCATCTGTAACCCAGCCTGTGTCTACGGCATTCATATAAATACCATATTTCGCAAAATCAGAAGCGGCTGTGTGGGTCATCATGTTTAATGCCGCCTTAGCCATATTAGTGTGTGGATGTCTATCTTCTTTATGCCATCTATGGAATTTTCCTTCCATGGCGGAAACATTAATTACATGTTTCATACCTGTGTTTTCTTTCTTCATAACATTTCCTAGCCGATTGCAGAGAACGAATGGAGCCACAGAATTTACCAACTGAACTTCGATCATTTCATTGGTATGGATTTCTCCAAGTTTTAGCCGCCAACTATTTGTTTTACGTAAATCTACTTGTTGTAAATCAGCATCTAATTCGCCTATTGGAAATACTTCTTCTGCACTTATAGAATCATCCATGCTATATGGAATCTGTGAAAGTTTTGCGGAGGCATGAAGGCCGATTCCAATCTGTTTTCCATGCCAGCTTACAGGTAAATTTTTATGCTCTTTCTCTGAAACGTGCGTATTATGTTCTTGAAGTTCCTCTAAACAGGTTTGGTGATCTTTAAGAAGCATTTGGGCAAACTCAGGCAATTGATCCATAGACAATTCTTCATTTGCCATCAGATGTTTGTAGAAGCCTGCTGGTCTACGCACAGTCTGAGCAGCATTATTTATAAGGATATCTAAACGACTGTACTGCTGTTCAATGAAGTTGCAAAATAATTCTACGCTTGGAATGTGTCGTAAATCTAATCCATGGATTTTTAAGCGATGTCCCCAGGTTTTAAAATCATCTTCTTTAGCATATCGAATGGCAGAATCTACTGGGAATCGGGTAGTGGCGATTACGGTTGCACCTGCTCTAAGCATCTGAAGCGTAATGTGGTAACCAATTTTTAATCTAGAGCCCGTCACCAAGGCAACTTGACCCCTAAGGTCAGCGCTTTGGAATCGCTTGGCATAATTAAAATCCCCACAATCTTGGCACATCGTATCGTAGAAATGATGCAGTGTATTAAACATAGTTTTACAGACATAGCAGTTTCTGGGTGAACTAAGCTTTACATCTTCCTTAGGTTCTGGAGCTACCAGCATTAAGGGTGCTTTGAAGACAATTGCTTCTCTGGCCGAACGAATGCCAGTAGCGTTTCTTGCCTGTCTATCGGAGTCTCTTTTATTTTTCTTTTTTGTCTTTTTTAAGGATCTTTTTCTTCGAGCAAATTCATCGCGATTGGGTCTTGAAAATAGACCAGCGGCCATAATAAGTTCGATGCGTTTTTCTTTTGGGATATCGAAAATTTGATCGGTATCAACATTGAGGGTTTGTAAGACCGCCAGACATTGGGCTATTTGTTCTTCGCTAAGTTTGTGTTTATCCCCGTTTGCATCTTCCATGTTGGAACTTATTTGAGGGCGAATTTAGGAATAAATCGTTTCATTTTAGTCTGCTTAGCTTTTTGGTTCAATATTGCTTTTCGATAAAAATTTGAATACTGTGTTTAAAGCGAGACTAAGTCATGATATTCTGAAGGTGCTCAGGCAAGTTAAGTCTCAGCTTTTCGTTACTTTTACTGATTACAACAATAGTCACTATGAAAGTATATTATAGAATTGCGGCACTTTTATTTTGTGGTCTAATGATGCAACAATGCACAACAGAGGATCCAATAACTGAAGAATTTAACCCAGTAGTATTTAGTTGTGATGATGCTAATGCTTCAGCTGAGATAGCTGGTGAAAGTTGGGAAATGGAGTCTGTCGGTTTAGCTGTGATAGATAACTCGCTATCCACTACTTTGCCGGAAGGGTATACTTTGCAATTAGTTATGAAGGGAATAGATGGATCAGCTCTAGAGATTAATGTTTTAGAATTTGAGAACGGGAGAACGAGTGATTGCATGGATATTGACAAGATTTGGTCGACTGAGATAGCTAATAACTTTAGTCTGACTAATGCCGGAAATATAGCAGAGGGCTTAGTGTTTAATTATAGAGACCCTGCTGGAAATAGTTTTGAGGTGCGAGCCACCGAAGGAGAAAATCTAGAAGGTTTTTTCAGTTTAACAGAGTGTGATGATGAGGCTGGCTTTATCAGTGGAACCTTTAGTTTTATTGTCGAATCGACTGGTGCAAATTTAGGATTTAGTTGCACTAACGGTGTTTTTGAAGGAATATGTTACTAAGGAAATTACATAAACACATTATAAAAATATTTAATATGTTAAAAACAACAAAGATTTTAGTTTTATTATTGGCCGCTATGTTTGCTGTATCTTGTGGAAATATTACGGTAGAAGATGGTGATTATGCAGAGGATGTTGCTGGTACTTATACCATTACTGCAGCTGATGCGAGTTCTTCGCTTTACAGTGATACAGTGGGTGACCAGATTATTGTCACGAGAGTAAATGATACAACGGCGGATATTTTATTGACTTTTAGTTCTGCTTTAATTCCAGATTTAGAATTAGACGGTGTTACCTGCTCAGATGCATCAGGAACTGATGTTGATTTGGATAGAGAATATTCGAATGCTACAGTAGTAGGATTTGTAGGTGAAGAAGATGGGATGACTTTAAGAATAAATTGGGACGATGGAGAGTTTGCAGAATTTATGGCAAGCAAGTAAGTAATAAATGAGGGCAGTACATTTACTGCCTTCTTTTCTTTTTCTTCCCTCTAGTAATATCTTCAATTACCGTTTCCCATCGCTGAATTTCTTTTTTATAATCAGATAATCGTTTCTTCTTTTCAATTTTTCTCTTTCCTGATTTTGGTCTGCTTGGTACTTCTCTCTTTTTCTTTTGATTATTCAGTATTACGTCTATGATTCGTTCTGGGAGATCATTGAGTATTTCTTCAATGCTGTGTTCTTTTTGTAATGCAGCATAAGCTTCATGACTGATGGTGTCTGCACATTCTGCGTGTACTTTGATGTCGGTTTCAGGAGTATAGAGCATATCTTTTGCGTCTGCATATTCAAAAATGGCTCCTGCTAAAGGGAGAGCTGTCCGTCCACCTGATCCAGTACCTAAGTTTCTAAAATGAATCCTTCGATCTTTGGTACCTACCCAAGCGCCTACTACCAGTTCTTGATTAAAGCCCATAAACCATCCGTCACTTTGATTTTGGGTCGTCCCGGTTTTACCCATGATCGGAGCATTGATATCAAATGTGCTGTAGACCCTTCTTCCGGTACCATTTAAGGTCACATTTTGGAGCATGTCATTGAGTTTTCTAACGCTATTTTCAGAAGCCACTCTGGTACTTTCCTTCCTTTTCCTAGATCGATCGAAAAGCACATTTCCATCAGCATCACTAATTTTTTCAATGCTGTATAAAGCGGTTTGCTTGCCCTCAGTAGCAAAGCTAGAATAGACATTTACCATTTCGTATAAGGAAACATCAGAGGTTCCTAGCACCATAGATGGCACCTGATTTAGCGCACTATTAACACCCAGTTTTCTGGCCATTTTTGCTACCTCATTTACACCAGCTTCAAATAATACTTGGACTGATACGGTGTTTATTGAGTGAGTTAATGCGCCTTTCATAGAAGCTAATCCTCCATACTTGCTATCTGCATTTTTTGGTGTCCAGTCTTTGTAATTGGTATAAGTTCTTAATTCATTTTCATACATCTTGCATGGCTCTGCACCATTCTCTAAAGCAGTTAAGTATACGATGGGCTTAAAGGTAGAACCCACTTGCCTTGAGCCTAAAATATTATCATACTGAAATTGGCCATAGTCGTTACCACCTACCCAAGCTTTAATGGCTCCTGATTTAGGATTGGCTGCCATAAGGCCGGCGTGCAGTAATCCTAGATAGTGTTTAATGGAGTCTATTTTAGTGATTTCTTTCGTTTCATATCCTCCCCATGTCCAGATTTTTCTAGGTCCTTTAGTGGTAAAGGCGGCAAGGGCTTCTTTGGGTGATTTCCCTTGTTTAATTAATGATTTGTAGTAACTGTCTTGGACTATTTTTTCGTCGATTATTTTCGTATTTGATCCAAACATATTGCCGCCTTTCCAACTGTCATTAAAGGTTTTTTGGAGTTGCTTCATATGTGAATTCATAAATAATTCCCCGGCAATTTGTAAATCATAATCTATGGAGGTGTAAATTTTTAAGCCATCCCGATATATATCATAAGATGATCCATCTTCCCGAGGGTTAGCTTTACTCCATGCAGTAAATTCTTTTTTAACTTGTTGCTTGAAATATCGAGCTAATTCATTGACGTCGGAAGGAGCTTGGTAATCTAAGCTTAATGGTTTGGCTTTTGTTAAGGAAGCTAACTCGGTTGTTATGAAACCATTTTTTTCCATTTGACTCAGGACCACGTTTCTTCTCCCCTTGGCCCTTTCTGGGTGATTACGAGGACTGAAATATGAAGTGGCTTTAAGCAAACCAATCAAGGTTGCAGACTCTTCTAAACTTAAGTCTTTAGGGGACTTATTAAAAAATCGTTCAGATGCTGTAGGTAGACCAAAAGCCCTCTCGCCAAAGGAGACTGTATTAGAATATAGCGTCAGGATTTCTTCCTTGCTGTAAACCTTTTCTAATCGCTTTGCGATTTCCATTTCCCTAAACTTATTAAACACTGTACTGAGTGCTTTATAGCGCTTTCTTGGATATAAGTTTTTAGCTAATTGTTGCGAAATAGTACTACCACCTCCACTGGCATCGCGCTGGAGGAGGATGGACTTTATTAAGACTCTAGCCAGACTTTTATGGTCAATGCCTTTGTGCTTATAAAAACGATGATCTTCAGTAGCCACTAGAGCATTTTTATAATCATCATTTAAATCTTCTGGGTTTAGCTGTGATCTATTTTCAACATAAAAGCGACCAAACAACTTTCCTTGGTCTGAATAAATTTCTGATGCTAAGGGATTGCTTATTTTCCGTAGTTCTCGCTTAGATGGTAGATCATCGATAATTTCGTACGCAACGAGGGCTCTTAAAAGGAAGAAGGCAAGGAAGGGTAATAAAATAACTATGAAAAAAGCATAGCCTATATTTTTCCATTTTAATCTTGAAAGTATTCCTGTTTTAAGTCGCATTGTAAGAGGGAAGTTTACTGGCTTTCAATAAAATTAGAGATACCGTTAGTTACTAGGGTATTGTATAAGCATAGGAAGTGGAACATTAGTTAAACGAAAATCAAATAACGCCTTTGCCCAAGTCATCTAACAGCGAAAAATGGCTTTTTAGTGCCCGATAAAAAGTTTTGTGTTCATAATATGGAACATTAAACTCTTTCGCAGTTTGTCTTACTAGGTGGGCAATTTTAGGATAATGTACATGACAAATATTCGGAAATAGATGATGCTCTATTTGGTAGTTTAATCCACCAATAAACCAAGTAAACCATTTGCTTCCTTTACTGAAGTTGGCAGTGGTCTTTAATTGGTGTATTGCCCAATGGTTTTCGACGCTAATATCTTCATCTGGAACGAAAAAATCCGTGTCTTCTAAAACATGCGCTGGCTGGAATATATAGGCTAAAAATACTCCACAAAGGAAATTCATAGCTACAAAACCAAGCACTGTTTGCCACCAAGGCAGATTAACAAAAATTAAAGGCAAGACTAAGAAGATAGCTAAATACCATAGCTTATTAAATGTCATTTCAATCAATGCCCTAGTAAAGTTGACACCTTGGGGTTTTAGAAGTTCCTTCTTTTTATATCTAACTAGTTGGAAAAAATCTTTACCAAAAGTCCAATACAAAGTCATAATACCATAGAATAGTGTAGCGTAATATGCTTGATATCTAAACCACTTATTTTTTTCTTTGGTTGGGGAAAACCTCATAACTGGAATATCAATATCCTCATCATGCCCCTCAATATTAGTAAATGAATGATGAAGCACATTATGCTGAATTCTCCAATTGATGTGATATGCTCCTAAGAAGTTTGAAATGTAAGCAATTACATTATTTACTCTTTTATTCTTAGAGTATGATCCATGATTTGCATCATGCATAACTGACAGGCCGATACCCGCCATCCCGAAACCCATAATAATCCAAAGACCAAAAACACCCCAAAATGAGGTAACTAATCCAGTAAGCATTATGATTAAGGGTACTGTGTATAGTAGAATCATAAATATGGTTTTAAAAACCATATTTGCATTAGAATATCGGTGAATGTTATTATCCTTAAAATATTTATTTACCCTGCTTCTCAGAGTTTTGATAAACTCCGGTCTATCCTTCATGTTAAACTTAACCGCTTGGAATGCCATATAAGTGCAAATTTTGAGGCTGTAAAATAGTTTATATATTCTTGATTAATAGTTAATTATTAAAAACTTTAATCAAATAACTCAAATTAATTACTGGATAGGAAGTATGACCTAGAACTAAACGATTTCTGAACGCACTTTTAGTAAGTGTTTATATATTTTTTTCTTCATTTTTCTTTCATTGGAATCCATATAGTCAAACTCAGCAATCATTTTGTCTAGGGTTTGAATAGCATGTGCTTCTTTGTCTAACTCTAACAAATAGAAAACAAATTCCAAACGTAAAGGATAACTTGAGTAGTCAACATCGAATGAATAAAATAGCTCATTGGCCTTTTCTGTTTCCCCTGTGTAATACAGTGCCCAAGCATAGGCGCCTTTAGCATCATGCGATCTAAAATCATGATGTTTGTCTATGAGATCTCCATAGGTCTTGCAAGCGGGATAATCTTCCGTTGTGTAGCTACATTGAACCAACTTAAGCAACAGTGGCAAATCATCTTTGTAAATACCCTTGTGACAACTTTTATACATTTCGTAAGCCTCAATAGTAAATCCTTCTGCTAAATATTGCTCTGCTAGCGCCATTCGATTGTTTACTGTGTCACTGAACGCTAATTCTTTTTCGAGCTTTTGTATTTGATGGCCTTTATTGACCGATTGCTTGATCGTTTCTCCTAGCTGCTCGATTTTTTGCGGGTTGTAGACGAATTTATAAAGGTATATGATGCTTCCAACCAACGGAAAAAAGACGATGAGTAAGTACCAGCCCGTATCCGCTTTATTTCGATATGCATGAAATAAACAATAAAATTGTAGGATGGCTATGGGTGTATACAATCTAAACATAACATCTTAAAGATAGCTTATTCTGAAGCTATTTTCATGTTTTGAGTGTGCTCTGTAACTAGTTTAACGTATGCATGTTTTAGGCCTCGAGGCATATCACAATAAGCATTTTGGATTATTGATTTATAAGGCTGATAATGGTTATTTGGTTGGGTTTTGATGGTACTTCTTCAAGTGGATTTTTACGGGATTCAAAATAAACAATAGCCTCCTCGGATTCATGGGGTTTAATATAATCAGCTAATGGTTTCGATGAAGTATAGTTCTTTCTTTTTATAAAGTTCTGGCAGTTTTTATAGCTAAAGAGATACAATTGGGCTACCGAAGCCAATGTACTGTCACTTTCGACTAAAGACCACCAATGCTGCTTATTGGTGATATGATTACTGCCAATAATTAATATAGATTTTGCTAATGTTGCACTATCTATAGCTGCAATCGATTCATAAATTTGTGCGTCTCTTTTTTGGGATGATATTCCATAATCAGCCATATACACTGGGTTCAGCACCATTTCGTGGATGATTGATGCTTGATCTAAAAGTAACGAATCAACATAAGGCTGGTATGTGGGATATTTTTGTTTGACCGATTCTATAATGCTTTTATATTCTTTGGGTTTGGTTTCCTGAGTGATACTTAATAAATCACTTTTTATACTGTCTACTGGATTTTCAAAAGGGTATGAAAGTAGGTTTTGTAAGACAAAAGAAGCACAACTACTTCTATCAAAGTCAATTCCCTTTAAAGTAAAAGGCTTTTCATCATACAAGTTTTTTAATCCTTGGATAAATGCTCTGTAGTGCTCACTCCTTGCTCTTGTGTAGTCCAAAAGTAATTCATCTCCAGACATTAAGTATCGATTAAGAATAGCCACTTCAGAAGGTCCTGCCTCTAGTAATATGTGCTGGTAATTTTGCTTTAAGAGTTCCTTTATAATTAGCAACTCGGTTGGGTAGGTGCTTTTTACTTCATGCGCTTCTCCTATGATGATTAAACCTTCATGTGTTCTTTTCATTGCTTGATGAAAGCTACTTGTATCTAATCCAGTTTGTGCCCAAAGCGTTTGTGCAAGCAGCACAAATGCAATTAGAATTTGAGTTTTTAATGTAGACATTAATGAAATTTAAAAGCTATTTTATCTTATTAGGGTAACATCGCCAGCTACTTTTTGTAAACTGCCATCTACAAAACGGACTTCTGCTACAAAAGTGTATACGCCCTGCTCGACTAATTGGTTGTTGAACTTTCCGTCCCATCCTTCTTGGATATTGCCAGGTTCTAGATTAAAACCAGTAAACAGGAGATTCCCCCAGCGATCATAAATGTATAGGAAATTTATATTTTCTGTAGCGGAGTTGCCATCTAAGGTAAATCCGTTATTTGCGGAATCAACATTGGGAGAAAAAACATTGGGAATATAAATATCTTTTGTAAGAACAACATAAAGATTTATCGTGTCAGAAACTATACAACCATTTTCTGTAATGATGTTTAGAATATATGTTTGATCTTGTTTTGGAGATACCTCTTGATATATACAGTCTTCACAATAGTCAGTATCAATGTTAGCCCAAATTAATTCACTAATATCAGCTGGGTCAAAGCTGGTGTTTCCTTCTATTAAATAGCTTTCTCCGTAGTTTATCGTGGTGTCGTTTCCTAGGTCTAAAAAGAGCGGATCTGGATCGTTAAGGTTTACTGAAACAGAGTCTTGGCAAGCATTGTCATCCAATAAATAAAAAGTATAATTCCCAGCTGCTAAATTCTCGAAGCGATTGTTAGTTTGCTGCACCCCATCTAAACTAAAAAAATAACTAGGGACCCCACCACTAGCATTTAGCATGACAGAACCATTAGATTCTCCAAAACATAAAGGATCATTAAATTCTGCATTTAGTATTAATGCTTCTGGGCTGCCTACCTCAAAATTGTATATATCCACACACTCATTAGCATCAGTTATTGTTAGACTATAACTTCCTGCAGAAAGACTATCTAACTCCAGATTATTTGATCCAGTAGACCACTCAATATGATAGGGTTCTAGTCCACCCAAGAAATCAGTAATTTGGGCAGATCCATCACTTTCTCCAAAACAGGAAACGCTTGAGTTTACAGCTAAAGTTACCATTGGAGGTGCTGCCAATTCCATCGCAAAAGAGACCATTGCAAAGTATCCATCCGAAGAAAAAATATCTAACAGATAGTCTCCTTCACTCAAGTTGCTGATAAACCATCTATCGTTTGATTGACTCAAAAAGCCTTGACTAATTTCCGAATTTGTAAGTGATTCTAGGACATATTCATAGGGTGCCGCGCCTCCTTCAATCATCAGCCAAATAGTATCAGCGCTTAGATTACAAGGAATGATATTGGGCTCGATAGTTACAAGTAGTTGGCATTCGATGGGATCATGCAATTGCGTTTTGGTGATTATCAAAGAGTCACAACCGAATTGGTCTAGCTCGACCAAGGCAACTACACCAGTATCTAGCGGATTACAACTAAAGTTGGAAATATTAACTGTGTCCAACTCACGGTGCTCAATATTGATACTCAATAAACTGTCGCAAAGATTTGTAGCACTTAGTGTTTGTTCGTATACACCCTCATCAAAGTAAGGTATTCCATTTACCTCAATTATATCAGAAGGACATTTAGTAAGAAATATTTCTTCACTCTTAATCTCATTTATTACAAGCTCAATGTTCAATAAACTATCACATACGACCAAAGAAGGCAACATTTGTTGGTATGTTCCTTCTTCTGTATAGGCAATGCCGTTTACAAAAGCAGTGTCACCTTCACATATGGTTTGCACGATTGTTTCTGTGGAAGCTTGAATTACATGCAGGTTTAACCACAAAGTAGAATCACAATTTTCACTATTCAAAAGTTGCTGGGCATAGTCTCCAGCATTGGTGTACATCGAATCATTTAGCATATATAAGTCTCCTGAGCAAATGGTATCGAAGAGCATAAATTCTGTTGATTGATGAACAGTGAGATTTAAGTTTAGGATACTGTCACAACCATCTGCTGTAAGTAAAGACTGTTGAAAGCTTCCTTGAGAATCATAGGATTCTGTGTTTAGTACATACACATCGCCCTCGCATATTTCTGCATTTACTATACCTTCCAAGACCTCAATATGTTGAATCGATATATTTATGGTGCTATCGCAACCCAGTGAGTTTGTCAAGGTCTGACTGAAATCCCCCAGCTCCGAGAAGACTTCATCATTAATAATGATCTGATCAGCAACACAAATACTTGTATCGATATAGCTTTCGCTATTAGCTAAAACAATGAGGTTTAAATGAGCAATACTATCACAGCCATCTGAAGCATAATACGGATATTGATAATTCCCTGATTCCGAGACATAATTATCACCAAATAAATATTGTTCTCCCTGACAAATGGTAAGGCTTTCGAAGCTCTCATAGGTCGGGATTATAAGTTCATATTCTTGGCTCAGATAACAATTGTCAATAGTCGTTACTATGATGCTATAAATTCCTTCTACATGACTGCTATTCATTATGTTTATGTCCAATGATGTTTCTCCTGATAAGAGTTCTCCATCTTTGTACCACTGGTAAGTACCTTGTACTAAGTCTTCACTTTGTAATGTTATCATCCCGTCACAAATATTGCCATCCAAGGCAATGATTGGAATGCCAAAGTCGGTACTTTCTCCTAATATCAGATTGTCCAGATAATAATACGGATCGCGCAGATAGTTAGGGTTCTCCTCGCATGATGGTCCTATTACAATTGCGGTATATGCTTGATCAGCGGTAAATGAGAAATTGGCATTTATCCATTCGTCATTTCCACTATAATCTTTTTCATCAAGCTCTATCCAGCCGGGTCCATTAGTCGGACAACCGAAATTAGAGTTGCCCGATCCAAAAGGGAGGTTGTTACAATCTGTAGTGGCAAACAATGCTATTTTTAAATCACGACTTGCCCAGTGATCATGGAAACCAACATAAAAATCCAGGGTATATTCTGTACCTACTTTCATGGGGCCAGTTAAGCATGCGCCAGTGTATTCTTTAAAATTTGGCTGGCCAGGTTTTCCGTCACGAAAGCCAATGACTCCTTCACCATTTGGAAAAGGAACGGGTGTTTGATATCCAAGCCACCAATTATTCATCAAACCACAGGTGTGGTAAAAATCGGTGGTTGCATCTGAAGCTTGAATCCAATCATCTGCACAATCTAAATCACTTTCCGAAGTAGGGCAGCAAGATATATTTTCAAAAGATGGATTAGGAATTAATGAGGTGGGCAGAACATCTTCACAAGAACAGCTGTATTTGCCCGCAATTGTATCGTTTGCGCAACCATTAGCGTCAAATACTACAAATTCATAAAAATCATTGTTAGAGATAAATTCAGAGCTAAACGAACCATCAGCTAAAGAGTTATAATTTGATCCTGTTAGGTTATAACTTGCTAGATCTCCACCAGAAACAGTAAATAGCACTTGATAATTTTCATTCTCTTCATCACATATAAGTTCTATGTTGTCGAATACCGGATTGTCAACAATAGAAATGCTCAGTTCACCAGTAGCAATTCCCAGACAAGGTGAATTACTCCAGACTTCTCCGTAGCTATACAGACCTTCATCCTCAATCACATATCCATCAATTGATTCAAAAAGTAAGGTGTCAATGACTACTCCATCTAACAAAAGTTCGACCCAACAGGAATCTCCACAGGCATAACCTCCGGGTAAGGTGATATATTCACCTGTACAGAGATTATAATTACCATCTAATTCGACATATGGAGTTTCATAAATTGTGACTAATAATGTATCTATAACAGGACATTGTGGCGTTTCATTTGATGTATAAAACACTATGTGATCTCCAGCGCCTAGCTGAGAGATACTTATTTCGCCAGCCGAATTTGCTGCACCGCTCCAAAGCCCATCGGCTGGTTCTGCATTTAAGTTTATAATGGTATCAGCGAAACAAAAGGCAGTTACTTCTTCTATGCTAATTTCTGGTACAGCTAAAATTTCAAAGCTTTGGTCAATGATCGTCTCACAGCCGTTTATATTAGTCATAGTGTATTCGACTTGGTAGATTCCTGGATCGAAGACAGAAGGGTCGAAAACACCCGTATTGTTACTCATACCTTCGAAACTATAAGTGCCGCCGCCGGGGATAGCGACAAAAAGTCCTAATGTATCATATGCACAATAAGGTCCCCAAAAATCAAAGAAGGGAGTTGGGACATCATAAATTGAAAAACTTACACACTCTTCGTGTACACAATCTGTGCTAGGATCTAGATAAGTGTAAATGGCTTTATATTCACCGGCACCAAGTATAGCAGGGTCGAAACTTCCTGATGCATCAACATCACCTAACCATGAACCTCCTAGAGGCATGACATCAATGGTATATGCTGGGTCATCCGTGCAAAAACTTGGAGGGAGATCAATGATAATGGCGGGTTTTGGTAATACAGTTACTAAAACATCATCCTCAATTTCCAGATTACAACTATAGGTAATAGTTACTTGAAAGTTGGTTGTTTCATTGGGGTCTGCTGCTGGATTGGCAATGCTGGTATTGGATAAATCACCATTTGGATCTGCCCAATCATAGGAAACTCCATTTGGGTCGGCATTTAAATTAACCGACTCACCTTCACAAATGGTTACATCCTCCATCGGTTCTAAGACTGGAACAGTCACACAAACTTCATGGACATTGTTGGCACCACCAGTCGAGGCAGTAAAGCCATAATAAACAATATTGGTTCCGGTATAACTGGAGGGATCACCTGACCAACTGATAGCCAATGAACCATCTATGTAGGCTGAAATTTCTTGATTGTCTGCATCCCAAACCATGGTGAAACAATGAAATTGACCATCCTCTAAATTACTTAAAGATACCACCGGACCTAATCCATTAGTATTGTGATTATTTACTCCAGAATGCACAATACCTGCATGGTCGCTTGCGGGATCGCCTAGATCTCCATTAGTCCATGTATCAAATTCGACCGCAAATGAAGGACTTATCCCTTGGTAACCGATTCCACCTCCTCCAACTCCTGTTGGGGTATTTGAGGTGGTTAGTACAAACACAATTCCGTCTGCCCCTCCATCATTGTTGCCAAAATAGAGTCCAGATTCAACAATAAAAGAGTTAGCTAAATCTATGGTGCTTGCAGAGAAAATACTTCCGTTTTGACTGTTCAATGCAGATGTTAATTGATAGCAGTCAGTGCCTGAACTGAAGGCGTTACCATTAGTTACCCATTGACTGAATACAGTATTGGGGAGACTAAATAGTACCAGGCTTACTATCCAAGCGATTCTCATCTTAGTAATATACCGCTTTTAAGCAAAAGAGTTTGTGCTAAACTAATAGATTTTATGGTTGCAGCGAAAGTATTCGAAATGACATTCTACTAAAACAAAGAAAAACCAAATAGAAATTTGCTTTTGTCTTTTAAATTATTAAATATCTTTAACACATTACATCATTTAAAAAACCAATCATTTTTTATGTCAAAATCTATTTTACTTATTCCATTTTTACTGCTGAGCTTCGTTGTTTTTGGTCAAAACAACTTAAAAGATAAGGTAGCTATTAGATTGTCTCAAAACTTAAAGACATTAGACAGCCCTGTCAAAGCAAGCGATTATATTTCTAAAGAATTCAAAAATTTAGGCCTTCAAAGTCCTGAAGATTTAGTGTTTCATAAAACATTTAATGCACCAAATCAATGGACTCGTCAGCGCTTTCACCAGCAATTTAAGGGTTTGCCAGTGCTAGGTTCTTCCTATGTTTTACATGTAAAGAATGAGGAAGTTCAACGAGTTTCGGGAGCTATTTTTCCCAATATTGATATATCTATTGAACCCAGTGTTTCTGAAGCTAAGATAAAATCAAGTCTCAAGCAGCAAATTATTCAGCATGTATTTGAAGAAGGGGGAGATGTAATGAAAGTGTATGAGGATTTAAATATTGTTTCTCAAAAACTTTGTGTCGCCGATAAAGCATATCCTGAGTTTTCTGGGTCATATCAACTAGTTTACGAAATAGAAGCTGAATTTTTTACACCTCATCATCACAAGGCTAGATATATTTTAGATGCCCATACTTCTGAGATTTTGGATGAATTCGAAATGATTTGTTCAGTAAGTGTAGAAGGAACAGCTAACACAAGGTATTACGGAGAACAAACAATTACCACAGATTCTATCGCTCCTGACCAATTTGTGATGTATGATGAAAATCGAAATATTTACACGCTAAATGCTAATGAATTTACTGGTGGTCAGTATAATTATGCTCCATTTAGGGATGAAGATAATTATTGGGATAATGCAAATGAGGACTTGGATGAGGTAGCGGGTGATGCTCACTATTGCACATCTAAGTATCATGACTTTATGGAAGAAAAATTTGATTGGATAGGAGTCGATGGTGAGGGAGGAGATTTAGTTTCTATTGTACATATCGGAGGTAAATACTTTCTCAATGCCTACTGGGATGGTACAGCAACTCATTATGGTAATGGTCAATGTGTAGATTATGGGCCTTTAACAACACTAGATGTGGTAGGTCATGAATTTGCCCATGGTTTCACAAATTTTACTTCCAATTTAATTTATAGAAACGAATCAGGAGCACTAAATGAATCCATCAGTGATATTATAGGTAAAGCCTTAGAATATGAATATGATCAAGAGAATTTTACTTGGAATATAGGCGAACGGTTTGTTACTGACAATGGAATGCCATTTAGGAATATGGCAGATCCTAATGAGTTTGAAAGTCCTGACTTTTACAAGGGCGAATTTTGGATCACTGGTTTCTTTGATAATGGAGGCGTCCATTTTAATTCGGGTGTATATAATTATTGGTACTATATGCTGGTAGAGGGAAAGTCTGGTGTAAACGAAGTAGGCAATGCTTATGATGTACCTGCTATAGGATGGGAGAAAGCTACCGATATTGTTTATGGAGCACAGGTTGGTTATTTCACACCATCGACTAATTATGTAGACGCTTTTAATTATACACTGCAGTATGTTGAGGACGTTTGGGGTCTGAACAGTGAAGAATATGAGGCAGTTGCCGAAGCGTGGTATGCTGTAGGTTTGTCCAATGACATTGATCAAACAAACATCAGTGGCGGTTTAGAAATTCCAGACGATATAAATACACTTTGTGAAGGGGATGAATTAGAGGTTCCTGTCATTATTTTAAATACTGGTTTAGATACAGTTTTTGCATCTACTGTTCTAAACCTAAGATATACGCTTGATAATACAATTCAAGCCGATGAAGAAATTGTTTTAATGGAAGATTTTGCTCCTGGAGATACCATTCATTTTACCTTCGAAAAGGTAATCGAGTACGATCCTAATGACAATCAGAAATATCTTCAAGTTTTTATGTCAGTTAATGATTCAGAGGAGTTTGAGCAGATTGCTTTTGATTTCATCAATTTTACGAGTGGAGAAGGCTCGGATTTATTGTTGGATCGAGTAGAGTTAACCTCCAGTGTTTGTAACCCTGGAATCTATACCTTGATATATTACTTCGAATTAGAGAGTTGCGAACCTATTCCAGTTGGTGAAGTCCTTGAGTTAACTTTTAATTTTGATGGCGAAGAGTATGTGGTAGAACGATTTGTACAAACCCCAATAAGACCAAGTATCACCTACATAAATATAACCACCGTTAGTTTCCCGTTTACTCTAGAAAAGTATAATGACTTCACGGTTGATCTATTCCATGAGTCTGATGATAATCTTGATAATAATTCGGTATCATCCTTTTTGCTCACCTACGATTTAATGGGTAATAATGATATAGAAGATTATGAGGATTTCTCTGACATTAACAGTGATTACATTTACTTAGATCCGGGCTTTTCGCATGAGTTTCAAGTAGATGATGTAAACGGTGACAATTGGTTGGCCATCGGATCTAACAGTTCATTTTTTACGCCTTCTCCTTGTCCAGATCCTGAGGATATATTTGATTTATATTATTTCTATGGTACTAATCAATCGCTTTGTTACAATACAAACGACATGATAGAGCCGGTTTTAAGATTCGAAATGATCAATTATTATAGCGGCCAAGTGGAAGGCTTGGACGAAGGTTTTTCTAGTATGACAAAGATTCAATATGATGAAGGCTTTGCTGAACTTTCAGAATATCCAATTATACATTCTATTCCAGAGGGCGAAATAACACCTATGGAATTTGATCTGCCAATTGGAAGTGGTACGCTATACATGACTTCTTTATGTATGTTGGGGAATGCTGGTGATTTCTTCTCTGAAAATTACCAAAACATTGATGCTGTATTGTATAATAATGTGAGGATAGAAGAAAAAACAATGGTTTCTACAGAAGATCAATTGGAGCTGGCTCAATTTAGTGTTTATCCAAACCCTTCTCAAGGAACTGTATATTTCGAACCAAGTGTGGATGGAAGCTACGACCTTGAAATCTATTCGATAGATGGTAAGCAACTATTGGCTAAGCAACAAATTAATGATAGATATACATGGCATAATACAGATCAAATGAGTGGCCTGTACATTTACAAAATTAAACGAGCAGATGGTGCTCTAGAACAAGGAAAAATAGTTATCGAGTAAATAATTTATTAATTGTTTTTAAAGAGTCTTTGTTTGTACATCAGGCAAAGACTCTTTCTATATAATCAAACTATGAAATATACTTTAGCCTTAGTCGGACTATTCATGGCTTGGATGGAATTAGTAGCCCAGGTACCACCTAGTCGAGATCTACGAATGGAACAAATTATTCAAGCGGTTTCAGCGGATAGAATATTTCAAGATATTTCGACTTTAGCTGATTTTGGGACTAGGCACACTTTATCAGATACCACTTCGGATGTAAGAGGCATCGGAGCTGCAAGGAGATGGATTAAGCAGGAATTTGATTTAATATCTAAAGATTGTGAAAACTGTTTAGAAGTTAAATATCATAAGGGCTTGGTTCAGGAAGGTACAAGTCCTCGGATTCCCAATGACACTTGGATTGTCAATGTTTTGGCTATCAAGCGAGGCACTAAATTTCCTAACAGATATGTAATTATGGCAGGAGATATAGATTCTAGGGTTAGTGATCCGCTTGATTTTACTTCAGACTCTCCAGGAGCCAATGATAATGCTTCAGGTATGGCTGGAGTGCTGGAAGCTGCAAGAGTGTTGTCTCATTATGATTTTCCATGTTCCATTCTATTTGTTGGCCTGTCAGGGGAGGAGCAAGGTTTATTTGGTGGGAAATTTTTAGCACAAACAGCCATCGATGAAAACTGGGATATTATCGGAGTTCTTAATAATGATATGATTAGTAATATATCTGGAATTGATGGGATTGTAGATAATGTACATTTTAGAATATTTTCTGAGCCAAACCCACCCAGTCAAAATGAACAAGAACAGATTTGGAATCGCTTTTATGGAGGTGAAGTGGATGGTCCATCGCGACAATTAGCTAGATATATAGAGCGAATGACAAGTGAATATATGCATGATGCAAAAGCAGTGATGATTTACAGGTTAGATCGTTTTGGTAGAGGTGGACATCATAGACCATTTAATGATGCTGGTTTCCCAGGAGTTCGCATTATGGAAATGCATGAAGATTATAACCGACAACATCAAGACATCCGAGAAGAAAACGGAATTGCCTATGGTGATGTATTATCCGGAGTGGATAAAGCATTTGCTAGAAAGCTGACGGCTGTAAATGCGATTAGTTTGGCAAGTCTTGCTTGGTCGCCTAAAGCGCCAGAGTTTGTTATGATTGGAGGAGCTGTAAAACCATCAACAAGGCTAAAATGGGAGCCAGTGGACGATGATGATATTGTCGGCTATAAAGTATATTGGCGGGATACCACAGCACCTCAATGGCAATATAGCAAGTGGGTAGGTATGTCCCATGATGTAGCATTGGAAAATATCATTATCGATAATTTCTTATTTGGAGTGTGTTCGGTTAATAAAGAAGGAAATGAGAGTGTTGTAGTGTATCCTAAAACCTTGATTCCTAGGAGGTAATTACTTGGCTTTTTTGCCAATCATCCGATTAAAGAATCGCTTTTCAAATGCCCAAAACCACTCAAACTGGCCGAAAATAAATCCATAAATAAGCAGTACCACATTGTAAACTGGTAAGATTAGGATGTAGTAGATGACTGAAAACAACATCGATTTATTTCCATCGGGCGCAAAAAAATTGACAATTGGTTTTTTTAAAAACATGATGGTAAATCCAGTACATGCAAAAACTAATAAAATAATAAGTACTTGGGTACTCGTAACGTTCCACCTCTTTTCAAGTTTTTTAAGCCAATTCATCTTTCTGGTTTCAAATTGAGCACAAAGTAACTATGATTTATATCTAAGTAAGTAAACTTTTGTAATAGAATTGTAAAAAAAAAAGATCGACTTGAGGAAGTCGATCTTTTAGAGGAAAACGGGAGTATTATTTAAAAGCCCATACCTACATGTAGGCTTAAGGCATTAATCTTATTGCTAAATGCTGCTTTCTCATCATTAAAGAAAATGTGGTTTCCAACAGTGGAGAAATCTCTTTCATATCTTAGATCGACATGCATTCTTCCAAAATTGTAGCCTACAAGTCCTTGAAAACCTTGAGTTACAGACTTTCTTCTTTCCTGATAAAAGTCTAATTGGTTTAAATCAGAAGTTACATCCAAGTTTACGTGAAATTTTGGACCTACTCCAAATCTCCAATTATTCTTGTTGATTCCAGCCACGATGTTCAAGTCTAAATTTTTGTAATCTTCTGATAATATCTGACCGTCGATATCATCGTTTACGTAAGATTTTACTTGAAACTTATTGCTGTGCTGTGAATAAAGTGCTTCTGTTTGAAAAAATAGAAAACCCATATTAGATTGGGTAAAGATTCCTAGGGATTTTGCAGGAGTCATTTCGATAAAACTTACTTCATGCGTAATAGATCTTGAATCTATAGCTGCATAACTAATTTCTTCTTGAGTAAGAAAGTGCGTATAACTAGTTTTAAATCCAAATTTTGTTTGTGCATTTGCTGAAAAGGCAAATAAAAGGATAAAAAACAGACTAAATATTGATAAATTCTTCATTTTAATTTTGTTTCTTGTTTGTTAAGACCCATAAGAAACCATGAGCCCCTATTAATTATTGTACAGGGCGTAGAATTTATTTTTAGATTACATATTAAAAGAATTAATAAATTTATAATCGAACAGATTATCGAAATAATATGCAATAATCAACATTGAATAAACCTATTATTTAAGGGGTTTAGCTTAATAATGAAATTAAATTTGGACTGTTAAAATTTTGTAAAAAACATACTGATGAAACACAATAACGATTTGATGGACTCATTTTTATCAAACTCCATAACCATGTTTACTTATTACAAAACACTTGGAGACAAAACATTTGAGCAGTTATCGGAAGAGCGCATGTTTTGGCAATCTTCCAAGCATGATAATTCCATTGCCTTAATTGTAAAGCATATGTGGGGTAATATGATGTCTCGCTGGACTAATCTTTTTACTGAGGACGGAGAAAAGGAATGGAGAAGGAGAGAGGAAGAGTTTCAATTAGAAGATATACAGACGAAAGAAGAGGTTTTGAATTTGTGGGAAGAAGGTTGGTCTTGTTTGTTTAGTGCGCTAAACAATATTGAACCAGCCAATTATCAGCAATTAATTTACATAAGAAGTAAAGGTCATACCATCTTAGAAGCTGTCCAAAGGCAATTAACTCATTATTCCTATCATGTGGGTCAAATAGTTTATTTGGGTAAAATGATTCAAGGACAGCATTGGGAAAGTTTATCCATTGCTAAAGGTGACTCTAAAAAGTTTACAGAAAATAGCCAATCCAAGGGACAAAGGCGCGAGCATTTCACTCAGGAACAATTTGATGATAAACTTAAGTAACTCTCAAGACAAAGATTTTTTTTAATTGATCAGTGATAATATAAAATTGCCTTATTTTTAGTGCAGAAGAACACAATATCATGAAACAAATTTTTTACGCTTGCTTTTTTGCTTTAATGGCTTTTAGTCTCCATGCACAACAAATTTTACCTAAAGGATTTGCTCCCGGGGAATTAGAGGCTATGCCTATATACATTCAAGAGGTTACTAGCGAGGTGCGAGGAGACTCTGAACCGCCAGAAGCGCCTGTAAGAACACCTGCAGAATGGGAAGAGTTAGATGGTGTGATTATCACTTGGGCATCCTTTCAACAAATATTATCGGAAATTGTACGGCATGTAAGAGAGGAAACGAATGTGTACATTGTTTGTTCCAATGCAAATAGTGTCATGAATTATTTAACTAATGCAGGAGTGGATATTTCTTCAAATGTATTTTTTATCGAAGACGAATTTGATAGTATCTGGGTAAGAGATTATGGACCTAATGCTGGTTATTTAAATGATGTAGGCGATTTAGTTATGATTGACTGGATTTACAATAGAGCACGATATCGAGATAATAGAGTCCCTGATGTGATGGGAGAATATTTAGATGTTCCGGTATACTCGACAAATGCCGCTCCAAATGACTTAGTGAATACTGGTGGGAATTTTATGGCTGACGGTCTAGGCAAAGGATTTTCTTCTAATTTAGTACTTGATGAAAATGGTCCTCAAAATGATTTTGGGATGAGTAACCACTCTGAAGAAGCAGTCGATCAGATTATGAATGATTTTATGGGGATTAATGAGTACATAAAAATGGAAGCACTTCCTTATGATCTGATACACCATATAGATATGCACATGAAACTTCTTAATGAGAATACTTTGCTAGTCGGAGAATATCCAGAAGGAGTAGCGGATGGTCCTCAAATAGAAGCAAATATTCAATATGTGATTCAAAATTTTGAAGCCGCTTTTGGGAGAGAGTTTAAGATTGTTAGAATGCCTATGCCACCTTCTGCGAATGGGAATTTTCCAGATAGTTGGAATGCCGACTATCGAACTTATACAAACTCATTAATTGCTAATAACACGATTATTGTTCCTACCTATGAAGAGCAATATGATACGACAGCATTGAGAATATGGGAAGAACTTATGCCGGGATATAAAATTGTAGGTATAGATTGTAATGATATCATTCCGTTATCCGGAGCCCTTCACTGTATAACTAAAGAGGTTGGTACTAAAGATCCACTCCAAATTTCTCACGTGCCTTTACCCGATTTAGCGCCAGAAGAAAATGATGATTATTTAGTGCAAGCGGTAGTTAGACACAGATCTGGAATAAGTGCTGTAAACTTAGCTTACAAAAATGCAGAAGAAACAACATTTAGCGAAGTGCCAATGGTCTTAGTTGATGCGGCAAATGATATTTGGCAAGGAGAAATACCTCAATCGGAATTAGGATCTAGAATAGAGTATTATATACAAGCGACAGCCATGAGTGGTAAAACCATTGCAAGGCCTTTACCCGCACCAGAAGGGTATTTTACTTTTAAGATTGGTTCCATACCTAGTAATGTAGACCAACTAGAAGAAAGTCAAGTGTTGGGAGACATTTTTCCAAATCCGGCATCTGCCATAACGGCTATTCCTATTACTTTGGATGAAAGAACTCATGTAAAACTAGAGTTATGTGATGAGTTAGGTAGGGTAGTAGATGTAGTACATAATGATATTATGCCATCTGGTAAAGAATACTTATTTATTAATGCTGCTAATTATGAAGCAGGTGTATATTTTGTCAATGTATATTCATCTGGCAAAAAACACGCTAAAAAGTTAGTCATTCTATAGTATTTAAGGATATAAGCTTATAGTAAGCTAATAAGTTAGCACTAGATTATTGCGCAAACATTAAAAAAGTAAAGGAAAACTGGTTTTTTCTTTACTTTTTTTTTGAGGTTCAATGTTGGTCGTAAATATTTAATAGTGACCATCTTAAACATATGAAAAAATAAATACGTAGCTCTCATACATGCGATATAGGTGTTTACCCCTAGAAAAACAGTACAAACACTTGTTTTTTAGTAAATTAACTTATACCTTTAAAATATGTAACCGCTAAAAATATTGTGAACCTTAAAATCCTTAAGCTATGAAAAAGTTATTTATTTCATTCTTATTAATGTTCACTGTAAGCCTTGGTTTTTCTAGTAACCCTACAACCCTAATTATTGAAGATCTAACAACCGATGTTGTTGATTTCAAAGTGTATGATGTTGAAAACTTAAAGTTATTTGCCAGCATTGAATATTTGGAGGAAACCCAAAATATTGTGCTAAAAACAGTCGACAACATTGATTTTATCAAAGTTGTAAATGCAGAGGACGAAATTGAGTTTGTCATGCCAGTAGCATCAAATAGTCTGCATTTGTTTATGCAAGATTTTGAAGTAGGAGAGTACGATGTTTATTTGACAATTGATGAATTCGAAATACAGACAAAAATGTATATCAAATAGAATAATAGATTTACTTAATGCAAAGACTTTTTTTTGGGTGTTGAAAGTCTTTTTTGCTTAGATTACTTTTTACTTCACGACAAAAAGTAAATTGAAAGAGAGAATGCAACATTGTTGCATTCTTTTTTTTATCTTTGTGCTGAATGAAAGCAGCCTTACAATATTTAAAGCAAGCAGATATTATTGGTGTGATAGTATCAGGCCTTTGTATTATTCATTGCATTATTACTCCATTTGTGGTAATCGCTTTGGGTTTAACCAGTCACAACCATCACCCTCTTTTTTCATGGCATGGATTGTTTTTGATTTGTGCTTTAATTGCCTTATTTCTGTCCATTAAGGGTGCAGCAAAAGGGGTAAAGATTATTTTATGGATTAGTTTTATTTGCATGGCTGTGGGGATGATTTTTGAGCATCTTGGAGGAGCTTTTAAAGTAATACTATATATAGGTTCCATAGGATTAATCATTGGCCACATTAAAAATTACCTTCAGCATCATAAATCTCACTAAGGAGATCTCCTATGACTCAATTTGAGACTTTTTTTAAACTTGGTCTTCATCATATCTTAGATTTACAAGCCTTTGATCATTTACTTTTTGTAGTGGTTTTGTGCGCAGCTGTACCATTTAAACAATGGAGACTTTTAGTCGGACTGATTACTGCATTTACCATAGGACATTGTGCAAGTCTAGTTGGTACAGCCTATATAGATACTCGATCTATCCAGTTTTTTATTGAGATTTGCATTCCACTCACCATCATGGCATCTGCTATTGGAGCATTAGCAAAACTTGAAACTTCTCGATTCAATTATCAATATGGATTAATCGTAGTGTTTGGCTTGATACATGGGATGGGCTTTGCTAATTACATAAAAAGTATGCTGTTTGATTCGGACAGGTTTCTAACTAGTCTATTTTATTTCAATGTTGGCATCGAAGTGGGACAACTTGTTATAGTTGGGATAAGCTTAGCCATAATCAGACTTTTAGTTTACTTGTTGCCTAGTTCAGAAAATCTGATAAAGCGAATTATTCTCTATGTAGCCTTATTGCTTTCAATCTTCTTATTGTATAATCTATTTAGTTAATCTTAGCTAACTAATTCGGTGGTGATTTTTACTGTTGGACTAAGTGTTTTGTGGATAGGACACTTATCCGCTATTTTTAAGATTCGATCAATTTCTTTTTCACCTAAATTACTTTTAAAAGATATTTTTCGATGTAAATGAAGTTGTCCATCTAGTGAGTCTTCTTCGGTCTTTACTTTTAAATTAGCTATAGACCATTCTTTTCGATCGGTATACATTTTTAAGGTGATGGTCGTACAGGCAGCCAGGGCTGATGCTAAAAGACCATTAGGTGTAAAACCTTTGTCTGAACCACCTAGGGAGACGGGTTCATCTGCGATTAATTCGTGCTTTCCATCATTGATATGACAGGTATAATTTTCCTTCTGAAGCGTACAGTTTATTATCGAGTTTGCCATGTTTTTCTATTATCTACAAATTTGGAACTAATATTGAATACAAAAGGTATTAATGTAGTGATTAAAATTTTAACCTTAAAAAATTAATTAAAAACATGGGATTATTTTCATTTATTAAAGGAGCTGGGAAAAAGTTATTTGGTAAAAAGGAAGAAGCAGTTACTCCATCAACAACAGCTGCACCTGCACCTTCACGAACTGATTTATTGAAAGCAGAAGTGGAGCGTTTAGGAATTCAAGTAGATGGACTAAACGTTGAAATGTCAGAAATGGTAACTATTTCGGGAGAAACGGCAACCAATGCAGACAGAGAAAAGGTAATTTTAGCCATGGGTAACATTGATTGTGTTGGCTGTGTAGAAGATAATATTTCTGTCCGAAACCCTGAGCCAGAAGCAACATTTCACGTTGTAGAGGCGGGAGATAGCCTATCTATGATTTCAAAGAAAGTTTATGGCGATCCAATGAAGTACAATGCCATTTTCGAAGCAAACAAGCCAATGTTAGAACACCCAGATAAAATTTATCCAGGTCAGACATTGAGAATTCCTCCATTAGCATAACAAGAAGGAATAATACAAGATAAAAGGCGCTGAATGTTCAGTGCCTTTTTTTATTATGTCGTAAAGATTCATTCTAATATTTTATCAAAGCAAACATCTGCTACACATACTATCTTTGCATTATGCATAAGCTTAACAAGTTCTTATTGTATTTGCTATTCTTGATTCCTCTAACATCTTGCGATAAGGATTCGCCAGTAGATGAGGAAATACCAAGTGAATTTGTCCAGCAAAGTGTCCTTGAAGGTTTTAGTGGAGAATGGTGTCCACCATGTGCAACCTCATTTGATGATTTCATAGCTCCCGTGTTAGACTCTTATCCAGATGTAGTCCACTATATTAGCTATCATCTGGATGATCCATTCAGTACTTCCGAATCGGAGGTTTTATCTAATCTTTATGAAGTGCTTGGAGTGCCAAATGCCATGGTAGATAGATATGATTTTCCAACATTAGGCCTCCTATCTAATTTGTTTTTGTCATCTAAGGTAGAAGAACGAACGGCTCAAAAAACTAGTTTGGGGATAAGTCTTAATACTGAATCTGATGATTTGTCAGGAGAGATAACAGCAAGTGTTTATCTTAATGAACCGATAGATGAGGCTTTAAAATTGAATATTTATCTGCTAGAAAATAATGTACAATCGATAAATCAAGCAGGAACAAGTGATCCTAATTTTAAACACAAGCATCTATTTAGACAATCAATCACTCCATTTGGCGGAATCGACATTGAACAGGATAAAACTAAAGAAAGCCAAACATTTAGTTACATTTTCGATCTAAGTCATTTTGCAGTCGATCAAATAGAATTTGTCGCATTCATAGAAACCCAATCACAAATTCTTCAGTCTCAACATGTTAAATTAGGTGAAAACTCAGGTTGGGATTAGTTCGAAAGTCGTCTACTTTTCAGATATCGATTTATATACTTATTTTCGTGCTTCAATTAACTCTTAACTAGTTAAAAGCTAAGAAACTACAACAAGTTATGAAATCTATACTTATTACAGGGGGAGCAGGATTTATTGGAAATCACGTAGTTAGGCAATTTGTCAAAAAATATCCAAATTACACTATTGTGAACTTGGACAAATTAACCTATGCAGGCAATTTAGAAACACTTAGCGATATCGAGAAGTCGGATAATTATCATTTTGTCAAAGCTTGTATAACTGATGAACTAGCAATGCATGACATTTTTGCAAAGTATCATATAACAGATGTTATACATCTAGCTGCTGAATCTCATGTGGATCGAAGTATCACTGATCCACTTGTATTTTTAAGAACTAACATTTTAGGAACTGCAAATTTGCTAAATGCTGCAAAAACTAGTTGGGAAGACTACTCAAAGCACACTTTTTATCATATTTCTACTGATGAAGTATATGGAAGCTTAGGGGATTCAGGTTTATTCAAAGAAACGACACCTTATGATCCTAGATCGCCATATAGTGCCTCTAAAGCCAGCTCTGACCATCTTGTGAGAGCATATCACCATACATATGGGATGCAAATTAAAATAAGCAATTGCTCCAATAATTATGGACCATATCAATTTCCAGAAAAATTAATTCCATTAATTATAAACAACATCGTACAGGAGAAAGCATTGCCAGTTTATGGTGATGGGTCCAATGTGCGAGATTGGCTTTATGTCCAAGATCATGTTGAAGCAATAGATCTAATTTTCCACAAAGGGCAAAATGGTGAAACTTACAACATAGGGGGAAATAATGAAATGCAGAACCTAGCATTGGTGCACATTCTTTGTGAATCCGTGGATCGAATTTTAGGTCGTCCGCAAGGAGAAGCAAAAAGTAGAATCACCTTTGTAAAAGATAGACCTGGGCATGATCAGCGATATGCAATCGATGCTTCCAAAATCAAGAAAGAACTAAATTGGGAGCCTGTTACAAATGTTGGAACGGGTGTCGAGAAGACAGTCCAATGGTATCTAAACAATAAGGTTTGGTTAGAAAATGTTACTAGTGGTGCTTATAAAACATACTACGAAAAACATTATGGTACTTAATTAAAGAACATAAAAATACGTTTCGAATGAAAGGAATAATATTAGCTGGAGGAATGGGAAGCCGTTTGTATCCATTAACACTATCGGTTAGCAAGCAACTGATGCCAGTGTATGATAAGCCCATGATCTATTATCCTTTATCTACTTTAATGCTTGCCGGAATTAAGGATATACTTTTAATATCCACTCCAGAACATATAGAGTTGTTCGAAAAGGTCTTAGGGGATGGCCAAGATTTAGGCTGTAATATCCAATATAAGATTCAATATGAGCCAAATGGATTAGCGCAGGCTTTTGTCCTAGGAGAGGAATTTATTGGCGATGATGATGCAGCTCTTATTTTGGGTGATAACATATTCTATGGTAATGGATTAGCTGAACTCATTCAGTCTTGCAGTAACCCGCAAGGGGGTATAGTTTTTGCATATCCAGTAAAAGATCCCGAACGCTATGGTGTTGTAGAATTTAACGAAGCTGGTAAAGTGCTATCAATCGAAGAAAAGCCAACAACTCCTAAATCAAATTTCGCAGTGCCAGGGTTGTATTTTTATGATAATAGTGTCATCAAAGTAGCTAAAGATCTAGAACCTAGTGCAAGGGGTGAATATGAGATCACTGATGTAAACAAGCATTATCTTGAGGAAAACAACTTAGAGGTTAGAGTTATGTCAAGAGGTTACGCTTGGTTAGATACTGGAACTCATGAGTCTTTGCTAGAAGCAGGAGAATTTATTAGTGTTATTGAGAAAAGACAAGGATTGAAGGTTGGGTGTATTGAAGAAGTCGCATGGCAAATGGGATTTATTGATGATGCAGGTTTAATGAAGTTAGCGAAGAAGTTTGAGAAGAGTGGTTATGGAGAATATTTAGCGAGACTACTGTCTTAGTTAATTGATCGTAAAATCTTCTGTCTCATCATTGAAGTTTTCATTGAACTTCATTAAAGGAACTGTAATATAAAAATTAGAGCCTGTTCCAGCTACTGAGTCAAAATCTAGTTTTGCATTAAAACTCTCTAGCATATTTGTGGCTATGGCTAAGCCTAAACCGCTACCAGATGTTTTGGTTGTAAAATTTGGCCTAAATATCTTTTCTTTCATGTCGTCCCGGATACCCACACCATTGTCGCTTACCTGAATAATAGCATCAGATCCTTGACGATATAATTCGATGTTTACCCATCCATTACGATCATTTGGAATAGCTTGTATAGCATTTTTAACCAGGTTATTTAGCACGCGTATTAAGTGCGTTTTATCAGCAAAAACAGTCAAATCATTTAAGGGCACATTCATTTTGACGTCTATATCTTCTCGTTTTCTGAAGAGATCATGAATCGTCTCTATTACCTCATTAAGCACCACCTTTTCATTGGTGGCTTTAGGTAATTCACCAAAATTTGCAAAAGAATTAGCGATGCCTGAAAGATTGTCAATTTGCTCTATTAGTGTATTTGATATTTTCTGCACTAATTCTTGGCTATTTTCTGGCTGAGCTTTGATGGCTCTGCTCAGATATTGGATGGACAATTTCATTGGTGTCAATGGATTTTTGATTTCATGAGCCACCTGTTTGGCCATCTCTCTCCAGGCTCCATCTCGTTCTGTCTTGGCTAATAGTTTAGCACTTTTCTCTAATTCCAACAACATATCGTTGTAGTTATTAATCAGCAGACCTAATTCGTCATTTCTTTGCCATTCCAAGGATTGGTTTTCTTTCCCAAGCTTAATTTGCTTCATTCGCAGGGCAAGAGTACTTATGGGCTCTGTAATTGATCTAGCCATGGCTATGGCGATCGCACCTGCAATAAGGAAGAGGAATACGTAGACATTTAAGAGTGTACCCAAGAAATCGAAAATTCTCATTCTACTACTTACCTGGGTTTGATTGAGTTCTAAGGATGCAAAGGCTAAAGCATCCTTGTAAAGTATTGGGAAATATGTATTCCGATTATTATTATTAATGGTGATAGGAGTTCGTTGATTTTTAGTTTTTAAATGATGATATGCAATAAAAGGAAGTTGGATCTTATCCGATGTATAGCTAGAGGATTCTTCATCTAAAAGCCTACCATATTGGTCATAAAAATTAAGGTTTAAATTATGGATGTTTTCCAATGTTTGTTTTGATGCTAACAAGATTTGTAATGCTTCATCAGCCGCTATCTGACCATTTGTTTTTTCTTGGAAGTTTAGGTTCAATGCTGCTATCTTATCTTGAAGAAATGAATCCTCAGATTGTCGTATTTCTCTACCCAAATACCAACTGGTGATAAGTACAATCGACACAAATGAAAGGACTATGATTCCTATAATTATAACTTGAATTCTTATAGACAAACTATTCATTTGGTCAGCTTCAAACCTCAGTGATTGAGGTAAAAAACCATTTATTCTATCTATTCCAAATAAGAAAATGACAAGTAAAACAAATAAGCAAAAGAATAATGAAAATAAACTAATAGGTTTAACGATACTCGAAAAACCTTTCTTGGTAATGAGTTGGGTGTCCTTTGCTGGCTGATAGTAGATATAGGCATCTGCTCCTTCATAAATAACATTAAGGCCTCCGGTAGAATGGTAGTATTTTTTCCACTGCTCTTTAAGTATTTCTGCGCCATTGAAATAGATGCTATCCTGAAACTTTAAACTATACTGATAGTCATTATTTAAGTGCTTTGTCTCTTTATATTTTACTCCTATATAACTTGTGTATTCCTTGTGGTTTTTAAGAAACTTGGTTTGTTTTAGGTAGGTGTTTTGAAGTGGAAGAAAACTCCATGAAGAATCTACTCTTCGATTAATGAGAAACAACTCATCTAGTTTGATGCTAGATGTTTTTTCACTGAATATACTTTTGCCTAGTGAGTCAGTTCCATAAAGTATTAATTCTACTTCGCTAGTTGGTGATTCGATGTACTTACTATCTATAAATTGTAATATATCTTGCTTGTTAATTCTACCGATAGATGGATGCAGTTGGTATTTCTCAAGAACATCCTTTATAAGCGTATCGGAAACAAATCGCTGAGCATATTCAAATTGATTTTCGGAGAATAGAGAATACTGATTTTGAATAAATGTCATTCGATCCTTTACCGCTTTACTGGTATCGAAATGAAACAATAATATTGAGGTGAAAGCCGAATAAACAAT
Organism: Saprospiraceae bacterium; assembly: GCA_020629035.1. GTDB lineage: Bacteria > Bacteroidota > Bacteroidia > Chitinophagales > Saprospiraceae > JAHDDO01. The sequence goes on along the minus strand of JAHDEC010000010.1, from coordinate 101,559 downwards.
AATCCAAAGTATAAGCCATGTCAGTGATCGTAATACTGCATCATAATATAAATCATGCAAGAGAAAGTAGATGATCAAAAATATAGGCAAAATCCAAACGGGACGTAATTCTACAAATTGATAAGCTGCGAAGCAGGTTAAAGTAATGACCACAGCCATAGCAATATACTTCCATTTAGCTTCGAATAACTGGCTTGTTTTTATAAAAAGTTGGGTATTAATAAATAAAGCAATATTCCAAGACGCCAAACACATCATACTAGCAATTTCGACAAAGCTTATGTTCGATAGTTCTTGGAAATTAAAGCTTAAGTTCTCGTTGTAAATCAGCGTTTGAAACTCGTTAATGAACAGAGTAAACATTACTGCATTTAACAAGCCGTAGACAACTAAATGTACAATCCCTTCTTTTTTATCTGCTTGTTCCTGCTTGTACCAATACTCCAAATCAATGCTAATTGCTATAATCGTGACACTGAAGAAGAACATATCTAATAAGGAGGGAAGCATAAAACTTAACTCCACACTTCGATCATTTATAATACTAGGAGCATCTTGAAACCATGCGTTTATTAAGTAGAATGCTATGAAACATAAAATGCTTAAACTTATTTTTACTACATAGTTTTGCTTCATTCGATGTATCCACATCATCAAGAGAAGAAAAGAAATCAGGACTAAGCAAACCCCGAGTGTGTGCATGGATTTATGAGCCTTTCTAAGTGGCTTAAGCCAAACATCATCATAAAGTTTATAAGCACCCAGAGCTTGACTACTCACTTTTTCATAGTGCCAATTAAGCCCACATTCTTCAATTAAAAACTTACTTAATTGTTTGTTTTCAAATAAATTAAAATGGAATTCCCATAGGTAACTATCTTTATCATAGCTGCGATTCCACCCATTAGCCGAAGTTTCTCCTTTCCAAAAAAGTAGCTTTTTATCTTTATAAATTCTAAGAGAAGTAAAATCGTCAACATCATTTAGGATATGCTGTATACCGGGAAGTTCAATTAATTCAGGTTCTTCGAGTGGTCCTAGGTGACTAGAAAACCTGGATTGAATTTCTGATTCAGTTTGTTCAATGTAGCTAACAATCTTAGTTTGATCGTCTTCAAAACTAGATGATTGCTGGCTTAAAAAGTGTATTCCTGTAGAAATACCTAAGCAAAGGATAGATAATATGATTAGTAATCTTTGCAACTTTGAGTATAATCCCATAAAAATAAGCAAATAACATATTAAATTATAATATAATATAAAGGGTTTATTTTGATCACAAAGAATCTTTAGATAAATCGTAGCTTTGTGTTGTTATATCGAGCTATCGCTGTTCAATGTTAGTTGAAGAGAGGAAAGTCCGGACAACGAAGAGCACCATACCATTTAACGAATGGAATTCACGTCATGTGGAGCTAGATAGTGTCGCAGAAAATAACCGCCTTGAAGAACTTTGTTTTTTGAGGTAAGGGTGAAAATGTGAGGTAAGAGCTCACAACTTGTTTAGGTAACTAAATAGGTGGATAAACCTTATGGGTTGAAATGTCATGTATATTCAGGTGTTGGGTTTAAACTCGACTACGACTTGCTCGGTTAATTTGTGTAAACAAAACCTGAAGGGGTAGGCAGATGGAACCTGTAATCAGGTCTAGATAAATGATAGCTAACTTACTTAGGTAAGGAACAGAATCCGGCTTATAGATATAATAAAAAAAAGAGGCTGACACTTTTGTGCCAGCCTCACTTTATTTTGGGGTTACAGTGTTGTTTCTTATTCTACATCTAATGAGATCGTAAATCTCAGTGTATTATCAAGTGGATTGTTTTGATTACTTGTTGGCGCTAAGTATGAAAGATCTACTCCAATAATTGAAGCCTTAAGTCCTACACCAAAAGTTAAAAACTGGCGATCTCCCTTTAAAGGGTTTTCATAAAAGTAACCAGCTCTTACAGCAAACTGTCTGGCATACCAATATTCTAAAGCCACACCTATATTCCATTCGGATAATTCTTCAGAAAAGCCTCCTGGAGCATCTCCCCAAGAATTTATAAGTCCTGAAAACAAAGCTTGCTCACGATAATCCGCAATACCATTTTCTGGACAACAATCCCAATCTGGATTTGCTTCTGTTGTACCTGTTTCCTCATTTAAAATTAATTGAGCCTGCGGCGTAGGTACCATCAATTTATTAAAGTCGACTCCAAAAGTCATCATGTTGTATTCGTCAAACTCCAAATCTAGAGCCGCACCAATACCAAAATTACCTGGTAAGAAATCACGAAGAAGATTTTGTGTATAGGTAACTTTCGATCCAAGATTAGTTAAAGCTGCTCCTATTCTTAAATTAGATCCATAAGTTGTTAAATCTAGTTCTCTATCGTAAGTAAAACTTAAATCTACTGCAAAAGCATTAGCTGGAGCAATGATAAATTCGCCTACTCGTTGGCCATTAGCTAAATTTGAATAAATGTATTTAGCCGTCAAGCCTGCTGAAAAATTATCGCCTAATTTTCTAGCATAAGCTGCAGCAACTTCTATTTCGTTTGGTCTACCAGTTCCGGCAGGGTTACCATCTACGTCTGTAAAATTTATTTCTCCTAATGAAAAATAGCGTAAACTTGCTCCTATTGATTGTAAATCATCCACATTTTTGTACCCAGAAATATATCCTAGAAAAACATCTGATAAGCCAAGATTTCTTAACCAAGGCGTAAAAGTTGTACTTATTGCAAAGTCATTTTCCACAAAGGCTAAGTTAGATGCATTAAAATGCATAGCATTACTTGTCGGAGATAGTGCTAAGCCCACATCTCCTAAACCACCTGATCTTGCATCTGGCACGATTCTTAAAAATGGCATTGCTGAAAGGACAGTATTAGGAACACACTCTCCATTTACGACAAAACATCCTTTGCTTTCGTCAAAATATTGAGCGTTTATTGATACACTAAAAACCATAGAAATGGCCAATAGTAATATAGATTTCTTCATTAGGTAATTAATTTTGGTGTAAATATAAAGTATTATAATAAATGCTAATTTATAATTACTAGTTTTTCGAAATCACTTTGTCGACTAGTATCTAACATTTGGTCATGAATGCTTACTTGATATAGATAGACTCCGTTAGCCAAACGGCTTCCATAATCATCTCTTCCATCCCACATTATATTGCTTTCACGGAATCCTGTAGATTGGGAAAATGTGTCTATCGTCTTTAATAACTTACCTGATAGAGAAAATATTTTAATAAGTATAGAAATATTTGAACCTGCTAAATCATGTTCAAACATAAATTCTGTAGAAGTGCTAAATGGATTAGGGTAATTTAATACATGTTCTAGCCCATCTCCTTCACCATTAACCACTAAAAATTCTAAAACACCTGTGTTTGAATTATTTAAATTATCCCAAGCAGTGAGCTTGATATGATGTTTGCCTGGTTCTAGCTTATCCATTGGATAGTGAATTGAACCAGAAGTGTAATCATCTAAGGCTGCTTCATAGTATTCATTCATGATGATCGGGTTTTGCTCATCACGATCTAAATTGGCAGCTAAATCATGCCCAATACTGGTACCACTAATGTTAATGCCATGCTCATCTGATAACTTTGCTAAAAATGTAGGTTTTTCATTGGTTGTACCACCATAAACAAACGATTCATCATTCATAAATAATTGGATATTTGGACCTTCGTTATCGACAATATCACTTTCTGAAGAACCACCAACTGTAAAATCCGTAAAACTACCAGCAGCATCTGTAATTTGATCAGTAGCATACATGCTTATTCTACCACCACCGTAACTAAAATCTATATCTTTAGGCAAAAGGAATGTAAGACTAAATTCTCCATTAATAACACTAGCTCTTCCTTTAAAAAGGATGTTTTTTCGTTCATCAAAGGTATAACTGCCACTGGTAATATTATTTCTTAAAGTGCTCGTCTGCGTTTCTTTATCATACACAATAGCCGATAGTTCACCATTAAAATCTTCAAGTACTTGACCCGTGTAATCCTTCACTTGACCCGTTAAGCTTACCGTCTGCAAAGCACTTATCGTATCGCTAAAAGATTCATCGACAGGTTTACCATTGAAACTAGTTAAGCTGATATCATGTTTGGGAACATTGATGTACATAAAAGGATCACCGATTAAAGAAAACTTTCTTGAGTTTTCTGTAGATTCTTCATTTTTTGCCGATCGCATAACTTCTCCTAGGCGATTTATTTGTCCAGATTCTTTTACAAATAAGCGATCAAATACAGCCTCAGTAAGTCTTCTGTTACCTGAAGTGAACACCGCTCTAGTCGTGGTTAAAAGAGCTACCGCCGCACCATTTGGATTTAAAATCGCATGTTCTCCAGCCGAAACGATGTGAGGATCATCATAGCCTGTAAAAGAACAAGTGGCAGTGACCATCAAGGTAAGCTTGTCTGGATTGGTTAAGTCTTGAATATGGTTGCTTTGTAAAACCCTTTCCTGTGCCCAACCTGTAGGACCTCCATGACCTAAATAGCATTGGACTAATAAACCATTCTCTATGTTTTTAATTAAATCTCTAGTTACTCCAGGATATCGTTCACCACCGGGAGTGGTTTCTTGGGGATAAGCATCATAATATACTTTCTTCTGATTAAAAGTAGGGGAGTGTTCCTCAGTGTCTTCAGCTATCGAGTTGGCATCACCTATGTGCAAAATGCTATCCTCATCATCCGCTGCAAAACTTATAAAGGTCCTCCAGGGGCCCAAGGTTGTTTTTGAACTTTGATAATGGATGATTTTATCAACAAGTGTGGTAGCTTCTGTTAAATTATTAATAGGCAATCGACCCACGGCGATATCTAATAATCCATCTGCAATTACCTCACCTTCATCATCATCTAATAGAGCAAAATAGTCATCTGAAGGATAGGCATAAATGGGTGATAGCGATTCATTACTTTCATAGACAGGTATAAAATTTCGAAAACCTAGTTGTTCGTCTAAATTTCGTTGATCATAAGAACCATCTCCAAAGAGTAATAAATAATTAAAATTTTCATCTCTTTCATAGATCATTTTTACAAAATCTCTGATGGCTGTTGGATCTAGTTTACCAGAAGAAAATTCATTAAACACTAAATCTACATCGATTACTGCAATGTTTGCATCTGAGCGCTCTCGGTAAAAATCAGCCAGTCGCTCAGCTTGTGGTATAAAATCTTTATAGCTAAGGATTAGGTAATCCAACTGATCTATTCCGTGTAAATTTTGATTGGCAACCGCAGAAACAAAGCTTGGGCTTGGGTATGTCTGATTGGGGTCGAATACAACAAATTCCTTCAGTTGATTTGCATTTATCGTGGCAAAACTGATGGTGTTATTTTGATTAAGATAAGCATGGTTAGATAGTTGTCCGGTATTGGTAATATCCCAAATCTGTAAATCACTTGAAGTGCCCTCAATCCTAAAGCCAGTAGAACCGTGATTAAACATGTTTTTCTGTCTAATTATTAGTGGCCGATTCTCATATACGATTTTGTCCTCCGTGTTTAGTTGAAGATAATCTAACCACCCTTTAGCTTCTGCATCATTATTCTTTACATACTCTACATTAATATTATTTATTCCACTTGAGTTAATTTCTTCATTGAAAATAGCTTTAATGGCATAGGTGCTTGAAACATCTCCTACGTTTGTGCTATTAATATTTTTGCTTAGTTCAATGTTGCCAATATTAAAATTGACCCTTGTCGTATTATTGGATCTGCCTGCAAAAAGGGCTTTTACGATAATGGGTTCATTAAACAATGTGTTTTCGAAATTAAACTGATCAGTATAATCATAATCGGTAATATTGAAATACTGGTCTCCAAACCATCTTTTACCTGAACCTTCAGTAGACGCAAAATCACCTAATAAATTTATTTTATCTATCTCATAGTGTTGGATATTTGTTAATTGACTGTAGGTGTTGGATGGGTCGGTGATATTTGGTAGCTGGTTGATGGGCGTATAGTTTTCCTGTCCGACTTTTAAAAAATAAAAATTATTTGTCGAGTAAATGTTTTTTTCATATTGATATTCATTGTCCCGAATGGTAACATTATCAGGCCCTTCTGCATAAAATATTATTTCATCATTATTATCAAAAGATCCATCATTTAGACCCTTTCGAAAAGCACCTATTTCTATCAAGTCATCAATTCTTTCTTCTCCATTTGGATCAGCTAGTGAACCTCCTCCTTGACCTAAAACAACAAGCTTGTTAGGATCTAAATCAGACGGATTCAGCCCCGCTTCCACTAAAAAAGCATGGTCTATGCGGTAAATCCCGTTTTCAGCAATAGAAAATTTAATGATTTGACCATCTGCAAGCTTAGATTTAGTGGTATACGGTCCTCTGCTGCTCTGGCTGGTATTTTCGTTTATATCTATGTTTATCTCAAAAGACTTTATCGGCTGGTATCCTTCCAATGTTAATTGGAAGGGAGAAAAGCTTACTAAGGCATAGCTTTGTCTTCGCTCAGTGGCAATTTTAAATTTAACATCTTCTAAGGAGGGCTTATTTAGCGTTGATTTAATGATTACATCATCAACCAACTTTATTTTTGTTATACTGATATTAGCATCACTTGTTCCATTGGGTAGTTTTATTTTGCTTGAATAAACTGGAAAGTTATGCTCAACAGAAGGGATGGCTTCACTAAAGGTGTAAACCAATTCTTGGTTCGATTCTTGAGTTTCTAAAGCGGACCAGCTTAATTGTACTTCTTGGGAAATCTGTGCTGAAATAGAAAGAGAAAAAAATACATAAGTAAGGATGATAAGAATGATTCTCACAGGCAGTAATATTTTATTCGGTTAAAACGTTAGTTCATTGCTTGTATTGCGACAAAAATGAAATTAAAAAAGTAATTACACCAAAAGATATTTAAATTTGTCGTCCAAGGTCATTAAAATATTTTAACAAAATCTTAAGCCAACTTATTGAAACAGATAATTATTACTTCGTTTGCATTATTATGTTTTTTTTGTAAACAATCGTTTGCTCAAGATTTAGTTTTTAGTCAATATTATAATGCATCTTTAACACTTAATCCAGCCTTTGCAGGTAATACAGACTATCCTCATTTAAATTTAAACTATAGGAATCAATGGCCAAGCTTTGATAACACATTTTTGAGTTACATGGCGTCATACGATCAGTACTTCCATAACGCTAAAAGTGGAATAGGGCTCATGTTACTTTCTGACAATTTAGGAGATGGAATACTTTTAAATAATAGTGTTAGTTTAAATTATAGCTACAAAATCGAATTTAATCGCGATTGGCAACTTAAAATTGGGCTTTCTTCATCTTTAGGTCAAACAAGGATAGATTGGACAAAGTTAATTTTTGAAGATCAAATAGATCGATTAGATGGATACATACCAGGAGTTAACTCAGTTGAAATTCCTAGCGCCAACCCAAACAACATTTATTTTAATGTTAACACGGGAGTATTGTTGTATAATAATACATGGTATGCAGGAGTAAGTTTTTTCAACTTAAATAGTCCTTATCAAGGATTTTTTGAGGATAGTAATGTAAACAGAATAGGCCTGCCTATTAGATATTCTCTTCATGGTGGTTATCAATTTGTCCTCGAAGAAGAAAATAAAAACAGATATGGAACGTTTATAAGTCCTAACTTGCTTGTGACAGCACAAACAAATTATGTTCAAATAACACCGGGAGTAGCTGTGCAATATCAGCGAATATTGGGAGGATTGTGGTACCGACACGCTTTTACGAATCCTGATGCATTAATTTTCTCTGCAGGTTTTTTATTTGATATTTTTAAAGTAACTTACAGTTACGACCTAACCATTTCGAAACTTTCCAGTAACACTGGAGGTAGCCATGAGCTATCTATGGTGTTTAATTTGACAAATTTAGCCCCCGAAAGATCCAAACTAAATGATTGTTTAAAATTGTTTAGATAAAGCGGTATGAATATTGAGTGGTGTAAATTAAGTTTTGTTCAAGATAATTTTTGTATATATTTGCGAGCTACATAAATAAATGGAAATGAAGACGAGTTTCAAATTTTTATTTTTCCTATTAACCGGAGCACTTATTTTTTCTTCTTGTAATAGAGGAGGCTCTGGAGGAACATCATCAGCAACAGGTTGGGAATACAATAATCCTGAAGCAGGTGGTTTTGAGAAATTAGACTACGAAGGCCAAATTAATGGTCCCAATTTAGTGCTTATTGAAGGTGGTACTTTTAATATGGGACTAACTAATGAAGACGTAACTTTTGAGTGGAATAACATTCCAAGAAGAGTAACAGTATCTTCTTTTTATATGGATGAAACAGAAGTTTCAAACATTAACTGGAAGGAATATTTATTTTACCTTAAAAGAGTTTATAAATCTTATCCGCAAGTTTGGTTAGACGCTTTACCTGACACACTAGTATGGAGAGAGGAGCTATCATTTAACGAGCCACTTGTTGAGACCTATTTAAGGCACCCATCGTATGATGATTATCCGGTTGTAGGTGTTAATTGGTTACAAGCGCGAGAATTCTGTACTTGGAGATCTAGTGCTGTAAACGAGCAGCTTTTAGTAGAAAGAGGTGTTTTGAATTCAAACACTCTTGAACAGCAAGATAGTGAGTCATTTAATACAAAAGCATACTTGTCAGGTCAGTATGAAGGTAGTGTAAATAAAAATCTAGAAAATAAAGCAACAGGTGGTGAAAGAGCTGTGCGTTTTGAAGACGGCATAGTTTTACCAGAGTATAGATTACCTACTGAGGCTGAATGGGAATATGCAGCGCTGGCCTTAATAGGTAACCAATCTGCATCAGGAGATGAAGTAATTACCGATAGACGGGTTTACCCATGGGATGGTAACACTGCTAGATACCAAATTAGAAATAATAACCAGGGAGATATCCTAGCTAACTTTAAAAGAAGTAGAGGTGATTATATGGGTATGGCTGGAAACTTGAACGATAATGCATCGACACCAGGTCCAGTAAGAGCTTATTTGCCAAATGATTTTGGATTGTACAACATGGCTGGTAATGTAAACGAATGGTGTGAAGATGTTTTTAGACCACTTACAAGTCAATCTTTAAGAGATCCAGAAAACCATGATTTAAATCCATTTAGAGGAAATCAGTTCTCAGAGTTGATTTTAGATGAAGATGGTAGACCTGTTGAGAAAGATTCACTAGGTAGATTAAGAAGTCAACTAGTTGAAGATGATACATTAGGTATCAGAGAAAACTACCGTTTAGGTGATGTAAGAAACTTTAGAGATGGTGATGATGAGTTCGTGAAGTATGGTTACGGAGTTACTACTTTGATAAGTGATAAATCAAGAGTAATTAAAGGTGGATCATGGGGAGATAGATTATTTTGGTTATCTCCAGGTGCGAGAAGATATAAAGATGAAGACAAATCTGATAGAATGTTAGGTTTTAGATGTGCTATGATTAGAGTAGGAGGACCATCTGGAAATGACGATACCAGTGGAAATATGTTTAAAGAAGGACAGCAGAAGGGAGGAAAGAAACGACGTTATTAATACATAATAACTCACAATAAATTAAAGCCTTTATGTAATTTGCATAAAGGCTTTTTTTTATGGATATACAAATTTTATATGAGGCTTTTTTAGCCTCAACGGGAGTGTCTACTGATACCAGAACACTTCAGGAAAAGAATATGTTTTTTGCATTATCTGGGCTAAATTTCAATGGGAATGCTTATGCAGCAAAGGCCTTGAATTTAGGGGCTTCTTTTGTTGTGGTAGACAACGAAGCCTACTTTGATAAAAAAGATGCTCGATATATTCTGGTTAATAACTCCCTTACATCTCTTCAAGATTTGGCTCGCCATCATAGATCACTCTTTACAATACCCCTGATAGGACTCACAGGATCTAATGGTAAGACAACGACTAAAGAATTACTAGCTGCTTGTTTATCATGCAAGTACAAGGTTCACTTTACCCAAGGAAATTTTAATAATCACATAGGCGTGCCGCTAACCTTGCTGGAATTGGATCAATATCACGAAATAGCGATTATTGAAATGGGAGCAAATCACCTAGAAGAAATAAAGGATTTGGCTAATATAGCTTTACCTACTCATGGATTTATCACAAACATTGGCAATGCTCATTTAGAAGGATTTGGAAGTAAAGAAAACATCTTGAAAGGCAAATGCGAATTGTATGATTTTCTAAACAATAATGGGAAAAGTATTTTTTATAGTGGCCAAGATGAAATGATCAGCCAAATAATTAATAATTATAGCACTACTGAAAAAGTTTATTCATGGGTTAAAGAAGTTGAGGATACCTCTTCATTGTCATTAGTGGTTGATTTTAAAGGAGAAAAAACGGCTACTCATCTTATTGGCAGCTATAATATTAATAATATAAATGCTGCCTTGAGTATTGGAGTTCATTTTGGTATTAATATACCTGAAATGCTAGCTGCCATAAGCAGTTATCAGCCCTCCATGAATAGATCACAATTGATTGTCAAAAATGGTTATCAGTATATATTGGATGCCTACAACGCAAATCCAACAAGTGTTTCAGCAAGCCTTGAGAGTTTTGCACAAAGTTCCGAATCACTTGAGAAACATGTTGTATTAGGTGATATGTTTGAATTAGGTAATGAGGCGATTAATTTACACAGAGAAGTCATTGAAAAGGCAATCACCTTAGACTTTCAATCAATAGTATTAGTGGGACCTCTTTTTTCTGAAGCGCTTGAAAGCTTGAAGACAGGATCACATAACATATGGTCTTTTAAGGACTTTAATGATGATTTTATAAGTCATTTCAGAAAAGAAAGAACAAAAGAAGCGACATACTTAATTAAAGGAAGTCGTAGTATGAAAATGGAACGCTTAATCGAAATAAGCTAAAAACTTATTTGGAATGTCATTTTGACAAACAGTTTCATAATCCTCGTAGCTGCAAGGAATATATTCTCCTGAATCATTATTCCCAGGATTCTTAAGCCACCATTTACCGGTTTTCTTACCTTGGATAAAGGTTATATCTGTATCTAAAGAATCGATATATACAACATAGCTCTTGTTCGACTTATCGTGCACATCTTCCTGCATGGCTGTTTCAGCACCTTCTAAAAAGTACCAACTCAAAAGAGCACATAATTCAGCAACATCAGGAGCCTTCATGTCATTAGTTTGAATATGTATCGTTTTAGTTTGTGCAGCACCCACATACTTAAACATCTGACAGATATTGTAAATGGATAAGCCAGTTAAGTTTTTAGCAGTATTTCTAAGGCAGGTGTGATCTAGCGAATCCAAGTTTAGGCTGACATGCTGGGCATTTCTTATCATGGGCTCGACTTTCTCCGGATTAGATTTTATCTGCCCCAAACTTAAAGCCTTAGTATCATCGAGCATAGATAGGGAAGAAGTGTTATTTAAATGTCGTTGAAGACCCAAAAAAGATGTTTGCTCAGCATCATTTGCTGACACTACATCTGAGATTAAGCAATGTCTTTGAGTAGCAGTTTTGGACCTAAATGTATTTATAATCTCATTTGAAACTTCGAGGTCGCCACCTATAAACATTATTCGGTGAGACTGGCCTAGATCTTTTAATAGATTAGTGATTGATTGTATATCATTGTTTCTTAAGTGTCCAAGATCAATAAACTTGATACTAAAATGATCTTGTAATTGGTCAAATGCCTTTCTGAAATGAAAATTCATTGGCATATTTTTAAAAATAAATGCAATAGGGTAATCCTCTATGTAAGGTTTATCAGGTATAGAGAATAAACGGTGGCCAATTTGCCCTTCCAATACGTTAGTATTATTGAGAACGTCTCTTTCTATTGTATGTAACCAATGATGAATCATATATTCAATTAATTTATAATGTAAAAATATATGATTATTAATTAATTACAAATAAGATTTATATTTAATATGAATAATTTGAATATTTTTGAAAAAAAAATGACAATTGGTAGGGGTATAAGAAAGTATTTGTGTCATGTAAAAGAATAAGTGGTGTTCTTTTCTGACTTACTTCACAAACATTTAAAGAATACTGATGATGCTTATTACCAATTAACATCCAATGAACAGTTCTGTTCCATTGTATATATAATGTAATAATTCCACTTCGATTTTCTATTTTTCAAACTAATTTGAAATTCTTTTAATATTTAATTCTATCAACGCTAGAGTTTAACACATTAAAAAAAAATGTAATTTTTTAGCAAAAAACTCCATTTTAATTAAAAGAAAATTTAATTTTGTTTAGAAATTGCGTATTAACTTCAATTTTAGACCTTATGACTAGTAAATATTTTATGTTGGTTTGTTTAGCTTTTTGCTTCAGTTTCAGTGCCTTAGCACAAGTTGGAGACGAAGATCTAATTCTTTCCCCTTTAGATACCATTGAAGGCAATTCCAATGATGATACTTGGAAAACTGCTGTCATTTCTGACGAGATGACTATCGATGAAGAGCAAAACAAGAAATGGAGAATGGGTGAATATGGATATTCAGCCAAGCCCAAAAACGCTTGGGAAGTTGGATTAGCATTAGGCCACTTCTTTATTGATGGAGATGTCGATAGAACCTTACCAGGTGGATGGGGTGCAGGTGTGCACCTAAGAAAAGCAATCCATTATGTATTTTCAGTCAGAGGTACTGTCTTTTTTGGTCAGGCAACAGGTCTTGATCCACAACCTTGGAAACATAAATCATATGTAAACAATAAAGGTGTCGGTGGAGGTCTTGTTGAAGCTGAATACGCGCCTTATAGTTTAGCAAATAACTCAGATTCGAATCCATTAAATGATCCAATCCACTGGTTTCCTTCACACAGAACTCAATACATGTATTGCAGTTTAGAAGGAATAGTAAACATTGGTAATTTGCTTTTTCATAAAGAAAGAAATAAATGGAATTGGTATGCAGTTGGAGGAGTTGGTCTTGATAATAATTGGACTCAACTAGACTTACTGGATGCTAATGGAAATCCATATACAGACTTGAAAGATAGAACTAATTGGACTGAGCCGAAATTTAATACCCAGGCAGGAAGGCTTGAAATAAAAAATGACCTACGAAACATCTATGATGGTGTGTATGAAACTGATGCACCAAAGAAGAAAGGTATTTATAGAGTCGGAGATGATATAAATATCCATGTAGCTTGGATTGCAGCTATGGGTATTTCTAGAAAGATTACTAAAAGATTTAATGTAGGTTTAGAACACCAAGTAATGGTTTCTGATAATGACCATTTAGATGGTATCAAGTTTAGAACATCATTGGATCAAACAAATAATGTAGATATAGGACATTTCACTAATGCTAGAATAGGAGTAAACTTAGGAAACTTCGATAAGCGTACTGAGCCGTTGTACTGGTTAAATCCATTAGACAATGCATTTAATGATATTGCATCTCTAAAGCAACGTCCAGAATTAGATTTAACAGATGCTGATGAAGATGGTGTTATCGATATGATGGATCAGGAATTAGACACAGATCCTGGTTGTCCAGTAGATACAAGAGGTGTTACCTTAGATAGTGATGGTGATGGAATTGTAGACTGTAAAGACAAGGAGCCTTACTCACCACCATGCCCCACTGATGAGTTTGGTGTAGCAAATTGTCCTAAGGATTGTTGTATTGAAGAAGATGACGTAAGAAGATTAATTAATGAAACAACACCAGCTATCATTAAATCTACGCCTGTTTCAAGTAGACCAGGTGGAACTACAAATAACACGACTACTGTGGTAAGATCAGGTTGCGGAGAATGGTTTTTACCAATGATTCACTACGATTTAAACAAGCATAACATAAAGTCAGAATACTATAGTCATTTACATCATGTTGCTTACGTAATGAAAAAATGCCCAGAACTTTGTATAGCGGTTCAAGGTCATACTGATCAGAGAAGTAACAATGATTACAATACTAAATTATCTTACAAAAGAGCTCAAGGAGCCATTGATTATTTAGTTGCTAACTATGGTGTAGATAGAAGTAGATTAAAATTAATGTACGGTGGGGAAGAGAACCCATTAGTTTCATCTCCTAACTCAGAATCTCATCACTATATGAATAGAAGAGTTGAGTTCAGAGTTTGTGAAGGAAGTGATTTTGATATGCAACCACCAACTGGCACTAGCACAGGATCATCAAGTACTTCATCTTCTTCAGGAGAAGTAATAAGAGATTACAATAACGGATATAAAAACTCCGGATATTAAAATAGCATGTTTATAGAATACGAATACAAAAAAGAGCTGGCATTTATGCTGGCTCTTTTTTTTAAATCTTTTATAAGAAACTGACAGATTTATTTCTATATAGTATTGTTGTTCTTCTATGATAGCTAGTATTAATCTACGTTTAGATTGACTATAAATCAATTGAAAGGATCCAATTGATGGTTTTATTAGACAACTATTTCTTAAGCATGCCTTATTAACGGCAATTTCAAAAGAAAAAGTGATATCAGTTGTTTGAAGGATAGCATAAAATCATATTTATTCATGAAGGTATCGTTTACACTGATTATTTATTGGGCGCAAGCTCAGAGTAACTATCTGACAATGAAAATAATAAACTGTAAGGCGAGAACTCCTAAAAAATCTTTGTTTACTCTAATTAATGAACAGTGATTTAGATCTCAAAAGAGGAAAACAAGACTATAATTAGCAATAACGCCGATTAGAGACTAATACCTTCTAGCTAATTTTACTTGTTATAGTCTTTTAATTTTCTACTATTTATATTTCTTTTTATAGAGTTATCAAGATTGTACAGATGATGCTAGGTTTGGTATTTAGAGCAATCAGATTATATTGCATTCATCTGTAGAATGGCGTTACGTTTCTCTAAACTATTTGATGATTAGGAATTGCATTGAATACTCATAGTAGATTCCTCTTACTGAAATCCAAAGTTGGATATAAATCACCTGGTTTGGTACTTAAAGTAGTTCAAATGATATTCACTTAAAAGTAATATCTCAATCTAGTATTAACCTCCAGAACGGCATTACGTTCCTCTAAAGGATTTTCAGCTACTGAAATTGCATTAAAATACTGATGATAGAGCGGTCCTACTGAAAGCCAAAGATGGTCAGAAATGGGGTAGTCAAACAATGCTGACAACTGTGCTCCTATACCAATCTGTTTGCTAAAATAGTCTTTTTGATCCTCAAGACGAGAAAACTCTGAGCTTCCTAGTTGTACTTTACCATGTGCATTAAAAAGGACATTGAATATTGGTCCTCCCTCAAGTGAGAAATGCCACTTATTTATCTTAACTCGTTTACCTAAGGTTAATCCAAGATCCACAAATGTGTATCTCGTCTCCCCAATGCTAAAGAAGTCACCTCTGGTAATTTGAAACTCTGATCTTCACCAACTACTAAGCCACTCACATCGCGACGCCAAAAATCAAATCTATTTTTAGTTTGATTAAGATCAATCCCAATAGTGGAATACCAGAGATTATCGAACTGATATCCTACTTGAATAGATGTTGACCATGAATACCATTTACTTTCAGTATCCATTCTCAATGCTCCTTGCGCTGGATTTATAACTATAGGATCGCTCAGATTTCTTCCAATGCCTCCAGCCAAATCTATGAACCAAGGTGAAGTAAGTGATGGATTGCTTTGAGCTTTGAGAATAGGACTTAGTATCAAATTTTCACTTATGTCCTTTATAGGTTTGCTGATAGCTAAACGTTTAGCTAACCAGTTTAGTCTTGGAAGGTTTGGAACTAGTTTGCTGTTTATTGCTTCGCTAAATGATTCAGTTGACTTTATTCTTCCGTAGATATCTTTACTTGCAGTTATCTCGCTTCCATGATTGACGATTGTATTTGAAGATGACGATTCTTGTCCAAGATATGTCTTCAGATGCTTTACTGGGTGCAATTGAGTCACTAAGGTCTTAGGCTTTTCAGAATCTATCTTTTGCTCTTTTTGCTTAATTGAGTTAGTAGCTTGGCTTTCTAACAAGTTTACATTTTGGTCTTTGTTTTCTTTTTTTATCGTTTTTGAGTCCATTGTCTTGATATCATCAGAATTTGGATCACTTTGATAGTTAGAAATCTTTGTGTCTTGTTCGATTATGGGATATTCTTTGTCTTTCTTCCCTTTAAAATTGATGAATACTATAAGTCCCAACAGTAAAATCCCAGATCCCCAGATTATTGGGAAAAGGCGCCTCCTACCTTTTTTTTGTTCTAAAACCTCTTCTATGTTCTCCCACACCATTGGAGGAGGAACAGGTTTATGTCCATCTGCTAATTCCTTGAGGTAACGTTCGTTATTGTTTAAGTCTTTACTCATTTCTTTTGAACTTTAGATTGGAAGTTTTCCATAATGATTGGTGATTAGTGACTGTAAGAGTTTTCTTGCCTTGTGTAATTGACTTCTGGAGGTTCCCACTGAAATACCACATTCTACTGCAATCTCCTCATGTGACATCTCATCAAGAATAGCTAGATTGATGACAGTCCGATAACCTTTTGGCAACAAGTCGATTAATTTGAGCAGCTCAGTAAGTCCGACTTGGTTATTTTTTAATTCGTGATCTTCGACATAGGGCTCTTCTCTTAGCATTTGATTCTCTATTGGGTCAAACTTGAGTTTGTTTGAGGATCTTAAATGATCAAGACAAGTCCGTATAGTCAGAGTCTTTATCCATCCAGGAAGGCTTTCTCCTGATTTGACTTGATTGAGATTACTAAATATCTTTAAAAAGTTTTTTTGTAAACAATCAGAAGCATCAAATTGATTGGAAAAGTAACGCAAGCAGATACCATAGGCTAGCGGACTATACCTATCAAAGAGCATCTTTTGGGCCACTCTATCGTGTGATTTACACAGCTTGATCAGTTCGTTTCCATTCAATTGTTGCATCAAGAAATGGTATCGCTGGCTTTATTGTAAATTAGTTTAGAAATCTTCACCAACACTGGCATCATTCGAATTTTCAGTGTATGGGGAATTTGGGTTAAAGTCAGGGTTTAAATCTTCTCCAAATAATCTTCCTTCGAAATCATCTTCGAAAACAACCGTTTCAGTTCCTGAATCACTTGAATATACCGTGATATTATCAATCTCGTAAACACCATCGCTAGTAAAGGAATTAGAATTATACTTCCATTGGAAATTTAATACACCATTTATAGTAGCTTCCAAATGATTGGCAACCATTTGCTCATCGTTAGGATCTCTAGTTGTGCTCGGCGCATCAGTGATTACTGTTTGTCCACCTATTGTTACAGTGTAAATCGGGGTTGTTACACCATTTCCGCTCCAACTGATCTCAATAGGTACCCAAACATCTACAACTCCCATGGGGAAGTTTGACGCAGCGATAGTAGCCTCTGAGGCACCTTCTCTGAATTCATGGTAGGTATCATCTTTGATTCTAATTTCGCATATTGATAATCGACCAGTAGTACTTGGTCCAGCAACATTGATAAAACCATCTGCAATAGACATCTCTTCGCCTTCTGCTACTCTGTAATCAAAATTTACTCTTCCTGTCAAAATTGCTTCATCTAGAGCAAGTCGAAGTTCACCAGTATCATCATCTTTAGTATCAGTAATTCTGGCATATTTATTAGAATTTCCTCCGACATCGATAGTTTGGATTAGACTTGCTACTTCTCCGTCAGCAGCAGTAATAGTCAAGGTAATATCGTAAAATCCTGGAGCCGAAAACGTGTGACTTGGACTATCTTCAGTGGAAGTTCCATCTCCACCAAAATCCCATGAAGAAGAAATCGAAGTATCTGGTATACCACCAACAGATGATGTATTAGTAAAGAAATACTTTAATGGATCGATATCGTCTTGATTTATGATAAACATGGCAACAGGTTTAGATGGAAAGCCATCAGTATCCACAATAATCTCACCTAAGTCCGTATCTTGATCAAAGGGTCCTACTAATTCTTGATGTATAATAGTATCACAATCTGCTTCAATATATCGAATGGTAAATTCAAGCGAAACTCCTGCTTCTATTCTTCCAGAAAAACTTCCGTCAGCATTCGCTGAGCCTCTGCCGCCTTTACCATCCTCGTTGAGAAATGTGACATAAAATTTACTGAGTCCTCCATTGCTTTGAAGGATCTGACCACTAACAGTTATGGAAGGCACATTCAAATCAAAGTTCCAGCAGCTAAAGTGGGCAACTTCTCCTATCCACTTACTGCCATTTCGTGTTGCTTCACCTTCTTCACGCCATGCTCCTGCATCATAATCATACCACCACATCTTGATTGTTTCTGGAGCATCTGACACTAGGTCTTCAGGTATTTCATAAGTTATATTTGCTGTCTTGCCATCAGCAATATTGAGCTTTCTGCCATCTTCCGCATACATTTCCACGAATACCATTCCATAAGAATGGAGAATTTCTAACTCGTCATTTTAGTTTATAGCTGTCAAATCTCCAGGCATTGAGAATTCATCCGTTCCGATATGTTTTACATAAACGTCTACTTCGCCCATATATAGCTCACCTGTCAATTCATCTTTAACGGAATTTTCAGGAAAGTTAATGCTTACAAGATTATTCGCTACCGAGCCACTTCCACCAGCAAAGTTTAAGGGATCACCAAGTGGAACTAGGGTTATTCTATGGAATAAGGTTCCAGTCTTCGAAGTTCTAAATGTCCGAGATCCATCGAAGTAACCATCTTTAGATATCTCAAGAAATGCATGGACACTACTTGCCGCTACATTTTCTATCAAATAAAGCCCATTTTCATCAGTTATAACCTCTTCAGCGTTGTATAGAACTGAGGCACCTGAAACTGGATTTCCATCTGGATCTGCTACCATTCCGGTATGGTCCACTGTAGAAATAATTTCTGGGTTGTTGATTGGCTTAAATCCCATTTCGTCTTTACGACAAGCCATAATGGCTATCGATATGCAAACTGATACTAATAGTAATCTTGATAATTTCATAAAATGATAATTGTTAATGGTTAATGTACGAATATTAATTTTTTGGAGTTCACTATAAAGACTCCTGGACCTTAATATCGTTGCCTGAAAAAGTATAAAATCTCTACTTTTATTTTATCGACAGGATAACAAATGGTTTGAGGAGCAGGTATAACTCATACTACATAGGCCACTTTCCTTTAATCAAACCTGAAGGCAGCGGATAATCTAATGGCTATCTCCTTGTATTCCTTTAATGAATTTGCTAGGAGCATTTTATTCCCACCAAGAAAAAAAGCCCGAAGAAAAACTTCGAGCTTTGTATTTATTTTCATGAACTGATTATCTATTCGCTTGCCGCAAACTTGCTAAGTAAACGCAAGAACTCAACATATAACCAAACTAGTGTTACCAATAATCCCATTCCGACAAACCATTCCATATACTTTGGTGCTCTCGCTTCAACTCCTTTCTCAAAAGCATCGAAATCAATAATCAAATTTAAACATGCGACACCAATAATTACAAAACTAATCCCAATACCTATCGGACCGCTGTCGTGTAAATAAGGGACATTGAAGCCAGCAAAACTTCCTATAATACTTATAACATATACAAGCATGATAGCGCCTGTCGCCATGATAACACCAAGCTTGAATTTTTCCGTTACCTTGATGATTCCAGTTTTATAAACCATAAGCATAGTGAGCATGGTTCCAAATGTTAAGCTCACAGCCTGCAAAACAATACCACTATAAGCATAGGCAAAATAGGCAGAAATAGCACCAACAAATAATCCTTCAAAAGCTGCATAAACAGGGGCTGCGACTGCAGAAGTATGAGGCTTAATACTTGCAAAAATAACTGCAGCTAGACCACCCAGCATTCCGACCCATATAAAGAGTTGGGATGGCATCATATAACTGATCACCGTGGTAACCATCATGATCCCAAATAACATTAGCGTTTTATTGATAGCTCCTTCCATGGTCATTACTTCAGAGTGATCTAGTATGAGCTGATCATCTGAATGTAGTCTTTTATCAAGAGCCGTATCTTTTATTAATGGGTTTTTAGATTCTAAGAATTTTGACATAGATTTTATTTTTTTGTTTTCTAATGATTGATATTTATTGAATCCCTCGATTATATCGTTCTATACTTTCTGTGATTTTTTCCCTTCTGTTGTCTGGACTTGGATGGGTGCTCATAAATTCTGGTTGTCTATTGCTTCCAGATGCTGCTTCCAAAATATCCATCACGCCCAACATTGCATAAGGATCATAACCGGCCTGAATAGCTAAAACAACGCCTATTTCATCTGATTCCAGTTCTTGATCCCTACCATATTTCATATTTACTAAGTTGCCTACATATTGAGCCATTTGCGCCATTGAAGCATCACCAGCTCCTATGACTGCAGCCATAGTTAATCCTTGAGTTAATTCCATCTTTGCCATTCGTTCAGCTCCATGGCGATGGATTACATGGCCTATTTCATGGCCTATGATACCAGCTAATTGGTCTTCATTTTCAAGTTTTGAAAAAAGTGCCTCAGTAATAAAAACTTGACCACCTGGTAGGGCGAAGGCATTTATTACTTGTGGATCATACAAGAGATGAAAATCATATTGGTAATCTGATTCTACAGCAAGGTTAGTTCTTAATAATTTCTGCCCGATGGTTTTTACATATTTCTGTAATTGGGGATCAGGGTGCAAACCTCCATGTTGTTTAACCATTTGTGGGGTAGCCTGAAGTCCAATCGCAATTTCTTCCTCTGTGGTCAATGAAACTCGTTGTTTCTCGCCTGTAATCGGATTTACTTGCGTATTAGAGTAGTATTTTATTACAGCATAGCCACCATAAAGTAAAGCTATAATGAGCATGATTTTAAATCGACCACTAATGAGTCCTCCACCTCCGGATCTACCACCACGATTGTTTCCATATCCGCCTCTACCATATGGCTGTTGTTGGGGTCTTCTACCGTACATATTGTTGTTATGTTTAAATGTATAATGCTGAATATATAACTAAAGTTTCTATATATCTATTTTTTGTGTTTCAATGTTGTTTATTCCACGAAATACTATGGTGCGGTACGGACTGTCGTATTTCTGTTTATCCAACAAGCCACTTTAAAAGAGTCTCCTTCTTTAATATTTCTTTGGAAAATGTCGGATTTCTTAGGCATATATTGTGTATAGGTATTTATCCATTTATTTGCTTCACTAGCTGTACTTGGATCTACCTGTTTTGCCTTATTAAACATATCAATTGCTGGCCATGTGACGACTTGACTGTCCCAACCCGTTCCTGGTCCACAAAGAGGTCCCGATGAGGCATATAGTTTTCCGATTAAGATGTATGGTTCCCCCCAGTTTGGTTTAATATCTGCAGCTTTTTGAGCATAAGTTCTAGCTTTTGGAAAGTTTTTAATTTCACCATAATAGATCTTAGCAATCAGGAAAAGATATTTTGATTTTTTTTCAATGTCGTCCTTGCTATTTGCAAATTCTTCAAAATACTTAACAGCATTTTGATAGTCGCCAGATTCATATGCATTATAGGCCTGTCTCAAGGTGCTTTCTTGCGGCGGAGCCACGTAACAATTATCTTTTTTAGCCTGGATCAAAGAGGCAAATTCTGTCTGTGTTTCCGAACATCCTGCATATTTAAGTTTTCGATAGACCTTGTTAATTACATCACAATCTGAAGGATTATCAACATATTCTTGATAGTATTTATCGACAAAATATTCGCAAGGGTAGAGCCCTTTTATACCTTCTAGGTTTTCTAATCTTGGTGGTGCATAATCATTCACGATTTTCCAAGCATCGCAATCTTTAACACAATTGGCCATTCCTTTTTTCACGGCCCTTAACACTATTTGTGCGTATTTGCCTGCTTCTTCTTTAGAGATTTCTTCGCTTACGGCTTTATCAAACAAGATTTTCGCGAAAGGATTAACAATAAAGTAATCCATATCCTCCCCTTTAGCGTCAATAGATTCTTTAAACAGTTTAAAGATCTCATTATCAGAACTATGCTCTTTCATATAATAGTATAAATCAAAGCCTAATCTCCCTTTTACATAAGCATCATCTCCAAAGCATTCAATTCTTTTATTATATATGGACTCCACTGAGTCTCTGTAGCTTTGCTTTAGAGCATTATCAGTGGTGTTTGCATAGAAATACTTATACATTTTTACTCCATCATCAAATTGATATTTTATTCGACCATTAGCAGCTGGAGCCTTATAGTAGGCTTTTTCCCATAGAGGCAATGCCTCATCAAAATTATTTTGCTTAACTAAATCTTTATAAAGTACAAAGGCAGTCTCTGTCGCATCTTTATCAGTTGGGGATAATTCTGAGAGGGTAGTACAGGGGCCTTTCTTTTCGACTGGTGGAGTTTCCTTTACTTCCTCTTTGACAACAACAGGTTCGGTAACTTTAGGGGTGCAGGCAAAATAGAGGATCGGGAGTAGAATTAGAATATATTTTCTCATACATGGTTATTTTCAACTTAAACAAAAATAATGGTGCTTTAATCGTTAAATAAAGCTAAAATCTGATGATGACTGAATCTTCATTTGCTTACAAATTTAATAAAGTGTGCTTAGGCTAACAAAAGCTAGTTTTTAAGTTTACTTTTGTGGCGAAATTCAGAGCTATGATCACAGTAAATAATCTAACATTACAATTTGGCAAGCGAGTACTTTTTGATGAGGCCAATGTATTTTTTGCGCCTGGAAATTGCTACGGTGTTATAGGTGCCAATGGAGCAGGTAAATCTACTTTCCTAAAAATCCTCGCTGGAGATAAGGATCCAAACAAGGGTAGTGTAAGTATTGAACCTGGAAAACGTATGGCTGTTCTTTCTCAAGATCATTTTGCTTTCGATGAGGTGCGAGTCTTAGATACTGTGTTAATGGGTCACCAAAAGCTATGGGACCTGATGAAAGCTAAGGATGAAATTTATGCAAAGCCTGATTTCTCAGAGGCGGATGGAATTAAAGCATCAGAGCTAGAAGCTGACTTTGTGGAGATGGACGGATGGAATGCTGAGCCAGAAGCGGCTATGCTTTTAAGCGGCATTGGCATAAAAGAAGCCGATCACGAAAAACTCATGAAAGATTTAAATGGTAATCAAAAAGTACGTGTGCTTTTAGCACAAGCATTGTTTGGTGATCCAGATATTCTAATTCTAGATGAGCCCACGAATGATTTGGATATTGAGACAGTAACCTGGTTGGAGGATTTCTTGTTAGATTTTAAAAATACGGTAATTGTTGTTTCTCACGATAGACACTTTTTGGATACTGTATGTACTCACACGGTAGATATAGATTTTGCGAAAATAAACATGTATACGGGTAATTATACTTTCTGGTATGAGTCATCGCAACTAGCATTGAAACAAAAACTAGCTCAAAATAAAAAGGCAGAAGATAAGCGTAAAGAAATGCAATTGTTTATCGATAGATTTAGTGCCAATGCCTCAAAATCTCGTCAAGCTACTTCTCGTAGAAAGATGCTAGAAAAACTCAATGTAGAAGAAATAAAGCCATCATCTAGAAAATATCCAGGGATAATTTTCGGTCAAGAAAGAGAAGCGGGTGATCAGATACTCTCTGTTAAAAACCTAAGTTATGCACTCGATGGGGTCCAACTATTTAAAAATATTGAGTTTACTATAAACAAAGGTGATAAGATTACGGTGTTGTCAAAAGATAGTTTAGCTACGAATGCTTTTTATCAGATTTTAAATGGTGAACTTGAACCTGATACTGGTACAGTTGAATTTGGACAAACAATTACCAGGGCCTATTTGCCAAACGAAAACGAAAAATTCTTTAGTGATCAACCCATGAGTCTTATGGATTGGTTACGTCAATTTTCGGAAAATAAAGATGAGCAGTACATCAGAGGATTTCTAGGTAAAATGCTATTCTCAGGAGATGAGGTGCATAAAATGTCTAATGTCTTGTCTGGGGGAGAAAAAGTTCGTTGTATGATTTCTCGGATGATGTTAGCTCAGGCAAACTTGCTTTTAATCGACGAACCTACTAACCACTTAGATCTTGAAAGCATCACTGCATTTAATAATTCCCTGATTAACTATCCAGGTACTGTAATCTTTACATCTCACGATCACCATTTTACTCAGACTGTAGCAAACAGAATCATAGAGATCACTCCAAATGGAATGATGGACCAACTTAAATCGTTGGATGAGTATCTAAATGATGCAAAAATAAAAGCTGCAAGAAAAGAAATGTATGAAGGTAGTTTGGTTTAATACTTTGCATCATATGTGGGGATATTAAAAAAAAAACGAAACTCTAAGTCCAATACTACACTTTAGTGCAATTTTATCCTTAGTTTAATGTATAGCTTAGTGCTATAAAGACAAATTGATTCCTATTTAATAAATTTCGGTCTATGATGATCCTTCATAGGATGCTTGGCTTTCCAATGGTACGTCGACCTTTCTACCTCTTAGGGCTTTTGGCGCTATTTTATGCTAGTAATAGCATAGCGCAAACCAATCAATTGGATTCCTTGGTTCAGTTACTCAAGAGTGAATCAATAGATTCGAATAAGATCCATTATATAAATAAAATTATAGAGGAAACTGGGCTTGAATCAGAAGCTGAGATAGACGTTTATTTTGATCAAGGACTTAAGATTTGTGCTAAACTCAAGGATGACAAACTACTATATAGTTTATATAATAGCAAAGCACACCAATTACTAGGAATTTCTTCTTTTGGGGCTTCTGAACGTAGCTTCCAAGAACTCATTAATCTAGCTTCGGCTAAAGCTGATCAAAGGGTAGTATTGAGGGCAAAAATTGGTTTAGCCAAGTTATTAGTTCAACAGCAAAAAACGCATGAAGCCAAGGAACAATTACAGGCCATCATAGCAGTATCTCAAGAACTAAAATTTCCTAAAATTATGTCGAAAGGCTATACGCAAATTGCTGGCATACTTAGGACACAAGGCAAACTGGATTCTGCCATGATTTATATAAAAAAGGGACTCGATTGCTTTGCACCTGATGAAAGAAAAATCGAAGTTTTAGATGCAAGTCTCGTGAAGGGGCGAATATTTAGAGCCCAAGGAGAATATGATTCAGCTTATGCCATATACTTATACGCCCAAGATTTAGCAGGGGATTTAAAAGAGCCCATTATTGAGGCTAGGGTATTTAATAATTTAGGCAACATTGACCAGGTAAAAGGTTCTTATGAAAAGGCAATAGCCAATTATGTAAAGTCTATTAAAATTAAAGAAGCATTAAATGATAAAAGAGGTCTTTGTGTAGGCTACCATAATATTGGCACTATCAAAAATGATATGGAGGATTATATCGGTTCACTTGAGAGCTATGAAACTTCCATGGAGATAGCAAAATCGTTAAAAGATATACCCCTACAGATCCATAATCTAATGCGCATTGGAGTAGCGCAAAAAGAATTAAAAAATTATGATGAGGCTATCGCTTTAGAACTCGAAGCATTAGCATTATCTGTAGCCAATGAGTATAAAAAAGGACATATTACCTCACTGTATAATTTAGGGTCCATTTATCTGGACATTAATGATTTCCCAAATGCGTATAAATATTATTTAGAAGTTCTCCCGATCGTTCAAAAAATGGGAAGCAAACCATACGAGAGTGCAACCTTAGCAGCCATTGCTAAAACATATGCTATGGAAGAAAGTGAAGCTAATCAAATGGATCGTGCTTCTTCTAACAGTTCTGGATATAGTGATCAAGAAATTTACAAAATACTCTTGCGAGCGAAAGAACTAGCCGATTATATGGATGCACCAGAAAACCAAATGGATGTTATGGAAGCCCTAGTGTTATATCATCAGAGAAATGGGCAATATAAATTAGCTTCTCATGCAATGGAGGAATTTATGGTTCTCAAGGATAGTCTTTTTACCGTTGAACGAAATGAAGCAGTGTCTGCATGGGAGACAAAGTATGATGTTGAAAAGAAGGAAAGGGAAATTATTGATTTGGAGTATGCTAATCAACTAGCTAATGTTAGAAGCCAACGAAACCAATTTTTATTTATTGGTTCAATATTATTTTTCATTGGATTTATAGGTTTTTTATTGACATATTTGAAGCATAGAAATAGTAAAATTGAAGCGCAAAAAAAGGAAGCATTTCGTTCAAAACTATCGAGTGATTTGCACGATGATGTAGGCTCAATATTGACGGGCTTATCGATGCAAACAGAATTACTCCAAATGCATGTCGGTGACGAGCATCTTACTCATTTTGAGAAGATTGGTGAAATGAGTCGGGATGCGATGACTAGAATGAGAGATACCGTATGGGCAATAGATGCTCGAAAGGATAAAATATACGATTTAGTAGATCGGATCTTGGACTTTTGTGAAGATGCTCTATCCCCAACTGGGAAGAAATTGAACTTTAATAATAACATTAGTGAGATCAACAAGAAAATTAATCCTGAGATACGGCAGAATATTTATTTGATTGTAAAAGAAGCTATTAGTAACGTGATAAAGTACAGTGACAGTAACAACGTCGATATGAATTTAAGTATCATTGATCATTCAATGGTTTTACAGGTTTTTGATTTTGGAACGGTAAAAGACATTAAGCCATCTGGCTTAGGTTTAGCTAATATGAAAATGAGGGCTCAGCGATTAGATGGAAGTTTTAAGTATTGGATAGATAATGGATTTAAAATAGAGGTTAAAATACCATTAAATATAAAGGCTTAAAAATCAACTTTTATGGATATTCTGATACCTTTTTCTAGTTCAATTTGAATGGAAGTATCTAGTGCCTTGAGGCTTTTTAGTAGTTGATTATTGTTTAATAACACTTGTCTAATTTCAATTCCATTTGTCCCTTCATCTTTGATAACTAATTCTCCCTTCGATTTATTTTTTCCTAGGAAAGTCATTAAAGTTTTACCATTTGATCGTTCTAGTAATTGATCTATAACGGTCTTATAAATTAGAAAAATATGTTGTCTGATATTCGGAGGAATGGTATTATTTTCTTGAATATTTTGGGTGTCAAAAAAGCCTTTTTTGTTTTGAGTAACACAAACTTCATTGAGATAATTATCCATTTTGATCACCAATTCTTTAAATGTGTCCTTCTTATAGTCTACGGCCCAGGAAACATCTTTGATTCGTGTCATGGCTTCTTTACTCAAAGTGGAAATTACTGACATTTGCTGGGCTTTATTTTCTTCCATATCCATGGCTAAGAGTTCAGATTGCATGGCGATTCCGCTAAGTAAATTCCCTACATGATCGTGTAAATTATCAGAAATCTGAGTTCTGAGTTTTTGATATTTAAGGATTTGATTCATTTGATAGTAATAGATTGCATAGATTAAACCAAGAAAACAAATCAGGTAAATAACATACATATTCCAGGTTTTGTACCAAGGAGCAGAGACATTAATTTCAAGACTAGAAACATCCTTTGTCCAAATGCCAGCTGCGGATAATGCTTTAACATGAAATTGATAATTGTCTGCTTGCAGATTAGTATAATGTATGACAGGGTCTTTAGTTGTTTTCCAAGTTTTGTCGTATCCCTCCAACATGTAGTAGTAGCTAACATCTAAGGCATGGCCATCCGGGCAAGAAAAGCTTAATCCTAAATCTCTTTGTTCATATTCAAGGTCAATACTAGATTGCAGATGGATGGCTTTAGTTAATATGCTACTTTCATTGGCTAGCTTTTCAAGTTTTTTGTTAATGTAAAGTTCAGTGAAAATAATATTATCAGGCTCTTTTTGGTTCAGCAATTCTTTTGGATTAAAACTGGCAATTCCATTATCACATGAAAAATAAAAATTCCCTTTTCTATCTTTCGACAATTCAGCTATTTCGGAGGAGGCGATTCTAAAGGGCTTATTAATCTTAAATTTCTTTAGCTGCAATTTATCCAGATGAAAACTGAATAGTTCCTTTTGAAAGAGCATCCAAATATTTCCATCATTATCCTCGTTTATAGCGATTATATTATTGTCTTTTAATCCATCTTGGTGGGATAGGTATTCAAAGGTTTTACTACCTTTTCGACGGATATTTAAACCTCGATCAGTCATGATCAGCAAATTCTGTTTGCTATCTTCGAAAATGAATGTTGCATTATTGCTGTTTAATTTACCATTTCCATAATCGTCGATAGGTAAGTAGTTGTATTCCTTTTTGTCTGATTCAATTTGTAAAACTCCATCATTAAAAGTGGCCAATAATAAATCACCTTTTTGAGTCAAACAAAAGTGATTGACTTTGTAATCTGGGTAGTCTACTCCCAATTCTTTTTCGTATTGTTTAGCAACAAACTCATAAGGAATGTCTTCGGCACCTAAAAGCACATCTTTACTATCAACAAACATTTTCCCACCTGAAGTTGGAATCATGGTGGCGTAAATTCTACTCAACCAAGAAGATGCTTTCCTCTGTCCATGCATATCGAGCAGCGAGATCAAGGTGGGTTTATTGCCATGATTAATCAAAAAATCACCATTATCAAATTGAGCGAAGTTATGAATTGGTCCAACCAGAGCTTGCTGATTTACGAGTTGATATCCTTCATCAATCACTCGTTTATAAATGCTATGCTCATTTGAGAAAAACTGAGTTCTATTTAGCGTTCGAGTTTGTAAATAATTGCCTTCAATTAGTTTATATCCCAGTGGTTTAGTAGAAAATGTTCCAGCTCCTTTGTGAAGACTATTAAAGGTCATAGTTCCATCAGCTTTAAGCATCATGCAAATGAGTGAAAAATCATCAAAATCTCCATCTATGGCTTTAATGTTGGTCCATTGGTTAAGGGTGCTTTCGTGGCAGACAAAGGTACCTTCATGGCTTCCTATCCAGATATTGCCTTTGTGGTCATTTTGAATGGTATTACTTGAGCTAGGCATATCCAGAAACATAATTTCTCCAGTACCTCTATTGATTTTACACCATTCTGCTTCTCCGTAAATAGGCATCAATAGGCTACCATCTGATAATTCTATGACAGTTTGTGGTCTTTTTTGCTGGTAATTAGAAAAAATATTATAATGCTCATAGCTGCCATCACGAGTTTCGACAATGATTCCATACAAGTGATTAATAATCAACTCATTTTTACTTGATATAATAAATTGGGTTGTGCCGATCCCGGATTTGTAGCGATCACCAAAATCATAGGTGTAGATTTCTTTTGTTTTAAGATTGTATCTATGCAATCCATTAAAGGCAGTCCCTATGTATAGTTGATCGTCTTTGAAAATAAGTGCATTTATTTGCTTTAATTCAGATCCATCGATGGTAACTAACTTAGTCTGATAGCTTTCAAAAACAGAAGTGCTGGGATCAAATTTGATGAGCCCTTCAGTGTTGGTTCCAAGCCAAATAATTCCATCATCATCTTGTGCGATTGCTGTTAATTCTCCATTAGTTAATCGTTGGTGGTAATCATCATGTATGGTATATTGCTTAATAGCAGTTCCGTCATAGCGATTAAGCCCTTTTAAGCTTAAAATCCATGTAAATCCGTCTTGGTCATAAAGTATGGCATTTTGACTCCATTGTTCATTATTTGTTAATCCTTGATCTACACCGAGGTATTGTACTTCTACATATTGGCTATTATCATCTTGTCCAATGCCATTTATTGCAAAGAAAATCAGGATGCAATGGAGCACTGCACCGAATATATATCGGACTATATGGTTCAAGGTTTATCCCTCTTGTGCGCTAGTTATTATACATTTTTAATAATTGTCCTTTTGAATTAATTTGCAAAAGTTCGTAGATGTTTTTGATGTGTGTTCTGACGGTGTTAATGGATATGAAATGTAAATCGGCTATTTGCTGGTAACTTAATCCATCAGCCATAGATTTTACGATGTCAATTTGTCGATCAGAAAGTTTTTGAGTGAGTTTATTTTGCTTCGGTTGGAAGTGATTAGCTATTTTTCGGGCAATGGATGGTGACATAAAAGAGCCACCTCTGGAAACGGTAAATATCGACTCCATGATCATTTTAAGGGATACTTTTTTTGAGAGGTAAGAACATGCGCCTGCACAGAGAGCTTGGAATATGGTGTCACTTTCGTCATAAGTGGTAAGCATGATAATATCTAAGTTTGGAAATTCTTTTTTCAATATGGGTATTCCATCTAGACCACTCATACCAGGTAAACCTATATCTAATAGAAGAATTTGAACATCGATTCCAGACCTCAATTGTTCCAGACCTTCCTCCATGCTAAATGAATTGAATTGCAGTTGCATCATCACTTGCATGTCAATAGCCATTTTTAGGCTATTGTTTATCGTTTTGTCGTCTTCTATTATGGCAACTTTTATAATATCCATGCTAAATTGTTAAAGTAAGATAAGGAATTCGTTTTTGTTTCTCTACAAGCTAAAGATAGCATGTATGCTAGGGAGTTGCATCACATGAAAATGTGGTTTTTAATTCAGAAACCATAAAAAAATAAAAGCGACTCCAGATAAAGTCTGGAGTCGCCAAGTTTGGAACCTATAATTCCTTACTAGACACTATTAATTATTTTGCTAGAAAAATGCCCTTTGAGACCATTTTCTTAGTTTGAAATTAAGTTTGATATTTGTGATTCTTTACCGTCTGCACGAACTGCTTTTACGGCATATTTATAATTATTTTCTTCTTTTACTTCTGCATCAATCAAGAATGTCTGGTTTTTCACAATTTTGAGTGTTTTCAATTTTTTGTCGTTTATACTTCTATACACCACAAACTCATGTTTGGAAATATCCTCGTATTCCCAGGATAATTTGATGCCACCATTTTCTTGATTAATGTTGATGTTTTTTGGTTCGGGAATAAAGTATGGTCCACTTGCTTGTAGCTTTAGATTGTCAGGACAAAATGAGACTAAACCGGCATCATCTGTAGCTGAAATTCGATAGACTAAATACTCATTTTCAATGACTTGATAATCAGTATAACTATTTTGTCCTACGTCAATTTCAATTGGTTCCCAAATTCCTTCTGCGTTTTTGCGCTCAAGTGTGTGAAAGGAGACATCTTCACTTTGACTCGGAATCCACTCAAGATAAATGGCTTCACTAGATACTTTATAACTTTTAAATAGTGGCGCAATAGGCGTTATAATATCTGGCCTTTTTAAAGCCAATATTTCAGATTTTTTTGAGGCATTGTAACTGTGGTCAAGCGCAATGACATAGTAGAAAATTTCTGACGTTAGGGTTTTTATTTGGATTGAATCTCGAAAGGCATTTTGGCTTAAATGCTTGTTATTTTTCTTGCTAAAAATATGATCAGCTTGGTTAGCAAAATAGATATCATATCCGCCTAGATCTACTTCTTCTCCCATATCCCAAACGATAGAAACTATTCCATTGCTGTCAATGCTGCCAGATAATCCAACGGGAGCCGCAGGAGGAATTTTATCAATGAGTGCTGCGTGGACTCTGACAGATTCTCCTCTGTTTCCAGCCGTATCTACCGCTGCCACCATGTAGTAATTTTCTTTATTGAGTATTGGATTTTGATGTCTGTATTCGTTTGCACCTCTATCAATTATGCCTTCTGAGATCACTTCAAAACCATAATTGCTGCTGGTACTATGTAAGACTTGGAAACCAGCCATATCAGCTTCAAAGGCTTCTGATTCGTATTTCCAATTGATGATCACTTCTTCATTATTTATTATTTGTGTTGTGATATCAACTGGGCTAGCAGGAGCTGTTTTATCTACACCCATACCCATAACAACTTCTGTGTAAGGACTTAAATCCCCAAATGGATCAATTCCCTGAACGCGATAGTAGTATTTGGTATAATTTTCAGCAACTTTATCCCTATAGCCGATGTGGGCATTTGACTTGGTTAAGTCTGATTTCAGTTCGACGTAAGGGGTTTTGTTTAGTCTACTAAAATGTTTGTTGTCTTCGCTACGCTCTATATAATATCCGGAAAACTTATTGCTGTATTGGTTTTGCCATTGCAAGTTCACACTTTTTTCTTCATTTGCGGATTTAATGCTAATCGGCGGTTTTAACGTTTTGTAATTAGAAGTTATCACATTAACATACACTGTGTCATTAGGCACATCAGCAATAGGATTTGCTAAACAAAGTCGATAGATATACATCTTATTTTTTTCGATGTTTTTGTCGACATATAATAAGCCTGATGCCTCGGCACATTCCCGAGAATAATCAGCGGCTAGAAGCGAAAATCCATACACATTTTCTAGTGCTTGGCTTGCGGCTAAGATGCCTGCTTCCTGGTAATCAAGCTCATTATCACCATAAATTCCTTGGGCTGCTATAAGTGAAATTGTATCACCTTTTGCCAAGAAAGATTTCCATCGATCCAAAGGCCATGGTTTAATTTTGTCCTTTTCTAAAGGTGTAAAACCTAAATCCTTGGTTGTTGAATCCAGCACCATTTTTTCCAAAACATAGCCTTGGTCCTTACCAGCGCTCCAAATTTCCCACAGTAATGGCGCCCAACGTATTATGACACCCTCTTCAGTGTACTTGCCTTTGATTGCCAGATTTTTTTTCTCAAATATTTGTGTGCTATCTGGAGTGTTAAGCTGTCCGATGCTAGGAAGACAAGTTAGTAGTATGAAGCTAAAAGTTAGAAGGATTAATTGTTTCATGGTTAATATTTAAATCCAAACAAAGTTGGTTGTGATTGATTTTTTTTTTGAGTTTTTTGATTAATGACAATTATTCAAGGCTAATTGTACTGATATCATAGATTTTTTTAGATAGTGCATTACCTTGAAAATCATATTTTTTTACTGAGAATCGGTAAGGCTCTTGCCCATTGTAGTCTTTGTCAATGAACTTTAGAATATCATTTGGTTTATCCCTTATTTTTTTAATAGCATTATAGTGGCTTTCTAGATCGAAATCAATATGGTACCAAACACTATAATCGTGAAAATTTAGCATCTCCGTGGCCAATGTCTCCATCTCTTCTTTGCTCTCCAAAGCATTTTGTAAGGAATAATTAGTAAAAATGGTTCGTTGATCATAAAACTTATAGTTAAGCTTCTTATTTTCTATTTCATCAGCAGCTAGTGGAATCACAAAAGCTTGATCAGTAGTATTCGGACGAATCATTTCTTCGTTATGCCAATGTTCGGTGATCCCATAAGTGAGAAAATTGTCCCAATTCTCGTTATAGTTCTTATAGTAATTGTTCATGGTAGTCAAATCTTGCCACGTTAAGTAATTATGGGCAAATTCGCTCCACAGAGGTTCCATGAAGTTTAATTGAAAACCTCTTTGAATGGCACCATAATATTCATATCCCAATCTAAGTGTTATTGGGCCACCTGAATAGTTAAATTTAACTAGGGCAGAGGACTCATCACCATGTTCATTTTTAAATCCTTTGATGTCGTATTCTTCGAAAGGTTCTTTTAGTCCAAGCATATAATCAAATTCATTATCATCTTCTCTAAAGCGGATTTTGTCCCCTGTTGAATTTTTAGCTTCTATCTTTTCTTTTAATGTGCCATAAGCACTAGTTGCAAAATGAAAGACATAAATTTCGGTTTCCCCGGCTATCCCATATTCACTATCCAAGGGTACTTTTATTTGCTTTACTTTCTGCACATTTCCAGAAACCTCTTGTTCGTTGGTTGTGTCTTCATGTTTTTCGAGACGCTCTGATTGCCCTAATAAGGCTCCATCCGTACGAATAATCTTTACCGTATAGAAAGTAGATTTCTTTAAGTCTGGCGCAGCCCAAAACCATCGACTATTTGTATTAGTATATTTTGTAAATTTCTTTAATTTATATTGTGCTGAATAATTGGTATTGTTGCCTTCATAATATCTCACATAATAATTATGTTTAGTAAAGTCTAAGAAATTAGTGGGTGGGTCACTTCTGAATACTAATCCGTGTCCTTCAGAATTGCCTACTGAAGAACCGGCTCTAAGTTTGTGGAAATTTTCATCAGCAAAATGATACCTTGATTTATTATATGGAAAAGAACAAATAAACATTCCTTCCTTTAATTCTTTTGGCATTTTCCCGGTTGTGAATTCCTGTTCTTTGATCTCTTCCCATAAACTTCCATCTTTTTTCTTAATTCTATTTCCATTTTGGTCTTTAGCTATTACTTTAATAACTGCTTTGTATTTGTGCTCCGAAAGAAACATATTTGTAGTAGTTACTGCAACCACTAAATTGTTGTCAATCAATCTTGGTTGTTGGGCACTGACTAGCGAATTTGTCTTACTATCAAATATTTTAAAGGATTCAACTTCAGGTGTTACTGTTAAGGTTTTATTTTTGCCTATTTGAAAGGTATAACTTTGGAATTTCATTCGTAAGCTAGCAGTAACATCGCCATAAATTTCCTTGGGACCTTTTATTTTATCAATGATAGTAATTTTATCGAATGGATTTTGATCATATGGAGGCTCGCACTTATCTCCGTAGGCGATATCAAAAGAACAAGTTCCTGAAAACATATCATCAAGTACACTATAGGTAACACCCACCTGGCCATCCACCCAAAGTGGATTAGGTCCTCCTCCTTGAAGGATTAAAGCTGCTGCTGCACTCATAAGCTCTACGTCACCTTCAAAGAAACCTACATCAACATGAAGGCCCAATTCCGCGTCAAATCCTGCATAGACCTGACCTTGCGCATACCATCCATCAATGCCTATCACATCTTTATCATTACAAGTTGCATCTGTTTCTACCATATTGATGTCGAATCCTGCCCATGCATCTAGCTTTCCGTATAAAATGGGTAGATCAAGCTCTGGTAATTTAAAATCTACATTAGCACCAAAGGCAAAGCCATTCCCTACATCTTGGCCAGCACCAGATCGTTCCATTTTAGTTTTTTTATCTATGGTTTGCATGCCGGTTAGTTCATTATCGCCATCCTTCGTATTTATTCGATTCATAAGGTTTAATACTTCTGGATGGATCTCAGGAAGCTGTGAATCAAGACCATCTCCAACCATCAGATATCCTTGTGTCTCAAATAATGATAAATCCAAACATCCTCTGCTTGAAGGTCTACCCATATATAAATACCATGTGTTTTGACTCGCGTGGATTTCTCCTTGTACCATCAAGTTATTATCGTCCATGCAGCCAGAAACGGGAGGCGCATCTACAAATACATTAAAGCTTACATCTTTTTCAGATTTTGGATTTAGTACCCATGACCCAGAAGTATTAGTAAAAAGTAAATTTCCATTTGCTCGGATTTTTGGATCTTTGGTTATCGGGTTGGTCATAATAAAGGCATCCATATTTAAGCCTAAACTTATTCCTCCACTTTCTGTAAATGCTGCTTCCATGCCGACATCGGCTATTAGGGCATTTGGGTTTACAGCTCCAATAAGCATATTTGCTTTTAAACCAAAGGTGGTTTCAAAATGATGCTCATATTGAATATCCGTTCCTTCAGCTTCCCCTTCATCACTTTCTTCTTCAGCATACATCCCATCAGTTGAGGGTAAGGAGCCTGCAGCTTTCATATGATAGTATGCACCACCACCAAAGCCATATAAACTTAATGGTGTTCCAAAGAGATTAACACCTGATTTTCCAAACTTTAGGTTCCCATCTAGGTACCAGTAATTGTAGAAATTTGGAGAATTGTAGACTGGATTGGTACCATTTTTATAGGTACCAAAAACTACATTCATTCCGCCACCGTATCCGCCGGGTAATGTAGCATTGATTTGGCCTCGCAAACCTTTATTATTGCCTTCTTCATAGAAATCTAAGAAACCATCCATGGAAAAAGCACCTACGTCCAAGTCTTCTAACTCCAATCGACTTAATGAAACTTCTTTGAGATTAAAATATCTATTCCCTTCTATAAGGTCCAAGCTGGATCTAAAGACTATGGTTGCATTGGCAGATATTCCATCATTACCTCCTACAAGAGTAACAACAGGTTTGATCCTTACTTCTATGCCATTATCTGTTTGTGCCATATTAAATTTATCAATAGACATGGAGAAGCCATTAATATATTTTTGTGGACTAGCAAAAGTAAATGTTGGCTCAGAAAAGTTTTTATTGGTGTCAAAAATCAAGTGTTGAAAACCTACACCTGGCATTTCGATATCGAACTTACTTAAGGTAGATTTTAAATCTTCTGGAAGAAAATCTTGATTTATATTGATTACTCCAGACAAATCTGCAGCAATTGTCTTCTCTTCTGAAGATAAATTTATATTGATTGAACTGCCTTTAATTAAGGTCATTTCAGCAACGAATAAAGGAACATTAAAACCTTCATCTTCAGGTGTCACTATCATGTTGAAATTAAATCCTTCATCCTCTGGTTCTTCATTTAAGTCTTGATTATTTTCTTCTGCTTTTGAAGATTTATCGATAATAGAGACATAGTTTAGGGTTTGACCTTGCTCTGAAATAGGTAATTGAATACGACCACTTATACCGCCTGACAAAAATTTTGATTGTACAATATCTAAATTGAGCAGATCCACTGAAAAGCCCCAGCCATCAATCGAACCCTCAGAAATATCCACTAAATCAAGCAATTCGAACTGACCAGTAACTCCGGTTTTATCTGTAATTAGAGAATTTACATTCATGGATGGTCTTTCACCTCCATCGAACCAATCTGCCGGAGGACTTAGGGTCATTTGATCGAAATAAAAACCTTTCCAGAGATCTTTTGTGTTATCATCAGCATAGCCTTCATAATTTTCAGGGAATACCATGTTTTCTGGATTTTCAGCATCCGACATATCTATAAATGCTCTATCGACCTTCCAACTGAACCCTTCTAATCCAGGTAACATAAAATCCGAAATACTTGCTTCCATCATGAAGCCAGCGCCAGAAGTATATTTCCCTGTAAAGCTTGCTTTTACTTTAGCGTCGGGATTATTATCGATTACATTATCTGGGGTTAATACTTCTCTTGGGAAGAGCATTTCTGCCGAAAGTTGTCCTTCTGAAAATCCATTACAATCAATATCAATATAACATGCAGCCACTTCATTATTTATTCCCTTTAATATAAAATCGTAATCATTTTCAGCTCCGAAAAGACCAGAGATACTAAAATCATTTTGTAAATAAAGTTTTATATTTTTTTCAAAACCATAAGGTGAAAAAATGATATCTCCTGCACCAAATGTAGGAACATCGGTTCCCCAATCCGGGTGCTCCAGACTCATGATGGCTTGCATATTAGCTTGTGTTACACCAAAGATCATTTGGTTTATTCCAATCACAAATTGTTGATCTTCCACCTGTCGATTCCATCCGATGGGTAAAGTAATCGCTTCATCAGATCCACCAGCAATACTTATCAATTTGGAAGTATTTTTGGCAGCAGACATAAGTTCAGCAGCATCTTCTTCAGAAACCGTAGGTACATGAGTACCTAAGTACTGAACAAATTCTTCTGCAGGACTAAGGCCATCATCTAATACAGCAATAGCTTCACCTTCAAAAGCTTGCATATAAGGAATACCATTAACTGGGTCCAAAACAGCTCCAATTTTGGTTGCTTTTAAACCGCTATACTCGACTAAGACTTTTGTATTATTTAGCATGTCGATTTCAATCTCCCCAATGCCAGAATAGCCGATATCAGGATCTCCATCAGGTTCTTCCGTTAATTCCATAGTAAACTTCCCTAAAAAAACTAAGTCATTGCCTTCTAATTCTTCAGATGTTTCCTCTTCGGGTAGGGTAGCAATGCAATTGCCTACACATTCTCCTGGTTCTTGATCAGCATAAGCATTATCCTCATCCTCCTCATCATCCTCATCCTCCTCATCCTCTTCTTCTTCGTCTTCTTCGTCAATAGGTCCTGTCTCTCCATAGTCAAACAAGACCATTTCGCTATGACCCCCAAATTGGAAGGCTACTTCTTCATCAGGATCTACAGCTTGTACTTTAATAGCATAGCTATGGCCTTCAACCAATATACCCGGATCTTCAAAAATATCTAAGATATAGAATGTTTCTCCCTCAATAATTTTTGTGATGGCATCAGTACTTTCATTAAACATGACATCTTGTGCCATGGATGCCGGTACACCAAGTTCAGTCAAATCGATCAGTTTTAAATGGTATTCTAATCTATTTTTTACATTAAAATCGCTTAGGTTATGTAACCATACCACATTTACCATCCCAATAGTATCAACTGGCATTCCCTCAAAAGGATCGATGATAATCGGACGTTCTGGATAGAGTGCATTAAATGAAAAACAACTAATCGCGCCAGGTTCAGATAAGGCCTGTCCAAATTCATCGAAGGCATGGACACAAATTTCATAATCACCTTCTGGCAATTGTCGATAAAGAACAAGGTTATTGATTTGTTCGTTTGTCAATCCCTGAATATTAGCATCTTGATCTGACAGCCCAGCAAAGGTTTCTTCAATTTCAGCTGAGCCTAGAAATGTAATTCCCGGTGGGAAAAGGATGGATTGTTTACTTTGACCATCCAATTCAATACTAAACCCATTGCTCTTCGTAAGAGAAGCAGTAAAATAAGCCTCCACATCTTCATTAGAAGTATTGTTGATTGAAAACAGACCAGTTTCCAAATATTCAGCATAGGCATCTAAATTAGTTGGAAATGGAGGCGTAAGTAATACGCTAATTTCTAAAGGATAATCTTGCGCGGAAACTGTGACACTAAGGAATATAAAAGTGATAAGATAGATAGGAAAACGCATTAATTTTTTCATGTTTTATGGATATTGAAATTGATTTAATTGGAGGTGTTATTTTGGTTTGGGGTAGTGGTCTCTTTTTTGAAATTGGTATTAAATCGATAGCTGACTTTAGCAGTTGCTCGCCATTCCTGATATGATTCAATAGCTCTTATTCTATGAAGAAAATTGATGTTTAAACCGGTAGTTATCAATTTAGATCTCTTATAGTTGAGTTTTATCTGGCCCGTAAAAGAATTGCCATCAGCTATAAAATCTTCAAAATTGTAATGGTAAGCTGTTCCAACATTTAGTTTTAGTTTTTTGTCTAAAAAGTTTGTTCCTACTTTAATATTGGCTCCATAACGTTGATTATTTCGATCTGGAAATTGATTTTCTATGTATTGTAAACCGCTGGTGAAATTGATTCTCTTTTCTTTTAAATTCAAATTGTAACTAAGGTTCCCAATGTAATTATCAATGGTTCGATTACCTTCTATGTTGCTTAACACATCGACTAAGCTTTGTACATTGGCACTTACAGTAATGGATGATGGAATCTTTTTTCCAAAACGAAATCGCATGGTTCCTCCTTTGATGTCGGTTGTTTGAGCGTAACGTAGTGTATCAGAAACATTAAAAAATCCGGGTGTGCGATCGGTTTGGAAATTTGAATATCGAGCAGAAAGTACAAACCACTTTGTAGGGATTAAACTTAAAGTGCCATTTGCAATTTTTCTTTCATTTGTAAAGCTCCTAAGATCGTTTAGATTGTTTCTTTGAATCCCACCGGAGCCATTAAATTTTATTTTATTTTTCCAAAGTGAAAAATTTAGTCTAATCGTATAATTTTCTAGATCCTCTTGAAAATACAAAGTACCTAGACTTTTATATTGAGGGTCAATGCGGCGATAATTGGCACTGATACCAAAATGTCTAAACTTGAGACCTACATCAGCATCACCGGCAAAAGAAATTCTGGTAGAAAGATTAACTGTAAACAGATTATCCAATCTTTGAAGTGCCTCACTCGAGTTTGCATCTATGACTTCAAAGGGAGAATTTTGGTCTGCCGTTATTGCACT
Source organism: Saprospiraceae bacterium (assembly GCA_020629035.1). Lineage (GTDB taxonomy): Bacteria > Bacteroidota > Bacteroidia > Chitinophagales > Saprospiraceae > JAHDDO01. The sequence continues at coordinate 61,732 of JAHDEC010000010.1, read as the reverse complement.
TGAGGCAACATTGGCACTCACAAAAAAACGTTTGAATAAGGTAAACTTAAAGGCAGCTCCTAGTGCTATATTTTCTTCGGCTTTTACAAACTCATGAAATCCTCCTGGTGTTGTTGCTAATGGATCGTCTTTTGCTCTCAAAAAATTGAGTTCGACATAATTGCTTGAACTACCCACTCCAGCTAATATGGTCATTGCTTGTCTCTTGTACGTCTCTAATTGCTCCAATCCTGCAACTATAGTATCAATTTGAGCCAATGGGTTTTCTAATGTGCCATAAGCCGCAGAAAACCTGAATAATTTTGGAGAAAGTTCTATACCGCCACCTTTAAGCACTACACCTGAGTAGATATATGGATTTAAACCCATTCTAACATCACCCGCATGCACACGTATCCATTTCCATGATGGACTTATGCTTAGCCGCTGGAATGGGTTGCTTAAGGACCCTTGCTGGTCTCGGTAAGTAAACGACATCGGTATATTAAAGCCATAAAGAGTTATGGTAGGGTTTGCACTTAAATAATAACTGAAAGGGCTCCGTTTATTTTCAATACCATTTGCATGGTAAAATGCACTTCCTAAGGAAATATTACCAGATAATTTAACCGGATTTTCCTTGTCAAAATTATCGAGATTTTGAGCTTGGATATTAGCCGATGGGCAAAGCGCCAATAGCCAATAGATACATATTGGAAAAAGATAGGAATTTTTCATACTTACTTCTATTTAAAGAATTAGTATAAAGTTAAATCAAGGTCGAGGATCCTTAATCACATGAAAATGTGATATTTAAGCAAGCGCAGCATTGATTCACAAAAAAAAAGAGGCGCGAAAAACGCACCTCTTTCTAACAAACTGTTGTATATGAATAACACTATTTAATAATCATAATTTGCTGGCTAATATTTACATCCGACCCCACAATTTGTAAGATGTAATTGGCTGGTGCTAATTGAGAGACATCCAGGTTAATATCTAAATGATTTGTATTATCTACGGCTTGTGAAAAAACACGCTTCCCTTGAGTATTATAAATGAATATAGAACCCTCAAAGAATTCAGCAGTTTCTAACGAAACCCTAAGATTGTCTGTTGCAGGATTAGGATAAACGTTCCAATCATTGACTATATCTTCATCCGAATTGGATGATACCAGTTCAATTAAAGTCTCAAAAGTAGTAGTGCAACCATAAGCATCTGTTACATAGACCTCAATACGTCCATCATCCAAACCTTCTGCAAAATCACCCATTTGGCCATCTTCCCATTCAATATCAAATGGTCCATCACCTGCAGTTATTGTAATTGTTGAACTTCCACTAAAACTACCGAGAGTTGTTGGAGTATTATCGAAAGTAGCTTCTACCATCGGTGGATCTGAAACAAAAATTGTTTCAGTATAAGTACATCCATTAGCCGCAGTGGCTGTCAACGTGTAGACTCCAGACTCACTAACTTGAATATCCTTGTCTGGGGCTATGAAATCATTTGGTCCAGTCCATTCATACCATAGGCCTTCTTGGTCTTCGATCATTGTAGTCACGTCAGCCAGGCCATCAAAGCAATCAATAATGGTAGCTTCCAAGCTAAATACTGGTTCGTCAAAATCACCAACCACCATAACATCTTCGGTTGTAATACATCCATTTTCACCAGTCACCTCCACAGTATAAATACCTGGTGTTTGTACTAATGGATTGGCATCGATGGATGTAAAACCATTAGGACCAGTCCAACGAATACTTATTTGCTCATCTGAGTTTACCGAAATATTATTTACTGGATTGGTACAATTTAAGGTCACTCCATTTGCTTCGAAAATTGGTAGTTCCATTTCAGACGTTACTTCAGTCATTGCATCATTTGTGCATCCATTGGGTGCGGTCACTTCTAAGGTGTACAAGCCAGCCTCTGTCACAATTGGGGATGGATCTATAGAGCTAAATCCATTTGGCCCGATCCAGCTAAACATGGCATTTTCCACATTCGTTTCGCCATAAATTTCTGTTGTTAAATTTTCACAATTTAAAGTGCCACCTGTGACAATTACTTCTGGCTCTTGGGTATTATCTTCCACTGTTAAGGATGCTTCATTTGAACAACCATTTGCAGCTGTAACACTTAAGGTATACAGTCCAGATTCACTTGTTGTCGGAGATGCTTCATCAGAACTAAAGCCATTTGGTCCTGACCAAAGATAACTCACTCCTTCATCTGTAATAGCTTCTAGGATAATACTAGGATTAGCACAAGTAATTTGTCCATCAAAAAGGATAACTGACGGAATGGTAAAATCTTCTTCAATAATGATGAAATCACTAAAACTGCATCCATTAGCGCTATTTACCTCTAGGCTATAAGTACCAGCTTCACTTACTTGAATGTCTTTTTCATCGGAAGTAAAACCATTTGGTCCACTCCAAGTAAACTCAACTTCTTCAGTGTCAATATTGACAATGATGATTGATGTTGGTTCCAGGCAATTAATATTATTTGCACTTAAGTCAAAACTTGGAACACTATCATCTGTGCTAACTTCTACATCAAGACTGGTCGTACAACCATTTTCTCCTGTAGCAGTAACCGTATAGCTACCAACCATAGTAACCTGTGGATTGGGAATATTTGATTCAAATCCATCTGGACCACTCCACATAAAGCTAACATTTTCATCAGCTGAACTGGCTTCTATTGTAACCACATTGTTTTGGCAATTTAATTCTGCACCTGAGGCACTTAGATCTGGTTCTGCCCCATCAAAGAACACATTTACCACAAGCTCAGTACTACAACCATTTTCACCAGTTGCTATTACGGTATAATCACCAGCTTCACTTACGGTAGGTTCTGCTAGATCACTTGTAAAGCCATTAGGCCCACTCCAAGCATACGTCACAAGATCTGCAGAACTTGCACTAATAAGGGTTTCATTTGTGTTGCATGATAAACTGCCACCTATTGCTGATAAATCTGGTAGTTCGAGGTTTTCACTCGCAACTGCTAAACCGGTAGCAATACAGCCATTAGGAGCCATAATCGTAACCATATAATCACCTGCAACATCGACTTCAATACTTTCTTGATCACTAGTAAACCCATCAGGTCCTGACCATGCAAAAGAAACATCTTCTGTATCGGAAGAAGCTGATAAAGTAACGGTTGAATTATTGCAGTCTAAAACACCACCAGTGGTGCTGAGACTAGGCACATTTGTGTCTGTTGTTACTTCAGCTGTTGCCATAGAACTACAACCCAACTCATTAGTTGCTGTAACCGTATATGTTCCTGCTTGGCTTACCATTGGATTTTGTAAATCACTAGTAAAGCCTCCAGGTCCAGTCCATGCATAGGTAGAAGTAGGTCCCGATGCTGCAAATAGACTTATCGCACCACCTTCACAATCTAATTCTCCACCTTCCGCTGTTACTGGTGTTCCTGATTCGAAGCTAATGGCTATATCATCTTCTGCGCAACATCCATTATTCGAGTAGACAACAACACTATAAATCGCTGTTGTATTTACCACAATGCTTTGTGTCGTTTCACCAGTTGACCACAGATATGAATTGCCTTCTGCTGCCGTAATAAGATATTCAGGTTCATCACACAAGATCACATCATCTCCTAATTCGATGGAAAAATCATTTTCAATAGCAACACTCCAAGCATAGCTAGCCGAATTGCCACAATAATCAGAAGCAGTATAGAGATAAGTGTAGGTTTCTACAATATTCGCATCACAATCATCAGTCGATGATGTAATCGTTAATTCAATCAAATCAGTTACATCACCATTACATGCATCCATGCTAGATAGGATAGGAGCTGCAGGAAATTCATCCCCGCATTGAATGATTACATCTGGTAATTGGCCGGAAATGACTGGAGCTTGGGTATCTAAAAGTTCAACTACCAAGCTAGTAAAAGCACTCACCCCACAGTCACTAGTTGACTCGTAATCAATGAAGGTAGTTCCTGAAGCTGATCCAAGACATTCTTCTGAAAATTCATTTGCTGTTTCTATGCCTTCAATTTCTCCATTACAAGTTCCGGCGATTGGGATATAAGCGTCAATAATTTCTTGCAAATCATCTACTCCACATTCACCCGTAATTAGCATAGGTGCTTCAAATGGAGCTAACCAAGTTGGTTGCAACAAATCAGTAATATGTACTTCATACGATATCTCAGATGTTGCGCCACATCCATCGCTTACCAAGAAAGTATGCGTTTCTATTTCAATAATCCCAGTTCCATCATTGCAGTCATTAGCAACAAGGGTTATAGATTCTTCAATCGAAGAAGTTAAATCTCCTTCACAATAATCATCAGCAAAAACATCTACACCAATGATAGGGAAGTAGGGTAAGAAATCATCACCACAATCAAAAATGATTGGTTCTGTAGGAACCCCAGTAATTGTAGGACCTTGGTTATCTTGAACAATAATGTTTAATTCCAAATTTGTATCATAATTGAAATTGCCATTTGCGTCATAAAATTCATAAATCCAAGTATCTGTAAAACTTGAGCCGCAATTTTGGGTGGTATACGAATCAATCAGTGAGAGACTAATTTCTTCTACGGATGAACAATTATCTGACAAAAGGAAGTTATCTAACCACGGAGTAGGATCACCATCATATGGATCACCACATTCAATATATATATTTACCAATGGGTTAGCTGCAACTGGAGGAATTGGATCTATTACTTGGATAGTGGTTGTATATGTGGTAATATTTCCATAAGCATCTTCAATGGTGAAAGTAAGATAACTATTGCCTACTCCCAAAATGTAGTCAAATGACATACCTTCTTCTAATGCAAATGTAGATATTGTCCCGTTTACGTCTTCAAGAGTACCAATGGCTGAAACAATCCCGCAATTGTCAGAATAATTTGGATCTACAATGCTAACTTCAGCTGAGCACGTACCTTCAGTTACCCATGCGTAAATGGTCAGATCTGGTAAATTAGAAAAAACAGGGTATTCAAGGTCAATAGGGTCCAAATTAAATTCAAAACCAGGACCTGTGCAACCATAATCATCTTCAGCATAGAAATTATTATCTCCAGTTCCTACCCACATATCGATGACTTCAAATCCCGTTGATGTCGAATTACCATTATCGTCGGATACTGTACTGGCTTGGCAAATACCATCTTCTACTTCAATATAGACTTGGCTCAGATCATCAGGACACTCAGGACCTGCCGATGCATAATAAACATTGGTGACTTCCGGACAGATATTACCGAAGGTAATTCTCGAGGAATAAAGTTCTGAAAAATAACTAGCTTGCAAATTATCATTACATATTTTAATTTTCCAATTTCCATCTGCATTGATTCCTTGATCGTTTAGCACGGAAAAATCTTCCTCTGGTTGTCCATCGGTATACCATAAGCTGGACCATGAATCTTGAGGTGTAGGTAAATCAGGACAAGGGATATAAGCAATTGAGTGGTAGAACCCAGTCCATCCAGGATATGAACCTAATGAAGAGGCCGCAAGTATAAATTCATCCCCATTAGGTGCTTCTAGGACGAGATCAACAAGAAAGCCACTGCCAACTGTTAAATCAACAAATACTTCCACAATACCAAGATTGTCTTCTCCCAGAATACCAATTCCAGAAACATTGACATTAACTTCAAGAGGTCCATCGCTGCATTCTGCTGTAACGGCTCCAGTATAATCACCCCAAAAAATTTGAGCTTGAGCTTGATTGATTCCCACTAACAGTAGCGTTAGTAAGATTGATTTAAAAAATGTAAGTAGATAGGAATTCATAATACTTTTTTTGATTTAATAATACCTCAAAAGTAATTTGATGCTAAACCATCTTAATCACATGAAAATGTGATTTTACTATCCTTTGGCTAAGCATCTATGACATCGACATTTGTCTTTTCTCACTCTTGAAATCGGAGAAACTATTTGGTGAATAACAATTTAAGACTTACATTAACTAAAGAATCATTCCTATCAATATGAATAAACTACCAATGGTAAGAGCCTTTTTTACACTGCTCTTTCTATATATCTCTACATCATACAGCCAAGCGCAGCAAGATTCCATCATGCTCCAAAAAATGTATGAAGAAGCGATAGAACTCAATAAAAAAAATGAGTATAAAGCTTCAAAAGCCTTACTCGATTCTGCCTTAGTTATCGCTTATCCCACCGTTGGGAAACAAAACCTGGTCACATCAAGATTGCATGGTTTACAGGTATATGTATTACAAAGGCTTGACGAATATGATGAGGCTGAGCGACACTATCACCTTGCAACAGAAATTGTTAATGACATTAGAGGATATCCAAATGGGAGCAATGTTATTCTTAACTCAAACATGAGCCAAATTTACATGGAGACCAATAGGGTAGATTCAGCCATTGTATTGATGCGAAGAACCTTGCCTATCGCTTTGGAGCATATGCCAGATGACCATGAACGTCATGCTAGAGTTTGTGTTAAATTGGGTTTGGCTTTTTGGAGAGAGGGCAAAATGGATTCTGTCGAACTCCATTTTGTTAATGCACTGAAGTTTTTTGATGGAAAGAATAAGGAGAGTGCGCTTTATGCGGGGCTTTGCAATAATTTAGGGATCACTTACTTTAATAAGGCCAATTTCCGAAAAGCTAAAGAGTTATTTGAACGCTCTTATGACATTTTTGCAAGAACCATGGGTGCTGATTCCAGGCAGGCTACCCAGCCTTTAATGAACATTGGCAATGCGCTTAGCAAAATGGGCAAGAATGAAGAAGCCATAGAGTATTATGAGCAAACCCTGAGAAATTTAGCGACTAAAGATGCGATGAAGAGTAGTAACTATTACGTACTTATCGAAAACCTTTCAAATGCCAAAGGTAATTTAGGTAGGTTCGAGGAGGCCATTAAATTAAAAATGTCAATCGCTGACTACTATGAATCTAATTCATCTATCATGGATCAATCGAAACTCACACTCTATCATGGGATAGCCAGTGAGTATTTTAATCTAAATCAAGTCGATTCTGCCTTATTTTACCTAAAACAAAAAGCAGATCCAATAAATGCTAAACTAAATCACGAAGCCAACACATATCAAGCATTCTCGAATTTATTAGCCTCGAAATGTTACTTTGAGAAAGGCCAAATAAACAAAGCTGCCAAGTTAATAGAACTATCCTTAGATGAAACTGCCCAAATAAAAGATGGTGATAACCGATTGTTTCTTGATGCTTACAATGTAAAAGCTCATCAAGCTGCTAAGCAAAATAAAAAGGAAGACTTCAATGAGGCTATAGCTTTAGCCTATGCAAATTTATCCTTTGATCCCAAAGCCGATGCCATTGATGGAAGTTTTTCGAGATTGGAAGAATTATTATGGGTACAAACCCAGCATATTAAAGGTTTGGATGATCTTTATACTCACCAGCAACAAGAAGATTACCTACAAACCATATTGGCTCAGTTTGAATTGTTTAAGCAAAATATCGATCTACAATCAGAGTCGAATATTAATTCTTCCTCGTTTTATGACATGAGTAATGCAAGTCAGGAGGTATTTAATATTGCCCTAAAGGCTGCCTTAGCTATGCACGAAAAATCAGGTGGTCTGAATTTCATAAATCAAGCGATGGATATAGTTAATACTAATAGATCTCGTAAACTATTAGCTTCCATGAGAGCTAAGTCTAAAATTAAATTTAACGATATCCCCGATGAAGTATTAGAGGAAAAAGTGATGATCGAGGACAGTATCTTATACTATAAAAATGTCATTACTGAACAGGACTCAATGATGGATTTGGCTGCTGCAAAAACCAATTTATTTGCTCTCCTACGAGAGCGAGATAATTGGAACGCAAGCATTAGTAGTAAATATCCGGCTTATTCATCAGTAACTGGTAAATCAACTAGCGAAAGGAATATTAATTTAGGGACTCATGACTTAATTATCGATAGCCACTTAACTGAGGAGATGGCGGTCGTTTTTTTTATTAGCCAGGATCAAGTTGTGGTGAATAAAATAGAAAAGCCTTTAGCGTTTTACCATCAGGTGGAACAATACATTAATGAGCTTAAATCAGGGAAAAACAATGTGGACCTTGTAAACCAAATTAGTCGTTCGATTTTTAATAATTATACAATTACAGAAGGCATTGAAAATATAAATATAGTCCCAAGTAATTTATTGTTGCAACTGCCTTTCGAGATCTTAACTTATGATGATTCCTCGTTAATGAACTCATATAATATTAGCTATCATGCTAACCAATCGCTAATCAAAGGAGAAGACCTAACAAGATCTGTAAAGGTTCGATCTCTAGCCTGTTTTGCCCCTGAATACAAAGAAGATGGCATTGACTCCTTATTATTAGCATCAAATAAGATTTATGCTTCAGTGGTTAGAGATGGAAATTATGCGCTACCAGGAGCCCAACTAGAAGTTTCTAAAATCGAAGAACTTTTAGGTGGTGATGCTTATGTAGGAAGTGAAGCAAATGAAGCTTCTTTTGTTGCTCATTCCTTAGACAAGGATATCGTCCATTTGGCTATGCACTCAATAATGAATGAAGAAAATGGAATGAATTCTTTTCTTCTATTTGGTGATAAAAAAGATAGTCTGTATGATCAAAAGCTCTTTGCATTTGAGGTGTATCAGCTTGAAATGGAAAATGAGCTTTTAGTGTTGAGTGCTTGTAACACTGGTACAGGCGAACTGCAAGACGGAGAAGGAAGCTTGTCGATGGCCCATGCTTTCCAATATGCTGGCGCAAAGTCCATTGTAAGTTCTTTATGGCGTGTCCCAGATGAGGCAAGTGCTTATTTAATGACCAAGTTTTACTCTTTTTTAAAGGATGGCCTCCGAAAAGATCATGCACTTAGGGAAGCGAAATTGGCCTATATAAATGATGAGACGATTCCTGATTCTCAAAAAACACCTTACTATTACGCTGGATTTATAGCTACTGGTGATATGTCTCCCTTAGATTTTGTAGGTCCATATAGCTCATATTTGTATGGCTTTGGGATGCTTATGATTGGTTTATTGTTATGGTTTTTCAAGGGTAGAAATAAAAAAAGCCCTTCATAACTGAAGAGCTTTTTTATTATTTATATCACTTGATTATTTAAATCTAACTTTCACAGTTTCTCCAATCCAGCATGGTACTTTGACACTTTGACCAGGCTGTACTTTTCTCATAAATCCTTCTTGCTTTTCGGGTAATGAAGTATAGTACTTATTTAATCTAGATTGTGCTTCTTCCGCAGCTGCAGGATCGATACTTTTTGCGTATTCGTACTTCTCCATGGCCGCAATAATAGCTAGTCTCACTGCCCAGTCATCTCCACATCCTCTTGCTGAGCTACCATACATATCACCGATTGTGATGTAAGGATCTCCCCAGTTTGGTCTTAATTTCGCAGCTTCTCTTGCATTATTACGCGCATCGCTGTATTTCTTAAATTTACTGTATTGAATCTTAGCTACTGATAGTAAATAACTAGCCTTCTTAACATTATCTGTTTCTTTGCCAATGGCTTTTTCGTAGTAAGAAATAGCTCCTTCGAAATCTCCTTCCTGTCTAAGTTTTTTAGCGTACTTGGCTGGGTTGTTCTCTTTGTCATCAGATAACATCTGTGCATTAGCTGCTGCTGCGTAAGTTTTCCATTTCCCATCTAACTCTTTAACAAGTTCATCAGATTCTGTACAACCTTGTGCTTTGAGTTTAGCTAATACCTTCTTGATTACATCCTTGTCATCAGGGTTAGCATCGTACTCAGGTCTTAGTTTGTTCTTGAAAAATTCACAGTCAAAAATTTCACTTTCAACAGGAGAGTAATGCACTTTAGATGCTTTCCAGGCTTGTTCGAAGTAACTACCGTAGTCCGCATTGTTTTCGATGTTATGCTCAGCGATTTTTTCTAGTGACTGGTAGACAGCTAAAGCTTGTGCTTTACCTAATTTTCCTTTTTGATATTGGTAAACGGCTATTTTGGCTAATGGATCAAAAACAATGTATTCCACATCATTGCCTCCTAGTGTCACCGCTTCTTGTAATACTTCATAGTTCTTAGAATACGGAGAATTAAGCGAATAATACATATCATATCCTTGTCTTCCTCTCAGGTAGGAAATACGCTGATTTATGCATTCATCAGTATCTCCACATTTTAAAGAAATACTTTTAGCACGATAGCAGTCAACAGCTTGGTCATATAGTTCTACTACTTTTGCTGCGTATTCTTTTTTCTCAGCATCATCTGTAGATTCTTTATGCTTTTGCATGTACAGTTTTGCTCCATCTGTCATATGGTAATCTCTCTTGCCATCTGCAGCCGGCGCAAGATCATATGCTTTTTGCCAGTTTTCAAAGGCTGTAGCGTAATCTTCTGTTTTTAAAGCAGTTCTATAGATAGAGTGAGCAGTAGAGGCTTCATCTTCCGTACCATTATCTACCCAATTTTCGCACTGGGCATTTGCGAATGTTGCGATTCCTAATATTAATAGGGTATACATCAATTTACTCATAACTTAAGTTTGTTTTGGTGCTTTTTATAGTGTTAACTAAATACAATGTCAAGATGAAATATTTTTATATTATGGTGTGTTAAAGGAATGATAAAGTTTAGTTATACTTCCTTGTTAAGAACCACTCATCATCATTAAAAGAGAATCCGAAACGTAATTCCATGTAATTTTCTACCAGAATGTCTGCGGCTTTCTTTCTTCCTAGCGCAATATTAATATCAGCTATAGATGATTTTCTTTGATATATAAACGGCATTCCTAAACCAAAGGTAAATCCGGTATTGGAGACTTGATTATCTGAAAAGCTTGCAGGTTCTGTTCTAGTGTAGAAACCTGCTTTATAATTTATTCTAGATAAAAAGTTCGAGATCGAATTATATTTAGGAATGTAGTAGAACCCTAAGTTAAGGGATCCAATATCATTTAAATTCATGGCTAAAGGCGGTTCCACGTCATTGGTATATTGAGACCAAGGTGAAGTAGCATAAGATATTGCAGCTCCCCATTTTCTTCCATATTTATAAGACAATCCAAAACCTAATGAGCCAGGAATCGTCATTTGTCCCGCACTATCTTGGACTGTTCTTATTTCATCAACTACGTTATTCGAATTGGGAGCATTTAGAAATGTGACTTCATTGCTGGTTTCGCTTGTGTTTGCATTCGAGTTGCTAGAATAATGAATACCTGCAGTTAGACTGTTTTCTTGTACCAAATTATCAGCTTCTACTGCCTTCTTATTTAAAACGTGGGTATACATAAGTCCTCCATCAAACTGGAAGCCCCTGATCGAATACGAAGTATTAAACAAATTATTAAATGGATTTAGATAATCGACAAAGAATACATTCTTTTCATAATTAATCCTTCCGAAAATATATCCTAGGTTAAACCCAGCAGCCAGTCCCTTATACTGGAAACTATTACCCCAAAGGAATTTGGTTGTTCCTCCAAAACCAGTAAAATTTCGTTCTATCTGACCTACACCATCTATTACTTCAGTGGTGGTTATATTGTATCCAACCTTAGAATATTGTTGGAGTGAAAAAGCCATCCCCAGATTGTAATTTCTTTCGATAGGGCTTAATGCTCGATTAATGTTGTTAAATAAGGGAAACGCTATTGACAAATAATCAAAACTACCTGTCCAATTTCTAAAACTGCTGTTATCGGTCGACAGATCGTAGTATTTAGCATTTAAGCCTACATCGAAACTTGTTTTCTTGAGATAACCGTATGAAGCAGGATTTAATGTATTTGTTTGAGATTCGCTAAAATATCCCGAAGCTGCAAATCCCATTCCAGCGGTAGAAGAAAAAGCCTGAGGATATAAATCCCCAATACCAAACCTGGAAAAGATGGAATTATTCTGTGCCTGACCTTGCAGTAGCAAAGGCAAAACAATCAGTTGACTTAGTAAAATAATTCTAGCTATAATTTTCATTTAAATAATTTAATCCATCTAAGATCAGAAATGGAAGCACAAATATCTCAGTTTCTATGAACTCTGCAAAATCATTTGCTGCTCCTCCAGTAAAAATTACCTTTAATTCAGGGTATTTGTCCCTCATTAAAGATATATAACCTCTTAATTCAAATAATATTCCATAAAACGCTCCATTTTCGAGTGCCATCGCAGTCGATGTCGCGAGTATTTCTTTATGCTTTTTCAATTGGCCCAAAGGTAATTTAGACGTCATTTGGTCCATGGCATCTAATCGCATTTTCCAACCGGGCGAAATATTACCTCCTTTAAAAACCTTGTCTGCAGTTAATATATCCAAGGTCATACAAGTACCAAGGTCGATTACTAAGCAATGCTGATCAGGAAAATGACTTAATGCACCCAAACAAGCAGTTATCCTGTCTATTCCTAATGTATGTGGAGTATCATACTCAAGCCTAATCGGCATGTTGGATGTGTGACTCACTATAGATACTGCAGACTTTAAAGAGAACGTATTTAAAAGCTCTTTGGTTTGTTTTCTGACCGAACTAACTTGTGTTTTTTCAATGTTGCTACTCGATAGAAAATCAGCTAACTCAGGATCATCATGATCTTTAATCTTGATATAATCTACCATTTGGCCTCCATCATAAAGACCCAATTTGATAAATGTGTTTCCTATATCTATACTTAAATTCAAGCTTGTATTAATGTTTAAAATGCCTTACCCCTGTAAATACCATTGCGATATTTAGATCATTACATGCATCGATGCTCATTTGGTCATTAATCGAGCCACCAGGCTGCACGATAGCTTTCACGCCAGCTTCTCCAGCTAACTGCACGCAATCAGGAAAAGGAAAGAAGGCATCCGATGCCATAACCGATCCTTCGGTATCAAAACCAAATTTGTGTGCTTTTTCAATGGCTTGTTTACATGCATCCACTCTGGATGTTTGTCCACAACCCATGCCGATTAGTTGGTTGTTTTTAATTAATACTATAGTATTTGACTTCAAGTGCTTTACGCACTTATTAGCAAATGCTAGGGCCGTTAATTGGTCCGGTGTTGCTTCTTTATATGTTTTATTTTCGAAGGAGGATTTATCTTCCACCTGAGCATCTGTATCCTGTACAATTACTCCATCCAAAATGGATTTAAATTGTTTATCGGCTGATGGATAGCGATTTAGCTCCAGTAAAACCCGCTTTTTCTTTTTAGTCAATATAGCTTGAGCCTCTTCTGAAAAAGAAGGAGCAATAAGTACCTCATAGAAAATCTCGTTAATGGCTTCCGCTGTTTCTGCATTTATCTCAGCATTGAAAATAATTACGCCACCAAACGCCGAAGTAGGATCGCCGGCTAGTGCGTCTTTCCAAGCTTCTATCATGGTAGACCTCGTTGCCACTCCACATGCATTGGTGTGTTTTAATACACAACAAGTGATTGGATTATCTTTAAACTCCTTCATAAGCTGGATTGCCGCATCGACATCCACTAAATTATTAAAGGATAAAGATTTGCCAGAAATTTGTCTAAACATTGGTGCTAGTTCGCCAAAAAAGATTCCTTGCTGATGAGGATTTTCTCCATATCGCAGCGAGGTAGAACTGGCTAGATTTATGTTGAATTTCTTTTCTTCAGCAAGATATGCTGAGATATGGTTGTCATAATTAGATGATATACTAAAGGCCGAAGCCGCTAATTTTTTTCTTTGTTCAATGTTGCTTTTCGCTTCATTGTCGAGTAAATCTTTTAAAGCAGGATACTGATCTTTAGATGGTATAACTACCACATCTTTAAAGTTTTTGGCCGCCGCTCTAATTAAGGCAATGCCTCCAATGTCTATTTTCTCAATAATGGCTGTCTCATCATTAGTACTCTTTACAGTTTCTTCGAAAGGGTAGAGATCCACAATCACCAAATCAAAGGTTGGAATGGTGTATTCACTGAGCTCTGCTAAATGTCCCTCTTCACGTTTCGCTAGAATACCACCAAATACTTTAGGATGTAAGGTTTTTACACGACCGCCTAGAATAGATGGATATCCTGTTAGGTCTTCGACTTTATGTAAGTCTACATCGTAATTACTTAAGAAAGCATAAGTACCTCCAGTAGAGTAAACTTTTACTTTATTTTCGATTAGTCCTGGAATCACAGCTTCTAATCCATCCTTGTGAAAAACAGAAATGAGCGCTGATCGTATTTGAGTAGCTTCTTGCATCCTTAGAAATTGGTTTTATTAAATGGTAAAGGCTTCCATTTTACAAGGCGCAAATATACTATTTATAAGCAGTTATTAATGAGGTGGAATATTAATATCTGGTTAAAATGTTTAGGATAAATTTAATATGTTCCCCATACTATAACAAACGCGACATCTTGGCTCATATTTATCCTTTTCACCAAGCAAAACTGTTTCGTTTTCTTCACTCAGTCTGTAGGAATGGGTAGCTAGACTTCCACAATGTGGACAAATTGCATGAACTTTAGTAATATACTCAGCTACTGCTAGGAGTTGCGGTATTGGACCGAAAGGATTTCCTCGAAAATCCATATCCAGTCCGGCAATAATTACTCGAATTCCTCTAATCGCTAGTTGCTGGCAAACAGCAGTTAGGTGCTCATCGAAAAATTGGGCTTCATCGATACCTACTACATTTACATCATGAATATGTGCTAAGATTTCTTTACTTTTTTCAAGGGTAAGCGACTGGATGGCATTATCGTCGTGCGAAACGACGGCTTGCTCGTCATATCTAACATCTTTAGCCGGTTTAAAGATTGCTACTTTTTGATTAGCTATCTTAGCCCTTTTAAGTCTTCTGATTAGTTCCTCAGTTTTACCCGAAAACATAGAGCCACAAATGACTTCGATCCAACCGCTGCGTTGGCCTCTAAAACTGGGTTCTAAAAACATGAAGGTTAATTTTTCATAAAATTATCAAATTAATACATTTTAGCATATTATTTGATGTATTAGAAATAATTATAATATGTTAAATTTGGAATAAAGGACGCGCAAAATCAGTTTATACATACAAACACGGAGAATTATGGACTTAAAATCATTCAAGAAAAAATTTAAAAAAGTTGAAACTTTACTAACCATGATCGATGGAGCTGGAGAAGCTAACGATGTGGAGAAAGACTTACTCAAACTTTATTTGCAAGACTTAATAGACACAATAGGTGGTGAGTCGATTAAAGCAAAAGTGGAGGAACCGGTAGTTGCAAAGAAAGAAGAGAAGCCAACTGACATCATACCAGCAGCAGCAAAGCAGGCTCCAGAACCAAAGGCGGAAATGCCAGAGGTCGTAGCAGAAAAACCTGAAATGATAGAAGTCATTCCACAGGCTCCTGTAGAAAAAGAAGTGGTGATGGCGGAGGCAGATTCGAAGCTTAAGGAATCAACAAAGGCTCCAGCTATTAAACAAGCAGTGAAAGAAGTTTCGACAGGTGGTTCGATGGATGCTTTGTTTGAAAGTGAAGAAATAACTGATTTATCGCATAAACTAAGTTTGACTAAGGTCTCTAACATCGGGAAATCAATGGGAATTAACGAAAAGGTTTTTACCATTAAAGAGCTTTTTGGAGGAGATCAACAAAGTTTCAATGAGGTATTGTCTTCAATCCACGAAATGAAATCTTATGATGAAGCGGTTAGCTATTTAAGATCAGGTGTTGCTGCAACTAATGATTGGTCCAGTCCTTCAAACATTAAAAAAGCGAAGAAATTTCTTAAACTTGTTCAACGTAGATTTGTTTAGTTCTACTTATGGATAATCAGTCAAAATATTTTTTTGATGCCCTGAAAAAGCCGTTGGTGTTTGTCGGCTTTTTATGGTTGTTCCATTTTTACAGGATGTATTTAGCCCCTGGTCGGCTTCGATTGGGTGTGTTTCCTAGAGAAATGGATGGTTTGTTGGGTGTTATTACTTCTCCATTAGCCCATAGCGATATTGGTCATTTAATATCGAACAGTCTGCCTTTATTAGTGCTTATGACGATTATTTTCTATTTCTATCGTCGGATAGCTTGGCCTAGTTTTTTGCTTATTTACGTACTCACAGGATTAGCGGTGTGGCTCCTTGCTCGCCCAGTTTATCATATTGGGGCAAGTGGGGTTGTGTACGGTTTAGTATCGTTTATTTTCTGGTTGGGTATTTTCAGACGGAATCTGAAGTCAATCATTTTGTCTCTTGTGATTGTGATTATGTACAGCGGTTATTTCTACGGATTATTGCCTAATCAGGAGGGTATCTCATGGGAAAGCCATCTGTTTGGGGGTGTTGTAGGTATCGTCATTGCGTTTCTTTTTAGAAATATGATCGAGCGAGATGAGATAGTTGTTGACCCTTGGGCTGATGAAAGTGATGAGGAAGATTTTCTCTTAGATAGAGATACTTTTAAGCTAACTAAATGGGAGCGTGAAGAGCGGGATAGAATGCAGCAAGGTTTGTAGGTCCAATGTTGTTTTTCTTGGTTAGTTGTGCATCTTCAACAAATATCTAATCATCAAAGTAGTGCTGAATGCTTAGTCTTAAATAGGAATAAATATCTATTTTAGATTAAAAATAAATCATGCAGAACATTACTTTTCCTATCTCCCTTCAATTTAAAATTTCCTCTATATCGAATGACTTTACAGCAACCGACTCTAAAGGAAAGATTATTGCTTACGTAAAACAAAAACTATTTAAGCTTAAGGAAGACATTCTCATTTTCAGTGATCAATCAAAAACCGAACAATTATATCGGATCAAAGCCGATAAGTGGTTGGATTTTTCTGCGGCTTATGCATTCTTTGATAAGGATGGTAAAGAATTTGGGAAAATTGCAAGAAAAGGTTGGAAGTCAATTTGGAAAGCCCAGTATACTATTCTAGACGAAAATCAGAATATACAATACACAGTAAGCGAGGAAAATGCTTGGGCAAAAGTTGGAGACTCTATTTTGGGGCAAATCCCGATTATAAGCATGCTTACCGGCTATTTATTTAATCCATCATATATCGTAAAAAATACAAAAGATAAGGAAATTGTTAGATTGCGAAAACTGCCTTCTTTTTTTGGTAGAAATTTTGAAATTACGAAAGAAGGCCCTATGGATTCGGATGATGATGATCGCATCTTATTAGGCTTAATGATGATGATTCTGCTTGAGAAGAATAGAGGTTAAATACCTATATTAATATACTAATTAAACTATTTGGTAGCTTTTCCAAAGATGAGTAAGCTGAAAAATGTTTAGTTTGATTTACTTAGCACTCAAAAAGATATTTATCATCTCTAACTAATGGGAAGATAGGGTGCTAGAAAAGCTTCTTAATTCTCTACAAATTCAAAGTGTTTAAGTGATCTTTATTTATTGTTAGGCACAAGCAAAAATGAAAATAACTAAATGGAAATAAATCATTCACAATACTATAGAGCTAAACTACCAGTGCTTAAAGCTCTTGTTAGGTCAAAATGTGATTTCCTTTCATTCAAGGAAATTGAAGAGTGGATAAATTTCAATTTCGATAATGATGATGAAGGCAAATACTATCTCCTTAAAATATTGCTAAACACAATTTTCTATTCAAAAAAGGATTTGATCAAACTTCTAGAATATGGCATATATGAACTAGTCTGGTCAAGTCAAATTAAAAGTTTTCTAAATAGTTTTAAAGATCACATACTTCCTCGAAACTATTACAATGGGACTATTACCGAATTAAAGAACAAAACTTGTTTTATCCCCTTATTAGATTCTGACAAGCCATATGAAAGTGGAAATTTGGTGACAGGTGATTTAGTTCATAAACTATCAGTACCAAAAGAAAATGTTTATTTTTTACATAATATCAATCAAGATATAATTCAAAACTATGAGCAATTAATAATTGTTGACGATTGCATTGGATCTGGAATGCAACTTAAGAATTTTTGGAAATCACAGAACATAGAATTCATAAAAGAATATGCAAAAAGCAATGATTTCAGCATAACTTATCTTGCATTAATTGGATACATTGATAGTGTCAAAAAATTAAAGCAAGCAGGATCTCTGGAAAACATAAATGTGGTTGTTGTAGAAGAGCTTACTAACGAAAACAGAATATTTCATGAAGAAAACACCGCAATTTGGAGAAAAGATTCTAATGAAAGGGAGAAAGCTGTAAGTTATTTTAATGAAATACAAAAAACACGAGGAGTAAGTTTCAGAGGTTTTAAAAAACTTGACTTTGCTGTGATATTTAGCGATAGAATTCCAAATTGGTCGTTACCAATATTTCACAAAAAGTCTCCGGATTGGAAGCATTTAATAAGAAGAAAAACGACCCAATGAATTTAAAACCATATAACCCGTTTTCAAAGTTGCGAACTGAACAGATGGGAGACAATGTGTGGAAATATTTTGTCGACGAACCATTTAGAGCAAAGATATCCGAAAAGCCATTAATTTTTGAAGGCAGTAGAGGTACTGGTAAAACCATGTTTTACAAGTGCAACTCGTGGCAAGAAAAAAAATATTCCTATCAATCTGAGCCAACTATAAAAAACTTAATTGGCAGTGAGAAACATATCGGATTTTACTACCTAGTTGATTCAAGATTTATATCAAGCTTTACAGGGAAAGAGACTTCTGAGAAAGTTTGGTCAGGCTTATTTAATCTATATTTTAATTGTGTGATAACTCTTGAAATTATTGACTTTATTCAAGAGGCAATAAAAGAAGGTTTAATGACAATTGAAAACATTGAACCTTTTAACAAAAAGTTAGCTTACCGTTTTTCAACTCACAATATCAACTCTCTTGCGGAACTAAAAAATGTATTACAGAAGAAGTTAATTGATTTAGAAACATTCTCAAATTCTACATTAAATGATTCTCCTAACGGTACAGGTCCTGGAATAATAATAACTGATCTAGTAGAAGAATTAAAAAAAATCGAATACTTTTCTCATTTAACTTTTCATATATATATAGATGAATTTGAAAAGCTTCTTAAGTATCAACAGATAACTTTAAATACTCTACTTAAGCAAAGTAATCATAACCTTGTATTTGATTACGCAGTAATTACAAATGGCATCAAATCCTATAAGGTTGCTTCTCAAGAAGAAATTCGCAAAAAAGACGATTATGTCTCTTTGACAACTGACACTGCAGAATACTCCAACATTCAAGAATTTATAAATTTAGCAGTAAAGATTTGTGACAAACGGCTTAGTATTTATCTAGAAGAGCAAAACATCCTATCAAAATCCGAAGACCATACATCTTTGAAATGGTACCTTAAAAAATATCCAAGAGGTGAAGAATTCAAAGTTTTGTCGATAGATCAGTTTAATAACTTAAAAAAACAATTATATCAAGTTCTTGAAATTCAATCTCGAAAACTTAATTATGATAAAACTACCTTGGAATCGTTAAAGGGTTTTTTCTCCTCATTAGATCCATTAATAATTAGAAATTCAATATGTCTTTTGTTGCGAACAAAATCAAATATAATTCCTGCCTTAGAACTTAAGGAAATGATTGAAAATCAAAATCAACGCTATAAAGATTTAATTGGCAATACTTTATACCACACTGAGTTTCTTTTAGGCCATGAGATAAATGCCGCGAAACTATATTCTGGAATTCAAACTTTCTCTGCCTTGTCATCAGGTGTAATAAGAAGTTTTTTAGAATTAGTTGAAGAATCATTCAATAATGCCCTGTTCTATTCTAGTGACAGATTAGACTTTAAAAAACCTAGGCAACTAACCCAAATTGAACAGTCCGATGCAGCCCATAAAGTAAGCAAGAACAAAATAGATGAAATTGAATCATATGAACCTCATGGATTCAGATTAAAGTATTTCACCTTAGCATTAGGTAAAATTTTTAGATCTCACCATATCTCTCCATCATCGACATTAGGAGAAGTAGAACAAAACCATTTCACAACTGAATACAATACTTTAAAACAAAATAAGGAAGAAGCCTTTATTCTTTTCCAAGAAGCCTTAAAAAACAAAATTCTTGAACAAGGAGAGTCAAGCAAAACCAAAGATGGGATAGAATTTTTTGATTTTCACATCAATCATATTTATTGCCCTTATTTTGGTATATCCCATAGAAGAAAAAGAAAACTTAAAATAAGTGCCCAAGATATAGAAGGCTTACTTATTGGGTCTGAAAAACAAATTGAATCCATAGTCACTAAGTATCTTTTTCGATCAATCTCAGAAACTCCAAATCTATTCTCAGACCATCAATGATGTATCAAGAATCCTATATACTATCTGATCATAATCGTGCAATATTCAGCTCAAATGTTGATATTGTGATAACTGATTCATTGCAAGAAGAAGATCATAGATCGTCAGCACTTTTAACAAAACTAAAGGGTTATAAAGGATTAATCTTACTCCTATCGTCAAAAGACAATTACCAGTCTTTTTCATATACATTAAAACAAAACGGAGAGATCATTGATAAAAGTTTAAATTCCATACCTATAATTCCGCAATACTTCAAACTTTTAAATTCACTAAACTTAACAACTAAATCAGTTCTCTTAGACATCACTTCTATGAGACAAGCTTTGATTTTCTATTCAATTAGTGTGTTCGTAAAGGAAATTAAAACCAAACTTTTTTTTGTTAGCTATACACAGCCTAAGAAGTATGAAAGAAAAAATCTACCAAACTTAAAAGATTCTGAAGAACCTTTCGACTTAATTGAAATGTTTAAAGGTAGTTCGTCACCAGTGCCTGGGTTTATAAAAAAAGCATCGAAAAAAGACAAATTACTAATCGTATCACTTGGTTTTGACAAGAAAAGATTTGTTGCCATAAATGAATCTACCAACCCTAAAGAAATTTACCCAATTTTTGGTTTTCCCTCTTACAAACCAGGTTGGGATCAAATTGCTCTTAAATTGAACTCGGATACATTACTCAGGTATGATGTATTCGACAATGCAAAAAATTGCTTAGCGACTTCTCCATTTGACATAATAAATACTTTAAAAGAATTAGAATTAAATTGGAAATCTCAATATGACATTTACTTATGTCCAATTGGACCCAGACCTCATTTATTAGGAATGGCACTATATGCGGCTTTGAATAATACTTATATTGTTTATGATTTCCCTTTGGAAAAGAAATTTGGCAGCCAAGGGTCTGGCAAAACATACATTTATCACTTAACTAATCTTATATAATGATAAACAATGGAGCACATTATACATCTGATAGTATAAGCAAAATATTAATTCAGGCACTACCGCTTATCGAACCTACCTATGTGCTAGATTTAGGAATTGGAGATGGAGCTTTAAGTAAACAATTTCAAAATGTCTATAAGACATCAAATGTCATAGGAATTGACATAAATCTTCAAAATAAGCTAAAGAACATTTTAATTAACGACTCCAAACTTTATCAAATTGATCTTAGGAAAGAAAATATATTTCAATCACTACAAATAACAAAATTAGATGCCGCTATAAGCAATCCTCCTTATATAAAATTAAAATTTGATTCTAATTATAAAAAGCTCCTGAGTGAAATAAAAATTCTTAATTACCTAAACCTGAACAATTTTAATACAGAAATATTATTTGCTGCATATGGTTTAAGCTCGATCAAAAAAAATGGTATACTTGGAATAATAGTTTCAGATTCCATTTCTGCTTCACATACCTACAAGGGCTTCAGAGAAGCCATTCTGAAAAATTATAAACTAATTAAAATAATTGACATACCTGAAAGGTCGTTCAAAACAACTGAAGCAAAAACAACTATACTAATAATCAAGAAAATAGAACCAGTAAAAAACTACATGGTAACACTTTGTAAGTTTGACCCAAAAGCAAAAGTCAAAAACTTGAAAATACAAAGTAATTTACTTCATGAGACATTCGATTTCAAATATTGGCATTTTCAAAATAATCAAAATAAAAAACTAGTTTCTCTAAATGACTTAGGGGCGGAAATTAGAAGAGGATCTTTTTCTCATAAAGAGCTCAAATCACTAAAATCTAAATTTGTTCATACAACCAGCTTAGATTATGGTCTAACTAATATAAATGGAGATCGTAGAAAAGCTGAAATAAGACAAGAAGCATATGCAAACAAAGGGAACATTCTTTTAGGAAGGGTTGGAAGGAATTGTTACAGAAAAATCGGGTACATAAGAAAAGGAAAAATCCTTATTTCCGACTGCGTATATAAAATTGAGATAAACAAAGAGTACCAACAACAAGTACTTGACTCTCTTCAATTAAAAAGTAACATTGAGATTTTATCTTCCATTTGCAGAGGAGTATGTGCTAAATCAATAAGTAAGCAAAGACTAATGAAAATTAAATTCATACAACTCGAAAATGCCAGTGCCTAGCAACATATATCAGATCATATCTCTTCGTTCCTCACAGAAACGCTGGATATCATGACCCGTAAGTCAAGTATTGCTCATAACCACAAACACCTATACTATTTACAATCTAGTGTTAAAAAAAGCTATGGCTTTTCGCACACTGCCTTCTTTCAGTAGAAATTTTTGAGCAGTTTTGTAATCTAATTTTGTTTGTTCCATGACCATCTTAGTACCTCTATCCACCAGTTTATCATTGCTAAGTTTCATATCCACCATCCGATTATCTACCACTCTGCCTAGCTTGATCATAACCGTGGTCGATATCATATTCAAGACCAATTTTTGTGCTGTTCCTGATTTCATTCGAGTGCTGCCGGTTACTACTTCTGGACCGACAATAACCTCGATAGGGTAATCTGCCTGTGCTGCAATAGGCGTGTTTGTATTACAAGTGATACAGACGGTAGGAACCTGGTTTTCTCTAGCTGTTTGCAGTCCCGAAACAACATAGGGCGTTGTGCCGGAAGCGGCGAGTCCCAAGACAATATCATTCGGAGAAATGGCATATGCTTGTAAATCAATCCAGGCCTGATTAGTATCATCTTCGGCAAATTCTTGAGCCTTCCGAATGGCTTTATCTCCACCCGAAATTAAACCGATAACCCAATCATCATCCACGCCAAAAGTAGGAGGGCATTCAGAGGCATCTAGTATGCCTAATCGCCCAGAAGTTCCTGCACCAATGTAAAACAAACGGCCACCTTTTTTCATTTGATTAAAAATAGCGTCTATGCTTTTATTGATTTGATGGATGGATTTTTCTACGGCAAATGCGACCGTTTTATCCTCATCATTAATGATGCGCGTTAGTTCTTCGGTAGATCGTTGCTCTAAATGCCTATGATTTGATGCTTGCTCGGTTATTTTGTTGATCATGTATTAAAGATAATATCCATAAGCCGAGATAAGTAATAAAGCCGTTCAATGCAAGAATTAGGAAGCCAAATGAAAAGCCATTAAACCAGACTCCAGAATACATATTAATTATATAAGAAAGAATGGGTGATGCTATGCAAACAATAATTACCCAAGGATCTAAAACTAAGCGCTTGTGCAATACTCCGAAGGTATAAAGACCTAGCAAAGGACCATAGGTATAATTCGCTGCTATAAACACCTTATTAATTACGGCACCATCATTAAGGGCATTAAAAACGACGATAACTACAACCAGTAATAAAGAAAAACCCACATGAACGATAAGTCGAGTTCTTTTCTTTTGGGCGTCTGAGAGATTCTTTTTTTCGATATCTAAGATATCCACACTAAACGAAGTAGTCAGCGCCGTTAAGGCAGAATCCGCACTTGAGTAGGCAGCTGCAATTAATCCCAAAATAAAGAATACACCGATCATGGGAGAAAAATGCTGTAAAGCTAGTGTGGGATACAGTTGGTCCGATTTTTCCGGAATTATAATTCCCATTTGGTTGGCATACATATATAGTAAGGCACCTAAGCTCAGGAAAAGGAGATTGGCAAATATCAGAATGATGCTAAATACAAACATATTTTTCTGAGCATCTTTAAGTGATTTACAACTCAGGTTTTTCTGCATCATATCTTGGTCCAAGCCCGTCATCACTAAGGCAAGTAGGGCACCTGAAATAAACTGTTTGTAAAAATTATTAGGGTCACTCCACCCATTTTCAAAGAAAAACATTTGGCCTAATCCACTTTCTTTAATAGATGTCCCAATATTGGCAAAGCTAATATCCAGAGCATTACATATAAAGACAATTGTTAATATGACAGACAGAAGCATAAATAAAGTCTGCATGGTATCTGTCCAAATAATGGTTTTTATACCACCGATAAAGGTGTAGGACCAAATTAGCAAAATGGAAATTATTACGGTCAATAAAAAGGGAATGCCTAAAGGACCCAAGACAAACTGGTCAAGTACAATCGAAACTAAATACAATCTAAGTGAAGCCCCAATTACGCGGCTGAGCAGAAAGTAGGCGGCACCTATTTTATAACTAACTGGACCAAAACGATCTTCTAAAAAACCATAAATCGAGGTCAAATTCATTCGATAATAAATGGGCATCAGCACTGTCGCAATGATCAAATAACCAACTAAATAGCCAAATACCATCTGCATATAGCTAAAGGCCATATTCGATCCTCCATCTCCCACAGCTCCCGGAACAGAAATGAAGGTTACCCCAGACAACGAAGCACCAATCATCCCAAAAGCAACCACTAACCAAGGAGATTTACGATTTCCTAGGTAAAAACTTTGACTGTCCGCTTTCCGTGTAGTGAAATAACTTATGCCTAAAAGGACAAGAAAATAGCTGATGATTATGAGTAAAATGACCCCTGAACTGATTTGCAAATTGTAAGATTTTAGACCAAATTAATCAAAATCCTTTGTTCTTTGATGTTTCACAAGGTATTCAAATATCTTTTCCCAGCCTCCCCAACCATGCTTTGGATAAAATGAACTATTATGCCATAAAATACGTAAGGGACTTTTGTAAATGGCTGCTTGCTTGACCATTTGTTCCGCTTTTGTTAAAGCCGATGCTGGACTTAGTTTTAAGTAGTTTTTTAGGCTCACATCCATGATCTGAAAAGGGAATATTCTTAAATCAGTCACTTCGTTTTTTTGTAAATCAAACCAATAAAAAGATCGAGCTGTGCCTGATCGATAGCCAATGGCATCAGCATAACCCATCGAATATTCCTCTCGTATACCTAAGTTATACAAATGGCGATAAGTATCAGGCAAACTAAAGGCTAGATAATGTTGTCTTGAGATGTTTTTAGTCACATTAGGTATGCTGTGAAACTTTTGCATTTCGTCTGCTAGTAGAGCAGGATTTTTAGAAGAGGCCATGGATGGGTGTATGCCTACTTTATGATCCTTAGCTAGTCGGCTGATTAACTTTTTAAACACATTGAGGGAAGGATTATGTCCTTTATCATATGGCGATCGTTCTGCGAATAAAAAGAAAAACAAGGGTTTATATATGTGATATTTATTTAATATGTTTAAGATATCGAACGGGTCTTCGATCTTTCCTTGACGAATATTTTTATGCTCCTTAATGCCCTTGAAATCTAAGCTCATTAGCTGCTTTAATAATCTCCCAAGTTTAATTTTGGTAGGAATGTGTTTAGCTAGCCAGACCTGATCTATATCAAAGCTTATTTGAACCCCAGTCTCGTTGCTTAATTCCAGTTTTGTATCAAAAAAGTGATTCATTTGTTTACCTAAATGATCAACCATTAGATCAACCACAGGTGTTCGCAGGAGCTTGTTTTTTGACAAAATAGAGGAAGTGCTTGGAAATCGATTATAGCTATCCCTTGGTTTGTTTTGGTATTCTTCATGTCTTGATAAACAGAAAAATATCAT
This sequence comes from Saprospiraceae bacterium, assembly GCA_020629035.1. Taxonomy (GTDB): domain Bacteria; phylum Bacteroidota; class Bacteroidia; order Chitinophagales; family Saprospiraceae; genus JAHDDO01. The sequence continues at coordinate 35,962 of JAHDEC010000010.1, read as the reverse complement.
GGATAAATAATCATTGTTTTCGTTTAATGGGTCGTTAAACCATTGACTAGATTCTTTGCATTCTTCGAGATGCTCTTCAAACAACAAAGAAGAGGCTTTAATAAAGAAACTGCCTTCTATGCTCTGCTGAGTATTATACTCAAGTACTTTTTGATTTGTCGGGATGTCGTTCTTTTCAAAGATTAGCTGGTAAGAACTGGCAAAACATTCACCAAATATAAAATCAAGTACGTAACTTAACCTAGGAGATGAATATGGTGAAAAGACGATCATTTTTCTGAGAACGGAAAGGTATCAATTTTTATTTAAAGCTATCCATCACTTTTTGAAAGAAAGCAATCATAGAGCTCGAAATTTGATCTTGGACTTCAGGAATAAATACAAAACAAAAAGCCTAACTTTATAGTTATTAAAGCGTGAGACGATTAATCTTCATATTAGCACTTTCTATAAGCTTCACTGTGTGTTTAAGCGCTCAGCGTGTGATGCAACCTAAGATTGTAGAATTAGATCGTAAAGGGGTTATTTTTAAAAGTGAAGAGGCATTCCAAGTTCGACTGCACGAACAAGGAGCCTCGGTTAGTTATTATAAAGGGAAAATAAGAACTTATCACAAAACTTCTTTTTATCAGTTTGAACTTGGATTTCAAAGGGATTTAAGGGAACGTCGACAGAACAAGAATTATAATTTTGCTGGAGAAGGGACTTCTAGACCTTTTTATTTTGGGAAAATTAATAGTGTCATAAATCTGCGAGCAGGCATTGGAAGAAAAACGTATTTGTCAGAAAAAGCAAAGAGGAGAGGAATTGCGGTTGCCTGGATGTATGAAGTAGGACCTTCTATCGCTTTGTTGAAACCCTATCACTTGAAGTTGATTTACTTTCCTACTGATGGACAACCAACAGTCGAAATTTTGTCAGAGCCTTATTCAGAAGATAATGCTGATAAATTTTTAGAAATTGATGACATATATGGAGCTTCACCTTTTTCAGAGGGACTTGGAAATATTGCCTTGGTACCTGGGATCCAGGCTAAAGCCGCCTTACACTTTGGACTAGGTGCTTTCGATAAATATATGAGAGCCTTCGAAACTGGGGTTATGTTAGATGTTTATACTCGCGGAATAGACATTTTAGTGGAAACAGAAGAACGAAGAAATAGTCCATATTTTATTAAACTATTTGCTAGCTTTCAATTAGGTTTGCGACGCACAAATTAATACACTTGTTAGATTTACCCATCGTAGAAAAGGATAGTAAAGGCAGAGCTCGTAAACCGGATTGGTTACGTGTTAAATTGCCTATTGGCGAGAATTATAAACGTGTACGTAAACTGGTAGACACCTATGACTTGCATACCATTTGTCAAAGTGGTAATTGTCCGAACATGGGCGAATGTTGGGGTGCTGGAACTGCAACTTTTATGATCCTTGGTAATGTATGTACTCGAAGTTGTTCTTTTTGTGCAGTAAAAACGGGTCGACCACCAGAGTATGACGAAGATGAGCCGAATAGGGTAGCTGAAGCAATTTTTAAAATGCAAGTTAAGCATGCAGTTATTACTTCTGTTAATAGAGATGAGCTCAAAGATCGAGGAGCAGAGATTTGGTATCAAACGGTCAGAAAGGTAAAAGAAATAAGTCCAAGCACAACGATAGAGACCTTAATTCCAGACGTAAAAGCAAATTGGGATGCATTAACCAGAATGATTCAAGGTGGACAGGAAGTGGTTAGTCATAATATGGAAACAGTAGAAGCACTGTATAGAAAAGTAAGACCTCAGGCCAAATATCAACGTAGTCTTGATCAGATAAAACTTACTAAAGAGTTTGGTAAGCGAACTAAGTCAGGTGTGATGGTGGGACTCGGTGAAACAAAAGAACAAGTATTTAAAATCATGGATGATTTAGTGGAACATGGATGTGATGTGTTAACCATAGGCCAGTATCTACAACCTACCAAAATGCACATAGATGTGCACGAGTTTATCCATCCTGATCTTTTTGCTGAATACAAAGAAGTAGGGCTTTCAAAAGGCCTTGATTTTGTAGAATCGGGACCTTTAGTTCGTTCTAGCTACCATGCTGAGCGACACCTATGATCAAAGCAAATAGGAACATCTCAGTTCCGAAATATAGCTAGTAGATTGAGTCTAGAGCTATGTGTTGTATTAGCTATTGGGTTTCCAAACCTGCAGGTAGTCATTATTATTAGCTACTACAATCATATCTTTTCCTTGTGGATTCTTTATCGTTTTAACCTTACGCACGTCTTTGTCAATAAAAAAGCCTGTATCGAGTGGTCTTAAAACCTTAAACTCACCATCGATGTATTTCATGATAACACCAACACCAGCATCCGCACAACCCGTCTCAATTTCTGAAACAAATAGATTACCACCCATGATTATTTCTTCCTTATTATCTTTATCAATATCAAGGATCGTAATATCAAAAATGGGACTTACTTGTACTTCGTTAGGAAAAGGTTTCCACTCGAATGATGCGCCACCTTTATTTAAGAAGGCAGACGATTTGAACGTGTTTATTTGTTTATGATCTGCCTCCTGAATGCCACTATAAATTTGAGTGACATCAGCTCGAGCAAAATCATTGTAGGAAGGGAACTTCTTCTTAATATCAGGACATTGCTGAGATGAGCATTCTCTTCCTCTCACAGGAACTACTCGATCATCATTATTATGGGCCAATACTATATCAACCGATCCACTACTATCAAAATCAGAATAAGGCTAGAAAAAAAGGCAAAATAAAAAACCTGTCACGCCAATTTGTACATTTGACATTCGGAGATAAGTTTCATACACTATTTTTGAGACGAAAAATGAACCGCAAAAATATTAAATTTTACTTAGAAAATTGATTATAAAAAGGCTTGAAAAATTATCAAAGTATATTATCGTTTTTATACCGACAATTGCCTATGCATCAGCGTATTGGACCCAAGGCAATAAAGCTTGATTTGTCCAATATTATCAGCCTGATGGACTTGCTGGATAATCCTCAAGATCAATTAAAATACGTACATGTAACAGGCACAAATGGTAAAGGCTCAGTGTCTCATTATATAGCCTCAATCTTGCAGGAAGCAGGACATAAAGTTGGTTTATATACTTCACCCCATTACAAGGATTTTAGGGAAAGATGTAAAATAAATGGGCAGCTTATTCCTAAAAACTACGTAGTTGCTTTTGTAAATCGATTAAAGGTTTTAGGTGCCTTTGAAACACTCAAGCCTTCCTTTTTTGAAATTTCAGTTGCCCTAGCTTTTGATTATTTTGCTTCATCGAAGGTGGATGGGGTGGTTCTAGAAGTTGGACTAGGTGGAAGACTGGACTCGACTAATATTATTACACCGGTGTTATCGGTGATAACCAACATTGGACTAGATCATCAAAATACATTAGGAGATACATTAGTTGCCATTGCAGGAGAGAAAGCAGGAATTATCAAGCAAGACATTCCAGTCTTAATCGGGGAATACCAGAAAGAGGTGAAACCTGTTTTTGAAAAAAAAGCTAATTCATTGGATGCACCTCTGTATTATAGTCGAGACTTACTGAATAAAACAAGTATTCAAGTAAAAGAAGCGATTAATCCGTTTTACAGAAGAAATGTGGAGACAAGTTTATCGGCATCGTATTTATTAAAGGATTTGTTTAATATTTCAGAACAGCACCAGCGCAATGGAATCGAAAATGTCAGGAAAAACTGCTACTACATCGGCAGGTTTCAAACTTTAGTGAGCTCTCCTAGGGTTTTAGCGGATGGGGCTCACAACTTGCCTGGATTAAAAGCCCTATTTGGAGGTATTGCAAAAATGAGTTTTGGAAGGCTTCATATAGTCTTGGCAATGGTTGGGGATAAGCCTTTGGATAAGGTCTTGGCTTTATTTCCAAAAGATGCAAAGTACTATTTTGCGAAAGCAGATATTCCCCGAGGAAAGAACAAAACAGTGCTCAAGAATGAAGCTTCAAGCTATGGTTTATTAGGAAAAGAATACATCTCAGTTAGAAAGGCTTTAGCCGCTGCAAAACAATCTGCCCATAAAAATGATTTAGTATTAGTAACTGGAAGTATTTATACAGTAGCTGAAGTAATTTAATATGAATCAGAAGAAAATAGTCTTAGCCATAGGAGGGAGTAGTGGAAGTATCTATGCTAAACTTCTCATGGATAAATTAAGTTTGATTAAAGATATTACGGTGGGTGTATGCATGAGCAAGAATGCACTGATTAATTGGGAAATCGAGATAGGACCTTTTAATAAAGAAAGTTACCCTTTTGATTTTTACGATTCCACTGATTTCAATGCACCTTTCGCCTCAGGTTCTGCCCAATACAATTATATGGTAGTTTGCCCGTGCTCTATGGGTCTGCTTGCTAGAATGGCTCAAGGGATTTCCAATGATTTAAGCACACGGGCTGCTGATGTCATCTTAAAAGAAAAGCGTAAATTAATTGTGGTTGCTCGGGAAATGCCTTATAGCACTATACATCTAAATAATATGGCTCTGCTAGATAAAGCAGGGGCTTTGATAATGCCTGCCTCACCATCCTTTTATTCTAAACCGAACAATGTAGAAGAGCTATGCATGACCGTGGTAGATCGAGTAATGGATCATCTAGATATCGAACAATCTACCTATAGATGGGGCGAATAAACATATTAAAATATTATCTAATATGTTTATTCGTTATTTAAGCTTTCTTGCATTTTCTTATTATAGATTTTCGTTTTATTTACCGCGATACTAGCATTTAACTCAAAGCCTACTAAAAGGATAAAAGCGTTTATTTGTAGCCAGGCAAGTAAGACGATGAGTGCACCTATCGAGCCATAAATTTCATTATACCTACCGAAATTATTCACGAAGTAAGCAAAAGCCATCGAGCTAACAATGAGTAGTATAACGGCCAATGTTGCGCCTGGATTTATAAAGGGGATCCGCCGAAACATGGCTGGTCCATATCTGTAAATTAGGGTGATTATCAAATAGAATAAGACAATTAGGGCGATCCATTGAAACATAAAAAGAATCCATTTTGACATCATTGTCCAGCCTAGGTTGTCTAATTGGACGGTAATTAATTGGTGTCCAAAAACGATAAACAAAATGGATAAAATAAGCACAGTCGACAAGAGAATAGTTAGGAAGATGGCCACTAAACGATGGCGAACCATGCTCCGCTTTTTAAAAGTCTGTTTGTAACTACTTTTATCGAATCCATACATAAGGGTAGATAGACCACTGGACGCAAAGAATACAGCTAAAATAAAACCAATACTCAATAAATTATTACGCTTTCTAGTGACTACATCCTCTACCATTCCGAATAAATAATTATGTGCATTTTCAGGCATTATCCCACTGGTATTCTGAGATAAGGTTGCTAAAATGTCCACAGAAATTGGAAATAAAGGAAGTAGGGTAAAAATGAAGATTAGCGTAGGGAAAAGTGACAAAAAGAAGTTAAATGCGACCGAGTTTGCTCGTGTCACGATGTCATCTTTCATTGCTTCTTGAATAATCAAGGAAATTACATCATAGATACTTGCACCGCCGAAGCCTGGCAAAGAATATTTTTTACTAAGCCCTATGATCCGATACCAAAATAATTTGGCAGTTCGTATAACGGGATTTTTAGTTTTCTTGGTCAAAGTGTGATTTTAACGCATCCACCATAAAGGTAGGTGCTGATACTCGCTTATTAGTCTGCACGTCTACAAAAAACAACTTTACAGTGGCTTTATTAATAATGACTCCATCAGGCCTTAAGATTTCATGATGGAAGCTAATCATTTTACCGGGCATAGTTTGTAAAGATGATCGAATGGTTAGTAAATCATCATAGTATGCTGGCTCAAGATATTTTACTTCCAATCCCACAACAGGTAACATAATCCCATGTACATCTTCAAAATCTTTATAATCAAAGCCTAATGACCGAATGGTTTCTACACGACCTATTTCAAAGTATTTAGGATAGTTTCCATAATACAAATATCCCATTTTATCTGTTTCTGCATAGCGCACTCGTTTATGGAAATCAAATGTATACATAGGCTTAACTCCTAACTATGGGACAAGTCATACAATGAGATCCACCTCTAGCTCTAGATAATTCAGAGGATGGTAAAGTGATGATCGTTTTTTGCAAATGCTCGAAAAATTGAGCATCATTAGTACACTCATGAATGAAGTCTTTTGCTTCCATAATGGAGTAGCCATTCTGCTCAAAAGCGGCTAAGGTTTTTGGGTTTCGCTCATAACTTAAGGCAATTCCTGGCTTTAATGCGACTAGGTTGCAGCCATCGGTCCATTGTTCTCTTTCTTGAAAAGGGGAAACTCCATCACCAGAAAAAATAAAATTCATCTTTTCATCAATTTCCGCATGTATAAAGTCCTTAACGGAAGAATAGGTTCTTATGGAACCATCTGAACTATGAACCTCGACATTGGAACTCAAACCATCGTAAACAATAGGTTTATAGCATACAATATCTAGCTGATCAATGCGAGTAAATAGGGTGTCAATGTGCATGCAAGAGCGATCATTAGGTATAATGATTTTCACCACATGATTTAAAACCTTATCCTTAAAGATTCTTTCTTTTAAAAGATCAAAACCATGCGATGTACTTCGTTCACTACAACCAACCAACAAGAAATCGTTGTGAAACATCATGACGTCACCACCTTCTATAGACACCTTTTCTCCGTTGGGAGAAGGAGGGAATGCTTCCAGATTATTTAGGTTAATTATCTTATGTTCACTCACAAGGTTTTTAAACATTGGGTGAGCATGGAAAATGTACCTGGTAATTAAATTCTCTCGTTGGCGAGCTGTTTTAGCGGCCTTGGTGATTAATAAATGATCTTTTATACTCACCGCAATATCTCGCGTGAAAATAAAATTGGGGATCGGATCGAAAAGGACATGCTGATTGCTAGTATCTATGCCTGTAATTAAAACGGAGGCTAATGATTCAGCATCTTTATTGGCCAATGTATCGATCAGTGATTTTGGTAGTTCTTCTTCAAAAACGACCTTCGTTATTAATTCCCTTTTTAAGGGACTATCCGTTGCCAGACTTTCTTTTAGTAAATCTTCGATCCGGATAACATTTTCTTTAGCAATGGCTGACTCTAAAACTTGCGTAAATACATTATGTTCCTCCACCATTTTAGGGTAGTAAACGATATCGTCAAAGAGCAATTCTTCCGCACGCTTTGGCGAAATACGCTGAATGCCTATATCTGGCTTATGAACAATAACTTTTTTTAGAGGACCTATTTCTGAAGAAACTTGTATCATTTAATTGGACTTTATTATCACAAATATATAAAATGAAGATTCGCAGAAAGTTGACATCAAAAATATCTTTTCTATTTTAGCTTATCTCATAAAAATGAACAAGCTTGAATGTAGCTTTGTTTCAAGATTGTAAAAAACAGATAACAGGATTATGCTTAAAAAATTAAAGTCTCTATTTATTGTGGAAGAAGGTGGCGATACCAAAGGGAAGTCTGGTAAATCATCACCTAAAGAAGCCAATTTAAGTGATCTAGAGCGTGCCATTAAGCAATCTGAACAAAAACAAGCCTCTGCATCAACAGCTAAGCCGGCAAGCAGTGCCCCAAGCAAAGAAGCACCTATTTTAGCAGCCTCCGGAAAGCCCAATGAAAAATTTGTAGACAAATTACTAGGAGCCATTGAATCAAATAACTTGGAAGGGTTTGACTATTTAGAATACAAGCAATCATTGCAGTCTTTAAGCAAAGTAGATATGGATGAAGCAACTCGCTATCAATCCGCAATGGCCATGGCAAAAACAATGGGGGCAAATGAAAATAAAATATTTGATGCCGCTCAGCATTATCTAAATATCTTAAAGGAGGAGCAACAAAAATTTGAAGTAGCATTTAAAGCCCAGGAATCTAAACAGGTAAGTTTTAGAGAAGAAAAAATAAAGACCTCCGAAGACCAAATCAAGCAAAAAACAGCACAGATAGAGCAACTGAAAAAAGAGATTGCAAAACTCGAATCAGAGCTTAGTTCTGTGAAAAATGATGCTAATCAAGCCAATGCAAAAGTACAGGCAACCAAGCAAGGTTTTTATAATGCCTACCACAGTGTTGTAGATCAAATCAAAGCTGACGTCCAAGCCATGCAAAAATACCTGAAGTAGCTATTTTAGACGTTAATTATCATTAGTTAATCGAAAAATCAAGTATAGCGGAATTCTTTAATGTCATCCAGCATTTTATTTGTAATTTGGCTTCTTAAACCAATTCAATATTTAAGCTAAGACATGGCAAAAAATTCTAAAGGAAAATCATTTTGGTCTAAACCAGAAGGAGTAACTGGAGGTATCGTAATAGCTGGTGCTCTAGGTTTGGGAGCCTATTTGGTATGGATTCTAGGTGCAGGTTTAGTAGCTGCTGCTACCTCAGGGATAGGCATGTATGTTAGTTTGGCTGCTCTGGGTGTCCTAGTTTTTATGGCATTGGACTCAAAAGCTCGTAAGTTAGTTGGCTACTTATTTAAAAGTACGATGCGTTGGATCACAGGGATTTTTGTCCAAATGAATCCTATCGCAATATTGAAAAACTACGTAGAAGATCTAAAGTACAATTTGAAGAAAATGACCCGTCAGATGGGTAAGCTGAGAACGCAAAAACATGTTTTAATGGAGATGGTCCATAAAAATAGAATGCAGATTCAGCAAAATATGAAATTAGCAAGTCAAGCAAAACAAACCAATAACCAATCGGTTATGATTCTTAAATCTAGAAAAGCAGGTCGATTAAAGGAATCGAATGTGAAGCTAGAAGATCTGCTTAAGCAAATGGAAGTGTTGCACCGAGTTTTAAATAAGATGCGTGAAAACTCTGCGATTTTAGCAGAAGATATCGAGGATCAAGTAAAAATTAAGGAACAAGAGCAGAAAGCTATTCTTGCGAGTCATAGTGCTATGAGATCAGCCATGAATATCATAAAAGGAGATAAGGACAAAAAAGCTGTTTTTGATCAAGCAATGGAAGCTATGGCGGAAGATGTAAGTAGTAAAGTGGGAGAGATGGAGCGATTTATGGATGTTTCTGAAGAATTTATGAAGTCTATGGACTTGCAAAATGGAATATTTGAAGAGAAAGGGCTTAAAATGTTAGAAAAGTGGGAAGCAGAGGCAGACTCCTTACTTCTAGGAGATGCCAAAGAAAACATTCTGAATGATGTGATGACCAATGATGTGCTTGATCTTAATGAGGCACCAAAAGAGAAGCTAGAGGCTAGCGATAATGAATACGATAATTATTTTGACGAATAATATACAAACCAATTTCAAAACAACAATTCAACTATAATACAAACTTAAAACCATGGCAAGAAGATTAACAACCTTTTCAAAGTTGCTCATTACCTTACTTATTTTAGCTGTCATATTTTTTGCAGGTAAATGGGTCTTAGATAATACAGCATTGGGTTCTACTATAAAAGATAAAGCTGAAGAAACAGCTCAAAGTGCAGGTGATAATGGGTCCTCTTCTAGCAGTAATGATGCTACTGCAAAACAGCAAAACAATTCATCTAAAAACAACGCGAGATCCAATAACAATAGCCAGGATGATGAAAACACACTAAAAGTTCAACTAGTTTCTTGGGGTGGTTATGCACCAGGTTTGTATTTTAATGAAGGAGCTCAGGCCAACGAGCGAAGTCGTTTCTATAAAGATTATGGAATCAAAGTAGATTTCAGGTTGGAAAATGATTTGCTGAATGCCATGGATGCTTGGATCGCTGATGAGTATGATATCATTGTACAGACAGCGGATGCATTTCCACTATATACTGCTCCCGCAGAAATTAATGCATTAAAACCAAAGGCATTTATTCAAGTGGATTGGTCAAGAGGGGGTGATGCCATTATTGTCAAGAGAGGAATTAACACCATCAATGATTTAAAAGGCAAGACCATTGCCGTAGCGGTTCCTTCGCCTGCTCAGACCTTACTAATAACGTCTTTAGAGGCTGCAGGATTAAACTATGATGACGTAAAGGTTATTAAAACCACCGATAATTTAAAAGCAGCAGAATTATTTAGATCGTCTAAAGATGTGGATGCAGCAGTGGTATGGAGTCCAGATGATATCTTAGCAACGAGAGATGTCCAAGGCTCAAAGATCTTATTAACAACTGAAAATCAATCACATGTAATTGCAGATATTATGCTAGCAAAAGAAGATGTGATTAATAACAAGCGTAAAATGTTTGATGCGTTTTATGAAGGTTGGATGAAAGGGGTTGCCGAGATGAAGAATCCATCTAATCAAACCAAAGCCGCAAAATATTTGGCAGAATTAAACGGTGTATCGGTAGATGATGCTAAAGGTATGATGTCTGTGGTTCACTGGACAGGCCATGGCGATAATATGAATTTCTTCGGATTGAATAATGATTATAAAGGGCAGAAAGGTCAAGATTTATATGCTAAGATGTCTAAGAATTTTGTAAAAACTGGAGATGCAGAAAATGAAGCACCGAGCTGGAGAACAGTAATCAATACAGGTTCTATGCAAGCAGCAGATAGCAAATTGACAGGAGCAAAATATGGAGCTGAAAAATCGAAAGCATTTACACCTGCAACCGAAACCGTAAAGAAATCTGCGCCAATAGCAGTGAAGCCAGTGAGTATAAACTTTCCTTCTGGACAATTTGAGCTAACAGAAAATGCCAAAACTATCATTGATTTTCAATTTGCTGATGTTGCAAAGTCTTTTGCTAATTCTAGAATAAGAGTAGAAGGTAACACAGACAATGTAGGTGGCAGAGCCATGAATATGTCACTTTCAGAAAAGCGTGCAAAGTCTGTGGCTAATTATTTAGAGAAGGCATACGGAATGGCAGCTAATAAATTTGTCATTATCGGTAATGGTCCAGATAAACCAGTTAAGGGTTGTGAGACCAATGCAACAGATGAGTGTAAGAGTAAAAACAGAAGAACTGAATTTCAGATTATAGCTAATTAAGATAAAAGACAAGCGTATTGTTCGAATGGATGTTTAAGCTGAGAGGGCCAATTAGCCCCTTGCAAAGTATGATTTTTGGCATACTTGGGTTCTTGTCTATCCTGTTATTTTGGGTTTTATTGACTGTGGGTAATGCTCCAGTTATGCCTCCTAGTATTTTGCCTGCACCGTTCAAAGTTTTTAGTGCTTTTGGTGAGATGTTTGTGGAAAATGATCTAATCCGAAATATATGCTTGTCCCTCGGTTTTAACTTTGGAGGTTATATCAAGGCCCTACTTATTTCTATACCCATTGGTTTTTGTATTGGTTTATTTCCAATCTTAAGGGCTAGTTATCAGCGCCCAGTCGATGGGATTAGATTTATTCCAATTACAGCCATTACAGGTCTTTTTATTGTGGCCTTTGGGATAGGGTCTGGGATGAAAATTAATTTTTTAGCTTTTGGAATCATGATTTATTTGATTCCCATCATTATTCAACGTGTTGATGAAGTAAAGGATGTCTATTTAAAAACTGTTTACACGATTGGGGCTAATGCATGGGATACTATAATAACGGTTTATATTCCAAGTGTTTTATCCAAACTTTCTGATGATATCCGTGTGCTAACCGCAATATCATGGACCTACATAATAGTTGCGGAAGGAATTGCTAATCAAGGAGGACTTGGCTCGCTAATCTTTTTCATAGGTAAGCGACAAGGCAGGCCTGATAAGGTATTTGCCATTCTATTGCTATTTATTTTGATTGGTATAATTCAAGATCGCTTATTTGTTTTATTGGATAGGAAATTTTTTCCGTTTAAGTATCAACAAAAAGAGAAACCTAAAAAACTATTTACGATTCCTGATTCAGCAAAGCTGTTATTGGGTTTTGCCGGAAAGATATTTATGTGGGCCATTTTAGGAGTCTACCTTTTAGTTGCCATTAATGAGTTTACTGGGATAATTTCAGATGTCAAAATTTTAGATTATTTCTTTCAAGATACTTGTTGGACCATCCATTTACTCTTCTTAACCATTATAGCTTATCAGATTTACCAATTAGTTAAACCAAAGCCGTTGTATTGATGAAGTTATTTATTGACGATCCAAATCAGAACAATATAATCGAAATAAGAGGTGCTGGTCAAAGCTATGACGGTGGAGAAAATTGGATCATTAAGGATTTAGATTTTATCATCGAGGACAAACCTAATCAAGGTCAATTTGTGGTTATTCTTGGGATGTCGGGTTGCGGAAAATCAACCTTGCTCAGGTATATGGCAGGTTTGCAAAGCCCTACTGAAGGAAAAGTGCTTATCGAAGGAAAACCAGTTTCGAAAAATCGAAGAGTGAGTATGGTTTTTCAGCAATACTCGTCATTACCTTGGATGACTGTATTAGATAATGTAGGTCTTGCACTGCGGTACAAAGGAGTGAGTAAAAGAGATCGTGATGAGCAAGCAATGGAGCTGGTGAAATTAGTGGGATTAGATGGACATCAACATAAATATGCTCAGTATCCAAGTTTATCAGGTGGACAATTGCAACGGGTGGCAATTGCTCGAAGTCTGTTAGCAAATCCTAGTATTTTGTTAATGGACGAACCTTTTGGAGCCTTAGATATAAGGACAAGATTGCAAATGCAAGAATTACTAACAAGCATCTGGCATAAATTTCAGTCCACGATTGTTTTTGTGACTCATGATATTGCAGAAGCTGTTTACCTAGCTGATGATATTTACATCATGAAATATGCTCCATCAAGATTTGTAGAGCACATCGATATAGATTTACCAATTATTAGAAATAAGGATATCAAACGAGATCCTAGATATACAGAATTAGTTCATCAAGTAGAAGATACGATGATGAAAGTTGCAAATACATAAAACAAAATACTATGAAAAACCTAATGATTTTATTAGCAGTGTGCTTGAGTATGGCTGCCTGCAATTCAGGCTCAAATGCTAAAGCTAGACCTGGTGATGAAAAAGTAGATAAAGCCATTGTTGCTTCCAATTTATATCAGCACTATGTGTCGAATCCTCAGACCTTAAAGGATAAGGATAACAACACACTTATAGCTTATGCAGTTGATAATAACCTTGACTGTAAGCGCACCCCTAATGGTGTATACTATACAACTGAGAAAGCGGGTAGTGGTGAGCCATTTATCATGGGATCAAAGGTATCTGCAGACTATACAGGTTATTTATTAGATGGAACTAAGTTTGATTCAAGTTATGATCGAGGACAGCCTATCAAATTTAATGTAGGTCGTATGATCCAAGGTTGGAACGAATGGTTAATGGAGGTTAATACTGGAACAAAATCAAAGTTGTTAATACCTTCTCATTTGGCTTACGGTAAAAGAGGGTTTGGTAATAGTATTCCACCAGATAGTCCCCTTGTTTTTGAAGTGGAAGTAGTAGCTCAGCAGTAGTCCATATGTTTTGATAAGTAATATTTAATAAAACATACTTTACATTAATAAAGTAACATATGTTAATATTTAAGATGTATAGCATAATGACAATCAATATTTAATACATTATAAATATATTATATAATTATAATATTTAATATGTAAAATGCTGTTGGGAATATTCATGATAGCATTTTCTTTTAATTAAATTGCGAACCTATTCCTCGCTTCAAAGCTTCTTTTTGGGGTTTAAGATCATGAGTTTTATTTGATCCATTGAAGCCAATATGTTTGCTAAAGTAAAAGACTCCAAATTATTTTGTTTGTCACGTATGGTCTCTAATAAATGTATCCAATGAATGTGTAGCCTAGTATGTTGGATATTGCGTGGGTGATTATACCTGGAATTATACTCCCATTAGCTTGCTTTTCATTTATTTCCGTGATAAAGTAAGCCATGAATGTCGGGAAGATAAATGCGATACAAAGGAAGCTAATGTTGTGGGTGCTTAAAGCGACTAAACCCAAATGTACCAAGCCAAAAACAATAGCTTGTAAGATATTCCCCTTTGTGTGGCCTCATAGCTTTATTAATTTTTTCGCAATAAAGCCTCTAAACAAAATCTCTTCGGCTAGGGCGGTGTTTAAAATGGCGATGATAAGCAAAGTTGTGACTGATTGTAGGTTCAGGCCCGTTGCTCGTATTCTGCCAGCTACAGTGCTGGGTGATTGCATAATTTCCAGGACCGATTGGTTGGCTGTTAATAGGATTAGTAGCGGGATGGAATACAGTAAGCTCAGCACAATTGCGGACTTAATTGGCGCAGCCTTTGGGCGTATTAAACCAATGTGATTAAAGAAGTTTTTCGAACTTTTATGAGAGATTAGTAAGGCGATAAAGGGTATTGCACTAAATAGTATTAGTTGGAACAATGCACTGATGATTTCGTTTAACATATTCTATTTGTTTCATTCGTTTTGTGTTCGCTAAGTTGCTTCTGTAGTTATATGGTTGAAAAAAAGCGCAAAAGGTTGCCTAAAAATCAACATATGCGCATTTTGTTTGTTGTATTTAGAGTTTAATAGGCTTGTTGGAAAGAGGAGAATTTCAAGTTCTATATGTGTTAGTATCTATGCATTAAGAATTTTCCATATATAAATAAATTAATATTTATTATTAATTAAAATACAAATTGTAATATATGTAAAAAGTTATACATGTGTTTAATTTATAATGTATACTATCGAGTTGTTGGCTTCATGTGTCACCAATGTGTGGTTTATAGAATGCAGCTAATACCCAATAAGCATTAAAGATTGTTCATATATAATAAAATCGGAATACATAAAATGCATATAATGAGTTGTTAATCTTTTAAATATAATACATATGTGTTAATTATATAATATGTAAAATTATTTTTGGAAACCACAAAAAGTTGAATTAGTGAATACTGAAATTCAAATACAAGTAGATTTTGAACAAATGATCAATAGCGAATTTCCGTATCTGTGCTCTATTCAAAAGTGGAATCAAAAAATGTGGCATAAAGAAGGTGAGCTTATTGTCTCTTTGGTTTTCCTCTAAAAGAAGCTAAAATTCTGCTTTTTTAATAATCCCAATCTCGAATTAAATAGGCTTCAAAGATGGAGTGCTTCCATTTACTCGCAAAATTTAGAATTTGACTATCATGATGTAATCAATTTGGATACCATTCAGGCATACATCGTAGATACTTTAAAAGCGACGGAATCAACATGATAAAAACTGAGCGTTTCGAAAAGTTAGAAATAAAATGTGCGAGCGAACTGCGCTCTTGGATATATAATAACCATGGTCGAACTGAGGGAGTATGGCTAGTTAGTTATAAAAAATCCGAAAAAGAAAAATATGTCTCACGAGAAGAGGTTTTGGATGAGCTAATTTGCTTTGGATGGATAGATGGAATCCGGAGAAAATTAGATAACGCTCGAACCATGCAATTAATAACTCCTAGAAGAGCACAGCATTGGGCAAAAACCTATAAAGAACGAGCAAGTAGACTTATAGAGGAAAATAAAATGCATCAATCTGGACTTGAATCAATCAAGCAGGGAAAAGAAAGTGGTTTGTGGAATTTTATGGACGATGTAGATAACTTGCTAATCCCCAAGGATCTTAAAACTTCACTCAATAATTTTGAGGGAGCTTTCGAATTCTTTAATAGCATAAATAACTCAAGCAAAAGATTTGTATTGAGATGGATTAAACTTGCAAAAACAGATAAAACAAGAAGGAATAGGCTGGAGAAAATTGCAAAATTATCTTCTCTGGGTCAAAAGCTGCCCGGAAGTTAATTAGAAATGGTAGGAATAAATTGCACTGATATATCTATTGCCTAACAGCGCATCACAAAACCACAGACCTTGCAGGGCTTTTGTGTTTGTCAATAGCCAGTAAACCGCTGAATATTTTTTTTCACTATCATCATGAAAGATTTTAAAAGAGATAGTAATAGAGTCCAATTCTAAACTGGTTTACCGAATAACTAATAAAACGGTCCGAAGCTGTCAAGACTGGATGTTCCTCGGATTTAGAATTTCTGATATACTGGTAGGATGCAAAAACTTCAATCTTGTTAGTTATTTCACCTGCGAGCTGTATATCATAACCAAAGCCCAACCTACCTGTGCCAATTGGGTTTTTTGACGGATCCGCTATCACATCCTTATCTGTAAATACTGAATTTAGATTGAATCCGACAGGCAATCCCACTAATACGTAGAGTTTTCTTTTATACAATGGGTTAACAACATAGCCTAGCGAAGGAGAAATTATAGCATTTCTTAGCTGGATTTCCCAAGCCCTGTTTTCCCAATGTCCTGATTGGTAAGTGGCCTGAAGCTTACCAGTAAAACGTCTGCTAAATCGCAAATCAATGATTAGACCCAAATTGTAAATTGCAGAGTTGTTGAACGTAGACTCTGGGTCAATCATTTTGAAGTTCCCAAGCCCGGCAGCTGAATAAATGCCAAATTTGGTAACTTCTTTAAATTTAAATGCAGTAACTTTTTGATAACTGTCATCTAAATGTTCATTGTATTTTGCTAAAGCATTTCCTAGTCCGGGTAAATCATAGTAAATTGTTTTTGAGCCTACGACTTCTATGAAATTCGGAAGTCGATCATTTAGATATCTTTTTATACTTGCTGTTTGAGGCTCTATAAATTCCCATTTCTCATCATGGTATAAATAAAAGTGTTTATTGCCTTTGCTACTTTTTGATGTGGCTAATTTAATTCTTCCATCGAGTCTAAATCGTACTAATTTAGTTTGCTCAATATTGCTCACGTAAATACTTCTTACTCTTCCTTTTTGATAATAGTTGTCCACTTGGTTAGCAGCTAACATGTTTGTTTTACCTTTTTGACGGTAAACAATCCTATCTTCATTAGATCTGGATTTATTTATGGATTTTGTGGTTATAGAATCACCTGATTGAGTAATTATAAATTGGATGTTAGCTGATTGTTTGGTTTGTGTATAGGCTGCTTGAGGGTTTAAAGTAAGACAAGCCAAACACATGATTAAGAGTCGCATCATGGTCATTAATTGAATAGTAGCATTAGTAAGTATCCCTAAACTGGCACTTATTCTTGGTTATTTCTAATGCAATCAAGCTTTCTTACTTTGATTGATACTCCGAAAAAAGTAATTCATTTGGAAGTTTGTGGCTGTCTGATTCTGTTGTGAATAAGGTGCTTGCAATCCACCAACGGTTGTCCATCTGCACTAGTTGATAACTATTTACTCCTCTTTTCTCATATGTACCTATAAGGTTTTTACAGTAATAGGATTGGAAGACATTTGCGATGCCATTAAACTCATTAATCGTTAAACCTATTTTGTACTCTTCAAATCCATCACGAGAGTAGAGCGGTCCTACATAGCGAATAAACTCCTCTAAGTTCATCGTTCTTGTTTTAACGGTTCCATCTTTTGAAACTCGAATGGATATTTTTTGTGCAGTTGGAAGGAACAAGTTTCTGTATTCATCCCAATTTCGTTTTTC
Organism: Saprospiraceae bacterium; assembly: GCA_020629035.1. Lineage (GTDB taxonomy): Bacteria > Bacteroidota > Bacteroidia > Chitinophagales > Saprospiraceae > JAHDDO01. Next base: position 18,448 of record JAHDEC010000010.1, on the reverse strand, counting down.
GTTAATATCACCAGAAATGAGTGCCAGCATTTTGTCTGTGATCCCTTCTATCGATTTAAGTGCTAAAGTGTCAATTTGAGTATTGCCATATTTTTGACAAGAAAAAAGGATAAGTAAAATGATATATTTCAGTTTCATGGATCTTGATTTAATGTGTTTTAGTTTAATTGTAAGGATTTATTTTATCGCAGTTTGTTTCTGATTTTTTGACGTTTTCTTTAACATCTTGATTTAGCTTGACTATTTATTCTCCTTAATATTTGGTATCGATTTCCGTTTGATTGAGGGTCTTATGGTCAGTTTTACAACAACCTATAAGTGCGCAAAATATTAATAACTTTACTCTATTCGTACGCTAGTTTTTGGTAAACTTTACTTCTGACCAAGGTAAAAGCGTTCTGTTGATTTTTAATATGCTGGAACCACCATTCAACTAGTTTAGGCTTTTACATTAGCAATCAAGTTTTCTTCCCAGTCTTACATTCAAAAGAATTGAATATTTTCCAATTTTATTTCTTTGAGTTTAACAGTAAAGTAAACTGGGTAATGACATACAGCGATTAATCAGCACTCTTTACTATTTGTACAGTCATTCTACTACCCGTCATAAGATCGATAATGCAGAGGAAATATGGACCTTCAGGCAAGCCTGATAGTTCGATATGGTTTCTTCTGTCTGTCAAGACGTGTTCTGCAACAAGTTTTGATTGTGATGAGTAGATCTCTATTTTTTTGTATTCTGCATTTGAAACTTCCAAGATTATATGGTCTTGGAATGGGTTTGGAAATAATCTAAATGTAAAGGCTTCGTCCTCGGTATCGCTTGATACTTCCACTATGCCATCACAGTTTTCGTCTATCTCATTGTCCACAATTTCTTCAGCGTCTGGATTTACCTCTGGATTTTCATCGTCACAATCTTCGTCTGAATTAAATCCATCGCCATCATTATCTATAATAAGCGCCTCGCCATCACAATCTTCATCAATGTCATTATTAGGTATTTCTTCAGCATCTGGATTAATATCGGGGTCATTGTCATCGCAATCATCATTGGAGTTAAATCCGTCACCATCATTATCTATTAGCATGTCGACTCCATCGCAATTTTCATCGATTCCATTATTTGGAATTTCATCCGCGCCAGGATTAATGGTAGGATCATTATCATCACAATCCTCATCTGAGTTGTAGCCGTCTCCATCCTCGTCGATCATAAATAAAATGCCATCGCAATCTTCGTCGATTTCATTATTAGGGATGTCTTCAGCATCTGGATTAATATTCGGGTCATTATCGTCACAATCTTCATCCGAATTAAATCCGTCACCATCTTCGTCTATATAAAGTAGTTCTCCATCACAATCCTCATCAATTTCGTTGTTAGGTATCTCGTTTGAATCGGGATTTATCTCGGCGTTGGTGTCATCGCAATCTTCATCTGAATTAAATCCATCGTCATCCAAATCGATAAAAGCGGTATAACTAAAGGTAGACTTGCATTCGTTTTCGTCTTTTACGTAGTAATTAAATTGACCATTTTGATCAATATAAAATTCGTTGGATGCTTGATAATTGATGTCATCCAAACTGAAGCTTAATTGACCCATTCCACCAGTTGCTGAAACAAATAGCGAGGTGTCGGTAGCGATAGAAGATGATACTATTTGATCAGGTTCGTCAATTAAGATATCGGTAGGTGTCCCTTCTGCGCCTTCAAAATCTTTTACATAAATGGTATATAAACCAGCTGATAGATCAGTAAACATCGAGTCAGCTTGAAAAGAAATATTATCTAAGCTATACGTGTAGGGTTTGTTACCTCCCGCGACATTGACAGAAATACTTGCATCTGATCCTCCATAACATGATACTTCTTCGACTAGATCTATAAATGTAAATAGTTGATTTTCTTGGGATGTATTTATTCTAATTTCCGCAAGGCTAAAGCATTCTGCGCCATAGTTTGCTCGGGCGGTAATTAAAACATACTTGGCTGGAAAGCCCATCAAGTTGATGTGTTTTTGACCTTCGTAAAAAGCACTTGCATTTGCTTTGTCTAGTGGATAAATGCCACGTTCCATCCAGGTTTCTCCATCCAGCGATAGATCAATATAAATCTCCTTCAATCCTTGCTCTAATTCATCAGGATGATTGTGATTCCAAAGTTGGATTTCACCTAAAGGATATTCGTCTGGTAGTTCGATCATTAGCCAGTGTGATTCACCTCTGATAGCATTCGGATTTTCTGAAGCATTGCAGGAGGTCCAGGAGTTTTCTTTGCCTGTGTTATGTCGATCTAAATGACATTGGCCAAAAAGAAAATGACCAAGAAATAAAAATGATACGCAAAGTATATAGTTAGCTTTTAACATAGTTTGATCGATTAAAGATTTAAAAATCCAAGAGGTAATTCCTGATTATTCCAATCATAGAAACTTCCAAGATTTGGAAAGACACTTGTCAATTCTGATTTGGGAACGCCGAACCAAATGGCTAACTCCGCAAAGTATTCATCAACAGAGACTTTAGGGACTAGCACACCGCCTCCAAGGTCCACATCTGAATCAAGAGCAAGGTCGGGGAAATCTCCAAACACTTGACCACCTTTTACAGGGCCGCCCATGACTATCGTGTGGCCTGACCAAGCATGATCCGTTCCATCTCCATTTGAGGTTAAGGTTCTGCCAAATTCTGAGATGGTAAAAGTGGTTACGCAATCCTGCTTATTGATTTCTTCCAATGCTGTGTAAAACTCGCTGAGTCCTTTACTCAATGATTCCAACATTTCTCCATGCACATCAAGGGCATAATCATGATTGTCAAAACCAAAAAGCTCCACAAAAAATATTTGACGTTTCATCCCAAGATTTTCCTGAGCCGAAATAATGTTGGCAACAGTTCTGAGTTGAATAGACAATGAGTTCTCTGAAAACTCATTGGTCACTTTGATGGATTGGTCCATCGCCTCATTAAACTCTAAGGAAGTTTCTTTAGCTACTTTCACTACATCGATGTAAGCTTTTCTAAACTTGTCCTGATAGTCAGCTTCCACCATGTTGTCTATCAATTGTGTTCGTAATTCACCAAATAAGTTAGGTGTCTCATAACCATCAATTTTTAAATTTCCATACACAGGATCAACGCTATATTCAGTGGTGCTCACGCCTCGCTGAAAGATGTTGTTTCCAGCGAGTGAGATATTCATTGAAATTTCTTGATTTTCGTTTTGATCCATAATCATGTCAGCAATTTTTCCTCCCCATCCTAAAGCCGATTGGTCATTAGGGATGGAAGTCATCCATTGCTGTGTCTGATCTTCGTGTGAGAATAAATCAATGGGTGCATTTACGATTCCATCCTTAATTTCAAATTTGTCTTTTATAGGTTCGATCAAAGTCCCAATATTCGAAATAAACGATAATTTTTGGTCCAAAAATAGTTGCTGAACTTCAGACATATTTGGGTGGACGGCTAGGTTAGCATGGTTTAAAGAAAGAAGTGATTCTTTTTCAATGGCCATGTTAGTCCTACTGGCTGCATAGTCATTGTATCTTGAAGTGTCGTTAGGGATGAGCATATTGTAGCTGTCATTACCTCCGGACAGTAAAATGCAAACCATGGCTTTGTAATCATTGCCTCCAAATACAGCACTGTTGCTAATGGCAGCAGCGTTTAAAACCTTTAGATTAAACAGTGTGGAAAAGAGGGTAGTAGACGCCATAGCTCCACAACTCGCTTTTGCTATAAATTCTCTTCTTGAAATTCCCATAGTCGTTACTTTTGAATCGTGTAATAAGGTGAAATCATTATGGCGTAAATCGCCATTCTCACTTTGTTTTTATTTAAGTCTCCCCATAACTGCTCATTGCATGCGGTTCGAATTTCGTCTCGGTACCAATCCTCTATTTGTCCGTAAGAGAGCAGTATGTCAAGATCATTTAAAACTCGCTCGATGTCATCAGCTTTGGCTTCATAGTCGCTAGTATTCATACGCACCACCTCATCGCCATAGTCTAGCTCCCAAGAACGAATAAAGGTGTCCCAGATAGTTGCTGCATTAATCATATTAATATATCCAATGGCTGTTTTGGTATTGTGAATTTTAAATTCTGGAGCCACCAAGTAAGCTTGAGTTAATTCACCAGCCGGCTGAAAATCTGGCTCATAAAAGTTGAAAACAGAAGGTGCATTTAAGGCCATTTGTCCTGTCCATTCTAGATGACCAGCACTCGGGTCCCAGTATCTACCGAATGGACTTACTAGTTCAAAGGTTTTAGCCAGTTGTGCATATCTAGTGATAGGTTCTCTAAGTTTGCCATTATTTGGATCTTCCAGTGCTTCGCATGATCGTGCTTCTGAATCTAATAAGATGGCTTTAATTACCGCTTTTAGATCACCTCGAACGCCCTCGCCGTTATTGTTAAATGCAGAAGCTACTCTGGAAATATAGCCAGGTGTAGGATTCGATTTGACTAGTCGTTGAATTAGTTGTCTTGCCACAAAGGGTCCTACATTTGGATGGTTAAATAAATGCATAACAGCATCCTCCACATCTTTCATACCATCCTGACCTGCAGGAAGTGTTTTGCCTTCGATTAAGTGTTTAGTGCTCTGGTCGTGGTGCTCGTTGTACATTGCCATCGGTGTGTGCTTTTCTACACCCCAAAAGCCCAAGCCAAAGTGAAGATCAACATGCGGATAGAAGGGGTCTACGGCTCCTGGCCCTAATCCAGTAAATACCTTAGCTAACTCTCTAATATCTTCTATGTTATAGGTGGGTAGTGGAAACCCATCACTTGTCATTTTTACGGTTCCATCCTGATTTAACTGATGCAATCCAATCGTAAAGAGTTGCATGATTTCACGTGCATAGTTTTCATCGGCTCTCATCAAACTTTCTGGGTTTGATTTTTCATTATTTAAGTGCGATAAATAGTAACCCATAGCTGGATGAAGGGTAGCTTCGAGAAGTAAATCATAGTAATTCCCAAAGGCATTTTTATACAACACATCGTAATAAGATGACATCGCTCTAGCGTAGTTGTCAAGATCTGATTTACCTGAAACAACCAAAATTTGGCTTAAACTAAAGGCCATACGATGTCGTAGTTGGTCATCTGAGGTAATCACATTCTGCCACCATCCATAGTTAAAATGTTCTGATAGAGGACCAAAAATCATATCAGGCTCTATACCTGCATCGAGTCTCATCTGGTAAACGGTAGACCATATTTCTTCCACTTGATCATCATAGAGACTCAGAGGTTTAGCAAATTCTTGATTGATCCAAGATTCATAGCCAATGTTAATGACTTGCTCTACATCTTGCATCTTCATTCCAAATCCCGCTTGGGTTAAAAACCTTGCTGCGGCCATTTTTTCTGCATCAAGACCATCACCATTGACTATTTTGTCAGGTGTAGAGTTACCTTGTGAACTGCTGGCTGTGACTATAATATCTGTATCGTTTCCTGCGCCAAATGAAATAACACCTTGCGATATTCCTTGAAAGGAAAAGAAGATACACGAGATAATTAAATTGAAAGTAGTTGCTTTCATGTGCATTAACTTAATTTGAATTAAACTTAATTAAAAGGTCTATGAGGATATAACGTTTGCATACAAAGCCTGCTAATTTTTATACTTTATATGAGTTTATTTATACTTATTATTTTTTAAGCTAAAATGCTTTTAGCTCAGTTGTAAGTATAAAGACTTTGCATAATTTAAAGATAGTATTTTTTAAGATTGACTAATTGCAAAGTGAGTAGAATTTTTTTGCTATTTAAAAAGCTAAGCCTTGAGTTTCTAACATGGACAGCACCGCTTAGTTATCAGTGTTGTAGCCTGCTTTAGTCGTAAAAATTTTACAGGGTTCAGCTTTAGCAAACGAAGCTTTAAAAGATTTAAACGCAGTTTCTAAATCCATAACATTGGAAAAAGCAAGCGGAAGAATTGTTCGTAAACCCACTTATTTTATTATTTAGTGTTGATTCTATTTATATATTAAGAATATATAATATTCAATATATTTTAAATGTGTAAAAATTTATTAATGAGTAATATATAAATATTTTAAATATAAATATGTATTATTTTTAATGTGTAAATCAATATTGTTTGATTGCATTTTAGTAATGTCACACTTAGCATTCAGTATGAAAAAATAACTCGGAAATGAATAATAATTTGATTCAGTGGCAATGTATAGATATGGATTAACGGAACTTTATTTCAAAAGTATTTCGTTAGTATTATAGATGTTAAGAAATTCTTAATACTTTAGAAAGGTTCAACATTTAATCCAATCAACCTATGGTGACTACACTTACATATATCTCTCTTTTCGCAGGTGGAATCTTAGTATTGCTCTTGTTTTTGTCTATCCTTGGAGGTCTCGATTTGGATGTAGATGTGGGTGCTGATGTGGATACTGAAACCGGAGGAGGGCTCGGAGTTATTAAAGGAATATTGACCTTTTTATCAGTGGCAAGTTGGGTTATAAAAGTACTATTGGTAAACGAACAAAGTACCTGGTTAGCTGTCCTGATAGGTATCGTGGCTGGTGTGTTAGCTTTTATGTTGCTCAGCTATTTGTTGAAGTTGTTATTGCGCAACGAAGAAAATGTAAACTGGTCAATGGAAGATGCTTTGTATCAAAGTGGCGATGTGTATCTAAAAATCCCTAAAGGTGGAAGTGGGCTCGTAAACGTAAGTGTAAAGGGAGCAACCAGAGAGTTTAAAGCAAAAACTAGGGACAACATTGAAATAAAAACAGGAGCAAGAATAGTTGTAGTGGAAGTCGAAGGTGAATTTGTTTTTGTTGAATTAGAAAGTAACTGATCTTTTAACTAAATATAAATTATTATGGGTACTCAATTGCTATTGGTAGTGGGCTTTGTGCTGTTTCTCGCTATCTTATTACTATTATTTTTCATCAGTCGCTATAAGCGATGTCCATCCGATAAAATCCTGGTTGTCTATGGGAAGACTGGAGGTGAACAATCAGCCAAATGTTATGCCGGTGGTGCTACTTTTGTATGGCCTGTTATTCAAGATTATCGGTACCTCGATCTAACTCCAATAAGCATCGATGTAAACCTTCAGGATGCCTTGTCAAAGCAGAATATTCGAGTTTCAGTGCCTGCGCAGTTCACTGTGGGTGTAAGTAACAAGCCACATCTGATGATTGCTGCAGCTGAGCGACTTTTGGGCTTGGAGCAGCCTGCCATTCGTTCTTTGGCTCACGATATAATAATGGGTCAAATGAGATTGGTGATTGCCAATATGGATATCGAAGAATTAAATACTGATCGAGATAAATTTGTAGATTCTGTTTATCAGAATGTAGGAAACGAGCTGCATAAAATCGGACTAGAGCTGATCAACGTAAACGTGACTGATATTCAAGATGAATCCGGCTATATCCAAGCTTTAGGTAAGGAGGCGGCTGCTAAAGCAATCAACGATGCAAAAGTAAAAGTATCGAACGAAGAGCGAACTGGGGCGATAGGTCAAGCTGAAGCCCAGCAAGAGCAACGAATTAAGGTGGCTGATGCAAATAGTCGAGCAGAAATTGGAGAAGCAGAAGCTAATCAGGTGCAAAGAATTCAAATCGCAAATGCAAACAGTTTAGCCGATATCGGAGAAGCAGAAGCAACACAAAAACAAAGAGTGCGAACAGCCGAAGCAAATTCTAAAGCAGAAATCGGAGAGGCGGATGCACGCGCCATCGCAACAGAAGGTAAAAATACAGCCAGTATTAAAATTGCAGCCTCGAATGCCACCAGAGATATAGAAGTCGCTGAAGCCGAGAGAAGAGCAACAGCTGCGAGAAAAGTGGCTGCAGCCAAAGCACTAGAAGAAGCATATATTGCAGAGAAAGAATCTGAAGATGCTAGAGCAAAAATGGAGCTGGCAAAAAAGCAAGCAGACGAAGTGGTAGATGCTGATATCGAGAAGCAAAAAGCGGTGATAGCTGCACAGGCAGAAGCAGAAAGACAGAGAGAAACAGCTAAGGGGGAAGCAGATGCTTTACTTGCTAAGTATATGGCGCAAGCAAAAGGACAAGAAGCTTTGTTAACTAAGCAGGCAGAAGGTTTTCAGAAATTAGTAGAAGCGGCTGGGGGAGACCCGCAAAGTGCCATAGGCTACTTGATGATCGACAAATTAACGGAATTGGCGCAAATCCAAACATCTGCTATTAAGGAGCTAGATATAGATAAGGTAGTAGTTTATGATAATGGAAGCGGTCAGGGAGTTGGGAACTTTGTCCAAGGTCTTTACGGAATGATGCCCCAATTAAATGACTTCTTGGAGCAATCAGGTATGAGTTTGCCTGCAGCCTTGGTCCAGAAAAAAGAAGAACCAGCAGTGGAAGAAGCAGAAGACTCAGAAGAATAGGCTAGTTGTCTATAAAGGATAGAAGCACAAGACTGTAAGCGCAGCTTGTGCTTTTGTTATTTAGGCCAATGCTGATCATCTTCATTAGCGAAGCAAGGGTCATAATTGGCTTTAGTCATTAGTGAGCACTTCGAAGTTTGCTCCGGCATCTTGACACAATTCGGCGTTGCCTATTGTTTCAAGGGTGTAGCAAACTGCAGTTGAACCCGCTTGGATATTAACAGAAAAATCTGCTGGTATGATAACATTATCACAAACAAGGGGCACTCTGCCTTTATCCCAATTGCTTGCATCATGCCAATTGTCAGATATAGATCCATTCCAAGTGATGTAGCCTGGATTAACGCAAGCCGATAAGTCGTAGGTGCAATCGGCTACCCAGCTTTGTCCATCAATATCCCAAGAAGGCTCGGCAGCCATGCAGAGGTGACCGAGTACTGAGACCGGAAGATCAACAAGTTTTGGAGTCTCCGAGTAATCATACACATATATAGAATCTGTAGCCATCCATGTTGCATCTGATATAGTCCCATCATTATCATTGGTAGAAAAATCCTCAATCACAGTAGCATTCTCATCATCTAGTTTCCAGTATCCAATAAGTGAGCTATAATTTGGATGCTGAGCATCTATTTCATTACAAGCATAATCAGCGATTGAAGATGCTCCTAATACTGTATCCCAAATTCGTACTTCAGCAATAGATCCACCAAAATCGTATGCTTGGTTGATATCTGTGCCAAGGAATATACCTGAGCTATTGTCTATGTCTCCGATAGAAGCAATAGAGGTCTCGCCCACAAAGACACCCTCTTGATACATTTTCATCATACCGTCTCTATCAAAGGTGACAGAAAGACTGTGCCATTCGTTATCCGCAATACTTGCACCGATATTTAGATCAGCTCGGTTACTTCCGTCGCCGATATTAACTTTCCATTCAGGTCCACTTGGATACTTAAAGGAGAATACAAATCCTTTGTTATTTCCACTATCCCAATCTTTATTGCCCATTATAGCGACATCCGCGGCCATAGATGTTCTCACTCTGCACTCCACTGTAAAATCTTGATTTGGTCCAAAATCATAATCTGGGATATGGGGGAACTCTACATAGTCATTATCACCATCAAATGTCAACTCAGTTGTATCCATCAAGCAATTGCTGACAGATATAAGACTACTATCCTTTACTATCACCGTAGTTTCAATGGAATCTCCAGAAATGATAAAAGGAATCCTACGTTCTTCTATAGTCTGGCCGCCATGACTAAATCCTATCCCGCCATGATCAGAAGTAATAAAAATTGCCCAGTTTTCGTCCGAGTAGTTTGGTCGAGCCAGTAAACTATTAATGACTTCGCCTATGAGTGAATCAGTGGTTTCTATGGCAGTGACATAATCAGGAGAGTCACTCGTAAATCCTGTACTATGACCCGCACCATCGCATTCGTCAAAATGTAAGAAGAGCAAGTCTGGATCTTCGACATCTAGATAGTGTCTAGCTCTAGTCTCGACATCTATATCTGAACCAACATTCTCTTTAGTATCTGCATAGCTTTGGACAATAAAATCATTAATTGGGTTCCAATTACAAATAGAAATGGTGCTAAGGTTAGGGTTAGCTTCTTCGATGTATTTAATGACGGTCGGATAATCATCATAGTTGTTAGAAGAAAAGTCATTGCCAGTGACACCATGTTTCTCAGACCTCACCCCACAAAGTATGGCTGACCAACCAGGCCCACTAATGGTTATATCATCGTTGAGACAATCCGGACTATATAGCCCATCGCTAATTAAATCATCAAGCACAGGTGTATGACTAGATTCAAAAACATCTGAGCGGATTCCATCAATACCTATGATTAGGGCTTTTTGTCCGTGTACACCAGCTATGCTTGTACACCAAATAGCTAGGAGTAGAGTAAGTCTCAATTTGGATTCAATCTTCATTCAATCGAAAGTACAAATTTCAACTCAAATAATGAGTTGCTAAAATTATTAAGGCTGTAAAACAATCTCAAATAGATAATCAATGGCAAGTATAAATGTAAATTGTCATTTAAAGACCCTTGACAAATGTTATTCTGTTTGGTCTCCAATATATTATAAAAATATATAATATGAGATTATTTGTAAAGTTCATAGTCGATCTCTTCCCACACGAAAAAGCATCTAAAGCCCACAAAATCACTCGGATAGATTTCCTTCTTTTTCTCCAAAAGTAAGATGTCATCAGCCGTTTGCGTATAGTCTCCGCCTTCCACGTAAAATTCTTCATCAATCATTTCGGACACATTTCCAAGGATATGATAAAATGTGTTTTTGGTTTTTTGACTTGTGTTTCTGACTGCTTGGATAGGTATTATCTTTTTGTTTTGATGCTTTTTTGCGGCTGATCTTGAATTTATTTTTCCAATTTTAATTTCATTATTTTGAATTTTTTCCTTCAATAGGCTCCACTCTTCTTCTGATGGAATAAAGTATCTAGGGTAATGGCTTACTAAATGTTTATTCTCTTGGGCAATTTCGCTATGTAGGTAGTTGTCAATAGTGAAATGATTATCTCGATTTTGGCTTAAAGTGCTGGATTCTAGAATGTTGCGTTCGACAAGAAAATGTTCGAATACCACATTAGATCTCCAAGTGCAAAAATTCTTTGCCTGCTGTAAGCTAATGCCGATTACGGGGTAGTCGTCATAAAAGGCGTAATGATGGTATTGGGACTTATGGACTGGTATTCGGCCCTTTTTTGAGCCATTATCAGGGTCTAATTTAAACATATGACCATCTTGGTCACTCATCGCTGATTTGGCTTCCACGGACTCTTCACCCATTACTTTCTTAATGTAGTATGTGTATTCTTTCCAGTTTAAATTACTTACTTCAGTTTGGTCGCAAAGCAATGTGTCATTAATAGGTATGCAGTTTGGAGGAAGTATTGTATTAAAGTCTTTAAGATTTTTTGGTGTTTGTGCTGGGAGATGAGTGCAAAAAGATAAAAACAAGATAATTTTTATGGAAGTTAATGATTGCATGATTATATAATTTTAAGTAAATATTTAAATATAATATATATAATATATATTACATTTATAATCTACTGATTAAAAGTTTAAAATATATTAAAATAAAATAAATATAAAAAATTAAAATATGTAAATGACTACAATTAAGTGTTTGAATTCATATATTTTATTTCAGGTAAAACATTAAGTTAATCAAAATCTAATCCTTCAGCAACAAACATTATCTTAGTCGCCAAACAGTTATTACTTACTTATGAAAATATGGCTATCCCTCTTCATTACACTCAGCATTTTGCCTCTGTTTAGTCAAACAACCGTAGGTGTTTTATCCTCCACAGATGAAGTCTTTGAAGGATATACCTTCTTTTCTCCCTTTTCGGGCACTAAGGCATGGTTAGTGGATAATTGTGGGAATTTAATTAATGATTGGGACCGAGGTACAAGACCCGGTTTGGCCGCTTATTTTTTAGAAAGTGGTCACCTGTTTAGAACCTATAAAGTGGATCCTGAGGGACCTTTTACTTCAGCGAGTAATGCGGGAGGAATCGAGTTAGTGGATTGGAACAATAATGTTATTTGGAAATATGAAATTAATACCTCAGAGCAGTTATCACATCACGATGCAGTGATGATGCCTAATGGAAATGTACTCATGTTGACTTGGGAGCTTACTTATCGTGATGAATTGATCGAATTAGGGAGGAATCCGGATGAAATAGCATCTCAGAATTTTATGTGGTCAGAAAAGATTGTAGAGTTGGAACCAGTGGGTTCAGATGATGCAAATATTGTCTGGGAATGGCACATTAACGATCATTACATACAGGATTTTGATGATACTAAAGAAGGCTTCGGATTTGTGGCTGATCATCCTGAATTGTTTGACATAAACTTGCCTGAGTTGAACAGTAGTAACTCTAATGCGAGCCGTGATTGGAATCATTTTAATGCCATTGATTATAATGAAACACTTGACCAAATTTTGATTTCAGTCCGTAATTCAGATGAAGTATGGATTATCGACCATAGCACAACAACCGAAGAAGCTGCCAGTCATGAAGGAGGCATTTACGGTAAAGGTGGAGATATTTTGTATCGTTGGGGAAATGCATCTGCCTATCAAGGTGCGCCGCCCGAAGGCCAATTATTATGGGGGCAGCATGGTGTACATTGGATACAAGAAGGTTTAGATGATGAACTCCAAATATTAATTTACAACAATGGTAATGGTAAACCTGGCGCCGATTTTTCGCAAGTTCAGCTATTAAACCCACCTCAAGATTCACCGGGTTTTTATACCAGAGTAGAGGGCGTGCCATACGGTCCAGCCGCCTTAGAAACTATTTATGGTGACCAGGGCGGAGAAAACTTTTATAGCGCTTTTCTTTCCAATGCGCAGAGACTTCCTAATGGCAATACACTAATTAATGCAGGATCGCCGGGTTTAATCTTTGAAGTTACTCCTGATCGGGATGTAGCTTGGGAATATGAAATTCCTTTATTTGGAGATTTTCCTGCCACACAAGGTCAAAACATTAGCGATAATGCAAATTTCAGAGCTTATAAATATGGTCCTGATTATCCAGGTTTTGACGGCCTGGATTTGACACCTGGTTTGCCCATTGAAAATAATCCGAATGATTGCGAATTAGTTTCGAGCACCAAACAGGAGCAGAATATCGAGGTTTATTTACAATATAACTCCAGTAATAATCGCATCGAGGTTTTGGCTAATGTCCATGATGTAGAGCAAGTATTTCTTTATGATTTACAAGGAAAATTGTTACATCAATTTATACCTGGGATAAGCAATGCAAGTGTTGAATTTGAGCCCAACTTTGGTCTATATTTAGGGACAATCATACTAAAGAATGGTGAACGGCAAACTCTCAAATTTTTAGCAAACTAAGTTGTTTACTAACTACTTAGCACTCTTTTATTTTCGATGGAGTAGACCGAAATTTTCGTGTTGCTCCACGTTGACTAGATTAATATTGCAGCTTTGATCATCGCCAATCAGCAATGCAAAATCTTGTTGTGTTGCTTTACCATTTGCATAACTAGCTGGATTCCATTTCGGCATGCAATTTAGTTGTTCAACAATCACCGAATCAATGGTTGGGTTTTTAGTTGATGAAACCATCTTCACGTTAAATGGATGTCCTTCAGCTGAGATCGAAAAAGTAGCAATGGCTAGCTGATGTTTTTCTTGTCGGTAAGCTAAGTTCTTGGCACTTAATTCTTCCTTTATTTTATGGGCCAATGTCGCGTTTCCTTCCAAAGGAACTGCATCTATGCTAGGTTTGAAAGCAAACGAAAAATGTATTTCTTTTGCCTCGTTTTGCTTTAAGGAGTTATTCGGTAAATAGTTGATGCTAATGTGCACTAATTCGTGCTCGTCGGCTTGTTTTAGTAAGGCTTTTTGTGCTGAATCTATATGGTTGTTTTCACTAGTCACACTTTTTTCCTTTCCATCAATAATGGCCATAGTTTTTACGGAGAAATACTGTTTTACCCACTCAGGTTTAAAGTGTTTGTTGATTTCTTCAAGGGATGTCAAATCCTCAACTTGCTCTTTGCTGATGGAAAATGATGGGTCTACTTTTAGGATTTCAAAAGTCTCGTGATAATCATCACTAATAGTTTGTGATTTTATGCTGCTGGAGTTTAACATGCAGAACATAAAAACGCATGCTATGCAAGTCTTTATAGATAAACTGATCATGGTTTTAAATTAAAAAGAAATGCTGAGTGTATTATTCTGAAGACTATTTTTTATGTTTTGTTTAACGGAACCCGCTTGAATATTTGCAGACTCATAAGAACTTAATTTAATAGACTTTCTTATATGTTCTAGTTAAGCCGACATTTAAAATTGTCAACCTGAGTCGATTGTTTTCTAAGTGATTAAATACAGCTAGTTCCATTTTTCCGTTGGCCATATACCAGTAAAAAGTGGGGTTTTCACCAGGACTATTGATATTGGAAACAGAAGCTCCTTTTAAATCTCCTTCTTTCCAATTTTGTCGATTAGAAGAAAGGCAAATTATTTTATAGGAGTGTTCATGATAAATAATCCCTAGTGTGTATAATCCACCAGATACATCTTCTGGTTCATAAATTCCTTCTAGGGCTAGGCGATCCTTGGAGTCAAGGATGCTTGTCAGGGAATCGCGTAAAATACCAGTTTCAATGTTTTTTATGTCAGGGAGTTGAATGGTTTTATATGATTTGCTAGCATCTTTTGCGAGCGGTTTTTTTAGATAGTTGTCACGCTGATCTTTAGATAAAAAACCGCACATCCGTTTTGCATAAGTCTTAGCTTGATGTATGATTTTTTGCTCACAGTGATCATCTAAACTACCTCTAACCCCAAACAAAGATTTCCGCTTAAAATACACATTGAGACCCATTTGATTTCTCAGTTTAGCCGTTATCAGACCACAATCAAGTGATGCATCACTATCGATGCTGATGAGCACATCATAGTATTTCTTGTCATTATTTTTGATTGGAGGGTACATGTGGGAATTTTCTTGCATACAGACTATGTCATTAGCTTCGAAGATCTCCCTCATTGCTTCTATAATCTCTTCTTCTAAATACTCAGCAAGCTTAAGCGAGTGATGAATTTTTTCAACTTTAATAGTTACATGCTTAATCAAAACGTCTTGACTCGATTCATCTTTCTGAGCATCTAAACAGATACTAAACAATAAGGATAAGAGCAGAACGATGCTTGATATGGGCAGAAGAGACCTATTCATCTTACGTAACTTAAGTTTAATGTAGCGTTACCTAATGATAATAAAAAAAACTAAAACCTTACACTTTATCTAACAAACTCACCCCAACCCAAAGCATAAATAAGTCAAACATCGGGGCTTGTTTAAATAGGTAATATTTCGATTTGAAACCCGTGATAGGCACACCTAAAAGATTTAAAAAACCATAAGTAAATGTAGGGCCTGAATTTACACTCATGCATGATTGAGCACGCACATTCATTAAAGTAGCAACACTTCCAATACCCCAAATTACTGGTCCGGAATCAACATCCATCTTATTGGATTGGTCTTGATTTTCTCGGATAAAATGGATACCTAAAACTCGCTTTTCAAATTGAGTTTTAAATAGTGCATTCATCGCAAATAAACTTGAATCCTGTTGTATTTCCGAAAGGAAATAAAGACTTAGTGCTTGGGATGATCCCCTAATTTCTTTTTGCTGTAAATCATGTGGAATCAAAGATGCTTCACCTAACTTTAGATGGTTTAGCCAAACATCATAAAACTCTTCAGCTTCCTCTTCAGTTAAGGAAGTTATACAGGCAAGATTATCAGCAGGCCAGTAACTTTCATGATAGCTCTCCAATAAGGTATCTGTTTTTAATGCTTGCTTAATACGCTGACTCAGTTGATGATGTTTATCGAGGTATTTTTGTCTATTAGTAAATTCGTAACTCAATGTTGAGGACAGGAATTTTTTTAATACTAGATTAGTCCAGCCATTATAAAAGGCTCCATATGGCAGTGTTAAGTCCTCTGAAAAAGTCTGTTTGGCTTCTTCGGCAATTAGTTTGGTGATGCTGTTTTTTAGGCTTCTTTGGTGATGCTGTTTAAATCGTTTTGAGTCTTTCTGGTGAAGCTCTATTAAGGAAAGTGCCAATAGCGAATGACTAAAAATATAACCTTCTGGATATTGGTTTTGAAGCTTGTAGTCTAATCCTTGAGCGAGTGCCCCTCCTAAGTAATTTGCTTGTTTGTAACAAATATTACTTAGTCGTTTTTGCGAGTAGGGAAGAGAAAGCCCAGCAAGGCAGTATACTAGAATGAGTAGTGCTGAATATTGAATCACTTTTTTAACCATAAATGAGCAGCCTCGTGTTTTAAGTGCTATTCCATTCCAACGATTCAAATAGCTCAAGGAGTATAATCAGCATTGGTCAATATCCTATTTACTACAACTTCACAAAAGGAAGATGACTCCGCTTAGCATCATTTTTCAATAAAACTAAAACATAATAACCGCTAGTAAGATGGCTAATATCTAATCGATTTTGTTCATTGGTTTTTCCTGCCATCATTAATCTTCCATTGGTAGATAAAACTCGAAATGATGTTGTTTCTATATTACTTGTTGCAGACCATTCGATAAAATCTTTTGCTGGATTAGGCGTGATCTGAAAGCTATGCTTTGATGGCTGACTGTTTGTAAATTTACTTAAAATGCTCGGTCCATCACATGGTTCTTCAAGCTTGACAATTAATGGATGATGATCACTCCAATTGCCATTGAAAATATTGTTGGTGCAACAAACACTACCATTTGCTAACTTGATAAGTGATGATGGTGTGGTCTGATACTCATCAATATAGTCCTGTCGACAAATTAAATCCAACTCAGCATTAAAGTAAAGCAATGAAGTTTTTGCAGTAAAAAGTTCATCCTCATAACTAATAGCGCTTAGCACAATCGAACCATCATCTAAAACCAGCATTTCCAGGGGTTCGCAATACTCTTCAGGGAGGACTTCCTTTAAAAGAGTTATATCTCCCTCAAAACTAATGCTTGCCAAATAGCAAAAATTATCAGGTCCATTCACAGCAGCTATTAAGCTAAGACTGTCAGCAGATAATGCTAAATCAGTAATTAATCCTTCTCCCAAATTTTCTTGCCAAATAGGCTGACCATCACTCAGGTTCCATTTAAACAGATAAAATATAGACTGGTCAAACACGTCATCCAATACATTGTAAATGCTTGTATAAACGAACTCGTCTTTAACAATAAGGGAAGTGGGAACTTCCCATTTTTGACCAGCCAAGTCAACAGTGCTTCTATAGATTAATTCACCATCAAAACTACTCCTTAGCAGAAAGAGGTCTATTTCGTTAACCAAAGGATCTTCGCTTTTTTCTGTATAACCACTGATTAAATAATCTCCATTTTCTAGTTGAAGAAAGTCACGTGGAAAGCTACGAGGGGGTTCTAAAAAAGTAAATCTTTCCAGTAAAAACCCATCTTCATCAAACTGATTTATGCTAATGCGTTCGGTATTAGACCAAGCGAGTAATGAAAAACCACCATCTGGATGGATAGCAATATCAACTGCTTGTTCAAAACCATCCCTGCTAAGACTGTATTTCCAAATGACATCACCATCAGGGTTTAGTTTATAGTAAAATATATCTCCACCATTTCCATTTTCAAAAATATGACCTGCGGCAATTAACGATCCATCGGATAATTCTCCGATGCAAGTGGTGAAGGCATCATGATCAAATTCGTTCCAGTAGGTTTTTGCCCAGGACTGTCCCTGTGAAGCATGTCCGATTAAAAGAAAGAAGGAAATAATTAGCAGCTTGTCCATTAGATGGTTTTAATGGATTAAAATAATCTCTTTTCTTTTGATTGCCCAATATTGGGAAACTCCCTAACGACAAAAGCCATAAAAAGCCCTGCTTTTTGGAAGCAAGGCTCATTTATCTTTTACTGTTTTACAAATGAGGATTTGAAGAGCTTATTGCTTGTGCTTATTTTAATGGTATATACACCATTTGGAAACGAAGAACAATCTAGCTGCCCTCTTGCAGCAACTATCGATTCCTGCCACACTATTTGCCCATACGCGTTGTAAACTTGTAATATAGCTGCTTGATTTTCCAATGTTGTATCATAGTTGATGATATCCCTTGTCGGATTAGGATAAATTGACACACTTTCGATGGAAGCATCTTCTGTGTTCTCAAGAATAGAGAATTCGGATAGGGCTATGTTGTAGCCATTAATTATTTGATTGTCATCTAAGTTTTGCACAAAAACGATTAATTCGGTATTTGATAATTCTAAAATAGCATCTGTTGGGAAAGTGACAAGTACATCAGTCGCCCCTGTAGAGAGATCAAGCGGTGCTTCAGAATAGCTTCGCTGAACAAAATCTAAAACATCTAAGGTTTGCCACGATTCCTCGATGCCTGATTCGGTGGCAATGGCGACCAACTGCCAAT
>JAHDEC010000032.1 GCA_020629035.1 Saprospiraceae bacterium | reverse complement strand
TCAAAGGTGATATAATCATCTGAACTTATAAATGGCGTACCATTATCATTACATTCTATATTAGAAATATCTGCCATAATAGAACAAGCATCCGAACAAGGATCTGGAGCCTCTACTGTAGCCGGGACAGTACAACTTGGATCACTATCATCCTTAATAGTCAAATTCAAGTCACCTCCACTTATCGGGAAAGAACCAAAGGCTCCTGCAGGAGCACCATAGCCTAAACCAAGACGCATATCATCTCCCATAATCGTATAAGAAGGACCTACATTTGTTCCATTCACTGTAATGGCATATTCAAACTGATCATCAGATGGATCTGTTGGAGTTCCATTGTCTAAACAAGTAACATCGATAATTGGGTCTTCCAAAGAGCAGTCCTCATCTGAGCATGGATCTGGTGGATCAACCACAATAGTAGTTGCACAATTTATATCATTTGAGTCATTTATATTCAATGTTAAAGATCCACCACTTATTGGGAAACCTGCCATCGTAAATGGCCCCATTGATAAACCATATCCAAGTCCCATGTGAGTATCACTACCACTTATATTATAAGTTGTACCAGTATTCGTTCCAGTCACTGTTATCGTATATTGGAATAAATCATCTGAAGGGTCAGTAAGTGTACCATTATCCAAACAATTTACAGTGACAAGAGGCATATCCAATTCACATACTTCGGTTAAGCAAGATGGCGCTTCCACTACCACATCTATTAAGCAAGTCGCGTCTGAATCATCGGTCAATGTTAGGTTTAAATCCCCACCTGAGACTGGGAAGCCTGCCATAGTAAATGGACCTACTAAAGTCCCATAAGCTAGTCCCATTTGTGAATCATCGCCAGAAATAGTATAAGTTGTGCCAATATTATTTCCAGTAGCATCTACTGTGTATCTAAACAAATCATCAGCAGGATTACCAGGAGTTCCATTATCGTCACAAATAACATCAATAGTCGGCGTGATAAAACACGATTCATTAGAGCAAGGAGCCGGTGCAATTATATCAACTGTTGTAAAACAAGTTGCTCCAGCCGCGTCGTCAGTAATGGTAATGGTAAAGTCACCACCACTGATTGGAAAACCTGCCATATTAAATGGTCCAACTAGCGTGTTATAAGCTAAGCCTGGTTGATTATCTCCTCCTGTTATAGAGTAGGTAGTTCCTACATTTGAGCCTGTAACTTCTAGTGAGTATTTAAACAAGTCATCAGTTGGATCTGCAGGTGTACCATTATCTAAACATATAACATCTGGCACAGGCGTATTAATAGAGCATACATCATTGGAACATGGCATTGGTGGATCTACAAGCAATACATAGGTACAATTAGCGTCATCAATATCTTGAATATCTAAGGTTATTGGACCACCAGAAATTGGGAATCCACTTGTATTAAATGGCCCCATAGGCATTCCATAAGCTAAACCCATTTGTGTGTCTCCATTAGAGATGCTGTAAGAACTTCCTACATTTGCTCCTGTTACAGTGATTGTATATTTAAACAAGTCGTCTGTAGGATCTAATGGTGTTCCATTTTCTAAACACTCTACTGTTGCGGTTGCATTACTTATAACACATTCTGGAGTATTACATGCTGTCGGTAAGGTATATGGTGCATTTGCACTACAACTTGAGGTAGGATTAAATGCTGCACTTATATTTCCCATAGAACCATCAGCTGCTACTGTAAATACAGTCATTCCACTTCCGCTTGTTCCAGAGACTGCAACCGTTTGTGTTACACCACCTAAAGTTACATCTATATCTTCTCCAGCTGGTGCATCTGTCCAGCTCACAGTAACTGTTACGTCAGCTACAGAGTTTCCACCTCCATCTAAATAACAGTTACCCTCCATTACACCAAGTGTTATCGAACAATTTGGCGCACATGGTCCAGGTAAATTATATGGTCCTGAAGCAGAACATGTTGTCGTTGTTTGGAAATTAGCTGTTGCGTTTCCAGAACTTGCATCTGCAGGTACTGTAAATGAAATGGTTTGATTTCCAGGTGTTCCTGTAGGTGTAACAACCATTGTGTTACCTGCAAAATTTACATCTATACTTTCTGCACCCGGTGCATTTGCCCAACTAACATTTACATCTACATCTACTAATGAAGCTGATCCATCCCAATAACACGCCCCTGGATTAACAGTGACAAATAATTCACAATTAGGTGAACATGATGGTGGTAAATCTACATTTGATACATCAAAACAAGATGAAGTAGTTTCAAAATTTACACTAACTACAGCTCCAGTCGCACCAGTAGCTCCAACAGTAACTGTTTGAGTATGAGTGCCAGATGTTCCACTTGGTGTATAACTAACTGTAGTACCATCCACAAATACATCTATATCTTCTCCTGCAGGTGCATTCATCCAACTGAATGTTACATCTACATCTACTAACGAATTTGTACCGTCAAACACACAAGCTCCGGCTACTACATTATCCACTGTAATAGAACAAGGTGGCTCACAAGGACCAGGTACAGCATAAGTATCAAAATCACCACAAGATGTGGTAGTTGAAAAGAAGGCATCTACAAAATCTGTACTTCCATCAGCAAAAACGGTTAATGAAATTGATCCAGAACCATTCGGACTGCTTACTCCTATGAAATCTATATTACCACCATATTGAACTTCGATATCTTCTCCAACTGGAGCATTAGTCCAGCTAACAGCTACCGTTACATCAGTTACTGAATTAGTTCCATTCCAAAAACATCCACTATCTGAAACATTTGTAATTACTAAATTACATGCTGGTTGACAAGGCTGAGGCGCAACCCAAGAATCTGCAGCAGAACACGAAGTAGTTGTTGTGAAATTTGCAAACACACTTTGTGAAAGCCCGTCAGCTGGCAAGGTAAATGAGCAAAGATCTGAACCCGAGCTAGCACCTCCAACATTAATGGTACAAAAGTTTCCATTTATGATTACATCTATATCTTCTCCAGCAGGAGCATTACTCCAAGTCACAGAAACATCTACATCCACAACAGAAGCACTTCCATCCCAATAGCAACCTCCATCTGTCACCGCTGTAATACTTAAATTACAACTTGGTGCACAAGGTGATGGCAAATTTATTGGTTCGCTATCTCCACAAGAGCTAGTCGTTATAAATTCAACAAAAGCTGTAGAACTAGCACCACTTGCAAGCACGGTTACTGTCGCCATATCAGATCCACTTGTTCCTGATGGTGTTACCGTTGTGACTACTCCGTCAACTTCAATCAAAATATCTTCGCCCGCTGGTGCATCACTCCAAGTGAATGCAACGGTCACATCAACTAATGATTGACTTCCATCCCAATAGCAACCACCTTCACTCACTGAGGTAATAACCATCGAACACATTGGTGCACATGGAGTTGGTAGGCTAAGAGAATTATCTGTATCAGCACAAGAAGATGTAACTGAAAATGAACCAAAAACTGAAGGACTAGTACCATCAGCTGGCAAAGTCAAAACGGCCATATCACTTCCACTCGTTCCACTCGGTGTTACACTAACAACCGTTCCATTTATATCGATTAATATATCTTCTCCTGATGGTGCCGCTGACCACGAAAATGCTACTGTAACATCTACCAATGATTGAGTTCCATCCCAATAACAACTTCCCGGGCTTACTGAAGTGATATCCAGCATACAAGAAGGTGCACATGGCGCAGGAGCATCAAACGTTCCCGTACTAGAGCAAGATGAAGTAGGTATAAAGTAAGCTACCACAGTATTCCCTGTAGAACCATCTGCAGGAACCGTTATTGGCACTGAATTACTACCATTCATTTGTCCCATAGTTGGAATGGTAGCTTGTACTCCATTTATATCAACTATTATATCTTCTCCTGGAGGTGCATCCATCCAGCTCACAGCGACTGTAACAGTCGTTGTAGATGCTGTTCCGTCCCACACACAAGGGCCAGGTGTTACTGCATCCACTGTTAAAGAACAGTTAGGTGCACAGGTATTTGACGGTGCAGTTCCTGTATTTGATCCTGCACACGAAGTAGTTACATTAAAATTAGCGCTTGCCGTTAAAGTAGAACCGTCTGCTGGTACAGTTATGACAGTCATCCCTGATCCATTTGTTCCAGAAGGAGTAATACTACCTGTAGCTCCATTTAAATTTACATCAATAGTTTCGCCTGCTGGCGCATCTGTATAACTTACTGAAACGGTAACATCTGATAATGATTGCATACTCGCTGCATCATAGTAACATGGACCTGCAGTTACTGCATCAACCGTCAAATTACATGCCGGCGCACAAGTTTCTACAGTAACTAAATCATCCGAGACACAATCATATATAATTGCACCGGTTGCATCCAATGCATGAACCCAAACAGTGAAAAATGGGTCTCCACCATAATCTGCTTGTACATCTGCATTTGAAACGCAAGCATTATAAGTTCCATCTCCTACTCCTGTAGTTAAGATTACCTTTGCGGGGTTATTTGGATCATCTGCTCCGGATAGTTTTCTTAAAATTTCAATTGCTAATCCATCACTACCTGTGATAGATACATCAAAACAAAGATTTGAACCCACACATCCTTGACTAATCACTGAAATGCCGATCCCTCCACAGTTCCATGGAGAACAAGAAGGTGGTCCTTGGACCACTATATTATCAGTACATCCGTCATCCTGTCCTGTCACCGTAACAGTTACTGGCCAAGTCTCATTGAATTCTAATGCTTCTCCCATAACACCTCCAGAAGCTCCAACCGATCCAGATTGTCCACCCGAGGTAGTATAATTATAGCCATTATTCGCTGGGTCATTTGGGATGACAAGTTCCACCGGAAAGTAATCATCATCGGTAGGGTCAGCAGTTTGTTGGTTTCTACAGGTTGTAACTGCAGAATTTCCAGAACCACATTGTGCATAAATATCAGTCTGCGAGATAGGAATTAACAATAAAATCAATATTGATTTTACTAGTGCAGAAATTAAATAAGAATACCCTTTCTTATAATTTGAAGAATTCATAGTCTGAGTTATTTGCCTTGCTTAGTATTAATAAAAACATTCAAATATATAATTTATTTATAATATATAACTATAAACTATTAAATAACTATGAAATTTAATGTGTAATTAATTTAATAGCAGTATAATATGTCTTAGTAATTTTATTTATATAATTAATTTATAATATTTAATGAAAAATGGATGAAGCTAACATTGGCTAAAATTAACTCCCAAAATTTGGCAACTTATATGTTTTGGCAATCGGCAAACCATGATTATCAAGTCTTTAATGGACCATATTTCGTGAAAGACGATAAGGCAGCATTGAAAAGAAAAGAAAAACAAATGAGTAGTGAAATCGAAGCCAATGGTCATATCCTCAATAGAAGATTTATTAACATAGAAAATAAAGCAATGATTGGTGAAGTGAGTTATTATTGGAGGTCCAAGGAAACCCATTGGTTAGAAATAGGAATAGCTATTTACGAAAAACAACATTGGTCAAAAGGAATAGGGCTTCAGGCTCTAAACTTATGGATAGATCATATTTTCAATACATTTCCTGAACTTGTACGCATAGGCCTTACAAGCTGGTCCGGGAATTATGGAATGATAAAGCTTGCAGCCAAATTAGGGATGGACCAAGAAGCTTGTTACAGGAAGGCAAGAATTGTTAATGGGGAATATTATGACTCAGTTAGTTATGGTATTTTAAAAGAACAATGGATATTAAATAAAAATGAGGGAAGTCTCCACTCCCCTCACTAAATATTAACCAAACAAACTTAAAGCTCTCCAGCTTTAGTTTCTCTGTGCTCGATTTAACACATCAGATGCACTGCTTTTTTTCTTCTGCACTGATTTCATATGTTGATTACCGAACTTATAACTTAATTCAAGATTGTATACTGGACCATCCCATTGATTATATATAGACAAATCCATGTTTTCGTAATTGATGTTGGCCGTCATATATTTTGCGAGAATATTTTCAATTCCAACATTCACTCTCAGTTTATCATCTAAAAACTTCTTTGCTACACCCACATCTACTCCGTATAAATATTCCGCATCTATAATTCCCTCAATTCCTCCACTGTTATACCAAGCTGACAATTCACCCATTATCTTATAAGGTAAAGTCCATTCCGTCTGAATAAATCCAGTAAAATCCCATTGTTGTCGATATAATACTGCGTTTAGGTACTCAGAATCATAGATATTATTGTTAGCTATCACTCCACCAACACCAGAAGCCCGAGGTATAAAATCAAGTGGGAAGTATAAACTGATATTTAGGTTCTTGAATGATTCAAGGTTAAAGGTGCTAAGGTTGGTTTCCCCAGTTGCATCATTTTGTTGTGTTAAATCAGTCATTACATCCGTAACATCTTTGTATTCAATATTAAAGAAAGGTTGTTTCTCAAACATTAAATTAAATTTAAAACTGTGAGCAAAGGCAGGCCTCAACATAGGGTTACCTTGCAGAAAAGTAAAAGCATCTAAATAATAAACAAAAGGATTTAGATTGGAATATCTAGGTCTATTTATACGATAACTATACGCTACTGAAGCTGCTAGAGGTCCTGATATTTCACGAGATAAACTAAAGCTTGGAAATAGTTTTTTAATGTCCCTTGTAATACGTTCATCTATAGTTATAGAATAACCTTCTGAATGACTGTCTTCATAGCGCAAACCTGCTGTACCAGACCATTTATCTAGCTGAAAATTGATTTTAGAGTAGGCTGCAAAAATGACTTCATCAAATAAAAAATGATTCGAGTTAAACGTATCTAATCTAAAATTACCTTCTGCGCCTTCATTTAGGGCTTTTAGATCATTGTCCAATGCTGCTGAACTATATTTTGCTCCTGCACTGATGGTTAAGTCGTTATTAAGAGGTAAGGTATAATCAAGCTTACTTGCATAAATATTAGTCGAACCTGGTTGATCATATTTTTGTCTTGGCAAGATATAATTCTCATCTACTTCAGTTGTTGTTAAAATAGATTCCCCATCATTGACAATCGTCGAGTAATTAACATCAAATTCTATTTTCTGGCCGCTTGTATCGATATTGTAGGTATAGTATGGGTTAACAGAACGCAATCTCCAGATCTCATCAGATGAGTTATCTGTCAGGAGACTCAAATTTTGTTTTAATGGCGTATTATAATCAACCTCTGTATTTGTTGTTATTGCGTTGTTACCAGACCAATTAATGTATCTGGTTTGTATTCCTACAGAATGTCTATCTGTAATGTGATAATCCAAGGATAAATTTCCACGCCAACTTTCTCCAAAACCAGGATCATCAGAAACCTGTGTAAAGGTCGTGTCTTGGATCCTTCTGGTAATGTCATTACTTTCCCAGTATGGATAGTTTTTATAGGATAAGCCTGCATTGACATTTAAATTACCCTGATAATGACTAAGATTTACTGAGCTAGTATATTTCCAGTTTTCTCCATTAGCAACTCCAGCTCTCACATTCCCATTTGTTCCGAAGAGGTTGTTTTTTTTCAGTATTATATTTAAGATAGCACCTGTTCCTTCTGCATCGAATTCAGCTCCAGGTTGATGGATTACTTCGATTTTCTTAATGTTATCAGCTGGCATGTCTTTGAGCAAAGACTGCACATCCATATACTGAGTCGATTTACCATTAATTAAAATATTTGGTGTATTTGACCCTTCCATTTTCACCTGATCTCCAATGATCAACAAGCCGGGAACCTTTTTTAATACACTTAATACGTTGCCATTTAATCCTGTGAGATTTTCTTCTACATTGACCACTAAACGATCAGCTTTCTGCTCGAGTAGTGGTTTTTTAGCTGTGATTTCCACAGTAGTCAGCAAATTAACATCTTGGCTCAGCATAATCATTAGTGGACTTGACAAGGGTATAGTCAAGTCAGTCAATTGATCTGCAAAACCTAGCATAGTTGTCTGTAAATAATAGTTGCCTTGCTCTACATCTTTGAAGTTGAAACTTCCATCTTCTTCTGTTGTCTGAGCATCCACATAGGTGCTATCAGAAGATTGGTATAAGGCTACCGTCGCAAAATGGACAGGCTGATTTCCTTCATCTTGTACTTCTCCACCAATGGTTGTCTGACCCATAATTGGCGAAAAAGTGTACAATAAAAAAGAGCCTAGTAATAGAAGTTGTTTCATAGTTTGTTTGGACTTATATAGAGAATACTTTTCTAGATGCACAAAAGTTACAACTAGCGTCGTTTTTCTGTTCAAACTATGTTTTTATAGGACAAACCACTGGATTTATAGGACTAAATGAATGAGTATCACTTATTCTGAAAAACCAGATAAACTATGAAAATAGTTCCGCTGTAAATAGAGGGGATTTAGGCCAACAATGATTTCACCTGTTCGGCAACATTCTCGCCAGTAAATCCGAATTTTTGATCCAGCACAGTGTAAGGTGCTGAGTATCCAAAATGATCTACTCCATGTACCTTGCCATTTTCTCCAACAAGGGATTCCAAATTAACCGGCAAACCAGCAGTTAAGCCAAACCTTGGTATATCAGCAGGCAATATAGAAGCTTGGTATTCTTTGGATTGGGTCCTGAACAAGCCTTCTGATGGAACAGAAACTATTTGGCATTTAAGGCCTTCTTTAGCTAGTATTTTTTCTGCATCAAATAAGGTCGACACTTCAGACCCGTTGGCAACTAAGACAACATCTGGAGTTCCTTCCGATAGCTTTACAATGTATGCACCCTTTCTTGCTTCTTTAGCCTCCGCAAAACGCAAATTCTTAACGAGTCCAGGAAGGTCATTGATATTTTGGCGCGATAGAATTAAACCACTTGGAGTTTGCTTATTATCTAATGCTAATTTCCAACAGTGGGTAGTCTCATGAGCATCGGCTGGTCTTAAAGCTAGCAAACTATTTACACCAGAATGATTCTTTAATTTCTCAAGTAATCTCAATTGAGCTTCTTGCTCGATAGGCTGATGGGTAGGACCATCCTCTCCTACTCTAAAGGCATCATGTGTCCATAAAAATATAACTTGCTGCTCCATTAAAGCAGCCACTCTTATCGCAGGCTTCATATAGTCAGAAAAGGCAAAAAAGGTAGCACAAACTGGAATAACTCCACCGTGAAGCGCCATACCTGTGCACATTGCAGCCATAGTTAACTCTGCAACTCCAGCCTGAAAAAAACCACCTGAAAAGTCACCTTTTGTAAAGGCAGAAGACTTCTTGAGAAATGCTTCAGTCTTATCGCTATTACTTAAATCCGCTGATGATACGATTAAATTCTCAAGATTATCGGCTAAATAAGAAAGGACTGCACCCGATGCATTCCTGCTAGCAATGTTTTGCTTTTGTTCTATGGCTTTATAATCTAAATGAGATGTTTCTTTATTTAGAAAACGCTCATACTTTGCATGCATTTCAGTCTCAGCAGACACCCATTCACTGTACCTCTTTTTTCTCACTTCTGCCGCAGCTAATCGCTCGGCCATACAAGCTTGATAATGCTTAGCAACCTCTGATGGGATAACAAATGGATTGCTAGGGTCAGCCCCTAAATTCTTTATCGTTTCTGGGTAGGATGCATTACTTTTACTCAGTGGCTTCCCATGTAATTCTACTTCACCTTCATAATTGGATGCATCTTCTTTAACGACCCCTTTACCCATAATTGTTTTTCCAATGATCAGACTCGGCTTATCAGTCTCTGCTATCGATACGTCTAAGGCTTTTCTTATTGAGTCATGGTCATTCCCATCGATGGTTATAACGTGCCAACCCCAAGACTCGTACTTCATAGCAGTATCCTCAGTTGTTACTTCATCAACAGTGGTAGATAGTTGAATATCATTTGCATCATAAAACATGATAATATTCCCGAGACCTAATGTTCCAGCTATTCTACCTACACCTTGCGAAATCTCTTCTTGAACTCCACCATCCGAAATGTACATGTAGGTTTTGTGGGCAACTACATCTCCAAATCTGGCCTGTAAAAACCGCTCCGCTACTGCAGAACCTGCACCGAAGGCATGACCTAGACCTAGCGGTCCAGATGTATTCTCAATCCCTCTCTTAAAATCAACCTCTGGGTGACCTGGAGTAACGCTACCCCATTGTCTAAATGATTTTAAATCGTCCATCGAGTAGGTACCCACTAAGGCTAATTGACCATAAAGCATGGCTGACATATGACCAGCATCGAGGTAAAATCGATCTCTTAACTCCCAAGCCATGTCATTAGGATCATAGACCATGTATTCAGAATATAATATATGGACAAAATCTGCTCCTCCCATCGGACCACCTGGGTGGCCAGAATTGGCTTTTTCTACCATGGAGGCTGAAAGTACTCGAATAGTATCAGCTGACTTTAGGGAAAGATCAGAATGGCTCATCATGCTTATTGGTTTTTATATATGATAAAATCAAATATGATGCAATGATAAGTCCTTAGATTGAAAAGCTAGACTAATTCTGTAAAAAAGTATCCACAGTTTATTCCACAATTAATTTTTTAGTGATATTGATTCTTGCTGACTTTATATTTAGAAAATAAGTTCCTGCTCTTAGTTCAGTTAGATCTAATTTATGATGTGCTTTAAATTCTTCTACTGAGTATATTATTTGTCCAATGTTGTTATAAATATCGACATTGAATAATCCATTATCAGAGTGCATAATAGTTAGATGATCTTTGCATGGATTTGGGTAGATTCTAAATTCTATTGCTGATGAAATGGTCGAAGAAACTGGATTACAATCACCGTTGTATTCTGCATCATCATCCTTTTGCCAGTCTTGAATGGTATTTTCCCAATCAAAACCTTCATCTATCTGAATACAAAACAAAGAGTCATTTTGATTACACCTGAAAAATGACAACATTTCATTGGCACCGTTTGCTACATTTAAACGCTCCAAGTCATTAAGTCTACAATCCAATCTTCTTAAATCGGTATAGCTACTTAAATCTAATGCTGATATTGTATTTTCAAATAAGATTAAGTGACTTAGCGAATCTTTAGTCCCTAGGTCTAAAGTGTGAATTGAGTTATAGGATAGGTAAATTTCATTTAGTTTCTGATTTTCAGAAAAATCGATAGTTGACAACAAATTACTTTCCATCTTGAGTTTGAGTAAGTTTTTGTTGTTAGTCAAGTCAATGTTTGATATTAGATTGTTGCTGGCAAAAAAGTTTTCTAAATTTTCTAATGATGCTAAGTCTAGTTCATCTAGTTGATTAATATTGACACGCAAAGTTTTAATCTTCCCATTATTATTAAAAATTATTTCATTGATTTGATTGTCCTGTATATAGACGAGTTCCAATGCTGGATTATTGGAGAGATCTAAATTTAGAAGTTGATTCTCTTTGGCGTTAAGTATTCGAAGGTAAGCTAAGTTGGATAAGTTTAATTCGCTCAACAAATTTTCACCAACGTATAGATTTTCTAACAAAAGGTTATTAGACAGATTTAAAGAGGATAAATTGTTTTCTTGTAGAGAAAGTGATGTTAGTTTTAAATTATTGCTTACGTCAATTGTATTTAAATTGTTTATCCCAACATTTACTATTTCTAAATTTTCTAAATGCGAAACATCGACTGAAGTTAAGGAGCAATTGGATAAACGTAATTCAGAAATCTTTGTGTTTTCAGTTAAGTCTATATTAGCTAAATCTACATTATTAGTAAGATTAAGGTCTTGTATTTCTGGATTAGCACTTAAATCTATATTGGAGATAAGATTATTGTGGCAACTGAGCCTATACAACTTGCTATTTTGGCTTATATCAATTTCCATAATGCTATTGAATCCCACATCTAAAATTGACAAATTTGGGAAATGCTGAATACCTTCTAAACTTGTAATCTCTAATTCGTTTGCAAAAATATTAATCACGAGAGATGCTTCTTCATCTTGGATTTCACCATCTCCATTTAGATTCACATCCTCTAGCGATAAAAGATAGGCCTTAAAATTAGGGTCAGGTATTTCTATATTTTGCGCAACACTTAATTGAATAGTGGCAAAAAAAATAAAGAATAAATAGGTTTTCATAGTCAAGCATTTGAGGTTAATAAAACAGCTAAATTTTCTGATGTAAAGGTATACACGAATTAAACTCTGTTGCTTGCCAATTGTATAATCGGTCTTAATAGACTTACCAAAGGGAATAAAAAAAAGCGCTATCTACAGCATTGAGAAAGCGCTTTTTATTTGATTTTCTAGCTGAGCTCTATCGCTTAAACGAACTACCCATCTTCCATACAGGTACTTCTCCAGAGTTAGCTATTCGCCAACCAACATTAAGATAAAACTGTCCATCTTGTTCCATTCCACCCATATTCCATTCTTCAGCATCATACTCATCTGATGGTGCATGATATCGCTGATTTACATAAGTCTCCGCAAACTCTTTTGCATATTCTATTCCTTTCTCTGCGTGCTCATAAGTCCCTTCTGCATATAAACAAGGAATACCAATCTTGGCAAAATTAAAATGGTCAGATCTGAAGAAATATCCCTTCTCGGCATTTTGCTCTTTGGCAATATATCTTCCTTGTTTTTTAGCTTCCTCAGCTGCAATATCATCCATTGTCGAATGTCCCATACCGACTATGGTTAGATCTTTCATTTTTCCCATTGGGTTTACGCCATCCATGTTTAAATTACAAATGGTATTAGCGGGTTTAAACAAAGGTTTTTCTGCATAATATTCAGAGCCAAGCAATCCTTGTTCTTCTGCCGTCACAAATAAAAACACTACCGAACGCTTAGGTTTATCTTTTGCTTCAGCAAATGCCATAGCTATACCTAAAACCGTGGCAGTCCCTGAGGCATTATCCAATGCACCATTATAAATACTATCGTTCTCCACTACTTTCCCGACCCCTAGATGATCCCAATGTGCCGTATAAATGATGTACTCCTCTGGAGCTTCTTCTCCTTCTATATAGGCAACTACATTATTGGACTTACATTCTTTCACCTCACTCCGTAAGGACATATTTATGGTACTGTTTAGTGGCACCGGTTTAAACCCAGGTTTTCTAGCAGCTTTAAACATATCCGTTAAATTATGGCCCGTATTTTCAAAAAGAGCCTTAGCCTGGTCTAACGTAATAAAGCCTTTAATACCGCAATCTTTAGATCGATCGATTCCTGTCAAACCTTGCTGGGTTCCACTCCAACTGCTTTCCACCACAAACCAAGGATAACCGGCCATATTGGTCTCATGAATGATAATCAATCCATCTGCTCCTTGTCGATCAGCCTCATCATATTTATAAGTCCATCTACCAAAGTAAGTCATGGTATCTCCCTTAAAAAATGTGGAATCATCGCCTCCATAACCTGGATCGTTAATTAGGATGACTGCGGTTTTACCTTTCATATCGATACCCTCATAGTCATTCCAGCCACGCTCTTTATCAACGATCCCATAACCACAGAAAACCAACTCAGAATCTTCTACGCTTACTTCTTCCTGCAGCCTCTCAGAATGAATCATAAAGTCTTTGCTTAAGGTTAAATTCATCTCTTTCGCAGGTGTTCTAATGGTCATTTCTTTAGCAGGAAAACCTGTAATATCGACTAAACCTACTTCTTGGAAATAGGAATCTCCATTTCCCGGCTTTAAACCAATCTTCTTCAATTCATCGGCAATAAAAGCTGTGGTTTTTTCTTCACCTGTCGTGCAAGGCATCCTTCCTTCAAAAGCATCTGATGATAAGGTTTGTAGATAAATACGCGCATTGTCCAAATCTAAGCTTGGAGCTGGAGGTACTATAAATGGTTTTGTGCTCGGATCTTGATTACATGCAAATAATAGACTTGCAAATAAAAAGGGTAAAATATACTTTGACATATCATTTTAGGTCTTAGACAAAAAACCTACAATGTATGAAAGTAAGTATAGAAATAGTTAGCTTAAGCTTTAAATATATCTAAAAACTCTTTTCTAACTCGTTTGGCTAGTGGTGCAAAGCTTCCATCTTGCATTTTGATTTCGCCATCTTTACTTACTTCTGTCAGAAATTTTATATTAATTATATGCGATTTATGGACTCTATAAAACAAGCTACTATCTAATAATTCACTGAAATGTTTGATGTTTTTTGAGGCCATAAACCGCTCTCCTTTTATAGTATAAATATTGGTATAATTCCGATCAGCTTCGAGTCGCACGATATCATGAATTTTTACAAATTGAATGCCTTTTGAATTGGGTACTGGGATGAGATTAGCTTCATTTTTAATTACATCTCTTAGTACATCTTGATAACCATTTATTTTCTTAGTTGTATTCTTTCGGTAGTGGTTGACTGCCTTCTCTATTTTATCTATATCGAATGGTTTTGTCAAATATTGTAGAAAGAAATAATCAAATGCTTTGACTTTTACATCGGTATAAGCGGTGATAAAAATAATCTCGAAATCCAACTCCTCTTCCACCAATGCATCGAGAATATCAAAACTTTCTCCGTCTGGCAAATGGATATCCATAAATACTAAATCAACCTCTTTTTCTTTTAATAGTGGTATGCTTTGGGCCACACTTTCTGCTTCCCCTACCATCGTGATATCTTCAATAAACTCTTCTAAAATCTGCCTCAAAGCCTGACGGCTTCTTAATTCGTCTTCAATTATTATTGTCTTAATCATTGGATTCAATTAAAATAGGTACAACAATTATAGCGCGTGTTCCTTCACTCTTAGTCATTCCCTCAGAAAGATCTTCATATGTAAAGGCTGACTTGGGTTTGCTTTTTTTCATGATTGTAATGCGTTCTTCTATGTTTTTAGTAGCGATACCCAAAGAATGAGACTTTTTGGCTCGCAATTTAGATGCTTGTATCCCGATACCATTATCCTCCACAACGCAGCGCACATAGTTTCCTTCCTTAGAAAAGTGGACTTTTATCATGTTATTGTTTCTCTTAGAAAAATCAAAGGCATGCAAAACAGCATTTTCTACCAGGGGTTGAAATAACATCGAAGGAACATTCGTAGAGACCGAATTAAGGTCTGGACCAATATTAACTTCAAAATCAAATTTGTTACTGAAGCGCAATTGTTCTAGTTCTAAATAAAGTTGCAAGTGCTCTATTTCCTGTTTTAAAGAAACGGAGTTATTTCTTGAGTTAGAAACTATTAATCGTATCAAATTTGCGAATTTGCTTAGCTGATTATTAGCTTCTCTTTTGTCCCCAGATAATATAAATTGCTGGATGGAGCTTAAACAATTATTAATAAAGTGAGGATTCATTTGGGTAAGTAAAGCCCGCTGTTGCAACTCTACTAGTTTTAAATCCAACTTACTTTTTTCTTTTTCTTTGGCAATCCTAGATTGCATATACAGCAGTACAGCAAAGAATAAAAACACTATAGAGAGTATTCGAAATAACATACTTTTATACCAGGGTGGTTTAATATTAAAGGGTATAGTTAATCCAGCAACTTTGCTATCACTTTGAGTAGCTAAACTTAAAAATGGAACCACTTCTAATTGGTAATTACCAGCAGCTAAACCTAAAAACTGGAGACTTCTTTTCTTACTTATTTGCCAATCTTTATTGCTGCCCATCAATCGATATTTAAATGACATATTTTGGGCATGATTAAAACTTATTGAAGAATAATCAAAAGATACCTCATTTTCCTTATGGGATAAGTTTTTCAGACCCTTTAGATCTGATTCCACACCATTTACACTCACTTTATTTAATAAGATTTTTGGGTCGTTTTGGGGTTTTGCATTGTATTTATCTCTTGCGATTACAGTTAATCCATTTGCACAAAGCGCGTAAATTGACGCTGAAGTAACATGTGTTTGGATTACGTTATTTGAACTGATTCCATCATCTTTTGTAAAATTTTGAATAGATTCTATGCGGTTCTGAGTGAATTTTATTTTGGAAACTCCATGGTTTGTTGAGGCCCAAACTTGATTATCTTCATCAAGGAAAAGATGCTTAATAATATTTCCAAGAATCCCATCATGTGTAGTTATTCGCTCGATCTTATCATCGTAGATGGTAAAAATCCCATCTCCATTTGTTCCGATCACAATCAAATCCGAAGCTAATTGGATAATTCCATTAATGTTGGACTCATCTAAAATTGGGAAATCTATGGTGTCAATTTTTTCGTCTTTAAAAGACTTAAATAATCCCTTGTTTGTACCGATCCATATGACTCCATTGCTTGCAGCCAAAATGGCTGTCGATCTTTCATTATAAATAGGCTTTATATGGTCTAGGTTTTTGGTATAATATCGAACTACATTATTGGCTTTTGCGGCCACCAACTCATTTCCGATAAAATCTATATCCTTAAAAGTTCCATTTATCGCGGTGTTTACCTTGAGCAAATCATTGGAAAAACTATACAATCCCTGGTTTTTTAAGATTAATATATCGCCCAAAGGGCTCATGTTTATTTGACGAATTTTAGTTCTTGAAGAACCATCAATCCTTTTTTCGACATATGGCCACTGGACATCTTTGATTTTACCTTTTTCCACTAAACTTAATTCGCCGCTTTCAGTGCCTAACACAACCTTATTATCATAAACCAACATTGAACTCAACAAATCATTCTTCAAGTTCTCACCTATAATAAACTGACTTTCTATGTGATTATTTATCTTGAACAAACCTCTTCCAAAAGTGGATACCCAAAGGTTGTTTTCATTATCCAGGTAGGCCGATGTTCCAAATATTTCTTTATTCTCCTTAAGAATTTGTAACTCTCTACCAACCTTTTTGCATTTTCTCAAAGGAGTCTCATTCCCAAAAGTCCAATAAATAGAATCTTGCTTTTGGATATAAACAGCTCCTTTATCATCATCGATGTTTTCAAGGTCAAAAAAGTGCTTATAAATATCCTCAGAAGGATATTCTGCCAATAGCAGTGAGGCATATTGGTTCTGAGGAATACTATGTAGATCTAGGATTCGCTTTTCTGAGCCGGTTAACGATTGGATAAAATTTTCGTATTTAATCAGGTTAAAAACCTCTCCCTCTTTTGTTTTAATCAGAAATTTCTTTTGAGAATTATCATCTTTCAATAATTCTACAATTTTGTTTTCGGAACTCAATCTCATTGAATTTCCTTCGTCTCCTGCAAAAATCAGGTTGCCATTCTTATCTTCTCTGATATCTGAAACTCGACTACTTAGTTTTAACTGATTAAGAAAATCAACATTGCTTTCGTTGTAAATTCTACCATTATGATAATAGGACATTTTCCCATTAAATGAGTAAAACCATACCCTATCTTTAGAATCTACAAAGAAATTGAATATCTCATTATCAGCTAAACCATCGCTCTTTGTAAAGGTTGTAAATTCAAATCCATCAAATCTCGAAACGCCATAGTCTGTAGAAATCCAAATAAAGCCTTGATTATCGGCTGTAACACTATAAATGGTATTACTGGGTAGACCATCCTCAGCTGTATAATTAGTATAGGAAATACTTTGCGCTATGCCACGAGTCAGACCTAGCAGTAATAAAAATCCAAGAAATATTTTTTGTCTCCACATAAAGTTGACCTATCAAAAGATAAGGTAGCAAAATCTATGCAAAATACTTCAGCTTTGGGACGATTGTGGCTTGTACTTCACCAACGTATTCTTTAACTGTACCAATGGATTTATTCTACCCAATCCGCTATAAACAAATTAGTTTCTCTTGTACCTCCATTGTTTCGGTTAGAAGAAAAGACCAATTGCTTTCCGTCGTAAGAAAACATTGGAAAAGAATCAAACGTGTCATCATAAGTAATCTGTTCCAATCCTGTTCCGTCCACGTTAATCATGAATAAATTAAACGGAAACCCACGCTTGCTTGCATGATTTGAGGAGAAAATTATTTTTTTGCCGCTAGGATGAAAATAAGGTGCCCAGTTAGCATTACCTAGATCCGTTATTTTGGTCAATGCTGTTCCATCTACATTGCAAACGTAGAGTTCCATTTTAGTAGGTTGCACTAAACCTTTAGCTAATAAATCTTTGTATTCTTTCTGCTCTTCTTCCGTTTTAGGTCTTGATGATCTAAAAATAAGTTGTTTGCTGTCAGGTGAGAAAAAAGCACCTCCATCATAGCCTAAACCCGTGGTAACCTGTTTAACATTTTTACCATCCACATCCATGGTATATAGCTCCAAATCACCTGACCTTATAGAGGTAAACACAATCTTTTTGCCATCAGGAGAAACGGTAGCTTCTGCATCATATCCTGGAGTATCTGTCAATTGCTGGATGATATTTCCTTCTAAGTCAGAAACAAATATGTCAAAGTCATCATAGATTGGCCAAACGTATTTTTCACCTCTTGGTGGTTCATGAGGGCATGCCTTATCACCTTTATGGGTCGAAGCATACAGTAGTGATTTATTACCAGGCATAAAGAAGCTGCAAGTAGTCCTTCCATTTCCGGTACTAACCAAAGGTGGTTGTGTCTCAGCATCTAAAGGTTTTGCCAAGTCATAAATATAAATCTGATCACAAGAAACTCCCCAAGCATTATTATTTGATTGGAAAACTAATTGTTTGTCATCTGTACTAAAGTAGGCTTCTGCGTTGTCGCCACCAAAGGTTAATTGGCGAACATTAGCTAAATGTTTTTCTTCTTCATATCTGAGTCCTGTTAACTCTTTTTGTGGTTTTTCTGCACCGTGCCCATGATGGTGACCTTTTGCTTCTTCGTGTGGGTTTTTATTTGTGTTACCTTGATTGCAAGAAGTGACGCAGATAAAAAATGACAATACAATGACTAAGTTAAACAAGCTAATACGCATATATATGTTTTATGATAAGTAGATTTGTAAATATATACATAAGCCAAATTTAATCATATGAGACATTGTCATCTTATTGTCATACTTTTTTTAGCCTTTATTTCTTGTACACCCAAAGTAAGTCAGCCACTAAGTAGCACTGAGCAGGATATCCATATGCCTCAGATTAAAGCTGATGTAAAGTTCTTATCATCTGATGCTTTGGAAGGTCGCGAGGTAGGAACTCAGGGCGAAATCATAGCTTCTGAGTATTTAGCTACCAGGTTTGAGTGCATAGGTTTACAACCGATAGGTGAAGATTATTTTCAGCATTTTTCAGTACAAAAAAGAAGCAATCCTCATGCTGATCCATCACCCGATGACCCTACAGTAAATGGAAGAAATGTCTTAGGTTTAATTGACAATGGTAACGAAAACACCATCGTACTTGGCGCACACTATGATCACTTAGGCTGGGGTCCTGAAGGCTCTTTGCATACAGGTGAACCAGCCATTCATAATGGTGCAGATGATAATGCTAGTGGTGTAGCCATGATCCTTGAATTAGCTAGAAAGTTATCTGCTGAGAAACTCAATTATAACTATGTGATCTTTGCATTTTCGGGAGAGGAAAAAGGACTTTGGGGTTCAAATTACTTCACGAAAAACCCTTTATTCGATCTAGATAAGGTTAACTACATGATGAATTTTGACATGGTCGGACGATTAAATGAAAAAAAGATGGCTATTTATGGGACAGGGACTTCACCCGTCTGGCTGCCTTTATTGAACGAAAAAAACACCTATGGTTTCCAATCAAAAATGGAAGCTTCGGGCGTAGGACCATCAGATCACACTTCGTTTTACCTGGCAGATATTCCTGTATTGCAGTTTTTTACTGGTCAACATGAAGACTATCATCGTCCCTCGGATGATTACGAAAAAATCAATTTTGATGGTATCGAAAGCATCACTAATTATGTCTACTCCATTATCCTCGCCATTGATAAAAAAGAAAAAATAAGCTTCACAAAAACTAAAGATGATTCCGCGGAAAAAATGGATTTCAAAGTGACACTCGGTGTAATTCCTGATTACTTATTTACAGACAAAGGCATGAGAATTGATGGGGTAAGAGAAGGGAAAACCGCAGATGTAGCAGGCATTATAAAAGGCGACATTGTGGTAAAAATGGGTGATCTTGAAATCGTGGATATGATGTCATATATGAAGGCTCTCGGGGCATTTGAAGTAGGACAAGAGACTAAAGTCGTTGTTAAGCGAGGAGAAGAATTAGTAGAAACAAAAGTTGTTTTTCAATAATTAATCAATCTTAACCACTTTCTTACCATTTATAAATCCATCAAGCATTTCTACACCAATGACTTGGCCATCCTCACGAATGAGGAAGCGGAGAGCAGCATCCATTTCCTCCATAAAAAACTGATTTTCAGACTGAGGTATGAGTTTTGTTTTTTGGGTTCCCATATTAACTACAAGATCCTCATCATGAATCTCAATCTTAAAACTTACTTTGTCAGTAACTGCATACGTTCCTGTAAAATCTTGCAATTTACTGACATCTAAAGCTACCCGCTCCCTTAATAATGGTAATTGGAACTCTTCTCCCTGAGCAGCTAATTTATACGCATCAATCATATCTTTTGCTACTGGATGTCTAATATTGCTAAGTACAATAATCGTCTGAGCAGTTACTTTATCCTTTGATATTCCAAAACTAAAACCATCATTTTCAAGATAACCATAGCGGTCTAGTTCTTTCAGAGGTTCTGTCATTTTAAGCAAATCCATGGCAGTAGACTTAACGCCAGTGCTACTAAATGCATTTTCCAGATCGTAGGCTTGTGCCTTTTGAGGCTCTAGGCCCTTGCCTCTGTAATTAACAAATCCAGTGTATCCGACTGCTAATTCATTAGGATCTTTAGCATAATAGGTATTTTCTAGTTGCTGGTTTTTTAGCTGAAAATCAATGGCTTCATCCAGACTTGCTTTTGTTACTTTTTCGATTAACAAACCCAGTAGATTGTACCCAATATCACTTATATTTCGTTTATCACCTCCTGTTAAAGTGGCTTGATTAGCCATTACGATATGACCCTTAGGCAGTCCTCCAAGTTCTTGTTTTAGTTGTCTAGTACTAGGCAGTCCAGCGGTATGATTTAGTACCTCATCGATAGTATAATCAGCTTTGATCTCAGGTAAATACTTATTTAGTTTATCCCGCAAGGAGATCATATTTTGATAAACAAGACCGAGAATAATGTGCGCCGTAAATATTTCAGTTGCTGCACCTACTTTAAAAGATGTCGTGTTTGTAATTGGTAGATTTTTTTCAAAATCTGCTTTACCGTAATGCTCTTTAAAAATAACATTTTGCCCATTGGCAATGATCACCGTTCCACTAAATCGATTTAGACGCTCGTAGCGCTTCCCTATCGATTGCCAATCTTGAATTCGTTTTTCAGCCTTTGTTAGATTCTTAGCACCGTCATCTGATGTACAGGCAAGCATACCGAAGCAAAAAATAAATATGATCAATTTTTTCATGCTGTGAATTTAAGGATCTACGTCGATAATTATCTGAACGGTAGACATGTTTTTTAAGGCTTTAATATAGCGCTTGGTCTGATGTAATAGTGCTTTAATTTGCTGGATTTTACTCCAGTCTTTTTCCATTTTTACCATTATTTGCTGGATGTATTTACCACGTATGCGTGAAATACCTGGAACTGCTGGGCCTATGATTCTATTCCCTAATTGTGCTCTTAGCTTTTTTGCTATTTCATTTGCCACCGCTTCCGTGCGCTTAAAATCTTTGTGCTTGATGGTCACTTTGCACAATCTTACGGAAGGTGGATAAAGAAACATTTTGCGCTCTTCTAATTCTCGTTTATAATACTTACCATATTTCATTCCCAGTGTTTCCTGAATTACATCATGCTCTGGATTAAACGTTTGGATAAGTACTTTACCTTTTTTTGCTCTCCTTCCAGCTCGTCCTGCCACTTGGGTAAATAATTGGAAAGCTCGTTCATTAGCCCTAAAGTCAGGAAAAAACAGAATCTTATCCGCGAGCAGAATGCCCACTAAGGCTACATTATCAAAATCCAGGCCCTTGGTGATCATTTGCGTTCCTACTAAAACATCCGTTTCTCCTTGTTCAAACTCATAGATGATATCCTCATATTGTGCTTTAGTTTTTGCCGTATCGTAATCCATACGCTTAATAGTTGCTCCTGGTAATAGATTACTTAATTCAGCTGCTATTTTCTCAGTTCCAAAACCTAATTCGACTAAATGTGTATTCCCGCATTGAGGGCATTGCGTTGGAATTTTGGTATGATATCCACAATAATGACAATTAATTTGTTGGAAGTATTTATGGGTGGTAAGACTAACATCACAATTAGGACATTCAGCGTTCCAATTGCACAAAGTACACTGGATGGTTGGAGAATATCCTCTTCGGTTTTGAAAAAGAAGCACTTGTTCTTTATTGTTCAATGCTGTTTTTACGGCAGACAATAGTTCGTCAGAAAACATGGCTCGCATGAGGCCTTGCTTGTATTTTTTTCTTAAATCCACGATTTCAATGGCGGGCAATGTAGCTTCTCCATATCGCTCATGAAGCGTTACTAGACCATACTTATCATCCAGCGCATTTTGGTAAGATTCTAAACTGGGTGTCGCACTTCCTAAAATTACCTTCGCATTAAAAAGCTTACTAAGATATAACGCTGTATCTCTTCCTTGATATCTTGGCGAAGGTTCCGATTGCTTATAAGAAGCATCATGCTCTTCATCGACGATGATTAATCCTAAGTTTTTAAACGGCAGAAAAATGCTAGATCTAGCGCCCACAAAAATGGATTGCCCTTCCATGGCCGATTGATAGAGTTCTACTCGTTTAGACTGATTAAGGCGACTGTGATACACTCCTATATCTTTCCCAAATATAGCTTGCAGACGCTGCACTAGTTGTGTCGTTAATGCAATTTCAGGTATAAGAAACAAGACCTGTTCACCGCGATCAATAGTCTCTTGCATGAGCTCCATGTAAAGGCGAGTCTTTCCACTACCTGTTACACCAAATAACAAGGTAGTTCTGTGATCTTGGAAAGATTTCCTAATCGCCTTTAGGGCTTCTTCTTGGTTGGTTGATAATGGCTTTAAGCTTTGTGCTTTTCCCAGGTAGTCCTCGATCCTCGAAACTTGTCTAGCTTCTTTTAGGAAAATCCCCTTCTTGACTAGTGCGTTGATGACACTAGCATCAGCTCCTGATTTTTTATATATACTCTGTTTACTAATCCACTCATAAGCTGGACTTAAACTAGCATAAGCTAATAAGGCATTGGTTTGTTTTTCCGAACGTTTGGTTAGTTCTAAAGCTTCATTTAAGTCCTTATCCTGCTGTCTATGAATTTCACTAAGACAGACAAAATCGGCTGTTTTTGCTTTATATTTTTGCTTTAATTCTTCTCGAATAAAAATGAGTTCTTTATCCAGTAAAGACTTAATGACCGGATAGACTGTTTTTTTGTTCAATATCGTGCGTATGTCCTCTATGCCTAACTCATTATTATTAAATATTGCATCAGCAACCATACCTTCGTCATCCTCGAGGTAAGCTAATTGATCCTCTAATAACTGACTAGCCACCACCTTGGTTTCACTATTTAGTTTCAATCCCGATGGTAGGGCAACATTCATCACTTCTCCCAGCGTGCAACAATAGTACCTGGCTATCCATTGCCAAAAAGTATATTGATATTCTAAGATAATCGGCCGATCATCTATGACAGAGATAATATCTTTAGGTTTTATCTCAAGACCAATATCGTCATGAAATGAAACGGCTAAACCAGCATATAATTTACGGTTCAATGCCACCT
Organism: Saprospiraceae bacterium; assembly: GCA_020629035.1. Taxonomy (GTDB): domain Bacteria; phylum Bacteroidota; class Bacteroidia; order Chitinophagales; family Saprospiraceae; genus JAHDDO01. The sequence continues at coordinate 13,841 of JAHDEC010000032.1, read as the reverse complement.
CGACACGCACCCCAAATTGTACTTTTTCTTTCAGATGCTCTGGGACAGCGTAAGTGTAACTCTGCGCCAAAGCTAATGGCAACAAAACTTCAACATATCGCTTGCTAGTTCCTTTCATATTTATGCCTCAAAGCTATTAAAATCTGTTTTGCTTAAGAAGTACAATAACTAATATAAGCTGAAGCGGGATTGTTTTGACTTTTAAGTTCTTTATTCCTTTTGTGCCTTGGCAGACGCATCATTTTAGGATTATTAATTAATTTACACGTACAATGAAGAAGCATTTTCTATTTCATGTTCTGTGGTTTTGCTTAATCCTGGTTGCAAGTTTTACTTCTTGTAAAAAAGAAGAACCTGTTGTTTTACCTGAAGAAACCAGTCTTGAAGTCCTTCCTCAAATTAACATTAATGAACCCTTGTGCTATAATCTAGAGGTCTACTATACACTGCATTTAGCTTCAAAAGATCTCATTGGGATTAAATCCTTAGAAATCATTCGAAACGGTGCTGAACGTCTATTGTATTTTACTGATCTTGAAGCCGAATTATCGATTAATTGGTTTTACCAAACAAGAGAAGATGATATAAATAATTTAGTGACCCTAGAATTTATCTTAACGGATGAAGAAGATAAAGTAGTCAAACATCTCTCTGGATTTGATGTCATTGAAGATTTTAATTATGTAAGCCCTGCTTTCACCATTAGTACGGCATATGATCTCAAAAACAATATACCCATAAACATAGGAAACCCACTTTCAGACTTAATTATCTCATCAGAAACGGAATCTTGTGGTGACAATTGTTTGAAAAACAAACACACCATTTATACTGAAAACAACATTGAAATGTACTCCTTCCCCGATGACTTTTACTGGAGTGTAGATCATAGAGCTTTAAAAGAACAAGAAATTAGAGACGCCATTGAAGAAAAAGAACCATTATCTGAGATCGTAGCCTATACTTCTTTCGAAAGTGAATTAGATGAGACCCAACTTTATATAAATAACACACCACTTATTTTGCTAATTGGAGAGCAAAAAGATATCTGTATTTTCCAAATCGCCGACCCGATAGGTTTATGGCGCTATAAAAAGAAAGAAATTTTTACAGGACAATAGCTTAGAAGACTTTTCACACTGTCTGACCCACTTAGATTTTTAGAAACATACAAAAACCTTCGACAACCAAAGGTTCATCAGGGAAAGATACAAACTTTACAAAACCAAAGGTTCGTCGAGGAAAGATACAAACTTTACAAAACCAAAGGTTCATCAAGGAAAGATACAAACCTTCGACAACCAAAGGTTCGTCGAGGAAATCACACGATCCAATCTTCTATAACTCTGTCCTCCTTATTCTATTTTCTAGCAAATGCTAAATTTTTATTTTGTTAGACTAGATGCAATAGTGCACAATCCTCACCGTTTCAGCATCGAAATCATTTATAAACTAAATCTAACCAAATGTCCAAATCATTAGTTCTTCCTATTTTATTATTTGCTTCTTTACTTTTTACTAATTGTCAGTCATTTCGTACTGATTATCAAAGCCCCGAGACCATACTTGAAGACTATTTTCAAGCTAATAAACAAATCTTTGACACCAGCATAGATGATATTGTAACTACCAATAGTAGCACTGGTGAAGAGCATATATTCTTTAGCTCAAAAAACAATTGCGTAGTTGAAATTAACAAGGCTCATTTGCATGAGAATGGAGTAACGCATGAAGGTGATGTCATTATAGAATTTATGGAAATTTTTGGGAAATCCAATATGGTTCTTGCCGGAGTTAACACAGTGGGTAGAAATCGGGATAATGAAAACCAATTGCTAATCTCTGGTGGGCAATATGATATTAGAGTTTTTTCAAAAGAGACCGGAAACGAATTAGGAACTAGTCGAACCTATACTGTGACAATCCCTATGGAAAATACAGGAGGTGAAGTAAATAACATGCAGTTGTTTGTCTTCGAAGATCTTCCATTTGTAAATTGGGTGCTGGCACCTATAGATGGAGATTATAACTCTTTGGTCCAATCACAGGATTCCACTTATGTGCTCATGTTTACAGATTTTAATTTCATAAACTGCGATGCATTTCGGGATTACCCTGATACATTAGGTAAAGTTTCTATAGAGTACCCAAGAGGCCTTAATGCTGATAACAGTTTTGCTTTTATTTCTATTGATGACTTTGATAATTCCTTGGCAAACCTAGGTGTAGGTATCCCTATTGGATTCCCTTGCCATCTAATTTTAATGGCTAAAACTGAAGAACATGAATTTCATTATCATATTGAACCCCTTATTATAGAAGAAAATCTGCACGTCAATTTATCTAACATAACCTTAAGCACAGGTACTGAGGCCGAATTCCTTGAAGCTTTAAATGCTTTACCTTAATTTAAGTGTATAAATCTAAGGCGACTCTAAATGTGTTAGCATGAGCATCGACAATGTCTTTAATGTCATGTGAATATCCACCGCCCATACTTACGGCAACCGGAATATTACGATCTCGACATTGAACAAAAACATACTGATCTCGTTGCTGACAACCCGTTTTTGTTAGACCTAATCGTCCTAATTTATCGGTGGCTAATACATCAACACCCGCGAGATAAAACACTGCATCAGGATTTATCGAATCTAAAACCTGGGGTAAATGTTGTTTTAGAGTATCGAGAAACAAATCGTCTTCACACCCATCAGGCAAGGGCAGATCTAAATCAGACTGCTCTTTTCTGGTGGGATAATTTCTAGCACCATGCATGCTCATAGTAAATACTCGAGATTCATGTTCAAATATCTTGGCGGTACCATTTCCTTGATGAACATCTAAATCCACCATCAAAATCTTGGAAGCTTCTTTCCGCTGAAGCAATAGATTAGCTGCAATAGCAAAATCATTTAGTATACAAAATCCCTCTCCATGGCTTCGAAAGCTATGATGTGTGCCACCAGCAACATTTAGAGCTACCCCATGCTCCATGGCAAATTTCATACATTGGTAAGTTCCCATCGAAATATATCTACCTCGCTCTATTAAATCTGCTCTAACTGGGAAACCGATATTTCGTTCTTCTTTTCTACTTAGCGAAAGACTCATTAACTTCTGTAAATATTCTGCACTGTGGGTCAATAAGATTTCTTCATCAGATAATCTAGCTGGATGGAAGAAATTATCTTCTGTTAAACTGCCTTCATACAACAGCTGTTCTGGAATTAATTCATACTTAATCATGGGGAACCGATGACCTTTTGGAAGCTCGTATTTATAAATCGGTGAAAAAGCAACTTTCAACATATATCAAAAATAAACCAACTAATAATATGTGCTTGAAACTTTAATTATCATTTTTGTGGAACATTTGGAAATCAAATAGCAAATTATGAGTAATCCATTGAGCGAACAGGAACAGGTAAGAAGAGAAAACCTTCAAAAAATGATCGATGCTGGGGTAAATCCATACCCAAGTGAAACCTATGAACTAAATGCCTCGGCTAAAGAAATCAAGGAGAACTTCAAAGAAGGATCCAGTGATTACCAAGCAGTTTCCATTGCGGGTCGCCTAATGACTAGACGAGTAATGGGGAAAGCATCATTTGCTGAAATCATGGACTCATCTGGACGAATGCAAATTTATGTTTCAAGAGACGACATTTGTCCAGGAGAGGATAAAACCATGTACAACACAGTATTTAAAAAACTCCTAGATCTCGGTGATTTTATAGGAATTAAAGGATTTGCCTTTTTTACTCAAATGGGAGAAATGACCATTCATGTAAAAGAGTTAACCGTACTATCTAAATCTTTACGACCACTCCCAATTGTAAAAACAGATGCAGATGGAAAGGTGCATGATGCTGTAACTGATCCAGAATTGAGGTATCGCCAGCGTTACGTAGACTTAGTGGTAAATCCTGAAGTCCGAGAAGTGTTTAAACAAAGGACAAAAATGTATTCATCAATGCGTGAGTACTTAGATAAAAAGGGATACTTAGAAGTAGAAACACCGATCTTACAACCACTATATGGTGGTGCAGCAGCAAGACCCTTTAAGACTCACCACAACACCTTAGATATGACCTTATATCTAAGGATTGCAAACGAATTATATTTGAAGCGCTTAATTGTAGGTGGATATGAGGGAGTTTATGAGTTTTCTAAGGATTTTAGAAATGAAGGGATGAGCCGTTTTCACAATCCAGAATTTACTCAGATAGAACTATATGTAGCCTACAAAGATTATGAGTGGATGATGAATACTGTAGAGGAGATGGTAGAAAAAGTAGCCATGGATATACATGGAACGACCGTCTTGACCGTAGGTGACAAACAAATAGACTTCAAACGACCTTGGAAAAGATATACCATGTTCGAAGCCATAGAACATTTTACTGGCGTAGACATAAGCGAAATGGATGAGGATGCATTAAGAGCAACAGCTAAAGAGATGCATGTTCCCGTGGATAAATCTATGGGTAAAGGAAAATTAATTGATGAAATCTTTGGAGAAAAATGTGAAGCTCAATTAATCCAGCCCACCTTTATTACTGACTATCCGGTAGAGATGTCTCCCCTAGCAAAGAAGCACAGAACTAAGGAAGGCTTAGTAGAACGATTCGAAGCCATTTGTAATGGAAAAGAAATTTGCAACGCCTTTTCAGAGCTTAATGACCCGATCGATCAGCGTAAACGATTTGAAGAACAATTAGAGCTTGGTAAGCGAGGTGATGATGAAGCAATGGTACTTGATGAGGATTTCTTACGCTCATTAGAGTACGGGATGCCACCCACAGCAGGGCTTGGTATAGGCATGGATCGATTAGCCATGATTATGACTAATTCTAATTCTATTCAGGATGTCTTATTCTTCCCTCAAATGAAACCTGAAAAATAATTTTTAAAAAAAATGTGACCTTCTATAAAAAGCTACGTCAAAAGGATGTAAAGTTTCAAACGCCAATAACTTTACTCTATAAATGAGAAAAAAAATTGCTACTCTACCCGAGTGGCTTTTTTTTTGCCTATACCCTATCTAAACCCTACATTTGCGATGCAAATTACCAAATGGGATATCTACTAGCTTTTTTTCGTGCACTCCTAGTGATACTTTTAATGAGTCTAATGCTTTTAGGCTATTCTATCTCATTAATCTTTTCTAAACACACGGATAAACGTGCGTTTAGATTAAGGCGAAACTTCTGCCGAATCTCTAATAAAATCCTTAATATTCAATATAGTTCAGAAGGTACTCCAGCTGAAGAAACTGCTTTATATGTTTGCAACCATCGTTCATTTTCTGATCCAATGGTGCTCACTATTTTTCTGGAAGCCTGGGTAGTTGCAAAAGCTGAAATTGCAAATATGCCAGTCATTAACCATGGCGCAAAAGTCACAGGTATTATTTATGTCAAAAGAGATAGTCTGAATAGTCGTAAAGCAACAAGGGATGCCATGATCGAGAACCTTAAAAAAGGGAGGAATATTCTAGTTTATCCCGAAGGAACGACGAATGACGAGAAATACCTTTTACCTTATAAAAAAGGCACTTTTAAAGAAGCTGCCACCCATGGTTTTGCGGTAGTACCCGTAGCCATGGAGTATGGTCATGATAAAGATTTATGGAAAAACCGTGGACTTTTTGCCCAATTCTTTAGGCAATACTCTAAATGGAAAACCCAAGTGAAATTGGCTTTTGGACCTGTGTTAAAAAGTTCGGACGGCGAATATTTAAGACAAGAAGCAATGAAATGGACCAATCAGACTATCCATGAAATTCATAAAGGTTGGAAAAGCAATTTTGATGATCAGCTAGAACCTCCTAGTCTTTCATAAATTTAATGGAAAGAGAATTTACACAATGACGTGTGTTCTTTTCAGTTAGTCGTTCACCTTCGAACACATGCCCAAGATGGCCATCACAATTAGCGCATACAATTTCCACTCTTCTACCATCGGCATCTGGAACCCGCTTAACATTAGCTCCTACTTGATCATCAAAAGCCGGCCATCCACAACCTGATTCAAATTTATCTTTAGAAGTATAAAGCACATTTTCGCACTGTCTACATACGTATTTACCTTTAGCTGAATGCTTATTATATTCTCCTGAAAATGGTGGTTCAGTTCCTTTGTGTAGAATGACATAAGCTTCTTTGTGGTCTAAATAATTGTACTGCTCTTTTGACTTCATGATGCGTTTTATTCGGGTTTTAAAAGACTGGCGTATTGCTTCTTTAGTTTACTGACTTTTGGATTAATCACAAACTGACAATAGCCTGCTTGTTTATTATTAGTATAGTATCCTTGATGATATTCTTCGGCTTTGTAAAAGAAATCTAAAGCTTCGATTTCAGTAACAATGGGGTGTTTCCAAATACTTTTAGCTCTTTCAAAAGCAGCACGAGCCTCATTTTCTTCTGCTTCATTGGAATAATATATACCTGATCGATATTGGGTACCGACATCATTTCCCTGTCGGTTCAATGTCGTGGGATCATGGAAGATAAAAAATAAATCAAGCAACTTAGCTAAGCCTATTTCTTGATCAAAATAGCTAATTCTAATCACTTCATTATGACCGGTTAAACCTGAACAAACTTCTTTATATGTTGGGTTTTTAACGTGACCATTGGTATACCCACTCTCTACTAGATGGACACCTTTAATGCGCTCAAATACTGCTTCTAAACACCAGAAGCATCCTCCTCCTACGACTATTGATTGTAATGCCATTGTTTGTATTCTTATGTATATACAAAAAAAGGCCGCCTTCGGTTTGAAAGCAGCCTTAATTTATTTAGAATTTATAGATTATCCTGGATTTTTTCCTCCTTGAAGGAAGTCCTGATATTCTTCTAATTCATCCCATTTGCCATCGGCAGCTAATTCTGCTTGCTTTGGCCAAGTAGTTGGATCGGCTAATTTATATCTATCTCCAGCTGCTGCTAGGATTTCTTTTAATTTTCCTACGCTTGTTCCTGCAAGTCCTCTCCAAGTGGTAATTCCACCATTATTTAAAAGACCTTCGATTTTAGGACCAATTCCTTCTACCGCTTTAAGATCGTTCTCTTTCCAAGCTTTGATAATGCCTAATTTAATCATTACCTTTTCCGCTTTAGAGTCTGAACCATCAGATTTCTGGTATGCGATTAATTCATCCCAATCTTGCTTATCAGCAAGTGCCGCTTGTGCTGGCCATTCATTAGGATCGATGATTCTATACTTATCACCATATTTATCAAGAATACCTTTTAAGTCAGCGTGCGACTTTCCTGCAAGTACATTCCAAGAAGTTATACCGTTTTCATGAAGTACTGATTCCATTTTTGGACCAATTCCCTCGATGATTTGCATATTATCTTCCTTAAGCTTAGCATACTTATTAGAGGCTGCTTTTGGTGCCGCTGGAGGAGGTGTTGGTGTAGCTGCTATGCTTGATGCTACGTTTTCTACTTTTGGAGCTGGTGGTGGTGTTACTGCCACTTTAGGTGCTGATGCCTTTGCACTTCGGCAAGCTTCCAAATCTGCTTGTAATTGCAAAATTTTAGCATCTCTCTCTCTTAATTGTCCATTTAGCATGGATATTTCAGATTCTAATGATGCACGCTTTTTAAGACAAGCTGCAAGATCATCTTCTGTTTTCTTCAATGTTGCTTTTAATGAATTGTGCTGGCCCATTAAATCATCATACATTCTTCTCCACTTAGCCCATATAGCCCATCCTAATAATAAGCCAAGTAGGAAAGGTAGAATCCACCATGCCCACCAAAGGCCACAAAAATCTGTAAAAATACTTAAGTTTAACATCGTTTATGTTTTATTAGATTATTTAATGATTTGGAGTTCAGTTCGACGATTCTTTGCTCTTCCTGCGTCCGAATCATTACTAGCTATTGGTTGTGTTTCTCCTTTAGAGTTTACTAAAACCTTAGCCGGATTTACTCCTTTTTTAACAAGATAATTTTTAACTACATTAGCTCTAGCTGTTCCTAACGCTTGGTTAGGTCCATTGCCTCCTACATTATCCGTATGACCTGTAAGTCTAACTTTTTCACCAGATTTACTCACTCGCTGAGCCACCTGATCCAGATAAGATTCCACTTCTCCATCATTCAGTTTATTAGTTGAGTTGAATGGGAAGTAAATAGTAGTTTTTGTTTGAATGTTATTATTCTCATCTACAACTGTCTCCTCCTTCACATTTTTAGAATTTAGCATATTTCTAAATTCTACACTTTCAAAGCGATTGTTTTTATCTAAACGATTGCTTGGAACAAGTCTTGAATTGAGACGAACTTGATCTTCTGTCAAATTCATTCGTTGTCGAGCTAAATCAGCTCTTTGTAAGCCTAAATTGGCAAAGCCGGTTGGTTTGGCTTCTTCATTACTGTATAAACCAGTAATTTCTAAAATTTGATTGTCCTTAACACCAGATACTATCGAGTCTCGATAAGCTTTAAATCCAGATCCAAGAATTGGGGTTCCATTAGCCCAATTGAAGGTTAGCGGTCGATCATTATCTACCTTACTAATTACTTCAGTTTGAGTTTCTTCAGTTACATCTGCGTCACCGCAACATTGAGTGCAACTATAGTAATAAAACCACCCTAAGAGCAACCACAAAATAATAATTAGGTACCTCATAGAATTTTAATTTGGTTTTGTTTCGAAAAAGTAAAATTGAATTCCATTAATATATGAAAAAAGTAATAAAAATTATAGCCAGATGAGAATTGCATACATAATATTTGACGGAGGTTTTAGTAATTAGTAACTTTTTAATATATTTATTTTAACAATCATTAGTAACAATCATTATGCGCAGAACAACTTCTGGGTTTGTACTATTTAGTACATGCCTAGGTATTCTTCTCTCAGCTTGGCTATGCCCATCACCTAAAGCAAGCTTACTCACACTTTTAATACTCAGCATCTGCTATGCTTTGTTGTATTGTTTTCCTACTAAACATCCAACTAGTTTTACATTCCCATTAGTAGCATTAATTGGTTTTATGAGTTTTGGTTTTTGTTCAATGTCCTTGCATCAAGCAGAACACTATCAAGCTAAACATTTAATCCAGGAAGGCTACCATGATTGCAATGCTTCCATTATGGCATCGGTGCAAAAAAAATCAAGCTACTATCAAGTAAAAGTAGCCCTAGAATCCGTTGATGGAAAAGAAATACATAAATCCATCCATCTACTACTTAACTCTAAAGATTCGACATTACTTACCCTTAAACCAGGGGATAAACTTAGGGGGAATTGGCGACTGAACTCTATAGCAGGATCAAGCAACCCACATAACTTTGACTATAGCAACTACTTAGACAAACAGTCTATATTCTTCCAATGTTGGCTAAGTAATTCAGACTGGATAAAGCAAGAATCTGCAACACCTATAGGTCTCAAAGCATTGGCCCAAAAAGTTAAAATATCTTGTCTTAAGATCATAGAGCAACACATAGGTTTAGCTGATCATCAGTCAGTTATTAAAGCCATGGTTTTGGGCGATAAATCTAGCATGACCAAGGAAACCAAATCAATATTTTCTGAGACAGGTTCTATTCATGTAATGGCGGTTTCCGGACTCCATGTGGGTGTGATTTACCTCTTTCTACTTGCGCTTATGCGTTTACTGAGTTTTTGTGGTTTTAAAAATCCATGGGTTAAAAACATCTTGATTGTCCTCTGTATTTGGTTCTACGCCACACTATCTGGATTTGCTCCTTCAGTCATTAGAGCGTCATTAATGCTGACACTTTTTATTAGCGCAAAACTGATTAATAAACCGTCCAACATTTATCAGATTTTAATGGTAGCGGCAACATGTATTTTAGCGATTGATCCTAGTCAGGTATTTGAATTAAGCTTTCAGTTTTCATTTTTGGCCTTGACTGGGATTGTATACTTCAAACCTATTATTGATAAGTATTTATGGAGTTCAAATAAGTTTGTACAAAGTGCCATAAGTTTGGTTAATGTTTCATTAGCAGCACAGGTATTTATTCTACCATTAATGCTCTACCATTTCCACCAATTTCCAGTATTTTTTGTTGTAAGTTCATTACTGGCCATTCCATTGGCATCTATTATTATTTGGTTGTCCTTATTAGGAATGCTTACTGGTTTTATTCCAATCCTTCAACTCATTAGTGCCTTCATTTTTAAAAGTCTAGATGTAATTATTGGGTTTTTATTAGGTTCAATGTCATGGCTACAATCGATTCCAGGGCACCTTATTAAAGGAATTTATATTAATCAAGTTGAGTTTTTAGGCATGTATGGGCTTATCATATCGTATATGCTTTGGCGAGAAACACAAAATAAAAAATGGCTGCTCGTTTCTATGCTACTACCCTGTGTTTGCCTAGTCTTAAGTAGCATTTTCATTCAGCAAGAGCATAAAGTAAATAGACTATTTATCTACCATACTTATCATTCAAGTCTTATTGAGTTCCAATCATTAAATAAAGCTTATTTGATAAATCCCGATCATTTATCTGAGGAAAGAATTGATCAAATCCGAGAAAACAACAGCTTAGCAAACTACCTACAAACAGACTATCAAACAATAGATTTAGCTGATGTATCAGCAGATTCTATAAGTAGAAATGCTCGAATAAAAATAATTAACACCGAGGATGATCTAAGTATTGAAAGCGAACTTGAATTTTCTACTATTCTTATTAGGCATGAAGTTATTTCAGAACTTGAAAAGCTTCCTGTCCTGTGGCAAAACGCAGATCTTGTATTTGATGGGACAAATGCTAAACTATTTATTAATACCATTCAGAGTAAATATTCTGATTACAAAATATACAATACGTACCAGCAAGCATACACCAATTTTCAACCATAAAAACATGAATCATTCCATTCGCTTTAATCGTACAGAACGTTCGATTATTATCAGTCTATTGTTTATCTTCTTATGCCTGGTTTCTTATAGATATTATATAGTATACATCCATGATTATGAAGAACTCAAAGACACAAATCACCTAGTTAAAGCTGAAGTAGTCAAGGACGAGAATAGTTCGCTTAAAAAACCATCTAATGAAACTAGTAGGGAGCATCAGCCTACCAATAAGCCTTACCAAAAAACTTATCAACAAAAAACTAATGAAAAGCCGAGTAATCGACCCAAAAAGTACACTAGTCAATTTAAGAAAAAGGATATCAAACTATTTTCTTTTGATCCTAATATGATTGACTCCTCGGGCTTAACGAAACTAGGATTTAGAGATTATGTCATTAAAAACATGCTAAATTATCGCAGAGCGGGCGGTCGATTCAAGCAAAAATCGGATCTAAAAAAAGTATACGGAATGACCGATAACTTTTATGTCAAATTAGAAAAACATATACAAATTTCCGAAGCCACATCTAGCCCTAAAAAAGAAAAACAAAAAAACAACAATAATCTTCCAAGCAAAAAAATAGAAGAGAAAATCGATATCAACACTTGCAGTTTTGCACAGCTCATGCGCTTGGATAGTATAGAAACTAAAATTGCAGGAAGAATCCTAAAATATAGAGATAAATTAGGCGGTTTTCATAGCATTAAACAATTAGAAGAGGTCTATGAAATGCCGCTTAATGATCTTGAAAAATGGGTTCCAAGACTGACTATTTCCCCGGTTGAATTGCCAAAAGTTAGCATTAATTTTGCCTCTGTTGATGAATTAGCAAAACTTCCTTATTTGAGCCCTAAACAAGCAAAAACCCTAAAAAACTATATAAACCAACACGGAGCAATCATCAATAAAACTGACTTAGAACCCATCAAAATCCTGGATGATGCTTTAATTGCTAAGTTAGATCCTTATTTAAGTTATGATGATGGCACATTAGTTAGTAAAGAAACTAAAGTGGATTAACTTTGTTGTTTTAAAAAATACTACTTGAAACACTTATTTGCACTCAATAAATATTTATCAAAATACAAGTGGCATATCCTGCTAGGGATCGTGTTTGTAAGTATCTATCGTTTCTGTAGTATTCTTATTCCACAAACCATACGAGATGCACTAGATTTTGTGTTTGCAAAAGTGGAAGAAAATAAAACCGTAGGAAATGCAGCAGGAAGTTTTACTGAGCTCTACGGGAGTGATATTCTTTACTATTCTGTAAAAATGATTGGTTTTGCCTTAGTCATGGGTGTCTTCATGTACCTAATGAGGCAAACCATTATTGTGATGTCTAGACTGATAGAATATGATCTTCGAAAAGAAATATATGGACATTACCAAAAATTAGATTCAGCTTTTTACAAACGAAACAAAACAGGTGATTTGATGTCTAGAATCACTGAAGATGTTTCAAAAGTAAGAATGTATTTAGGTCCAGCTTTACTATATGGCATTAACTTGATTGCCTTATTTGTGATTGTAATAATCGCCATGTTTAAGGTGAGTCCTACTTTAAGTTTCTATACCCTTATTCCGCTTCCTTTCCTATCGATCAGTATCTATTATGTAAGTAGAATAATTAACAAGAAAAGTGAAGCAATCCAGATACAACTAGCCAAGTTGACATCCATTTCTCAAGAAGTATACTCTGGAATTCGAGTGGTTAAATCTTACGTCAAAACCAACGAATTCCTAACTTTTTTCGACAATGAATCAGAAACATTTAAACAGAAATCTTTAGACTTAGCGCGCGTAAATGCCTTGTTTTTTCCACTGATGATTCTCTTAATCGGCTTAAGCACATTGCTCACCATTTATATGGGTGGAATACTAGTAAGCAGGGGCGAAATTACCAATGGTAATATTGCAGAATTTATCATTTACGTTAACTACTTGACTTGGCCTTTTACATCGATAGGATGGATTGCATCATTGATTCAACAAGCTGAGGCTTCACAAAAGAGAATCAATGAATTTTTAGAGACTGAACCAGCTATGCAGAATCAAGAGCAACTTAATATTCCACTTAAAGGGAAAATCGTTTTTGAAAATGTCAGCTTTACCTATAAAGATTCAGGCATCAAAGCACTTGATAATATTTCTTTTAAGGTGGAAGAAGGTCAGAAACTAGCTATTGTAGGTTTAACAGCATCAGGGAAATCTACTATTGCCGATTTGTTGCTAAGAACATATAATATTGATCAAGGTCAAATTCTTGTAGACGATATTCCGATAGAACAACATGCATTGTCTCATTTAAGAAAATCCATAGGCTATGTGCCTCAAGATGTGTTTTTATTTAGTGACACTATCCAAAACAATATAAGTTTTGGAGTAGGTGAAATGTCTAGTTCCGATATTGAACAAATAGCAAAACATGTAGCGGTTCATGATGACATTATCGGATTCCCAGAGAAGTATCAAACCATTGTCGGTGAACGAGGCGTATCATTATCGGGAGGTCAAAAGCAGCGGATTTCCATTGCAAGAGCACTAATAAAAGATCCAGCAATCGTGATATTAGATGATAGTCTATCTGCAGTAGATACCAAGACGGAGCAAAAGATAAATAACTATCTAGAAAATGAGCTCAAAGGAAGAACGAGTATAGTCATAACACATAGGCTTAGTTCACTGCACAGTTATGATCATATCATAGTTTTAGATGAAGGTAAAATTATTGAAGAAGGGTCGCACCAGCAATTAATTGCGCTAAATGGCCAATACGCTGATATGCTTGATAAGCAAAAATACGAGTATACTACTTAGAAATAAGGGCTTGAGATATCCACAAAACAAATTTAGTGTGGATTAAATTCTTTTTTAAAAAAACCGATTTGTTAAAAATATTTATAGCTTAGTAGTTAAATCAGTATAAATCAAAACGTGATGGAAGATAACAAGCGATTCGA
>JAHDEC010000031.1 GCA_020629035.1 Saprospiraceae bacterium | reverse complement strand
CTCCCGCTAGCGTTCATCCTGAGCCAGGATCAAACTCTCCATAGTATGATCTTTAGTTGACTCTCTTTTTAATACCTGATATTCCTACCAAGCATCTATAAGAATCTAAAATTTATTAGTTCTTACGCTTGCGTTTTTTAATATTACTTTTTCAAGTGCTACTTTCTTCAATTCTGTCAATGATCTTTTTCCCTCATTTTCTAAGGGATTGCAAATATAGACACATTTATGTTTTTCCAAAACAAATATTTCCTTATTTCGGAATAAAAAAATTGTTTCAAATTTGCATTCAGACAAAGGCAAAAATTGCGCCTTTTTACATATTAAAAAAGATAAATGTATATCTCGTTAAAGGATAAAAAAATACGTGCTAAAGTTCAAAAGGAATTTAGACTAACTGAGCGATTTTCCGCCGGAAGAAAGTTCATTTTAGTTCAAATTCCGCTTTGGTATACCAACAAAGATTTTTCTAAAATCACTAGAAAGTTGGATGTTTGGCTCGAAAAATTGGAGCGAAATAACCCTGGATTTCTAAATCGATACACTATTAAGGATTATTTCCAGGAAAATATCATCGAAATAATGAATCAAAAACTCTTTTTATCGATAAAAGAAGAGGAAAGAAAAACGATATCTGGAAAATTAGATGGAGATTCTTTACAAATTAAAGCTCCTTTTGACGCAGATCCAGAGTTTATGAGGAAAGGCGTCATTGGCACACTAAAAAAAGTATTTAAGCAAACTATAGAAAGAGAAGTGTTATCTATTAATGATGAAACGATTCAAGGATCTATAAAATCAATAAAACTAAAGGACAATTTTAGTAATTGGGGGAGCTGCAGTAATACTGGAAATATAAACCTATCTATAAGATTGCTTCTTTTACCATTCGAGGTCAGGAAGTATGTAATAATACATGAGTTATGTCATCTCATCGAATTAAATCACTCCAATAGGTTTTGGCATTTAGTAGAAAAACACTGTCCTGAGTATAGGCATCATGAAAAATGGCTGAAACTGAATGGTAATAAATACTACCTCTAAATGGGATAAAACGCTTGGTAAACTAAAAAGACGGCAATAATTAATAATGAAAATCCAGCTATAAATGAGATATAGCGCATATGCTTTTCATTAAGCTTTGTACGTATAAGCTGTGCTAAGGATACTTTTATGGCATCTGAAAATATAATCATCAACATAATGCCTGCTAGCCACCACAAACTATCAGATAAATCTAATCCTCTAGCTATTATATAAGTAGGAGTTATTCCGAACCAAAAAATAGGAGTAAAGGGGTTTAAGCCATTAACCACAAAACCTTTGGAAAAATATTGGGCAAAGTTTTTAGCATTCAACTTTAATTCTTCTTGCTCAAGCTCACTTTTTGTTAGTATTAAATACATACCGAAAACAAAAAGAACCAAGGCAGCAGCCATCGCACTCCAAAACTTTACTTGCTCATTAACCAAGGTTTCTGAAATGGTTTGTGTAAATAAGAAACTTGCGACTATATATACTATGTCACTGAACCAAATTCCTAAACCTACGGATAGCCCAGCTTTCCATCCGCGTTGTATGGATGTTTGTGTAATAACTATAAATATTGGCCCCATTGAAAAGGCTAATCCTAGTCCGAATAAAAGTCCTTCACCAAAATACTGCATAACAATGCCTGCAAATCTACTTAATTTCTAAACTTAATAGAGGCCAATATTTAAGTCTTATTATTTAGTTTTCTTGTAAAAATTCCACACTCATATTCATAAACTTGCTCATATCCTCTCCACTTAACATCTTTTGGTTCACCTTAGCTAGCATATAAAGGTATTCGGCAAACTTGTTTTTCTTTTCTTCACTACGCATTTTCAACATCTTCCCTGCAATGAGCGGATGGTTTGTATTTACCACTATATTATGCATATCACCAAAAGCTTCCATATTCATGCCCTGCATCGCTTGCATTTCTTTCATTCGACGCATAAATTCAGGTTTGGTAATCATAACCGGCAAATCACTGGTAGCAAGATTTCTTAGTTCGACTGACTGACTTTCTCCTAGTGAACTGGCAAAAATGCTCTTGACTTTTTCTTGTTCTTTATCAGTTAATACAGATTCTGTTGTTTCATCCTTCTGAACCAATTTATCCGCTGTTTCTGAATCGACTCTTACAAAGGTTGTATTATTAAGCTTTTGCTCTAGATGCTGAGCAAAATGGTTATCAATCACATGATCTAAGACTAATACATCATATCCTTTTGCCTTGGCTGATTCTATGTAACTGAGTTGGTCACTGATCTGATTAGAGTAAATGTGAATTAGCTTATCGTGCTTATCCGTTTGTTCTGTTTTTATTTTTTCTTGATATTCTTCGATAGTATGGAATTCTCCTGTCGTGTTCTTTAGTAAGACAAAGTCTTTTGCGCGATCATGGAACTTCTCATCTGATATCATTCCGTATTTCACAAAAACACCAATGTCTCCCCACTTTTCTTGGTAAGCTTCTCTATCTTTTTTAAATAAGGACTTAAGTTTTTCTGCTACTTTCTTAGATATGTATCCTGATATTTTCTTAACATTGGCATCTGCCTGCAAGTAACTTCTAGAAACGTTTAATGGAATATCTGGTGAGTCAATTACACCGTGAAGTAACATTAAAAACTCAGGAACAATGTCTTGTACATTATCAGTGATGTACACCTGATTTGAGTAAAGTTGGATTTTGTTTTTTTGTACTTCTAGGCTATTATTTAGCTTAGGGAAATACAAGATTCCTGTCAGGTTAAATGGAAAGTCAATATTCAGGTGTATCCAAAATAATGGTTCTGTTGAATATGGATACAATTCTTTATAAAATGATTTGTAATCTTCCTCCTTTAAACTTGCTGGTTTCTTTTTCCAAATAGGATTAGGGTTATTAATAATATTATCCTTTTCGGTTTTTATTTCCTTTCTATCCTCACCTTCTCCTTCGTATTCAGTAACTGTTGTCGTCCCAAATTGAATCTCAATAGGTAAGAACTTACAATATTTATCGAGTAACTCTTGAATTCTAGCTTTGGCTAAATATTCCGTACTGTCTTCAGAAATGTGAAGTACGATATCAGTTCCTCTTTCTTTTTTGTCAATGTCTTCTAAAGTATATTCAGGACTGCCTGTACAACTCCACTTTACTGCTTTAGCTTTTTTATGCGATTTTGTTAATACATCCACTCGCTCTGCAACCATAAAAGCAGAATAAAAACCTAGACCAAAATGACCAATAATAGACGCATCTTCTTTGTATTTATCTAAGAACTCTTGTGCAGAAGAAAAAGCCACTTGATTTAAGTACTTCATTACTTCTTCTTCGGTCATCCCGATACCTTTATCTCTAATGGTTAAGGTTTTTTCTTCTTCATTTAAAATGATTTCAATTCTTAGATCATCTAGTTTGCCTTTATATTCTCCTTTAGAAGCTAAGGTTTTTAGCTTTTGAGTTGCATCTGTTGCGTTTGAAACCAATTCTCTCAAAAATATTTCTTGATCAGAATAGAGAAATTGTTTGATTATTGGGAAGATGTTTTCCGTTTGTACTGATATATTTCCTTTCTGCATGCTTGTTTTTTATTTTTTCTATTCTTTCTTTTTCAAAGGGTATGCCATTCGCTTTTTAGTGACAAAATGGCTTATATTCCTGTCGGTTTATGTGTAAAATTGTCAATTATTAATCAATTCGGAAATCAGATTTCCAGCATCGGTAGAAAGATCATCTTGATTAACAACCGTAAATAGCGCATGATCTGCTAAATGCTTTCCAAGGTAGATTTGTTCTTGTTGGCCAGGTGTAGGTATCAACATTGCTTGCTGTTGCATACTTACCAAATCCATTACAGAACTATATCCACATCTAGTTATAACTAATTTGGATTCATTCATCCATTGATTTAAAACTTCTCTTTGTGCTAAATTCACCACCTCGATGTCTTTATTTATAGTTTGCTTGCTTGGTGCTTTTGTGCCTCTTATCCATTTGACACTGTATTTTTGTTCAAGATTTAGCTCCAATAAACGTTCTTCCAATAGGCTTCTTTGAGGTTCAATGCCGGATAAAATAACTAAGATATCTGTCTTCTTTTTAATCCTTGTTTTTTCTAAGCTAGACAAAGGCCCAATGAAGTTAACTTTAGGGTGCTTAGTAGTGCTTAATTTTCCCGAAAGTTGTTGTTTGTCATTATCTGGAATCCAAACTTCATCGAAATTAGCTAATTGTCTATCTAGGAATGCATTGGGAAAAACATGGTACCATTTGTTTACAAACAAATGAGTTTGATGTGTTAAAATAATGGAGTCTATATCTTTTGAGTAACAACCATATCTGTTGTCTGAAAGTATAAAGTCCGGTTTATGTTTCTTAATCAGCCGGTATATAGCTTTTTGTTCTTTTCGAATAGCTCTGGGTATTTTCCACGCTTGAAAAGCTAGATGGAGCGCATTCCATCGGCTAGCATATTTGATATTATATCCTGGAAGTTTTTCAAAATCTAGATTCGGGAATTCACCCGATAAGAAATCATAAGCTAAACCATCTGCACAAATGATGATTTTAGACCCATTTGCCTTACATTTTTCGATGATGGGAATCATTCTAGTGGCGTGCCCTAGTCCCCAATTTAGCACACAAATGAGTATGTTTCTTTTTGTTTGTAAAAACGAATTAGGTATCACCTAGTTTAATCGAATTTCGTCTTCAAAGTTGTTGAAAAACTTGTATTTGTTCAAATTGAAAGATGGTTCAGCATTGATTTTTATCCATTTTTTATACTTCATGAACCATTGTACTTGTTCGCTTTTTAAGCCCTTTTTCAAAAAGGCGTATACAAAAGGGTGAACGTGTAATGAGAGTTTTGAATTAGGCATGTTATTCATAATATAATCCAAATCTCTAGCTATATCCTCGGTGATAAGTGTCGATGCATTAATTTTTCCAGATCCATCACAAGATGGACAAACTTCCATGGTATCAATTTTTACCGATGGTTTAACTCGTTGTCGAGTTATCTGCATCAGACCAAATTTACTTAAAGGCAAAATCGTATGTTGGGCTCTGTCATTGCGCATGTATTCCCTCATTGCTTTGTAGAGCGTAGACTTGTTTTCGCCTTTACGCATATCGATAAAATCGATAATAATTAAACCGCCTATATCTCTGAGTCTTAACTGCCTTGCAATCTCTTTTGCTGTCTCCACATTTACCCTAAGAGCTGTTTCTTCCTGATTTTCTCTATTGGACTTTGGCCCACTATTTACATCAATCACATGCATTGCTTCAGTGTGCTCTATAATTATATATGCGCCACTCTTTAGTGTGGGAGCTTTTCCGAAACTAGATTTGATTTGTTTATTAATGTGAAACTGGTCAAAGATGTGCTTATTTCCTTTGTAGTGTTTTAGGATTTTAGTCTTTTCAGGAGCGATGTTCTTTAAGTATTCTTGAGTAGCATCAAAGTCCGGTTTAAAATCCATCGTGATTCTATTAAAAGAATCATTAAGCATATCTCTGATAATTGTACCCGTTTTATCTATCTCACTTAAGAGTTTTCTTGGCTTTTTTTCCTTTTGTAATTCCTCAAAAATCAACTTCCATCGATTTTCTAGCATTCTTATTTCATCATGCAGATCAGCGACTCTTTTTCCTTTTGCTGCTGTCCTTATAATGACTCCAAATTTAGCAGGTTTGATGCTTTCGACTAGGGTTTTTAGTCGTTTTCGTTCATCATCATCCATTATCTTTTTAGATACGGCCACCATATCTTCGAATGGAGTGAGAACTACAAATCTTCCTGGTAAGGTAATTTCACACGTTAGTCTTGGACCTTTTGTGGAGATGGGTTCTTTTAGTATTTGGACCAAACAAAACTCCCTACGATCAAAAACTTGTCTAATTTTTCCATCTTTTGGGTTTTCAGGTTCTAGTCGAAAGTCTTTTAGAGAATGTGTTTTATGGTTCTGGTTGATCACCAGATTTGTATATCTTTTGACAGAATTAATTTGAGGTCCTAAGTCTGTATAGTGCAAAAAAGCATCGCTACGATCGCCTATGTCTACAAATGTTGCATTTAAGTCTTGTCGTAATTGCTTTATGCTTCCAAGAAAAATATCACCTACAGTAAACTGAAAATCTTTTTTTTGTCTATGTATTTCTACTAGACGCTGATCTTCAACTATTGCTAATTCTATTTCTTTGGGATTGGAATGTATGATGATTTCCTTCTCCACGTGTTGTATTGTTGTGTATATATGTGAAAATAAGGGCTAGACCAATCAATGGCAGCTCTTTAAATTAGATGGAGAAGATGTATAAAAGAGAAAATAGGACTACCAGATGCAGTAGTCCTCTAGGTTATTTTTTCTTCTTATGTCTGTTCTTTCTCAAACGTTTTTTACGTTTGTGAGTGGCAATCTTGTGCCGCTTTCTTTTTTTACCGCAAGGCATAATTTCTTTTTTTTATAATTAAAATCTATTTCTTACAAAGCTTTGCAAATTGCTCCGCTTTTATTTTTTCACCAAATCCCGCATAAGCTTCGGCTAACAAACAAATGGTAGATTGGTTTTCTGGCTCTAAGCTCAAAGCTTTTTCCAATCTTCCAATGGCTTTTTCAAACTGATTTGTTTGAAGTCCAAGCCTTGCTAGTTGCAAAATAACTGGGACATTTTCAGGGTTGCTTCTATTTAGCTCCAACAATTGTTGAATTCCCATCATCGGATTATCCTCAGGTGGAGAATCTACAAAACACAATGCTCTGTTTATTCTGTGTTGAATATTATCCGGCTCCAAAGATATGGCATTTTCGAAGGCTTCCAAAGCTTTCTCTAAAGCATATTCTTTTTTATTTTTTTCCTCTTGCTTTTTTAAGCTAAGAAAAAATGTGGTTCCAGCCATTGACCAAGCATTTGCTGTGTTACTTAAGTTGGCTATTTTTTCTGCGTAGTAACCAGATAACAAACCATTGTTGTTATCATACCAAAAACCTGCCATTTTCTTTAAAAGTTCCACTTTCTCAGAATCTTCTGTCACTTTGCTAAGTGATTGATCTAACATTAGCACCTTTGTTCGCTCCGAACCCGGCAACATAGTTAGACCTTCCTGAAGCAGGTTTTGCATATTAACACTTTCAAAATTTAATGCTCTAGACTTTTCTACAGCTTTAGTTTCAGTTGATTTAGTGTCGCAACCAAAATAGAGTAAGCAAAAAAGCAAACTAAACAGAAGTACACTAAACCAATGCGTTTTTTTCATTTGTTGTGCTTAAGAGCTTTTATCTTCAGGCAAAGAAGTTACATTTTCCTTTACTTGTTCAATAAATGCCTTAGAAGGCTTAAAGGAAGGAATAAAATGTTCTGGTATTTCTATCGCAACATTTTGCTTGATGTGTCTTCCTATTTTTTTAGCTCTCTTTTTTATCACAAAAGATCCAAATCCTCTCACGTAAACATTTTCTCCGCCCGCTAAAGAATCTTTTATTTCTCTAAAGAACATTTCTAAAGAAACTAGCACATCTACCTTAGGAACTCCAGTTTTTTCAGAGATTGAATTAACTAAATCAGCCTTTCTCATTGTTTTAATTTTTATAAACCACTGTAAATCAGGCAATAAACCTTTACAAGGGGTCGCAAATTTCGCAATTTATTTGGTTATAAGAAATTATTTTTTCACTTTTTTTATTAAGATTGGTAAAAAAGAAAAAATAGCCCTAAAACATTCATATTCAATTAAATGTAAAAAAAATACCATGTATTTTGATTCTGCAATCGATATTGCAACAATTGGCTAACTTCTTGCATTTACTATTTTCACAGAAAATTTAAACTATATGGTTTATTCAATGACAGGTTATGGCCAAGCGACTGGAGTTTTTGGTTCAAAATCAATTAAGGCTGAAATTCGCAGTCTAAACGGAAAGACTACGGATGTAAGAGTTAAAGTACCTGCATTGTATCGAACTAAAGAATTAGAAATAAGAAATCTACTCTTAGAAAGGTCATCTAGAGGTAAAATAGACATTACCGTAACGTTTGAATCAGATGAGGGAGATGATAGTTACAAAATTAATAGTCCCTTAATCAAACACTATTATGAAGAACTTGCAAAAATTGCCGATGACTATCAATTATCAAAAAACGAACTCCTACCCTCCATTTTAAGAATTCCTAATGTTGTCGAACTTACTGATAAGGCATTAGATGAAGACGAATGGTTGGCCAGCAGGGCCATTATAAATGAAGCCGTCGATGCGTTCAACAACTTTCGTCAAACGGAAGGTGAGGCCATGAAAAAAGATATGCTTGATCAGGTGGATTTTATTCATAAACTTCTAGAAGATGTGGTTCCTTTTGAAGAATCAAGAATTACAGCTTTAAAAGAAAAAATGAATAAAAACTTAAAAAACCACAACGACGAAATCAGCATTGACAAAAATAGACTAGAACAAGAAATCCTTTACTATTTAGAAAAACTTGACATTACTGAGGAGAAAATAAGATTAGCACAACATTGCAAATATTTTACTGAAGTGATGAATGGCTCTGAAAAAGTAAAAGGTAAAAAACTATCCTTTATCTCTCAAGAAATGGGAAGAGAAATGAATACCTTGGGTTCTAAAGCACAGCATTCTGATATCCAACAAATCGTAGTAAATATGAAAGATGCTTTGGAGAAAATAAAAGAGCAAATATTAAATATAGTATAGTGGAACCAAGAGGAAAAACCATCGTTGTTGCAGCACCTTCTGGTGCAGGAAAAACCTCCATTGTTCGCGGTTTACTAGCGCAGCATTCGTTTTTGGCCTTTTCTATTAGTGCTACAACTAGAAAGAAAAGACCACATGAGGTAGATGGTAAAGATTACCACTTTTTTACAAATGAGCAGTTTCACGCAAAGGTGGAGAATGGAGATTTCCTGGAATATGAAGAAGTCTATAAGAACACGTTTTATGGAACACTTTACGCTGAAGTAAATAAAATTTGGGCCGAAAATAAACACATCATTTTTGATGTAGATGTAGAAGGTGCTTTAAACATTAAGGAAACATTTGGCGATAACTGTTTAAATCTTTTTATCAAACCTCCCTCTCTATATACCCTTTACGAAAGACTTAAAAACAGAAATACGGAAACTGAGGAATCTCTACAAAAGCGTATAACAAAAGCAGAAAAAGAACTAAAATATCAAACTAAGTTCGACCAAATAGTTATTAATGATAAATTAGATGTTGCGATTAATGACGCAAGTAAGATTGTTTGTGAATTTTTAAAAATTCCATCATGAAAGAAGCTATAACAGACGGAGTTTCTATAAAAGTAGCGGTTCAATATCGCTTGGAATCATCTCAACCAGAGCAAAGGATTTTTGTGTTTTCGTATGATGTATTTATCGAAAACCAAAATGATTTTAGTATTAAACTGCTCAGTAGATACTGGAGAATTACTGACTCTTTTGGCAATGTAAAAGAAGTGGAAGGTGATGGAGTTGTAGGTCAGCAGCCAGTTATTATGCCACAAAAGGCACATGAGTACAGTTCTTGGTGCCCGATTCCTACAGAGCTTGGGAGTATGGAAGGTTATTACTTGATGGAAAGAAGTATTGATAAATCTCAATTTAAAGTATACATTCCAAAATTCATTCTTACTGAACATTCACTGCTAAACTAAAATGAAAACCTCCTTCATCTTTTGCTTCATCGTTCTAATTATTTATTCTGCTAATACTCAAGATATGCCTGCCTTAGTAAGTCCTTTTGAATTAGATAACAACTATTCAGTGAGTCATGATGAAATGCTAGGCTTTTATCAGAAACTTGTCGATAAATATCCGCAGTATCTCAGCATGAGTGAGGCGGGACCAAGTGATGCTGGATTAGCCATACACGAAATAATCCTAGATGTAAACCCATCAAAAAAGGACAAACTAAACTTACTGATTAACAACGCTATCCATCCAGGCGAACCTTGTGGAGTAGACGCAACCATGATGTTTGTCAGGGATATATTGGAAAATCCAGCATTGCAGGATAAACTGCAGAACACTCGATTGTTAATAATTCCTGCCTACAATATCGGCGGGATGCTAAATAGAGGTGCGCATAGCCGCGCAAACCAATTAGGACCCAAGCTTTATGGGTTTAGAGGCAATGCTAAAAACTTAGATTTAAATCGCGATTTTATAAAATCCGACTCTAAAAATGCCAGAACTTTCGCGAGTATTTTTCATCGTTGGAATCCGGAGGTGTTCATTGATAATCATACATCAAACGGTGCAGACTACACATACACTATGACACTGATAGCCACTCAAAAAGATAAATTGGCTAAACCTTTATCTAGGCATTTAACGGATAAAATGCTACCCTATTTATACAAACAAATGGAACAAAAAGAATGGGAAATGATTCCATATGTTTATGCAAAAGAAACTCCAGATGGCGGCATTATTGGTTTTCTAGACTTACCCAGGTATTCTTCTGGTTATGCTAGTTTGTTCCATACGCTTTCCTTTATGCCAGAAACGCACATGCTAAAACCCTACAAAGACAGAGTTTATAGTACCTATGCTTTCATGGAATCTATGGTGGAGTACCTAGCTATAAATGGAGAAGTTTTAAAAGAAGATCGTGCAACTTCGATTCGCAACATTGGCCAACAAAATACGCTAGCCCTTGCTTGGGAATTAGACAAGGATGATAAGGAAAACCTAATGTTTAAAGGATATGAGGCTAAATATAAATCTAGCGATATCCATGGTCAAAATCGTTTATATTACGATCGAAATGCTGCATATAACAAAGCGATTCCATTTATGAATTCCTACAAGGAAAAACTATCTGTAAGCATTCCAAAAGCTTATTTAATTCCTCAAGCTTATGATAATGTAGTTGCCCTAATGAAGCTTAATGGGGTCGAGATACAAACCTTGGAAAATGACCAGGTTTTTGATGCTGAGCAATATTACATTGAAGACTTTGAGACCGTCGAACTTCCTTATGAAGGTCATTATTTACACCGTAATGTTTCTATTAATCCAGTAGTCAAAAAAATAACTGGTAGAAAAGGCGATTTCCTTGTGCAAACTGACCAAAATCAATTGCAATATATCATGCATGTTTTAGAACCGCAAGCTGACGACAGCTTCTTCGCATGGAACTATTTTGATGGGATATTAATGCAGAAAGAATATTTTTCCAGTTATGTTTTTGAAGATTTAGCCGCTGAAATTCTTGCCAATGATCCTGTCTTAAAACAAGCGTTTGAACAGAAAAAAAGTGACGACAAAACATTTGCCGAAGATGCTAGAGCACAATTAAAATACATTTACGAACATTCTGACCACAAAGAGCCAAGTCATAATTTGTATCCAGTTGCTAAACTGAGCAAGATCTAATATATAACTTCTTTATATATATAAGATATTTTAATATCTTGCAGGTTGATTTATTAAAGACCAACCTGACCCATGAAGTATACTGCAAAGCATTTATTTCTGCTGCTATTTATTTTTTTTTCTACTAGCCTGCTTTCTCAAGAAATCTGTGATAACGCCATTGATGATGACAATGATGGTTTAATTGACTTAAATGATCCTGATTGTGAGTGTTTCACTTTTGCTCCAAGTTCGTTAATTCCCAACCCTTCATTTGAAGAAATGTCCTGTTGCCCGAGTAACGAAGCTGAGTTAGAATGTGCTGACGAATGGATTCAAGCATCACCTCCCACCACTGACTACTATCATACTTGTGATCTCTTAGCTCATCCTTTTTTAGGGTTTATGGTTCCTCTCCCAATTATAGATGGTGAAGGAGCCATTGGTTTTAGAGATGGAAAAACAGGCCAACCTAATTTTAAAGAATATGCTGGTGCTTGTTTAACAGAAAGTATGACGGTAGGAGTAGAATACATGTTGGATTTCTATGTGGGTTTTCATGATGCACCTGGAAGTGATGTTTTAAACATGGCAGTTTTTGCTACAACCGATTGCAATAATCTGCCATTCGGAAATAACTCTAATTTTGGTTGTCCAACCAATGGTCCAGGTTGGGTTCAATTAGGTAGTATGACTTATAGCGGAGTAAATGAATGGGTGGATGTTGAGTTTGAATTTGTGGCCGATCAAGCATATGAAGCTATAGTCCTTGGTCCTGATTGTGCAATTAACCCAGACATTGATGATGATCCTTATTTCTTTTTTGATGACTTAGTCTTGGCGGAGTCAGTAATGTTTGGTGTTCCTTTGATGACTATTGAGGGTGATATTTGTACTGACAATTTGGTATTAACTACTTCGGATACTATTGTTGGTGCTTACCAATGGTATAAAGATGGTGTTGCGATTTTAGGAGAAACTGGCTCATCACTAAGTATTACTAATGATGGCAATGCGGCGGGTATTTACGAAGTCGTGGTGACAAATGACGAGGGATGTTTTAACGGAGAACAATATGAAGTTATCGTTCCTGTACTAGAAAGCTCTTTTGAAGACACATTTTGTGAAGGGTCTAGCTATATTTTTGGTGACCTAGAGCTCACAAGTCCCGGAGAATACGAACAAACTTTTATTAGTTCAGTTGGTTGTGACAGTATAGTCAGCTTAACCTTGGAATCCTTAGATGCCCCATCTGAAAGCATTACGGTTGAAATGTGTGATGGAGACTCCTATACCTTGAATGATGTGGTTTACACTGAAGGCGGGGAGTACGAACAAACCCTGACTACTGTCGATGGTTGTGACAGCCTACTAACATTAAATTTAATCCTTCTTGAAAATTCTGAATCATCCATTTTTGCCGAAGCTTGTGAAGGTGATGTTTATAGCTTAAATAATGAAGACTTTACAGAATCTGGCATTTACACTCAAAACTTATTTAATGTTTTAGGTTGTGATAGTACACTTACTCTTGAAATAGCGTTTTATCCAAACACCACTGAAAACATTGCTGCAAGCATATGTAATGGTGATACTTATCAGTTAAACAATGAAACATATAGTGAAGCTGGTATTTATGAGCAAAATCTAACCAATAGCATGGGTTGTGATAGTTTACTAATTTTAAACCTCGAGGTTAATGAAGTTTATTTTGAGGATATTTTTGCAAGCATATGTGAAGGTGACATTTTTGAGTTAAACGGCATTGAATATACAGAAGCCGGTACTTTTGATCAAGAGCTAATATCTAGTGAAAACTGTGATAGTATTCTAGTCATTCAAATAGCATTAGAGGAAAACCCAAGTGAAAACTTAGCGGTAAGTATTTGTGAAGGAGAAAGTATTAATATCAATGAAATTAGCTATACTGAAGTTGGAAACTTCCAACAAACCTTAGAAGCTAGTAATGGCTGTGATAGCACATTGATCATTCAAATAAGTGTATTAGAAAATTCATCAGATACTATTCAAGTTTCTATTTGTGAAGATGAAAGCTACAATTTTTTTGGTGAGCAATTAACCACATCTGGAGAGTATTCTGAAACACTGACTAACGCAGTA
This sequence comes from Saprospiraceae bacterium, assembly GCA_020629035.1. Classification (GTDB taxonomy): domain Bacteria; phylum Bacteroidota; class Bacteroidia; order Chitinophagales; family Saprospiraceae; genus JAHDDO01. Next base: position 24,651 of record JAHDEC010000031.1, on the reverse strand, counting down.
GGTTGTGATAGTCTTGTTGTTTTGATGCTCGAATCACTTGCCAATTCTTCGGAGATGATAAACCTTGATATTTGTGAAGGAGAAGAAGTAGATTTTAATGGGACCATTTACAACACAGAGGGTGAGTTTTTGCAAACATTAGAGGCTACAAATGGATGTGATAGTTCGATTTTTATCACTGTCGATGTGATTCTAAATTGTGATGATTGCAGATATGATGAAGAACAGGCAAGTAGACAAATGAGCCTAACCATTAAAAATATAGATGACAAAACATATGATGCACGAATCATTTTACTCAATGAAGAAATAATGTTTGCAGGAATCTCAAGAGACAGAATGTTTGCTTTAGTAGCGCTTTATGCACTTGAGAAAGAGCGTCTATTAACAAAGCCGTCTAAGTTTCTGGTAAAAGACCATCTAAACATAGTTAATGCTGGACAATGGGAATTCAACACACAAATAGATAAGCAGTTGTTAAATCAGCGGTTTACCATTAACTCATCAGTATTATCAGAAATTGAAATCGAAAGAGTCAATGGAATTTATCATGAAGTTTTAAATATGGCTAGTTCGTTGAGGAAGTCAAAACAATGTTATTATCGATAATTATCCGATTTTTTTGTTCAATGTTGCGCACCAGCTAAACTACGCTGCTAAAAATTTATATAGTTTTCCGCATTGACGGCTTTGCCTTCAAACCAAAGTTCAAAATGTAAATGCGGGCCGGAGGTATTTTCTCCCGAATTACCAATGATAGCAACAGCTTCACCAGCCTTAACCATGCTTCCTGCCTCCTTTAATAAAACTGAATTGTGCTTGTAAATGGAGAGAACATTGTGTTTGTGTTGAATACTAATTGTATTCCCATTTTCTAAAGTCCAGTCTGAACTAATAACAAATCCATCCAAAACACTTTTTACTGGTGTATTTTTTGGGGCCACAATATCTGTTCCGAGGTGACCTTTTTCAATGGAATAACTTGCCTCAACAGAGCCTTTAATTGGTGGAACAAAAAACATTTGATCAAGCATACCTATAATTGCTCCAACATTTTGTTCGGTATCTAGCAGTTTTCCCTCAGCACTTGGTGAGGAAATCATATTTAATAAACCTTCTATGTAGGTTGTTTGCTCACTTACCTCTTCCTCCAGTCCTTCAATTTTTTTATTTAGCTCAAAGAACTTGTGATTATTATTTACATCTGCATAGCCTGGGACCAAACGTTTTAAGGGAGAAAAAAACAATAAAGAAACAATTAAAGCCGAAAGAATTAGAATAGCTAAGCTAGCAAGCAAATATACCTTTGCTTTCGACACTCTAAATGATCTTGTTTCTTGAAGGGTTTCTTCATGAACAATCTTCACCTGATAGCTTTCTTTTAGCTTTTCTCCAAACGTCTTTTTTTGATGATATTCTTCCGACATAAAGTAATATTCCCTTAGTTATAATATTTTTGCATGATTTTAGTTATAAAACGTATGGTTGTTGTTCAACCACCAATCTGAAAATCCCTATTAATAGTACTTATCTTTAACACAAAAGTAGCAGATATTGAAAGTTAAATTTATATATATTCTCATTTTATGTGGAATACTTAGTTCATGCACGAGTACTAAGAAGAAAGGTGATCTCTCAAAAACAAAGTTATTCTATCATAATACAACAGCATTGTACAATGGATATTTCAATGCTAGAGAGATTTTGCAGCTCACAGAGCTACAAATGAAAGAGGAGTCGCAGGATAATTATACAAACATACTTCCGCTATACGATTATCAAATTTCTCAAGATGTTAGTAGCTATAACGAAGAATTGGATAGAGCGATTGAGAAAGTTGTGCGAGTGACTGCACTACATGGTCCTAGTTATTGGGTAGACGATTGTTACGTTCTTATGGGTCAAGCTCAATTTATGAAGCGGGACTATGAGTCAGCTGAAGAAACCCTCGAGTTTTTTAAAGAAGAGTTTTCTGCGGATAATCCATATGCTTCATTCTACAAAAAACAACAAAAAGGGAAGAAAACAAAAGCGCAAAAAAAGCGTGAAAGAGAAATCGCTCAGCGACAACGTTTGGAAGAGCGGAAAATGATAGATGATGCAAGAAAAGACGAGAAAAAAGAAAAAGAAAAGGAACGGAAGAAAGCTAAAAAATTAAAAGAAAAAGAACGGAAGAAAAAAGCTAAAGCTAGAAAAAAAGGTCAGAGATACGTTCCCCCAGTAAAGGCACAAGAAACCATTGATGCCGAAAATGCAGCAAAAAAGAAAGCAGCAGCAGAAAACAAGGAGAATGAAGACGAAGATGAAAAAGATGAGGAAGAAAAGAAAGATAAAAAAAGCGATACTAAAGAATCATTTAAACATGAGCCAGCTTATTACGATGGTTTAGTCTGGTTAGCTAAAACCTACATTGAAAGAGAACGTTTTTCAGCTGCTGAAAACATATTAAGAAAGGTCCAGCAAAAAGAAAGTATTAAAAAGGAAACAAGAAACGCCTTATCAGTAGTTTATGCTGATTTAAACATCAAGAAAGGTGAATATGCAGATGCGATTGATTTTCTAGATCAAGCCATTGAAACTGAAAAAAAGAAAAAAGTAAAAGCAAGATACTCTTACATACAAGGCCAGTTGTATGAGCAACTAGAACAGCATAACGAAGCTTTAGCTAAATTCGAAAAGTGTAAATCGTACAGTCCTGATTTTGAAATGGAGTTTAATGCCATTTTAAATGAAATTAGATTAGATCAAAAAACAGGAGTAGCCTCAACTGAAAAATCTATTAAAAAGCTAGAAAGGATGCTTAATGACAATAAGTATACTTTTTATCATGCAGATATATACTTTGCAGTAGCCAAAATAAAAGATGGCTTAGGAGAATTAGAAGAAGCAAAAAGCGCTTACCAAGCTTCAGTAAAAAACAACCGTGATAACTTGCCGCTAAAAATTGAAAGCTATTATCGATTAGCTAACATGTTTTACGATGCAGAAGAATATGCAACCGCAAAGTACTATTACGACAGTACCACTATGGTAATGCCTAAAACGGATGCTCGTTACAAAAACTCAGATCACCTAGCAACTAACTTGAGCCAAATAGCAAAAAACATAGAAATAATAGAAGGAGAAGAAGCACAGTTAGCGCTAGCAAATCTATCTGAAGACGAATTAAGAGACTTAGCTATTGAGCGAATAAAAGCACAAAATATCGTTGCAAAACCTGCAGGTGGCGAAGAAGTGGGTGTCCAAACAGTCCCTAGAAATAACTTTAGGCTTAATGTAAGTTCATTCTTTGCTTATAATCCAGTCTCATTGCAAAAAGGAATTGATGACTTTGATAACATTTGGGGTGATAGACCGCTGGAAGATAATTGGCGTACTGCAGGAGATAGTAGTTTTGAGGATGAGGAGGAAGAAGAGGAATTTGACGAATCATCGGTAACAGATGATATGATCAAAGAAGCCTTGAAAGATATTCCAAGAACAAAAGTGCAACAAGATCTTGCCTCAAAGAAAATTCAAGATGCAAAATTTGAGCTAGGAAGACTCTATAGAGAAAAGCTTCAAAATCTAGAAAAAGGTGTAGAGAGCCACGAAGATTTATACAACAACTATTCTACTTTTTACAAAGAGCAAGATTTACTTTTCTATCTATATCTATCTAATAAAGATTTAGGTAGAATGAGAAAAGCAAAAAAATACAAAAAGCTTTTAGAGGAAAATTATCCTGACTCCGAATTTGTTAGAATAATTAACGATCCTACTTATGTAGAAAAACTATCATCAAACGAAGGTAGCATCGAAGCCTACTATGATGAAACATTTACTTTGTTTGAAAAAGGAAAAAATCAAAAAGTAATCAGTAGAGCCAACTCTATCGAGGATAAATTTCCAAAAGAAAAAGAATATAAAGCAAAATTCGGCTTACTCAAGGCAATGGCCATTGGAAAAGAAAAAGGAAAAGACGATTATATGATTGCTTTGGATGACGTTGTAAAACAATATCCCAATGCAGACGAAGCAACTAGAGCAAAAGAAATACTTCGTTTTCTAAAAGGTGATGAGGCGGCTTTCGATCCAGTCTTGTTTACAGAAGGCGAACAAAGTTTTAAAAAGGAAGAAGACAAGCTACATTATGCGATGGTGGTTATTTATAAAATTGATGCATTCCAAACGGATGAAATCAAAGAAGATATAAACAACTACATTAAAAAGAATCACAATTTAGATAGGTTGTCTCTTAGTAATATTGGACTAAATAGAGATGCAAACTCACAGATAATATTAATCAGAAAGTTTGCAGATGAGGCAAGTGCCATGGACTTTTATAATGGCGCAGAAGCAAAAAAGAAAGAGTTTATTAAAGAAAATGTACCTTATGACTTTTTGGTTGTCACACAAAACAACTATCGAGAAATAATTAAGAAAAGAAGCATCAAAGAATACTTACAGTTTTTCGAAACTAATTATTCCACTAAATGATGTAATATAAAATGTACATAGAACAATCATCCATTAAATCCTGGGCTGAAGAAGATCGGCCCAGAGAAAAACTATTGTCTACAGGAAAAACGTATCTCTCTAATGCTGAATTATTAGCTATTATACTAGGCGCAGGGAGTAAAAATGAATCAGCAGTTGGACTCTCCAAAAAGATTCTTCAGCACTACAAAAACGATCTTATTGAATTAAGCAAAGCGAATGTTGACGAACTGTCCATGTTTAAAGGTATTGGCCCAGCAAAAGCAGTTTCTATCGTCGCTACCTTAGAGTTAGCCAGAAGAAAAAATGCAATATCCTCCAAGAAAAAACCTCAAATAGCCAGTTCGCATGACGCCTTCCTTCTAGTGAAACACTATTACGAGGACCAACATTCTGAAAAGTTTTACATCCTTTTACTCAACCAAAACAATCGATTAATTCACATTGCTTTAATCAGCCAAGGAGGTATAGCATCTACAGTAGTCGATCCTAAAATTATCTTTAAACAAGCTTTAGATAAAAGAGCGGTCTCTATGGTATTAAGCCACAATCATCCATCCGGAAACCTAAAGCCAAGCCAATCCGACATTAACATTACCAAGAAGATTATAGCAGCAGGTCAAATGCTTGACATTAAAGTCTTAGACCATTTAATTATAGCTGACCAATCCTATTTTAGTTTTGCCGATGAAGGTTTATTGTAAACTTTTTGAATGCATAGAAGTTATAGTTTTGCAGTTAGTACCTTTGAGCACGAATGGCGGATAAAAAGAAAAATTTTGATCTACAATTACTTGGTCGATTACTAAGGGAAACTAAACCCTACAGATCGCTATTTATCTTGTGTTTATCACTAGCTATTATCCTAGCTCCATTATCTTCAGTCCGTCCTTATCTCATTAAGGTTATGGTAGATGATTACATTTTTAAAGCCGACCTAACAGGCTTAAAAATGGTGGCACTTATCTATATTTTATTTGTAATTGCCAATGCTGTGATCCGTTATTTTTTTATGTATCGTACCGCTTTGCTGGGACAACTAGTTATTAAAGATTTGAGAGTGCGTGTGTTTAACAAAATCTCCAAACTACCGCTTAGCTATTTTGATAAAACACCTATCGGACAGTCAACGACGCGCACCATAAACGATAACGAAACACTTAACACGGTTTTTACCCAAGGTGTAATTACCATGGTGGCAGATATCTTAACCATTATTGCGGTATTAAGCATGATGTTAGTTACCAGTTGGCGCTTAACTTTAATATGCTTGATTACTGTCCCTTTGTTAGTGATAGCCACCTATGTCTTTAAAGAAAAAGTACGTACATCTTACCAAAAAGTTAGAGCAGAGTTAGCCAACATGAATGCCTTCCTCCAGGAAAGAATATCTGGGATGAGGATTGTTCAGATCTTTAATGCCGAGGACCAAGAAATGGCAAAATTTAAGTCCATAAATCGCAAGTATACCCAAGCCAATCTTGACTCGATTCTATATTATGCCATCTTTTTTCCAGTTGTGGAATTAATTTCTGCCATTGGTTTAGCCTTGTTGGTTTGGTGGGGAACCGCAGGATACTGGGCCGATACAATAAGCTTCGGTGCACTGGTTTCTTTTCCAATGTTCTTGAACCTACTCTTCAGACCTATCCGTCTGTTAGCTGATAAATTTAATACTCTCCAAATGGGATTAGTTGCTGCCGACAGAGTGTATGACATCTTGGACAAAGAAGAAAAAATTGAAGATAACGGCACCATACAACAAGACTCGTTTAAGGGAGAAATATCATTTAACAATGTCAGTTTTGCCTATAATGATGACAACTATATACTAAAGGATGTTAGTTTTTCAATGGAACCCGGAGAAACATTAGCGATAGTAGGAAGCACCGGTTCTGGCAAAACGACGATAATAAATATTCTTAATAGGTATTACGACATACAAAAAGGTAGTATTTCCATCGATGGAAAGGATATTAAATCATACGAGTTATATGGCTATCGAAAACACTTTGCTACGGTTTTGCAAGATGTCTTTCTTTTTGGTGGTAATATATATGATAACATCCGCCTACTAAATGATGATATAACTAAAGAGCAAATTGTAGATGCTGCAAAACTTATTGGAGCGCATAAATTTATAGATATGCTCCCTAATGGTTATGAGCAGAAAGTGATGGAAAGAGGTGCCAATTTATCGATGGGCCAACGCCAATTAATTTCTTTTGTTCGTGCTTTAGTATACAATCCAGATATCCTAATTTTAGATGAAGCAACCTCTTCGATAGATACCGAAACCGAATCTGTCATTCAATTTGCCATAGAAAAATTAATTGCAAAACGGACCTCTATTATTATTGCTCATCGACTATCAACCATACGTCATGCTGATAAAATATTAGTGCTAGATAAAGGAAAGGCTGTCGAATTTGGAACACACAAAGATCTATTAGCAATAGATGGTGGATACTATCAAAAGTTGTATGAAATTCAGTTTGCTGATATAGCTTAGTCGATATTTCCAGCTTACAAGTCGAGCCTATGCAACTTTTCTATGTATTTTTAGCTTGATAATAAAAAACACAAAACTATGGCGACTCGACAAAGTCCAAGAGCTAACAACCCCATAGCTGGCATTATCGGCCTTGCAGTGATGCTAGTAATCATATACTTGCTTTTTAAAGTTGTATCCGGGATAATAAGTATTATGTACTTTTTAGGTCCAATTCTGCTTATTATAGCCTTGGTTCTAAACTACAAAGTAGTGCTAAACTATGTGCAGTGGTTGGCTCAAATGATTAAGAAAGATACAGGGAAAGGTTTACTTTATACCGCCCTATCTGTAGTAGGATATCCATTTGTTAGTGCTTGGTTATTTCTAAAAGCTTTTCTAAAATTTAGGCTTAAGCGAAATGGCGTAAAACAAGAAAAAGCTAAAGAAAAAGAGTTTGTAGAATATGAAGAAATTACAGAAGAAGAGGACTTTCTTGAACTTCCTGATCTTGAAAAACCAAAACAAACTAACAGGTATGATGATCTGTTTGAATAAATGATTAATCTGGTCTTTTTCGGTTTAGTTTTTCTTTGCATTTTTGGATATGTTTATATCCTTTTTGTCTCACAAGCAACTTGGAAAAAAACAGATAAATACCCTAAAAGGCCGCCTGAAATTCCATTCTCAATAATCATTCCGGCAAGAAATGAAGAACTCCATATTATCCCTTGTCTTGAAAGTATAATTGCATCAAATTATCCGATAGAATTATTAGATATCATAGTTATCGATGATCATTCTGAAGATGATACATTAGGTAAAGCACGCAGTTTATCTTGCGACAAGATTCGAGTAATCCAACTAAAAAACTACATCGATAATCAGGCAGTCAAATCATATAAAAAAAAGGCGATTAGTTTAGGGATAGTAAAGGCAAAACATGAGCATATATTCACCATGGATGCAGACTGTATACTTAACAAAGAAAGACTAAACATCTTACAGGATTTGTATACACAAAAAAAGTCCTCATGTATTGCAGGACCCATTAATATAAAGACGAGCGGAAGTCTGCTCGAAGATTTTCAATGTCTGGACAATGCAGGTATGATGGCGATTACTAATCTCGGCATAAAAAACCAACATTGGCACTTAGCTAATGGGGCAAACCTCAGTTTTACTAAAAACACTTATAATAAATATGAGCGATTCCAGAGTGGAAAAGATCGCGCATCAGGAGATGATGTTTTTTTAATCCAAACAATAGCTAAAGAGCAAGCCAGCTCCATATTTTTTAATCACCATCCATCAGCAATTGTAGAAACCGAAGCTATGCCTAACTTTAGAGCATTTGCTTCACAAAGGGCACGATGGGCATCTAAAAACAGTCAGTACAAACAAATAAAACTCAACTTATTTATGGGTTTTATTTGGTTTACATGCTGTATGATTTTGTTGTCTTTATTTTTGTCGCCATTCTATGCCATGTTAGCTATATTCTTAAAAATGCTAGCAGATAGTCTATATTTGAAGCGAATATTACCGTTCTTTAAAGAAGATATGGCATTTACAAGAATCATGTTTTTGTCTATTTTTCACACAGTTTATGTGGCCTTTTTCGGAGTGCTGAGTTTAATATCTCCTTCGTTTAAATGGAAAGGACGTAACGTAAAATAATTATCATGAAACTACTCTTTAGCGTTTTATTTATGTTTTCAATGATGACCAATATGCATAGTCAAGAAAAACCCACCCTCATTTATATTGGTGATCCTATGTGCTCATGGTGCTACGGCATTGCTAATGAACTGGAAGCTTTATATGAAGAACTAGGAGAAGAAGTGAATTATGATTTAGTCCTTGGAGGCTTAAGGCCTTACAACACGGAAACCATGGCTGACCTAGGCGATTTTCTGCTACACCATTGGGAGGATGTAGAAAAAGCAAGTGGACAATCATTTAAATATGATATCTTAAAACAGTCAGATTTTATATATGATACAGAACCTCCTTCAAGAGCTGTAACCATAGTAAGAAAGTCAGCACCAGCTAAAGCCCTTCCATTTTTTAAGGCAATACAAAAAGCCTTTTACCAAGAAAATTTAAATACCCATGATGTAAATGTGTATTTATCTATTTTGAAAAAGCTAGAAATAAGTATTGATGATTTTGAAGAGCAATTTAATAGTGCAGATGCAAAAGCAAATGTAAAAAAGGATTTCCAACGTGCTGGTTCACTCGGCGTACGTTCCTTTCCGACTATAATTTTAAATGCTGGAGGTATGACCACACCGATTGCTGTGGGGTATGCAACTAGCGAGGATATGTTGGAAAGAATAAATAAAGTGTTGAAGAACTATAACGATGGTCGCTAGCGGATAAAGTCAATAACTGTTTTTGCCTTGATTAGGATAAACTCTCTACCGACTTTAGACAAAAAATCGTCTTCCATTTCAGCTAGTGAATCTTCAACATATGCCAGGAGATCTTCTTCTTTGTAGTTGACAAATACTACATCCAAGTAGCTTTCAATATTTTTATACTTACCTAATTCATCCCAATTTAGGTCTTCATATTTAGACCATTTTTCACCTTTTATGTGTTTAACTTCTAAGGCTGAAGCCTCGAAAATAACCAGCAAAACGCCTAATAAATAATCCTTTTCTTCTTGTTTAAGGATAAATGCTTCGTCTTCAAGATGAGAAAAAAAATCTGGGTTTACTTTTTTATAATGTTGTAAACGATTATCGACATAAGTCTTGTCTTTGGCTATCTTTTCCAAGACTAAATCTATGGCTTGTTCCTTAATCATGATTCCTGATCTTTGATAATAAAAAAGCCATCTTCTCCTTGCGCCTGATATAAAGGCATAAGCATTCTTCCAGCAAATGGAGAGAGCACCTTACCATTTCGATCATTCGCTACGTGTTCTCCTTTTTTGATTGTCTGAAAATTGCTAAATCCTGGTTTCATACTAAACGCATCTTCGGCAGTAATCGCATGACTGTATACTAACTCATTGACCTTTGGAAGGTTCTTACTAAAAGCTATGAGTAATTCATCGTGTTTATTTTTAACATCATCTGGTTTGATGCATTCGATAGTTCTCATACAGTTTATAATCGCTGCTACGGCTCTATTAACCGATAAAGGTTCGTCATGCTGACCTGATTCAAACACTACGGCGGTTGTTTCAATGCCGAAATTCTCTTTATTAAAAAAATGAAGTGAAGTACCTCCCAATCCCTTAAGCATTCCTGTTACCACAGGCGCATGTAACTCTTCAGCAATAGCTAAACTTAGCGGATCTAAAGATGGAATACTAAATATGCCTCCATCTGAAGACGTAGTATGCATATCCAAGACCACCATTTTCTTTGCATTAACTTCTTTTATTTCTGCCAATATTGTTTCATAAATTTCAAGCATTTCAGACTTCTCTGGCACACTTGTATCTCCAGATTTCACCATTTCTATGTTCCGCATGGTCCAACAACGATTTAAGTCCCGCTTTATAAATCGTTGCTTTTTTTGGTGTGCTTGTACATTCCCGATTAAACCCAGCACATTACCTTTAAACTGAAAATCCGCATTAATATATGGTTCAATGTCAAGCATCTTAAAAATCACCTCAGTAGCTTTAACACCAGCAGGTTCATTGCCATGCACAGCTCCAAGGATTACCAATAGTGGCCCTTCATTTTCTGTCCTATATCTTCCGATTATTCTATCCATATTAATTTTCACGTTTCCATGCCCACATATATTTAGAAGCTACTGTTCTATACGGCTTCCATGTTTCTGCAATTTCTGTAATCTTTTTTTCCAAGTCCCGTTTTTCTTCGGTAATTCCATATAAACCTTTCATAGCCATTTGGACACCTAAATCTTTTACTGGAAAAACATCTGGACGCTCAAGATAAAACATTAACAACATTTGGACAGTCCAAACACCTACTCCTTTTATTTCAGTTAAGTTTTCTATTATTTCCTCATCTGTCGACTTTGCCCAATCATAATTTTCTAGCTTTTTATCAGTAAAGAAAATCGCTATATTTCGAACATAGTTAGCTTTCTGATTGGATAATCCGCAAGATCTTAATTGATCATGCGTACTCTTAAGAATGGTTTTTGCATCATAGTCTTGTCCTCCCAAAAACATACAAAATTTATGATAAATACTTGCCGCTGCCTTTATGGATATTTGCTGATAAATCACTCCAGCCACTAATTCCCTAAATACACTACTTTGTTTCTCAAACTGACCAATATCGTAATTTGGAATTAATTTATCAAAAGGTTTAATCTTCAATAAATAGCTTTCTGCCTTGCTCAAATTTTCTTTCATAGCTTCCTAATTTATTCATTTATAAACAGCTTAGGTAGTTTTGGCATAAGATTTGGTTTTAATATGATACAATCTGGAATGAAATGTTGAAGTTATTATCCCCATTCATTCTTTTTCTAGTTGTTGGATTTAATAATCCTTCAGAAAAAGACTTGATGGCAGTAAGTTATGTAAACCAATTTAGCGAATTGGCCGTAGCAGAAATGCACCGATCAGGAATCCCCGCTAGTATCACATTAGCACAAGGTTTACACGAGTCTAATTACGGACAAAGTAAATTATCTACGCTTGCCAATAATCATTTTGGTATAAAGTGTAAAAAAACTTGGACTGGTAAAACCTATTATCATAAAGATGACGATTATGATGATAAGGGTAAATTACTTGATTCATGCTTTAGAGCCTATGGTGATGCCATAGAGTCTTTTATAGACCACTCTAACTTCCTTAGACAATCGACAAATTATATAAGCCTATTTAATTACAGCAATACGGATTACCAACGATGGGCCTACGGATTAAAGAGTTGTGGTTATGCTACAGATCCTCAATATGCTTTCAAATTGATTAACATCATTGAAAAATATGATTTAGATCGCTTTGATACTTATCCGCATCCGTTGCTAAATAAGTAGTTTATATCTAACTATAAATTGTTAAAATTGTAATATAAGGGTTTACACCCATTTGATTAATAGAATTTAATATCTATATTTGAAAAGCCAAGGCAGGGTTGATGAAGTCAAAAGATCAATAAACCAATCTCTGGAAGTGGGTGATAATTAGAATCTAAATACCATACCTACTCTGTGACTTCTAGATCACGCTTTGGCTTTTTCTTTAAAGCGTTCTCTCCAAACTTCTTATTTTCTTTTCTATTTCTGGTAATATCTATGGCTGCATAAACGGCATGCATAAACGATTGGTGATTAGCTTGATTTTTGCCAGCTAAATCATAGGCCGTTCCATGATCTGGAGAAGTCCTTACAATCGGCAATCCAGCGGTAAAGTTTACACCAGAACCAAAGCTAATTGCTTTAAACGGCACAAGTCCCTGATCGTGATACATAGCTAAAATCCCATCCATCTTAGCGTACTTAGAAGATCCAAAAAAGCCATCTGCTGCGTATGGCCCAAAAGCAAGTAAACCGTTTTTCTTAGCCTCTATAACAGCTGGCTTTACTTCTTCCTCATCTTCTGTTCCTATTTTCCCTTCATCTCCTGCATGTGGATTTAAACCTAACACACCAATCATAGGTTTTTCTACACCGAAATCTACTTTAAGAGAATCGTTAAGTACTTTCAGCTTTTTATTGATTGCTTGTTTTTTTACTTTTTCTGCAACATCTTTAAGTGGTATGTGAGCAGTCACTAAGCCTACTTTAATGTTTTCTGAAATCATAAACATTAAAGAATCCTTAGTATCAAAAGCATCTGCAAAATATTCTGTGTGCCCAGGATAATCAAACCCTGCTAGCTGCATTGCATACTTATTAATAGGAGCTGTAACGATCGCATCCAAAAACCCTGCTTTTACATCTTCCATCATCCCAGCTAAGCACATTTTTGCAAATGTTCCAGATTCCTTGGTTGCTTTTCCAATCTCTATGTTTAGATTATCTTCTACACAATTAACAATGTTAATCTTAGATGGACTAGCGTTTTGTGCATTCTTGACATTGATAAAAGAGAAATGAACATCCTTAGAAATGTTTTTGTAATAAGCCATCACCTTAGAAGAACCATATATGACTGGTATACATGCTCTCATTATATGCGGCTGAGAAAATGTTTTTATAATTATTTCAGGTCCTATACCGTTTAAATCACCTGTCGAAATACCAATTTTTATCTTGTTCATTTATGATGCTTAAATTTGCGCTAAGATAATCACATTCTACATTCTTACTGAATCAAACAATTAGATGGCAAAAGCTAAAAAACAATACGGCCAACATTTCCTAATAAATGAAAACTTATGCGGACAAATAGCAGATAAAATGTTGGCTTGGCAAACGACATCTAATCACTATTTAGAATTGGGACCAGGTAAAGGTGTGCTGACAAAGTACCTCTTAAAAACTGATTTAATGGTTGTAGAAATAGACCCGGATATGGTCAATCATCTCCAAGAACATTTAAAATTATCTCCGGACCAAATTATTCAAGCTGATTTCTTGAAGCAAGATCTATCGCCTTTATTTGAAGGAGAATCGTTTATTCTAGTAGGTAATTTTCCCTACAACATCTCTTCCCAAATTATTTTTAAAATGCTTGAATATAAAGAGCGAATTCCAGCTATGATCGGCATGTTTCAGAAGGAATTAGCTCAACGACTCATTGCTGGACATGGTGGTAAAGACTATGGAGCTATTTCAGTGCTTCTCCAAGCTTTTTATTCTGGAAAAAGGCTTTACAATGTTTCGCCCGGTTCCTTTAGCCCACCACCAAAAGTGGATTCGATGGTTATCGAGCTTATTAGAAAAGAAAACGTGATTCCTATTTGTAACGATCCCTTATTCAGACGAGTTGTTAAACAATCATTTGGTCAACGAAGAAAAATGCTTCGAAACACTTTGAAGCCTTTGGTTGTTGACAAGAGTGTTTTAGAACAAGATATTTTCCGCATGAGGCCGGAACAATTATCTTTGTCTATGTTTTGTACAATTACAGAAACTATTAAGCAACACCAATGAGTTTAGAACAAAAAATAATGGCTGACATGAAAACAGCCATGAAAGCAAAAGATAAAGTATCACTAAGAGGGATTCGTGCTATTAAATCAGCAATTCTTCTTACAAAAACAGATGGATCAGGTCAAGAACTAGACGAAGCAGGAGAAATAAAACTAATCCAAAAACTCGTTAAGCAGCGGCAAGATTCCTACGATATATTCACAAAACAAGGAAGGGAGGATTTAGCTGTCATAGAAAAAGAAGAAATGGATGTATTAAAAAAATACCTTCCTACACAATTATCTGCTGAAGAACTCACACCCATCATTCAAGAACTTATTGCTAAAACTGGTGCCAATTCGATGAAAGATATGGGCAAAATTATGGGTATGGCCTCTGGTCAACTTGCAGGAAAAGCGGACGGTAAAACCATATCGTCTATAGTGAAGCAACTATTGAGTTCCTAAGAGATTTCTTATCTTAGTTGGAAACCAATAAATCTTGAAAAAAACTAAGGTTCTAATTGTAGGAGCTGGTCCTACAGGTTTAATGCTATCTTGTCAACTCCATCGATATGGTCTTGATCACATCATTATTGACAGTAAATCTGGACCAACTTTAAAATCCAAAGCGCTAGCTGTCCAAGGCCGAACCATGGAGATTTATGACCAAATGGGCTTAATGGATAAAGCTAAAGAAGATGGTCATGTATCAGATGGTGCTTTGATATACACTAGAGGTAAAAAAGCAGGCGAATTAAGCTTAGGTCATTTTGGAAAAGGTCTTAGCCCGTTTCCCTTTCTTTTTATTCTTGAACAAAGTAAAAACGAAGCTTTGTTGTATGCTTATATTAAGCAACAAGGGGGCGAGGTGTTATGGAACACTAAATACCTTTCAGCAGATTCCAAGCCCCAGTCTAATCTAGTAAGCATTGAAGATCCAGAGGGAAATAACATTCAAATAGAAGCCGATTTTTTGATAGGCTGTGATGGCTCGCACAGCCCTATAAGGAAGCATACTAACATTGATTTTCTGGGTGGAACCTATGAAGAATTATTCTTAGTGGCGGACTTGGAGGTAAATTGGGATATTCCCTATGATCGCCTTTGTTTAATGATGGAGCCTAATACATTTGCCGCGTTTTTTCCTATGGATGGAAAGGGCCGCATGAGACTGGTTAGCATCGTTCCAGATAAATTTGAAGAAAAGGATGAGCTTTCCTTTTCAGATCTTGTACCTTTTATTTCCTCTAATCTTTCAGTCCCCATGTCCTTCGGAAAAGTAAAGTGGTTTGCGACTTACAAAGTCCACTACAAGTATGTCACCTCGTTTATAAAGGATAACATTTTGTTAGCAGGTGATGCTGCACATATACATTCTCCTGCAGGTGGCCAAGGAATGAATACGGGTCTTCAAGATGCCTATAATTTAGCCTGGAAACTACATTGGGTAATCAATAAAAAGGCTAATCCAGCTCTCATCCAATCCTATTCGGATGAAAGACAACCAAACGCCAAACAATTAATAGACACTACCGACAGAGGTTTTCAATTTATTGCAGGTAATGGCTTTTTCCAACGATTAGTAAGAACCTACTTGTTTCCTTTTATGGCACAGTTTGCATTCAGGCTAAATTTTACTCGGAAAAGAGCGTATAAAACTGTCTCCCAAATTGACATAAATTATCATAAAACTAAATATGCTGTAGGAAGTCTTGGTGCTTGGAAAGCAGGTTTTAGATTGCCTTATCTAAAGCTTCAAAGGGGAAGTAAAGTGACTAGTACTTTTAATTTATTAAAAAATACCAGCTTTAATATTTTGTTGTTCAATGTTGGGAATCGTAACGACATTGAACAAGTTCTGCAAGACTATCCGTCGTTTCAAGACACTCAAATACATATTATTGAAGCGAATGAAGAAAATACTAGGGTCTTATCTTCTCAAAAGATTAAAACATCCATGTTTTGTCTGGTAAGACCTGATCAACATATTGGTTTTATTAGCAAAGACTTTGATAAGATAGCTTTTGAAAAATATTTATCACTCTACATTTAACTCATGAAAATAACCCTTATCAGCATCCCTGTTCGTGATCAGGAAAAAGCTTTACAGTTCTATACAAAGACATTAGGTTTTATAAAGAAACATGATAAACCATTAGGAGGTGGAAATAGGTGGTTAACAGTCATCTCCAAAGATCAACCCAGTGGACCAGAGTTACTATTAGAGCCTGCTCCGAATCACTTCGAACCATCTAAGGTTTTTCAGGACGCATTAATGGAAGCAAAGATGCCATATACTCAATTTGATTCAGAAAACCTCGAAGCTGAATACGATCGACTGACAAAACTAGGTGTTGAATTTAGCGTCAAACCCACGGTAGCTGGAAATGCTAAATATGCCGTTTTTAATGATACCTGTGGAAATAATATTGCTATCGTGGAAACTTTAATAGACTAAAAACTAGATAAAGGGACATATAATAGCTAGACTTACATCCTATACTCAACTCAATGGACGAAATCAAGATATTTTCACCTGCAACAGTAGCTAATGTAGCTTGTGGCTTTGATGTCTTAGGTTTTTGTTTAGATAATGTGGGTGATGAAATGCTTATTAGAAAAACGAATAAAAAAGGCATCTTCATTACTAAGATTGAAAACTTCGATTTACCCTTTGAAACAAAATTAAATGTCGCTGGTGTTTCTGCATTAGCCATGTATGAGGCGCTCAATCCTGTTTGTGGATTTGAAATCGAAATCTACAAAAACATCAAACCAGGAAGTGGAATCGGAAGTAGTGCTGCAAGTGCTGCTGGTAGTGTTTTTGCAATGAATGAACTTCTTGGAAGACCATTAAATAGCACTGAACTTACCCAATTTGCTATTAAAGGTGAAGCTTTAGCCAATGGATGCGATGTGGCTGACAATGTTGCCGCTGCCTTGTTTGGTGGTTTTACTTTAGTTAAGAGTCTAAGACCTCTGGAAATTTTACAAATTCCTACGCCTAAGCACTTGTTTGCAACCATCATACACCCACAAATAGAAATAAAAACATCCGAATCTAGAGCTATTCTTCCTAAACAAGTAAAACTTGAAGATGCTGTGATCCAGTGGGCAAATGTTGGAAGTTTAGTTCATGCCTTACATACGAGTGATTATTCTTTGTTGCAAAAATCACTACATGATGTCATAGTGGAACCTCACAGAAAGAGCCTGATTCCGCATTATGATAAAATTAAAGAGCATGCGCTTAATGCAGGAGCTTTGGGTACTTCTATTGCTGGCTCGGGACCTTCTGTTTTTTCTTTATCCAAAGGATTAGAAACTGCAAATAAAGTCAGGGATGCAATAAAAAAGCTTTATGCTAAAACTGGGATTGAATTTGAAATTCATGTATCAAAAATTAATACCCAAGGAATTAAAATACGGTAGGTTCCCTTTTCTCTACATCAACTTCTTATGAGGGACTTTATAATCCTCAAGTAGCATTCGTTTTTAACATGATCCTTCAAAACCAAACAACCAAATGAAGTATTATAGTCTAAATAATCAAGCGCCAAAGGTGTCCTTTAAAAAGGCCGTAATCAATGCATTGGCCCCAGATAAGGGCTTATATTTCCCTGAAAAGATAACTCCACTGCCAAAGACTTTTTTTGATAATATCGATCATTTTTCAAATACAGAGATAGCCTTTAATAGCATCAAACAATTTGTAGGACCAGATATTCCAGGAGATATATTAAGGTCTATCATAGAAGAAACACTTTCCTTTGATTTTCCCTTGATAGGTTTAGGTCAGAACATTTCCACTTTAGAACTATTTCATGGACCAACCATGGCTTTTAAAGATGTTGGTGCTCGCTTTATGGCTAGATGCTTGGCATATTTTAACCAAAATAATTCGGAAGAAGTAACTGTATTAGTAGCTACATCTGGAGATACAGGTGCAGCAGTTGCTAGCGGTTTCTTAGATATCAAAGGTGTTAATGTAGTTATACTATACCCAAGTGGAAAAGTGAGTGATATTCAAGAAAAACAGTTAACTACATTAGGAAAAAATATTAGCGCCTTAGAGGTGAAGGGAACTTTCGATGATTGTCAAGCCATGGTTAAAACCGCGTTCTTGGACCTAGATCTCATTAACCAAATGCAACTGAGTTCTGCTAATTCTATTAATGTAGCTCGCTGGTTACCGCAAATGTTTTATTTTATGTTTGCCTACAAACATTTACATAAAAAGCATCCTAACATTGTCTTTTCTGTCCCCAGTGGGAATTTTGGCAATATCTGTGCTGGTATGATGGCTCAACAATTAGGTCTACCCATTAATCATTTTATAGCTTCTAACAATGAAAATAATGCGGTAGCAGAGTATTTAAAGACTCAGTTATATAAGCCTAAACCGACCATACAAACCATAAGCAACGCTATGGATGTAGGAAAGCCAAGCAATTTTGTTCGAATACAAGCAATCTATAAACACGATTTTTCCACCCTAAAAGAAAATGTATCTGCCTATAGTTTTTCGGATGAAGCAACGAAAACAGCTATGTTAGAAATGTTTAACGATTATGACTATGTAGCTGATCCGCATGGCGCGGTAGGCTACCTTGGTTGCCAAGCATATTTAAAAGGGCATGATGCACACTGTGTCTTTTTAGAAACCGCACACCCTACCAAATTTTTAGATGTGGTAGAAGAGGTTAGCCAGACAAAACAAGCTTTACCTCCACAAATTCAATCGGTGATGGGAAAGAAAAAAGTGTCAACCATTATCTCTAATTATGAGGAATTTAAAGGGTATTTGTTACAAAAAATTAGTTTCTAGCTATAAATTAAGGTTTTGAAAACCCATGCCTCATAAACTAGTCATACCCAAGCGCCTCAAACAACTGATCGATTTCATCAAAATCTTTAAAACCTAACTTCTCCTCACTTGATCCTAAAATAGCAATCCCCAGATTCGGGATTTCTTTAGCAATAGTAATCAACTCTTCATTGCTAAAATTTGCATCAAGAAAATAGGGCGTTGTCTGTTCTCCCAAAAATACAGCATGATCCCTTATTTCGCCGATGGTAGTGGCCGTGAGCAATACTGCTTTAGCTTCTAAATCATATGGGGCCTGTGACCACATATCGACTCCTATCTGAAGAATATTTTCTTCTGAAGGGTCTATAAAACCAGCTTCTTTTATACTTGTATATTCACTTAAAATACTTGTATCACTTGTTCCTTCGATGGCAATATTCGGTCCCTCAATCCACTCAACTATGCCGTGAAACGCGGGCACTGAAATGCCCTTTCCCCCTAATAAAAAACTCATCCATTCCACTCCCATTGCCGAGAAATATCGGGCATCGGTTAAGTGGCTTATATTTTTTGCAAAAAACTTGGTCATAAAATGTTCTTAACTGTAAATTACACCTCTAAAATAACACCTTGGAGCATAAAGACTATTTTCAAAAGGTTTTTGATGTGACTTGTATGATTCCGGAAGAACGAGTTACAAATTACGGAGCTATAGCCGATTTCCTAGCACTTGGCTCTGCCAGAATGGTAGGCTGGGCATTGAATAAATGTTCACTTTCTGAAATAAAAGTACCTGCTCATCGTGTACTCAATAGAAAAGGAGAATTATCAGGAAGAAACGCCTTTCCCACACCTACCCTTATGCAAGAACGTTTAGAAGCAGAGGGAATAGAAGTGGTGGATAATACAGTCATCAATTTTAAAGACTTATTCTGGCATCCTGAAAACATCTTAAAGAATGGCTAAGATCCATTTGATTTCGGGCCCTAGAAATATATCCACTGCCATGATGTACTCTTTTGATAATCGATCAGATTGTACAGGTATAGACGAACCATTTTATGCTCACTATTTAAACCATAACGATCTTAACCATCCAGGAAAAGACGAAGTAATTAGTTCCTTAGCAACTGATAAAAAAACACTGTTAAAGGATATCAGACAACTCAACGAAAACCAACATTGGTTTATAAAAAACATGGCTCACCATGTAATCGAAATGCCGCTCGATTTTCTATTAACACTGACCAATGTTGTCCTAATCAGAGACCCTAAACGCGTGATATACTCTTTTCAGAAGGTGATGCCTCGTTTTGCAGCCAAGGATATTGGAATTATTGAACAATACAAGATTTGTCAATTCTTACAAGAAAATGCTAAACCATACATCATTGTAAATTCTGACGATTTACTCGAGAATCCTGCAGCCTATCTTCCTGTTTTATGCAAAGCCATCGATATTCCTTTCGAAAGATCAATGCTGTCTTGGATAAAAGGTCCTCGAAAAATTGATGGAATTTGGGCAAAGTACTGGTATAAAAACGTACACAACAGTACTGGTTTTAGTGTTAAAACTAGCGACAACATTGAACTAAATAAACAACTAACTAGTATTTACGAATTAGTATTACCTTACTATAATACTATGAACGAACAAGCTTTAAAAATTTAATATGCTTCAGACATTTGATGAGAGAAATAAGGATATAAAAGTCTATGTAAAAAACCAAATTGTATCAAGAGCAGATGCCAAAGTATCTGTTTTCGATAGTGTGGTTCAAGGTGGTGATGCTGTTTGGGAAGGACTTCGTCTTTATCCTCAAGGAATTTATCTCCTAGACCGTCATTTATCGAGACTCCAGGATTCTGCACATGCTATGGCATTTACTGATATTCCTTCTAATCAAGATATAATTAAGGCCTTAAAAGATACCTTAATCGCCAACCAAATGAATGATGGTGTGCACATTAGACTCACCTTGACCAGAGGTGAAAAAATTACTTCAGGCATGGATCCTCGTCTCAACCAATCAGGAACTTGCTTAATAATTCTCCCTGAATATAAAGCGCCAGTGTATGATAATGACCATGGCATAACGGTGGTAACATCTTCCATCAGAAGAAACTCGCCTATTTTCTTGGATTCTAAAATTCATCATAACAACCTAATAAATAATATCCTTGCAAAAATCCAATCAAATGTGGCTGGCGCAGATGCTGCCTTAATGTTAGATAAAGATGGTTTTGCTGCTGAACTAAACGGGACCAATATTTTTATGGTTAAAGGAGATGCCTTGTTAACCCCTTTTGCAGATGCTTGTTTACATGGCATAACCAGAGGAATGGTCATGCAACTAGCTATTGAAGAAGGTGTTTTTGCAACAGAAAAGAACCTTTCATTAACTGAACTTTATACGGCTGACCAAGTATTTTGTAGTGGAACCATGGGCGAACTGACACCCATAACTATGATTGATGGTAGAAAAATCGTAAATAAATCAGGAACGGACATATTTGAAAAACTGAATAAAGCGTTTAATCTTTCGGTACCTAATTATTGTGTGCCTATATTTAATTAATTAAAAATCAAAAACATGAAAAAATATTTTACACTTCTAATGTTTAGTTTTTTACTGACTTCGATTCAAGCACAAAGCGTTTTTGGTGTTTGGAAGACCATAGATGATGAAGAGAACGTGGAGAAATCTCACGTAGAAATCTATGAAGAAAATGGAAAGCTATATGGCAAAGTTATTAAGTTACTAGAAGGAGCAACTGCTACTCACTGTACACCTTGTGAAGGAGATCTTCAAGGAAAACCAATTACGGGTCTTACTATTCTTTATGATATGGAAAAAGACGGTGATGGATATACCAACGGTGAAATTCTTGATCCAGGAACAGGAAAAACCTATAGTTGTAACTTGGAGCTTGATGGACCAGACAAATTATATGTACGAGGATACTTAGGTTTCTCATGGTTAGGAAGAACTCAATATTGGTATCGAGTTAAATAGACAATATTTTAAGATACTATTCAGTTAATATAGTATTAAATCATCCTAATCTTACTGCATGGAGAAACGCTACACTTTAAATTTACTTATTAAATATCTTTACCGCGAAACAGACATCTTTGAAACCTTAGAAGTAGAAGATGCTTTAGCGCATGATTATTCATTAGCTGACGAGTTTAAAAGACTTAAAAAATCTTTTCTAAAACTTCCAAATGTGAAGTTTCTGCCAAATAAGGCAAGTATGGAAAACATACTTTCTTACAGCAGAACTAGAGAAATGAATTCAGCTTTCTAAGAATTAGCAATTTATTTAATAAATTAGAGTAAACCGGCTCACTTTTGTTAGTGATCCGGTTTATTTTTTTTGTAGTCACTACTTTATACATTACATTTGTTCTAATATAAAAACATCTTAATATGGCAGTAAATAAAGAACGAGAAGCCAAAATGAAAGCCCTAGGCTTAGCAATGGACAAACTCGAAAAAGCTTATGGAAAAGGAGCTATAATGAAACTTGGTGACAAGCAAATTGTAAAAGCTGATACCATTTCCACAGGTTCCCTAAGCTTAGATATAGCCTTAGGCGTTGGAGGTTTACCTAAAGGTCGTGTAGTAGAAATATATGGACCAGAGTCATCAGGAAAAACCACATTAACCATTCACGCAATTGCTGAGTGCCAAAAAAATGGTGGAATAGCAGCTTTCATAGATGCAGAACATGCATTCGATAAAACCTATGCTGAATCATTAGGTGTTGATACTGAAAACTTATTAATTTCTCAACCTGATAATGGTGAGCAAGCACTGGAAATTACGGAACATCTAATTCGTTCAGGTGCCATAGATATTATAGTAATCGATTCTGTAGCTGCCTTAGTACCTAGAAGTGAAATAGAAGGTGAAATGGGAGATTCTAAAATGGGTCTTCAAGCTAGATTAATGTCTCAAGCTATGAGAAAATTAACTTCTGCTATTGGCAAAACTAACTGCTGCTGCATTTTTATTAACCAATTAAGAGAGAAGATAGGTGTAATGTTTGGTAATCCGGAAACAACAACTGGTGGTAACGCATTAAAATTCTATGCTTCCATTCGATTAGATATAAGACGTTCTGGATCTTCTATAAAAGATAAAGAAGGCAACGTTATTGGAAACCACACTAAAGTTAAAGTGGTAAAGAATAAACTTGCTCCTCCATTTAGAATTGCGCTTTTCGATATTATGTTTGGTGAAGGGATTTCAAAGTCAGGTGAAATTATTGACTTAGGTGTCGAAAATGAAATAATCAAGAAAAGTGGTTCGTGGTATAGTTATAATGGGACTAAAATTGCTCAGGGTAGAGACTCTGCTAAACAGTTTATTTTAGATAATCCAGAGTTATCGGAAGAGATCGAACAAAAATTAATGGATATTTACAACCCAGACATTGATACTTCTACGCCCGAAGAAGTAGTGGAAGAAACGGTTGCTGAGGTATAGTATTGATATTTTTTAAGAGATAAAATAAAGTAGGAAGAATTGATTTTCTTTCTACTTTTTTTATTCGCTCCATTCAAAAGTGGATAGTATGTGGTAAATATCTTCCTTTATAAATTCATATATGGGTGCGATAGAGTCTGGATTTACTTTAGCATTAAAGTATAAACTTCCTCTTAAAAAATGTCTAGTAGAGTCAGTGAGGAAGAATTGTAATGGAGTAGCCACTGGACCATCTACTTCAAATAACATTCCTCCTGTTCCCTTGTCATTAGCTATTTTTTGATCCTGTCTATATTCTGCTTTTTTATTGTGTTCGTTTACGAGCCGAAAAGCATCTTTGATCAGTTCATCAAAATGTGATCTATTTTTAATTGGCAAATAGCTAAAGTGTACCACGCTATTTAAAGTGTCCATCTTTAAGTCAAACCAGCAGGGGTCTAAAGGTTTTCCTTCAAAAAAGTATTTATCTTGTTTTACCTCTGAATAAACAGGTCTTTCAAACCCAAATGAACAATAATCTTCATCAAAAGCTACATACGATTTTGCAGGGTAATTAACTTTAGGGTATAATCTTGGCTTTGGAAAATAGGCGTCTTCTCCTCCACAGGCAGCAAGTAGAATAGTCAGCAAAATGATTAAACTCAACAAAAAGGTACTTCTCATATTACAAAATTAAGCTTGTTCTCCTAATTACTATAACCCCACAAGAGGAATACTTCAATTAAATAAACTTTGTTGTTTGATAACGCCTTCTAATCTTAACAATTGTCGCTTCATATCTAAGCCTAAAGCATAACCTGTTAATTTGCCGTTACTTCCAATTACTCGATGACATGGAACAATAATGGGTATTGGGTTTTTCCCGTTGGCTAGTCCTACTGCTCGAGAAGCTTTAGGGTTTCCAACCTTTATGGCCAGTTCTTTGTAGCTAATTGTAGATCCATATGGTATCGTTAAGAGTTGTTCCCAAACTTGTTTGTAAAACGCTCCGCCTGTTGATAAATCTATTGGTAAATCAAAATGTTTTCTTTCTTCTTCAAAATACTCTCTTATTTGTTTAATGGCTTCCTCAGTTATTTCATTAGGAGTTTCTTTATCTAAGATCTCCATAATTTTTACGGATACAATACTGTTTTCGTGAGCAATAACCTTAATTTTTTCTCCACCCGAAAGCTCCAGATTTTGGGAATAAGTTTTAAACAAATTAGCCATAAGAATAAAAATACAGAGATAATGTTTGCTTGTTTGA
The DNA here is from genome assembly GCA_020629035.1 of Saprospiraceae bacterium. Lineage (GTDB taxonomy): Bacteria > Bacteroidota > Bacteroidia > Chitinophagales > Saprospiraceae > JAHDDO01. The sequence continues at coordinate 98 of JAHDEC010000031.1, read as the reverse complement.
TAAATGGAACTAAATTTGCGTTGCTTTAATGGAGGCGTTTAGCCTCAGGAAACCAACTTAAAGTAAAAAAGTAGGTGCCTTAGCTCAGTTGGTAGAGC
>JAHDEC010000030.1 GCA_020629035.1 Saprospiraceae bacterium | reverse complement strand
TTTGCGTATGCTAAAGGGCAAAATTACGAAATCTACTATCTCTTTTTATTAAATCATCTTATATGTCGAATCAAGCTTCAAGAATTGCTGAAAAGCAAATTTTGGGACATCCTATTGGATTGTTTGTATTGTTTTTCACAGAAATGTGGGAACGTTTTAGTTATTATGGAATGCGCGCTATTTTGGTCTTGTACATCACTAGTGAGACAATGGACGCAAATCCGGGTCTTGGTTGGTCAAATGGAGAGGCCTTAGCACTCTATGGTTGGTATACTATGTTAGTTTATGTTGCTTCTATTCCGGGTGGAATTATTGCTGATCGAATGATTGGACAGAAGAAAGCAGTGCTTTATGGAGGAATTTTGCTTTGTTTTGGTCATGGTATTTTGGCCATTGAACAAATGTGGGCTTTTTATTCTGGCCTTGGATTAATCATTGCAGGTGTTGGGCTACTAAAGCCAAACATTTCTACAATGGTCGGAGGGCTCTATAAAAAGGGTGATATTAGAAGAGATAAGGGTTTTACCATTTTCTATATTGGCATTAACATAGGCGCTTTTCTTTCTAGTATTATCGTTGGATATGTAGGAGAAGTGCACGGATGGCATTATGGATTTGGACTCGCTGGAATAGGAATGTTATTAGGTATGTTAGTATATCTCTGGGGGCAAAAACATCTTGAACATGTTGGAAATTACTTTGGTACTTCGGTAAACCCAGAAGAGTCTGAAGCGATGAAAAGACCACTAACAAAAATCGAAAAGGATAGAATTATTGTCCTGCTATTAAGTTTTGTATTGGTAATTGTGTTCTGGGGAGCCTTCGAGCAAGCTGGAGGATTGATGAATATTTATGCAAGTGAGAATACCAATCGAATGCTAATGGGTTTTGAAATACCAGCATCTTGGTTCCAAAGTCTTAATGCTATGTTTATTATTTTCCTTGGAACAGGAATCGCTGCTTACTGGGCTAATAGAAAGTTGAAGGGGAAAATATCTACTTCCTTATTTAAGATGATTATTGGTCTAATAATTATGGGAACGGGTTTCTTTTTTATGTCAGCTGCTTCTGCAGAATATGAAAGTGCAGGTTCTTCTGCAATGGTTTGGTTAGTATTAGCTTACTTATTTCATACAATTGGTGAATTGTGTATTAGTCCAGTGGCTTTATCATTTATAACCAAATTGGCTCCATTAAAATATGGCTCTATTATGATGGGTGTATATTTTGCTATGACTGGCTTTGGAAACAAATTAGCAGGTTTACTAGGAGAATCAGCTCAAAATTTAGGTGAGTTTAAAATATTTACTGGTATTGCTATTTTCTGTGTAGTTTTCGGACTACTAGTTTTACTTTTTAGAAAGAAGTTGGAAGTGCTTACCCACGGTGTAGAAGATGAAGAGAATTAAGATTAGCAAAAAATTTAGTCAAAACAATATTATATAAACTATGAGTGATAATAAAAAAGACATTTTTTACGGAAACGTACTCGGACATCCATCCCAGTTATTCGTATTGTTTTTCACCGAGATGTGGGAGCGATTTTCTTATTATGGAATGAGAGCCTTATTGGTTATTTTCCTGATTGGAGAACTTACTGGTGACAATCCTGGATGGGGATGGGAAAGAGAAGCAGCATTATCTTTATTAGGTACATATGCCTTATTGGTCTACCTTACTCCAATAGCAGGTGGTTGGTTAGCAGATAACAAAATAGGATATCGAAATGCAGTGGGAATTGGTGCCTTATTAATGACCTTAGGTCACGCTTCTATGGCTGTTGAAACTCCTACGTTTTTATATATAGGTATTGCATTTCTAATCATTGGTAATGGCTTTTTTAAGCCTAATATGACTTCTATTATATCAAAGTTATACGAGAATCATCCTGAAAAAAAGGATGGTGCCTATACCATTTTTTATATGGGAGTAAATGCTGGGGCATTTCTAGGTATTATGCTCTGTGGATACTTAGGAGAGAAAATTAGTTGGAGTTGGGGATTTGGATTGGCTGGTATTTTTATGTTTTTAGGAATGCTTCAATTTTGGTTTGCCAAAGATTTATTTGGTGACATAGGCGATAAACCATCAGCCAAAGATGTCAAAGATATTGTGGTACCGGAAGGAGATCGATTGAATCCATTCACCATGATAGATAAAATCCTCATTGCTATTTTTGCTATACTTTCTATTTTTTGGATTTTCAATGACCCTCTTTCTACGATTGGAGGATACGAATTAATTCCAGGAGGCGCCAAAGGCTCGATGGCTAATTGGGTTATCTTAACGGCCTTGCTCATGTTTTTTGCTGTACTAGTAAGCCGATTAACCAGATATACACCTTTAGTTAGGGATAGGCTTATTGCCGTTGCGATATTTGCCTTCTTTACTGTTTTCTTTTGGGCCTCGTTTGAGCAAGCGGCTGGTACTTTACCCATTTTTGCTGCTGACTATACTCAACGAGAATTAACAGGTGGAACAGCTAGTTTATTTAAGGGAATTGATTTGTTAGTGACTATCGTTCCATTACTTATTATTACCTGGGTACTAGTTAGGCTCTTTGCCCAAACATTTAGTCGTATTTCTCTTTCTAATATAATTTTAGCATTCAGTTTTTTAATTGTTTGGGGAATTGTAGGGTTTAAGATTTGGAACGAATTAAATACGGTTGGTACAGAAGTGCCGGCGACTTGGTTTGCTATATTAAATTCATTATTTATCATCATGTTTGCTCCATTATTTTCGAGATGGTGGGAAAGCAAGTACAATCCAAGTGCAGCCTTTAAATACGGTTTTGGATTGATTTTACTTGGAATTGGTTTTGGATTTTTAGTCTTTGGAGCATTAGGTATAGCTCAAGGTGCTAAGACAGCATCAGTTAGTATGATGTGGCTTGTTTGGGCATATTTATTCCATACCTTAGGTGAACTTTGTTTATCTCCTGTTGGCCTGTCATATTTAAGTAAGTTAGTGCCAGGAAGGATGATTGCCTTCATGTTTGGTATTTGGTATCTTGCCATAGCTATTGGAAATAAATTAGCCCACACACTGGGTGGTATGATAGATCAGATTACCGAGCAATATTCATTGAGTACCTTCTTTGGAATTTTTACTTTAGTGCCTATTGCTGCAGGAGTTTTAATTATGTTATTAAATCCACTCTTGAAGAAACTTATGCACGGTGTGCATTAAAAATAATTACTAGATATAAAAAGGTTCAGTATTCATTTACTGGACCTTTTTTATTTTAATATGTCAATAAATAGGCAAAATCGATAGTTTGCCCTCTGAGGATTAGAATTTAAGTTGAGCTTTAGTTAATTTAATTGTTAGAAATTCAGACATGATGAAAAGTGCATTCCTAATTCCTGCATACCTGATGTTTTTTTGTTCAATGTTGTTTAGTCAGGATTGTGATACCCCAGTCGATTATATGACCTGTGATGAAGCAACCGCCTGTATCCTCGGAGAGTTTAATCATTTAGAAGGTTTTGTAGAAGTTATGGGTTCTGGATTTTCGTCAGAAGGGCCTTCCCCTCTTTGCCCAAATGGGGGTGAATTTCAGAATACATCCTGGTTTGCTTTTGTAGCAGGCTCCAATGATATAAGCTTTGATTTGGTTTTGTCAAACTGTGATACCATCGAACATCCTCCCGGATCTGGAATAGAGAAAACCGGTATACAATATGGCCTTTATTCTGATTGTACTTTTGGAATGTCTATAGTTTGCGAGCCACGCTGCGTGAATGATCCAGTAAATTTTATACAACTACCGAATCTAACAGTTGGGGAAACCTATTTTTTCTTTATTGATGGTTGTGGAGCAAGTGCTTGTACGTATGAATTTGTTAATGTCGTGGGAGGAGGACCACCTCCACCACCTGTAGAGCCTGATTCATTACTTATGGCAAGAGTTGGGCATTGGGATCCTGATGGTTATCCGACCACTGGCGGTTCTAGTCCGCTGCAATACAATGATGTCTGGGGATATACAACATCAACTGGGGAAGAATATGCTTTATTAGGGAATGCTGATTCGATATTGGTTATTGATGTAACTGATTGTACAGCACCTGAAAGAGTGTATGGTTTTGATGGAGGTAATACGGTAACTTGGAGAGACTTTAAAACTTATGAAGATTATATGTATGCTGTGTGCGATGGATGTAATGAAGGCCTGCATATTTTTGACTTATCTGCGCTTCCAGATGGCGATGTAACACATGAATTAACGACCACGAGTTTCTGGACAGACATGCATAACATATATATTGATGAGGAAGGCGAAAGATTATACGCTGTTCACGGAAGTAATCAGACTGATGAGGTGGTGGTTTTAGATTTATCTGTCACGCCAGAAGATCCGACCTTAATAGGAGAATATGATTTAAACGCTATAGCGGGCGTAAGTGGAGGATTTCATATCCATGATATTTATGTTAAAAATGATACTGCTTATTGCTCACATGGGTACGATGGATACTTTGTTTATGATTTTACGGATTTAAATAATATAGATTTATTAGGCTATGTAGAAACAGGAGCTTACAATCATAGTTCTTGGATCAGCGAAGATGGTGCTTATGCATATTACGCTGAAGAAGTGCCTACAGGTCAACCTATGGGAGTCATTGACTTAGCCAATATTAATACAAGCACAGTAGACCTATTCATTGAAGGAACATTCCAGGATAATCTCGAGCCAAATGGTAATTCGACTCCACACAACCCGTATGTTTTAGGAGACTATTTATACATTTCTTATTATGAAGACGGTACTAAAGTATATGATTTAACCGATCCGGCTAATCCAATTTTACATGCTTACTATGACACGTATGACGACAATGGAGATAGTTATACAGGCTATGAAGGAAATTGGGGTAATTATCCATTTTTAGGTTCAGGCTGTATTTTGTCATCAGATATAACCTATGGTTTAAACTTACTGCAATTAGATTGGGGCAATACAGATACTTGTACTCCACTAGTAGAGCTTGATGGGAGTGAAGGAACAGGCACGTATTCGGCGTCTAGTCATTTACATTCGGAAGGAGCCCTAGGGTCTACTGAAGATGTACTTTACAAAGCTGAGCTTTCAGTAGAATTAAAAGCAGGTTTCGAAGTACCTGCTGACACAGATTTTGAAGTAATTATTGAAGAATGCGAGCCGAATTCTCTTCCAGCAAGCAGTTTGCCTGCCTCGAGGGAAAAATAGTTTTCAAAAGTCGGCTTACACATATGTCTAAGCGTTAATATTTATTATATTAGAGAGGCTTACCATGATGCCTATTTACGATAAATCATTAATATGAAACAGGCTATTCCATATATTTTGCTAATTTTCATTTGCATTTTTTTGTCTTGCGGAAAGGATGAAATGATCTTTGAGAAGAATCCAACTGAAATTAAAATTTACGGAATTGTTACTGATCAGATTTCCAAGAGCCCTTTGGAAGGAGTCAGATTAAGCTTTAATAATCTAGAAGTATTCACCGATAGGAATGGATATTTTGATTTCGGAAATCAAACCATATCATCAGATTGTGAAACAATCAGGTTAAGCCTAACAGATTATTTTAAGTCATTTAGATCTATTTGTTCGAGGGGTAGTTCGTCTTATGCATTAAATATTCCTATGACAAAGAAAAAATTAGTAGGCATATATTCTTCAGAAAGTACCAATAGTATTAGCATAGAAGAAGATGGACCAACTATCACCATTGAGCAGTACTCTTTAGTGAATGAGTCTGGCACATTGTATTTTGGAGATTATTCTGTTTATGGCCATTGGTATAATCCAAATTCAAGTGATTTTATTAATACCATTCCCAGCAGTTTAAATGGCTTAAATAGTGAAAATCAAAGAGTTCAGCTAGCTACCTTTGGAATGGTCGCTTTTGAAATTTATGGAGATCAAGGCCAAGCTTTAAATCTGGGAAGTAGCAAATCATCAACCCTGAGAACTCCTTTAAATCCCAATATAGTGAACAGCCCAACTGTAATCCCACTTTGGTCTTTGGATGAACAGACAGGGATATGGATAGAAGAGGGTAAGGCTAAAAAAGTTGGTGATTACTATGCAGGAGAACTTAGTCATTTTTCATTTTGGAATTTTGATCTTCCATTTGAATTCGTGTCTTTGAGAGGGAGAATTATCAATAGAATAGGAGAACCAGTCACAGATCTAAAGGTTAGAGTTTCAATTGCTAATTCTGCGGTATCTGCTGTAGGCGCCACAGATAATGAAGGTTTTTTCTTTGGTTATGTGCCTAGAAACGAAACATTAGATATTACATTAATTGATCATTGTGATGAGGAATTATTTACAAAAAGTATAGGTCCATCTTCGGAAGATATTTTATTAGAGGATATTGCTTTAAATATGGAAGAAATTGGACATTTCATTTTGGAAGGTCAATTTTTAAGTTGCGATGGTTTTGCTATTGAAAAGGGCTATCTTTTACTTAAAGACGGGGAAGATCATTTTTTAAATATAGCCATTGAGGATGGCCGGTTTAATGCTGACTTCATTGTGTGTAACGAGTTTACTGGTTCTATACAGGCAGTAAATACTGAGGATTATACAAGTAGTCCTATAACACCCATAGAAATAAATAAAAATGGAAGTGCAGATATTGGTGTCTTGTTTGCTTGCCAAACAGTAGAGGATTTCTTAAGCTGCATGTCACCCAATGGCCTATACAATACAGATGTGATCGACTTAGATTTGGTTTCTGATGGTTCTTATGTTTTATCTTTTCCTGACTTGGTCTATGGTACTAACATTATGAATGAATTGGTTTTTGATCCGGCACTAGAAAATTTGTCCAAAATGAATTTTCAGCTAACCGAAACTTTATTGTTTAGTTGTGATGATGGTTTTGGATCGACTTGCTCTAATTTAAGTCTTGAAATTTCCCATATGCCTGAGCAAGTCGGAGATTTTTTAGTAGCTCGTATTACAGGATCTGTATCAAGTGCCTTTGGATTTGATTTTAATGTGGATATAAATTTTAAGGCAACATTGAGAGAAAGATTAAATTCCGTTTCGGGTCAGTCTTGGAAAGATGTAAATGGTGATGGAATTCGTAACGAATTAGATCAAGTTGTTAGTCCGATAGAAATAAGTTTTATTTCAGATAAAACAGGATATGAGCGAAAATCGTATATACGCGAAGAGCACACATATATTGCCTATTTACCCAAAAACGAAGTGTATGCAGGTCTTTTAACTCATGGTATTCACTTAATTCCTAGCTTAGAAAAACAAGGAGAAGATCCCACAGTTGATAGTGATTTTGATGCTAATGGGACGGTTCATTTAGAGACCTTTGATGAGGATATTTCCAATATTGATATTGGATTTAAGGATTCGAATGAATTTTTCTTGGAAATCAAGAAAGTCTTACCTGTTTGTGATGAAGGTTATGGCTGCCTCACGTTTTTTCTACCTAATTTTTACTCAAGTGATTATAGCTTTACCTTAGTTTTAAATGAGGAAAATCATGGCTCTGTACAAACAGGCTATGAAGTGTGTTTTTTAGAGAAGGGTGTTCATAATATTTTTGCGACATTGGACCAAACGAATCAAGTATTTAATGAAATAGCTGAGCTTCTGCAAACTCAAATGTATTATCATAATGATTGTGGGCTCTTTAATATTGATTGCGTAGAGGGAATTATGCATTATGTATATTGCCTAGGTCATATAAACCATGCTGAAAAATTCGAATCATTATGGTTTGATGTTGATAACAATGCAGTAGACACTGGATTTTGTGCTTATTTACCGTTTGGTGATTATACTAATCAAGTCATTGGTCAAGGATGTACTTTTCTTACTGAACATAGTATCGGGATATATGCAGAAAGAACCATAAGTGGTTTAGTATGGGAAGATGATCCTCTGTATAATCCAAATATTAAGGATGTAGAAGAAGTAGGAGTTAATGATATACAAATTGAGTTATATAATTCACAGAATGAGCTAATAGATGTCCAAGAGACGAATGTGCTTGGGGAGTTTAGATTTTATTTTAATGCAATTGAATTTGAGACTTTTTACCTGTCGATAAAAAAGGAAGAAAGAAACCTAGTGATCAAAGATTTTGGCAACGATTCTGAAATTAGTTCAGAAGCCGATCCTGATACCGGAAATACGGACTTTTTTGATATGACTATGTGTGATCGAATGTTCTATTTTGGACTTTTAAAGGAATAGGAGTAAAAGGTTTATGTTTAACGTTTATTAAATCTTTGTTTCATTGCAGCGTTTTAGAAGAATAGAAGATATAAGAGGAAACATTATAGAAATCTTATTTCAAAACTTCTAAAATCAAAAAAATGAACAAGATTATTTCGCTTTCCTTTTTGTGTTTACTCTTTTTATTTAGTTCATGCCGTAAAGATGAAAAAACAACTGGAAATGGCGCTGGGCCCAATCCTCCCGGTATAGATGTCGAAGCCTCAGTATATGGTGTCATTTTAAATGCAGGAACAGACATACCTATTGAAAATGTTAATGTCGAATTAAATGGAGAACAATTAAGCACTGACGAAAATGGATTTTTTCGACTCAATGATGGTTTTTTTGATAAAGATGGAGCGCTCATAAAAGCAAGCAAATCTGGTTATTACGATGCATTCAATTTTTTGATTCCCAAACCAGGAGAAGACCATTTTGTAAAAATGTATCTCATCATTAAAAGACCAAAAGGTACGTTTAACACCAGTTCTAGTGCTTTAGTAGAAATTGGTGATGATGGCCCTACACTTGCCTTTAAACCAAACAGCTTAGCCACAGAAGATGGACAAATGTATGAAGGAGACTATACGGTCAATGCTCATTGGTTTAATCCTACAAGTGCAGACTTTGTTGCCACTATGCCAGGTGATTTAAGAGGAGAGAACACAAATGGAGAAAGTGTTCAGCTGGAAAGTTATGGTATGATAGCAGTAGAAATCGAAGGGGCTAATGGAGAAGATTTAAATTTATTAGCTGGAGAAACTGCTGAGTGGGTTTTACCACTAGATCCAAATCTAACAGATATTCCATCTGAAATTCCCATTTGGTCGTTAAATGAAGATACTGGAATTTGGCTTGAGGAAGGAAAAGCCAATTTAGTAGATGGTAAATACGTTTCCCAACTTAGCCACTTTTCCTTTTGGAATTGTGATGCTCCATATCCTCTAGTCGAAATAGAAGGTAGATTATTAGATCAAAATGGAACAGCGATTACTAATGAATTAATAGAAATACGCATAGAAGGTGGAGGTACTTCTGGAAGAGGATCTTCCGATGATGATGGATACTTTGCTGGTAAAGTCCCCAAGGATCAGAGCTTAATTTTATCGATAGTTTCATCCTGTGATAGTTTGTCTAATTATGATGTGCCTCTGGGATCACTAAGTGAGGATACAAACTTGGGAGATGTGGTTATCGTCGTACATGATGATGCATATGTGAGTTATTCAGGGATCTTTTTAGACTGTTCGGGAGTTCCAGTTTCTAATGGTTATATCAAATTAATGGCTGGGAATAAATTATTAGATCTGGTTCAAGTAGAAGCTAATGGATCGTTTGCTAATACCATCCAATTTTGTGAAGCACAAACCATAAGTATACAAGGAGTAGATGAATCAGGATTAACCGAAAGTGAAGTTCAAGAAGTATTTATGGAGCCTGATGGCAATTATCCATTAGGTGATATTTCAGCCTGTGAAGATCTAGACCAATACTTTATTTTTACTCAAGACGGTATTCCATACGCTACTACAAACGTAGAGCTGCGAATGTCGGGTGCTTTACTAGAGCTAACTGCAGAAGATGTATTTTTTGAAGCAGATCCGAGCAGTAAGAATCGTATTCAAATCGATTTGAGCACTAACTCCCTTAGTTCATTTTATTGTTTTGTTGGTGATGAAGCTACAGCAGTCTGGTGCGTAGATAATTTTGGTGCGCCTTGTGAAGAAAACCTAAACATGGAACTTTCAGAAGTACCTACACAACAAGGTGAATATTTAATGGGCAGCATTACAGGCCAACTGCAAGATGATGAACAGGGAAATACCTATGATATCGACATCTCTTTTAGAGTAAAATTGACCATTATTCAAGTTACGATATCAGGCAAATTTTGGCTAGACGAAAATGAAAACGGAATATTTGATGCTCAAGAAACAACTATTAGTAATGCAGGTCAAATAGTAATATCATCTAATCAGCCTGATTTTCCTGTTAGCTTAACTCCTGAAGAAGATGGAAGCTTCTACACTGACGAAATTTTTCCTGGAAGTGATTATGCAATCAATGTTAATCTACTGGCTGGATATGAATTAACATTACAAGACCAAGGCATGGATGACAATCTTGACAGTGATTTTAATCCGGATGGCTCTCCATTCACCATTGAAGCAATCTCCGAAAGTATTTTCAATTTAGATGTCGGACTCGTCGTGTCTAATGAAGTAAATTGCAACATTGAAGTCTTACCAAAATATTGTGATGAAGGATCAGGATGCATTATTGTAAACCTGGTAAATAACCTAGAGACTCCATTTGAAGTAACTACAAATAACATTCATTACGCACCACAAACGGGTTATTTTGAGATTTGTGACTTTGAAGAAGGGAGTTACAACGTTTTGGTAGAAGTACCTAGCACTGGCCAATCATGTGAACAAATCATAGAAATAACGCAAGAAGATATCGTTATCACCACGGAGAAATTTGAACTCCTTTGTGTCGATGGAAATGTAGTAGCTAATATTGAAGTACTTATAAATGGAGGCGTTTATCCGTTTGGTCCGCTTTGGTATGATGAGAGTAATAATGTACAACAGTCTGGACCATATTTTAATAATGTTTCGCCAGGTGAATATAGATTTGATGCAAGCTACAAAGACTGCATATCATCTGAATCTTTCTATGTCCCTGAGCAGTACTATATTATTAAAGGAAAGGTCTGGGATGATAATGAAGGGTCGATTGCCAATGTTGGGGAATCTAATGAAGCAGGCATTCAGAATATCGAGTTAAGTCTTTATGATAATGATGCTAATCTTATTTCTTCTACAATGTCTGACGAAGATGGATTATACACCTTCGAGCTTACGACGGAAAATTTATCTGGATTTTTCCTAGCCATTGAAACAGATAGCTATGAACTTGTGGATCAAGGTGCTGATACAACAGGTGATGAAATATCATCTGCAGCGGATCCTATAAGCGAAGTAACAAATACTATAGAAATCGCACAAAATTGTGAAACCTTCGAAATTAATTTCGGATTAAAGTAAACATACTCCTCATTGGATAGAAAATATACAGATATCGAACTTTCTTTAGGTTGTGTAAATAAGGACCCAAAGTTTCAGCATGCACTAGTCATGCAATACTCTGAAGGTTTATACGCAACAGCTGTTCGATATATAAAAGATACTGATGAGGCTAAAGATATCCTACAAGACAGCTTCCTTAAGATTTTCAAATCGATGCATCAGTTTGATCCATCTAAAGGAAGTCTGTCTGCATGGATGTCTAAAGTCGTGGTAAATCAAGCCATAAAATATTGGCATAAACAGAAAAGACAAGTAGCATATGAAGATTACTTACCAGTAACCTTTGAACAACCACTAATATTGGACAAACTAAATTCGGAGAGACTTTATCATTTGATAACCACATTAGAAGATCCTTATCGCATGGTGTTTAACCTGCATGTGATAGAAGGCTACAGTCATAAAGAAATTGCCGAAAAACTAAACGTAAAAACATCCAGTTCTAGATCAATGTTAACTCGAGCAAAATCAATGTTGCGAACAAAAATTGCAAGGCTCAAAAAGCAAAAAGCATGGATATAAACGATTACAAAAATATAATCAAAGGTGTTAAAGAGCACAAGTTGACGCTTGACAAAGAACAACTTTGGCTAGACCTACAAGAAGCTCAAGAATCACCAGTGGCTAGCAAACCAAAAAGCAATAGAAAGTACTACTTTTTAAGCTTAGCACTACTGATTTCATTTAGTACTTGTTGGCACCTAAGTCCTGATCAATCCACAAAAACAGCCAATCACCAAACTACTGAGCTTGTAAGCAAGAGTAAAACCCCAATCGAGCAGAATCAGGACCTTGCTAACATCGTCTCTAATCAAAAATCTCCTCAAAAATCAACTACAAATCAAGCGCAGAGCAAAACTGAAAAAGAGCTTATAAAAAAGAAAACATCACAAAGCCAAACAAGCAACATTTTAGTAAAGAGCACAGCAATAGCAAAACATAATCAACTATCAAGACCAGAAAGCTACCAAGCTACAAGATCTAGCAATGAAAATTTTACAGCCTCAAAAACTACAAGTAATACAGCAAGAGAAAACCCCTCGATTAGCAAGACAAAAGATGCTGTAATATCAATAGAAAATAAATCTAAGATCCTACAAATCCTAAAATTACCTTGGATAAAAACCATTTTCCCTCTTGCTATTAGAAACGTATTTTTTAGTGATTCAGCATTGGCTAAAGCACAAAAACAAACGAAAAAAGAACACCTTAAACATAGTTTAAGTGTTATGTCTAGTGTTGGGTCAATTTCGAAACAGCTGGAAGCTAAACGCAGGCAATTAGACGGATATGCAGCTATCAGAAATCGGACTGAGCGACCATTGGAAGAATGGTCTTTAGGACTCCAATATTGTTACCGATTTACACCTAAGCTAAAGGCTAACATCGGACTGGAGTTTAGTCAGTTTACCGAAAACTTAAGCTTCAGAGAAATGACGGGTGTTGACTCAAGCCTACTTTTTGATGATGAAATCAAAAAGATTATTCTTTTTGCAGATGGCAGTACTTTTGAGGAATTTGGAACAGTAAATGGCACAGCATATACTTTCATCGATTATAACATTTACAATCATTATCGATCATTAAATGTACCGCTCAGCGTTGCTTATACTTATCCTATAAATCGATGGAGTTTCGGAGCCTCATTAGGAGCATCTATTAATCTCTGGTATGGATTTAATGGTAGTTTGATTAACGAGCAATTGAGTCTGACAGAAAATCCTGATTATTTTAAAACTTCGATAGGAATTCAATATATGAGTGGCTTGGCTATCGGATATGCGCTCAATGAGCGTGCAAGTATCACTTTGGGACCATCACTTTTATTTGGTGGCAAATCCATTACCAAAGACAGCTATTCACTTTCTCAGCAACATAAGAGCTATAGGATAAACATGGGATACCAATATTCCTTTTAATGAAGATTAAATAAAAGGACTTATCTTGCTTGAAAACCAACGGCTATCAAGAAGATTGTAATCCTTTGCTTGCTCTTAATCTTAGGCCTTCTGCTCGGTCTACTCTTAAACACGTTTTGGGCATCAAAAGAACGTCCAAATGGAAGCACCATTCCTAAGGTACCAATCAGCGAACAAGCTGTTCGCCATTTTTCGGAAGCATTGAAACTAAAGACAATCAGTTATATGGACTATGGGATTGATTCTAGTGAATATCTTGCCTTTAATGACTGGTTGGAATTAAGTTATCCAAGCATAACTAATCAACTTAGTCACACAGTAATTTCTGATTTCAGTCATATTTATCACTGGGAAGGAAAAGATCAGTCCCAAGACCCTATTATGCTGTATGCTCATTTGGATGTAGTTCAAGTTATTGATAATGAAAAAGAGCATTGGCAATATGATCCATGGCAAGGTCAGGTAGCCAATGATACCATTTGGGGTAGGGGAGCATTAGATGATAAAGTAGCTGTTTTAGGCATTTTGGAAGCAGTCAATTATTGCATAGCAAACAATATTAAGCCAAGAAGGGATATTTATTTTTGCTTTGGGCACGATGAGGAAGTGGGTGGTAATTATGGTGCAAGGAAAATTGCGGAATACTTTAAAAACAATGGAATTAGAATGGCCTACGCACTAGATGAAGGCCTAACTATTACGGAAAACTTAGTTCCTAATGTAGATAAACAAGTATCATTAATAGGTATTGCTCAGAAAGGCTATTGCAGTGTGGAACTCAGCACTAGAATCGATGGAGGACATTCTTCGATGCCATCTTCAGAAACTTCGATCGATGTAATTTCAAATGCTTTATCCGAGCTAAATAAAAAGGGTTTGCCATCAAGATTGACTTCGCCGGTAGAACAAATGTTAGCCACGATTGCTCCAGAAATGCCTTTTTTTCAACGCGTAATATTGTCTAACAAATGGCTGTTTGGCCGTATAATAAAGAATAGTTATGAAGGGTCCAATGTTGGGAATGCTTCCATTAGGACAACCACAGCGGCAACCATATTTACAAGTGGTCAACAAGAGAATATTATTCCAGAACAAGCTAGTGCGACACTTAATTTTAGGTTGCTACAGGGTGACACAGAAAAAACAATATTGGACCACATAAAAAAAGTAATTAATGATGACCGTATCGAGATTTCAGTGATAGGTAAAACTACTCCAGCATCCAATATTGCAGATACCAATAGTGAATTTTATCAAAAGGTAGAACAAAGTATACTCGATGTTTTTCCTTCTACGATCGTTAGTCCAGGCTTGGTCATGGCAGGAACTGATGCAAAACATTTTATGGATGTGTGCGAAGAAACACTCTACTTTCGCCCGATGATTATGCACCCTAAAAATCTTCATACTATTCATGGCATTAACGAACGTATTGCCATTGAAGAGTATAAAGATTTTATTCGGTTTTATATTCGCTTAATCGAACTGAACTAAAGCTTAATAGAACCTATAATTGGTGGAAACTCTGATTTCATTTCCATTAAACAATGGATTTTCACCTAATTCGTTTGACTGTGTATTTAAGTTTACGGATCCAAATACATTCATCGATAATTGTGGTGAAAAATAATAAACATACTGACCAGTAAGCCAAGTGTTAAAAACGGTAGTATTCGTATTAAAAGGACTCAATTGGCTACTGTAGTTCAGATTAACTATTTGAGGTCTTAAATCAAGTTCCCAAAAAGTCCGTCGACTGAAGAAATGCCCAATTCCCACAGATGCCCCTAGAGATGTTCTAAGATATGGGTCATTGCCTACAATCTCAAGATCGCCTCCGTAAATGGTTTGCCTTGGACCAATAGCGAACTCAGATTCGAAATCCAATTGCCAATCTAATGACAAGGGTTTGTAGACATCATATCCGACAAATAAATCGGCGCCTACAGGTATTACGATTGAGTTAAAATCTGTGCTATTAATGGATTGGTTTATATTTAGTGTTGGTGCAATACCCAGAGAAAATCGCTTACCTGATTCCCTAGGTTCGAAGTTTTCGAAAATCCAAGCATCATGTACATGAGCAAATAGTCTATAATCTAGGTCATTGACCATGTTATTTTCGGTGATATAATTGATGAGTTGTTCTATTTCGCTTATTCTCTCTAATCTAAAGTCAGTATTTCTGACATTTCTTATTAATGATAATTCATTAGCAAAGCCAATGATTTCTTCGTCAGAGAAGGCGGCCTTACTTAACAGCCCTTGAGCATTTAGAAATTCCAGAATGGTTATAGCATGCCATGCATCGCTTGTATTTTGAGGTTGCCCTTTGCCAATCGAAATCGGTATACGAAGGCCAAGACTATTATTGACTGCAGTAACATCAGAAACTCCATTAAATCTTGATCTGTTATTGTTTAATCGGCCAGAGAAATCTACACCCATACCAAAGAATTTAAGGGATTCATTAAACCAGCGTTTTTCGCTTGAGTTATAAGCAAAAATAGTTGTGTTTAGATAACTCGAATTCTCGTTTTTTTCCTTTCCTCCATTAATGGTAAAATTGAGACCTGTATTCATGGAAGATTCAATATTGTCTATATCTGTAAATCTATTATCAAACCATCCGAGATTAGTATTAAAACTATTAGTCACTCGACCTGAGAAGTTATTTGAGTTTTCATTGCGGAATCTGCCATCAAAGGTTAGTCCTCCTTGTTTTTGTTTTCTATTGGGTTCTTGAAAGGTAGCAATATCATAGGATGATATCTGAGCTTTAGATGGGATAATAAATGCCAATAAAAGGATGAGTATAGATAGGTATTTCATACAGTTAAGTGTTTAATGATTAAGTAAATAAGAATTTGGGGACCTCACTAATATATATGTATTTCAAATTAAATATAGCTAGTTAACCAATGTTGTGAAAAGCATAACATTAAGCTAACACTTCAAGAAGTGAAAATAAAAAAGCTGCACCATAAAATGATGCAGCTATATAACTTAACAAGCATTAACTTATTTCATCAAGCGCAATTCTATGCGTCTATTTTGCGCTCTTCCTTTTTCAGTATTGTTATCTGCGATCGGATTGTCTTGGCCATATCCTTCAGAAACTACTCTTGAAGCATCTATCCCATTAGCAGCTAAAAAACCCATTACAGATTTAGCTCTGTTTTTAGATAAGGTAACATTATCATCAGGATCACCTGTATTATCGGTATATCCCATAACGGCTAATTTAGTACCAGGATATGCCTTCATAAATGCGACCACTCCATTAAGTTCTCCTTTCATTTGTCCACTAAGTTCAGCTGAGCCAGTTGCAAAGTTTGCATTTTTCAAACTAAAATTAGGATCACCTTTAAACCCGTTGGAAATGAATTTTTTCATCTGATCACCAGCTGAACCAGCACTCACAATCATCTTGTCCCAAGCGGCTTTAGCAACATCATCGGTTTTGGTAAATACAGATCCTAATGCGTCTGCACTCCATTTAAATGCATCGCCTGTTAAATCAACTACTCCTGATACAGCATCTCCAGCAGCTCCCGCCACTGCACCAGCTCCATCCACTACTTTTTCTGCTCCTTTCTTAGCTAAATCAGTAGCTCCTCCAACAACATTTTCTGTAGCTCCTATCGTTTTTTCAGCAGCATTATCTAATGCATCTACTCCAGTGCTACATCCCATTCTGGTGATTAAATATCCTAGTCCTAGGAGGACAACAAACAATGGTAATAACCATCTTAAGATTGACTTTCCAGCTTTGGCTGTAGTTTCTACAGCATCGCCAGCTAGATCAGCAGCACCCGCTACCACCTTCTTACCAGAATCTACTGCGCCAGAAGCAATATCTGTTGCACCACTTACTACTTTTTTGCCACTCACCGCAGCACCTGCTGCTATAGCTGCAGCTCCAGCCATAACTTTTTTGCTTGCGTCTACTGTTGTATCTACTGCTTTAGAACCAGCATCCGCCACTTTATTCACAACGGTTGATTCATTAGCTAAATCTTCTCGTATTTTATTTAAAGCTGAGCCTGCTCTCACCCAATCAATTTGTGCTTGATTATAAGTGTGGGATACTTTAAACTCATCACTAGTTCCATCTTCATGATCTAATTTAATGGTCAATGGTTTCCCTGGAGCCATTTGATCAAAATCCATGATAGAAACAATATCATCTTGTCTAACCAAATCATAATCTGCCTTATCAATAAAAGTTAAGGCAAGCATTCCTTGCTTTTTTAGATTGGTTTCATGAATTCTAGCAAACGATTTTACGATCACGGCATTGACACCTAAGAACCTAGGTTCCATAGCCGCATGTTCTCTAGACGAACCTTCTCCAAGATTTTCTTCACCAAAAACTACGGTTCCTATGCCATTTGCTTGATAGGTTTTTGCAGAATCAGGAACAGGGACGTAATCATTTTTTACATAGTTGAGTACTGAGTTAGCCTCGTCGTTAAAATAGTTGATTGCACCAGTGTAGCAATTCTCAGAAATATTCTGTAAATGACCTCGATAAGTTAACCATGGTCCGGCCATTGAAATATGATCTGTTGTACACTTTCCTTTTACTTTGATAAGTACTCGCATACCTTTAACACCTTCTTGTGTAATCGGTACAAAAGGCGTTAATAGTTGTAGTCTTTCTGATGTAGGATCTACCACTACTTCTATCTTACTTCCATCTTCTGCTGGGGCGTTAAAGCCTCTATCTTTAACATCAAATCCATTAGGAGGAAGTTCGAAGCCAGTTGGCTCATCAAACTTTACTTCCTCACCTTTATCATTGGTCAGCGTATCGGTCATTGGATTAAAATCAAGTCTTCCTGCAATAGCAATGGCTGCCACAATCTCTGGTGATGCAACAAATGCATGCGTGCTTGGGTTACCATCAGCTCGTTTGGAGAAGTTTCTATTGAAGGAATGTATGATACTGTTTTTCGGAGCATTCATTGGATCTTTGTATCTCGCCCACTGGCCGATACAAGGTCCACATGCATTGGTAAAAATGGTAGCATTTAAATCTTCAAATATCTTTAAAATCCCATCTCTTTCTGCAGTAAATCTTACTTGCTCACTTCCAGGATTAATACCAAATTCAGCTTTGGTTATTAGTCCTTTTTCAACAGCTTGTCTTGCGATGGAAGCCGATCTTGACAAATCTTCATAAGACGAATTGGTACAAGAACCAATCAATCCCCATTCTACTGTCAACGGCCAATCATTAGCTGTTGCTTTTTCTGTCATCTCTTTTCCAACATTTGTAGAAAGGTCTGGTGTGAATGGTCCATTTATTAAAGGCTTCAGTTCAGAAAGATTGATTTCAATAACTTGATCAAAGTATTTTTCAGGCTCAGCATAACATTCCGCATCTGCTGTTAGATGTTCTTGTACTTCTTTAGCTGCGTCAGCAATATCTGCTCTGTCAGTAGCTCGTAGATAACGATCCATACTTTCATCGTAACCAAAAGTAGAAGTTGTTGCTCCTATTTCTGCACCCATATTACATATGGTTCCTTTACCAGTACAAGACATATTTTTAGCTCCATCACCGAAGTACTCAACGATAGCACCTGTACCTCCCTTAACGGTAAGAATGTCTGCTACTTTTAAGATAACGTCCTTTGGAGAAGACCATCCAGATAATTTCCCGGTCAACTTAACACCAATTAATTTTGGGTTTTTAAGTTCCCATGGCATACCTGCCATAACATCAACTGCATCAGCACCACCAACACCTATAGCCACCATACCTAGTCCACCAGCATTTACTGTATGACTATCAGTTCCAATCATCATCCCTCCTGGAAATGCATAGTTTTCTAAAACTACTTGATGGATAATACCTGCGCCTGGCTTCCAAAAACCAATACCATATTTATCGGATACAGATTCTAAGAAATTGAAAACCTCGTTACTGGTATTTATAGCATTTTGCAAATCAGCATCTGCGCCTATTTTTGCTTGAATCAGGTGGTCACAATGTACGGTAGATGGTACAGCCACCTTATCTTTTCCAGCCATCATAAACTGCAATAGCGCCATTTGGGCGGTTGCATCTTGCATGGCTACACGGTCAGGAGCAAAGAAGACATAGTCTTTTCCTCTACTATAATTTTTCAATGGAGATTCTTCGTGTAAATGCGAGTATAGAATCTTTTCTGAGAGCGTGAGCGGTCGTCCAAGTTCAGCTTTGATTGCTTTTACTTTGTCTCCTAAAACTTTGTAATGATCTTTGATCATATCGATGTCAAAAGCCATGCAATTAATTTTATGGGTTAAGGAATAAAATTGGCTGCAAAGGTACAAAAACCAATATAATCTTATAAGCTATATATCCTGAAGGAGGTAATATTTAAAAGCTTCGTTATTTTTTAACTTTTAGACCCTACATTCTTTCCATTAAACGACTGGAAATTTGAAGAAAATCTCGCTCGGTAATGATCCCTACCAAATCGTTTTTCTGTACCACTAAAATGTAGCCAGATTTTCTATTTTGCATTAATTTCATAGCCTCCAAAACGGTAGCCTGAGTATCGATGGTTACTGGTTTGGTATCCATGATATCGCTAACAGACACAATCTTTTTACGACTGGATTTGTTGGCTTTTAAATTGGCATTAAATATATTTTGTGGGGTTATAATTCCACTCAATTTACCCTTAGTATCTTCTACAGGAATGAAATTTAGTTTCTTCCACTTAATAAGGTCTAATACAAAGTCGAGTATATCATCTTTTTGTACAGTAAATAAATCAGTGGTCATAAGTTCTTCAACCTTCATATCCATCGGTTGATAATTGTCTAGATCTTTTAGCTCAGCTAGTTTCCAGGTATGAACGGGTTGATCATCCTTTTGATTATTAATGATGGCTTGGGTTAGTACGCTTAAGGCCTCATCATGATTCGTCTGATTTAAAAGGTTGCTATAAGATCTTAACTGCCAGCGGGCACCATTTGTATGTTCTTTGGCTCTTGCTTCTATAACACCTAAGTATTTGTTGATATCCTTAGTATTTACTTTACATTTTTTAAGTCCCTTTCTGGCTAAGGGAATTAATTCTTCTAACACAAGTTCGCATGCGCCTCGCTTTTGATCACCCATCCAGGTGAAGGTCGAATCAATACCAAACCGTGCAGCTTTACCAAAATTATCTCTTACGTCAATAAACTGTAAATGGTTTCGAATATCATCATAGGTGTCGACCATTCCTTCCATACATCCTATCCAAAAGGCCGCATTAGCAATCTCATCCATTACCGTAGGACCCGCAGGTAAGACCCTGTTTTCAATTCTCAAGTGCGGTTTACCATTATCAGATATTCCGTAACAAGGACGATTCCATCGATATACTGTGGAGTTGTGTACTTGAAGTGCACGAAGTTTAGGCACTTTCCCCTTTTTGATTAGATCTAGAGAATCCTCCTCAATATCAGAATTAATAAGTGGTCTAAAGCGAGCTATATCTTCGGTATAAATTTCCATGATTGATTCCTTTAACCAATCGACACCAAAACTTACTCGTGGACTTCTTTCGCGCATATGCTCATGAGAAGACCTGGTATCTAATGACTGTTGGAACATGGCTATTCTTGACTCATGCCACAAACGCTTTCCAAAAACAATGGGTGAATTAGAGGCTATCGCCATACAGGGTGCAGCTAAGGTTTGTGCCACATTATAATACTTTACAAAGTCTTTTGGGGCAACTTGAAGATGTACTTGAAAACTAGTGTTACTTGCCTCAAGGAGTGGTGAGTCATGCTTCACGATCAGCTCATCGATTCCCACAATTCTAAGTTCGTAGGTGTTGCCAATGAGCTGCTCATTTATAGCTTGCATCAGAGCAAAATATCGCTTTTTAGGCGTTAGATTATCCATGGTTAGGTGGTGCTTCCTAATGGTTGGAAGTATTCCTGTAAGGACAATTTTTGCTTTGAATTTATCTAGGTACTCTTGTATTTTAACGAGTTTGTCGAAATTTTCTTTATGTAGTTCAGAAAAGCATTTTCCCTTTATTTCTCGGGGTGTTAGGTTTGTCTCTAGATTAAATTTAGCTAGTTCTGTTTCTACCCAAGGGAATTTTTTCATTTTATCTAAGACCTCAGTAGCAATGGTTGCCGGTTTTAGATTTTGTTCGTTTACCAATGCCATTTCTTGTTCGGCACCGAGTCTTTTTTTATCAGACTCGAACCAATCATTTTCAAGCATAAATTCCAATGCTTTAGTATCATTTAACAATGATTTCATAAAGCGCTGCATGGCTTTTTTATTGGTCAATTTCGATACTCGTTGTTCTCCCATTTAATTTAGCATTTAATCAGATCATTACTCATCAAAGTGTACTTTTATGATGTTTGTTACAGGATAAATAATCAGAAATTGTACCAATGACAAATAATTTTTAACACTCTGCGTTTCTAAGATATGAGATTGTCTTTTTTTGCTTGTCTTTTTTTGGTGTTTATTTCTTCTTGTAAAGAACAAGCATCTGAAATTGCTAATATTACGATGGAAATTCCACTTGAGTTACCGGCAGGTTTGAATGCCTTAGAAACGCATGTTTTCCAGGTATTTGGTGTCCCGACTTTTTATGATACTCGATTGGCCAATGCTGGGATAACTGAGGAACAAATTTCTTTTATACAAGCAGGATTTGGCTCTTTTTCTAGCGATTTTAATAATGTAAATCTAGATTTTATTTTTGGTGTCACAGTACATGCATTGCTGGATGGGCCTAATGGTCCCAGAAGGGAAATGTTTTATTTAGAACAAACACCTTTAAATGTGGGTACCGAAATCCGGATGTTAGCCTCAGCTACTGAACTTAAGGAAGTCTTGAATAAAGAGGATGTTGATTTAGAGTTTAATTTCAGATTACGAGAATTTAGTCCGCAAACCTTTACGGGCAAATTTGATTTAAATTTCGGGATATTTATTGAATAAAAAACTCCCAAGCAATCACTTGAGAGTTTTCAATGTTGCCCTAGAACTCTAGTTTAAGAGGGGAACAACATTGGCCTATAAAAATAAAACTTAAGTACATCGGAAGCCCATGATGCTATGTTTGAGTCTCTAAAATTTATATCCTAGACTAAATGAGGGTGTAAAACCACCTGCCCCGAATTTTCCAGCCATTAACTTGTCAAATTGCATGGAGCCAGTCATACTTAGTCTATCGGTAACATCAACTAAAACCCCAAACTTTTGATAGATATGATGGCCGTGAACTGCCTCGGGAGTCCAAAGTCTATTATTAAAACGGGTAAGCTTATATCCAATTTCGTAGAATGGCTTGACGCTACCTTCATTTTTCATATAAGCTCTTAAACCAAGTTGGTAGCTAGATCGCTTATACTTACTAACATTAATACCAGCAGCAATACCAAGATGATCATTGAGTAAGTGAACATAATTTAGACCGACGTGGAGCCCCATATTTCTGTTATAACTGGTCTCATATTCTAAGAGATGTTTAGCTAAACTTGGAGTCGATTCTTTTTTTTGGCTAAAAGTGATAGTTGCCGAAAACAGACAAAATAAACAAATTAGGTATTTCATAATTCTATAATTTTTGAATGAATAATTATAGAACCTGACGGGTAGCAATTAGGGAGAGTTAGGATACTTAAGAGGACATTAAGAGCTATTAACCTAGTTTAACATATAGCTCATAAAAACTAATGATTGAAGTGTTTCAACATAATAATCTCTCTTTCGGTAAGGTGACGAGAGAAAGATCTAGGTAAATCTTTTTTAGTTAATCCTCCATAATAAACACGATCAAGCTTTTGTACCTGATAATCAAAATGTTCAAAAATCCGACGTACAATTCGATTTCTTCCTATATGGATGTCTATTCCGATTTCATTTTTCGCTCCCTTTATATAAGAGATTTTATCTACTTCTACAGGACCATCATCTAAAGTAATGCCCTTTTGTATGGCATTAAAATGGTCTTGACTCAGATCTTTGTCTAAAAAGACATGATAGATTTTCTTTACCTCATGGCTGGGATGACTAAGCTTGTGAGCTAAATCTCCATCATTAGTCAAGAGTAATAAACCAGTGGTATTTCTATCAAGTCTTCCGACCGGATAAATCCTTTCAGAGGTTTTGTTTTTTACTAAATCCATTACGGTTTTACGACCTCGTTCGTCATCAAGCGTAGTTACGGTATTCTTAGGTTTATTGAGGATGAGATAAACATGATTATTGGAAGGTTTGATAAGTTTGTCTTTAAATAAGACGACATCACCTTCTTTCATTTCAGTAGCTGGATTGGTTTCAATGTTGCCATTCACACTAACGAGGCCATTTTTAATATGTTCGGTGGCTTTTCTTCGAGAACAAACACCTGAGTGGGCGACATATTTATTAAGGCGCATCATTGTCAAAACCGTAATCGGTATCTTCTGGATTCATTTTAGAAGGAAAAGTTACTGAACTACCTGTGGCAAAAGGATCATTATTAGTGAGGTCACCAAAAGCTGAGAAATTCATATTATCAGGTTCAGCAAACTTCACATATTGGCCAATAAAAGCAAGTTTTACCGTATCTAAAGCTCCATTTCTATGCTTGGCGATAATGATTTCTGCCTCATTTTCTGGCACCTCTAAATCTCCACCATCTAATTGCTGGTAGTAGCCTGCTCGATAGATAAAAGTTACAATATCTGCATCTTGCTCGATCGCTCCAGATTCCCGTAAATCAGAAAGCTGAGGTCGCTTATCTCCACCTCTGGTTTCTACAGCTCTAGATAACTGTGACAAGGCAATCACGGGTACTTGCATTTCTTTTGCAAGTCCTTTGAGTGCTCTTGAAATGGCACTAATCTCTTGTTCTCGATTTCCTCTTTGCTTGTTAGGATTTGCTCCCATGAGTTGCAAATAATCGATAACCACCAAACCAATTCCATGGTTTTGTTTAAGTCTTCGACATTTTGCCCGAAGTTCGAATATATTAATGGCTGGTGTGTCGTCTATATAAATGGGTGCATCTGAGAGTTTATCGACTGCCCGTTGTAATTTAGGCCATTCGTGATCCTCTAGCTGACCATTCCTAAGCTTACTAGAAGAAATTTCAGACTCCATAGAAATAAGACGTTGAGTCAATTGCGTGTCACCCATCTCCAGAGAGAATATAGCCACACCTATTCCTGCTTCAGCTGCATTTTTGGCTAGAGAAAGTGTAAAAGCTGTTTTACCCATACCTGGACGTGCAGCTAAAATAATTAAATCAGATGGCTGCCATCCACTGGTTAGTTTATCGAGCATTTTAAAACCAGTTGTTACACCGGTCATACCTTCTTCTTTCTTACTTACTGTTTCGATTTGCTTTTGGACGGTATTCAAAAGCATACTGATTTTCTTGTAACTAGTGTTTAAGTTTTTATCAGTAATGTCAAACAAGTCTTGCTCTGCTTTGTCTAGCATATCTAAGACATCAATTTTGTCCTCAAAAGCGTCAGAAATGGTTCGAGTGGATATTCTGATTAGTTCACGCTGAATGTATTTTTGAATGATTATCCTTGCATGATACTCAATGTTAGCCGCTGAAGCCACCTTGTTAGTAAGTTCCATTAAATAAGAAACACCACCTACTTTATCGAGCATATCTTTTTTCTTCAAGACTTCATGAACCGTCAAGATATCTATGGGTTTCATGATTTCGTACAGCTCCATCATTGCTGTAAAAATTTCTTGATGTCCTTGATGATAAAAGCTCTCTGATCGCAAGATTTCAGTAACAATAGGCATGGCCTCTGTGTCAAGCATAATGGCTCCTAACACAGCTTCTTCTAAATCTAGCGCCTGAGGTTGTACTTTGCCAAACATAAGTTCTTCGGCTGCATTTTGTTCTAGATCTTTTTTATAATTTTTGGCCATTGATTTGTTAAACTGAGCGAGTGATGTGTTTACTTAATATTGAGCCCCAAAACTAATAGCTTTTCTGCATATCCCTTAAGGCGCCATTAATCACCATTGTTGATAACATGTTGATTATCGACTTTTAATGTGGATAATCAATCTTAGCGTATTGTAACCAGCAATGAATGATTTATGCTTACATATATATACAAATTCTATATGATAAAAAGTTTCATATATAGCTATTCCTAATCAATAAGTTATGCTTTATATGAGAAAATTAAGTCATGTGTAGCTCATAAAGATTAAGCCCTAAATAAAAAAAAGCGACCTGAAAAAAGTCGCTTTATTTTGTTAGTATTTTATTTTTTGAGTTTAATTTTTGCCAATGTTGTTTAATCGATCTTTTACCGCCTCAATTAATTTCGTCTGTGCTTTAATCTCAACTTGTTTGTTGTCTTGTTCACTCAAGTTTTTTTCGATATCTAGTTCTGCTTGAGCAATTTTATTTTGGTAATCTTCGATATCTTGGTGTAACTTCTTATTGTCTGTTTCTAATTTCTCTAGATCTTTCTCAAATTTCTTTCCTGTCTTTTCCTCTTCCTTAATTATATCTTCTACAGCTAGTCGTTCTACGTTATGACCAAATTCAATGAGCAACTTATTCAAATTAGCTGAAGCCTCAGAGGCATTATTTTCATCGAGATATTGTGTCCCATCATCCACAAATACAGTGGAACTGCTCATGTTTTCTTTCTCTTCCACAAGAAGATATACACTTAAAGGTTGGTTTGAGACCATTGGAATCGTAACTTCAAAAGCTTCATATTCGCCCGATTTTCTGTTCTTTTTTACCTTCCCTTTATATTCTTTAAGTAAATTTTTCCATGCTTCAGAAACATGTTTTTCATTAGCATCTAAATGATCTTGAGAATATCCGTTTTGAGGACCATGACTCATGATCATTTCTTTTTGTTCTACTTGGGCATTGATACTCAAGCTCATAAAAAGCAAAGCGCAAACAGCATTAAACAATGTAGATTTTTTCATAATGACATTTTAAATTTTAAAATTATCAGACCTTATTTATAAAAGGGTGACAATTATTAGACCATCTTTAAGGCCCTTCGTAACTAAATTAAGTTAGACTTTAATAATAGATTAACATCTATCCAAAATATTTAATGGCTTATCGAATTTATCTTTCTAAACTGCATGATTAGCCTATCTTGGATGTATAAATCTAGAATATGAACGTTTTGTCCATCGAACATGTGACCAAGCAATATGGTGATTATAAAGCAGTGAATGATGTTTCGTTTAATGTCCCTAAAGGGAGCATCTTTGGTTTGCTTGGTCCAAATGGTGCAGGTAAAACTTCCCTTATCCGAATAATCACGCGTATTACTGGAGCTGATTCTGGCCAAATTCTACTGGATGGTGTGCCACTCGGAGATACAAGAATTAGGGATGTAGGGTATATGCCTGAAGAGCGAGGATTATATAAAAAGATGAAAGTCGGTGAGCAGTTAATGTATCTTGCTCAGTTAAGAGAACTCGATAAGAGAGAAGCCAGAAAGGTTATTGATCATTGGTTAGAGAAGTTTGAAATAGGATCTTGGTGGGGTAAGAAAATTGAAGAACTATCTAAAGGCATGCAACAGAAAATTCAGTTTATTGCCACGGTCATGCATAAGCCCAGCTTAATTATTTTAGATGAACCATTTACTGGCTTAGATCCGCTAAATACCAATCTCATAAAGGATGAGATATTTAAAATGAACGATGAAGGTACTAGCATAATTTTTTCTACTCATCGAATGGAACAGGTCGAAGAAATATGCAAGGATATTGTCTTGATTAATGCCGGGCAAAAAATGCTAGAAGGAAAAGTTAATGAAGTAAAAGATCAGTTTAAAAAGAACCAATTTTATATAGAATACAGTGGACTAACTAGCATCCAATCAAGTCCAATATTTGATGTGGTTTCTGATGATAATAACAAAGCATTAATCAAACTTAAATCATCGGCAAACACCAATGATGCTCTTGCAAATTTAATCCAACAAGGAAGCCAAATCCTCAAATTTGAAGAACGTCTTCCTAAATTGAACGAAATATTTATTAGCCTAATAGAAAACAAACCATCATGAATAAAGTACGCTTAGTTGCTTGGAGAGAATACTTGGTGCGGGTTCGAAAAAAGACCTTCATCATTGCGACTTTATTAACTCCTATTGGTATTGGTCTTATGGCATTCATGGCAGGCTATTTTGCTTCCAAAGGTGGAGCCTCTTCGAAAAACATCGTCTTTGTTGATGAGTCTAAAATTTTTGAGGCGAGCAATCCTGAATCCAAGACACATACCTATCATTTTACAGATAAAGATATCAATGAAATAAAGGAAAACTATCAAGAGAAATATGATCTATTAGTCCATATTCCTCCCTTTGAAGACATGAGTTTGAAAAAGCATCAAGTAAGGTATTTTTCCAAGGAGAAACTCAGTGTGGTAACGATAAGTAATCTAGAGTCTTCCATCGGTAAATCATACAAAAACCATAAAATAGAACAGTCGAGTATTGATCTTGATTTGTACGATAGTTTTAATACTAAAATTGAATTTGAAGACGGTGTTTTGTTAGAAAAAATTGCAGCTGGAGAGGAGGATGCCGCAAAATCAGGAAAGCTATCCTTGATAATTGGAACTGTGCTTGGGGGATTGATGGGCTTTCTTATGTATATGGTGATCTTTATTTATGGTGGAATGGTCATGAGATCTATCATGGAAGAAAAAATTAACCGAATTGTAGAAGTTATGATTTCTTCGATTAAGCCTTTTCAACTCATGCTTGGTAAAATTTTAGGAGTTGGTGCTGTCGGATTAACACAACTTACCATCTGGATTATTCTTGTACCACTTATATTAATCGTTGTCCAATTATTTATTGGTGGAAATGCTGAGCAATCAGCAGAATTAGTAGAATTGGCTCAAAACATGAATACAGGGAAAGCCAGCCTGGATGGTTTTAATGTAAGTCAAATTATTACGGAATTTAATAGCCTTAATTGGGGTTTAATTATTCCGGTTTTTGTAGTCTTTTTCTTTGGTGGGTATTTTATCTATTCATCTATGTTTGCTGCAATTGGTTCAGCGATTGGGGACGATATGGGCGAAGGTCAGCAATTAATGATCCCTATTGTTATTCCTGTAGTTATAGCTTTTATTATGTTACAAGGAGTACTTCAAAACCCCAATGGTAACATGGCAATTTTTGGATCCATGTTTCCTTTATTTTCACCGATCATCATGCCTGCTAGATTAGCCTTTGATCCACCGATATGGCAAGTGATTTTGTCGATAGTAATATTGATTGCTTCATGTGTCTTTTTTGTGTGGCTAGCAGGTAAAATTTATCGAGTAGGGATTCTAATGTATGGTAAGAAAGTTAGCTTTAAAGAATTGGGGAAATGGCTGTTTTATAAAGCTTAGAAATAGTAATTGTCTTGATATTTTATAGCGACTAAACCTTCACCATCTTTATAGATTAATTGGTTACTGCCTTCCGCAGAAACAAGCACATCATTAAAGCTTTGCCCAGCGATTAAATATTCGTTTTTGAATTCGAAATATGGCTCTCTGAAAATAGTACTTTGATCAAAAACTGGATCATTAAAGTGCACATTGGTGACATGGCTAGCTGAGGCTAATGCTCCCACTCCCGAAAAATTAACAGAAACTAAATCGTAAAACAACATTGACTCTTCTTGATAATTCTCAATTACCAAATTAATATCAATAATCAGGGAATCACCTGATCTGAGTACATTACGAATATTAGTTGATCCCACATACTCACAAGGGACATTTTGGAACGGACTGCTAGAATTACTACACAAATATTTTGTACAAATTTTTCCTGTAGTCTCCAGCTTTTCGACCGCAAAGACTAGCATTTCTCCTGCCGAATTTGAAAAGGAAAGACTTTGACCATCTTCATAAGGTGCATAAGCAGCACTACCATCTATTAGTCGGACATCGCCAACTTTAATATCTTCACAATCTCTTCCACAAGAAAAACAAAGAATAAGAAGCATACCTAATAGAAGAGGAACATTTTTCATACCTTAAATTTATAGCCCTACAAATATAACCGACAATCTTTAACTTTAAGAAAAACCGACATGGCTGACAACCAACTCTTTATTGACAGAATAGCCAATGGACTTACCATAAGAGGAAGTGAGTATCGTATTATCAAGATGATGGGAGGCATGTGTTTTATGGTCGATGATAAAATGTGTGTAGGCACGCACAAAGACAAAACGACTGGTGACTCCATTTTAATTGCCAGAGTCGGCAAAGAAAACTATGAAGCGTCATTGGAAATTTCAGGGGCTTCACCCTTTGATTTTACAGGACGACCACTCAGCGGATTTGTACAGGTCACTGCTGAATCTATTGAAACTGATGATCAATTACAAAATTGGATTGATAGATGCTTAGCCTATAATCCATTAGCTAAAAAATCTAAAAAGAAGAAAAAGAAAAGCTAAGCACGGACGTTATTCTTCCTAAAGAGTTTAGCGAGAATTAGTATAATAATACTTGTAATCATGGGTTTTATTGTCTGTTACTTTTACAAACATTTTTCGGCCCCGATTTAGTGCCAAAACACCCTTTTTTTCGACTAAAGCTTCCTTGTATACGAAATAACTGGGATTAAACCCTGCTGTGTTCTTGTAGTCACCTGCTTTAATAATGGATCATAAATACTGAAAGCTTCGTTTTCTCTTGCTAAGACATTTTGAATATCAAGCGTCAAGATGTTTTTTTGTTTTTTGCCAAAGTCATATCTAATTCTAAGGTCTAATCGCTGGAAATCATTCAGTGTTTGAAAACTAGTTTGATCAAATCCTTGCGTTTCATTAAGGAAGACTGTTCGCTCGTAAGATGAGTTATTGATATCTATAACTTGTTCATTATTCCCAGTTCTTGAATGAAAAGCGGCAGAGAAAAATAAACGTTGATTAGCTTTTAAACTCCATTGACGAGTCAACATTAAATTGATGATGTAGTCATAATCATATTTCAAGGTATAGCTTTGTTCTAAAAAATTGAACTGACTAAAATTTGCATTTAAAAACCAATAAGCCAATAGTTCAGCATCTATCTGCAAATCATAACCTACAATGTCTATGTTTTCAAGAGAAAAATCTGGTATATAGCTTGGGTACAGATACGAAAAACCATTTAAACTAGAGTAATTATCAAAGGCGGGAACATCCGTAAGATGATGATAAAAAGGTCTCCATTTAATTTTAAAAAGACGCGCTGATTCCTGGGCTTTATAATTGAGCTCTAAGCTGAGATTTAAACCTTTAGTATTTGATACATCTTCTAACTGGGTTCCATTTTCTTGGACATAGCTTAGTACAATTGGGTCGGGAGTTTGGCTATGTCTTGAGAAGTGAAAACCAACATTGAAAGAAGACCACTGAAAAGAACTTGCTATCGAAAACTCGAGTGGAGCATTTCGATTGATGTTGTTTATACTACTTGCCAGGGCGGCACTCATATTAATCTTCCAAATTTTAAATGAGTAACCTGCAAACGGATGGATATTAAAACTAGTTAAAGAATAGTCGTGCGTTTTATCAAGTTTTTGATGATTAAAATTGAATTGTTGAAAAGTGGCGTCTGCTCCATAATTAAAGGAAAAAATATTTAGAAATTGGCGCTTTCTCTTTAACTGGTAGGCTATCTTCTGAATATCAAAATGGTAGTCGTCTAACAACAGAGTATCCAGAGCAGCAAACTTGGATTCTTGCTTAGCAGAATAGTATAAATGATGGTGATAGCTTACACCTTTCTTAGCCTTTAAATCCCAAGTTAATCCAGCGATTACTAAATCATTTTGAAAATTGTTCTCCTGTAAATCTAGAATGGTTTGTTCATCGTTCATTAATGCCTGAGCTGGATGCTCATTGCTGCTTCTTCCTAGGACAATATTTGCGTCAAGCTTACTTTTTTTGCTATCGTAAAGTCTAGTGCTAATCGTCAAATCTTGAAAACGAATTTCTTCTCCACCAAAATCAACGCCTAAATCACTTAATAATCCGACAGTAGAATATCTATAGTGAGCATACATGTTTTTAAGGTATTTGCCGGATTCTTTTTTGCTAGTTTTTGCCAATGCCGCTTCAAGACCTATCAGGCCTATCTTTAGAAAAGAAGATTTATCTTCTATATTGTTGATTACATTTAGATTTGCAATCCCTGCAATTGCATTTCCATGCTCAGCATAATAAGGACTATTAAAAAAGGTGAAATCAGCTAAATAATCAAAAGGTATTGCTAAAACACCTCCAGCGTTGGTGCTACTCAAATCGGTAGCTGTGCCTGCATTGCTAAGGTGATTTGGGTTGATAATTTCTGCTCCATCCATTTCCCATTTCATCATGTGCGAAGGCATACCTCGATATATTATTGCATTGGATTGATCATTATCAAAACTCATTGCAGGAGTACGCATAAGTGCTCTGCTAGGATCTTCAAAAGTTGCTGCAAGTCCGGGGTGCTTGCCTTTAATACTTAGTTTGCCGGTTGCATCTGTACTAAAATAGTGATAAGGGTAGGACTTAAGAACTACTTCATTAATGGTGTTGATTTTCTGTTTTAGTTTGATGGTAACAAACTCAGCTGGTTGTTCGACGATTTGTTTTTTGGTAATGAAACCTACATAGCTAACTTTGAGTTCATGTACTTTTTCTCCCTTTTTAATGCTGAACTTACCTTGTTCATCACAGGTTGTTCCGGTCAATAATCTTCCTTCTTCATTATACGCATAAAGTGAAGCACCTGGCAGAGTATTTCCATATTCATCGATAACTATACCGGATAAAGCTTGACTTAAAAGTATCTGACAATAGAAAGTGAAAAGAACAAGGATGGCAATTCTCATAAAAGCTCGTTATTTAGAGCCCTAAGATATTTCTTAAATCTTCTTCATTAGATTTTTTACCTGCAAAATCGTCGAAGGATTTTTGTGTGGGACTAATGATATGTTTTGTTATAAAAGGCGCTCCTTCTTTCGCTCCTTGAGTTGGAGATTTTATACAACATTCCCACTCCATAATAGCCCAACCATCATATCCATATTGAGTTAATTTGGAGAAAATCGATTTAAAATCTACTTGTCCATCACCTAAAGATCGGAACCTGCCAGCTCTTTTTTCCCAATCTTGGTAACCGCCATAAACTCCTTGCTTTCCGGTAGGATTAAATTCAGCATCTTTAACATGAAATGCTTTAATACGCGCATGATAGATATCAATGAAGGCTAAATAGTCAAGTTGTTGCAAGAGAAAATGGCTAGGATCGTACAGAATATTCGCCCGCGTATGATGCCCTACAGCATCTAAGAACAATTCGAAACTAATGCCATCATGCAAATCTTCTCCGGGGTGTATTTCATAACAAAGATCTACCCCACAATCATCAAAAGTATTTAAGATGGGTAACCATCGATCAGCAAGGGTTTTAAAACCTAATTCTACTAAGCCTTTGGGTCGCTGTGGCCAAGGGTAAAATGTATGCCACATTAATGATCCAGAAAAGCTGGCATGTGCCATGAGTCCTAAATATTCACTGGCTTTTGCGGCAAGTTTTAATTGCTGGATGGCCCATTCGGTTCTTGCTTTGGGTTTGTTTTTTACTTCATCAGGAGCAAATGCATCAAACATACTGTCATAAGCTGGGTTTACAGCAACTAATTGACCTTGCAAATGAGTTGATAATTCCGATATAGATATTTTATGCTTTGCACAAATACCTTTGATTTCATCGCAG
The DNA here is from genome assembly GCA_020629035.1 of Saprospiraceae bacterium. Taxonomy (GTDB): domain Bacteria; phylum Bacteroidota; class Bacteroidia; order Chitinophagales; family Saprospiraceae; genus JAHDDO01. Next base: position 6,875 of record JAHDEC010000030.1, on the reverse strand, counting down.
TAAGTTTTGCTGGTACCTGCTAAGGATAAATCAAACAAGCGTTTGTCCCATGTGGGAATTTGGACAGCCTTGTATCCAAGATTAGCTGCCCATTTACAGATATTTTCAAGATTGTTAAACGGTGATGTATCATTTACAAACTGAGCAAGGAAAATACCTGGTCCTTTGATTTCTTTCATTGAATCTTAGCCCTTTGTTTGCTCTTCAGCACGTAAATCTTTACGCAAGATTTTTCCGACATTAGATTTTGGTAGCTCAGTCCTAAACTCTATCATCTTAGGAACTTTGTAACCAGTCATATTTTCTTTACAGAAATCAATTACAGCCTTTTCATCTAAGGATTTATCTTTCTTTATAATAAATGCTTTCACACATTCTCCTGATCTTTCGTGAGGTACGCCGATCACTGCCACTTCAGCTACTTGATCCATTCCTGCGATTACATCTTCTATCTCATTTGGATATACATTGAAACCAGAAACAAGGATCATATCTTTCTTACGATCTACTATTTTAAAGTATCCATCTTCCATCATTAATCCGATGTCACCAGTGCATAACCAACCATCAACAATTGTCTCATCAGTAGCATCTGCTCGATTATAGTAACCTGCCATTACCTGAGGTCCTTTACATTGGATTTCACCAATATCTCCCACTTTTCCGATGGTGCCTTCCTCGGTCATTATTCTTACATCTGTAGACGGAATAGGCATTCCGATGGACCCTTTTCTTGCTCTGCCATCAAATGGATTAGCCGTTATTACTGGCGAAGCTTCAGTCATTCCATAACCTTCTACTAATTTTACATTAGTCAATTTTTCCCATGCTTCGGCAACTGGTGTTTGTACAGCCGTTCCTCCACCCATAGCTGCCTTAAGTTTACTGAAATCAAGACCTTGAAATGCTTCATTCTGCAATAGAGCATTAAATAAGGTATTTACTCCAGTCATCATGGTGATATCATTCTTGGTAAACTCCTTAACTAGTGATTTAATGTCTCTAGGGTTTGTGACCAATACCGACATTGAACCAAAACTCATCATCGCTAAGCAATTAACTGAAAATGCGAATATGTGGTACAAGGGGAGAGGACAAAGCGCTATTTCTTCTTTTTCCTTAAAACTATCAGCCATCCAAGCTTTCATTTGAAGCATATTGGCTACTAGATTTCTATTAGTTAGCATAGCTCCTTTTGCTACACCAGTTGTTCCACCTGTATATTGGTGTACTATCACACGATCTGGCCCATCTTCGAAGGCTTCAAGATTAAATTTTTTGCCCTGTGCCAGCGCCTCTTTAAAGCTTACAGTATTTGATAAGTTATATTTGGGAACTCCCTTTTTTACATTTTTAATGACAAAATTGATGAGTTTACCTTTCATACCTAGCATCTCACCAACTGTAGTTTTAATAATGGTTTTGATCTTTGTTTTGGGTAAAACTTTTTCAAGATTGCTGGCAAAGTTTTCAGCAATAATGATAGCTTTTACATCACTATCAGTAAACTGATGCTCCATTTCTCTTGGAGTATAGAGCGGGTTGGTGTTTACGATGATAAGTCCAGCCTTAACAGCAGCAAATAGTGCTATAGGATATTGTAGTAGATTAGGCATCATTAAGGCAATTTTATCGCCCGGCTCTAGACCTCTACTTTGCAAGTATGCTCCTAATAGATCAGATTGTTTATCCACCTCTCCATAGGTAATTCGCTTGCCAAAATTTTCAAAAGCAGGAAGGTCTTTATACTTTTCCATTGCTTCCTTACTAAATTCGAGCAGGGTCTCATATCTATTAACATCAATGTTTACTGGTACTCCCGACGGATAATTATTTAGCCACACCTTAGATTCCATAGTTTAATCAGTTTTTAATTAAGCGATTAAGATATTACATTTCTCCAATCTTTTTTAATTCTTTGATTTGAGTTTTTGAAGTTGAAAAATTATGGATTTTTGTTTATAAAAATTGTACATTTGCACTCTTTTTTGAAAATAAATTAATTAATCACTTTCGCCAAAGAGCGAAATACAAACCTGATTTGTCATGATTGACGAGACGAATCTTGAAGAAACTCAAGAAACAGAAAACACACCAGAATCAACAGAACAAACTGTTGAAACAAAAGCAGAAAAAGTTGATGTTGTAGCTGAGGCAGAACCAGCAGAAAAAGAAGTTGTGGTTCAAGTTGCTGAGCTATTAGACAAAACACCGCACGATGATTTTGATTGGTCTATTGGTAATAGACATACATTAAACTATAACCAAAGCGAGATTGATAAGTACTTAAATGAGTATGAGCAATCGTTAGGAAGCTTAAATGAAAACGAAGTTGTTTCAGGTATAGTTACCTCTATTAATGATGGCGATGTTTTATTAGACTTACAATATAAGTCTGATGGTTTAGTATCATTATCGGAATTTAGAGATACTCCAGATCTAAAAGTTGGAGATCCTATTGATGTATATATTGAAAACAAAGAAGATTTTCGTGGTCAGTTAATATTATCAAGAAGAAAAGCCAAGTTAATTAAAGCATGGCAAGATCTTGTTGATTCTTACGAGAATGGTACGATCATTACCGGTGTTGTAATCAGTAAGACAAAAGGTGGTTTAATTGTAGACTGTGGAGGTTTGGAAACATTCTTACCGGGTTCACAAATAGACATTAAACCTATTATTGATTATGATTCATACGTAGGTAAGAAAATGGAATTCAAAGTAGTGAAGATTAATGAAGCTATTAAGAATGCCGTTGTATCACATAAAGCACTTATTGAAAGTGATTTAGCAGAGCAAAGAGATTCTATCATTGCTACTTTAGAAAAAGGACAAGTACTAGAAGGTGTTGTGAAAAACATCACAGATTTCGGTGCATTCATGGATCTAGGTGGTGTAGATGGATTACTTTATATCACAGATATTTCATGGGGAAGAATTAATCATCCAAATGAAATACTAGAATTAAACCAGCAGTTAAATGTTGTTGTATTAGATTTTGATGAAAACAAAAAGAGAATTTCATTAGGTCTTAAACAATTACAACCGCATCCATGGGATACTTTACCAGAAACAATTGTTGAGAAATCACAAGTAAAAGGTAAGATTGTAAACATTGAAGATTATGGAGCATTCTTAGAAATAACTCCAGGTGTTGAAGGCTTGATTCACGTTTCTGAGGTTTCTTGGAGCAATCAACCAGTTAACGCACGTGAGTTCTTTACACTTGGAAGTGAGTATGAAGCAAAAGTGGTAACTGTAGATAGAGAAGACAGAAAAATGTCTCTGTCTATCAAACAAATGTTTGATGATCCATGGACAGGCATAGCTGATATGTTCCCAGTAGGTTCTAAGCACACAGGAGTGGTTAAGAATCTTACACCATATGGTGTTTTTGTAGAGCTTAAAGATGGCATCGGTGGAATGGTACACATTTCAGATTTATCTTGGACTAAGCGTTTCTCTCACCCTTCAGAGTTTACAAGAGTAGGCAATGATATTGATATTCAAATTTTGGATATCGATATGGAAGGAAGAAAACTATCATTAGGACATAAGCAACTAGAAGAGAATCCATGGGATACATTTGAAAATGTGTTCCCAGTGGGATCATACCATGAAGCAACCATTATCAAGAAAGATGATCGAGGAGCGATAGTTTCATTACCATATGGTTTGGAAGCATTCGCGCCATTGAAACACATCCGAAAAGAAGATGGCAACAGTGCGGAAATGGAAGAAACGCTGACATTTAAAGTGATTGAGTTTAATAGAGATGATAAGCGTATTATTGTTTCTCACTTAAGATACTTAGATGATATTAGAAGAGAGGCTGAAAACGAAGTGAAGAAAGGAAAAGAGGAAGAGAGAATCAAAACTCGTACAGCTATTACAAAACAGCAATCTAAAGTTGAAAAAACAACGATTGGAGATCTTGATGTTTTCTCTCAATTAAAAGAGCAACTAGCTGAATCTGCACCAAAGCCGCCACCTTTGAAAAAAGCTGAGCCAAAAGTAGAAGAAGCACCTAAGGCAGAAAAAGTAGAAGAGCCTAAGAAGGAAGAAGCTCCTAAAGCAGAGAAAGTAGAAAAAGCTGAAGAGCCAAAGAAAGAAGCTCCTAAAGCAAAAGCTGCTCCTAAAAAAGCAAAAGCAGACAAGTCAGATGATTTGAAGAAAATCGAAGGGATTGGTCCTAAAATTGCTGGATTAATGAATGAAGCAGGTATTGTTACTTTCAAAGATATGGCAGAAGCCAAGATCGATAAATTGAAAGAAATTTTAGAAGCTGCTGGAAGTAGATACAGAATGCACGACCCAAGTACATGGCCTGACCAAGCGGCACTTGCTGCAGATGGTAAGTTCGATGAGCTTAAAGTGCTTCAGGATAAATTAGATGGAGGAAGAAAATAGAATAGTTTATTATTCTTTCGAGAGCCCCGATGAGAATCGGGGCTTTTTTATTTAACTTTTTTCAAACATTATTGTTACTCTTAGGTGTCAAATAAAAAATCAATAGCCATTATAGGTTCAGGTTTCTCTGGACTAACAGCCGCAGCTAGTCTTGCACAAGCTGGATTGCACGTAGAAGTTTTCGAGAAAAACAAGCAATTAGGAGGAAGAGCTCGACAGTTTAAAGCAGAAGGTTTCACCTTTGATATGGGTCCAAGTTGGTATTGGATGCCGGAAGTTTTTGAAAAGTTCTACAAACGTTTTGGTAAAAAGACAGCGGACTTTTATGAGCTGGTTCGATTAGATCCTTCTTATCAAGTTATTTTTAAAGGATTAGAAACCATTAAAATCCCAGCTTCGCTTGAAGAGCTTTATGAACTATTCGAATCCATTGAAAAAGGGAGTGCAAAAAAACTAAAAGCCTTTCTAGAAGAAGCAAAGTATAAATATGAGGTGGGGATGAATGAATTTGTGTGGAAACCAAGTTTGTCCATTCTAGAATTTATGGATAAGAGAATCATTGCTAGCTTTTTTAAACTGCAAATGCTGAGTTCGATCTCAAAGCAAATTCGGTCCAAATTCAAAGATCCTAGGCTACAGCAAATTTTAGAATTTCCAGTGTTATTTCTAGGAGAAAAACCACAAAACACCCCAGCACTCTATTCTTTAATGAATTTTGCAGACTTGAGTTTAGGAACTTGGTATCCTAAAGGTGGAATGTATGAGATTGTAAAAGCCATGGTAGCCATTTGTAAAGAGCAAGGTGTTATATTTCATACAGATGCTGAAGTTTCGAAAATTGAGGTAGTAGATGGTAAAGCCACAGCTTTAAAAGTCAATAATAAATCACTAAGTTTTGATGCCATCATTTCTTCGGCAGATTATCACCATACTGATAAACATTTGTTAGATGAGCAATTTGCTAATTATTCGGATCAATATTGGGATAAAAGAAAATTAGCCCCAAGTTCTTTATTGTTCTATGTAGGACTCAACAAACAGCTAAAAAACATCAAGCATCACAATTTATTTTTTGTTGAGGACTTCGATCAACATGCAGTTCAGATCTATGATAATCCTCAATGGCCTGACGATCCACTTTTCTATGTTTGTAATCCGTCGAAAACTGATGAGAAAGTGGCGCCGTTAAATTCGGATAATATTTTTATATTGATTCCGATTGCGACAGATCTCGAAGATTCAGAAGAAAAACATGATTATTATTTTGAACGAATATTGGATGTGTTGGAAGAATATTGTGAAGACAATATCAGGGAAAGCATAGTGTATAAAAAATCCTTTTCGGTATCTGACTTTAAAAAGGAATACCATTCATATAAGGGAAATGCCTACGGATTAGCGAATACACTAAGTCAAACCGCTTTTTTAAAACCAAGAATAAGCAACAAAAAAGTAAGTAATTTATATTATACAGGTCAGCTGACCGTGCCTGGTCCCGGAGTTCCACCGTCGATCATTTCTGGACAATTAGTAGCTGATTATGTATTAAAGCAAAAACTATGAACACGCTTTATGATAGAGTAAATTTAGATTGCGCTAAGCTGATAACTTGCAGCTATAGCACATCTTTCTCTATGGGTATAAAGGTGTTTTCTAAAAAATTCAGATCACCTATATACGCTGTGTACAGCTTTGCAAGGTATGCAGATGAAATTGTGGATACTTTCCATAATAGTGATAAGGAATATTTATTAGACCAGTTTGAAGCTCAGACCTATGAGGCTATCGAGCAGAAGCTATCACTTAATCCAGTTTTACATGCTTTTCAATTAATAGTTAATGAATATAATATTGATCGAGAATTGATTCATGCTTTTCTGACCAGTATGAAAATGGACCTTAATCCTATAGATTATGATCGCCAGACATATGAGACCTATATATATGGTAGTGCTGAAGTAATCGGATTAATGTGCCTAAAGGTCTTTTGCGAAGGAGATGAAAAAATGTATGACACATTAAAGGGTGAGGCAAAAGCATTAGGATCTGCTTTTCAGAAAATTAATTTTTTACGAGACATAAAAGCTGATTATCAAGAGCGAGGAAGAGTATATTTTCCGCATGTCACATTTGATCAATTTTCAGAAAAAGAAAAGCAACAAATACTAGAAGATATCTACCAAGATTTTGAAAAAGGACTGGATGGAATTAAAAAATTACCTCCTGGATCAAAATTTGGGGTGTATTTAGCATATGTGTACTACATTAATCTCTATAAGAAAATCAAAAATGCTACCGTTTTTCAGGTAAAACAGGAAAGAATTCGGGTTCGAAACCGAAGAAAATTGGTTTTATTGGCCAAATCGGCGGTAAAAATGAAATTAAATTTGATTTAGTATTTTTTATTTAGATAAATGTGTCTATATTTGCAATCCCTTAGAAAATGAGGGAAAAAGATCATTGAC
>JAHDEC010000009.1:105013-155700 GCA_020629035.1 Saprospiraceae bacterium | reverse complement strand
CGACCCTCGGTACCACAAACCGATGCTCTAACCAACTGAGCTACAACCACCATTTTTATTTTGAATAAGACTAATATTTAAGAATATTCGCCCTCTATAATGTACACTTTTCTTTAAAGCGACTGCAAAAATAAAATAAGTCCTTTAATAAATTCATTTTATTGGAAAATATTTAAGTACGAGATATTTTCTCAGTACTTAATCCATTTATAAGCGCCTAAATACTCATTGTTTTCGTAGAGTTTAAAGATGTATACTCCCTTTGGCAAACTGGAAACATCCACTGTTCCACCTTTTAGTTTTTGTAATTGAATTTGCTTACCATTCATATCTAGTATCTCTAGCGTCGACTCAGCAGCATAATTAAATGGTTCAATCCTAACTTGATCTTGTCCTGGATTAGGATAAAAACTAATCTTCGAGGTATTGTCAAACCCGTGAGTTGAGGAAACTATAGAAACGTTATATTCATAAAGTTCAGATTCACAATCCTCAAAGGCAAACGCCACCTTTAGGTCAAAAAAGTATGGATAGAATTCTGTTAAAGTAGGACCAATTATGACAAAGTCTTCTTCTTGAAGTGGGTAATTTTTATCAAGCTTGGTGGCTAGTAGCATGGGTGAAGTAAGTCCAAACTCCTCCATATTCTTTTCTTCATCCGTGCTTAGCGTGTATTGGATTCCAGGGTTTAATACCCAATCTAAGTTGACTTCCTTAATTTCATTTTCTTCAAAAGCTACCGTCTGCTTAGCCAAAGTATCCCCGAATACATCCATTAGAATGAAGTCTCGTTCTCCCGCGACAACTGCTTGCGTTTTAAAGGATCGAATCGTTTTTGTTTGCTTGACTGAACATAGTAGACCAATATTGAAAAACTCAGGAATTGCTGGATCTTCAAGCGCACTATCTATCAGTGGTTCAATAGTTACCGGATGGTTTTCAGCTTCAAAAAAGTGTTTAAAATAAAACACAGTGTCACTCGTAATATCTGCTAAAAAGCTTGATCCTTCAGCCAGTAAATTAGATCCTTGCTCATCCGAGTACCAATAGGCATTTTCCTTGTCCAATATTAATTCGTGTTCCATAGACTCAGGGATTGTTTCATCAATTGACTCACCATTTACCTCCACAAATTCAATCTGTATGGTATCCGATTCTATCAGCAAATTACATTCATTTAAAATAGAGCCAAAATAAGAGCCTGACGTTTCGATTTCGATAGATTGGCCTGTGCTACCTTCACTCCAATTAAGCTCATCACCTATCGAATTATTTAGCACGAATGTTTGTCCTTCACAGAGTAAAAGATCATTCTTTGTATTTAATTCTATTACCTGGTTTATCGCTTGATTTGGCTTAATTATCACCTTATTGGTAGGAAAATGATAGCCATCTATATTTAGGAATCCGTAATACACTCCTGGCTCAGTAACCATAATTTGATTGGCGGTTTGGCCTGTGTTCCAACTAATCGTCTCATCTGCTTCAATGATTATTTCTTGATCTTCACAAATAACTAAACTCTCTGAAAATATTGATGGCAATTTATGGATTAACTGATGCTCAACGGCTAGTAAATGTTCGTTTACATTTAAATCATAATATCGGTCTGTGATCCCCGCTGGCCATTTAATTATTAATGAATCTATACTTGTATCTGAGCCTAGACCAAAATGCATATTTAAACTGTTAAAGGCACTGTAACTGGTTCCTGCCCTTAACTGATTTACTTGAGTCCCTTGCGCTGAGTGACAATACACCAGTGCTCCAGAACCTTGTCTATTGGAAACGGTACCTTGAAATGACAATTTGATGTAGTTGTTCTCATTTGATTCGTTAATATAAATCCGATCTACTTTATCACCATTTAAGCTGCTATTCTGGAATGAAACAGAGAAATCTATAAAACCATCTTGGTTAATATCTCCCACACCAGCTGCCACAGCATTATCTACAAATGGCTTTGCTTCATAAGTAAACGCTAGATCGCCTTTATTCCATAATATTGCATCTCGCCCAGCTCCAGCAATCATAATATCTACCCATCCGTCGTTATCAAAATCTGAACATACAGACTGATAGGATGCGGCAAATATATCTTCTCCTTCATCATTTTTAATAGGATAACTTTCGAAGTACTGATTGTCTATGTTAATCATTAATTTATGGGGTGCTTCATGATTAGCAATATAGATATCAAAATCTCCGTCATTGTCAAAATCTGCAAAATCAGCTGCCCAAGACTGAGAACCGTCATCGAGATTAAATGCTGTAGCCTGCTCTGTAAACTGATGATTTCCATCATTAATAAAAAGCGCATTTATCCTTCTTGGGTCTGCAGGATCCACAACTCCACCTCTGCATTTACTAATATAGCAATCTAAATCATCATCCATATCAATATCAAACCAAACTACTCCATAATTTCCTGAGTTGTCAGATACGGGTATGGTTTCCATATCCATAATGTTATTATCCTTTATTAAAGAGCCTTGTCCGTCATTCATAAATATATGACTCTCTGCATCATCATGGCAAACAAAGAGATCTACAAAACCATCATTATTAATATCTACCACACTTGATCCCTGAGCGAAAATACTTGTGTTTAAACGTTGAGTTTCTTCGTAATCAAACGTATCTGAAGTAGCTGAATATATTTTTGTTCTTGAATAAAAACCAGAAGAATAAAACTCACAATCTCCATCATTATTAATATCAATTACTCCTGTTGTCCATTCTTTACTATCAGATAGTTGCTTGCTTTTTCTGAAGTATAAATTAGCATCTTCTTGGCAATAGGAAACGACATGAAGGAACTCTCCTCTGTGCAGATTCATTATATCGTCACGATAATCGCCATTGGCATCTGCAAAAAATTTAGGATAAAAAGATTTGGTTGTAATGCCTCCATTATATTCTTGAGAAGCTATTTGAAATTGAACTTGCGCGAAACCTTGGCAGAGTATAAATGTGAGAAAACTGATGGTTGTAACTAACTGAATGGAATACTGATAACGCATAGATCTAAATTATTGCAGTTCATATTAAAGATATACATAATTCATTGGTTTAATTGTCCTGAGATACTAGTATTCTATCAAATACCAGGAATTTAATAATATCTTACTTTTATTTTTTTGATTCAATTAAGCCATACGTTATTAAACATCGAATTCAATCAGCTTTCCAATTCTATAATCGGGCAAAAACGATTCACCACATTCATTCTCCATACCTTTATAAATTGCTTTCAGAGACTTGGTTTAAACCGAGCTCTGATTATTGCTTTGCCAAGATTGAAAACCTTAGGAATAGGCTGCTAGACAATCAGGAAAGTATCGACTTTAAAGACTTTGGAGCAGGAAGCAAAACCGGAAAGAACAGCCAAAAACGGAAAATTAGCACTATTGCTTCGGGCTCCCTATCAAAGCCTTCGCAATGTAGACATATGTTTCATCTAGCTAAGTTCTTGGATGCTAAACGGGTAGTAGAAATAGGAACTTCCTTAGGCATTAGTACGGCTTATTTAGGCAGCGCTATTCCGAATGGGACTGTTACAAGCTTGGAAGGTGATCCCAGTGTAGCAACATTGGCAAACCAAAATCTAAAGGAACTGGCTTTAAGTAATGTCGAAATTCACGTCGGGGAATTTAGTTCGCTTTTTAAATCAATAGCATTTAACGATCCAATCGATTTACTGTTTCTTGACGGTAATCATCAAAAAACGGCAACCATAGACTATTTTAATTTTTTTCTAGCGAAAATGAATCCCGAAGGCATTATTATGGTCGATGATATTTACTGGTCGAAGGGAATGAGTGAAGCATGGCATGAATTAAAGAAACACCCATCAGTTAAATTTGCGGTGGACTTTTATGATTACGGAATACTTTGCTTAGGCGAATCTTTGGATCGTACTATAGATGTGAGTCTGGTACATCGCTGGGCAAAACCTTGGGCTTTAGGTTTTTTTGCTAACTAATTATGCTCGCTGAATTTTAAGCAATTTTTCGATCGTTGTATTCAAGGTCTTAATGGAACCAGATTGCTCATTAATTGTTTCTTTCATGATATCTATTTGGTCGTGAATACCTGAGCGCAGACTCTTTTTTGACTGCATGAAAGGGCTGACTTTTGTCTTTACTTCCCAAATTTCTTTAATCTCCTTGGCCTCTAAAATAATTGGATCATAGAAGTTATTATCAGAATGGCATTCGATAAAGCCTTCCTCTAATTTATTAATCGTGCGCTTAACTATTATGCTGTCTGCTGTAACAATGACATAGACAAAATTATCGACCAATTGTTTCTTAATAAGCGAGGGATCTAGTAATCTACATATGACCATATCACCATGATGAAGCGTTGGTTCCATGCTTTCACCTTCAATATCAAAACTTCTAAAACTACCATGATTTAAATCATACCCTGGGAAACTATAGGTATGTAAATCTTGAAAAAAGACTGGATCGTGCAATTGGTCAGTGTATCCTGCCTGAGCTTTTACGGGAATATGTACGATCTTTTCGTTGTTTTGGCTATCGACCACCACAGAGACGATGGGTGTGCTATTTGTATTGTTACCTTCTTTGATGAACATTGGTTTTTGCCCGGTAAACATAAATTCGGCGTTTAATTTATGGGTTTCCACCATTTTGCGAATCACGTCTACCGTAACCTTCCTTTTACCCTTAAGGATATCATTTAAACATTGAGGATGAAAATCTATAGATTTAGCGAATTGCCTAAGAGATGTGAAATTTTTCCTTTGCTGGAGATGTTGGATAATTTCAATGAAACGTGCAGTAACAATACAGTTCGTCATTTTCAATTTGGTTTATCGTTAACCAAATATATAAACTTTATATTATGTTTTATAATAATATGTATAAATATTATATAAAACTTTAATATTTACGTTAAATACCTGCTTTATAGTTGTTTATACATCTTAATTTCAGCAAATATTAATTTTTTAGACATTCACTAAATTGGCATATGTTAATTCTCCTCTTTCGGGATTATTTCGGTTTGCTCACCAAAATAGTGCACAAATCTTTGAAAATCATTAGCCAGTTGGTTGTTTTTTGTTGCTTTAAAATAGGTTTCACCGATGGCTCTTAAGGTATGAAAGACAAACCGATCCATTTCGTTGACTTGAAGATCATTTGTCCAAAGATCTATTTTCATAGTCTCTAAGGTATCTCTGTCAAAAAACGAAAGCAGCATAGCTTTAGCATTTTGGTTCATTTTAGTTCCGTTGTTATTAGCCGTCCAGCGAATGTTTTCTGGATGTTTATTTTCATCAAGCTCCACTTCTATTTCGATAGTAGAATTATTATTCTTTGACATGAGTGAGGTATAATTATTTAAAATCCAAAAATACATCTATTTTAACGATATGAATAGTGCTTTTTTAAAGGATAATTTTGGGTTTGTGGTAAACTCGCCAGAACACTTCTGGAGCTCTAGCCTCTTTAGCTTGTTTTTTATTATTTGTCTGGTTTTGTCTCGCAGGTTTTATCCCCAGCCGAAGGAAAGAATTTTGTTGGTTTTTATGTGCGCATTGGTATTTATTGCACATCCTATGATGTTAGCTGGTAGATTTCTCTCTGGCACCTTTGATTATACTGAGCACCTTCCCCTGCATTTGTGCAACATTATGGGTTTCTTGCTTCCTATTGCTTTGTACTTCAAAAACCAGACACTCTGGTCTATTTTATATTATTGGATTATGCTTGGGACCATCCAATCATTAGTTACTCCTACTCTTGAGCATTCATTTCCACATTATGAATATTGGCGCTATTTTATTATCCATGCTGGATTAGTTTTGCTTGCTTTGTACCCTATTTTCGTATATGGCTGGAGGTTGAAATTTTATCATGCTATCAGAGCAGCCCTATTTATGAATCTCGTAGCCTTGGTGGTCTATTTTATAGATATCACCATTGGAGCTAATTACATGTTTATGGTGGGTCACCCTAAGGGGAATACTATCTATAACCTTCTTGGTGAGTGGCCGATTTATTTCTTGAATCTTGAATGGTTTATGCTCATCGGTTTTACCGTTCTTACGCTACCATTTTATGACCGATCAAAAGCTGTAACTATTTCTCAACAACCAGTTGGGTAGCGCTTACACCATAGCCGCCAAATATACCCCACGCACCCTCGACATTCGTCTTAATCCGAGTATACGAACTAAAAGGGCCTTGATTATTTCTTGCATACTCAAAGGTTTCCCAAAAATCATAGTGTATGGCATCAATCGAACACCACTTCATGGTCACAGTATCACCCACTGAAAACATACCGAAAGTACTTGGATCAAAATCCGCACCAGCTGGTTCTGCTTTCGAAATAGGAAATTCAAATTCTTGGCCATTCCATGCAGCATCATTGGTCACAGAATTAAATGGTGCAATTAAGCCAGTACTATCAGATTGGGTAAAATATCGATAATAGTTAGGAACTGCGGGATCATTAATATTACACCACAATTGGGCTAAACCTTCGATTGGCTCGCCTGGTGTGTCTCTAAACACAAAATCATACAAAGGCACGATTTCTGGGATCGTGGTTTCTGCCGTAATTTCTCCTTCTTCATCCTCTATTTCTATATGCAATTTATAAGTCCTCCCCACCTCTCGAGTTAATTGATCAAAAATATCCACATAGATACAGACATTAATATCTGTGGAATCTGGGTTTATGCCTATCAATTCACCCGCCTGCTCTTTTAATTCATCTGGAATATCAGACAAACACAACTTGGTAAAATCCACATCTTTATCGCCGTCATTTACTGTTACCATGGCATTATCGACAAATAAACTCGCGTATTGATTGGGATTAATCTCAGAAAAGAACGGTACGGTTTTGCTGATAATAACATAAGAAAAATTAGAACCTTCTCCAGCTTCTACATAGCCTTCGACCACGAATTGTTCTGAGTTTTCTACTGGCTCAGGCACAAAAGGTTCTTCACAAGCATTAGTAGCTAATAAGACTAAAACCAAGAAACCTACTTTACTTAAGTACTTCATGCTGTTTAATGTATTGCTTTTTGATTCCATTTGAAATTATAGCTTATAGAAGGAATGATTGGAAAAATAGTCACTTGTGAAGCTGATAATTGAGCAGATCCAGTAGAACTAAGTGATGTATCATAATAAATAAAGAATGGATTTTTTCTGTTGTAGACATTATACACAGAGAAATTCCATGTTCCTTTATATTTCTTTTTTTCTTTCAATGCACCTGGCTTATAGGTCACCGAAATATCTGACCTATGATAGGGAACTAATTGGCCAGAGTTTCGCGGACCAAAAATGGTATTTATACCACCTTCAATAAAAGCAAAAGATTCATAAGGTGTGTACCACCTTCCACTACCATAGATAAAAGTGGTTCCAATTTCCCACTTAGGGCTTATTTCATAGTTAGCAACCACTGATAAATCGTGTCTTCGGTCGTAGCTGGTAGGATACCATCTCCCACCCTCTATATCTGGAAAAGAGCGTTCAGTTCTGGACAAGGTATAGCCAATCCACCCTGTAAACTGTCCACTTGATTTACGAATAAAAAACTCAGAACCGTATGATCGCCCAATACCAAACACAAACACATCTTCATCTTCTTGGGAGATGTCTGGCACTTCATCATCTGCGTAATCTATCTGATTTTTAAGGTCTTTGTAGTATACCTCTATGGATGTTTCTAAGGAATTATCCAAGAAGTTTTTAAATACTCCCAATGCATACTGCGTACCTTTCTGTGGCTTCACAATTTCAGTACTTGGCACCCAAATATCCGTAGGAAGTGTCGAGGAAGAATTGGTAGCAAGATGCAAGTATTGGTTAGTAACGCTTATCCCTCCTTTTAATGAGGTTGTTGGTGACAAGGATACTTTTGCACTTATTCTTGGTTCAAGACCTTGATAGGTTTTTACGGATTGAAATCTATTATACTCTGTACTATCAAGCTTAGATGTATAAGGGCCTTGCTGGGAAAACAAAGAATACCTGAGACCAGCATTTACGGAAACAAGCTTACTTATTTTATAATCATCTTGAATGTAAAAAGCCATTTCCTGACCATATTTAGCATCAAATCCGGTTTCAAAATCTACTTCCCCATTACTTGCGCTTACTGTGTTTGGTGTTAAAACATGGTAAGTATAATTCGCTCCATATTTTATGTTGTGTTTAGGACTTGGGAAATAATCAAAATCCAGCTTGCCATTATAATCTTTGACTCCTGAAAATAGCCTAAAGACGAAATCACCTTGTCCTCCATCGAAAGATAGCTGATAATCATTATAGATTAATGATAAGTTCATAAACAACTTATTATTAAATAGATGATTCCACCTTAATGTCGATGTTACGTTTCCATAGGGAAGCCTGAAGGTGAAGTCTCGTTTTGGCTGATTAAAATCTAAAATATCTCTTCCAAAATAGGCGCTTAAATACACCCTGTCCTTTGGCGAAAATCGATAGTTAACTTTTGCATTAAAATCATAGAAGTAATAATTCGTCCCTTCGAAATCACGTCCTTCAAGAAATGGTTGGGCCAAGTCCAGAATATAAGTTCTTCTACCCGAAAGTATAAATGAGCTTTTTTCTTTTTGTATAGGACCTTCCAGGGTAAGTCTACTTGAAATCAATCCTACTCCTCCTTCGACTCCAAAATACTTGTCATTTCCTTCCTTCATCTGAACATCCACTACAGAAGATA
The DNA here is from genome assembly GCA_020629035.1 of Saprospiraceae bacterium. Taxonomy (GTDB): domain Bacteria; phylum Bacteroidota; class Bacteroidia; order Chitinophagales; family Saprospiraceae; genus JAHDDO01. The sequence goes on along the minus strand of JAHDEC010000009.1, from coordinate 146,955 downwards.
AACGACCTCCATAATAGGCTGGCATTCCTCCTTTAATCAGTGTGGTATTCTTTAGGGCATCAGCATTGAACACCGAAAAAAATCCAAGCATATGACCCGTATTATAAACAACTGCTTCGTCAAGTAATACTAAGTTTTGATCAGGTCCTCCTCCCCTTACATAGAAACCCGAACTTCCTTCACCAGATGACAAAACTCCAGGTAATAATTGCAATGTTTTCAGGATATCTACCTCACCCATGAGGGCCGGAAGTTTCTTGATTTTGCTTATGGGGAGATCGACAACACCTAATTGGGTACTTTCTACATTTTTATCTTTTTGCTGTTCCGTTGCGGATATTTCTACTGCATCCATTAGGACACCTTCAGACAACTCGATATTTAATTGAACATCCTTGCTCAGATCTACATTGAGTACTTCCTCATTAAATCCTAAATAACTGATGATAAAGGTATAAACACCTTCTTCTAAGGTGATGGAGAAAAATCCATAGTTATTGGAGGTAGTACCGAGCGTGGGATCATCAATGTTAAGTATGTTTGCCCCAACCAGTGTTTCTCCTGAGTTAGCGTCTTTTACATAGCCGCTAAAGGTATATTTAGCTTGTGCAACAGCTGAGAGATTTAAGCAAACAAAACAAATTAGTGTAATAAATATTCGCATCTAGTACTTGATTCGATTTTAGCCACAAAGTTTAATATTATAAGTATGAAGTGCTTATTTAAACGACTAAATAAGTAAAACATATGACGAAAATAATGGTTTGAAAAAACCAAGGATATTTTATCCCATGCCTTTACATTTTATTAACCCTAAGATTAGATCTGCTTAACAGCTTTAGGACTTAATACTTATAGTCTAATCGGTTGTAGTTTATGTCCTTTTTGCTTTAGATGAGCTAAGACTCCTTTTTGGCCGGCAAGATGAGCTGCTCCTACGGTATAGAAGGATTTATATTCTCTATTTTCATATATATACGAAGCCATATATTCATTCCTATTGTACAACATTAAGGGCCTGATTTCACCAAGTTGCTTATTGGTGATTTTGTAGATTTTATGGATTTCCTGCTTAAGATAAAGGTCTAGCAGTTTATCTATTTTCTTACGTTGACTTTTGATATTTCGGCAAAAGTCTTTTAGCATCTTAAGTTGATATTTAATCGGAATCTTTGCCATGACTTCCATTTGGTCATTTAACCTTTCTACACCACCTAAGGTCAAATCTTTTGATCTTGCAGCTTCCCATAATTGATGATCCATTGGCAGTTCTGTACCTTGTGAAATCATTTGCCCTTGGAGCTGACTAACTACAAAGAAGGGTATGAATGTATTAAAGGCATCTAAATTAAAATCAAAATACTTATATAGGGTATTGCTAATCCTTTGATACTTTCTCGCGCCAAGCAGGTTTTCCAAGGTTTGACCCTGAGGCAACATAAAATTTCTTTGATCAAGGTAGGCAGCTGACACATCGAGATCCATTTCACCGAAATAATGGCTGGTCTTATCAAAGAAAGCCATAGAAGGTTTTACTAAATCAAATGCTTTATCATTTGATATATGTATGGTACCTAATAGGTAAGATTTATGTGAATGGTCCGGATGACCAATTTCCCAAAATAGACTTTGTTTTTTTGACAAAATTAAAGACTCATTCTACTCGTAATCAAAAGGTAGTACTTTACTCTTTTTCACCTTATTTAAGGTCATCAAGGTTTTAAGTCTTTCTATTTCTTCGATTTTAGACAATCGCTTGAACAGTAATTTTTCGTAAGATGGTAGGTCTTTACAAATGATTTTTAGCAAAAAGTCAGCGTCGCCTGTAACTATGTAACATTCTACAACTTCGGGAATATCATTTATTTTTTCTATGAAAATATCATAGGCGTCTTCTTTAGCCCAAGCTAGAGATACGAGTACAAACGTGCGAATGTCTAAACCAATCTTTGAAGCGTTTACTTTCGCGTGGTAGCTTTCTATAACTTCTTGAGTTTCTAATTTCTTTACCCTTTCCAATGTTGGAGCTGGAGATAATCCTATTTTTTTTGAAAGATCAAGGTTCGTAATCTTGCTGCTTTCTTGTAGTAACTTCAAAATTTTTAAATCCGTCTTATCCAATTTCTCTTGCATTTCAGTCTATAATTTTACGATTAGCCTCAAAAATAAAATTTTATTCTATTCTGAAGGCTATCCTAATGGTTAATCTTCTAAATATCAAAAAAAAAGCCCAAGTCAAGATCTTTTGACTTGGGCAATATTGATCTTAATTTTCCACTAAGGGAAAACTCCTAATGTCATGTAGTCACTTGCTACTTTGTCTAGCGCTGAAATAAAGGCCGCCGATCTAAAGTCTTTTACTTTATCTCTTGAGGCATAAATTTCGTAAATCTGATTGAACGAGTTGACCATCGTTTCTTCTAGACCTGATCTTACTAAGTCCACTTCATCTGCTCCTTTGGTCAGTAAATCTCTTTCTTTTTGACTAAGTGTCTTACCTGTCAGACGCAATACCATATCTACTAAATTGTTATTTGCATTCTGATCAAAACGTTTAGACATACGCCCAAATCTAATATGGCTCAGGTTTTTTAACCACTCGAAATAAGATACAGTAACACCTCCAGCATTTAGATACATATCTGCCATTACCAGCACACCTTTCTTAACTAGAATTTCTTCAGCATCTGCAGTAACAGGTCCATTAGCTGCTTCAGCTACAATTTTAGTCTTTACATCTGCAGCGTTGTCTTTATGTATTTGACTTTCAAGTGCTGCAGGCACCAAAATATCACATTCTATACCTACCCAATCGTCTCTGTTTTCTAAGGTTTTCGAACCTGGAAATCCTAAGATCGAACCATGTTCCTTTCTGTAGGCAATTAGCTTCTTTATATCAAGTCCTTTCTTATCTAGTATCGTTCCTTCGATTTCAGAAATAGCGATCACTTTTGCATCTCCTTCTTCTTGCGAAATTAAACCAGTATACGAACCAACATTTCCAAGACCTTGAATAACCATGGTTTTTCCGGCCATACCAATGTCCAAGCCAAGCTCTTTCATTGCATGTTTGTTATTGACTAATTCTCTTAATCCGTAATAAACACCTCTTCCCGTTGCCTCCGTTCTTCCTCTAATTCCGTTTTGGTGAACTGGTTTACCGGTTACACAACCAGCCGAATCTAGCTCACCATTTTTCATCTGCTGGTAGGTGTCCAGGATCCAAGCCATTTCTCGAGGACCTGTACCATAATCAGGTGCTGGAACATCGATTCCAGGACCTATGAAGTTTTTTCTTACCAGTTCAACTGTATACCTTCTAGTGATTTTTTCAAGTTGCTCTGCATTGTATTTTCTAGGACTGACTTTTACACCACCTTTTGCTCCACCAAATGGAACATCTACGATAGCACATTTAAAAGTCATTAGCGAAGCGAGCGCCATTACTTCTTCCTGATTAACCAAGTGGCTAAATCTTATACCACCTTTAGTAGGTAATCTGTGATGTGAATGCTGAACTCTATAAGCTTCAATCACTTCATAATTATCCCCTAGTTTTACGGGGAACTTCATTTGGTAAACAGCATTACAGGCCTTGATTTGTTCGAGTAATCCAGATGGATACTCTGTCAAAGCAGCTGCTTTATCAAAGTTGCGAATTACACTCGCATAAAAAGCATCTTGTTTATGACTCATGTTTTTTATTTTGTTCGACTTGGGTTATACGTTTGTCCAATTTTATCAAATAAATTGCCAGGATTATAAATAGCACTAAGACTACTGCTACAACTGAGTACATTTTTCCAGTACTTCGAAAAAAATCGAGGGAATCAGCTTTTACAAGCCAAGGCAAAAAGACAAGAATTGAACTAATGAGATAATTTCTTACCATGTGTTTTTTTCTTCATTATCTATGAAAGAATAGAAGATTTGCAAATCTACTTTTTTTTAATTATTCTTCTAAAGTTTTATCGTGGATAATTTGCAATCTATATGTCAAATTAGCTATCCAAAGACCAATTAAGGTTAAGGCTATAATAGATGGATAGAATATCAGTCTCAATGAATTATCTAAATCTTCTCCGCCGAGTGCCGGGTTTCCTCCATTTCCTGGATGTAAGCTGTCTGTTAACCGTGGAATAATAAATATTAAAGGGATCATCACTACAAAGGCAAAAATATTATAAGAAGCTGCAATCCTAGCTTTAGAATCAACATCTCGAATAGACGAACGAAGCATCCAATAAGCAGCATAAATCAAAACACTTATGGCTGCCATGTTTAACTTAACATCAGCAGTCCAAAAAGCTCCCCAAGTAAACTTTGCCCAAATAGCGCCAGTGATTAGGCCTATGATTCCAAAATAAATGGAGATATTGGTGAAGGCTGCGGCTTTATAGTCAAACTGTAAATCTTTTGAAATTAAATATCTAATGCTGTAAACTAGGGCAATGATTAAAAGGATAAACATGGCAAACCAAATAGCTACATGAAAAAAAGTGTTCCGAATCGTTTCGTGTAATTTATTCCGATAAGGAAACCTAAACCCTTTATTGGGAAACAAGGAAGCTACATCTAAAGCGGTCCACTTGGCTCCATTTTGTTTTATCAATGTTGTGTCTTGTTTAAGTAAAATAGCATTGGGCAATATCATACTCCCATCGACTTCGTTATTAATAATCAAGGTGGCGCGCTCAGCATTTTTACCAGTACTTAACTCACTTGGAAGCTCAAAATTTATCTTTGCTGTGTAATCATTAATCTCGTTAATCGAAGTGGATCTTATTACTTTATTATCAGATAGTTTTAGGAAGGCCACATTTTGAAGAGCTGAAGACATGTAGGTATTATAGGTCTCTACATGTAGGCTTAAGGTACTTCCCAGCAGGCCCTTAGTTTTATCGACACTATAAATCCCCGATTTAAGTGGAGTCAACAAACCAGCCAGCAAAACATAACTAAAGGTTGCAATCGCTAAAACTTTCCACCACCAATATTTCATATTCAAACTATATTATTTAAGCTTTCCAAATATTTGGAAACAACATGATACCTAATCCAAAAATTAATAAATCTATACCACCTAACAACAACAAATCGCCTGAAACAGCTGTATCCTGGATCAGGCCAAAACTAACTGCATGCACTTTTACAGCCAATAAAATAACAGGCAAAGTTAAAGGCATTGCAAGAATACTCATTAAGACTCCATTATTCTCAGCATGCATAACCACCGAAGAGATAAAGGTCATTACTCCAGTAATACCTATGGTTCCTAAAATTAAACCATACACAAATAACGAAGGTAATTTGATAAAATTCTCAAAGAAAGTGTTCATCAAGAATAGCAAAAGGAATGCAATGATTACCAAGAAAAAAAGGTTGTACAAAAACTTACTTAGGTAAACCGTACTTGGTTCATAAAAACTGTAATACAACCACTTTCTACGCACATAATTCTGATTGAACGTCCGCTGAATCAAATTAATAGAAGCAAATAAAAGGATAATCCAAAACAATGAAATCCAGGCTAATCCATTAATGTTAATAAATACTTTATAGCATATGTAACTAGCAGAAACTAAAAACAAAAGCACAGAAGCTAAACTCACTCGCTTGCGAAACTCCAGCTTAAATTCCTTTTCGATTAACTTAGTTAATTGCAATAATTGGCTTGCCATATATGCAAAGATAACATATAAATAAAATAATCATATTACGAAATAAACTTATGCGTAAGTAATTATTTACTAAGTAGTTACTTGAAATATTAATATATTATACTATTTTTGCATAAGACCTTAAAAACCGTTTGTATGTTATTGTTCAAATTCCGACTATTGACAGCATTCTTTGTACTGTTGTCTTTCCAAGTTTCTGCCTTTGAGTCCTACTATTTAAAAGTAAGAGTTCAGAAAGGTGAAGGTAGCTATGCCTTGATGAGAAGATATAAACTAGACACTGAATCTTGTAATCTCCAGAAGTTTTTTGAGCTAAACAATATTGACCAAAAAACTCAATTAAGCTATGAAGTAGAATACTTCCTACCCATAGAAATCGTAAAATATAATGGCAGTTCCATAAGATCTACTCTAAACATTTCGGATTGGGAGCAGGCTGTGCAAATTAAAGAATACAACGAAGCCATACAGAAGCGAAAGTTGAGGAAAACCATGTATACAGACAGTAAAATACTTTGGGTCCCTCACCATTTAGTTAATTGTTACCAGGAGTCTTCTAAAGAGCTGGCCACAAAGCCGACGCAGGCAGCAAAACCCGCTGCGGAAACTAAACCAACAAGTAAAACACCGGCTAAAATAGCCAAGGGAAATATTAGAGTTCAACCATTATTTGGCGAGAAATACAAAAATGTAACCATTAGAGATGAATCGCTAAAAAATAAGGTGTATTACATCATAAGTGGCCACGGAGGTCCGGATCCAGGTGCCATGTGTACTACTTGTCCAAATACTTTATGTGAAGATGAATATGCCTATGATATTGCCCTCAGATTAGCTAAAGACTTGATGGAAAAAGGGGCAACAGTGCATGTAATTATCCAGGATAAAGATGGGATACGAGATCAGGAAGTATTAGCCTGTGATAATGATGAATTATGCATGGGAACTGTTAAAATACCACTAGACCAACTCCAACGATTAAACCAGCGAGTATCCAAGGTTAATCAATTATATAACAGTTACAAATCAAAGGGCATTAAAGAGCAATATGCTATTTCACTACATATCGATTCTAACCATAAAGACAAAAGAAGAGACGTCTTTTTTTACCACTACAAAAATGGAAAAACAGGCAAAAACTTAGCTGAGCACATGCTTAATACCTTTAGCTCTAAATACGAAGAGTTTCAGAAAGGAAGAGGTTATGATGGATTTGTGCAAGGTAGAAATCTGTATGTAGTTAGAAACACGCTGCCTCCCATTGTATTTTTAGAGTTGGGTAATATCAACAACAAAAATGATCAGAAACGTATCCAATATGTTCAGAATCGACAAGCATTAGCTGAGTGGATTAGTCATGGATTCTCCACGTTTAAATAGCTACTGAACTAACAGATTACATCCTCTGATATCGGAATGATCAATTCTTCCAAGGACTTGAAAGCAGCCGTCAGGTCGTATTTTACCTAAATCTTGCGTAGCAATAAAGCTGCAGCTGTGATAATTCATCAAGTCGATAATCCTTATTAAACCTGACTTTCCCAACTTAGCCGGCTGGTAAGGGTCATTTAATTCCGCAATGCTAACTTTTAGCATATGGTTAGGCTTAAACCAAGATTCTTCTTGCGTATAGGCTTGCGAAAGAAGTTCTGTCATTCCATATTCAGAATCTATCTGCTTAATCGGGAAACCTGTTTTAAGTTGACTGTACATCTCCTGTTTAGTAAGTTCTGCCCGCCTCCCCTTCATGCCTCCTGTTTCCAACAAAACAAGCTTATCTAATGCTTTATGGTTAAACCTAGCCACATAATCGAGTAAGGCATAGCTAACCCCGAATAAAAATATAGTATGCTCTCCATGTCTTTCTTCGATTAACTTGAATAAAGCATCATGATCATATAGGTAAAAACCACTTAAATCATTGCCACTAAGGTGGATAAAATGATCTACCATGGCTACCAAAGAAGATTGGTTACTTTCTAAATAGGAAGGCAATAAGCCTATAACAATCGAATTTTCTATGGCACCAAATCGTTTTTCAAAAATAGATTGTGCATTAGCCAAGTAAGCTTTTTCGTCAAATATGACATGTTTGGATTTTATCGAACCAGTTGTCCCGCTGCTGGTATACACCTTTTCTTCGCGCCAATCTCCGGTTTTTATCTTGTGGGTTTTGAAAAACTCAATGGGTAAATACGGTATATCTTCCACCCGATTTATTTGTCGCGGAGATTTATTCAACAAATCACAAAATTGCTTATAAACAGGGTTATGTGTATATTGGAACGAAAATAATTCCATCGCAGTAGAATCAAAATCAATGATTCCTCGTTGGTATTCTTGAATGATATGTTGAATCTTTTGTAGGGTCAATATTGGTTTATAATTAGAACGAATTTATGCAAATCCTAGGTAGAGCTCTTATTTTATTCTCTTTATGTGTACTGACTTCTTGTGTACAAGGACCAGATTTGTCTGAAGTGCCCACTATTACCTATCAAGGATTAAGTAAAGACACCTTAAATCAAGGCACAGCAACTGAAGATTTTTTGACTCTATTTTTCCATGTCGAGGATGGAGATGGAGACATAGGTCATGACCCAGAAGACAACACTTTCAATTTGTTTGTTTTCGATAGTCGTACTGGCAATTTGTATGACCAGCCTAATCTTATACCCAAAGTTCCCGAGGGAGTTTCTTCTAAGGGGGTTTTTATAGATCTAGAACTGACTCTTTTTGAAACCTGTTGCAGATTTCCAGATAATATACCGCCTTGCAACTCACCTCCACAATATCCTCTTGATAGTTTGACCCTTGACATTTACATTGTTGATCGAGCGGGTAATCAGAGTAATACTGTTACGAGTGAGACCCTCTATTTAAGGTGTAATTAAGCTAAGGCTTCTTTAATGGCAGCTACTGTCTTTTTTGTATTACCCGCAAAATATTGATTCCCAATTACAAATACTGGTCTTTTTAAGAAGGTGTACTCTTCGAGAATATACTTTTTGTAATCCTTTTCCGAAAGGTCCATTTCATTAAGTCCTAAACTTCTGTATTTCATCGCACGCCTGCTAAAGACTTGCTTATAGCCACCAAGTGCCTTAGCTATTTTGTCCAATGTTGCTTCGTCTATATTCTTTTCTTTAATATTTTGAATTTCGCCGCTCCAGTTAACTTCTTTTAGTATCCGCTGGCAGGTATTACAACTATTTAAAATATATGCCTTCATTTTCATTTTTATACATTTGTCAATGAAGCAAAAGTATAAAAATGTATTTATCTCCTTCTGAACTCATTTTAAATCCTGATGGTAGTATATATCATTTAAAGTTACTTCCTGGAGAAATAGCCGAAAGTATTATCACCGTGGGTGATCCCGATCGTGTTGATATGATCATCAAGCATTTCGAAAGCATTGAGTTTGATCGTAGATGTCGTGAGTTTAGAACGGTTACCGGATCATATCGGAAAAAGCGATTAACTGTTATTTCCACAGGGATTGGTACTGACAATATAGATATAGTATTTAATGAATTAGATGCATTAGTCAATATTGATTTTGCAACAAGAAGGGTAAAAGAAGTACATACAAGTTTACAATTTATCAGAATCGGCACTTCAGGTACCTTGCAAGCCGACATACCTGTTGATAGTTTATTGGTTAGTTCATTTGCTATAGGACTGGGAGGATTAGCACATTACTACCATCATGAAATGAATGATGATGAAGCTGAGATTAATAAGCAATTTAATACTAGCTGGCCGGCCAAAGATTTAATATCTCCCTATTGTGCCCAAGCTAATGAGAAGTTAGTAGACTTGTTTACTAATGCAGGTTTTCTGAGAGGCATAACGCTTACGGCTCCTGGGTTTTATGCACCACAAGGAAGATCACTCCGATTAAAAACGGGAATTCCAGATTTAAATTCCCTTGCTGATCTAAACATGCCTATCGATCGCATTACCAATTTGGAAATGGAAACAGCTGGTATTTATGTATTGGCAAATCTACTTGGTCATAGCGCTATTTCTTGTAATGCCCTACTGGCTAATCGGATTAATGGCGATTTTTCCACAAATCCAGGCAAGGCTGTGGAGTCTTTAATTAGTAAGGTATTACATTTAATATAGTGTTATGAAAAACATATTATCTCTTATCATAGGTTCTGCCTTTATATACTTAGCGTGTACTCAGCAAACTAGCTGGTATGGAAGTCCTGACTGGTGGTGGAAATTTACGTCATGTATTAGCCGGTGATACACTTTTCTCCAATGGAGGTGGCGCCAATGAGATTTATATTGAATCTGGTGGATTTGTGACCCAAGAAGGTGGTGGTGCTAATATTGCCTATGTAAAAGAAGGAGGCCAATATATCATTCGAGGTGGCGGTGGAAGTAATCAAACTTACTACGAACCAAATGCTACCATAGTTAATGAGCTCCAAGGAGGAGGCGCTAACATATTTACCGAATGTTCAGAAATCATATTCATAGAATAGATTGGCGATTTTTAGGGTTTTATAATAACAAACTCATATTTTTTCTCGCTATAAAACAGAGCTAAACTGTAGCCATCACCATCATATAGACGTGCATTTAAATGCTTGTTTTTTAAGCGATTATCTTTAGTATCAAATAACTTTTCGCCGACTCCTGGCTTATCTTTTCTAGTTATATAAAACGAATGATTATTCCCAATCACATTATCAACTGAATAGATATCATAAGTCTTATCATCCCCTTCTGTAAATGGATTTAGCGATTCAATATCGTTTTTGGTTCGTAAAATATCAATCATAGGTGCTTGCAGCACCACTACCTCTTGAAATGCTTTTTCTTTTACAGGAAAAGCAGCTACGATGCTTCGTCTAAAAGTAGAGGCCGACAATTCATCAATGGTCAAATCCAGTTCAAAATAGCCTGTCTCAGTATCTATATTTGAAATTCCAGTATTAACTATATTTCCTTTTGCATATTTCGGCAGGCCTCCAGTCATTCTTTTTTCGGTGAGGGGAAATTCCATCGAAGTAAACGGTGATTTAAACGAGCTTTGTAGATTACCTTGGGCATCAAATATTTGTGCAAAAACGCCTTGAAAATCTACTTTACCCTTGGCTGCTATATATACACCTGCCACTGCCCATTGATCATCTGTTAAGTCTGCAAAACAGAGAGATCCTGATTTGTTGGAATAACTTAGGGCTGAATCAAAAGCAATCGATTTAGTGGTTCCATCTGCTTTAAACATTTCCATAAAGCCCGTCTTCTTGCCATTGTCGTTATAAAAAACAACATCTCCATTATTGCGCACCATAAAGTTCTGACTGTTGCCCTTTGTGGAATAGACTGGATTATTAAACTTGAATTGGGTCTCAAAACTGCGTGCAAGATTAAGCTGTTTGTCCAATACTACCATTTTGTTTTCTTGCTCAAAATATACAGCTAAATATTCCTCATTTGCGGAAATTGAAGAATCAAAACCTGCCACTTTGCCCACAATTTTAAAACTTCCTAACTTGACCATTTCTGAACCTAGGGTTCCTTGTTCGGTATTAAGACTTGTTAGATACAATGTTCTTTCTCGCTTTTTAATAGACGAAAGAAATAGATAGTCTGTCCCATTCATGCTAATCATGCCATTAGGGAAATAATCCTTGCCATCTATTTTAAAATCTAGTTTTTTGGAAAACACCTGTTTGCCTGAGAGATCATATTTTTCAAGTACATAGTGCTTGGTTTCCCATGACATGGTGTAAGGGCCCTGATGTATTAAGCAAAAATGCTGATTCCCTAAATTGATAGCCTCCATACCCACGAAAATATCTTTTGACTTTAGTGGACCACTAAAGGTCAAATCCGTGGTTTGTGCAGTGAGAAACTGTAAACTACAAGCAACTACAAATAAAATTATATACCTCATCTTAACTGTTTTAATCCTCGCTTAAAATCTAAAAAAAATACTTAGGCCGTTAGTCGTGTAATTTTTAACGATTCCACCAAATCGCTCTACTCCATAATTAATACGATACTTAAAGGTATAAGCCAGGCCAATGTTTTCAGTAGCAAGAATACTAAGACCAGCTTTCCCAGCTAAATATCCAAAACCAGCTTTAGCATCAAAGGAATAAAAACCGTCAAATGGTTCTACTGGACCTGTCAAATAATCTAACTCACTCCATTTAACCGTAACTTGTCCAGCATCAAACCCACCAAACAGCTCTACTCTATTTATCATTTGATAGTAAATACTAAGACCTATAGAGTATGATAAAAATCCATAATCCGAATATCTGATCCTATTTATATCGCCTTCAAAATCAGTATACTCAAATATTTCTTGTGTGGGATCAAACTTGGCTCTACCTACTGTGAGATCAAGGCTAGCCTTTGTTTTATCATTTATGTGTGAGAAATAGGTGTAGCCAATATCAAAACCGAGTCCTGCGCTTTCATGAGTTTCTGCAAATTCGCCGATAGAATTAGTTAAATAAACACCGCCAATAAATCCGTGTCGGACTTGCGCATCTAATTGAGTACAAAAGAAAGCAGTCGTTATGAGGATAAAATAAATGAATGATCGTACCATTTTGCTATTGTTTATAACAAACATCTACTAAATAAGACATTTAGTATAGCAACAATTTATCCTTGACTAGAAGCTGAGGATAAACGGTAACAATTAATAAACAAACGGTAATTGCTTATTCTTAGCCGTTAACTTTGTTGTGATCAGCTAAAAACTTAGCCAGCCCTATATCGGTAAGAGGATGCTTAAGTAATCCTAACATTGATGATAGTGGACAAGTTACCACATCAGTACCAGCTCTTGCTGCATCGACAATATGCTTCGCATTTCGAATGGATGCCGCTAAAATTTCAGTTTCAAAACCTTGCATGGCATAAATCTCAGCGATCTCTCCGATTAATTGCATGCCATCCCAACTAATATCATCTACTCTACCTATAAATGGAGAAACATATGTTGCACCTGCTTTAGCGGCTAAAATGGCTTGTCCAGCAGAAAAAACTAAGGTACAATTAGTCCTAATTCCTTTGGAAGTAAAATAGCTAATCGCCTTAACACCGTCTTTTATCATAGGCACTTTGACTACAATGTTTGGGGCTATTTCAGAAAGCGCTTCACCCTCTTTAATCATGCCTTCTACATCAGTCGAAATAACTTCGGCAGAAACATCTCCTTCCACAATATCACAAATAGCTTTGTAATGCGACCACTGAGCATCTTTACCTTTAATACCTTCTTTGGCCATTAAGGATGGGTTGGTCGTTACTCCATCTAAAATTCCTAAATCTTTGGCTTCTTTGATTTGTTCTAAATTGGCGGTATCAACAAAAAATTTCATGCTAATTGGCTTAGTTTGTCAAAAATAAGAGAGAAAGAAAAAAGTGAGGAACTACACCGAACCGCTCAACCTCCTACCCTTGCTGCATTTCTGCCCTGGGGGAGTTCAGAAGGAGCTGGCCGTATAGCCCTCACCGAGCGCAAATGTAATTCAATTTTATAATTTGAGAAAAGAAACTTCTAGCTCAATTTAAAAAAACAAGGTCCAAGGATGAAAATCAGGCGGCATGCACTTGATAGAAACGGGTTCTTTTTTTACTGGATGGATAAAATTCATCTCAGTACAATGAAGAGCTATGGAATAGTATTTCAATTTTTCAGTAGCTCCATATTTTAAATCTCCGCAAATAGGTGCATTAATTTTCTTTAATTGGGCTCTGATCTGATGCGATCTACCTGTTACTAAATTAACTTTTAATAAGGAGTGATTTTCGAGATAAGCATCTAGCTTGTAACTGAGTTCAGAGCGCTTAGTTCCGCTTCGCTGGGACTTATGCACTTTGGATTTATTTTTTGCTTTGTCCTTTATTAAGTAATGCACTAATGTTTGCTCTATTTCTTTAGGACGATCTTCCGTTACTGCGTAGTATTTCTTTTCGACCTTCCGCTCTTGGATTAATTTATTCATTCTGGTGAGCGCTTTGGTGGTTCTTGCAAAAACGACTACGCCACTTGCAGGCCTATCCAATCTGTGAAAGGACCCGAGAAATACATCACCCGGTTTTTCGTACTTCCACTTTATGTACAATTTTACTTGATCGATTAATGTTTTGTCACCCGTTTCGTCAGCATGCACCAATACACCATTGGGTTTATTAACGGCGATTAAGTGATTATCTTCATAAATTATTTGTAATCCATGCATGGGCTTCTAAACTTTCCCCAAAGTTTAGACATTATCTTTGAATTAAACTAATAAATCAGATGAATCTTAGTATTGCCTTTTCTCCATGTCCAAATGACACCTTCATTTTTGAGGCATTAGTTCATCAACGCATTGATCAATCGATTCAATGGGATGTGCATCTAGAAGATATAAAAACATTAAACCAATGGGCCAGTGAAGCCAAGTTTGATGTTATTAAAGTCAGCTTCCATGCCTTTGCCTATTTGATGGACAAATATGAATTACTACCCTACGGTGCTGCTTTAGGCAGAGGAGTGGGTCCATTATTAATAGCTAAGAACTACCATAGCATACATGCATTAAAGGGAAAGCGAATTGGCATTCCAGGAAAACTAACGACAGCCAACTTTCTTTTTGATTTTGCCAATGATGTTTCCATTGATAAAGAGTACCTGCTATTCCACGAAATAGAAGACCGAGTATTGGATGGAAGTCTAGACGCTGGAGTAATTATTCATGAGAATAGATTTACATACGCGGAAAAAGGATTAACAAAAATTAAGGATTTGGGAAAACATTGGGAAGAAACAACTGGCTATGCTATCCCATTAGGAGGAATAGTTGTCCGTAAGTCGCTTGACATTGAACTAAAAAAACAAATAGCACAAAACCTCAAAGCCAGCATAGATTATGCTTACCAGCATGAATCAACAGTAATGGAGTATGTAAAAAAGCACGCACAAACCATGAAACCTGAGGTGATGAAACAACATATTGCACTGTATGTAAACGAATTTACTAGGTCTCTAGGGACTGAAGGAACAGCAGCTGTCCAGTTTTTACTTGAAAAAATCCACCAAAACAGCGAAAAACATATAACAAATAAATTTTATATGTTAAATTTTTAATTAATAGAACTTTTTATTCATTTATACCCGTCTATTTTTCTGTCTATTACACATTGATATTTTTTAATTTGAGTAAAATACTTAATAACAAGTGAATACATATTGCAGAAACTTATAATATGTTATATATTTACATCGTGTAAGTTTTGGTTATTAAATTGTAAAATTCGTTTTTGCTCGTGAGAAGTCACGAGCTTTTTTATTTTCTACACTTTCCTTCCCCTTTTATACCCTTCCAAGTCTATTTACTTTCTTTATTTTCCTAGATGAACCATACTGACTTAATTTGATTTATATTAGTATCGAGATACACTATACATGGAGAGTCAAAAGAAAATACCTGCTAAACTTGCTGTAGAGCAACTCATTAGCAAAGCCACCACCGCAGTGTCGCATAACGAACTCATTGGACAACTTAAAGAGCGTTATAACCGAGTTACGATTTATCGTTCGCTTGATCGACTGGTCGATGATGGTAAGATTCACCGGATTATAGATATGGATGGAGTTTCTAAATACGCTTTGTGTCACTCCTGTGAAGATGCACATGATCACAACCACAACCATGTACATTTTAGCTGCACAGCTTGTCAAGAAGTTACTTGTTTAGAAAACATTATTCCTCACTTTCAATTACCTGAAGAATACATCAGCAAAGAAGTGAATTTTACCGTATCAGGCATATGCCCTAAATGCAATTAAGCAATCACATTAAGGCGACATTGGCCATACACTCAAAAAAACCTTGCCTATGTCTACCATAAGAATGATAAAAAGAGAAGATATTCCTGCACTAAAGGAAGTGCTTGATTCTATTGACTTGTTTCCAGCAGAGATGCTAGACGAAATGATCGCTGATTTTTTAACCAATTCCAGCTCTCAGGATATATGGTTTACTACTCTTGAAAATGGACAAGCCATTTCTATTGGCTACTGTGCACCAGAAAAACTGACCGAAGGAACCTATAACCTTTATGCTATTGGTGTCCATAAATCAAAGCAGGGCAAAGGGCTTGGAAGCAGCATGATGCACTTCCTAGAGAATCATTTGCAAAAAACTGGTCAACGGGTGCTTATTGTAGATACTTCAGGTAGCGAGACCTTTGATTTAACTAGGAAATTTTACGAAAAATTAGACTATACAAAAGAAGCGGTCATTCGAGATTTTTGGGCCGAGGGAGATGATAAAGTGACTTATTATAAAAAGCTCCGCTAATTAGTTATCAACTGTTGGAACTACCATTCTAACATCCATAATTCTCAGTCGATTATTTTCATTTAATTGGACAGTATCCCATCGATAAAAGGACCTAAATAAATAACCAACTCCAATCGCGACTGCTCCGATGATGGCCTCCTGAGCCTTGAAAGTTCCATTGCTAAACACTCGACCGAGAATACCAAAACCAAGCCAGCCGATACCGAAGGTTTGGAAGGTCACTCCTACTGCTCTGGGAGCAAAAGGTCCCGATACTCTAATGGCTGAGAATTCATCGATTTGATACATGCTTTCTTTTATGAAAATTGCATTAATCGCTGGATCGATGCTCCCAATAACTCCTTTATCCCAAGACTTCTCATAGCCTTTAAGTTGATACTGAAATTTATCTCCTGGGTATAACTTGATTGTTTCTACCTTATTCAACTCCTCAATTTGAACAAACAGCTGGCTACTAGCTATTTGCCCAGTTAGGGAAAGCAACACAAAAACTAAAAAGCTAAAAGGGGTTGCTATATGCTTCATTATTAATAAAGTTCTCATCGGTTAAGGTATGAAGAAATTTGACTAATGCTGATTTATCTTCATCACTTAATCCCAATCCTTGATCTATCGTTTGTAGAAGCGCTGGATCGACTGTCGACGAAAAACGAACACCATGATCATAATGATCGATAACCTCTTCTAATGTATTAAAACGACCATCATGCATATATGGTTGGCTTAATGCGATGTTTCTGAGACTGGGTACTTTAAATTGAGCCCTATGCATTGGGTTTTGCGTCACGACAAACCTTCCGAGATCTGAAAAATCCTGTTCTTCATCTAAACCATTGTTCATATAACTATCATTTTCAAAATTTGCACCGCCATGACAATGTTCGCAGTCAGCACCTGAATCCTCTGGAAAAAATGGGTTATACTCCGTAAAGTATAAGAATCTTCCTCTTTCCTCTTCAGCTGTTAATGTATCCAAACCAGCGAGATATCGATCAAATTTAGATTGGTAACTTACGATACTTAACATAAACTGTTCAAGCGCAAGAGCTATTCGTTGCTCAGTCACTAAATCATCTCCAAAAGCTAAAATAAAAGCATCTTCATACTGTGTATCTGAACTAAGTTTTTGGATGACATTGTCCAATGTTTCGTCCATTTCCAATGGGTCTTGGATAGGTAAAATGGCCTGATGTCTTAATAGTTCTGCTCTCCCATCCCAGAAAAATCCATTAGTGTTCCAGGCCATATTGGTGATGCTCATCGAATGTCTAGTCCCTGGAAGGTTATCCACGCCAAGGGAGAATCGCAATGAATCTGAAAAAGCAGAAGACTGTCGATGGCAGTCGGCACAGGCTTGAATATTATCCCG
Source organism: Saprospiraceae bacterium (assembly GCA_020629035.1). Taxonomy (GTDB): domain Bacteria; phylum Bacteroidota; class Bacteroidia; order Chitinophagales; family Saprospiraceae; genus JAHDDO01. The sequence goes on along the minus strand of JAHDEC010000009.1, from coordinate 129,565 downwards.
CGACAATTGTCTATCATAAAATAACATTCTCCCTAAGCTAACACCTGCTTCAGTGAGTTGGTTATCTGCTGGCAGATCAGGTGTCGGTAATGCGCCATATTCTAATAAGTAAGGCGTATCATCTTTGCCTAATGGTTTAGACGGCTCTTGCTGGCATGCATAAACCAGGCATAAAAAAAGAATGCAAAACGTGCTTGTGATTACTGGCCTATTCATCTCTAAATATTTTGTTGTTTATAAATGGTGAATCAGTTAAACAGTGCAAAAATGCCATCAGTTGAGTCTTTTCTTCATCTGAAATTTCAAAACTATCGATCAGTGGGTGTTTATTTATGTGCGCTTTTCCACCAACTGCATAATGTTCTATGACTTGCTCAATGCTTTGTAATGAGCCATCATGCATGTAAGGAGCCGTGATGGCAACATTTCTTAAGGATGGTGTTTTGAAGGTGGCAAGATCTGTGGAATCATTTGTCAATCTAAATTTTCCAACATCTGGATATTCCTCATATAATCCATTATTGGTAATGTCATAATTACTAAAATTGTGTCCTCCATGACAATGACCACAAGCAAGTCGCTCACTAAAAAACAAGGCTTCCCCTTTAAGTTCATCCTGATTTAAGGTTAAATCACCTGTCAAGTGTGCATCGTACCTTGACTGTCCAGAAATTAAACTTCGTTCAAAATTTGCTAAGGCTCTTGTTATGACGAAAGCATCAGGCTCACGATTATAAGCTTCTTGACTCATGGCTCTATACGTTTCGTCTTCCTTTAGTCTGTCTACTAAGTCTAAGATATTTAGGTCAAACTCGTGATGTTCTTGCAATGGCACAAGCACTTGCATTTCAATGCTCGAAAGGGCTCCTTCCCTAAGCAAATAAGGTTGGTAAGCGACATTTGCCAGACTTGGAGCATTTCGAAAACCCATTCTATCTTCTACGCCTATACTCACTTCAAGTCCATCTGTGAAACCCAATGCTGGATCATGACAAGTGGCACAGCTGACGTCCCCAGTAGAAGACATTATAGGATCATAAAACAGCTTCTTACCTAACTCCCACCGTTCCAAGGTAAATCCATTATCGTCAGGAAACTCGATTGCTGGAAAATGATCAGGAATCTCCATTAAGCCTAGTGGCTCTATCACTAATTCCTGATCATTTACTTGCTGACAAGAAAAGAAGCACCCGATGATAAAAAAGTATATGATAACCTGTCTTTGCACTACCTAACAACTAAACGCTTGGTAAGTAAAAGCTGATTATTATCCACAAATTGTAGCATATAAACTCCTGGAGTATTTATGTTCAATGTTGCTTGTCCATTCGACAGATTACTTTGACTGAGCTTAACTCCATTTGCTGCAAAAATATTGACCAATGCTGTTGGACTCTGCAAATCCGTTTTAACATTGACAACTCCACTTATTGCAGGGTTAGGAAATAGTTGTACTTCTATTAAATCAGCTATATCTTCCGAAGATACTGTACCATCGCTGGCTGAGAAAACTAAGTTTGTAAAGTTCTCTCCGACGGTTTTTGCGTGCCAGATTTCTCCGTGACTAATCAGCCCTGGATTTATATCAAGTGTGCGCACGGCTTCCGCATAATCAGCATCTAGACTTATCACCAGTGTACCATTTTCCTCAGTTGCCCCAGTTAAAACCGTCGTTGTTTCATACAAACTATTCCCTACACCATGAAATTGGACATCATTAACGAGAGCATCCTCACCAGCCAGCCCTTCAAAGGCAAAAAACCGATAGCCACCAGCCCAGCCCCAATGCATAGAAGGGTTTTTAGGTGCTAAAGGATGATCTGCTGGCCATAAAGCCGGATCTAAATGATTGTGTAAACTATCAACACCTACATGAAGCTTTATACCTTCTATTTGATCTAGTTCAAAACTTCCTAGTTCGTGTAGACTAGCTATGTTCTGTGCTCTATCTAAAATCCATAAATCTTCAATGATCGTTTCTTGACCTCCATCATGAATTAAACTTAGGCCTGAGAGATAGTATTGTAGTCTGGTAATTTTGAAATTATTCCCCTCATCAGTGTTGTGTTCTGTGTGATATTCAAAAACTTCATCACCCAGCTTATGATTGATTTTCAAGATTACCTCCTTTTGTCCAAATAAGGAAAGAGAAAAAGTAATCAAAAGGATTGAAAAGATTGTTTGTTTCATGTTCCGATTGTTTTTAAGCTTTATTAATTTGATTTTTATTTAATTTCTATTGTATTGGCAACAAGTATGAAGATTCTGATAATCTTTATCATCTGCACGATCTAAAGCTGTATCATGCCCAAGATTTGCCAATGTTGTGGAAACATTACTCATGTTTTGCGCTGATGCATCAAAAGTTACACTTAGCATCTGGGTATCTTCGTCCCAGCTAGCCTCTTTAACACCTTCTAAGCCCAAAATTGCTTCTTCTATTCTTGTCTTACACATTCCACAGTTACCCTTTACCATTAGTGTAGTGCTTTCTAATGTGACGGCTGGCACTTCATCCTCTTCTGGCTCTTTACTACTTGCTTTATCCCATGCTGCTGCTTCTCCATTAGCTTTCACCACAGAAGACTCTACTGCTGTATAACCAGCCTTTACAACCTTATCAGAAACAGCCTCTAAATCAACACTTAGATCAGCTGGCAAGGTAAAGGTCATTATCCCAGTCTCCATATCGATCTTGACATCATCGATTCCTTCAAATTCATCAAAGGTTTTTTCTAATCCGTAAGCACAAAATGGACAACCTAATCCATCTACTTGCACTTTAAATTCATCCGTGTTTTGTCCTAATACTGGAAAGACAAAACAGCAAGCAATTAATATAATTATGTATTTCATTTTAATTTTTTTTCTTAGTTAAATAACATATCGAATTCCAACAAAAAAGCTGTATTTACGCTTTAAAGCTTCCGGAATTTGATATTGAATAAGTGGAAATTGTATAGATGTTTCCATAGTCCATCTTCCTTTTGCATACTGAACACCTTGAGCATACAAGGTGGAAAAACCTTGGTCATTAAATCTATAATCATTTTGGTATTCAAAATATAAATTAACTTGGTCAACTGGATAAACCGGTTTCTTTAGGGGTAATCCGAAACCTAACTTATACCTAACTAAATTATGCTCGCCTCCTGCATCAAAAGCAAAACCTAATTCATTAGAAACACCAAATTTTATAGTCTCCAAACCGGCTAGGACGCTGTAAAAAGAACGATAAGATCCTACTGCAACTTCTTCCACATTTAAATCATGCTTAGCTGGAATCCATTGATAGGTTTTTGCTACCACTCTAAATGTTTTAGCCATTTGATCTTTGCGATAAAACTGGTATTTAGCAAGCAATTGAATATCTCCAATATTTGTCATGTCTTCTGAAGATGAGTTGACATTTACATAGGGAATGTGTATTCCAAGTAAGACATTCTTGGATGGAATATAATGCACCATCAAGGGCATGATCAATGCCTCTCGATCTTGGTATACTCTATATTCACTTAATGTCTTTAGTACTATGTTGCCTTTCGAAAGCATTATGGGTTTATCTCCAGTAATGGGAGGTCCCTGTGCCTGTAAAGCAGCAAAACTAATCCAACAAATAATAACAACTAAAAATCTCTTTTCTAATGTTTTCATATAACAAATGATAAGTAATCCAATTAAGTCTAGTATATGTATTCTAGGCCATAAACCAGTTTAATTAATCATCATTAACAAAGAAAAGACCCATAAATTATGGGCTTGGAAACTCCTTGTAAAATTTCTGGAGGAGGATAAATGATGGGTATGCTGTAGAAATAGTTAACAACATTAGCTTTGCTAAGTATAGATGGCTGAAGAACATCAAGGTCTAGCAATTCTATACTTTCTTCTTGTATAATAACAGGCGCTAAAGCATCAACAGACAAATCAAAGGAAAGCGTGGAATTGCGACAACAATCATCATGATCGGCTGTAGCGACATCTGTCATTTGTTTGTGACAAGCCATCTTTTTAGCACAACAAGATTTGCTAAGTGCTGCAACTTCGGCACAAGTCTTAGCAGGTCCAAATAGATTGACCCGCTTTAATTTATCTTGACAAAAGTGCATATCTAAATGCACACCAGAAGTACTAGCCAAGATTAAAAAAGCTAATAATATAGATGTAAAGCTATGTACTTGTTGTTTCACTCTTTTAAAGATAAATAAAAAACTGTGATAGTACAACATCTAAACCCCAGTAATTACGGCAGGTGTTCTATATTTTAACGAAAGGAATGGAAACTGATTTTTCTTCCACCACCAGCTTAATCAAATAACTGCCATGTGCAAAATCATCTATATCAATCTTTTCATTTGAGTCTGAACCCGAAATGCTTTTTAGGAGCGAACCATTTGAAGCATAAATTTGGATTGACTCTATGCTTGATTTGCTTGACAATTGGACAAAATCTTGGGCTGGGTTCGGAAAAACACTTAGGTTGTAGCTTGCTATTAAATCTTGATTAGATACTGCAGACAATTCACCAAATCGACTAATATGACCGTTCAAAAATCCACTGGCAAAACCTCCAGTTAATATCGAACCTGCGAAAGCTATGTGACCTTCAGAGGTGGCTGATAAATCCACAATACTTGCCCCGTCAGTTGCATTCGTATTACTTTGGATTAGGCTAGCAAGCTGATAGCTGTCTACTAAATTTAATTCAAAATCAAAGACCCATACACTTGGCCAAGGGTCCCCTTTTGCATGCCCTACCAAATAAATCCCTTCAAATATTTTGATCATTTCATTGACTGACTCTATACTAGCTGAAATATCATTAGTCTGAATTACTTCCCCTGTATTTCTATTTACTTTTTGCAAGAAATTGTGTGTCTTACCTTCCGGAATGCAAACCCATTCATTTTCATCAATTTGCACATGTAAGCTTGTCCTTGAAGGATTCTCTTTTTGTTCAATGCTATGCTCATAAATAAGATTACCCTCCGTATCTATTTCATACAACTTGAGTTCATCATCATATAAGCCTTTAGCTGAAAAGATAAAATGATCTTCATCATCAACATATGCATGTCCATAGACTGGTGAAAATTTTGCTCCTGGCAGATCCTCAGTCCATTCTAATTCCATCAAACTATTGTGTTTATAGATCTTACAATCCATAGCATTCTTTGACATAACCGCGTAAAAATCATTTTGACTTGTTTTTACCAAACTGTTGATTTCATGATCTTGGAAAACTAATTCAGTTACTAATTCCCCTTGAAAATCTAATTTCTGGAGTCTTGCACTTTTAGAACCATTATTAAAGGATGAAGCCGCTATTAAATATCCATCACTCAATTCTACGACATCAGTATAGACATCCATTTTAAGTACTACATCTTCTGAAATTTGAAAAACTCTTTCCCACTGAATATTTCCTTCAGCGTCGAATTTCGCTACATAGGGTTCTATAAATGCCTGATATCGCTGCCCCACTGCAATAAATCCACCATCTGCACATTGAATCATTCGATTGCTTTCATCTATTTCGCCACTCACTTGACCTTTTACCCAAAAAGTCTGAGCCGAAACAGCAGTTGTTAACATCGAAAGAACAAGAATGATAAATCTCATAGGTCTAAAATTTAAACTAAAATCAACTTTTATTAATCTATATAAATTATAATACTAACAGTCAGATGCAAAGATTAAAACATATTCTCACAGGCTAAAATAAATGACACTGTGCACTCAAGCCCATCTTTACAACTTGATAAACACTTGTTTTGAAATGGTTTGATGCTGAGCATCTATCAGGGATACAAGGTATTTTCCTGCTGCTAAAGATGTCAAAGATACCATCTCTTTTTCTTGCTTGACTTCTTCCTTAATCATTAATTTTCCGTCTAGCTTATGGATCATTAGGTAAGCTCCCCTGTCTAGCCATTGATCTGTATTGACAAATAAAAAATCTGATGATGGATTAGGATAGATAGTAAGAACTCGATCCTGAATGGGAATAAATTCTTCACTTGTTATCACACCTTCGCCATTTAAAATTCCAAAGTAAATATAACCGCTTACCGGCCCAATACTGGAGTTTACAAACCCTATACCTGCTACAGCAATATTATTAAAAGCGGTAATTTCTACTTCTTCAAGGGCTACTCCGACTAAACCTTCGGGAACATCTATCACAGTGCTCCATAATGTGTCACCCGTTAAATCAAGCTTGATGACTGTAGGTTCAGTTGGAAATAAGTTAGAACCCGCGATAATTAATTCATTCGCTAGTGAAAGTACTGCATCAGTTGGGGATTCAATAAATCCATAATCTATTTCTAGAATGGACTTTATTTCACCATCGGCAGACAGATGACTAATGGTATTGATCGAAGGGTTTGATGAATAAGTAGTACTTGACAAAGAAACTATTTCGTCTGTGCTTGTAATAGCATGAGCTAGACTCGGCCCCTGCACATCTAGATGCTGTATCCAGAGCAATTCTCCTGCCGAATCCGTTTTAATAATGCAGGTTCTACCTTGTGAATCTCCTCCTAGAATTATGTTTCCTTGGCTATCTTTAGCAAGACTGATGGTGAAAAATAAGCCTCCTGAGCTAACTTCATCATACTCTTGGAACCACACCTCATTACCCTCAACATTAAATTTCACTAAACTATACACCCAATCACCAAAACTTCTATCAAATGCCCCACCGATCACAAAGCCATCTTCCACTTCAATGATTTTACCATAATTAGCACTTGGATATTCCAGCAACTCTTTTCTCCATAACTCATTACCTTCTTTATCGACAGCAAACAAATAACTAAGGTTTGTAAAAGTAGCCGGATCATCATGGTTTCCTAAAATAACAAAACCTTCTTCAGTTTCAATACCGCTGTAGGCTATATCATAGATGCTATTTAGCCCGAAAACAGGCTGAAACTCCCAGAAAACATTCCCTTTATTATCAATCTTAATGCACCATGGATCAGTAAAGTTTTCGTTAGTCCCAATCGTCTTTGAGCCTATCAGCAAGAAGCCTTCGTCATCAGTGTTAATAACATCATAACCTTCTGTAAAACCTAAGCCTTCACCATAAATCTCTTCGACAAGATGCTGAGCAAGCACTCCATAGTTTGTGGCAAAAAAGCAAAGTACAATGAAAGTTAAACGGATCATAAAATTTGTATTTTCTGCTGCAAAATAGAACTTACTTGATGATAAAACAGCATACATTATTTTATAATTGTATTGTAAATCACGCGAAACCCATACCACAAACTACTAATAAACAACACTTTAAGTGTTTGTTTTGTATCAAATCGCTATTCTTTCACAATGGTTTTACTGATAGACTTTCCTGTAGTAATGTCTGTTATTTTTAAAAAATATAGTCCAGACACTAGATGACTCAAGTCCATTGAATAAAAGTTAGAAGATGCTGTTTCCATGGTTTTTTGCCATAAAAGCTCAGCACCACTATTGTACAATTCCAACTCATAGTTTGTATAGTCCTTTGTGTCTAAGACAACAAAAGTCTCCCCATTTGTGGGATTGGGATAAATACTCCCATTGATACTAGGCTGATTATTGTCTACTGAAGAAACTACTTGAAAAAGATCTATTTGATCACTAGCGTTTAATATTTGACGATTAGCGCTATTCAAATCATACCTTGATACACTTGCAATGATATTAATTTCATCTTCATCCCATTGATCGTTTATGACGGTTTCGAAGGTATATCGTACTTTACTGCCTTTAGGATTTATAGCAGGCAAAGAATTTTCAACTCCAAAATTCCCACCTGTTAATTCTCTTAATACATGGTTATGAATGTAGTCGTTACCCTCAGGAGCTTCCGACATGTAAGCTTTTATATTGTCTTCTGTGATATACATGTTGAATCTTAATTCTTCATCATAGTCTACAAAAAACTCGGCCTCAACTTCTACCGTCAACAAACCAGTCGCTAAAGAATAGTCTTTATTAATTATTTCAAGACCAATTCCGGACCACCAAGGCAAAGACCAAGAAAGCAATCTCGATTCTTTGTGTGCATAATAATAAGGTTCGAGTACATTTATAAAGTTCCGATCAATTAGTGCTCCAGGATGAGTCCTTGTAGCATATATAAAATCGACAGCAAAGGCATCATGATAATTCATTGGGTCAGATGTTGCATTATGGTAACTCACTCCCAAGATATTATCGTTATTCTCTAATACTTCAGTCAGAAATAAATCCTTTTCATAACAAGGTGGACAGGTATTATGCATAAATTTTTCGTACACATAGGTTTTCTCTGGTAGCACATCAGCTACTTTAATCGTCTTGCTAAAAACAGGATTTTTATCTTCAATATCGGTACTATTTACTCTAAAAAGCCAACATTTAATTTCATAGGTTCCCTCTTCCATAAATGCTACTTCTGCTGTGTTCAGCAGCATGCTATTAGAACTTCCAAATGGAAGACAGAAGCCAAAAGGTTCATCACGTCCATGCCAAGTAAATTCAGAAAAATTCATACCCTCAATAGGTCCATCGTCAATCTGCCACCTCAAATAGCCTGAGTTTATCGTATTACTTCCTTTATTTCTAATGGCTGCTCTTAAATCATGCGTCCCAGTAGGCACTACATCGGAGATTATTATATCTACTACTTCTGCATACTCCTCTTCGGCTTCATAAATCTTGACATTGTCCACAGCCGACGCATAATATCCAAAGGTTACAAAACTTTCATAGCTAAACTTAAATTGAATGACATCATTTATTTCGGGAACAGGTGCATTGGCTACGTTCATGAGAATGATTTCCTTGGTATTCCATTCTAGCTGATAGGAACTTATTGGCACTGGAATCGGCAACCATTCACCATCTTCACCAATTCTGTACTCTAATCGGAAGGAATGTCCAGAAAACGTTACATAATCAAAAGATAAAACCGGGTGTACAGACTCAGTTAAGTCTATAAACGGGGTTATCAAACTAGCAGAGTAAGCCTCCTCACTTGCGTAGTCTGGATCTTCGCTATCCATAATGAATGCATAGAAGCATTCATTTCCTTCATCTGGAAATCTCACATTAACACTTTGATGGCTATTATATTTATCCATTAAAAAACCATCTGTATCTCCTTCACTTACAGCCGACCAGTTTTCCAGGGGTAAACAGCCATTAAAATCTTCTTCGAAATAGACAAAAGTCTCTTGAGCAGAAACATTAAAGCAAAATATTGCTAAGCAGAACAGGTAGACGTTTTTCATATTGATCGTTATGTTGTTAAATATAGAATGCTTCTTTAAGAAAATACGCTGCTATTACAGTCAAAAAAAAATCTATTCTTTCAGATTTCACAATCATATTTCGCGATTAATTAATGAACTTACCTAGTAAAACATTAAAATACTTTCGAAAACCCAAAAGAGAAATATTTTGGACAAGGCAAGTTTGCGTATATTCAAAGATTAGTTAAAAAACTGCTAAAAGCCTTATTTACAGCGGTTAAAGCAAAGGACTTACTAGCCAATGATGTAGCGAATTTTTACTTTTGATGTAGTATTGATGTAGTGTATTCTTCTATCAAAACGCCAACTTAACATTAAGTTTAGCATGTCTTTACATTAGAAGACAATATAAACCGAACTTTTCTTACCTATTTAACCTGAGAAAATTCTACCACATTGTCTTCTTACGCTCCACCCTAAAGCGGGAAATAGCGAAAACCACTTTATAACTTTGTCGAACTAATAACAAACAAATGAAATTAAGACTTAACCACTTAATCTTAATCATGCTACTAGCTCCTATGAGTTTAATGGCTCAATCAACCATAAAAGGTTCGATTGCTGATGCATTAACAGGAGAAACCTTAATTGGAGCTACGGTTGTAGAAAGCTTATCTACAAATGGAGTTGCAGCAGATCTTGAAGGCAATTTTGTACTTGAGGATGTGACACTACCTACGACTATTGAAATTTCATATACCGGATACAAAACTCAAGAAATTCTTGTTGAAAATGAAGAGTTCTTGGCCATTAAACTAGAATTGAGTTCAGAAACACTTGATGAAGTATTGGTTGTTGGATATGGTAAGCAAGAAAAAAGAGTATCTACAGGTGCCATTTCTAAAATATCAGCCAAAGAATTAGAGGGTATTGTTTCCTCAGATGTAGGAGCAGCCCTAGAGTCACAGGTTACTGGTTTACTTATTAATGAATCAAGCGGACAACCCGGATCAAGCAAAGTAATCCTTATACGTGGTGTTAGTACAAACGGTGATAACTCTCCCCTATTTATTGTGGATGGATTAACCGTTGGAAACATAGACAATATTAACCCTGGTGATGTAGAATCAGTAGATGTGCTAAAAGATGCTGCTTCTTGTGCAATATATGGAGCTCGAGCAGCAAATGGCGTGGTAATTATCACCACAAAGAAAGGGAAGAACAAAGTAGGTGGAGAAATAACCTATGAAGGAAACATAGTAAACTCAAGACCTTGGAAAATTCCAGAGATGATGAGTTCTGAGGAGTATGTTATGATCACAAGAGAAAAGTTCGAAAACAGTGGACAAACATCTGCCCTTGAAGCCTTAGGGTTTCCCAATGTTGGTGATCCATTGGAAAATAATACACGCTGGATGGATCAAATTTTTGCTCCTGCCAATGTGGTTAATCACCGTCTTTCTGCCAATATCAAAAATGCGTTTATCTCATTAGACTACTGGAATCAAAATGGAGTTATCGGTGGTGATAAATCTAACTACAAAAGATATTCTGCAAGATTCAATTCAAAAAAGGAAATAAATAAATACATCACGATTGGTGAAAATGTATACTTAAACCGAGTAGACAACCAAAATATTGGAGTTAACAATGCATTTGGATCAGTATTGGTAGACGCGTTTGCTTATGACCCTTTAACAGGTATTTACAACGAAGAGAGAGATTATGGCTTTGAGCAATCTCAATGGGTTCAAAAAGAGTATATAAACCCATTAAGTAGATTATTCCTAAGTAATGGATCAGGTATCGGAGATCAATTACAAGGTGGAGTTTTCTTAGAAATCATGCCTATGGATGGTTTAAAACTTCATTTTGGAGGAGGTATAGAAACTGGATCATATAATTTTAGAGGTTTTACCCCAGACTATGCTTTTCATGACGCTTTTATAAACGTCAATAACGATGTATTTGTAGGATATGGTCAGTTCCAATCCACTCAATTAGAAAATTACCTGAATTATAACAAGACGTTTAAAGATGTACATAATCTTGATTTTGTCTTAGGTAACACATATCTCGAATCAACTAATGTTTTTGGTGGAGGTAGTACTTCTGATATACCTGATGCTGTAAAATTCGATCCTAATTGGCAAATAATTAATGCAGGTCAAGATTCAACCGATCTTGCCTATGGAGGTTTCTCTGTACCCTACCGATTGATTAGTTATTTCTCTCGAGTACAGTATGACTATGACAAAAAATATTTGATGACTGCAACCGTGAGGCGAGACGGTTCTTCGAATTTCGGTTTAAATAATCGTTGGGGAATATTTCCTTCATTCTCACTTGGATGGGTGATTAGTAAGGAAGCATTTTTTAACTACGATCCTATCAGTTACTTAAAAGTAAGAGGAAGTTGGGGAGTAAATGGTTCGGATAGAATTGCCCCATTAAGCTACGCAGCAACCATAGAAAATGTATTTACATATGCTTTTGGACAGGATCAATCATTAAATACTGGAGCGGCATTGGCCACACCTCCAAATCCAAATGTAAAATGGGAAGAAAGTGATCAAATAGATATAGGTGTAGAACTCGAGTTATACGATGGAAAATGGACTGTAGATGCTGATGTTTACCGTAAAACAACTAAGGATTTACTGATGAATGAGGTGATACCAGGATACATTGGAGCTACTAATAATCCAGTCTCTAATCTAGGGGAAATTAGAAATCAAGGAGTAGAACTAGGCATTAGTAATCGGTTGCGTAAAAACGACTTTAGCTTGACTACAACATTGAACTATACAAGATTTACGAATGAAGTAACAAATGTTGCAGGTGATTTAGGTTATATAGATGGCTGGTCTTGGCCAGTAAGAAATACGCCTATTACTAGAATGACCGAAGGATTCCCAGTTGGACATTTTGTCGGATATCAAACGGGCGGAATTTTTCAAACTCAAGAAGAAGTTTTTGGACATATTAATGCTGATGGAGAATTACTTCAACCTGAAGCAGTGCCTGGTGATTTAATATTCTTGGATACAAATGGTGATGGGATTATTAACACAGATGATATTGGGCATATCGGATCACCTTGGCCTGATCATATTATCGGATTAACGTTTAGTGTGAAGTACAAAAACTTTGATGCTTCAGCCGTTTTATCGGCTCAAATTGGTCACGATATTTTCAGATCATACGAGCGTTCTGATGTAACCTACACAAATTACCAAACATTCTGGCTAGACCGATGGACCCCTGAAAATCCAAGTGATGAATACTTCAGATTGTCTTCAATCGACAGAAATAATAACCAAAGACCTTCTGACTTTTATTTAGAAGATGGTACTTTCTACAGATTGAGAAATCTTCAATTTGGCTACAATGTACCTACCGATTTTCTTGAGAAGTTTAAAATGAAAGAGTTGAGACTTTATTTTACCAGTAACAATCTTATTACGATTACTGATTATCAAGGTTTCGACCCGGATATTGGGACTAATAACTGGATTTTAGATACTGGAATTGATAAAGGCGCTTATCCATCAAATAAGTCCATTGGTGGTGGAGTCAAAGTAACTTTTTAATCAACATTAATCATCAGTCTTTAAGGCTTTTAATATACGTACAATGAAAAATTTTAAAAAATCGCTTTTTATTCTTTTCGCAGTTCCCATCTTAATTGTTTCAACTAGTTGTAACCCTGACAGACTAGATGTGGAACCTGTAGGCGAATTCCTTTCAAGCAACTTTTTCCAAACTGAAGAGCAGGTATTTTCAGGACTTGTTGCAGCCTATGACCCATTAGCTTGGTCCATGGCTTACGGCAACTGGATCTCCTATGTGATGTTTGGCGAGATAAGATCTGACAATGCAAATGCCGGAGGAGATTCTTCTGATAATGATCAACCGCCTTGGCAAGAGTTTGATGATTTTAGAAATACCAACACTAATGTGGCAACTCAGCCACTTTACAGAAGGAATTATATAGGGATATTTAGAGCCAATACCGTTTTACTTCAGTCAAAAGTGGAATCTGCCAATGTAGACTTATATAAAGCCGAAGCAAAGTTTTTGAGAGCCTATTACCACTTTGAGTTATTAAAACATTTTGGACCTATTCCTATCGTAGAGGAATTATTAGCACCCGATGATATCAATTTAGAAAGAAATACACTTTCTGAATGTTTTGAGTCAATAGTAAGTGACCTTACCGAAGCGAGCGAGGTTTTACCAGTTACTGTTTCTTCTGGAAATCTTGGGCGAGTAACAAAAGGTGCAGCCTTATCTATTTTAGGTAAAGCATACTTATACTGGGCTGACATGTTAAACGATGACCCAGCTAAATTCGATATGGCGGCACAATACTTACAAGAAGTGGTAGACCTTGGTGTTTATGAGCTAGAAGATGATTTACAGACGCTGTTTAATTTTAATTCAAGAAACACCAAAGAATCGGTATTCGAAATTCAGCACAATCCACTTTACACTAGTGACTGGGGATGGTTTGAAGGAATCGATGGAAACGGTATTATTCAACTTTGTGGTATTAGAGGTTTGTGTGAGAATCATCCAGATTATGAGGCAGGTTGGGGATTTATGATGGTAACAGAAGATCTGTTTAATCATTTCTTACCAGATGACTTATACCGAAGAGATGTAGCTATTGCATCCGATGCAGAACTTGCCAATGACATTGATACTTCAGGTCAAGTATGCGACGTAGTTATAGATTTAACAGCAAGTAATCCTATAGATTATACTGGTTACTGGCAAGAAAAGTTTCCAAACTTCAAAGCTCATTTAGGAACCAATATAAATGGTGGAGACAACAATCTTACTAAAGCAGCAAATACGCATCCGATAAGATATGCAGATGTATTATTGATGTTAGCAGAGGCTTTAACACGCGGGAATGGTTCTGAGGCTACCGCTGCTAATTATGTAGATATAGTTAGAGAAAGAGCTGCTGGTCCTGGTGATAATACAGGTAATTTTAAAACAGCAAGTGATATTATGGCTGAACAATCTTGGTCAATGGAAGAATTAATTCAGTACGAAAGAAGAGCAGAATTTGCATGCGAAGGTGATCGATGGTACGATTTAGTTCGTTCAGGTAGAGCTAATGCCGATATATTTCCTGATGGAGATTTACGACAAAACAACTTTACTGAAGAGCACTTATGGTTACCAATATCGCTTGACGAAACAACCGTTGCTCCATTATTAACAACCTATCCAGACGCAAGTCTGTTTCAATAAAGAAAATTTCTATTAAATCATTTTAATATTCTGTCATTTAAATTATAAACAATGAATAAACTTATTTTAAAAGTAATTTTTCCCTTTATGGCTTTACTACTTATCACAGTAGTTGGTTGTAGAGAAGACGAACCTACTGATCCAACAAACACAGTAGCGAGTTTCCAATATCTTGTCAGCACTGATAATTTCTTGGAAGTTAGTTTTTCAAATTTTTCTCAAAGAGCAGATTCTTACAGCTGGAATTTTGGAGATGGAAATACTAGTACTGAAGAAAACCCAACTCACGTGTACGATGCTGCTGGAGAATACACGGTTACCTTAACTGCCTTTGGTGCTGAAAATGATTCTGACAAATCAGAAACTTTTACATTGAGCAACCCTAATGATGCTTTAGCTCTATTAGCTGGAACAAGCTCTAAAACTTGGTATTTACAACGTGAAGGAATTGCCTTAGGTGTAGGACCGGTTTCTAATGATGTTGCTTGGTGGTCTTTTGGTGGTGTAACTCCATTAGGTGACAGACCTTGTATCCTTGATGATTCTTGGACGTTTAATGTAGATGGTACAGTAACTTTTGAAACAGGAGGAACTATATTTGGAGATGCAGAAGCTAACGGTGGATGGATGGGTCCAGATGAGGCTGAAGGATGTTTTGATGAAACTGAGGCTGGTGTATTAACTTCAGCAAATGGTGATGACTTAAGTGCTTTTGCAAATGGTGGAGATTATTCTTACGAGTATGATCCAACAGCAGGTTCTCTAACTTTATTAGGTGAAGGGATTTATGTGGGCCTTTGTAACAAGACTCAAGGAGGTGACAACTTTATTCCTGAAGCATCTAAGACTTATGAGGTGTTCAATATTGCTGATGGTGATGTTGCTGATTCACTTCAGATTGCAATCGTTGGAGATGGATTCGCGTGGAACTTCTACCTTGTTAGCTACGAAAATGAAGCTGACTTACCAGAAATACCAAGTGCTATGCCTACAGCTAACTTTACTTATGCGAAAGATGGATTTACAGTAGACTTTACAAATGTTTCTCAAAACTCAACTAGTTATACTTGGGATTTTGGAGATGGAAACGGTTCTATGGATGAAAGTCCTTCTCACACGTATGCGGCTGAAGGAGAATATACAGTAACTTTGACTGCTATGGATGACATGGGAGGTATGAACGAAAAAGTAGAAGTGATTGTAATTAGTTCAGCTACATTTACAGCGGATGTTTTATCTAACGCTGACGGCAAAGTTTGGAGACTAGATGGTGAAGCATCTTATATCGTAGGTCCAGCACCAGGAAGTAACGAATGGTGGGGAGGAATTGATGCTGATGGTGTAATGCAACGTGCTTGCCAGATGGATGATGAATTTATCTTTACAGATGGTGGTCAATTCGAATATGCAGCTCAAGGTCAAGTATGGGCTGAAGGTTATATGGGAGGTTTTGACGACTGTATGAACGAAGGAGATATCCCTAGTCCGTTTGATGCATTTGCTTCAGGTGTACATTCATTTTCTGCTACTGATGAAGTAATTACTGTTACTGGAACAGGAGCATTTATTGGGTTTAACAAGCCATATAATGGTGGCGAAGTAGGTGCAGATAATCCTCCAGTAGGAGAAATCAGATATGAAGTTATTGATTATAGTGAAAGTAATGGAGTAGAAAGAGTAACCGTGGCTGTAGATTACAGTGAAGGTGAAACAGGTACTGCATACTGGACTATGCGATTAATTTCTCAATAAGATATTAAATTGCTCAATGAACGGAGGACAAGGTTTCGTACCTTTCCTTCGTTCTATTTTAAACTTAGCTAAGCATCATCATTAAATCAAATCCAAGCATGTTGAAAATAAATAAAAACGTTCTTCTACTTTTCAGCTTTTTATGCATTACTTATTTTTTTGAATCATGTGATAAACCAGATGATGGCTCTAGCACACCTGAGCAGATAACGGTTTCTGTTCAAGAACTCTCACTTTTAGAAGGAGAAGAAAACACGAATGCATTCATTCGCATACAGCTTAGTGATAAGTCGGACGAATTGATCACTGCCTACATTTCATCAGTCGATCGAACAGCAATAGCTGGAGAAGATTATTTTGGCTTTGAAAATATCCCTATTGTGTTCGAACCAGGTGACCAATACAAAGATTATCAAATTACGATTATTGGTGATGAGGAGTTTGAAGAAGATGAACAGTTCGATGTAATATTCGCAAACATAGAAGGATTTGCTTTTCCAGCAGCTGGAGTAACATCGATAACCATCGAAAACGATGAAGCGTCTCCATACATTTTAAACATTCCAGAAGAAGGCTACTCGACACCAATGTCATACGAGGGCATGGAATTAATTTGGCAAGATGAATTTGATCAAGAAGCAGTTGATGAAAACTTTTGGTGTTTTGAAATAGGTCATGGTAATAATGGCTGGGGTAATAATGAACTTCAATATTATCAAAAACAAAACGCAAGCATTGTTGATGGAAATCTAGTCATCGAAGCAAAAAAGAATAATTCAGGAAGTCAATATACATCATCAAGAATGATCACCAAGGGAAAGTTTGATTTCCAATATGGTAGAGTAGACATTAGAGCGGTATTACCTGAAGGCCAAGGAATATGGCCAGCTCTCTGGATGCTAGGTGCCAATATAGATCAGGTAAGTTGGCCAGCTTGTGGAGAAATTGATATCATGGAATTAATCGGTCACCAACCTAACAGAGTTTATGGCACTGCACATTGGTCATCTAGTGGGCAGCATGCATCATTTGGAAGTAACACTAGCCTCTCAAATGGAATTTTTAAGGACGAGTTTCATGTATTTTCTATAATCTGGGATGAAAACCAAATTAGATGGCTAATGGATGATGTTCAGTATCACGCCTTAACTATTAGCAGTTCAGATTTAAGCGAGTTACGTAACAATCAGTTTTTTATTTTCAATGTAGCTGTTGGAGGCAACTGGCCTGGAAATCCAAACCCTACCACCATATTCCCACAATTTATGGTAGTAGATTATATCAGAGTATTCCAATAATTATTGGCTAAATGCTCCAATCCTAGCCATGGAGCAACTTAAAAAAATTAACAAATAATAACTAAATAGCAGATGATTAGACATTTTCTATTAGGTGCTTCCCTAAGCATAATTAGCCTTTTTTGCTTCGCATGTTCAATTGCGTCTGCTGAAAAACCAACTACGACAAACAGCATTGAAAAAAAAGAAAAACCATTAGCAAATCCTAACGATTATCAATTAGTGTGGAGTGATGAGTTTGAAACAAAAGGACTTCCAGATAAAAATAAATGGTCGTATGACGTAGGTAATGGTTGTAAGCTACCTTGCGGTTGTGGGTGGGGAAATGCGGAACTACAAAGTTATACCAAGGAAGATAAAGACAATGCGTATATAGAAAATGGTGTGCTTACCATAAAAGCAATTAAAGAACAGATAGGTACAAACCAATTCAGTTCAGCGAGATTGGTAAGCAAACTTAAGGGAGACTGGATCTATGGAAAAATAGACATTCGAGCAAAATTACCTTCAGGTACTGGCACTTGGCCAGCGATCTGGATGCTACCTACTGACAGTCCTTATGGTGGTTGGCCAAATAGTGGTGAAATAGATATTATGGAGCATGTTGGCTACAATCAGGACACCATCTTTGGCACAGTACATACAGAAAAATATAACGGGATGATAGGTACCCAAGTTGGTGGCCAGATGTTTAATTCATCATCAGAAGATACATTTCATACTTACAGCATTAAATGGGCGGAAGATAAAATCGAATGGTTCATCGACGATAAAAAATACTTTGAATATCTTAATGAAAGGAATGGATCACAGGCTTGGCCTTTTGATCAAGCATTCCATCTAATCTTAAATGTTGCTGTAGGTGGACATTGGGGAGGAGCAAAGGGCGTGGATCAAAATATATTCCCTCAAGCCATGGAAGTTGATTATGTAAGAGTCTACCAACAAGTAAAAAACCCATAAGCGAGCTAAATATGTATCGAATTATCCTTTCTGTCTTTTTTCTTTGCTTAAACTTCACGGCAATAAGTCAAGGTTTTCTTCGAACCGAAGGACAACAAATTGTCGATGAAAATGGCAATAATTTTATTCTCAAAGGCATGGGTTTAGGTGGCTGGATGCTACAAGAAGGCTATATGCTCCAAACTTCTGGTTTTGCGAATGCACAATACCAAATAAAAGCTAAGATTGAAGAACTTATAGGTCCAGAAAAGACGCAAGAATTTTATGATGCATGGTTAGCTAATCATGTCCAAAAAAGCGATATTGACTCACTTAAAGCTTGGGGTTTTAATTCTGTAAGATTACCCCTTCATTATAATTTATTTACACTTCCTATAGAAGACGAACCAGTCGAAGGTGAAAACACCTGGTTAGAAAAAGGCTTTGAGCTTACTGACCAACTCATCGAATGGTGTAAGCAAAACGAAATGTATGTAATTCTAGATTTGCATGCAGCCCCAGGAGGTCAAGGATATGACCAAGCTATTTCAGATTATGATCCTACTAAACCTTCCATTTGGGAGAGTGTCCCCAACAGACATAAAGCAGTAGCCCTGTGGCAACGAATCGCTGAGCGCTACGCAGACGAACCTTGGGTGGCTGGTTATGATTTGCTAAATGAACCTAATTGGAATACAACAGGGACGGTCCTAAGGACTTTATATAGGCACATGACCGATAGCATTCGAGCGGTGGATGATAAACACATGATCATTATTGAAGGTAATTGGTTTGCTAATGATTTTTCAGGCCTTACTCCTCCTTGGGATGATAACATGGTTTATAGCCCTCATAAATACTGGTCAGTAAACGACCAAGCTTCCATCCAATGGGTTTTAGACATGCGTGAGCAATACAACGTTCCTCTATACTTGGGTGAAAGTGGAGAAAATTCTAATACTTGGTTTAGAGATGCTATCCATTTATTGGATCAACATAATATTGGTTGGGCCTGGTGGCCAATGAAAAAAGTAGAATCCATAGCAGGTCCTTTATCGGTCGAGAAAACACCAGAATATCAGGCCTTGCTGGATTATTGGTCAGATGGCGGAACAGCACCTAGTGAGGCATTCGCTTTTGATGCTTTAATGGATTTAACAGAAAAACTGAAAACGGAAAATTGTCGTTTCCAAGGCGATGTGATTGATGCTATGTTTCGACAAGTTGAAAGTAACGAAACCATCCCTTTTAAATTACAGAATATTCCAGGAACAGTTTACTGCTCTGATTTTGATCTGGGAGTGGTGGGTGAAGCCTATTTTGATACTGATTTAGCAAATTACAGCGTTACCACTGGCAATTATACCTCGTGGAATACTGGATGGGCTTATAGAAATGATGGTGTAGATTTAGAACTAAGTTCAGACCCAGTTAATTCAAATGGATATACTGTGGGTTGGACCGCCGCAGGTGAATGGATGCAATATTCCATTAATGTAAGTGAAGCATCATTGTACAATATAGAATTAAGAATTGCTGGCGGGCAGTCAGGAGGTCAAATTCGATTATCCTTAGATGGAGGCGATTTAACAGAAAGTATTAGCATCCCAAATACGGGAGGATGGTATGAATGGGAAAGTCTAATGATTGAGGACGTATATCTAGACCCCAGCAATACAAAATTGAGAGTTCACATTGATAATGCAGGTTACAATCTAAACAGCTTAAGCTTTAGTCCCTCTGGAGCTTCAGATGAGATTGCTACCCGTTTCTTATCAGCAAATACAACGAGCGAGGGGAGCATCCAAATGACTGTTAACAAACCACTGACAGGACCATTGCCGGAAAGCCCAGCAAACTTTAGATGTTATGTAGATGGTGCTGAGATCAGCATAATAGATGTACGTTTAGATGATATAAATCCTCGAATAATACACTTCGATGTTGACCATAATTTCAATGCTGATGAGTCTATTACCTTATCTTATACGGGTTTTGATGTTACGGCGGTGGACAATACCCTACTCAGCATGTTTACCCTAGAAGACGTAACAAATAATATGAGTTCTTTTTTAAGTATTCCAGGGCTCATCCAAGCGGAAGATTACTTTTTTCAGTCAGGCACTCAGTTAGAAAATTGCACAGACACAGGAGGCGGTCAAAATGTAGGTTATCTTGATCCAGGCGACTATATGGATTTTATGGTCAATGTTGAGACCGCAGGAAATTATTTAGTTAACTACAGAACAGCTTCGTTGGGTTCATCAGGAGGCTTAGCCCTACAGCTGGTTGCTTCTGACGGTAGCGTAGAGACACTTCATACCGTTGATTTTACGGCCACAGGTGGGTGGCAAAATTGGGAAACGTTTAGTGAGATGGTGAATTTTCCAACTGCCGGTGAGCAACAATTAAGGATTGCCATTACAGCTCCAATGTTTAATATTAACTGGATTGATTTTAGTTTTGAAAGTGATGTGATAGAAACAGAAAATCCTGTTAATCTTGCTGTGTCTCCGAATCCAAGTAATGGTGAATTCCATTTGATAAGTGAATGGCCGGAAACTCAAGATGCAAAATTGCTTATTCGAGATGTTCTTGGTCAGATTATCGTTTCAAAAAAATATGTTAGACAAACCAAGATTCAAGAAGTAATAGATTTATCTGCCTTCGAATCTGGTTATTATTTATTACAATTAGAGGTAGCTAATTATCCTAGTGTTGTAAGGAAGCTAGTTAAGTATTGATTAGCTATTTTCTACAAAAAATAGACTGAGTTTGCTTAATGGTATATCACTTTACAGCCAATTAATATAGTAGTCATATATTGCTCCACTTATAGAATTTGCTAAATTATTTTATCCAATCGATTATATGAAAACCATAATTAGCCTTTTCTTGTTTTTGACTATTTGTTTTACTTCATATGGTCAAACAAAAATTAGTGAGAAAGAGTATGCAATGTATATTCAATCCTTAATCGGTGGAGAGCTAGAATATTATGCTAATGGTGGATATGTGGATCTATTAACCGACGAATATGCTATAGAAATAGAACGAGCTAGTGAATGGCAAGAATCTATTGGACAATGTTTATGGTATGCCTTAAATACGAATAAAAAGCCAGCGATCATCTTGCTAATAGAAGATAGTGCTGACTATAAATATTACATCCGTTTAAACTCAGTGATTGAGTATGCTGGCATAGCCGACAAAATTACAGTGTGGCAATTTCCAAAAGATTTTCAACAGCTTATCGACAAAAGTAAATAGTCATGAGTTGTATCATACAGTAAGGAAACTTAACTACAATGGTTTAAACTACCAGCTTTATTGATATGTTTCTATGCTATCCTATCGGCAAAGCTAAATTCCTCAAACACCAAAAATTAACCGGTGACAGAAACTTCGGTTCTCCATTGTTTGTACCATTTTTTAAATTTCCTCCATTCTTTTGCTTTGTCAGCTTGAATGGCTCTGAACATATGTTTTTGATACTCTAATGCTTGGCTAGGATTCATTTTAAAAACCCGCTTTGCATCACCATGGATACCTTCGATAACTGTCCACTTTTTATTTATAAAAATCAAGGTATGAGCAGTACTTTTTGTGCTAGTCTCATTCATAAGATACACATGAATATGATTTTCAATACCAGCCAATTTTTGCATTAAGGGTTTTGATAACATAGGTGCATCTAAGGAAGACTGCGTGAGCGGTGTGAACATTACAGAGAGGATTTCAAACGATTCATCGTCATTTATGTTTCCCTCTTTTCCATGATCTAACATGTTAGCAATATTTTGAGCATTCACATTAACAACATAATCGACTTCATTTTCAGTAAGTCCAGATGATAAAGCGAAGTGATCACCTTTGTGATGTACCGTAAACTGTTCATCAGTATCTTCTACTACCAATCCAAGATTCAGAAACACATCACTGAAATAATCAGCAAGTCCAGGTTTATTAAGTAAACTTTGCCATTGCTCCATAGAAGGAGAAAGCGCTTGTGAATACAAAGGATTACTCATGGAAAACAGGAGTATTCCGACCATCCAACTCATTATTATTTTTGACTCTTGCATACTTTTAACGTTTAGTAGTATAAGTTACAAAAATAAATATATTTTCTGGCTCAATAATAAAGAAATAGATAGTTAAACCCCTCAAAAAAGGCTAAGGGTGTTGGCAGTTGCTCGTAATCTAATCGTACTTTTAATCTAAGTTTAAGCGAATTAAAACCTACTTTAACTTTGTCCATTACTTCAGCTCTGCGTCTGTTTGTTCATTGCAACTTATTTGCTCGTTCCTTTGCTAAGCGTTTATTCAAGTAAGTTGAGGTCCTAAAAATTCACCCCAATGCCTAGATACAATAGCTCCAAATTTCCTAAACCCGCCCGAATCATAAAATGATCTTTTGTGTAGCGTAATCCTATATTTCCATAAAAGGCTAAACGATTAAATAATTCATCATAATTAGTATCAGGATCTGGGTCAAAACCTGGCGCTAAGCTGTATTGAACCCAACTGATACCCGCATTAAATTCCAAAATACTAATTAGCTGCACTGCCGATAAACTAACATAATTTTCAGTTAGCCGTGCATTGGTATCATAATCAGCATTGTTACTTAGATAATGTCCAAACTGCACTTTTGCTTTAGTTCTTAAACTCTTCTTTTCTGCCAGCAATCGCTCATAGGATAATGACATTTGATTAGAGAAGATAATAGTTCCAAAGTTTCCATAGACTGAATTTTTCTTAGACCCAGGATCTTCTTGGGCACTAACACTCAACAGACTAAAAAAAAAGAAGAGTATAAGCAAAACCAAATGATTTATACGAACAATAGTATTTTTCTTCATAATACAAGTCTTTTATAAAATTAACCCCAAAGCATGATGGTTCGACATTGAACTTAAATTACCCATTTACTTTAGTAATGTAACATCGCCAATAAATGTCTCTATCTCTCCTGACATCCATTGGATTTGGATATAATAAACATAGACACCTGCTGGTAGCTCTGCGCCAGCAAAGCTGCCATCCCACCAATAGTCAATATCTGTCATACTAAAATCCTGAGCACGATATAATAATTCACCCCAACGGCTGTACATACGATAGTCAAGAATCATGGCTTGCAAACCGTCGTTTCCAAACAACTGAAATCTATCATTAGGATAGACTCCATTAGGAGAAAAAACGTTGGGAACAAATATACTTTCAACACAAGATTGGTTAAACTCAGGATCGTTGATATCTAAACATACACCACATTCATCAATTACTGCACTGCCATTTGGAATACCCAAACAATCCGCGCAGGCTTGATTAAAAAACGGATCATCCAGCTCCAAGCATTCACCACAATCGTCTAGTATCGCTATACCATTGGGGATACCAAGGCAATCTGCGCAGGACTGATTAAAACTTATACTAGAAGGAGGTAGACACTCCCCGCATTCATCAAATACCGCAGTGCCATTAGGGACACCCAGACAGTCTGCACAAGATTGATTAAAACTTGGATCATTGGGTGTTAAACATTCGCCGCATTCATCGATCACTGAACTACCATTTGGGATCCCCATGCAATCTGCACAAGACTGATTAAAACTCGGATCATCTGGCTGAAGACATTCGCCACATTCATCAATCACTGAACTACCATTTGGGATACCCATACAATCCGCACAGGATTGGTTAAAACCTGGATCATCAGGTGTTAAACATTCACCGCATTCATCGATTATAGCCGACCCATTTGGTATTCCCATACAATCTGAACAAGACTGATTAAAACTTGGATCATCTGGCTGAAGGCATTCGCCACACTCATCAATCACTGCACTACCATTCGGAATGCCCGTGCAATCTGCGCAGGATTCATTAAAACTTGGATCATCTGCTTCTAGACATTCGCCACATTCGTCAAACACTGAACTACCATTCGGAACACCCATACAATCTGAACATGACTGGTTAAAATTTGGGTCATTAGGCTCCAAACAGTCCCCACATTCATCAATCACTGCGCTGCCATTCGGAACACCCATACAATC
>JAHDEC010000009.1:0-104913 GCA_020629035.1 Saprospiraceae bacterium | reverse complement strand
AACAGTCCCCACATTCATCAATCACTGCGCTGCCATTCGGAACACCCATACAATCAGCGCAAGACTGATTAAAACTAGGATCATTAGGATCCAAACAATCCCCACATTCATCGATCTCAGCTGCTCCATTAGCAATCCCGAGACAGTCAGCACATGACTGGTTAAAACTTGGGTCATCAGGTTCTAGGCATTCGCCACATTCATCGATTAAGGCACTACCATTTGGGATACCCATACAATCCGCACAAGATTGATTAAAATTTGGATCATCTGGGGCTAAACATTCCCCGCATTCATCCACTATCGCACTACCGTTGGGTACACCCATACAATCTGCACAGGACTGATTAAAACCTAAATCGTCAGGTGCTAAACACTCACCACATTCATCGATCTCTGCTGTTCCATTTAGTATCCCTAAACAATCTGTACATGATTGATTATAATCTGGATCATCAGGCTCCAAACAAACTCCGCAATCATCAATCACTGCATCTCCATTAGGCTCACCTAAACAATCCGCGCAAGATTGATTATAACTAGGGTCGTCAGGTGCTAAGCAGTCACCACATTCATCGACCACAGCCGTACCGTTCGGAATACCCAAACAATCTACACAAGACTGGTTAAAGTTTGGATCATCTGGGACTAAACATTCACCGCACTCATCTACTTCAGCTGTACCATTCGCAACACCTAGACAATCAGCGCAGGATTGATTGAAGTTTGGATCATCAGGTTCCAAGCAGTCACCACATTCATCGACCTCTGCGGTCCCGTTTGCAACACCTAAACAATCTGCACAGGACTCATTAAAACTTGGATCATTGGGGTCTAAACAAACACCACATTCATCAAGGATAGCACTTCCATTAGGAATACCTAAACAATCTGCACAGGACTCATTAAAACTTGGATCATTGGGGTCTAAACAAACACCGCATTCATCAAGGATAGCGCTCCCATTGGGAACGCCCAAACAATCAACACAAGACTGATTAAAATTTGGATCATCAGGTTGCAAACATTCTCCGCACTCATCGACTTCGGCAGTACCATTTGGGACTCCCAAACAATCTGCACAATATTGATTATAAAGTGGATCATTAGGTTCAAAGCATTCGCCACATTCGTCTATTTCTGCGGCCCCATTTGGAGTGCCGGCACAATCTGCACAACTTTGGTTATACAAAGGATCAGAGGGCTCAAGGCATTCACCACATTCATCGATTTCAGATTGTCCACCTGCCACTCCAGCACAATCGTATAATATTACTTTGACGTTATCTATTGCTGGACCAAAGGCACCCGTAATCAAACTTTGAAATAGTAAGGTAGAACTAGTGCTGGATGCAACAAAATCAAAGGTTTCGGTTTGCCAACCCATATTAATTAGACTGAAACCAGTCACGTCAAAATTGAAAACTTCTAATTCGCCTGCGATAGATACTTCGAAGGTTTTTATTATTGGTAAGCCTTGAGGGTTGCCTGCCATATCAAATTGTACCTGATAGGTCTCTCCCACTACCGTTGGAAAGGTCTGCGAAATAGATCCCGTGTTTCCAGCATTTAGGTCAATGCTGCGACCACCTTCTGAGGCTAGCCAAATTCCTCCCTTGTAATCAATGCTCATTCCTACTAGCCAATCATCAATTACCGTGCTTCCTGCTGGCAAAGTAATAAACCATAAGCCTGGATCTTGGCTGCCATCCTCAAAGCTGCCATTGAGCAACTGAGCTTGCAACCCAAAGACCATGAAAACACTACATATGGTTAGGTAAAACTTCAAATATTGGGATTATACATTCTGTAATCATAAGTTACAGAATAATCATTGGTCTACCTAAACTTGTTCCCTATTTCTGTTGGAGCGTCACTATATTTAATCGTAATATCGAATAATCTGACCTCTACTTTTACCTTCTACACTTTGAGCATAAGCATTGACAACTTTATTCATTGGAATTGGCTTATGTCCAGGAAAATAATCCTTGTACTTTTCATAAGCATCCTGCACTACCCCAAGTGACACAGCATTGACCCTAATACCATTCTCTATTTCTAAATCGACGGCTCCTACAAAACTATGGATGCCTCCATTTACCATAGCTGCACTGGTTGTATTAGGAACAGGATCATCCGCTAAAATGCCGGTAGAAAGCGTAATTGATCCACCTGGATTAATATATTTTCTAGCAATCCTAACCAAGTTAACTTGGCCCATAAGTTTGCTCCTTAAACCAATGTAGTAATCATCTTCACTAAGATTTTCAAAGGTATCCCATTTAGCTTCTCCAGCGATACAAACCACAGCATCTAGCATACCAAGGTTCTTGAATGCATTCTCTATTGACTCACTAGAAGAAATATCCATCAACACATCACCAGCAGATCTCCCAGCTACTTGAACGGAGTGTTTAGTCCTAAAGTAGTCTGTTACTTTTTTACCAATGGTGCCAGCACCTCCAATAATGAGTATTCTCATGTAATTAAGTTTTGTGTGGTGATTAACAAATGGAGCTGAAGAAAGTAATCAGCCTTATTATCTAAGTACTTCTATATAGCCTTCCAATGTTTCGACAATTTGCAATTCATCTTCCACGGTTTGGAGCAATTCGCAAACATAATAGTAAGTTCCATCGTCTACAGGTTCTCCCCCTGGTGATAAGCCATCCCAATTTAACATCGGATCATTTGTTTCAAATATTAGATTTCCCCAACGATTATAGACGGTAAAGTTTACTGATTCTATAAATAGATTTTTCCTTGGAACAAAGAAGTCATTTGAACCATCACCATTCGGGGTGTAGGTGTTTGGTAATTCGTAGATTGCACAGGACTCTGCACAAATTTCTTCAGAAAGCAAACTCTCGTTGCCTACTTCATCAAGAGCACTAATCTTATAGCATCCTGAGACTATATTTTCACGAAAATCTTCGTATTCAAACTCGCCTAATGGTACTTCAGCAAGCCACTCGTATTCTCCAGATTCAGTATTAAGACTATAAATATTGAAAGACATTACGTCCTCATTTTCAGGGCAATCATTCAAATCCAAACTCCAACTGAGTGTATTAAAAAGTTCTTCTGCTGATGGATTTTCTGCAAGTAGATCACAAATGGAAAATAATGATAATGAGGGTGCACAAGGCGGTAACAAATCTACAGGAATGGCACAATTTTCTTGTGAATCATTGACAATAGGTGTAGGAAATCCTTCAATTCCATAAGTCCCAACTGTAGACACATAATAGCAGTATTCTTGACCATTTTCGAGATTGAAATCAGTAAAGCTGTTCGTTAAACTAGAATCAATTAATTCAAAATCTGAAAGATCATCACTATACCGATAGATATAATGCATAAAGTTTTGCCAAGGCACTTGATAATCCCAACTAAGTATATTTCGCTTGTCGTTTGGCTGAATATTTAAATAAACGCTACTTGCGGCTGATGAAATTTTATCATCACCGTTCGGCTTAATCAGTACTTGATATAAATATTGGAAGTCGGCAGTATTTAAGGCACTATCTTCATAAGTAGTAACATCAAAGTCTGAAAATACTTGTTCATTCCAAGTTTGAATCACTTGAAAAGGCGAACCAACGGCTGCTCGAAGTAGCTCAAACTGATAAGGTCCAGGTAAAAGTAAGGTATCAAAATCGCTTGCTTTAGGATTTTGCCAAGCAATATCCATCATCCCCTGGGCATTAGATGTTTCAAGCACTGAGACCTTTGTGATGAATGGAACATCTTTAGTGAGTTGAATACAACTTTCTTCACTTGCAATACTTTCTACGCGATTAAATGGAACTCCATCATCGGTTAACTCTGCAAACTCGGCTAGCACACGATAGCAGTAAATTTTACTTAAATCCACATCTTCGTCAAGGTGGATATATTTATTTTGATCAAACTCATTGGTCACATATTCGATCTTTTCATAGCCCATTCCATTAAGTCCATTAAAACATTCTGTTGGAACATTAGGATTACTTCCTTCTTTACGCCATACACTGAAACCAACAAACTTCTCTGATGCCGTTAAATCGCATAGATAGGGTTTATTCCAGCTAAGCATAACTGCGTTCATTACCTTAGCTGTTTCTAGATTTTCTGGCGGAGGTCCTAAGACTTTGATTCGAATGGTTTTTAGCGTAACCAAACCTTGGCCGAAAGCCCCAAAATCGTCTTGTGCTCTTATGACTACCTGATAAAATTGTTCTCTTATATGGCTACAGTTAGTTTGCCAAATAAGTTGAGCAGTAAATGGAGGTGTTGTAAAATCATCAGGACCACTTATCACTGCTTTCGATTGATCCACAAAAAATGGACCTCCAGTAGCAGAAAGAATGACCTGCTGGCCCTCATCTACATCATCAATATTTAACTGTATGTCAACCTTCTCCCCTGCAATCACACAAATTTCGTCTATGGACTCAAGGATGGGCGGCTGATTGTCGCATATATCCACAAAGATCTGCATGTCTCGAACTGTACTGCTAATCACCTGACCATTTCTATGTTCTTTTACCTTTAAAGCTATGTTATACTCTCCAGCAATTTGCGGGGCGTTCCATACAAAATCTCCAGTTATTTCGTCTAAATTGATCACATTTGTTAAGGGATTAGGGCCGATTTCATCTGGAAACTGATAATTAGAAACAGGGATTCCTTCACCTTCCATAGGGATAATTAATTCGTATGAAATACTATCTCCATCGGCATCATAAGCCGTAGGATTGTGGATAAATCGCTGACCCAAACATGCAAAATCCAAGGGTGGCTGCAGTAGTAAAACAGAGTTGTTTAATCCTTCAAACTGTGAATTTAAAAGGGTAAAGGTTGTTTCCAAATAAAATGGAATTTCCACAGAGTTTGGATAATTAACATTTAGAATACTGTTTACTCGATTGGGGTCTTGAAAAGATAAAGTGTAACTTGCTCGGCTTGCATAGGTGTGTGTACCTCGATAATAATTAATCTTAATGTCTTGACCGGGTATTATGTCTCCATTACCATTATCTCTATCTAAGAGTGTACTTGTACCATCGCCCCAATTTAGGGTTAGACTATCTCTATCAGCTGAAGTACTTGAAGCCTTTGTGTAGGTTGTTATGGTGGCTTCGATGGTAAGTGCTCCTATTTGTCTATAAGTAATCTCGCCTGCCCGGTTGTGGGTCGCATTAGCATTAAATGCTATGGTCAGCAGAAAAAACAGTATGTAAAACTTATAATTCAATTCCTTACCATTATTATCGTGACAAATTAACCAATCATCTTCAAATTAACTGTGGTTTAGAAAGACATTATGGTAGTTTATCTGTTAAACATAACTTCCTAGCTGTGGATTTGTTGTTTTTCTTGACTATCTAAGTACTTATTCTGACAAATTCACTCTATTCTTTCGCGCATTAAGACAACGTTTTAGGCTTTCTTCCCAATGTGGCAGCTGGATGTTAAATGTCTTTTTTAATTTCTCACCACTCAAAACACTCCATTTAGGTCTTGGAGCGGGAGCTGCATAAGTTTCCGTGCTAATTCCTTTGACCTTGCAATTTATATTCTCTAGTTCAAAAATTAATCTTGCATAATCCGCCCAATGAGTTTTACCTTGATTTGTCAAATTGTAGGTTCCATAAGCTTCTTTGCCTTCAAAGGCATGTTGCTGGATTACCTGTAATACACTTTGGGCAATATCAGGAGCATAAGTTGGGGCACCTATTTGATCATTTACAATAGTCAGATTATCTCGTGATGAACCTAATCGAATCATGGAATTTACAAAGTTATGTCCAAAGGGATCATAGACCCAACAAGTCCTAAAAATATAGTGCTTACTAGCTATTTTTCTTGTGGCCTCTTCACCATCAAATTTTGTTTGAGCATAATATCCTTGAGGTGTTGTGGAGTCATTTTCCGTGATGGGCGTTCCCTGCTTCGAATGGTAGACATAATCAGATGAGAGATAAATCATGCAACAATCGTGCTTCTCACACAGTCTTGCAATGGCTTCTGTTGCGACTACATTTACTTGATGACAAACGGTTTTATCCTCTTCTGCTTTATCTACGGCTGTATAGGCTGCCGCATGGATAAAGTATTGCGGTTTATTTTTTTCAAATAGTGCATCCATACTCGATGGATTCATGAGGTCCGCTTCTTTAATGGATAGTCCAAGGCCTAAAAACGTATCGTTTTGTCTTAAGGCAGTTTGAATGGCATTGCCTACCTGGCCACCCAGACCATTGTACATTATTCGGATCATAAGCTAAATTTATTCGAAAATATAATGTTCTCCCCACTTAGATTGTTCAGCATCTTTCGCAGATAATTGGATTAATGCCTTATCTATTTGCCAGTCAATATTTAAAGTTGGGTCTAAAGGATGGATACCACCCTCACTTTCTTTATTGTAATAGTTATCACATTTATAGCTAAAAAGAGCTGATTCGCTCAGAACCACAAAAGCATGGGCAAATCCTCTAGGCACATACAATTGCTTTTTATTTTCCTCCGATAGTTCTACACCTAGATATTGACCATAGGTTTCTGATTCTTTTCGGATGTCTAAGATAACATCTAATACTCTCCCTTCGATGACTCTCACTAATTTTGCTTGGGCATGAGGCGGTTTTTGGAAATGCATACCGCGTAAAACTCCTCTGCTTGATTTCGATTCGTTGTCTTGTACAAAAGTACTATTAGGCAAAATGTCTTTCCAGTGATTTAAATTGAACGATTCCATAAAGTAGCCACGTTCATCGCCAAAAACTCTTGGCTGGGCAATGTAAACATCATTAAATGCTGTACTAATAATTTCCATTTAATCTATTTAGCTCTAAAATAAATACTAATAGGGATTCCGGTAAAATCAAAATGTTTCCTCATTTGATTTTCCAAGAAATGTCGATAGGATTGTTTTACATGCTCAGGAAAATTACAGAAGAAGGCAAATGCCGGAAACTCTGTTGGCAACTGAGTTATGTATTTTATTTTGATAAACTTATTTCTATGCGATGGTGGCGGGTTCCTTTCGATCACCTCAAGCATTACCTCATTAAGTTCTGAGGTTGAGATACGTGCACTCCGTTTGTTATAAACATCAAGTGCTAGGTCTACAGCTTTATGGATTCTTGTTTTGTCCAATGCCGAGATAAATACTTTGGGTACGTCAACAAAAGGAGATATTTTTCGATTAATTTCTTTTTCGAAGTCTCTTGCTGAATTCGTTTCTTTTTCTATTAAATCCCACTTATTTACTAGGATTACAAGTCCTTTACGGCGTTTTTTAATTAGACTAAAAATTGCCATATCCTGCTGTTCGACACCCGTTTGTGCATCAATAAGCAACATACAAACATCCGCTTCTTCGATCGCGTTGATGGCTCTAAGTACCGAATAGAACTCTATGTTTTCATGGACCTTTGCTTTCTTTCGAATTCCAGCTGTGTCTATTAAAAGAAACTTCTTATCAAACTTATTATAGACTGAGTGGATTGAATCTCTGGTTGTCCCTGCTATGTCGGTAACAATGTGTCGATCTTCACTTAATAGAGCATTAGTTAGGGATGATTTACCAACATTGGGCTGACCAACGATGGCAATTTTGGCTAAATCTTCATGCAAAGGTGGTTTATCAGGCAGTAACTCTACCATAACATCTAGTAACTCACCAGTACCTGAACCAGTTATAGAACTCAGGAAGTGCGTTTCCTCAAAACCTAAACTCCAAAATTCATTAGCCTCTAATTGTCTACGGTGATTATCTACCTTATTAACGACTAACATCACCTTTTTGGGAGATTTCCTTAAGATTTTCGCAAGTCTATCATCAAGATCAGTAATCCCAGTAGTGACATCTACCATAAATAGTATTAGATCAGCTTCATCCATAGCAATCAAAGCTTGCTCACGAATCGCTGCTTCGAATACATCATCTGAACCCTGCACAAATCCACCCGTATCGATAGTGGTAAAATTCTTCCCATTCCACTCAGCGGTATCGTAAATCCTATCTCTAGTCACTCCACTAAAGTCCTCGATAATCGCCTTCCTATTACCTATAAGACGATTAAATAAGGTTGATTTCCCGACATTGGGCCTCCCAACAATTGCTACTACCGACGACATAATTTTTATTTACTGCAAATATCCAAAAGATTTCAACGTACGGTCATCATCTCGCCACTTTTCTCTAATCTTAATGAAAAGTTCTAAAAATACTTGACAACCTAAATATTCCTCTATATCCTTTCTTGATTCGATTCCAAGGCGTTTAATAGCCGAGCCACCCTTCCCTAACATAATCATCTTCTGTGATTTTCTCATCACAAATATTTGGGCATAAATATGCACAATGGGATTACCATGCTTTTCTTTCTCCTTATATTCTGTTACAATTACCTCTGAAGCATAAGGAATTTCTTGATGATATAAATCCAATATATTTTCTCGGATAATCTCACTGACAAAAAATCGTTGCGGACGGTCAGACAATTGATCCTTAGGATAATAAGCTGGCCCTTCAGGCAATGCATCAATAATTGCCGTTTTTAATTCATCCACCCCAAGTTTGTTCAGCGCCGAAGTTTTAAAGATTTTCGTCCACTCAAACTTTTCTTTCCACTCCTCTTCCACACTTTCTAAAAAATCTTCCCTTACGAGATCTATCTTGTTAAGTATTAAATAAATCGGCACCTCCATTTTTGCCAAGCGCTTCATTACTCGTTTGTCTATACTGTCTTTGCCCGCTACATCATGGACCATGAAAATTACATCAGCATCTTCAAAAATGGTCAAGACTTGCTTATTCATCGCCTCTTGCATTTTATAACTTGTGCTGGTAATGTAACCGGGTGTGTCAGAGAAGACTGCCTGATAGTCATCATCATTCATGATACCAAAAATTCGATGACGTGTGGTTTGAGGTTTACTCGATATAATACACATCTTCTCGCCTAGCAGAGCATTCATTAATGAAGACTTTCCTGCATTAGGTTTGCCAATGATATTGATAAATCCTGATCTATGTATACTCAATAATCTAGTTTTTTAATTTGACCTCTCACTAAGGCATCCATCGATTGTATTAATGGTATCGGCGTGGTACCCTGCCATTCCATATCTGCAAATTTATCTCCAAAGTGCAAATAGAAATGAATTCCTGCTCTTTTCATCTCATCTTCGACATGTTCTCGGGTATTAATAACAGCTATCCAGCCATCATCTTCTTTGATATCGTCCCACCATTCCTCGTAGTAACAGTCGTCTTCACCATGAAAGTTCAATACATTGTCACACATTAAGATAAAGCGTCTAACGCCATTAGATAATAAAGGATTGAGTAACTCATTTTTGAGCCACATGATATCATTATTTATGAGGTCATTCCACTCACCTATTAATTCGATTATAGCCGTATTTTGTTCATAAGTCACATAAATTAACTTGGCATACAAGGTAGGTGATCCAATACTATCCCATTGTGGATGAATGAAATAGTTGTATATCTTGTTAGTGAATTTGAATTCATCATACACAGCACCAAAAAATGGAGATAGCTTATCTTCGGAGGATATATAATGATTCCTCCATTTAAAAAATGGCTCAATCGAATGCATTACCCGAAAGTACTAAAGAAATTTATTATTACTGGCCCAGAAAGCAGTGGCAAGAGCACTTTGTGTAAAAGCATTTGTGAGCATTTCGATAAAGTGTACCGAGATGAATACGCTAGAGAATATCTAGACAAGCTAAATCGACCCTATCAGCTATCAGATTTAAAGATTATTGCAGAAGGCCAGCATACCATAGAAAGAAGTGTAATGAATGTCTCAAGCAGGTTTTCAATTCATGATACAGATCTGCTAACTATACAAATTTGGTCGAGCTATAAGTTTAAAACCTGTGACCCATGGATCCAACAAAAAGCCTCAGACATTCAGAATAAGTTTTATCTATTATGCAGTCCTAACATACCTTGGGTTGCGGATCCTCTACGAGAAAACCCTACCGATCGAGACGAGTTGTTTGATATTTATTTAGCGCATATCAGAAGCTTTAATCGACCCTATAAAATTATAAAGGACATTCATCGTTCTGAAAGAGAACAGACAGCTATAAAATGGATTAATGATTCTAGATAGTTGTTAAAATCCAACAAGATGATATCTTTGCAACACATTTGGGGTGCCATATGGCTGAGATCATACCCATGGAACCTGACCAGATAATGCTGGAAAGGAAAATGTAAAGATTCACGTCTTCAAGGTGCCTATTTTATCAATTAATAACGTTTATGCATAGGATCCTTTCTATTATTATTTTATTGTCAGTAAGTACTGCACTTCATGCTCAATACTCTTTAAACGGAGTAGTAACTAATGAGGCTGGCGAACCACTTGTAGGAGCAAGTATCTTTTTACGATTTACGGATAAAGCTGCAATTTCAGATGAAAATGGAAGATATCTACTTGATAGTATCCCCACTGGAGAATATGAATTAAAGTGCAGTTATGTGGGCTATGAAATGTACACTGATTACTATACTATCGACTCCGATATTTCATTAGATATCGTGCTAGAAGGTACGTTTTATAATCTTGATCAAATAGAGATTCAAGCAAATCGTCATGAAGAGAATGATCCTTTTAGTTTTAAAAATGTAAGCAAAGAGGACATTGCCATGGACAATCTGGGACAAGACATGCCTTTTTTACTAAAGAGTTTACCATCTACAGTAGTAACCTCTGATGCTGGAGCGGGAGTTGGTTATACTGGTATTAGAATAAGAGGTTCAGATCCCACCAGAGTGAATGTGACTATCAATGGGATTCCATTAAATGATTCAGAGTCACAAGATGTATTTTGGGTTAATCTACCCGACTTTGCGAGTTCAGTTAGTGAAATTCAAGTTCAGAGAGGTGTAGGGACATCTACCAATGGTACAGGTGCTTTTGGTGCCACCGTTAACTTAAACACTTCAGATACACGTCATAAAAATTATGTGGATGCGACCCTAGGATATGGGTCTTTTAATACCCAGAAACTAAGCATGGAAGCAGGGACTGGTCTGCTAAATGATATGTTTTCCGTCAATGCAAGATTTTCCATTATTAAATCTGATGGATATGTGGATAGAGCTAGTAGTGATTTAAGATCATGGATGCTTTCAGCTGCCCGCATAGGTCCAAGCTCTAGTCTGCGATTGAATCTTTTTTCGGGTCATGAACGAACTTATCAATCTTGGTGGGGCGTGCCTGAATCCAGAGTAAACAATGATGAGGAGGGATTAATGAATCACTATTTAGCTAATAAAGGAATCATTTATCTTAATGAGGCAGATTCAACTAATCTTTTTAGCAGTGATCGAAGATATAACTACTATACCTATGAAGATCAGGTCGATGACTATCAACAAGATCATTACCAATTGCACTACTCTAAAACCTTTTCTTCAAAATTTTCGTCAAAGGCTAGTTTGTACTACACTCACGGGTTTGGTTTTTTTGAAGAATTCAGGTATCAAGATGATTTGAAATTTTATAATTTATTTCCATTTATTGTTGATGCTAATGACACTTTAGAATTTACTGATTTGGTTAGAAAGCGTAGTTTAGATAATGATCTTTATGGAGTTATTCTGAATAATGATTTAAAATTAAATGAGTCACACAACATCGCTTTTGGAGGTTCTATCCAGAACTATGTAGGTGAGCATGCTGGTGAAGTAATAAATATCATACGCGATACAGCTAATTTTATATTTCCTATCTACTATTTTAACATCGGAGAAAAATTAGACTATCAACTTTACACAAAATTTACTGGGAAGCTAAGCAAAAAACTACACTATTTTGCTGATCTTCAAGTACGGGGCATAAACTATAGTATAGCAGGGACAGATAACGATATTTTTGGAGATGATGGTCGACGTGCTGCAGTTATAATCGATGATAATTTGAGATTTTTTAATCCTAAGGCAGGATTAACATATGTAAACGACCATTCTAAAATTTACCTGAGCTTGGCGCGAGCCAATCGAGAGCCGGACAGAAATGATTACATCGCTTCTTTTGGATCGGATCTTCCAAAACATGAAACTTTATATGATGGGGAATTGGGATACGAAATAAGAAAGGAAAAATACATGTTTCATGCCAATGCATACTACATGTATTATCTAAATCAATTGGTATTAAACGGTGAACTGAATGATGTAGGTGCTAATTTAAGAACCAATGTTGATGTAAGTTATAGGGCTGGTATAGAGCTAGACGGAAGTATTAATTTTTCAGAAAAAATAGGCTTATCAGCAAACTTGACATTGAGCCAAAATAAAATAAGGAATTTTACAGAAATTCTATACGATTATGGGACGGGTGATGTGATAGACAACCTTTATGAAGACACTGATATATCCTTTTCTCCAAATATAATTGGAAACCTTGGACTTCAATATATGCCTACTGAGGACATCACGCTGATGTGGAATAATAACTACATAGGCAAACAGTATTTAGACAATACGATGAACGAAGGAAGAAGTCTAGATCCATATTTAGTGAGTGACTTGTCTGCGAGATACAGCTTTGACATACCTAAGATGAAAAAGCTGCACATTACAGCAAAGGTTTACAATTTGTTGAATCAACAGTATAGTGCAAATGGTTATACCTATAGCTATCTGTTTAATGGAGACATGACTACTGAAAACTTTCTATATCCACAGGCTGGTACTTATTTTATGCTCAATGTAGCGGCCGGAATTTAGGACAAAAAAATAGGGTTCAGCCATTGCTGCACCCTATCATTTTTGCTTAGTTAATTAGGCTAAGCAACTAAATACTAATGGAAATATGCTTTAGTCTTTTTCAAATGAGGATCGAACTATCTGATCAAATAATGTAATTTGAATGGTATACAATCCTTCGTTTAACTTGGAGATATTTAGACCAGAAACTGATCTAGTAGAAAATGCATCTCCCCGAAAAACACGTATACCTCGCTCATTAAATATTTCAATTTTACG
This sequence comes from Saprospiraceae bacterium, assembly GCA_020629035.1. Lineage (GTDB taxonomy): Bacteria > Bacteroidota > Bacteroidia > Chitinophagales > Saprospiraceae > JAHDDO01. The sequence goes on along the minus strand of JAHDEC010000009.1, from coordinate 91,880 downwards.
CGTCGTTTCTAAATCGACAAGTCGTTCGAACGCCACAAATAAGTGATTTCCTTGAGTTTCAAAAGTTACGGTAGAGGGTGCGGTTTCAGGTAAATTGCTTGCTGTTAATGCCCAACTAAATAGACAAAAAACAATAAATGGAAGTGTCCTTTTCATGATTTAAATTTTAAGGGTTCAATAATGATTACTAATTACTAATGATTGTTAATCCATCTTTCTGGATTCTATGTACAAGACTTCAGAAAAGCATTTTGCGTTGGCTGTAAATCTCATTTTTTTTATTTTTTAATACTTTGTTAACAGAGACGACATATTAGGCAATGGCCCAAAGAAATGGACCTGCTACTTAGCAGATCCATTCTTTTTCTTAGCTGACTAAGCCAGAAAAAATAACACAAAATGCTTTCAATAAACCTATAATTAATAGTAGAACTAATCTTGCCGATTTAGGCTAATCTTTTATCTCATAAGCATGTGCGATTCTTTTGAAAAAAGATTCATTCATTTACAAAAAAACAAGCAAGAGCCTAACCAATTAAATTTGATAATTGGTCATTTTTAAAAGAACGAAGCTTTTGTTCGTTCTTGTTTTTGTTTGTAGATGAACTAAGTTTTGAAAAGAAAATGGAAGTTGTCTATAACAAAACTAATGTCAGTTGCTTAAGTACTAATGGAAACAGTTTTATAACTCCTTAGTTATTTTATGCTGTTCACTTATATAATCCTTTTGGAAGCAAAAACGCTGCAGATATGTCTAATTATTTTTCGGAGTGTTGGGTAGCTTTATTCAAAAGCCGTATTTCGTCATCGGTTAAATTGCGCCATTCACCGACCTTGAGTCCTTCTAATAAAACATGCATTATTCGGATTCTCTTTAAGTGTAAAACCTTATAATCCAAATATTCACACATTCTTCTAATCTGCCTATTTAGGCCTTGTACCAAGATGATTTTAAACATAAATTCACCCATTTGGTAAACCCTGCAAGCTTGCGTTTTGGTTCCTAGAATAGGAATACCTCCGGCCATTTTTTTTATAAACTCTTGATCGATAGGTTTGTCTACCTTAACTACATATACTTTTTCATGGGCATTACCGGCTCGCAAAATCTTATTGACGATATCACCATCGTTTGTCAAAAAGATTAAGCCCTGAGATGGTTTATCTAGTCTACCGATGGGAAAAAGTCTTTGTGGGTGATTTATAAAATCAATGATATTTCTGGGCTCTCTGCGATCTGTAGTACACACTATACCCGGAGGTTTGTGGAAAGCAATATAAATAGGTTTAGCCTTGGGGGCTTCAATAAGCTTTCCGTCTACTTTCACCTCATCTTGGGGTTCCACCCGATTCCCCTTTTTAGCAAGCTCCCCATTTAGTGTGACCTTACCTTCATCAATCCATTTATCTGCCTCCCGTCTTGAGCAGATGCCGGTGCTGCTGATAAATTTATTGAGGCTGATCGAACCTTCATTAGGCGATTTCTTAGTTTCCACCTGACAAAGATAAGCTCAGTTAGTAGATAATCCCTATTTTAGACCGTATGAAATGTTCTTGGATTTCTGGTTTTGTTTTGATTCAATGTTGCTTGTGTTTGTTTTCAATTCAAGGTTTGCATGCTCAGATTGATTCTTCTAGAATCTTTGATTGGTCTAGTGCAGGAAATCAGATTCCATTTCCGACTCCAGACACCTTAATAAATGCATTGGAGCTTGGGGCCGATAACCAAGGAATCATTCCTTGTGACTCCTTAATTAATGAGCTTTTAGAAAGAGCTGATTCTTTAGCGATAAGCCTATACTTTCCAGCAGGATCCTATCGATTTCACAATACCCTGCAACTAAAATCTAATACTGAAATTTATGGTGATGGACCAGCAGAAACCCATTTTCTATTTGATTTAAATGGTACCGGACATTGCATACAGGCCATCGGAATTCGAATTCCCTCTTTATCGACTTTATCTGAGGATGCTTCCATTAGAGATTCGCTTATTATCATAGATTCCACCAGTCATTTTGAGCCAGGATATCATATTCAGTTAAGGCCCAATGATGGCCATCTCGTTAGCTCATCATGGGCTGAAAAAAGCACTGGATTCATAGCAAAAATTATGGCCATTGACAGCAACTCTATATTGCTTGATCGTCCTTTAATGAGAGACTTCAAGATAGACACATCTTCTGCTCAGCCAAATTTCATCGATAGATTGGCGCCCGTAGAGAATATATTTATTCATGATCTCAGCATCGAAAGAATGGACCAAACAACTGGTCAAACAAGCAACATATTCTTTAATATAGCTTACCAATGTCAAGTTTCTTGTATTGAAAGCTATCAATCAAACTTCGCACATCTTAGCATACAAAATAGCCATCATATTGAAGTAAGTCATTCCTATTTTAATGATGCCTTTGATTTTGGTGGTGGAGGAAAAGCCTATGGAGTTGTACTCCAATTTACCAGTGGCGATTGCCTCATCCACAACAACCACTTTGAACGATTACGACATGCTATGCTGTTGCAGGCAGGACCCAATGGTAATGTATTATCCTATAATTATTCCATTGATCCTTATTGGACAGGTACCACCTTGCCTGATGATGCAGCCGGTGATCTTGTATTGCATGGAAATTACCCGTACGCAAACTTATTTGAAGGAAATGTGATACAAAATATTGTCATTGATGATTCTCATGGACAGAATGGGCCCTTAAACACCCTGTTTAGAAACCGAGCTGAAGACTATGGTATCGTCATGAACTTTGGCATTCCATCAGATAAACAAAACTTTATCGGTAATGAAATAAGCAATGATGGATTTTTTAAAGGAAACTATCTACTATTTGGAGAAGATCATTATGAATTAGCAAACAACCATAAAGGCGATATTGTACCCAGCCAAAATGATACAATAACCGAACAAAGTCTATACCTAAGTGGGACCAATGACTATTACAAAGAGTTGGCAAATTGGCCACCAATTGGTATTCCAAATTCACTCAACCAACATCCTATAGAGGCACAATATAAACTAGCTGAAGCATTGGATTTTTGTGAGCCAATTATCATTTCAACAACATTGGAAGAAATATCAAGACTCACTCCACGCATTTTCCCAAATCCAAGCAATGGAATTCTGCAATGGGAAAATAGTGGCGTTGAGATACAATCTATAGCGATTTATTCTAGCCAAGGAAGCTTGCTGCATCAGGAAATAATTTCAACAAAGACCAAAATCGATCTTAATTATTTTTCAGCTGGCACCTATGTGGTTGAACTTAAAGACAAATCTGGAATTCGACACAGCTTATTGTGGATAAAAGGCTAAGGCTCCCTGACTGAGTTCAAATGCAGATACATTCACTTGATACCGATTAAAAGAAGTTTATCAGCTCATTTAAATATGTTGAATAATTTCTTCTAGATTTCTTCTTGCTTTTGGCTTTTTACTGAGTTGGTTAGCATCTTCAGGGTCTCTATATCCAATAGCCACAGCTACCAGAGATGTATAATCTTTTAGAGCTAATATATCGTCATATTTATCTGGTTCAATTCCTTCCATTGGAGTCGAGTCAATACCCATTTCAGCACAGGCACTTAAGAAAACACCTAAGGCCAAATAAACTTGATTACTAAACCATGTATTAATTTTTTCAATGGGCAACGGCTTTACATAATCTTTAAAATAGTTTACTGCGAAGGGAGAAAGCCTAGACTCAATCTGTTGCTCAAAGAGTAGCACATTATCTATGCGGTTAAACACAACTATTGTGTCACAATCTAATACTCTTTGGGTATTATGCCAAGAAACTTCTGCTAGTTGCTCCTTTACAGATTGTGTGCTGACGAACGTAAATTGCCAAGGTTGGCTGTTAATCGAAGAAGGACAAAGTCGTAAGATTTCTTTTAAGTCTTCGATTTGTCCTGCTTTGAGACTCTTTGCACTATCATACTTTTTCGTCGTATAACGACGCTGCATTGTTTCTTTAAAACTCATCTTCGGTAATTGTTCAATTTATTATTCATACAAAACTAATTATTGTGATCTAACTTTACTATCAGAGGTAAAAGCATAATTAATTAAACTAGGCATCCTCTAATCCTGTACTCAAATCCACTGAATATTTGCGTCCTACTGTAAAGACAGCAGATTAAGTTGACTGATGTTCGACCATAAGCTAAAACTGCGTTCAGCCAAGCATTAATTAATAAGCAGAATTTGAAGCCAAAATTAAGCAGCAATATTTTCAATGTTGGATTAAAGACTAAATACCTTAGATAATCGACATTGAACCACTAAAAACTAACAAAGCTTCATAATTTCTGCCTATTTTAGACGCTACAAAATCAATCGAATGCGTCTTAATATACTTATCTCAAATAGTATCCTTATACTATGTCTTATCTTCAGTTTTTCAATAGATATTTCTGCTCAAAAAAAGAAAAAATCTAAACCCGAACCCGCAAAACATTATCTTGATGAACTTTCAATGTCAGGACTCTCCTATCGAGAAGTAGGACCTGCGATGACTTCTGGACGAATTTCTGATTTCGCGGTAAATCCAGCGGATGATAGGGAGTATTATGTAGCCACCTCTTCTGGTGGTGTTTGGAAAACAAGCAATGCAGGTACAACCTACAAACCCATTTTCGACAGTCAAGGTTCGTACTCCATAGGCTGTGTAACTATGGACCCAAACAATTCAAACACGATTTGGGTAGGAACAGGGGAAAACAACAACCAGCGATCAGTAGCTTATGGTGATGGTGTATATAAGTCTACCAATGGCGGATCTTCTTGGGAACATATGGGACTTAAAGAATCAGAACACATTGCCAAAATTATCGTTCACCCAGATGATAGCCAAACCGTTTACGTAGCAGCTATAGGTCCCTTGTGGAGTAGTGGCGGAGATCGAGGGCTTTACAAATCCACAGACGGTGGAAAAACATGGAAAGCTACTCTAGAAATCGATAAATATACGGGTATCACGGACTTAGTCATGGATCCATCTGATCCCAACATTATGTATGCAGCAGCTCTACAAAGAGGTAGACATGTATATACTTATTTAGGAGGTGGACCGGGTTCTGCGATCTATAAATCCACGGATGCTGGAGAAACTTGGAATATGGTAAATAAAGGTTTGCCATCAGTAGAAATGGGAAGAATCGGATTAACCATCAGTCCTGCAGCACCTAAAACAGTTTATGCTATTGTCGAAGCCGCAGAAGGTAAATCGGGTTTCTATAAAACTACCAACGGTGGTGTAGTCTGGGAAAAAGTAGGATCTTATGTTACCAGTGGTAACTACTATCAAGAAATCATTGCAGACCCCATTAATCCAAACATCATATTCGGAATGGATACTTGGTTACACAAAAGTATCGATGGCGGAAAAACGTTTAATAAAGTGCCTGAAAATACCAAGCACGTTGATAATCATTGCATCTGGATAAACCCAAAACAAAACCAACACTGGCGAGTAGGTTGTGATGGAGGTATTTATGAAACTTGGGATAATGGCTCTTCATGGGAATTCAAAGCTAATTTACCCGTAACCCAATTTTATAAGGTATCAGTAGATAACGCAAAACCGTTTTATCACATTTATGGTGGCACCCAAGATAACTTTAGTATTGGAGGACCTTCACGGACGCAGACTAAACACGGAATTGTGAATGCTGATTGGTACATTACGCATGGAGGTGATGGTTTTGAATCCCAAGCAGATCCTGAAAACCCCGATTTAATTTACGCTCAATCTCAATATGGCGTATTAGTACGATTCGATAAACGAAGTGGTGAAGAAGTGGGCATCCAACCAAAAGAACGCAAAGGAGAAGATGCCTATCGATGGAATTGGGATGCTCCTTTAATTGCCAGTCCGCATAAATCTGGTAGAGTATATTTTGCAGCTAATAAAGTATTTAGATCAGATGATTATGGTAATTCTTGGGAGGTGATTAGTGATGATCTTTCTCGACAATTAGATAGGAATACACTGCCTGTAATGGATCGAGTTTGGGGTGTAGATGCGGTGGTTAAAAACAGATCTACAAGTCCATATGGTACCATTGTGGCCATGTCAGAATCGCCAATAAACGAAAATCTTATTATTGTAGGTACAGATGATGGACTCATCCACGTGAGCGAAAATGGAGGTGACTCGTGGAGAAAAATAGACAATATTTCAGGTGTACCTAATCGTACATATGTAAATATGGTTTACGCCTCTAAACATGACGAAAATGTGATTTACGCCCTCTTTAACCACCATAAATATGGTGACTTTAAGCCTTATGTATTTAAGTCAAGCAACAAAGGGGTCAGTTGGACAAACATCAGCAATAATCTACCCGAGAGAGGTTCTAGTTACAGCATTGAAGAAGATCATGAAGATCCAAATCTATTATTTGTAGGCACCGAATTCAGTGCTTTCTTCAGTCAGGATGGAGGAAAACATTGGAAAAAATTAGCCAATGGATTACCAACTGTAGCCGTACGTGATATAGCGATCCAAAAAGACCAAGAAGACTTAGTACTAGGAACCTTTGGTCGAGGATTTTATGTACTGGATGACTATTCGGCTTTGCGTAACATTGGCAAAACAAATCTGGATGAAACAGCACTAATCTTTCCCGTACGTGATGCTTTACAGTATGAGCAAAGTAAACCTTTGGGATTAGCTGGAAAAGCCTTCCAAGGGGATTCCTTTTATTCGGGCAAAAATTTAGGTCCGGTTGCACTGATACGATACTACATAAAAGATGACTACACGACGGCCGCTAAGGATCGGAAAAAGAAAGAGAAAGAACTTATCAAAGCTGGCAAAGACACACCCTTTCCAAGCTATGAAGACTATAAAGCAGAAAAGGAAGAGATGAAGCCCCAGCTGCTCTTTACTATTAGAGATGAAGCAGGAAAAATCGTCCGAAAACTGTATAAAAAACCAAGCAAGGGATTACAAACCCTCGAATGGGATTTACGCTACCCAGCTAAAGATGCTATCAACTTTGACAAGCCTTCCTTCTTCAATCCATTTAATGAGGCAAGCAAAGGGATCATGGCTAAACCAGGGAAATACTCGGTAGAAATGTCACTGATTAAGGATGGTGAAATAAACCAGGTTGCAGAAGCTGTTAGTTTCAATGTCGTGCCATTAGATAACGGAATTATGCCTGCTAAAGACAAGGAAGCTAAGTTGGCTTTCCAGCAAGAAATCACAGAGTTTGGTCGATCCATGGAAGGAGCTCAGTACTTGATGGGTGAATTAAATAAAAAGATGAAATACATGGAAAAAGCGGTGGAATATATCGAAGATGAGGATAGTAAATATCTATCTGAGATTAATACTATCAAACAATCGCTTAAAGACATTAGTGAACAAATGTATGGTGATCCTATTAAGCGAAAATTAGATATCGATCAACCGGTAACACCTGCGGGAAGGCTCGGATGGATAAATTATGAGCAGGGAAATTCTTCGGCAGATCCAACGGGAACACATAAAATGAGCTTAGCGATTGCAAAGGAAGAATTTGCACCCATTTTTGAGGCACTGATGAAGCTCGCCAAAGAAGATATACCGGCCTTAGAGCAGAAACTAGAAGATGCGGATGCACCTTACACACCCGGAAGATCGATACAAATGATGCAAGGAGGACAACAATAAAACAATAGATAATACTACAAAAAAGCAAAGGATGAGGCACTTTATATGGGCGATTTTTTCGATTATGATGGTCAATGCCGCGCAAGCTCAAAACCAAGATTACTTTTTCAAAGTACCACCAAGTGCTATAGAAGGAGCGATTCCGACATGGGCTCAATTAATGTACAGCGAAAACCCAAATTTAGAGGAAGTTAATAAGGCCTACGATCGATATTATAGTCAGCATGAGTTTAAAAAGAATGTGCATGTTCAGAATTATAAATATTGGTTAAAAAACATCCAATCTTACTTAGATGACGAAGGCTTTATTGTCATGCCTAGTGCCGAGCAACAAGCAGCCAAATATGCACGATTACAAAGCCAAAGAGCATCGCATAAAAACTTAACAGGCACCTGGGAAAACATCGGTCCTTTTAACACCTATAAAAATGATGGTTCACTCGAACTGCGTCCCACACAAACCAATGTAAGTGCGATTGCGGTAGCTCCCTCTAACAAAGACATCATGTATTGCGGTGCAGATACAGGTGGTGGGATATTTAAATCCATCGATCATGGAATGAGCTGGTTTTTAGTTTCGGCGGACTACCCGATTACTAATGCCGCTGATTTGAAAGTTCATCCACAAAATCCAGACATTATATACGTAGGTCATGGAAATCATATTTACCAATCAGTGGATGGCGGTGTAACTTGGGTTTTACTGCTAGATGTAGGAAACCGAGTTCAACAATTTTACATACATCGAACACAACCAAATATCGTTTTTGCAGCTACGTCAAATGGTCTTTTAAAATCCACAGATAATGGCAGTACTTGGGAGAATATCTTTAGTGACCATTGCTGGGATATAGAGGCACATACTATAAATCCTGACATCCTTTTTATTGCTGTCCACAATGCTTCATTGCGTCGTGCCCAGATCTATAAATCCTTCGATAATGGAGACACGTGGGAGTTAAAGGATAATAACTGGTATGTTCCTTCTGACTTTAATAATGCGTCAGATATAGGATGCAAAATAGGCCTAACTCCTGCTGATCCAGACCGGGTATACGCGGGATTGATAGGTGCTAGTAAGGCCAATGATAATGGATGGATTGGTATTTATTACAGCTTGGACGGTGGAGATTCTTGGGTAAATCCTGACGGTATTGACGGTGGGCCTTATGTCGGTGGTAGTGATATGAATACGAATTGGTTTTTTGCTGGTTATAGTAGTGGATATCACCAAGGCTGGTACAATTATGATCTAGATGTTTCTCACAATGATCCAGATAGATTATGGGTAGGAACCATTTGGGCTTGTGAGTCTGGAAATCGTGGGGCAAATATCGAATATATCCGAGGTACTAGATCATTAGAAATGCACGCAGATATTCAAGACATAGATGTCGTCGGAGATGAGATATGGTACACTTCTGATGGTGGTATTAACTACTCAAACGACGAAATGCAAACCGTCGAAATACGAAATACAGGGATATCAGCCAGCACCTATTGGGGTTTTAGTCATGGCTGGAACGAAGATACTTGGACAGGAGGCAGATATCACAATGGAAACGCTGCCTATCATGAAAATTACGGTGTAGGAGAAACAGTTTTTCTTGGAGGAGCTGAAACGGCGACGGGTTACATTAATCCTTTAGATAATCGGACAATGCATTTTTCTGATATCGGAGATAAAAAGATAACTGATCGGTTAGATCAAGCAACATCAAACATTCCCAATCTCGGATTATACCCTAATGAAGCTTATACTGACCTAAATTCTAGTGAGATAGAATACCACCCTACCTACTCAAATCAATTGTATTTAGGTAATGGGAACAGCTTTTATCGGTCAACAAATGGTGGTCTCAAATTTGATCCTCTATATAGTTTTGCCGAAGATGCAAGAGTCTTAGAATTCGAAATTTCAAGACTTAATCCACAAATCATCTACTGTTTGGTGATTCATAATAACGTGGGTACGATCCATCGATCCGAAGATGGAGGTCATAATTTTACGCCCACTAATGTTGTACCGAGCAATAATATTTCAAGATTAGATTTGACCATGGATCCTAATACCACAGATCATTTATGGGTCATTAGTTATTATGGTGCAAATGGTCAAAAGGTGTTTTCAACAGAAGATGGTGGACAAAGTTGGATCAACAAAAGCACCAATATGCTGGATGGCCATAGGATGTTAGATGTGTTATATCAGGCGGGCACAGATGATGTCGTTTATCTAGCAACAGACTATGGTGTATTCTATTATGATAATGCGGTTCAAGATTGGGTCTTGTATGCAGATGGTTTGCCATTTTTAACTACGGCATTAATATTTAAACCATTCTACCGAGATAGTAAACTAAGACTTTCTACTGCCCGTGGTATTTGGGAAGCACCTTTTGCGGTTCCGTCTGAACCCATTGCGGAGCCGATGACGGCTGATCCAGCTGTCTACTGTTCTAGGGATACCATCCAATTTGATGATCATTCCTTTTTAGACCATGATGGTGCATCTTGGTTATGGGCATTCGAACCCGAACCATCCTATATTAGCTCTAGAACGGCAAGAAACCCACGAGTTGCTTTTCAAGAGCAAGGAAGTTACCATGTAACACTTAGCATTACTGACGGACAAGGAAGAACATCTAGCAAAACCATAGAAAATGTGCTTGTGCTGCAAGATCAATGTATTCCTGATGCCTTTGCTGGAAATGCACTAAAATGTGAGGCAAATCCAGATCATGTAGCCATTCCAAGCCTGGATATTACCACTCAAAATATTAGCATGTCTGCCTGGGTAAAACCTGATGGGATACAAGGAGAATACACGGGTATTGTAATGAATGAAGGGACTACAGCTGGGCTTAATTTTAGACCCAATAACGAACTGGCTTATCACTGGCCTGATGGTGCTTGGTGGTGGGGTTCAGGTCTTATTGTGGAGCCAGATGTATGGTCACATGTAGCACTGGTTGCTGATTCTACTGGGATAACTGTCTACTTAAATGGTGTAGCCGCTAAACACAGTTTTAATGTGCCTGCTGTCGAGTTTGGTGCTATGCGTATTGGTTCTTACAAGGGTTGGGGAAGTCGAAATTTTGTCGGTGAATTAGATGAAGTTTCTATATGGAATAAGTCATTAAGCGAGGAAGAAATCAGAGGACTAAGGCACTTAACGCGAACAGGTGAGCAAGCATATAATGAAGATTTAGTGGCTTATTATCAGTTCAATGCTGATACGGATGCAAACGTACTCGATAAGATAGGAACTCGCCACGGTAGTTTAAGTGGCAATGCTAATAAAATAGTTTCTACTGCTCCCATAGGTAATGGAGTGAGTGCCTCTTATATGCTCGATGGATCGTCAAATTATCAATTTGCTAATAGCGAAACGAGTTTAGCTATTGCGGATGTAGGCTTGTCCGGAACCATGGTGGTAAGTCGTCTGACTACCCTGCCGGATAGTCTACCTAATGCTAATCCGCATACTGGAAACCATTGGATTGTGAACTATTATGGTGTGGAGGATTTCCCTCTACTAGCATCTATTATCCTCTCGACCACAGATGGTGAAGCCATAGGTAATGCAGAAAATGCTGAACTATTTATCCGCCCTGAAAATGCATACCTAAATGAATGGGAAGCTGTTTGTACTGCTTCTGAACTGACTGACGGCAAATACCATTACGAAAATGATTGTGGCGTAGAGCAGGCTGTCCAGCTATTTATCCAATCCGTGGATGACCTGCCGATTAAAAAAGATTATGCCTATGGCAGCATGAATGTTCATATTTGTGAAGGAGAGAGCATCTTTTTAGGTGGTGCTATGCAATCTGAAGCAGGTATTTATTATGATACCTTAGCAATATCTGAAGTCTTAGATAGCATTATCGCTAGCACCTTAGTCATAGACTTAACAAGTGAAGGAATAGATGTGAGAACCGCATGCGGTTCTTTTGAGTGGATCGATGGAAATGTCTATGATGAGAGTATTGCGGATGTAAGCATTCATTTAGAAGGAGCGGCAGCGAATGGCTGCGACTCTATTGTGACATTGGACCTGACCATACTCCAGGCAAGTGAAGGTATAGATGCCATTAGTGCTTGTCAATCTTATACCTGGATCGATGGAAATGAGTATACGGAAGATAATAACACAGCTACTTTTATCCTCGAGGGTCAAGCTATTAATGGTTGTGATTCTATTGTAAACCTAGCATTGGACATCCAAGAAATGGCGCTAGGTATAGATGTTATCACTTCTTGTGAACCCATAACATGGATTGATGGCAATAGCTATACTGCTTCCAATAGCGAGGCGAACTTTTTACTTGAAGGTGGAGCTACGAATGGCTGCGATTCGCTGGTCAGTTTAGATTTTACTTTACTAGCATCTGCTGCAGGTGTTGATGTGATTCAGGCCTGTGAGTCTTACACTTGGATAGATGGTCAGACCTATACAGAAAGCAATGAAAGCTCGACGTATTTGTTAGAGGCTGCTGCTGAGAATGGATGTGATTCCCTAGTTAGCTTACATCTTGAGATACTAGCTCCTCAGACACTTACTGATGTAATAGAAGCCTGCGGCACATACACATGGATCGATGGAAATGAATACACAAGTTCAAACAATACAGCCTTATTTATTGAAGAAAATGCAGCCGATAATGGTTGCGATTTAATCCATGCATTAGATTTGACGATTTTAGAAGCTGCCATCGGTGAGGATTTTGTCCAATCTTGCGAGCCGATTACATGGATTGACGGAGAAGTATACACAGAATCTAACAACTCAGCAAGCTATCTTCTGGCGGGTGCAGCAAGTAATGGTTGTGATTCTTTAGTGAACTTAAATCTGGAGATTTATGAGGAAGCCATCGGTACTGAAATAGTAAGTGCTTGCGAATCATACGAATGGATTGATGGGAACATTTATGACGAGAATAATAATTCAGCTAGTGTGGTATTAGTCGGTGCCTCATCGACAGGTTGTGATTCCACGGTCTTTCTGGACTTAACTATTTTAGAAAGTAGTGAAGGGGTGGATTTAGTTGAGGCTTGTGAACCGTATACATGGATTGATGGTATTGAGTATACTGAGAATAATAATACAGCAAGTTTTGTGTTAGAAGGTGCTGCTGAAAATGGTTGCGATTCCATTGCCTATTTGGATTTGACTTTTATTCTTGATGGACTAGACTTGCTGATCGGGAACGGTTCACTCACCATATCTGGAGCTGAGGAATCAACTTATCAATGGGTAGATTGCGATGATGATTTCTCCTATATAGTGGGAGAAACCGAAGCTACGTATGAGCCAACTGAAAGTGGAACCTATGCAGTATTGGTTACGCTAGAAGATTGTACGTTAATGAGTGGATGTGTGACAGTCGTTATATCAGATACTGAAGATTCCAACCAATTTGGTGACATAAATATTTATCCAAATCCATTTACTGATCAGCTCTACATGAGTATTCCTGGTCATGGTGGAAAGTTGAGTTTGTATCAAGTCTCAACATTGGGCAAAATCATCAGACCTATTAACTATGTTGTAGAAGCTAATACTTTGCGCTTTGGTTTAGACGGACCAGCTGGAGTCTATTATCTAAAAGTCCAAAATGAGCAAGGCGAATCTAAAATTTTAAAGCTTGTTAAGATTTAAGGAGGTAAAAAAGGCGAGTTAGTTATAGTGGATAGTTTGTAAAAACAGCGCGCGAAATATTACGGTTTTAGGTGAAAAGACTTTTAAACTTTTTAATCAAGCTAAAACTAATACCTGCCTTTATGGCTGGTTATAATTAAGAACGCACATAAGGCCGAATAGCAGCCAATATGTTAAATTAATTACTATTTTGGCTGCACTTCAAAATAATAAAAGTTAAAAAATTAATCATGAGTGTGTGACACAAATGCAATTGAAAATATCGAAATCAGGGACTAGAAGCCACATTAAATAAAGTTGTATCTTCGAAACAAACCGCTTCTTAATGAAATTTTGCCTGAGTTTTCTAATGCTGCTAATGGTTCACACAAGTATTGCGCAATCCTTGAACGATCCAAGCATACAATACGACGCATCGGGTGGTTTGTTTGATACCGATTCCCTAAGAAGTATCAATATCGAGTTTTATAATGCTAATTACCACAATATCCTAGTTCAAAACTGGGAAGCTAATAATGGAGAGCGATTGCCTGCTCGTATAGACTTAAGTAATGGTACGACCCTCGATAGTGTCGGTATTCGTTATAAGGGAAATTCTACTTTTGCCTTAGCTAATGACAATAACAACCGAAAGCTGCCTTGGAATCTCGATATTAATCACTATGTCGGTGGTCAGCGCTTAATGGATTATCCTAAATTAAAATTGGCTAATGGCTATTTCGACCCTACTTTTTGCAGAGAAGTAAGTGCTTACAAGGTCTACAATAGATACATGCCGTCCTCTGAGGCTAATTTTTTGAGGGTCAATGTTGATGGCCAATATTTAGGTCTTTACCTTAATACAGAATCGGTCGATCGAAACTTTTTGGAAAAACATTTTGGCGAAAGTGATGGTGTATTTTTTAAGTGTGACCCTGCTCAACAATTTGGCCAGCAAGGAGAAATGGGCGATAGTGACTTGAGTTATCTAGGTACTGATACAACGGATTATTATACTCATTATTCACTTAAATCGGATTACGGATGGGACCAAATGGTCAAGCTCACAGACATAATAAATAATGATTCAGACCAATTAGATTCCATTATGAATGTCGATCGAGCTTTGTGGGCTTTTGCAGTAAATAATGTCATAGCAAATTACGATACCTACAACGGACTGTTTAGACACAACTATTATTTATATCAGACAAAAGATGGACTTTTTCAGATGATTCCTTGGGATTTGTCCGAATCCTATGTTTCCTTATTTCTAGGCTTTGTCTTTGATGGCAACGATTTATTCGAATACGATCCCTATGAGGGATACGGCTCAGTAGGCACTCCCCTAGTTAATGCATTGACCAAAGACCCTCAATCGCTAAGAGGTAAAATCTATACCGCACATTTACGCACATTAATCAAGGAGCAATTAGAAACCGAAAATATAGCCAACAATGTTAGCCGATACCAGGAATTAATTAGAAATAGTGTGGCACAGGATAACAATAAACTGTTTAACCTTGGCCAATTTACTTCCAATGTTAGTTCCGATTTAATTATACCTTTTGCTTTCTCTTCTGCAGCTATTTTACCCACCATCGAGCGGAGAAAAAACTTCCTAAATGCACATCCTGAATTATTACACGAAGCCCCTGAAATAGCAGAAATTGATATATCAATTAATGATAATATGTCTTATGTAGAGGTGGCTGTGATAGGTGCAAACAAAGTGGAGCTTATGGTGAGTAATAATGGCTATCAATCTAAATTCAAATCCTTCGAAATGACGGATGATGGAAGCAATGGAGACCAAGTAGCTGGCGATGGTATTTACACTTCACTTATGCCTTATCAACAATCACCGATCGAACTAGCCTATTACATACGTGCACACAGCGAGCATGCTTTAAGCCTACTACCAGAGCGCGCAGAATATCAGTTTTTCACCTTTCAAGCCAATGGCGATTTAGTGATTAATGAGTGTATGGCAAGCAATGAAAGTATTGCTCAGGACTCTGAGGGTGAGTATGAAGATTGGATCGAGTTATATAATAACGGTGATGAAGCTATAGACTTATCTGGGTATTTTCTTTCCGATGATAAAAGCAATCTAGCAAAATGGTTTTTCCCGGAAGGAGCAGAAATTGCACCCCAATCCTATTTGATTATTTGGGCAGATGGAGAAGTGGAACAAGCAGGATTACATTGTTCCTTTAGCCTTAATACAAATGGCGAAACTATTTACTTATCAGATAATGCTGGTCAGCTTGTTGATCAGATGGAATTCCCAGCACTAGCTGTCGATGATAGCTATGGAAGATTCCCAAATGGTAATGGAAGTTTCCAAGATTTATTTCCAAGTTTCGATGGAGAGAATACCTTGGTTTCTAATCTGAAAGATTTTAATGACCAGATAAATATGATGACCATCTTTCCATCACCCGCAAAAACGGATTTAACGGTAGAATTTGATAGCAAGCGAATAGCAAACTATACACTAGAGTTCATCAATACAGCGGGGAAATTGGCTAAGGCTATAGATGTTTGTAGGGACTGCTTGGGTTTTCAGCGTTTGTCCATTGATATTTCTTCCTTAGGTGTGGGCTATTATTCTGTCCAATTGATATTTAATGAGGGAGTTTTGAGTACGGGGAGTTTTATTAAAATGTAAATATGTAAAAGAGTTGACTGTTTTAATTTAAGTTATGCTATTTAAGCCGTAGTCTGTGGACTACTCGAAGCTGCAGTTATTTACTTGGATTTCGAATTGTTCTTTTAACCTTCCATATATATATCCTTCGACTCCTGACACTTCACATTTGAATATGGGCCTGATACTGCAAGAAGAAGTGCCTGGCTCACTACTTTATAAGGTATATTCAATGAAAGTCAAAATTCTAAACCATCCTGATTGTTCGGCAGTCATCGACGAGTTATTAGTTTTGACAGTTCAACAAACACCTCAATAATCAGTTGGAATTAAAACCAGCTATTTATCCTAATCCGGCTAGTGATTTCTTGTATATCAAAAAAACAAGTACAACTAATTCCAGTGTTACCATATTCCATATCACCAGAAGAAAAATATTAGAGAGCAACATTGTTGGTAATAAAATAGATATCAGCCACTTATCGGCAGGTTTGTACATGGTTAATTATACTCAGGATGGCTCATAATATTGTTATAAAATCATGAGGATTTAGCTATTACAGATGCATATGTTTAAATTCGCGTTTCAATTCAAACCAGCCCTTGCAGGAATTAATACATAAAATAAAAAGCATTATTAAACTTAGCTCTGAAGCTGAAGAATATCTGTATTCAATATCCACTAAAAAAAACTTATCAAAGGGCTCCATTCTTTTGCGTGAAGGGTTTCCAGTAAATACTATATACTTTGTGCTTGAAGGTTGCCTTCGATCTTATTGTATAGACAAAAAAGGAAAAGAACACACCTTACAATTTGGAATTAAACATTGGTGGATTAGTGATTACATCGGCATACACAATAAGGAATAGCAACACTAACTATCGAATGCCTAAAAGAGTCAACTGTCATAGAATTTAATGCCGAAAAACTAAGGGATATACTCACTCTTTATCCTGAATATGAGCCTTTTCAAAGATTGCTTTTAGAACGTCATGTTGTGAGTTTACACAAAAGAATATTGAACCAACTCCAATTAACAGCTGCTGAAAGATATGACTTGTTTATCGAACAATACCCCGATATTGAAAAGTATACGAGAAACTATCATATAGCTTCATATTTGGGTATAACTCAAGAAAGCTTAAGTCGCATCAGAATTGAAAAAGCGAAATAACCACTTCTTACCATAGGTCAATTTTTAAGAAATATTCCTATTCTACTTTTATAATTCATTATAATAAAAACAAATTTTAAAAGATGAATGTAAAAAATGTACAATTAGTATTAAGTATTATTCTTTTTTCTCTAATAGGAAATAATAGCATAATTCATGCTCAAAAAGGATCAGAAAAGCCTGGTCTAATGAAGAGAATCATGGGCACTGTACCAAAGCTAGAAGAAGATGGTTCTTATAGTCCTTCAAAACTAGCCCTACGATTTGGAACAGTAAAGAAAACTGATTTTGAAAATATTAGTTACACAAAATATAAAGGAGAAAACAATAAGATTCTAGTGATTTTTACCGAAGAAAAGAACCTTATGATGCAAAATGGCAAACAGTTTTCCACTGGCAATCATCCAGTAGAAGCACTCCTCCCCATGTTACATCTAAAAAATGCGGGTTTTGATTTCGAGATAGTTACACCAACAGGAAAACCAGTTGTTTTTGAAATGTGGGCTTTCCCTAAAAAAGATGACCATGTTTCAGAGATCTATAATGAATACAAATCTAACTTCAATAATCCTGGAAGTTTAGCTGATTTTATTGACTCCTCACTAGAAAAAACAGATTCATATGCTGCCATTTTTGTTCCTGGAGGACATGGGGCTATGATCGGTATTCCTGAAGATAGAAATGTAGCTAAAGCACTAAGATGGGCACACGAAAGTGATCTATTTACAATCAGTCTTTGTCATGGGCCAGGTTCTTTTTTATCAACGACTCTCGATAATCAAGAGTTTATTTATAAAGGCTATAATATGGCTGTTTTTCCAGATGAGGTAGATATGAAGACTCCTAAAGTTGGTTATTTACCTGGATTTATGGTAAATGGTGTTAGCCAAAACTTAAAAGATTTAGGTGCAAATGTTGTAAATACCAAATCAGATAAAACCGTATGTGTTGATCGAAAATTAATCACAGGTGCTAGCCCATTGGCTTCTAATGAATTAGGAAAGATCGCGGCAAAAACAATGCTGCAAGAATTAAAATAACATGAGGGATTACTATTGACTTGTAATCCATAGAAGGTAGTCACTTAAGATTTAGTTCTTGAGTGACTATATATTCTAACCAGGCTTATATAATTTCCCTTCAACGGTCACTGAAAAGGAGCAAATTACAAATTATGTAATGAATTATTTTTTTAGATGGACTATGCGCTTTTCAAAGCATTATAACTAATCCAAAACCATTTAATTCGTTTGATTCTAATCTATAATCAGGTATTCTTATTTCCTCTTTCATCATCTAGTAATGCTAATCTCCTTCGCGTTTTTCTACAAAAGAGATTAGATTTATCTTCTTTCAAGTTCGATATTAAGCTTGAAAGTGCATGAAAGGTATTTTCAAATTGAGGTACCCTTGACTAGCTCATTTAATAGGTAATCTTTGCTGTCTACTAAACTTAACAATCTATTCAGATCATCTAAGGGCAACCAATTTTGAGTTTCGATACTTTTATAATGGAAGCCTGAAAACAAGAAGTCCAATAATAATTATAAGTTTAGCTTTTATCATTTGTATCTCACCATAATAATATCAACATGTGGTTTTGGTATTAGGCTAGTTTATTTTATTGTATATAGACTCACTATTTCTGCATCAGTTAAATGTCCATCAAGCATTAGTCTCTCTTGATATTGTTTAGCCAGATCACAATTTATATTTTTAGTTCTGCAATCCTTAATCAGGCACAAGGTAAGCCCGTAATTTGCTCTTTTACCTTCATTAAAAATCCCCTTTGCAAATAAATATTCATCATATGCTGCTGAGTAATAACCTCCATCAAAATGCTGGTTGCCAATTTTCACCCAATAATCATATGCTTTTTGCTTTTCTAGATTAATATTTTTTTGAATACTTGCATCATAAGGGTAATCCGTTGAAGTCATTAAGCCATCCACCTTATTTATTATCCTTGGTATTAATAGAAGAGATACAACCAATATAATTAGCGTTGAACCAATTACTACCCGTTTCTTCTTTCTTTCACTCTCCTCCGCTGTGACATCAATTAGTTTGTTTGTAGGTTTTGAAGTATTTGATTTGTTGTACTTTTTAGGATAGACAAACTTACCTCCCATGGATTTTTGCAAGTTCCTATTATTTCTAACTAACACCCGTGCATAATCTGAAAATCCCATGACTCGTATTTTATTGATGATCTAAAAAATACTTTCCAACTTATTAATAAAATACGAAAAATTAGCATCAAAATCAAGTAGCAAAATTGGGTTTCCATTCAAAATTTAATACCAATGTTGTTTAAGATCGCAAATAAGGGATTACTCATAAACCAGCGGCACCAACGATGGACCTGATATTGATTTACTCAGCCAAGAAATTAAATATGCTCTATTTATTAAGTTGTGAGGCTTGTAATAGTAACCACCATCCAAGCCTGAATCTTGAAACTCTTTTAAGTTTAATTATATACGAGATGCCAAAATAGTGCAGTTAGAAAGTTCTACACCTAATGCATCTAAAATAACTTCGCTGTAACTTAGCTTGTCACCCTCTAAAGAGATTCTGACAGTTGACGTGAATCCTGAGTCTGTTAAAACTCTCTCTAAATCACAAGATTCTACCGTAAAGGCATCAGTAAAGCTACCAGTCCCTGATGGAGCCTCATAGGCAAAATTTACAGCATTAGTACCTTCTGCTGTTATAGTCACTGTCACTTCTTCTGCCGCTGTTCCAACACATTCCATAGTTCCTAGGTAGGAATCCACGAAATCGGATTGCAGGCAATCGGGCTCTTGTTCTCCACAAGCTGCGCAAAAACCACATAATATAATGAGGAAAGAAAAGTAGACCAATTTCATTGTTCTAATATTATATTTATAAAATGGATACTAGGCTTACTGTTTAGGCCTTGGCATTAACTCTTATCCCACCTTACTTAATCTCTCAGCTACAGCCTCCCAATTAATTACATTGAAGAAGTTCTTAACATAGTCACCTCTTCTATTTTGGTAATTTAGGTAATATGCATGCTCCCAAACATCGATACCAAGAATAGGTGTTCCAGGTTGATCAACTACCTGAGTCATTAAAGGATTATCTTGATTGGGAGTAGAGCTAACAAATAATTTGCCGGATTTATCCACCGATAGCCAAGCCCAGCCTGATCCAAATCTAGTTTTTGCTGCTTTAGAAAAACGCTCTTGAAATTTTTCTAACGAACCGAATGTACTTGTTATGGCTTCTTTTAGGACTCCAGAAGGCATGCTGCCTCCACCTGGCTTCATCACTTCCCAAAATAAACTGTGATTGTAATGTCCTCCTCCGTTGTTACGGATTGCCACATCTTCATCACTATCGCTTATCGAAGAAACTATTTGGACTAAGCTTGTGTCTTTGATTTGAGACTTATCAAGCGCAGCGTTTAACTTTCTGACATATCCAGCATGGTGTTTACCATGATGTATTTCCATGGTTTTTGCATCGATATTGGGTACGAGTGCATCTAAGCCAAAGGCTAAAGCTGGCAAGCTAAAGGGTCCTGTAGGTTTTGCTTCTACTGTTTCCTTAGTAGCTGCATTAGTTTGGCTAGTGTCTTGCTTGCAAGCAAGTATTGGGCTTAGCAGGGTTCCGGCAGATAAGATGGCACCAGTCTTTATAAATGTCCTTTTTTTCATATCGATGATTATTTACCTTACTAAGGTAATTATTTCGTACAATTCTGTTAGTCTTACTTTTACTATTATTGGACAGCATTATACCCATTTGCGCCTAAATACAAATGACGAACAGCTTATTTCTGATCTAGATAAAAATAGCTTTTTGCAAGCTGAAGGTCCTTAATTAAATTACTAATTTGCTCTACTTGTTAGGAGCTGTTCCAGGCCCAACCTTAGTATCTCTAAACCAAACCTCTGTATAGGCTCCATTTTCATATTGTTTAGCGATATTCCCTTCATAGGTATCTGCACCGGCACACCAAACCATATTCTTTGCTGGATCTTTCCCATTGGTTTGATTATAGGCTCCTTGCTTGAAGTAACTTAATTCACCTGCGTAAGCAGTTGACCGCTCGAAGCCATCCTGGCCTATAGGAACAAAAAGATTTTTAGTTTGCTCAGGTATATCGCCTTTTGTAGGATATTCCGTTTTAATTAGATTTTTCGTGAAGCGTTTTGTTTCGTGTCCCTCACTAGTAAATGTTAAGTACATCACTCCTTGATGAAAATTAATTTCGTAGGCAAACTCTTCACCTAACTCAATACCATCTGCTGGTTCTTCCGGGAAATCTGTTGGATTTTTACCAACTACAGACATGTCATGACCCCAAATTGGGTATGAAAAATCCCATCGACCTGAGTTATCATCTCCAGCTGTATTGATTTCATAATTCCAAAAAACCGAGCCTTTTGTTTGACCTGGAAATTTCTTATAAAATATTTTGCATGGCTCATTTTCAGGACCTTCTCCACTATGAATTTGTCCAATTACTGTGGAATAAGATGCAGCAACTCGCGCATCTCCCGAAGTCGAGACATGCATTACTCGCACAGTTCCTGTTAGTTTACCTCCCTCTTCAGGAGTCCATTCTTTCTTTTGATGCAATTCAGTCCTTGTATTACTAGAATTCTTCGATGTGACACCTGAATTCGGTGTTTTATATGCCACCCAACGCCTCGTACCGTCAATCACTGAATAGAAAAAATCTTTATGTTCATAATCAACTAAGTTATCGACATTGGTACCATCACCTAACAACATTTTAAAATTCTCCATTCCGGGAATTACCTCACTTGGATAAACTACCTTTTTACTTAAACCGTCATTTGCCGCAAAATACCCCGCGTTTGAAATGGCATCAGCACTTTCCGTAATTTTAGAGGACTTGAACCATACTTCAGCATAATTTCCTTCCTCATATTGCTTTTGTACATCACCGCCATTTATTTCTGCTCCTGAGCACCATACTTTATTCACTGCAGGATCCTTACCATTTGTTTGGTTGTAACAACCCAGCTTAAAAAAGAGTCCTTCACCATCATAGTCATTCACTCGCTCAGTTCCATCTTGACCAATAGGCACAAATAAATTCTTTACTTGTTCTGGCATTGATGCCATGAGCTAACTGAGCTCTATCAGATATAAAACCATTAAAGCTTAATCCTGTTTTAAACCTTTCGTTTAAGTCAGCATCTACATTAAGTCTTGCATTAATTCTTTCGAAGTTTTGAGTTCTTACAACTCCTTCAGTATTTTGATATCCTACTGATGCAAAATATCTTGCATTATCTGATCCACCACTTGCGCTAAAATCATGGCTCATTGCTGATCCAGTCTGGAACAACCAATCTTCTACAGATTGTGTAGGTGAATTTCTAAAAAAGTCCATTCTCAAATCCAAAAGACCTGCATCTACTTCAGAAACATCAAATGTGCCATTATTGATATTTTCATCCACGGTATTAGCCCACTCTGCCCCAGTAGGAAGAATGTTACTTCGGTATTTATTAGATGTGCTTGCGTAAGCATTGTAGCTAAAGCTAGGCTTACCAGGAACACCTTTTTTAGTAGTAATTAAGATAACACCGTTCGCTCCTCGTGAACCATAGATAGCAGCCGAAGCAGCATCTTTTAATACCTCTAAGCTTTGAATATCATTTGGGTTAACTGTAGCAAGATTTCCTGAAATTGGGTATCCATCTACCACAATTAGTGGCCCTGAATCTCCAGTAACAGAAGATGCCGCACGGATTTGAATCTTTGGATCTGCACCAGGCTCCCCACTCTGATTTTGAATGAGTACACCAGATAATTTTCCAGCTAAGGCATCATCAACTCTAGGTGCTTGAATGCCGGCTACATCCTTACCAGCTAACTTAGAAATGGCCCCAGTGTTATGTGATCGTTTACGTGTTCCGTATCCTACCACAACTACTTCATCCAAGGTTTGAGAATCAGCAGATAAGCTAAATTAATGGTGTTGCCGTCTACATTGATTAATTGATCATTGTATCCGACATAACTTACTACAAGGACATCTCCTTCTTTAGCATCTATGCTAAAGTTTCCGTCTATGTCTGTAATTGTACCTGTGGTTGATCCTTGGATCATCACATTTGCTCCAATTAATGGCGCACCGGTTTCATCGTTAATTGTACCTGAAACTTGTCCGAAAGAATACTGGACGCAGAATAAGCACAAATAAAAAATTACACTGACTTTATTGAAAAGCCAATATTTAATAGTTTTGTACATAATTAGTGAAGTTTTTTCATTAGTTAAACTAATTGATTTTGTATGAGAGAGAGTGGCAGCTCTCTCTTATTTTTTTGGATTAAAGTTTTTACTAAATTCTATTATTTCTTGCAGGTGGAGGTCCATCGCTAAAACCGCCTCTTCTGGTTTTTGAGCTGCGATTTTGTCTAAAATATTTCTGTGCTGTTCTATCGTCTCTAGGTTATTTCCTTCATCACAGACTTTTAAATTGGTAAAATTACTTACTATGTCGGGTGTGATAATCATTATGAGGGATTTAAGCACTGAGTTGTTACTTGCTTCTGCAATTTTTATATGGTAAAGTAAATCTTCCTCAATCGCCTGACCATGTTGTCTCAGCTTAGTTTCATAAAGATCTAAAGCATTATACATTTCTACTAGATCATCCGGTGTTCTATGAATCGCTGCTAAACGAGCTGCTTCCTTCTCGAGCAAAACCCTTGTGTCTACCAGAGATTTAAAATCGGTTTGTTCTATTTTAAGAATATCAGTAATTAAACCTTCTAAGGCCGCAATCCCTAGACCTGTCACAACAGTACCACTTTGTGGAAGCACCTTAACTATACCATAAAATTGTAATTTATTAATCGCTTCTCTAATTTGACCTCTGCTGACACCAAGGTACTCGGCTAATTTTCTTTCTGGAGGAAGTTTATCGCCTGGCTTTACAGTGCCAGAACTTATTAAATCTCGAATTTGAGCAATGATTATATCGACTGGATTGTCGACTTCAATCTTTGTAAGATTTGATAGCATAAAATATTGTCAGATTAGTTTTAACTAAATTGGTTAACCAAATCTATGCAATATTTATGAAGTAAAATAATTAATAGAAAATATTTTTTTAATTGCCAATAAAAAATAAGTTCGACTCAATCAAAACCGCAATTAAATAGGGCTTTATTCAAAATGAAGAATACAATATTTTTTTTTACTCATTGAGGTCAAAACAAGCGTACTTCATTCGTTTGCACCGAGCATAAGTAATCCCAATGAGTGAATAATCGGTCTATTAAACTATAACAACTTGGTAGAAACCCTGCATGAATGATCAATTAGCTATCTTTGGAAAAAGATGGTTTATGGAAGACAATATGGTAATGTTTACGGTCTCAGAATTGAAAATAATGACCGCACAGCATATTCTGAGAGAAGCAGGTATTCGAAGTTTTGTGATGAATAAAAAAGATTCTGCGCATGCTGGTGTCTTTGGTGACATAGAATTACATGTGCTAGCAGTCGATAAAGAGGCAGCCAAAAGTTTATTAGTGGAGAACGGTATTATAGAATAATGATATGTTGTTAGCCTTTACGATTTTCGTTAATTCTATGATTGCCTTGGTTTTTAAGAGCTTCGAGCGATATGGAGTTAATAATCTACATGCCATTATTATTAATTACTTTGTTTGTGCTATAACGGCATCGCTGATTTTTATGAAGCCAGCCATCAGCGCTTCGATGATTCAGTATAAATGGTTTGTTCCTGCCATCCTTTTGGGTGTCTTATTTATTTTTATTTTCAATATTGTGGCTTCCTCTGTACAAAAGTTAGGTGTATTAGTCACCACCATTTTTCAAAAAATGTCAATGATCTTCCCAAGTATAGTTGGGATTATCGTATTTAATGAAGTCTTTAATCTCACTAAAGGTTTAGGTATCAGTTTAGCTGTTATTGCTATTCTTCTCATCAATTTTCCATCAAAGAAAAACGATGGTGAATTTACCAAGTTAAAGAAATGGTGGCATCTTGCTTTGCTCACTATTTTGGGTAGTGGAATTATTGAAATTGGTTTATATCTAATTAGTGCTTATGGCTGGTCAGATGGAAGCAATGTAGAGTTTACCGCTAGTTTGTTCTTTTTTGCCGGGTGCATAGGCTTGATTTTTTATGTTTTAAAATCGATTAAATCACCTTCGGCTTTTACCTGGAAAGATGTCTTATGGGGTGTTTTGCTGGGGGTACCTAACTTCTTTTCTATATACTGGATTATGGTTATGCTAGAAAGAGGTATGGATGGTTCTGTTGTTTTCCCAATATTGAATGTAGGTATTATTGTCGTTAATGCTTTAATGGGCTATTTCCTTTTTAAAGAGCAAGTTTCAGGCATTCGATTCTTTGGGGTTATTTGCGCTTTGGTAGCTATTGCCTTATTAGTGAGTTAATGAATTATGAGTGAGTCTCAAGACAGATATACAAGCATAGCCTCGGTCTCAATCGGAGAATATAAAGAGAAAGGAAGCAAGTTTATAGCCTATGCCTTTCCAATGGATTCCATCGAAGCATTTAATGCAAAACTTAAAGAATTAAAAAAAGAACACTTGAAGTCAAGGCATCATTGTTATGCCTATCGCATTGGTTTAAGGGGTGAACCCTATCGTATCAATGATGATGGTGAACCTTCTGGTACTGCTGGAAAACCGATCTATGGTCAAATAATCAAGGAAAACCTATCTGACATCGGCGTAGTGGTGGTGCGATATTTTGGTGGAGTAAAACTTGGTACTTCTGGTTTGATCAGATCATATAAAGAAGCAACAGTTCTTGCTTTAGAAAATGTTTTTCCCATAGAAAAAACGGTTACGAAAAAAGTATTACTTTCTTTTACCTATGAAAGACTGGGAGCTATCATGGAAGCTATAAAAGGTATTGAAACCATAAAAACTGAAAAGCTATTTGAGGGTACTCCACGCATAATTATGCATGTTCCTCAATCTCTAGCGGAGCAAACCATCATTCAGCTAAAAGCTAATATGCTTAATCGATCGACTGAAGATATTGAGGAAGAAACTGAAGTTGCTGACTGTGAGTTCAAAATTGTAGACTAATGTTCATTGAACAAACATATCAATGTAAAAATGGGCAAGTTGTTCGAATACGAGAAGCCAATGTTGATGATGCTGGTGCATTGAACGCTTTGAAGTTATGTTACATTGACCAGTCTGATTACATCCCAATGAGTTCTGATGAATACCAATACAATATAGAAGGAGAAAGAGAAATGATTGAAGTGATTTCATTACGAGAAAATAGTGTTCTATTACTTGTCGAACAAGATGGGTTCTTAATTGGCAATATAGACCTAGTGGGCTCACAGCGCGACGCTATGAGTCATGTTGCCATGCTAGGAATGGGTATCCACCAGAACTGGCGTAATATCGGTGTAGGTGGATTTTTAATGGAGGCTGCGCTGCATTGGGCAAAAACATCAGCTATCATAGAAATCATTTGTTTGGATGTATATGATGATAACCTTCCTGCCATTTCCTTGTACACAAAATTTGGATTTAAAAGCTATGGCAAAATTCCTGGGTACTTTAAAAAATCATCACACCGATTTGCCTTAAATAGAATGATGCTTAAGATCTAGCCCTTGCTGGTTCTATGAATACCACCTAATCTAGTTAGCATTTCTTTATTAGCTTGTGTAAAAAATAAAAGCCCCGATTTAATTAAAAATCGAGGCTTTATTTCTCTGAAAGTTTAGATTAACTACCACACATTAGGCACCCATCTTCCATGGTGCACACTTCTCCCTCTGCGGCTTCTAGATCCATAACTTCTTGTTCTTTTCCCGCTTTTTCTACAAATTTCTTTTGATATTTCTCGCTCAATGTAAACTGTATTGCGTCTACGGCTGATTTTGATCGTAAATAATACATACCTGTTTTGAGTCCTTTTTTCCAGCCATAAAAATGCATGGATGAAAGTTTCCCAAAATTAGCATCCTGGACAAATAGATTTAGGCTTTGACTTTGGCAAATGTAAGCACCTCGGTCAGCAGCCATATCGATAATTACTTTTTGGCTTATTTCCCATACGGTCTTATATAAATCCTTGATGTCCTGTGGTATACCAGGGATATTTTGAATGCTACCTTTAGCAGCCATTAATGCCTCCTTCATTTCATCATCCCAAAGATTAAGTTTGATTAAATCTCTGAGTAAATGTTTGTTGACGATGATGTACTCACCAGACAAAGTTCTTCTAGTATAAATGTTAGAAGTATATGGTTCGAAACATTCGTTGTTACCTAATATTTGTGAAGTGGAGGCAGTAGGCATTGGAGCTATTAGAAGACTGTTTCTTAGTCCTGATTTCTTGATGCTCTTTTTTAGGCTTGCCCAATCAAAACGCTTCGATGGTTTTACGCCCCACATATCGTATTGCAATTGACCTTTGCTTGCTGGTGAGCCTTTGTACGTTTCATAAGCACCATCTCTTTCTGCTAGTGCATTAGATTCTGTTACGGCACCGAAATATATGGCTTCGAAGATGTCTTTGTTAAGTTGCTTTGCTTCTTCACTGTCAAACGGCAATCTTAATTTGATAAACGCATCTGCTAATCCTTGTACTCCTATTCCGATCGGTCTGTGTCTCATGTTTGAGTTCTCAGCTTCAATCACCGGATAATAGTTAATATCAATTACCTTATTTAGGTTTCTAGTTATAACTCTTGTTACTTCAACTAATTTGTCGAAATCAAAAGTTTTAGTTTCTTCGTTGACAAACTTAACCAGTGATATAGATGCGAGGTTACAAACTGCTACTTCATCTTTGGAAGTATATTCCATGATTTCTGTACACAGGTTACTTGAACGAATCGTACCAAGATTTTTCTGGTTTGATTTTTCGTTAGCTGCGTCTTTATATAATATATAAGGAGTACCTGTTTCTATTTGTGATTCTAAGATTGAGAACCAAAGATCTCTAGCCTTGATAGTTGTTCTCCCCTTCCCTTCTGCTTCGTATTTTTCGTAGAGTGCTTTAAATTCATCTCCATAAACATCACATAAGCCTGGTGCTTCGTTTGGACAGAATAAAGTCCAAGTTGTATCTTTCTCTACACGCTCCATAAACAGATCTGAAATCCACATTGCGTAGAAAAGATCTCTTGCTCGCATCTCCTCAGCACCGGTATTCTTTTTTAAGTCTAAAAACTCTTTAATATCTGCATGCCATGGCTCTAAGTAGATAGCAAACGCTCCTTTACGTTTCCCACCACCTTGATCAACATATCTAGCTGTATCATTAAATACTTTAAGCATCGGGATAATTCCATTAGAAGTTCCTCCAGTGCCTTTTATGTAACTTCCTTTAGCTCTTACATTGTGGATACTTAAACCAATTCCTCCAGCTGACTGCGAAATTTTTGCACATCTTGTTAATGTTTCAAAAATCCCACTTATACTATCTTCCGTTGCTGTTAAAAGGAAACATGAAGAAAGTTGAGGTTTAGGTGTTCCCGCATTAAATAAAGTAGGTGTTGCGTGAATAAACCATTTTTCGGACATGTAGTTGTAAGTCTCGATGGCTGCATCAATGTCCTCACCATGTATACCGACTGCAGCTCTCATGAGCATGTGCTGTGGTCTTTCTACTACCTCACCGTTCATTCTTAATAAGTATGATCGTTCTAGTGTTTTAAACCCGAAGTAATCGAAGTTATAATCTCGATCATAGATGATTGCTGCATCTATTCTATCAGCATTTTTCTTAATGATTTCCATGGTTGTGTCAGAAATCAACCCGGCTTTTTCACCGGTTTTAGGATCTATGTAGTTATACAATCCTTCCATGGTAGTGGCGAAGGATTTCTTTGTTTGTTTGTGTAGATTGGATATGGCAATTCTTGCAGCTAATTGCGTAAACTGTGGATGTTTAGTCGTTAGTGATGCCGCCGTTTCAGCGGCTAGATTATCCAATTGTACAGTGGTTACACCATCGTATAAACCTTGTATGACTTTTTTAGAAATTTCTATATGGTCAATATAGTTTGTGTTCAGACCATAACATAGTTTAGCTATTCTAGCTGTTATTTTATCAAAGCTCACGTCTTGAGCTTTTCCATTACGTTTAATTACTTGCATCATCGAAATACATGTTTTTTCGGTTAAAAACTAAACAATTCTAGTTTTCATACTCTGGTTGATAGTCTCTTAGTCAGTAGTTGTAGTTTCCTAAAAATCTTCGTCCAGCGTAAAGACTTGTTTGTCTTTATCAGCCATAACTCCAGATTTCTGGTAATCTCCTACTCGCTTCTCGAAAAAGTTGGTTTTACCCTGTAATGAGATCATTTCCATCCAAGGGAATGGATTATCTGCATTGTAGACTTTAGGGTTACCTAATGATACTAATAGTCGGTCTGCAACAAATTCGATGTATTCGCACATCATTTCAGCGTTCATACCAATTAAGTTAACAGGTAGAGCATCTGTAACAAATTCTTTCTCAATTTCCACTGCATCTGTGATGACTTGAGCAATTAGGTCTTTGTCTAATTTGTTTACAATATGTTGGTTATAAAGTAAGCATGCAAAATCGCAATGCATTCCTTCATCTCTCGAAATCAATTCATTTGAAAAAGTCAGGCCTGGCATAAGTCCTCTTTTCTTCAGCCAGAAAATAGAACAAAATGAACCTGAAAAGAAAATACCTTCTACGGCTGCAAATGCGATTAATCGCTCTGCAAAATTTCCTTCGTCAATCCATCGTAAAGCCCAGTCGGCCTTTTTCTTTACACACTCCATATTCTCGAGTGCGTTGAATAGATAATCTTTTTCTTTGTTATCCTTTATGTAAGTATCAATTAATAAAGAATAAGTTTCTGAATGTATGTTTTCCATGGCAATTTGGAAACCATAGAAAAACTTTGCTTCAGTATATTGTACTTCCGTCACCATGTTCTCGGCTAAATTCTCATTGACTATACCATCACTGGCAGCAAAGAATGCTAGTACATGTTTTATAAAATGACGTTCGTTATCGTTTAATTTATTAACCCAGTCTGAAAGATCTTGATGTAAATCTATTTCTTCTACAGTCCATATGGATGCTACAGATTTTTTATAAAAATCCCATATATCATGGTGCTCCACGGGGAAGATTACGAATCGGTTTGGATTTTCTTTCAGAATAGGTTCAATCATGGTCTTTTGAAGGCTTAAATTATATTAAAATCTTTTGTAATATCTAATGTACAACAATCAAATAATAAAGAGTCTACTTCCCTTAGAAAAATATCATATATTTTTCTTTTGTATGTATACAGCTTTGTTATGTAATTGTTTAGGTTTTCAACACGATGCTAAAGGTTAATCAGTTGGTTTGTTTAGTTTGCATCAAAACCGTTCTACAAAATAAATACAAATATTTTATAATATGTTCATTGTTTTATCCACATATGTGGATAACTATTCTATCAATACTATTTTGAAAAAAGGAGAAATTTACTAGAAGAAAAAATCATTTTTGGTGTCTCCTAAAGAACCAAATGAGCCCAAGCCCCAAAATGATTGAGAAAGCGATGATAAAGTAGAATGCGTAGCTGCTTTCTTGGAAAGGCAAATGGGTCAAATTCATCCCATAAAAACTGGCCACCAAAGTTGGTACCATTAAAATAATCGTCACAACCGTAAGTCGCTGAATAAAATTATTCATGTTATTCGAGATAATCGAAGCATAGGCTTCCATCGTCCCACTTAATATATTAGTATATACATTAGACATTTCTAAAGCCTGTCCATTATCGATAATTACATCTTCAAAAATATCTTCGTATAACTCATCACCCCTAATCTTTAGAAAATCAGTTCGCTTCATTTTCATCATTAGCAGATCATTTGCACTTAATGAATTAACAAAGAAGACTAAACTCTTTTCTATTCTGAGCAGTTGCTTTAATTCTTTATTTCGACTGCTATTATATAATTCTTGTTCTATAAGATTACGTTTTAGGTTTAACTTCTTCAAACACTCCAAAAACCAAAAAGTATTTTGCTCGAAAATTTGAAGAATAAACTTTCGTTGATCGCTGGCATTAAAGTTTCTAACCTTACCTTCTATAAAACGCTTAAGAATAGGATTGTCCGCTTGTGATATGGTCACTATAACATCGTCCGTGATAATTATACCTATAGGTACCGTAATAAAAATGGCCTCGTTTTCAAGCGCATTTACATTTAACATCGGTGTATTAACGAGTATAAGCTTGGCAGTCTCTTCTTTTTCATATCGAGACCGTTCGTCGATATCTAGGGAATCAGTAAGAAAATCTGCAGGTATATTAAGCCGATGAGCTAGGCCTTCAAGTTCGTTAGGCTCAAATGGAGGAAAAACATTAATCCAATTGCAAGATTG
This sequence comes from Saprospiraceae bacterium, assembly GCA_020629035.1. Taxonomy (GTDB): domain Bacteria; phylum Bacteroidota; class Bacteroidia; order Chitinophagales; family Saprospiraceae; genus JAHDDO01. The sequence goes on along the minus strand of JAHDEC010000009.1, from coordinate 60,304 downwards.
ATTGTGATCTACCTCGCGCAGCTCTCTTTGCTCCGTAAGGAGGTAGTGGATCATAATCTATAGTTTGCAAAATCATTTAATAAAAATTCTAATCTTTCAAGTACAACAATCGAACCATAAAGCTAGTCAAATCTTAGCACTTTCACCGGCTTAATGTGACTTACCAAATAACTCGGCAACAACATAAAGAAAACGATGATAAGAATGGTCCCAATATTGAGCAACAAAATGGGCCAAAACTCTATCTGAATCGGAGCTGTGGCCACATAATAGTTTACTTCGTCCAATTTAATAAACTCGAATTTATCCTGAAGAAAACAAAATCCTAGCCCTAGCACATTTCCCAAAAACACCCCAAAACCCGTGATCCAAAAAGCCAAATAGACAAATATCTTACGAATGGACCAATGATTATAACCTAAAGCCTTGAGTACACCAATCATTCTGGATCGCTCCAAAATAATAATTAAAATCACCGTAGTCATATTAATCACGGAAACAAGAATCATTAAGAATAAAATAATATACTCATTGATTTTTTGTAAGTCTAACCAATCAAAAATATTGGGAAATTTATCTTTTATGGTTTCGGCAAACTGATTCCTTGGTAACATCTCTGCATATATATAATCTGCATAGAGATCCATATCATCTACATTGTCAAGAAAGATTTCATAACCTGCCACTTCGTTGGGTTCCCAATCTAATAAATCTTGCAAGACCCTAATATCACACATGGCAAATTTGACATCATATTCCTCTAAGCCTGTTTTATAAATACCAGCTATAGTAAAAGCTCTTTTCTTCGTATCACGACCTTGGACAAACTGCACAATTAGCTTATCTCCCACATCCACCTTTAATCGCTGGGAAGTTCGCTGAGATACTATGATCGATCGACTAGCAATGCTATCATTCCAAACTATCGAGTCCCCTTTAATTATAAATTCTTCGAGTTGCTTCCAATCAAAATCTCGATTAATCCCTTTGAGCATGATGCCTTCCAACTCCGATTTTGACTGAATGATGCCTGGTAAAAAAGCGAATGAATGTACTTGTCGAATACCGCCATTGGATATTAAATCTCTATTCTGGTATTGGCTGCGCAAACCATCATTGTCAACTGGTTCGATCCCTTCAATGCCCATTATGCTATCTACCAAACTAGATGAATATTCAATCGCTTGGTAATCATAAGATCTAGTAATGTGAATATCAGTTACATGGATATGGCCCCAAAAACCAAATATCTTCTCAGAGATTTTCTGATTAAAGCCTGTAATGATCGACATACTCACAATCATCACGGCAAGGCCAAGGGCAATCGCTAGGATTGCAATCCGTACAATAATCTTTGAAAAAGACTTTTGGCCTTGAAAGGCAATTCTACGGGCAATAAAAAATTCTGTATTCATTGATATTAGCTAAAGTACTAATATTACCTTTGTGAAAAAATACTCAAGGATGAATTTCGTAGAAGAGTTGAGATGGAGAGGCATGTTACATGATATGACACCAGGTGCCGAAGAAAAATTAGCAGAAGGTATGGCTTCAGGATATATTGGTTTTGATCCGACGGCTCCTTCCTTAACTATCGGCAATTATGTCCAGATTATGCTACTTAGTTTTTGGCAAAAATCTGGCAATAAACCCTATGTTTTAATGGGTGGAGCCACAGGCCGTATAGGTGACCCTTCCGGCAAAGACAAAGAGCGCGAATTAAAATCTTTCGATGAGCTGGATACTAATTTACAGTTTCAAAAAGAGCAAATTAAGCAATTTTTGAATTTTGAAGATGGACCAAACAAAGCAGAATTTGTGAATAATCTCGATTTCTATAAATCGATGAATGTGCTAGATTTTTTACGTGATGTAGGTAAAACCTTGACTGTAAATTATATGATGTCTAAAGATTCGGTAAAGAACCGATTGGACACTGGTTTATCTTTTACTGAATTTAGTTACCAGCTATTGCAGGCCTATGATTTCCAATGTTTATACGAAAAGGAAAATTGCCTCTTTCAGATGGGTGGTTCTGACCAATGGGGTAATATTACCTCTGGAAGTGAATTTATAAGGAGAAACACTCAGGGCAAAGCTTATGCGATCACTACCCCGCTCCTTACTAAGAGTGATGGTAGCAAATTCGGAAAATCTGCTGAAGGCAATATCTGGATGGATGCAAAGTTGACCTCTCCTTATGCTTTTTACCAATTTTGGTTGAATGCAGATGATGCGGATATTGATAAATACTTCAAATATTTTTCTTATAAAAATCAGGCAGAACAAATGGCATTATTTGATGAGCACGGAGATAATCCGCAATTGTTGAAGCGATTGTTTGCTGCAGAAATTACTGAGCGAGTGCATGGTAAAGAAGCATTAGAACAGGTACAAGCGGTAACCGAAATTCTGTTTAATAAGAAAGCATCACAGGAACAGCTTTTTAGCCTATCCGAGAGTAGCTTTAGCCTGATTAATGATGCGATTACATCCTTTGATGTTCCGGCAGCAACATTGAACCAAAACCTAGGCCTCTTAGATTTAATGGCAGAATCGACTTCTGTAAGTCCATCTAAAAGTGAAGCGAGAAAAGCCATAAAGAATAATGCTGTATCTTTAAATAAGATTAAAGTTCAATCAGAAGATACCATTATAAACGAGACACATTTAATCCATGGAAAGTATCTAATGCTTGAAAATGGAAAGAAAAATAAATACTTAATTCAATTTGTTTAAAATAGAAGATAAGATGACGCTTAAGCAACTAATCAAACTAGAAGATAAGGCTAAGGAAGTTTGGGTAATAAGCCCTACCCTTCACTATGATGTCGAGAATAAGGATTTTGCAGAGCTTGTATCTGTAAACTTAGGTCAAAAAACGAAGTATAAATACATTGTACCTGCAACATCAATGGTTCAAAAGAATATGAAGTTGTACAAGAAAATGTATAAGCTTTCTAATGCTGAGTTAAGTGAAAACTTCTTGCTTTTATCACCTACTGAATTTAACCCATTTATTATGGAATGCGCTGTCTATAATGCTAGCTCAGATTGCATAGCATGTGCCGCTCCTGCTTTAGAAGACAGTAATGATGTCATTCGTTTTAATAAGCAAACTTCTAAAGATATGGCGAAAGCGTTTAAGTCGCTTTGGAAAAAATACAAGCGTACAAACCCATAAGTATTAGTTAAAGTATTCTTCTTTTAATTTGATTAGATCTAATCGAAGATCAAAGCTTGTACGCTTGTGCGAGACATGCTTCTGGACACGTTCTTCGAATAGATCTTTAGTCATCGAGGAACTGATCAGCATCAGTGATTTTTCGAAGCATTGTATAATATTATTTCTCAGGGTCTCGGAGTAAAAATCATACTCCATATTAAAGTACAATCCGGCTTCGCTGGCATGTAAATATACATCCGCCATTTCATGATCGAAGATGGAGTTTTTATGGGCTTCCTTGAGTAAGGCTTTAAGCTTTTTAATACGTGGTCTCCTAGGTTTTCGATAGCTTCTGGTTACAAAACATTTAGTGATTTCTTTTTTCAATGTCGTGTACATTTTAAGTCGATCTTCATCCGATCCAAGTTCCATCTTGTAGTACTCCTTTACACCTTTCACCTTATCAAACAACAGGGTGATTTCTTCTTTAAGATCTTCTATTTCTAGTGATTCTATGTGTTTTAAAAATTGGGATTTGCGCATAAGTTTTTTGCCTAAACTCCTTGGTGATTTATTCTTGAATTACAGATCTGGGGAACATGTAGCTGGATTGTTTTTCTTTGAGTTTCTCAGTTCTTCCTACATTGTATTTTGCACCAAATGAAAAAGTGTTGGGTCTAATTTTCGCAGGTATATTTACATCAGAAGATGCTTCGTCAGTCATTATATTAGCATTTATGGGCGTTAAATATTTTCCAGCATTTAGAAAAATGGAAAACTCAGGAATTATTTGAAGTTCTGCTCCAACTCTAGCAGTAAGATAAACTTTACTTATGTTCGGTGTATTTGTCTGGACTTCTCTTGTGACTTGGTGTGAGCAAACTGAAAGGGAGTCATTAGAATGACGGATATCAGGCAGTATCTCCAGAAATCTATATGCTTGTCGATTATAAATAGGCAAATGCAATGTCATCCCAACATTTAGATTAAAGAAATTAGGCACTAGGCGATATTTTAGATCAATCGGGATTCGAAATGTAATAATCTGATTATTTGTGGATGGAGTTCTTTGTAGACCTAGACCACTTGAAATTCCACTTTCGGCTATAAACAAACTATCGCAGCCTTCAGGCAATCCATTATTTGCTGGAATGTAATTTTCTAGCGTATCTCCATGCATCCAATTAGACGAAAGTATAATGTCTCTTTTAAAATAGCTAAATGATGTAAACCCACCACCTATTCCTGTTTCCAGGAGTAAACTTTCGTTGAGCGGCAAATTAATGATCAAATCTACATTTCCCGAATTCAAAGATTCCACACGGTAATCACTTTCTCTTGTTTGGCTTAATAATCCATTAACATAAAAGCTATCTAAACCATTATGCTCTAAACGTATCAGATCAAAATCTTCATCTATACGTTGCTCATGAAAAACATCACTCCCTCCAGCCATTTGCCCCTTTATAGAGAACCATTGGCTGTACATTGGGCTTGTCCCAAAGAGCAAAAAACTAATAACAATAAATCCTCTCATAATTATATTTTGACTAAGCTCCGCTTTAGATGAGTGAAAAATTTCCAGATATCATTAACTTTGTATATATAAAAGTAACAAATCATATCCTATGAAAAATGCATTAATCGTATTCTTATTGTTTGGCTTATGTGTAAATCAAGGGCAGGCTCAAATAAAGGATTTTTTAAAGAAGGTAGATGAAAAGGTAACTGAAGCCGTCAATGAATTGGAATCAGGTGAAATTGGTGAAAAACTTGAAGAAGCCGTTGAACAAATTTCAGAAGAAATTGAAGAAGGTTTTGATGAATCCTCTGGCGAAGAATCAAGAGAATCATCCAATCAACTTGAAGAAACTGAAAGCTCGGATAACGAAGAAGACGAGAAAGACGAGGAATCAATTGCCAAATCCTTTAATAACGCATTAAATGGAATCCTAGGGGCCAATGGTCCATCTGAGAATATCAGCCCTAACACAGAAATCATTTCTTTTAAGATGGAGTCAACTATCGTAGAATCAGAAAATCGAAAAATCCCACAAGGTTCTGGTTATACCGCATTATATGCTTTTGACCAATGGATGACAGGTATGCAAATGGAGTATTATGAAGGAACCGACGATGATAAAACCACTCAAACAAAATTTGTGCTTGACCTTCAAGAGAAAACAAAAACCATGTGTACTCAGTCAGAAAAAGGAGAATGGACAGGCATTAAAATGTGGATGTCAGATTATTCCATAGTTCTAGGGAAACAAGGGCTCAGTGATGAAGAGTCGATTAGTCCCACAGGCAATACCAAAACAATACAAGGTTATTTATGCGAGGAATTCGAAATTAACGACGGAGATCTTCATGGCACTATTTGGGCAACAAAAGAAGTAAACATTAACTTGGGCAAACTGAGCGAGAGTTTACTTGGTGGGATCGGCTTTAAAATGAATAACACTCGAGAAACAAATCAGTATTTTGCTGAGTACTTTTGGTTAGAAAGTAATTTAACGGACGATGGCAATAAAACCAGAACGGTGTCGATCATTAAGAATATACAAACAGGGGCACAAATCGACCAATCAGCTTTCGATTTGAATGGTATTGAAATACAGTCCGATATGACTAAATAATAAGTCTATTATTTATAGTTTATAATGTATTCCTCTTGTTTTGCTTCTTCTATAAACTGAAGTGAAATAGAATTAATGCAATATCTTAAACCGGTAGGTTTAGGTCCATCTTTAAATACATGACCTAAATGACCACCACAACGGTTGCACATGACTTCTGTACGTCCATAACCTAAATCATAGTCTGTATCTTCTCGGATATATTCATCTTCAATAGGTTGGTAATAACTAGGCCAACCTGTACCTGATTTGTATTTTGTTTCTGAATCAAATAATGGCATACCACAAGCACTGCAAGCATATATCCCTTTTTCTTTATAATCCCAATACCTTCCTGTAAAAGCCCGCTCAGTTCCTTTTTCTCGCAACACATAAAAAGCATTGTCACTTAACTCCGAAGCCCACAATTCTTCAGATTTTTCTAATCCACTTATTTTTGTTCCATTAGGTAAAGTCAATAAAATCTCTTTTTCTTGATTATCAACCGTTTGACTTTTTTCGGAAGTATTTGTTGGTGCATCACTGACGGCCTTAGATTTTTGTGCCGTGCAGGCAATGCTTAAAAAACTAAGTAAAAGGAATAAATGTTTCATGCTATATTTATTTGGATTAAAGGTATAACACAAAAATTAGCTTGGTAGTTTAAGGGAAGAAAATTGTTGGCCATTGACCAAATTAATAGACTAATAAATGTTTAGCTCGAAATGACTTGGATAATATTTTACATCTCGTAAAATTGTACTTACCTTAAAAGAATAAATATCCAAGTGCGTAGAAAATTAGTCTTGGCGAAAATCAACTTATTATGGAAATACAACAAACAGCTTTTTTCGATGCCATTAAAAAGTCAAGTGTAAACCACAAACTCGATATCGACGAATTATCCGAAGTATTATGTTTGCAAAAAGGAGCTGTTTATAAACGGATCAATGGAACCACTCCCTTAGACTTTTACGAGATTGGTTTATTAGCAAAGCATTACAAAATATCCTTGGATGAAGTTATGCAGCCAGACCGGTTTATTTCCATGTATCATCGATTTTTAAAGGAAGGCAATGCGAATACTTTAGAGTACTTTGATCATTTCTCCTCCATGCTAAAACCGCTTTCTAAAGAGCATTCGGAGTCCTTTGTTTACTTGGCTAATGAACTTCCGATTTTCTATTATTTCTACTTTGACCATATATTTAATTTTGCTTTCTCACTTTGGAATCACCTACATTGGAAAGAAGGAAGAATTACCATTGCTCGAAACGAAATGATCGACAATAAAATCAAGGAATATAGAAATCAAATAAAAAACCAATATTACGCATGTCCAGTCACTGAAATTTGGAATTCTAACATGCTTCATAATCTCTATCAACAAATTATTTTCTGTATTTCAATTAGAGCCTTCGAGAAGCGAGAATTTATCGACGCGCTAGTAAAAGACATTGCCTCTCTGATCGTGCATCTTAAGCTCATTACAAAATCTACCGAAGAGGACAATACTAATAAAGGGCCAGAGAGGGCTAAAATCTACATTAATGAGTTTGGTAATTATCTAAATATTGTACTCTACAAATCAAGCCGCAATAAGGTGACCTTTATAGGATATGATTATCCTCATTTTGCCTTATCATCCAGTGATCGTTTTTATGATTTTTCAATGGATTGGATCGACAAAATTAAACGGAGATCAGTGTTAATTTCGAGCGAGGGTTATCAATATAGAGAGTTGTTTTTTCACCAACTCGAGAAAGATTTCGAACAGTTTAAAGGAAGAATTGAGAAACTAATTGCGGTTTATTATGAATAAATATTGGGCTATTTATTTTGAGATGAACATTTCATAAAAAAGGTCTTTACTTTCGTTTGCTTAGCTTTTAGAGTATAGAGGCAAAACAATACTTAAGCCAGGACATCTTTTATCACAGCTGCTATCTCTTCAATACCTTGATCAGCATTGACCTTAGTAATCTTTAATACATCATGGTATCTAGCGAAAGCCTGCTCATAATTATTATAAACCTTTGTGAGCACCTCTCTATTCTCAAAGATTTCCTGAGTTTCATTTCTAGCATCTATACGATTTAATGAGGATGCTACATTTAAATCTAGATAAATGGTCAAATCCGGCGGGCAAATCTTAATAACCTTTTCGTGAATACTGATTACCCAATCCATATCTAAAGTCAAACTATGGTAGGCAAAAGAGGACCAAAAATATCTATCAGAAATGACCGTATATCCTTCGTTCAAAAGCTTAATAATTCCGTCTTCTTCATTTTGTATATGATCGATCCGATCGGCAAGAAACATCGCAGCCATCGTGGCTTCGCTCACTTCAAAAGTACCTGACAAAGCCTCCCTAATAAGTTTACCAATAGGACGAGTAGTAGGTTCTCTTGTTAGGTGCACTTTCTTTCCGATAAACGATAAGTATTCAGCTGCAAGACGAGCTTGGGTGGATTTACCCGATCCATCTATACCTTCAAAAACAATAAATTTCCCTCTTGAATCTGCGGGTTTAAGCATTGGTGTACAATACTTCTTTTACCGCTTTGATAACTTTCGTGGCATTGGGCAAATACTCCTCAACAAATGTAGGTGCATATCCTAAAGATGTGTCAGCAGAGTTTACTCTAGTTACTGGAGCATCTAGATAATCAAAAGCATATTTCTGTATTTCATAAGCAATTTCAGCTGAAACACCTGCAAAAGGCCATGATTCGTCTACAACAACCATACGGTTTGTTTTCTTCACACTTTCGACTAGTGTATGATGATCCAAAGGCCTTATGGTTCTTAAATCTATCACTTCAGCTGAGACACCCTCTTTGGCTAATTCATCTGCTGCCTTTTCTGCTTCTAAAACCATTTTATTAAATGATACAATAGTCACGTCGCTTCCTTCTCTGGTTACTTTCGCCTTTCCTATTGGAACTAAGATATCATCTCCCTCAGGTACATCTCCTTTGTGACCATACATGATTTCAGACTCCATAATACAAACAGGATCATTATCTCTAATGGCTGATTTTAATAAACCTTTAGCATCTGCTGGATCTATACTAGAAATAACCTTTAAACCAGGCACATTTGCCATCCAACTTTCAAAAGTTTGTGAATGTTGCTGCGCTAACTGACCTGCAGCTCCTGAAGGCCCTCTAAAAACGATGGGACACATAAACTCTCCAGCACTCTGGGTTAAGGTCTTTGCGGCATTATTAACAATTTGATCAAAGGCAAGGACTGCAAAATTCCATGTCATAAACTCCACAATCGGACGTAAACCATTCATCGCGGCACCCACACCTATCCCAGCAAAACCAAGTTCTGCAATGGGCGTATCAATGACACGCTGTGCTCCAAACTCATCCAACATTCCTTTACTTACCTTGTAAGCTCCATTATATTCTGCTACCTCTTCTCCCATTAAGAAAACGCGCTCATCTCTACGCATTTCTTCACTCATCGCTTCTCTTAATGCATCTCTAAGGGTAATAATTCTTGCCATAATCTTGAAGTATTTGCCACAAAAATAAGCAAGATTCTCATTAGTTATAATCTATGCCTGCTTTCTTTAAATGAATTGACTTTTTAGGCTTGGAAAACAGCCTGAAAGTCTAGATTAAATAGATTACCAGAACTCAGAAATATTATTACTTCATAATCGCTATCAGTAACTTGACCCATCATTTCATCAAATTCATTTTTACTGGTAATAATATTCAAGTGCTGATTTGCAAAGCCATTTTTAATATCATCTTCTTTAAGACTAGTTAGTTTTTTTATCGCCACAGCTTCTGGATTATAGCAAACGGCAGCAAAGTCAAGACCATCCATGCTGCCTCCATATTCTGGCAAAAAGTCTTTATTTAAACTACTGTAGGTATGAAGTTCCACAATTGCAGCTACCTTCTTCCCTTTATATTTATTTCTTATGGCTTTCAATGTTGCTCTAACTTTAGAAGGTGCGTGAGCAAAATCCCTAAATACCACTTGCTCAGCCGACTCTTTTATAGTTTCTAGGCGATATTTGGCTCCTGAAAAATCTTGAGAGGCGATTAGAAAATCGTGATTAGTTATGCCTAATTCCTGGCAAACAAGCATAGCAGCTTTCAAATTCTTGTAATTGTGTTCGCCAAATATTTTCATGGAATAGCTACTTCCCTTCCACAATAAACCATTTTCGTTTTCTTCAAAAGCCGAATATGGATGGCTTAAAGGATGCTTAGCATCAAGCACTAATTTTGATAACAATTCGTCTTCCACATCATAGAAAAGGTGACAATGTTCATCCAGACTTTCTATATATGCCTTGAAGACATTGATGTATAGTTCTTTCGTAGGAAAAACATTCATATGATCCCAGGCGACGCCGGTGATGATAGTATAATTCGGGTTATAGTGTACAAATTTTGGACGGCTATCTATAGCCGAACTTAGGTATTCATCCCCTTCTATAATGGTGATGGGAGCATCGGACAATTTAACCATAAGGTCAAAATTTTCCAGCTGGGCACCTACTAAATAATCCATTTCTTGGCCTAGCTTACTTAGCACATGCATGATCATGGAGGTCGTGGTTGTCTTACCATGACTACCCGCTACAACTACCCGTTGTTTATCTTGTATTTGCGAACCGATAAATGATGGGAAAGATTCTATCCGTAGTCCTAAAGCCTGAGCTTTTAATAATTCTGGGTTATCAGACTTAGCATGCATGCCGAGGATGATTAGATCAATATCGCTATTAATTTTTTCAGGAAACCAACCGAAAGTAGGAAGGATACCTGCTTTGTCTAGCTTGTCTTTGGATATACCATAAATTATATCATCTGAGCCAGTTACTTCGTGTCCATTGGCTAAAAGGGCTAAGGCAAGGTTGTGCATTATGCTACCTCCTATTGCTATTAAATGAATTTTCATTAGCTAAATATAAGCGCAAAAAACATATTAAATAAAGAAATAATATGATAATAGCGATCCAGTTGAACTTTTTTAGTTGAAATATATTTAATGTGTATATAATAATATTAACTTTGCACTCGTTTTACAGGAGAAAATTAACTTAACTATGCGAAATTTAAAGAAAACCCTAGCTATTGTATTTGCTTTTTTAATGGTAGCATCTGTGATGACTTCTTGCACAAAGAAAGGAACTGGATGTCCAAACAATTTTAGCATTTCTATCAGCAAGTAATCCATTCTTGTTTTGAATTGGATAAACTTAAACTCAAAAGAAGTTGTCGATCAGATCATAGATGTTGAATCTGAATCGCGTACTTGCATAATCTTTAAACACAGTACAAGCTGTTCTATTTCTGGAATGGCTCATTATCGTTTATCTGATGATTGGGATAAACGACTTGATGATACCAGTTTTTACTATTTAGATTTATTAGCCTACCGTGATGTTTCAAACTATATCGCAGAAAAGCTACAAGTACATCATGAATCTCCCCAAGTCATTATTGTAAAAAATGGAGAAACCAGTTACGATGTTTCCCATTTAGATATTCAAGTGGCAGACATTCTCACTGAAGTTTAATCAGTGAAGGAAAATAAATTAGTTGTTTCTTCAGACGGTAGTCACACACTTCTTTCTAATCAATTTAATGTTCATTATCATTCTATCCATGGCGCAATAGAAGAGGCAATCCATGTGTTTATATCTGCAGGTTTAGATTTTTTTGGTTCAATGCCGGAAATCAAAGTATTCGAAATGGGCTTTGGAACAGGCTTAAATGCTTGGTTGGCTGGCATTCATGCAGGACGAACTCAGCGTATTGTCCAATACACAGGTGTGGAATTGTATCCTGTGGACATTAGCACCATCCAAGGCCTAAACTATACTAGTCAACTAAATCTGAGTGAGTTAGAAACAAAGATGTTTCATCAGTTGCACAGTGTTTTATGGAATGAGCCGCATCATATAAGCCCAAACTTTAGCTTTAAAAAATGTCATCAAGATATTAACCAATTTGACTTTAGTGATTCGTACGATATCATCTTTTTTGACGCCTTTGCTCCCAACACACAAGCCCAACTATGGGAAATTCAGCTACACCAGAAGTTATTTGACGCACTTAATCCAGGTGGCATTTTGGTTACCTATTGCGCAAAAGGCGCTTTTAAGCGAATGCTAAAAGAAGTTGGATATACCTTAGACCCGCTTTCAGGTCCACATCGTAAACATGAAATGACAAGAGCTATAAAGCTCCTTTGATTTTTATATATTTAGGCAAACAATAAACGGTATGAAGAAATTGGCTTTGCATTGGCAAATACTTATAGGGATGTTAGTAGGTGTGTTGTTAGGTTGGCTTATGTTGCAAATTAATGGCGGAACTGAGTTTGTCAAAGATTACATAAAACCACTCGGAACCATATTTATTCGACTACTTAAACTGATCGCTATACCATTAATTTTGGCTTCACTAATCAAAGGAATAGCAGATTTAAAAGACATTTCGAAACTCTCTTCGATGGGTTTAAAGACCATCGGCCTTTACTTAGTGACCACTTTAGTAGCTGTAACTATTGGCTTATCAGTGGTTAATCTCATTAATCCAGGAGATACAATTTCAGAACCCGATCGTAAAGAGCTTATGGCCCAATTTGCAGGAGACGCCGATAAAAAGATAGAGGTGGCGATTAAAACCAAAGATGCTGGGCCCTTACAAGCCTTAGTCGATATGGTTCCAGAGAATATATTTGGAGCCACGACATCTAATAGAAACATGTTACAAGTCATCTTTTTTGCCATCTTTTTCGGAATAGGTATCATTCTAATACCAGAGGAAAAATCGAAACCTATCAAAGACTTTTTCGATTCGGTGAATGAAGTAGTCTTAAAAATGATAGATCTTATCATGTTGGCTTCTCCTTATGGAGTCTTGGCCCTTTTAGCCGCGCTGGTTGTAGAGTCCCCCAGTAGTGAGGTTTTCTTCGCTTTGCTCTGGTATGCACTTTGTGTGGTACTTGGTTTAGGATTTATGATTCTTGTTTTTTATCCAATGATGGTTAAAATATTTACTAAGCGAAGCCCTAGCTTTTTCTTTAAAGGTATCTCACCTGCTCAGCTTCTAGCCTTTTCGACGAGCTCAAGTGCTGCCACCCTTCCGGTTACCATGGAACGTGTAGAAGAACATCTAGGGGTAGACAAGGAAGTAACTAGTTTTGTCCTACCGATCGGTGCTACTATTAACATGGATGGGACGAGCTTGTACCAGGCTGTCGCTGCGGTATTTATCGCTGGGGCATTAGGAATAGACTTAAGCTTTTCAGACCAATTAATTATCGTAATGACTGCTACCCTCGCATCCATTGGTTCGGCTGCTGTACCTGGTGCGGGTATGGTGATGTTGGTGATTGTTTTAGGTTCCATCGGTGTTCCTGAAGCTGGTTTAGCGCTGATTTTTGCCGTTGATCGTCCATTAGATATGTGCAGGACTATGGTAAATGTTACGGGAGATGCCGCAGTAAGTATGGTGGTTGCTAACTGGGAAGGCAAGTTAGGTGAGCCTAATCAAAAAGACTGGGATGATCATTACCAAAAAGCTGGATAATTAAGACAAATTAATTATTTTTACATATGTTAACAATGTAAAATGAATAACTTATGTCAAATCAAATATTAGGAATAGGTTCTAGAGTAAAACATCCAGCCTACGGAGATGGTGTCATTATTGGTGCTGATGTTGCAGCCTATAAAGTATGTTTTATTACCTACGGGATTAAGAATGTGGGTAAAAACTATGAAGCATGGGAAGTTATCGAGGCTATCGAAGCGGGTGCAGCTGTTAGCTTTAGTGAAGCAGAACGATCATTAATTAAGATTCTTCGTACATGGTCTGATGCTACCGAAGAAGTACGACTCGGTGATAAATGGGATAATGGTCAAATGATTTTAAAACCAGCTGACAGCTCGATGGCAGACAAGGTTATTCCCATTGATACATTTTTCCATAAGATTGTCATGGTCCGTGATCGGTTAAGAGTAATGGAGCAGCGAATAAACTCTTCTAAATTAACTGACGAAGAAAAAGTAAACTTACAACAGTACATTACAAGAATTTACGGTAGCTTAACTACATTCAATGTGCTTTTTAAATATAAAGATGATCATTTTGTAGGCGAAAGATCGAAAGCTTAAAAACTTGATTTACATTTGAGTGTTTACTCAATTAAATCAAGTCGTATGTCTAGAATTTTAGTAGTCATTTTATTTGCTTCCACCTTGTTAGTGGCTTGTATATCGATACCGGAAAAGTATACTGCATTGCCACCTGGCGAGTGGAGAGCATCCCTTAAAATTTATGATGCTGAAGCCGAAATTATTGCTGCAGAAGAACAATCAGAGAGCAGCAAAGAATACTTAGACCTACCCTTTAATTTCAAGGTAGTTTATGACACGCCCGATTCGTTTCACCTAGAGTTTAGAAATGCGGAAGAGACCATCATTGTGGATGACATCCACTTTGGCTTAGATAGAAAAACTGCCTTTGACACAATCACTATCGAATTTCCTACCTATGACACTTATTTTAAAGGAATACTAGATGAAGGAATTATTGAAGGACATTGGTTCGTCAACTATAAAGAAAATTATAGCATCCCATTCATTGCTTATCACGGTCAGAACCATAGGTTTACAACCGTTAAAACGGAAGCCGATGATTTCTCGGGTAGATGGGACATTACCTTTGATTATGATACAGAAGATCCATATAAAGCTATAGGTCTATTTAATCAAGATGGAAACTACTTGGATGGAACGGTCATGACTGAGACTGGTGATTACAGATTTCTTGAAGGGGAAGTTCAGGCTAATAAAATGAAGCTAAGTGTTTTTGACGGTGCACACGCCTTTTATTTTGAGGCAAAAAACACTGGTGATAAATCTATAACTGGAGTTTTTAAGAGTGGTAAGCACTATACATCTAATTGGATTGCTACAAGAAATGATGATATAGAATTAGGTAATCCGTTTGAATTGACCAAAGTCATTGACCCACAATATAACTGGCAAAAATCCTTTACAAATTTAGCTGGTGAAGAAGAATCACTAGCTTCTGAAGCATGGAAAAAAGCAGATATAAAAATCGTCAATATCATCGGCTCTTGGTGTCCAAACTGTAAAGACGAAACTCGATTCTTAAAGCAGTATCTAGCAGACAATCAAGATAAAGACATCTATATGACCTCTGTTTGTTTCGAGAGATATAAAGATGATTTAGATAGAAATTTAAAACAAATCAACAGCTACAAATCAAAATTAGACATTCCTTGGCGAATGTTATACGGAGGATACGCCAGTAAAAAATTAGCTTCTGAGCAATTCCCCTTTTTAAACAAGATCATTTCATATCCTACGATGATGATTATTGATAAAGAAGATAAAATAAGATACATTCACACAGGTTTTAATGGGCCAGCCACTCCACATTTTGACGGCTTCGTCAAAAAATTTGAGGGTATTATTAATGAGATAAAATAAATAAAATGATAGTTTGTATCACAGGCTCTACTTCCGGTATTGGAAAAGCAACTGCCCAAGAATTTGCTAAACAAGGGCATGATTTAATACTGACTGGCAGAAGAAAAGATCGACTCAGTATCTTGTCTTCAGATTTAGCCAAGAAATACAGCATTAAGACCACTACCCTATGTTTTGATGTAAGAGATTATAGTGCTTGCGAGTCTGCATTAAATGGCCTAACTGATGATTGGAAAAAGGTGGACATTTTGGTTAATAATGCTGGTTTAGCTAGCGGTTATGATCCCATCCATGAAGGTGATCTAGCGGACTGGAACCGAATGATTGACACCAATGTGAAAGGACTTTTACATACAACAAGAATTGTGAGCCCATGGATGGTTGCTAAAAAATCAGGGCATATCATTAATGTTTGTTCGACGGCAGGACATGAAGTTTATCCAAATGGTAATGTGTATTGCGCCTCCAAGCACGCAGTAGACGCACTCACTAAGGGCATGCGCATAGATTTACATAAATATAACATCAAGGTGAGTCAAGTTTCGCCTGCCCATGTCGAAGAAACTGAATTTGCAGAGGTTAGGTTTCATGGAGATAAGGAGAGAGCAAAGATTTATGAAGATTTTAATCCGCTTAAATCAAGGGATGTGGCTGAAATAATATATTTCATGGCTAGCAGGCCTTTTAATGTAAACATTCAAGATATATTAGTATTAGGGACCCAGCAAGCTAGTAGTTTAATCATAGATCGAAGTGGCCGAAAATAGCTTTACCCTTAGTAAAAAATAGACTTTAATGTTTTCTTAACGCAGCGATATGCATCGAGCTATTCGTTCTGTAAGCAGAAGATATTTAGAAGTGTATTTATTCTAACTAAAGTAACCTTCATGAGAAATTTATTAGCTGTTGTTGTTCTTGTTTGTTTTTCACTCCAAATAGATTTGCTTGCTCAAAACCCTTGGGATTTTCAATTTCAGGCAGGAATTATGGAGCACGGAAGTGATGTTCATAGCTGGGGAAGACATGGTCAAATGGTTACTGATAAGGCGAAATTTGGAGGTGGTCTTATTTTAGGTTATTCCTTAAACGAGCATTGTAATTTGCGACTAAATTATTGGAAATCTAAACTAGAGGGGAATGATAAAGATGTGGAGAATGAATTTGCTTTAGGGCATGATTTGCGTTCATTTTCCTTTACATCACCTTTACACGAGATCGGTATTTCACTGGAATATCACTTCCTCAGAGATCCAATGAACGTAGATCAGTCTAAAAGAAAATCAAATTGGTCACCTTATGTTTTGGTGGGTGGGGCTTTAAGTTATACAAGACCTTCTGTAAACTTTGCTAATTATCAACGGAAAGGAAAAATACAATTAGATAAAGACAACGTTACTAACTGGCATTTACAAATCCCTATAGGGCTGGGTATTAAATACCAGATTTCGGAGGTTATTTACATGACGGCTGAAGCTGAAGGTGTACTCCCTCTGCACGATTATTTAGATGGTATTAGTGAATCCGCTAATCCTGATAAAAATGATTCCTACCAAGCTTTAGCCTTAGGATTAGGTATAAATATAGGGGCCAAACCAGATACCGATAAAGATGGAGTAAATGATGAAAAGGATGAATGCCCAGACATTTTTGGCCTTGCTTCATTGAATGGATGTCCAGATAGCGATGAAGACGGAATAAAAGATTCGCTAGATGAGTGTCCTTTAATCCCAGGAGACTCTATACATAAAGGTTGTCCAGATACAGATGGTGATGGACTTAGGGACTCCGACGACGCATGTCCTGATGTTCCAGGATTAGAAAAGTATGAAGGATGCCCTATTCCAGACTCAGATGGTGATGGAATAAATGATGAACTAGATCCATGCCCGCAAATTATAGGTACTATCAACGGCTGTCCGGATTCAGATAGTGATGGGGTCATTGATATGGAAGATCCATGTCCACTTGTTTTTGGTGAAATGAAGGGCTGTCCTGATTCAGATAAAGACGGAATTGCAGATCACATTGATCAATGTCCATACCTGTTTGGGGTGCCTGAAAAGCAAGGATGCCCGATAGTAAAACAAAATAATACTGGCATCACTATTAAGCCATTAGCAATCCGTGATTTATACTTTGAGACCAATTCGGCAGAAATTATAATTACAAGTCGTCAGCGATTAAATGATATTGCTGATTATGCAAGCAAATATCCAAATGCGCACTTTAACATTACAGGTTTTGCAGACAGCAGAAATAATAATGATTATAATATCAACCTTTCTTATAAGCGAGCGGAGAGAGTCTATAATGACTTATTGAAAAAAGGAATTGATGCCAATAGATTGCATATTATTGCCAAAGGCGAATCGCAGCCATTAGGTGATAATAACACCGAAGAAGGTCGACAGTTAAATCGACGGGTGGAAGTTACCTCTTATGGACAGTAAACAAATTAGGTGAGTTAGTTTAAGCATGTTTTTCTCTGTGCTTATACTTCAAGTTTATTTATAGAATTAGCTGAGCTCAACTAGGAATTAAAAGCAGTAGGTACTTATTGTCTAATGGCCTCTACTGGATCTAAATTACTTGCACTAAAGGCTGGTAATAGACCTGCAATAATACCGACCGAAATGGAAGCCAGAATGCCAATAACTAGATTTTGCATAGTTAAACTCATAGGAAAATCCGTTATGGCAGTTATAGCCATTAATGAAAAATGAACTAGCAAAATTCCTAAGCCGCCTCCTATTAAGCATAGAATAATCGCTTCAATAAGAAACTCGAGTAAGATGTAGATTTTTTTTGCACCTAAGGCTTTTTTAACACCTATGATATTTGTGCGCTCCTTGACACTCACAAACATGATATTTGCTACGGAAAACATGCCAACAATCAAAGCAAAAATCCCTATCGTAAAACCAGCAAGGTTAATGACTGAAAATATCTCGCCTAAAATTTGGGTCAACATCGAAATCTCATTGACGAAAAAGTTTGATTCACCTCTTGGTTTAATTTTACGATGAGCACGCAGGATGCCCGTAATCTCAGCAGAAATATCTTCCATGCTTGCTTCCCTTTTTTTCTTGACTGGTAGCAGTTGACCAAGCTCAGGGCTTTTAGGGTTCACAAACTTTGATAAGGTAGCATGACTAATCCAAGCCATATCATCCATATTTAAAAAGTTAAACATGTTATCTCCCTCTGATTCCAAGATGCCAATGACTTGAAATTTTTGCCCAAGGAGTTTAACTTCTTTATTTAAGCCATTCTCAGAGCCAAATAATTCTTTTGCAGCATTGTGCCCTAGAATTACTTTGTTACTGCCTTTATCACTTTCTAGCTTACTAAAATATCTGCCAAACTCGATGTCATTAGATGTAAACTCATAGTATTCATAAGTACTTCCGATGACTGATACATTTTCTAAACTCGAAGATCTGTACTTTAATGTCCGTCCTCCAGTAAAAGAACAATAGGCTGTCATCTCCGCCAATTTAGACTTTCGCTTTATGGCCTCATAATCTTCGATACTGGATTTAGGCCATTTTAAGTACTTCCACCACGGTGTGTCATCCTGATCGACCCAAGGCATTCGTTCGATATAAACTACATCAGTGCCAAGTTCTGAAAAGCCTGTTAGGACATTATCTTCTAGGCTATTAACGGCTGACATCACCACAATTATGCAGTAAATCCCAATCATAATGCCTAATAGGGATAAAAAAGTCCTCAATTTATTAGCTCTGAGTGAACTAAAGGCTTGAATAAGGCTTTCTATTAATATCTTTGTGAATGCTACCACTAGCCATAAAGCTAAGATTCTATTAACTAATTAAGCTAATGTTTAGATTAATCCTTGAGGATTTTCTTTCAATACGCTGTAAGTGTGGAAATATTGAAATAAATTCTAAATTTGCACTCTTAAAATAAGACACATATGCGGACAAAATTATCCAGTTTCGATTTTACCCTGCCAGAAAAGCTAATTGCTGAATATCCATCTAAAGAAAGAGATGAAGCAAGATTAATGGTTGTTCATAGAGAGACAGGAAAAATCGAGCACAAAGTTTTTAAAGATGTCTTGGATTATTTTGAAGATGGGGACTCGATGATATTTAATAATACCAAGGTCTTTCCAGCACGACTATTTGGAGAAAAAGAAAAAACAGGCGCCAAGATTGAAGTTTTCTTATTGAGAGAATTAAATAAGGAAGCTAAACTTTGGGATGTTTTAGTTGATCCGGCAAGAAAAATTCGAGTGGGTAATAAGTTATTTTTCTCTGATAGCAATGGCAACGTTGAGCTAACAGCAGAAGTTATTGATAATACTACTTCGAGAGGAAGAACTATTCGATTTATTTATGATGGTGGTGAAGAAGAATTTAGAGGCTTGCTTAAAAAATTAGGAAATACTCCCCTACCTAAGTATATAAACAGAGAGCCAGAAGCGCTAGATATAGAACGATACCAAACGGTATATGCTAAAGAAATTGGAGCTGTTGCAGCTCCAACAGCGGGTTTACACTTTAGTAAAAACCTGATGAAAAAGCTTGAAATCAAAGGTTTAAACTTTGCAGAAGTAACCCTTCATGTTGGTTTAGGAACTTTCAGAAGCATAGATGTAGAAGATTTGTCAAAGCACAAAATGGATGCCGAGTACTTCCACGTACCGCAGCATGCTGCAGATATCGTGAATCAGTCTAAGACGGCCAAGAAGAAAGTTTGTGCAATCGGCACCACTTCGATGCGAGCTATCGAATCATCTATTTCTGCAACTAGACACTTAAAAACCTCTGAAGGATGGACTAACTTATTTATCTATCCACCTTACGAGTTTAGTATTGCTAATTGTATGATTACGAATTTCCACACTCCTAAATCAAGTCTTATGATTATGGTTTCGGCATTCGGTGGATTAGAACTTATGCAAGATGCATATTCAGAAGCTATCAAAGAAAAATACAACTTCTATAGCTACGGAGATGCGATGTTGATTCTTTAAGAAGATTTTAGGACTTATTAATGAACTAAGTTCTGGACATTTTACTTATTGTCATTGATATTTCGTATTTAAACGGATATACTAACTTAAGATTAATCACTTAAATCTTTGTTTTTTGTCAGTTTTTAATACTTTTGCGAGAAATTATAGTCATATATAATTTTTCATTATTTGTTTATTTAGATCATTTTATTAATGTATTGGACACTAGAATTAGCACATCATCTTGAAGACGCTCCGTGGCCTGCCACGAGAGACGAATTAATCGACTATGCCATAAGGTCAGGATCTCCTATGGAGGTTATAGAAAATCTTCAAGCCATGGAAGAGGATGAAGGAGAAGTTTATGAAAACATGGAAGATATTTGGCCGGATTATCCGCGAAAGGATGATTTCCTCTTTAACGAAGACGAGTATTAAGACATAAACATACAACGATCAAAAAGCCTTGTAATTTGACATTACAAGGCTTTTTTTTATCTTCCCACTTCATTTGAAAAATCCCAAAATAAATATTGCCATTGATGGATATTCCTCCTCAGGAAAATCGACACTAGCTAAAGCGCTGGCTAAAAAACTCAATTACTTATATATCGATAGTGGCGCCATGTACAGAGCTATCACTTGGTACATTTCAAAAAACAACATTGAACTCAACCATAGCAATCTAAGCAAGCTTTTAGAGGGTGCTGACATAGAATTGTCAAACGAAAATGGAAAAACTAAAGTACGTTTAAACCAAATCGATATTTCAGATGAAATTAGAACTATGGAGATATCAAACATGGTTTCTGAAGTTGCCGCGGTAAGTGCAGTTCGAAAATATTTAGTTCAGCTACAGCAATCTTATGGTATCAACAAAGGGGTGGTCATGGATGGTCGAGATATTGGTTCAGTGGTCTTTCCTGATGCTGAACTAAAGTTTTTTATGAATGCAGATTTAGTGACAAGATCCAAAAGAAGACTCTTAGAAATGCAGGCAAAAGGAGATCAGGAAGTAAGCGAAGAGGAGGTTCTACAAAACTTGGAGCATCGGGATAAAATTGATTCTACAAGAGCTGATAGCCCTTTGGTACAAACGAGTGATGCCATCGTATTAGATAATTCGTCTATTGATTTTGAAGACTTGTTAGAGGAAGCCTATTCCATAGCTCTAAAGAAAATTAGTCTAGCGCAGTAGCGTTAAATCTCCTACGATTCTTTTGGCCAATCCTGTTTCGTCTGTGTAATGGATTTTATATACATAAACACCTGAAACCACTGGCTGACCATTAAATAGCCCATCCCATAAGATTACTTCACCATTCACGACTTCATCGTATCGATAAAACACCCTGTTTCCCCACCGATCGTATACAGATACTTCATCTAGGATAAAATCTTCCCCATTAGTTCCAATGATCCACTTTCCATTCGTTTCATCAGCACTAGGACTGAAAATATTCGGTATGAAAATATTAGTTTCTGATTGAACTCTTAACTCAATGCAAATTTCCTTGAAGCAACCTTCACTAAAGTAACAGACTGCACACAACTCCATCAATTCACTATCAAAATTGTTAAGTAAAAGCTGGTTGCATAAACTACCGCTACAAAGTACCACGTCATTTAAGGACCAAGTAATAGAGTCTATAGCGCTTGACGAACTTATGCTATACATGTAAGATTCATCAGCAATCAATAAGGTTTCGCCATCAATTTCAAAGTTAGGCTCGGGAGCAGATGTAATATCCATCTCATAATTAATAACACATCCATTAATATCTGTAAAGACTACGTTATGAAGTCCAATATCCAAATCCATTAATGAGTTCCACTCAAATTCCTCATTGTCTATCATGATGGTAGATTCAATGGTAGAAGGTAGTGAGTCCATATAAATTTGTCCTACATCCATCAAATAACAAGTCGGTTGGAGAAGCTCGTAATTAACAACTGCAGGTTCCACAATAGTTATAGCAACATTGGCAGAAAACAAACAATTGCTATCATACACATATTCGAAAGTATAATCATGTTGGCCGACCGATAATTGATTAATCTCAATAAAACCCATGTTATCAATTAATGGACCAGACCAAGTACCTAAATTATTCATAGAGGCGCCACCGTCATAGGCCACAAGTTGTAGGCTAATCGGTAAATCATTTGAACAATAAAGGGTATCAATAAAGTCTGTTACCAAATTTACATCTGGACAATCAGGTGTTGAACATTCCGTGGTTAAACTTTGATATTGACAAGCACAATCGCCCATCGGTATGATTTCAATATCAATCATTGTCTCAGATGGAAAACCACTGGCTACGTAAAAAGTATCTGCTTGTAGACCTTGTGAAACTCCATTGATAAATACCTCATATGAATCGATACAAGGCACTCCAAGCCAATCAAAGTGAATATCATTACCCATGGGTTCGCAGTAAATATCTTCAGCAAATTGCTCTTCTACCACAATGGTTAAATCAAGCATGTTAGACGGACATGAAACATCGTTAAAACCACTAAAACTAATCTGCTTTGTACCAGGTGTATCCCAAGACAATGCTAGCTCATCACCATTATCTAAAATTATGTTTTCAATATCTCCTGTATACTCAATGGTAGAAACATCCATTTGAAAACTCAAAAACTGCATCAGTTCTATTGATTCAGTTTGACAAATAGTAAATTCATTTTCCGATGCACTTAATTCAGGAACAGCTATTACCACAATCTCCATGGTATCTTTGTAAAAGCAACCCAATTCTTCCAAATCAAAATAAATCGTGTAAGTAGAATCAACATTGTCTACCGGTTGCCAAGGGCTACTTAGCTGGGTATTTCCATCTGACCATGTTACGTTTCCATCTACGCCCACAAGTGGCATGGAAATATATTCCAAATTAATACCCGTATCTCCGGCTTGCCAACATATAGGGTTAGCCATTTCTACTAAAGTGATATCATAGGGTACACAATCCAGGGAGCAGCTTATCGAAACAATTTCTGAAGAACAAATCCCATTAATTAAGGCATAATACTCTATGAGGACTTCATCGTCTTCAGTCATTCCCGTAAAAATCCATTGATTATTAACTACATCATATGTGTAACTACTTAATTGGTTTATTACCAGTGCTGGATTGTTAAAAGCATCTCCTACGTATGTGATAATAATGGTATCATTCGATGAGTAGCATTCATATGCTGGTATGCTAAAGTCTCCAGCATCATTAGTAACAAACTGTTCGTCAGTTAATAGTGAATGAACACACTCCTGCCCCAAATAATTTAATTCGACCGATAAACTAACTAAATCTGAGACTCCAATGGTAATGGTAGTTGCAGAACCCAAATAACCTTGAGAGCTAGTCCAAGAAAGTGTATAATCATTAATTTCTGCAGGTATTCCCAACACATCTACCATGATAGTGATGGAGTCATCCTCACAATCTACAACCTGTATATCTAGGCTTAATTCTGCATAAACAACATTTAACAGTATAGAGGAATCACAGCCTGCCCCACTAAATCCATCTAGGTCTTGCACATAATTCTGCACCGGACCATTTATTACTTCTCCATTAAATACAAAGGGAATAAACTCATTACAAATTAAAGTGTCATAGTTTCCCTGCACTAAAGCTTCCGAAACTTCCACATGCAAATACTCATTAAATACACACTTGCAATCATCTTCAAAAGAAAACATAAAGGTCGAATCCATGCCTGCTGTTAGTTGACCATTAAAATTTGTCCAATTCGATGGCCAAGAAAAATCTTGAATATCCTCCGCACAAATAAATACATGAGGAAGTGTTAATTCCGCAGCCGGAGCAATGTAGAAAGAGTCAATAATTGATATTGTATCACAGGCATGTTGAGCTTCCAAATCATAATAATACCATCCAGTAGCCAAAGAATCATAACTAAAATCGACTGTATCGATGATAGCACTATCTATTACTTTGGAGGAATCTTGTAGTGTCCAAACATAATCCACACAACCCCACTGAGCTAATGCATCTGAACTAAAAGAAAAGCTGGAATTTTCACACAAATTTGGAACTGTATTACAATCAACTTCAGTGGTAGAAATACAATCTTCGTTTTGTAGATTGACACAATCTAAAGTTGGCAAGGATAAGTCGCTTTCGTAGTTTGTAAAAGTTATTTTATAATCCGCTCCACTTCCGCTAATTCCATCCAATAAAACAATGTATCTACAACCTATTTCAAATATGCCATACAACTCCCTATGGATGTCAATATCTCCATGTACTCTTGATGGAAAACCTGCTCCGTTGCAAAAATTAAATTGAAAAATACCAGAAAGTGCACTGCAGTCTTTTAAGATGGCCATCTGTCCTCCAGATTCTGACAGATCATTAGAACCTGCTGGAACGATATTGTTAATTTCTAAATCAAAGAAAATATTTTCTGAGTAGGCAATAAATGTGAAATATCTGGGACTTTCCACTGACAAAAAATCGAGTCCTGCGCCTGAACAGTTAGGAATAACATCGATTCTTTCGAAATCTGCTATGTAGTTATCGTTTTTAGGAATTATGATGCTGACCTCATTATTTTCATCGAGGTTAGCGCAATCTGCACTATTGTATGCATCTTCACAATTATCATGAAATGTCACCTGAGCAAAGCTTCCAGCGACCACACACAGCATCATAATTCCTACTAAAACAAATCCCTTCATGCACTAGTTATAAAGCATATTAAAACAACATGCAATATAAGGCATAAATCTGACCAATTTTAACGAATCAAAGTAATATCTTGGGCAATTGTCACTCGTTGTCCAGAACCTTTTGTATAGTCCACTAAAATCACATAAACACCACTCGGTAAGTTAGTACCGTTAAAGGTTCCATCCCAAAGAATGGTCTCTGCGGACGGATCAACGTTTGTGGCATTAAATACTTGATTTCCCCATCGATCGTAAACTGAAAATCCATTTACGTTTTCTACAAAAGGTGCGAACCAAGGCTGCACAACTTGATTAACTGCTTCACTTGCTAAAGGTGAAAAAGCATTTGGTAAAAAGACATCAGATTTTTCGTTTACAAATATTCTTATTTCAGAAAAATCAGTACATCCATTTTCATCGGTTACTTGGACAATCACTGTTTCATTAGCAAAAGGAGTTAATTCTACTTCATCACAATCACCACATGAAGTGATATACTCGCTAATCCACTCATAGGTAATATTATTACCGGTATATTCAGCATCCGCGAATATTGTTATCGTTTCGCCCTCGTTTATTTCTATAGTTTCTATAGTTTCTACTTCGATAGTATTACCCGCATCTAATGTGATAATAGTATCTAAAACACATCCTGTATCGTCTATGATATTTACCGTGTAAGCTCCACTAGCTAACTCATCAAAGTTAGGAGATGCCTGGAAATCATTATTACCATCTAATGCATACTGGTAATTACCTGACCCACCATCTACATCCTGTACATTAATCGTACCTGTAGGATCGTTGTTACAGAATGGGTTAGATTGATCAATAATGGCTCCATCAATACTTCCTACAGCATCAATCAAAATTGAATCATAAGTTACACATGAATTAGCTAAATTTTCAGCCACTACAAAGTAATAACCTTGACCATTTACCACCACTTCAGCAGCCGTGTTATCACTTGATACTTCTCCAGTATTTGACCACCAGCTAAAGCTTGTGTTTTCATTGCCAATGCTGGCATCAACTTGAAGTGGCATATTTATTATTTCACATGCTTCAGTTTCGGTAAAATCAAAGCTTAATGAAGTATAAAGTGTGTCAGCCACTATGGCTATAGTATCTAATCGCTCACAGCCATTCAGGCCAGAAGAAACTAAAAATACCGTATCCTCAGCAGAAGTAGTAATCATTAATTCATCATTAATAATACCCTCATAAGTATCCCAGGCTAAAGTTAAATCATCTGTATTTCCAGCAAGGAAAACTGAAGGATTTAAGTTTGCACAAGTCAGTGTATCTGCCACTATTTCAAAATCTGGTAAACTGTAATCTTCAAATACATTTACAGTATCTAGTTTTACACATCCATTAAGATCATTAGTTGCATGTAGAATATATGATCCTCCTTGATCTGTTGTAAAGTTTAAGTCTGAGAAAGAAAGAGTATCATTAGCCAAATTTGTCCATAGGAAGGTATATCCATCTTCCCCTAAATTATCGGTAACCTCCATAGCAATCGATGCCATATCTTGATTACAATCGATAGTTGGCACTGATAAATCCGACACAATTGGCGGTGCTTTATCTTCTTCTACATAGTAAGTTCCTTCATCTGTACATCCATTAGAACTGGTAACTAAAAGCTTGAATGTACCTTTTTGAGTACTTCTAATAGTATCGTTAGTTCCTTTAATAATACCATTTAAAGTCCATTTGTACTCTTCTCCCTCACGATCTGTCTTTGCAATTAATTTTGCTTTTTCACGCTTACAAGTAATAGTAAATGTAGTGCTATCATTAGTTAAGGCAATTTCTTCTAAATCTTTATCAATTTGAATACTTTGCTCAAATGGACATCCATTAATATCAGTAATACCTGAAATGGTATATACTCCATCTTCTGTCACCGTTGGGTGTGCGTTATTTTCATTTGAAGCATCAATTCCTGGCCCTACCCAAGTATAATCTCTAAATGCATTTTCATCTAAATCATAATTTAATGTTGCGTCTTCATTTACACAGTCAATGTTATTTGCGTCTAGAGTAAATAAAGAACCGATTGTATCTACTCTTACTTTAAAGTAATAAACTCCATCACAACCATCTTCATCGGTCACTGTAACTGAATAGTCACCACCTCTATCTGTGGTCGGTGTCATCTCATCTGATACTGGCCATCCACCATTTGTTCTTTTCCATCTATAATCATAACTTGGATTTGGTTCAGAGTTAAGATTAATTTCACGGTCATCACATGTTATGGTTGGAGCACCAAAAACAAAATCTGGTACTTGAGGCTCATAATCCATGGTTACACTTTTAACCACTATACACTCATCTTCAAAAGTTACTTTTACTGTGTATTTACCTTCATCTCGAATGATAGGATTTAAAACTGTTTCATCAAAAACAGCATATGGAGGTCCTGTCCACTTCACTGATTTGATTGGTGCATCACCTGTCAAGGTAAATTGTCCGTTTTCAAGGCAATCTAATGCATCCACATCAATATCCACTGAATGAGGAGTTATATCTTCAGCAACTTGAATGTTAACTTGTTTAGTACATCCAGAATTATTTGTCACGACTACCGAATAGTCTCCTCCATTGATTATGTCCAATGTAGCAACCTGACCTAATATATTACCATTATCATCTAACCATTCGTAGGAGTATTGATTAGGATTGTTTAAACTTGTCGACAATGTACCTACAGGATCTACACAAGTAATTAGATCGTTACTTGTACTTAGCGTGAAATTTGGTACTTCTTCAGCCAGCACTTCTATTGTTTCAACTACAGCTTCTTCTTCATCTGGGCTGTTAATGGTAAGTGTATATGTTCCTGGCTCTGTAACGAATGGTGACCATGCAGTTGCATCTACTAATGATGGACCACTCCAGTTATAAGTGTCTATACTTAAAGTTGTTTCTACAAATATCTGAACTGTATCTGCTACACAAAATCCATCACTTGTTGTTAATATTACCTCATCACCAAGAACTGGTGCTGCAAATATCTCCATGGTGTCCGTATCAGAGCAACCTTGTTTTGTTATAGTTAGATAATAAATTCCTTCCTGGTCAACAATAGTTGTAGGTCCATTAGTATTACCTGCATAATTACCATTTTCAGTAGTCCACTCGTAACTTACATCAGATCCTGAAGTCGAAAGTGAAGAAGCACTTAGTGCCACAATTTCATTTGTTTCACTTATTTGTTCGAATACATCTGCTATTTCAGCGAGAACAACAATTTCTCCTACAGTTATAGTATTTACACTTTCACATACATCTCCGTTACTTCCGTTTGAATAGTTGTAGATTACCGTATCTAATGGTACTTGATAAGCAGTACCATTAAAATCAAATAATTCGTTTTGGCATAGTGCATCAGTTATCACATTCGATTCCTCCACATCATCAATAGTGATATTCTTACATTGCTGACTTACTAAAGCACAAAGATTACTCTGAATAATTGTTTCTCTTAAATCAGTTAAATAATTTAGATTTTCAATTTCGTTATAATCAAATTCATCACTGATTAGAGCACAAATTTGATATTCACCAGCAGGTAGAGAGCTCGTGTTAATTTCGCTGCCCTGATCTAGGATTAAATCATTTTGAATTAGTAACAGCACTTCCTCATTGTCTGTATTTGAGCTTTCATAGGCTACTTCGTTACTAAAATCAAAGGTTTGTGAAGCATCACCTTCACAAATTATTTTGCCATCGTTATTATAATCACTAATGGTATATTCACAAGTATTGCAAGATAGTCCTGCAGGATCACAAAAGACTAGTTCAAATGATTCGATTAATCCGTCATTAGGACTACCTAAATCTTCAATTACAAGGGCCCAATTTCCATTAGCCGTTCCTGTATTAAAAGATTCTAAGCAACCATTAGATGGGTAGTAAGATCCATCATAATTCGAGAACCCAGCCCAATTGTTATTATTACTCCATTGGTCATCAAAACTTCCATCAGGGGAAACTGGAAATCCACAAGGTTGAAAAGAAACATCCCAATTAATAAATTGAGTGTTTGCTCCATTTACTGTTGCTGGACCAATTAGATTTACTGATGTACCGGCAGGTGAAACTAAATCGATCCTCATCACTTTAACAGCGCTGTGGTTAAACTTAATATTTACACCACAAATTCCTTGGGTGCTGCTCGATAAATCATTCGATAACAAATCTGAAACATGGACGATCAGTCTCTTTTCAGTATCTGAAATGATAGTTGAATTGAGTGTTTGCTCACAACTTTGAGTGTTGGCAAAGTTAGGGCAGAACACAAAGGCGACAATTGTTAATATAATTGCTTTGAAATACATAGGGCTTATCCTTAAAATTAAGTAAAAAAGTGTTACTAATTACTAATACATTATTCTCTTACACCCTATAGACACATAAAAACGAAAAAAACACTACGCAAGCGCAGTGTTTTTTTCAAATATGCTAATATTTTTCTATGTATTAACGTATGAGTGTCGCGTCTGTAGCCACTTGACGTAACTCACCGTTCTCAAATCTTACTTCATATTGATACACATAAACACCTTGATTCGCTTCTCGACCATTGTAAGTTCCATCCCATCCTTCTGATGGTACATTTGGTGGGAAGTTACTATTTTCAAAGATTAATTCACCCCATCTATCGAAAACTCTGAAGTAAATTACTTCTTCTCCATTAGCTGATGTTTGTGGAAATAACCATCCATTGTCGTCTCCGAGTTTTGGATCAAAAACGTTTGGCGGATAAACATCATTTTCAAGTTGAATTCTCAACCATAAACAGTCAGTATCTTCACAACCTGTGGAATCAATTAGCGTAATACATACTTCTCGAGCTCTTTCCACAAGTACCAGTATTTCATTACATTCTTCAATACTGCTAGGCGGAGCTGCACAAACAATATCTCCATCTACCGTCCAAATTACCTGCTCAATTAAGCTTTGATCTATCCATTCACTTATGGTAAGTGAATATTCTGTTCCAAAGCTCAATGAATCAACATCAGGATTATCAATAATGACAAACTCTTCATTTTCAGCTATTGCCAATGGTAATGTTCCTGACTGGCATCCATTTGAGTCCTCAAGCATAATGCTGTAACTTCCTGGAGGTAATCCATCAAGATTACTAGGATCTGTATAAATAAATGTTGTATCTAGATCTCCAGTTACAATAACAGTATAGGTACCTGTACCTCCACTAGCTCCTGTAATATTAATAGACCCTGAATTATCTCCGAAACAATCTGAATCTTCAGCCGTTGCTTCAAATCCAGGAACATCTGGATCCGCAACAATCTCAGTGACATCTTCAGCAAAACAACCTGTAGTGGTATTAGTTACTATTAATGTATATACACCAGGAATTCCCGTTTCAAATGGTATATCTGTACTGACTTCAGTGCCATTAGCATCTACCCATGAGTAGGTAAATTCTGGCCCTGAAGAAGACCCTGCAGGGTTACCAATTGTTGCAGTTAAATTAGTACAATCAGTAAAACCATCAGCACCAGCATCAGCCATTGGCTCAGCTTCAATAATTACTTCCACTGTTTCCATATCTCCAGGACATGGGCCATTAGCATCAAAAGAATACACAAATGTGTAACTACCTGGTACTTGACCATCAATAGTAAATGTTCCATTCACATCATCAAAGGCTGAACCTGTAGATGGAATAATTGAAGACTCTGACCAAATACCGCCCGTGTCTTCATCATCTAATAGATCAGCTAGCGTTACTGTACCCGTCTCATATTCACAGAAAAGTGGTGTTTCGTTTGGCACACCCGCATCGACAGGACCCAGCACCACTAAGGTTGCTATGTCTGACAATGTACATCCATCCGCTGGAGGTGGGTTTAAGGTATATTCGAATTCGTAAGTTCCTGGGGCAGTGGTTGCACTAACCGTCACTTCACAACCTGCTAAGCTGATCGTTGCAGCATCCCCACCATTAGAAGCGGTTCCAATACTCCAGTCTCCCGGATCAGAAGCACCAACTAAAGCACAAAGATCAACAGTAGTACCATCTACTGCACAAACATCTGCTGGATCTGAAACAGCAATAGGTAGACAATCACAATCGATTAATGTAATAGTAATGCTTGTACTTACATCTTCACATGGATCGGTAGCACTTGAGGTTGTGTAGGTAATAGTAAATACATCTCCTACATTACCGTTAAGACTAGCAAAATCTACTGCGCTTGGATCAGATAAATCCAAACCAACAGGATTCGAAGTCCAGTCTCCAGCACCATTATCAGAAGATGTTAATAAGGATGCTATATCTAGAATGTTTCCTCCACCTTGAACTGGTACAATATTACAGGCTGTTGTATCTGTAGGCAGAAATGATGCTGTTGGTGCTTGAAGCACGGTTAGCGTTTGAGTAGATATATCAATACAAGATCCACCAAATGGAGGATTCAAGGTATACTGGAATATATACGTACCTGCCACTGTATTTTCATCAGCACAAACTTCCCCCGTACCCAGTAAAAAGGAAATAGTTGAATCATCTCCAGTCCCACCTGGGATTAATGCCCAGAAACCGTCATCAGCTGAACCAATAATTGCTGGATCATTTATATTAAAGCACCCACCTGAATTACACAATAGCGGGAATCCATTCGTATTTGGATTTCCACAATCACAGTCTAAGGTAGTTACATCGATGGTTTGTGTTACTCCTTCACACTCACCATTGCCAGCAACATCTGCTGTAAATGAATAAGTGGTATTTGCTGGTGAACCTACAAAGTCGAAACATACGTTGCTTAGGTCAGAGAAATCTCCACCTGCTGTGTCAAAAGCAGGATCTGAAGTCCAATTAACCGTTCCATTAGTAGTCAACACAAAGTTGTTGAAGTCTAAGCAAATCTCTCCCTGACCAACATCTGCATTACATACCGTGGTATCCTGAAGAATTTCTAATATAGGTTGTTCCCAAACCATAAAGCTTATTGTTCCTGAATTGCCAGCTAAACCTGCACAACTTGGGTCGATATCAGTAAGCATATATTCTATGGTATATGTACCTTCCGCGGTGTTTTCATCATATAAAATGATGGTATCTCCTTGAATAGTCATATTAGAGCTATTACCCACAAATGCCCAATCTGCATCGGCATTATTGGTAGTTGTTCCTATTCCAATTCCTCCAATAAAGATTTCATCTGCTTCACCAGCACAAACATCTGCTAAAGAACCAACAATCACTTCATCACATTCACAGTTTTCTACTTTTACAACTAAAGTATCCGAAGCTTCAGGACATGGGGAGTCGCCTGCTATGTTTGTTGTATATGCAAAAATAACATCTTGTGCGGCTATGCCGTCAAAATCTACATTCGTTGGATCAAAAGGTAGTCCAGTAATAAAGTTTACATCACTCCATACCCCAGGACCACTTGAACCCTGTTCGCCTGTTAAATCTAATATAGAGCCAAACAATGAGTTATTACAAATAGTGACTGTATCGGTGACAGATGCTTGAGGTAATGGATCAATAATTATCGTAAACATTCCTGAACCATTACAATTATTAACTACATCTTCAAATTCAACCTCAAAGGTAAGTGGCGACATAGCCGCTGTTCCAGATACGGTAATTGAGTCTGTAGTCGAACTTCCACTATCATCCCAGCTTGTCACTGTATAGATTGAACCATCAATCCCGATAGTAATCTCATCAGTCTCACAAATGTTGGCTGTAAAAGGCTCTAAAGTAATTTCACTTTCCACAGTTACATCAATGCAATCTGAACCTTCACATCCTTCATCAGTTGTTACAGTTACGCAGAAAATAATGTCTCCATTTACCGTTTCTGTAATACTTGAAGTCATTTGACCATTTGGTGACCAATTGTAATTGTAATTTACATCAGGGTCTTCATTCAAAATATTAACCGCATAGTCTGTTGTTGATCCAGGACATAATGATGATGCTCCAGTAATTTCAACTTCAGGATTTGCTAACACTGTAAATTCAACCTGTCCAAAACTAGTACAACCATTTACATCTGTATACTCTATAAATACTATAGAATCTTGAGTCAAGCCTATAATTGTATAACCAGACGTACTCGATGTATTCGTATCTAACCAAGTAATGTCATTAAAATCTGTAGGATTAGTTACTGTTCCAATAGCATCGCCACCTAGACAAACTGGAGGCACGGTAATGACTGGAGTCAGTGGTGGATCTAAGCTGAAGTCAATAATGCCTATACAATCACAATTTTCAAAATCTGGACAAACTACGGTATTGATCACTTTTAATGAATAGTCACCTAAATCCGTAAATGTAAAACAACCAGCATCAAAGATGGTATTTGCTCCAGACAACGGATTGCCGTCAGCATCACATATTTGCATGGCAGTAACTTGTGCAGGAATACCTGTAAAACAAACTTCCGTACCCGACTGGTCACAATTGGTAATTTCCAAATCTGCTGTCGGCGGCTCTGAAATGGTAAACTCCCAAGGCTCAGTTACAAATTCACATCCATTAACATCTTCCAATTTCATAGTAATCATATATGTTCCTGGTGCCGAGTTAGCTTCATCTATAACCAGTTCTCCGATATTCGAAAAAGGCATCCATTCCAATCCTGGAGGCTCAGAACACCAATCGAAACTTGCAATAGGAGTTGTATTAGCTAAATCTTTGACTGAAGAAGTAACTACTTTAAATTCTTCGTTTAATACTGGATCGATCCCATCTTTACATAATTCTGTATCGCCTCCTAAACAATAATCTAATGGAGGTAAAACCGTAATCTCTGTACAAGATGATCCTACACATCCTAAAGCATCTGTCACAACAACACAATACTCATAAACACCCGGTTCAGCAGGTAAACTCTCTGGCACCACAATTGATGAAGTAATCGATGAATTATCATCATCCCATACATAAGTATATCCAGATCCAAATCCACCTTGTACATTAGGTTCAAGTTCAATAGTGGAATCTCCTTGTCCATCATAACAAACGGTGTATGGTGGGTCAAACTCAACCACCAAATCAGGGTACACAGTCACTTCAAAGGTATCCATAACGCCAGGACACATAAAGGCAGGGTCTATCGAAATTGCCTTATACATAACCACTTGTGGAACACTAGTCTCGTTACAGAGAACATCTGTAATTTCAGCATATCCAGGATATGAAGTTATCGTCAAGTTTTCGCCCGTTACATTCGGGTTATCACAAGCAACAACATCCATATTTGTTAGATCACCAAACTCGTTAGTTAGGATTAGAATTGGTCCATCATCATACTTGTTACACCATTCTGTATTTTCTGCTAATACAGCAGGTGGAATATCACAATCTATAGTGTACATTGGGCTCTGCTGAGAGGGATCTAATACACATGGGTTTTGGTCATCCCAACATCCTACAATACCATCAGAAGCCGTTTGGATATATATTCTTAAATCTGGGTCTTCTAAACACTCGTCCATAGATTCAAAAGTTTTTACCATTAAAGTAAAACATGCATTGATATCTACATCTTGACCACTTTGTATACCAAAATTACCGAATGGACACGACCCATCATTACCGCATGCCGGAGTGGTAGAAAACCATCCACCTGGTAAAGCATCACCATCAACCATAGGTCCTGAACATGGACAATCTGAACATTGTGTATTACATAATTCTAAAAAACCAGCAGAATTAACAAATGTACACCAGTTTGGAAGTTCGGCTCCAAAAGTATTTAATGTTGGTGGACATGAAGAATCATCTTCATCAAACCATTCCCACGCATTCGCACCAGTAATATTTGTAAAATCAGAATTAATAACATCCCATCCTGGTCCAAATGAAGGAAACATTGCATGCAACCAATCATCACCCGTAGCGGTTGTATTATAATTTAGCATAAAGCAAATCTCAACTTCTTCGCCTGGACAGAATGTTTGATCACCTTCTAAGCCATTTGCTGTCCATTCTGCTGCGTTACATGCAGTTGGACTATCTTCAATAC
This sequence comes from Saprospiraceae bacterium, assembly GCA_020629035.1. Lineage (GTDB taxonomy): Bacteria > Bacteroidota > Bacteroidia > Chitinophagales > Saprospiraceae > JAHDDO01. The sequence goes on along the minus strand of JAHDEC010000009.1, from coordinate 25,274 downwards.
AAGAAATACACCCTTCTAATGAATAATAAGTTATAGTAAAACTTGGATCTTCTACTTCAGAAGTAGCGGTTACAGCAATCCATAAAGAGTTAGGTACTCCGCCTACATAATTTACTGGTACTGTAAATGGCTCTCCTTCCTGTCCACAAGTTGTAATACCCATAGCACCATTTTGCTGTCCTGTGAGCACCATATCTGTGCAATCTGTTCCAGAGTATAATTCCCAAGTTAAATCAAATCCATCGGCCTCAATAATGGTGGTAAAACCTAGAGGATCTTCTGACCCATCAGCAATTGGATCAACTTGAATCCAAACAGTTGGTAAATCTGGATCAGTAGCACAAGCAGCTCCATCAGGACAAGCTGGAAAAATACATCCTTCATAGGTATCTTGACCTACTGCACAAGCTCCGGCGGGTTCAGTTGTTATTACTTCCGCATCTGGACATTCATCAGCTGTCGCACAGGTAATAGGCACTATATTTATAGTGAAACCTCCACAACCATCTAATGGACTTCCAATCTTAACCCAAATTTCAGTTCCCTCATCAAAACAATTGGATATAGAAACATCTTCAGATGCGGTACAATCTGAACCCAATATATCTCCATCAAAGGCACCTTCATGAACTTGGAAACCACCCAAACCACTACCAAACGAAACCGTAATCTCATATCCTTGATCTGCATCTAATGTTGTAAATACGTACCAAACTACATGTTCTCCATTAGTTGCCGCACAAGGGGCATCAAAGCCCTGATCTGGTGGCATACTATTTACGCCAGTAGCACAACAAGTCGTACCATTAGCACCACCGGCTCCAGCTCCAATTATTACAAAGTCATCGTCAGTAGTTGTTGTGAGTCCGTTAGGATCATCTCCGATAGGAGCTACTAATATTCTGAACTCAAAGCAAAAATTGTCCTTAAGTGGATTACTCATAGCTATATTAACGGTTGATCCTCCTGTCACAGGAACAATGGTATTTGCTGTTCCAGATACACAATCTGGAAGACTAGCTGTAGGCATCGCTTCGCACAAGTCATCTGCCATAACTGTCAAATATGATCCTGGATCGTCAAAATTTCTAAACTCAATACCGTAAGCTGTTGCAGGCAATACAAGAGATCCCCATACTGTCGGATCCACGTCTATCGCACAACCACCAGGTAATGTAAAGTTCTCTGGACAAGCGTCAGTTGTTTCAAAACAAAAATTGTCCCATTCACACTCTAAGGCAGGCATTGGTATTGGATCTGAGCATAAATCACCCATCACCGTTGGCGGATCTCCTGTTAGAGTTATATCAAACATTAATTCTTCACCAACTAGTGTGGAGACCTGAATCCAATAGGTGGTTTCCTCTGCCAAGCAGAAAATCTGCTCGTCGCCAGCTGAACCACAAAAGCTTCCATCGTCCACTGTTGCTGCATCTCCGCATGCTTCAATAACATTAATCGAATATCCACTTGCTGGAGCCGGGGTAATGCTTATATTCATGGTGGATGTACCCGTAGGCATCGTAAAAGAATACCATGCTGAAGTAACTTCATCACCTCCACAATCATATAAGGTTGCATCTTCAGTACATCCAGTATTTTGACTCATAGCCATTCCACCTGTTGCATCTAAATCTACAGCATCTTCACATTCATCATTAGCACATCCAGTGCTAATCTCTACACAGACATCAAAACCATCACATCCCTCTTCCAAATCGTTTGAGCCTATTACAATCGTATATGTTGTATTAGGTAGTATAGCATTGAAAACATTTACTGGCCCTGTTGTATTTCCTCCAACAAAACATCCTATGGGTGCATAGCTTGTGTATGCGCCACAGGTACCTTCGAAAACGGCTATCACTGGCATCGTTAAACAAGAGTTCTGTAAACTAATTTGCAAGAAGACATCCGTTACACCATCATTTAGAAGAGGATCAGCATCAGTTGTAAATTGATAGAACACTGCATTGGTAACATTTCCTCCACAGATGGTATTTATTTCATCATCGGGGCATGCTAGTGTGTTACATCCAGGCAAACAGGTTTCTCCAGCAGGGTTATCAGTATCAATAACTCCAATATCTTCTACTAAATCAGCACAATAATCATTAGCTAAGCAGGTGGCATCATAATCTGGGTTATCTGTTTCATCATTTAATGTAATATCGAATGTTCCTTCATTAGTAGGGTCAGATCCCACAGCAATAGATATTACATCGCCTTCTTCTAAACAAGTAAAGGTTAATAATTCTGTTCCTTCTCCCCCACAATAATCTGCCATAGAACCATCTGCCTGGTTTAAAAATGCGTTAGATCCACAATCCAAACCAAAAACATTGATATCATCTGTCACCCCACTAAAGTTAGTTACATCTACTGTTAACTCATTATGTCCTCCGGCTGGCACTGTATAGGTATACCATACCTGACTAGTAGCAGCTGGATTACAAGTATTGGTAATATCAACTGTTGCACATACTGTAGTTTCACCGGTCAAAGGTACCCCAAGGTTTAGCAGTTCTGCATCTGCACATAAATCATTATCTGGTGGTACAATTACTGTAACCGAAAAGGTTTGATCTCCTTCATTAGCTGTTGGACTGGAAACTCCTATTAAATAGATTCCAGGTGCTAAGCCAAGTATTTCTGTATCGGCATTCATACAACCAGCTGGATCAAACATAGTTGGAGGACAAGCATTATCATATAGAGTAATACTAGTATTTGGTCCAAAGTTTGTAAAATCAAAACCTACTCCATCTGCTGGAATTTCTACTTCTACCCATACTGTAGGATTCATATCAAAATCACAAGGTGCCGCCACGCCTAGTGGTCCACCTTCAGGACATGCGTTTAAGTTACTTATGGTTATATCTAATGGAATACAATCCACTAAAACAGTCGGCATTGGATCAGTACACACATCGTGAGCGACTACTGGCCCACCTTCCGTAACTGTAATATCAAATGTTCCTTCATCCAATGATTCACTACTTACATGAATAAATAATGTTCCCTGAGCTGGACAATCAATAATTACTTCTGAACCAGCACAATCTTCAGAACCTACATCATATAGTGTACCTACACAGTCTTGATAAACCGCTAATACTGGGCTAGTAATATCTCCACCAGATACAGTAATGGTAATATCTTGAACATCATTAGACAATACATAATCATACCATACACTTGACTCACCTTGTCCAGGTTCGCCCCCACATGATCCTACATCAATGTCGTAAGTTGCACAAGCATTAGATTCCATGGTTAATGCAACACCACTTGATGGTATATTAGTCGAGGCCGTACACTCATCATTGGCAGGTGTAGGATCTGCAGTAGTTATAACTAAGTCAAAATTTCCTACTTCAGCTGGACCCGCTCCCGAATCTCCTTGATCATCACTACCAATAGCAATAATTATAGTTGTATTAGCTGGTACACAGCTTAATTCTACATTTTCATTTAGACCGTCACAAGCTTCTCCTGTCATATTTACTTGATCCCAGATTACTACATTTGTATTAGCTCCACTACAGTCTTCAGTAACTATAATCGACCCATCAGTCATTGCTGGAGCCATTCCACTCGCATTTAAATCTATCGTTATATCTTCTGGCAATGCGCCTGTCATATAAGAGAAGTAAACTACGTGTCCATCATTCGAACCGCCACAGGCAGCTCCAGCAGACGCACAAACATTATTTCCAGGTGTAGTGCCTGCATTTGCCATAGTTGGCGTTGCACAGTCTTCGTTCACAGAAACTGGATTAGGTGATGGTGTAATAGTAACTGAACCTGTAGTACCTGTCACCAAGATTAAATATCCTAAAGCAGGATCTGGAATCAACATTGGACTGGCACAACCCAAAGAAGTCAATGCTGTACAATCAAAAGCTGGATTCATAGTCGGCTGAGAAAATAACTCAAATGAAGCACCCGTGATTAATATTTCAGGAATATCAGGGTCTACCTCAAAATAATACCAAACTCCTGGATCCGTAGTCGAAGTACAAGTCGCTTGATCTGGATCAGGACATGCATTCGGGTCAGCATCAAACATCATTGTTTCTCCACATTCTAGTATATGTGAACTCACATCGAAGATTGGATCTTCACAAGAGTCTCCCGCTACAGAGGCTGTTTCATTCGCCACAATTGTAAAAGCACCAGCTGTACTCAAATCAGAAGCAACTTGGATAGCAATTACATCACCATTTTTCACACATTCAATCATTATCTCAGTCACATCACATGATGGGTTACCTGCTAGCGCTAATTCAGCACCAGTACACCCATCATATGCAGCTACATATTGACCAGTTACGCCTCCCGGAGTTAAAGTAAAAGTAACATTTTGTAAATCACTTGTAGCTGTATAGGTATACCATACTGATCCATTTTCATCTCCAGTAGAACAACTACCTAAAACTTCACCGCCCACTAAAGAAGAGCAACTGTTATCTCCAGCTATTACAGTTCCATTTGTTAATGTTACGGCGTTACCACAATCATCATTTGCTGGAATTGATGTGGAGGTCGCAGCCGTTATATCCAATTCAAATGCTCCAGCATTGGTTGTTGAAGAACCCACGGCGATTACTATCGTCGTTCCTGCAGGCACACAAGTTAAATCAACCGGCATACCCAAAGTACAAGAAATACCATCGCCATTTACTTCATCCCAAACAGCAACATCCGTATCTGTTCCTACGCAATCTTCCCAAACGGATACTGAACCAGCACCCATTGGGTATGCTCCTCCAGCATCGGCAGTTAAAGTAATCGTAAGATCTTCATTGGTTGCACCTACTGTGTATTCGTAGTATACTACGTGGTCTGATTCACAAGTTACCAGTGCATCCATAGTGGCACATCTGTTATCTCCATTTGTGGTTCCTACACCTATAGCAACTCCCGTACCTGGACAAAGATCATTGGTAGGGGCTGTTGTTGGTAAAGATTGAACGGTAACTGGACCGCCAGAGACTAATACCCAATATTGAGTCCCAGCCGTAGTATTTACAAATGGACCTGCACAACCAAGGGAAGTCAAGGCGCCACATGCTCCGGTAAACACTTCAAAGTTACCCGCACCAACAAATTCAAATTCTTCAATATCAGTACCTGTGGTAAAGGTATACCACACTCCTGGATCTCCAGATGAAGCTTCACCAGCAGTCGGTGGATCTATTCCGCAAGCTCCACCAGTTGCTTCAGGATCAGCACAAGCATCAGTATTATTATTTAACACTTCTAATTCTAAACATTCTAAGACTCCATTACTATTCCCTACCTCACTTATAAGCGTGGCATCATCACATATTTCATTAACAACCGAATTATCTGCTTCCGTCAGGTTTATGGTGAAATTTCCATAATCAGGCATATCATTTCCAACACCAAAAAGTATTACATCACCTGGTTGCAAACATTCAATGAGTTCAGATGGAGATTCTCCAGAAAACAAGGTAGTACCTGAGCAGGCAACTGCAAATACATCATAGATAAATGGAGAACCTAAGGTTCCTCCTGTTAGTCCAATATTCAAATCTTCCAAGTCTCCAGCCCCAGAATAAGTATAAGAGTACCAAATAATCCCATCTAGATCGCAGGTATTATCTACTAACATCCCATCTGTAGCTGCAATAGCAGATGAACATAGGTCATTGGTAGGAGCAGCCATGGACATCGTTACATTGAATTCGATCATTCCCTCCTCTGTGTCTTCAGTAGCAATGACTAGCATATATTCAGTTCCACTTTCTAAACAGTTAAGTTCAGTGGATGGTCCACCTCCTGCAGTTACTGTCCCCAATTCTGCAATACTACCTGGGCATCCTCCAGCAAGATCAAAAATGGCGTAGCTGATTCCACTAGCGCCACCTGTCGAACTACTTACAGCAAAATTATATGAACCGTTGGTTCCTACTGTAAAGTTGAAAAACATAGTTGATGTAGTACCCAATGCTACTGAGGTATAATCTCCTTCATCTCCAGAACCTGTGTTATCAATAATAATATCACCAGGCGCAGGTAAAGTGGTTGCTGGCGATCCGCTTTCGGAAATACAATCAATGGACTGACTTATTACGTCAGTACCCAACAATCCAATAAATAAAAATGTAAAAAGTAAAACTTTTTTCATACGAATATCTTTTGTGTTAAAATTTCATTATCAGGTTTAATTAGACCCTATGTATACAGATACCATCTTCATGATTTCTGATGCCTTGAAATATAGAAATAAATAATATTTCTTATTTCAAAATTTTAAATGTTGCATAAAAGTCTAATACAAACAACTTGTGTATAAGTAGTCGTAAACGTGGAGTCGCATGTCTATTACCTGTATCAAGGGTAATGTTTTCTCGGGGAGCCCAACAGAGGCGTTCATTGATTGGTTGCTAAAGTAGTAAAAATTACCTAATTACTCTAAATAGATAAAAAATTGTGCCAATAATAGGGGTAAAAGTTTTTTTTTGTGTCCAGTGTCCATTTCAATAAAAATGGTCGTACACTCTATCTTAGTATACGACCACTTCTTTTTATTAAGCTTTAACTATACTTAGTCTATCTTAATTACTTTTTTAGCTGCTTGCCAATCTTCGCTTAGAATATATAAAACATATACTCCTGCTGATAGATATTCTGTGTCTATCTCTGTCATTTCTTGGGTCAATGCTGCGTTATAAACCACTTTTCCATTAACGTTTACAAGGCTTGCTTGAACACCAACCAGGTCGCTAGGGATTGAAAGATTTAAAACATCCTTTATTGGATTAGGATATGCATTTAATCCATAACTTTCAAAATCTTCAACATCACTTGTCTGAACTTCTACAGAGAAACTCGTCATGTCTGTACCACAAGCGTTGCTTACGCTCAGCGTTACTAGATAAACACCTGGTGTTTCATAAGTATACTCAATGTTTTTCCCAGAAGCTGTATCTCCATTGCCAAAATCCCATTCGTGTTCAGTCGCATTATCATCGTCACTTTCACCAGTAAACACTCCATCTATAAACTGGAAGTTTATTTGTGCATAAGGCAGTGGTATAATAGTATAGTTATTAGTTTCTGTGTAGCTATCAGATCCATATTCATTAGATACTGATAATGATACGGTATAGTTTCCAGAGTTTTCGATAGTTGCAGTAGTCGATGCAGCCGTTGGATCGTCAATTACTGCTCCTCCATTCATAGTCCATAAGTACGTTCCACCGTCAACCTCTGAACCTATTAAATCCACTTTTGCCGGTGCACAAGCTTCTGCATATTCTGTTGTGAAATTAGCATTCGGGAATGCTGTGATTTCTACCGTTTCAGCATAAACGCTGGTGCCACATTCATTAGTCGCTTCTAATATAATCTCGTATGTCCCATTTTCTGAGAAGGTATACTCTAGCATATTATTTATTCCAATGATGTTCCCATCATATTGCCACTCAAAATCAAAATCACCCGCTGCCTGGCCAGTAACGACTGGTCCTGCTGCTGATAATGACATCCCTGACTCAGGTAAACCAAGCACTACCACTTGATCAGTTGCAACATCTGATGTTATACCATCGCTTACTGTTAAGCTTACGTTGAAGTCCCCAGCATTATTAAAGGTAACTGTTGGATTTGCTTCGTCTGAAGTAGCTGGATTACCACCTTCAAATGTCCACATAGTAGATTGTACATTTCCATTTGAGTTGCTTGTAAACTGTATAGTCGCTGGAGCACATGGCTCTAATATTTCGTAAGTAAATGAAGCAGATGGCGCTAAGCTTGCTGTTACTGTCTGAGTTTCTACTGTTTGACCGCACATGTTTTCACAAGTTAGCGTTACTGTAAATTCTCCTTCCGAAGTATAGGTATGACTTGGGTCTGAGTCTGTTGATGTATTACCATCTCCAAAATCCCAAACACAGTTTTCTGATCCTTCACTTAAATTTTCGAAATCAAAACTTAGTTGGATAGAACTCGAACTAAAAGCTACGGTCGGTACATCCATGATCGTGATAACAGATGACTGCATATCCACATCCTCTCCTACTGGATTTGAAACGGTTAAGCTTACATCATAAGTTCCAACTTGGCTGTAGGTTATAATTGGATTCTCTTCTGAACTTGATGCTGTATCTGCTCCTTCAAAATTCCAGCTATATGATGTACTGTTATCTGATGAGTTATTTTCAAACGCAATTTCCTCACCTACACAATACACGCTATTGGCAAGACTAAAACCGGCTGTTGGTGCTGAATAAGCCACGACCTCATAGCTTTGCTCCACTTCTCCACAACCATTCGATCCAATTAAGGTAACATTGTAGATGTCTTCTGCATCAAAAGTATAATTAACATTTGCTCCCATTCCAGTCATTCCATCACCGAAATCCCAAGACCAAGTATCCGCGTTTCCAATGGCCATAAATTCAACCATTGCACCATTTACATTGTAACTGAAATCCACCATAGGTACATCTTCAGCTGCAATAAACTCAGTATATGTTTCCGTGCTTGTTCCAAACTGATTAGTTGCTTCTAAGGTCACATCATAAACTCCAGCTGTTTCATAAATTACCGTAGGGTTTTCATCAGTTGAACTTGCTGGTGTTCCTCCTGGGAACGTCCATTCAAAACTTGTACCTGCAAACGAAGTATTCTGATATTGAACCGTATAAGGTACACAGCCCGTTTGTCCGCTAGCTTCGAAAGATACTACTGGATCAAATGATACAGTCACTGATTGTGTTGTGCTAGAACTACCACATTCATTTTCAGTAACTAAGGTAACTGTATAGACATCAGGTAATGTGTACTCATGATTTGGATTTGCAATCGCACTAGTGTTACCATCACCAAAATCCCATGTATAGCTATCAGCAGCTCCATCAAGGGCTACAAAATCAAAGTTCGTAGAAGTATTCTGATTGGCGTCAAAATCTGCAGATGGCACATCAATTACATCAATTAAGGTTAGCATTTCTACTGTATCTACACCTAATTCATTAAATGCATAAAGTATAACATCATAAGTGCCCGCTGCATCATAATTAACTGTAACGCTTTGTTGATCACTGACTTCTGGAGTACCTCCAGCAAAATACCATGATATGGAATCTGCGTTTATACTAGTATTTGTAAAGCTTACATCTAAATCAGCACAACCACCAGCCAAATCATTATTGAAGCCTGCAACTGGCAAGAGCGAAATACTCACTATACTCGTATCGTACTGAGTTCCACATTCATTAGTTGTATGAAGGATTACTTCATAATCTCCACTGGCTAAATAACCATGTGCTGGGTTTGCAACATTAATAGCATTGGACCCATCACCAAAATCCCAATACAACGAATCTGCACTTTCTGTGTTGTCAGCGAAGTAAGCAGTATCCAATACTGTGCTGAATGTAAAATCACCCGTAGGTAAATCCAACACAGTAATAGTATCAAGATATGTTAGTGTATCCATTCCTTGTGGATTTCCAACAATTAAAGTAACAGGATATACTCCCGATGAGTTATAAACAACCACCGGATTAGGAACATAGCTAGTATCAGGGTCAGCGCCAGGCGTTATCCATAAATAATCAGCAACGTTCGAAGAAGAACCATCATTAAATTCAACTGCCAAAGGTGCACATCCATACATGGTATCGATTGAAAATCCTGCAACTGGAGGAGTAGCTACTGTAATTTCCACTTCGTGAGTGTCCGTTCCACAGTCATCGCTCTCCGCATATAGAGTAATAGTATACGTTCCATCATCTTCATAGGTGTAAACAGGCTGGAAAATGTCTTCATCATCTCCATTTCCAAAATCCCAAAAGTAATCATCCGCATTTTGCGAGAAGTTTGTTGTAAATATAGTAGCCTCTAGCAATTGTACTTCAAAGTCTGAAATTGGTCCAGGCAAAATTTCTATTTCTCCGAATTTAGTTTCTGTATCATTTCCTCCGGCATTAGTTACGGTAAGGCTTACTGTAAACTCCCCTGGATCAAAATAAGTAACTATTGGGTTTTGATCCGTACTGGTTGCTGGTGTACCTCCTTCAAATTCCCAATACCAACTAGTCGGATTGTTAGATGATTCGTCAGTAAACCATACTTCACCTGGATCTGTTGCGCATTCGTAAGCAAGAAAAGCGCTAAATTCTGCCTGAGGCGCAGCATTCGGACTAAATGGATCGCATCCTCCAAGACAGCTTGCACTATTTGTTCTATTTAAAATCAGATTTCCTGGTAGAGGTCCAAAACCCTGGTTAAAATCAATGCAAAACGGTGATGCTGCGTGGCAATAACTCATAATTGTCCCACAAGATACCACTGGACCATCTGAACAACTGCCCTCAGAGGAAACACACCCATCAATGGCTCCACCTGGCCAATTACAACTTTGTGTGTGAGGTGAACCAATATTGTGTCCTGTTTCATGCGCAACTACATTTACAGTCCAAGAGTAACTCGGAAAGTTATTGTAGTTTGAACCAATATTACTGTAGGCAGTTCTATAGAAAGGCGAACTGCATAAAACATCAACCCAAGCCAACCCACCACCTGGTCCGTTTAGGTAACAAAGGTGACCTAAATCTGCCGTCATAGTGGATTGTACGTTAGTTCCAAAATCATCTAAGTAATCTCCATCACTCCCACTATAACCATCAGGGGAAGAGTGAATCATAATATCACTCACATTAGTAATTACTCCTTCATTACTAAAAATTGTTGCAACTGGATTCCACATTCCAAGCAGATAATCTGTTGCCGCAGTAACTGAACCTTTATTAAGAAATAAACTATAACTTCCTTCCAAGTACATATTAATGCAATCCATCATTCTTTGTGGATTGTCTATCTGACTATCGATAGATTTTTGTGCTCTTTCATAGTAGTTTGGAAGTTTTTCTGCTCCACACTCAAAGTCTTGTGGCGGTAAATTCTGATCATTGAACATTACGAATTCGTCGCTTGATTTCGCATTCTCCATTCGACCAATATTTAATACACCTCCCTTATTTACCAGAGAAACTATACCCATTATATCATCTTTAAAAAACGACATTGCAGCAAGACCTCCGTACTCGTCAACTCCCCGATAAAACAAACCAGGTGTGTAATCAATGATTCCCAATTCAGAATCTTTTACTGTGAAATCCGCTGTTACCATCTCATATCGCTCTAAGAAGAGTGTGATAGTTTCGCCATCTAAGTACGGAATTTCAATTACTAAAGATTCTGATCGTTTATTCATCAGTTCTTTGTAGACGTCTTTGTCGATTTTTAAACTAACATAGTCGAAACCTAGGTCGGCTGACCGAACTTTAGCAGAACTTTTAAATATGCTTAAGGAATTATTTGCAATATTTGCCTCCGCAATGCTGTTAGTAAAAAGAAAAATAAGTGTAAAAAGGATAGAAAAGTGATGCTTCATACTCTGTCTGTAATTTATTTTTTAAAGTCAAATTAGGAATTCTAAGGATATGTTACTCTAAGCTAAAAATAGCGTCTAACATAAGCACTAAAATAACTCAGAAAATTAAAAAATCATGAAAAACCCTATATTAATCTTAGTATTTGTCGGTATTATACTAGGTGTAAACACTGATTTATACGGACAAAGGAGTAAGAAAAAGAAGAAAAGAGAATCGAAAACCGAAATCGTCGAAAAACAGGAAATTCGTCCTGCATTTATGGATAATTTGAGCTACGACATCAGATTAGGTAACATCCAGTTAGGAAGATTTTTAAGGTTTGGTTTAAAATCTGCGGCTAGTTATAAAATTAATAACTTCTTAAGTACTGGATTGGCTTTAAAATATGAGTACAACTTCTACGACCCTGGTGCTTTCGCTCCAAGTGAAAGTTGGTCGCACTTTGGATTTGGACCTCTTGTACGTGTCAAGTTTTTACAACAATTCTATTTACAGTTTGAGTATGATTTTCATAGTTTGGCAACCACAGACACCGTTGCTGAAATTCCAGATGCGAAAAGAAACAATGCTTGGAGTCCAATGATAGGCGGAGGTTATGCCAGTGGCTTTGGTGACTGGGTATTTGGAGCTGAAATCCTATTTGTAGGTAGTAACGTAGTTAGAGACAATACCGTCTTTTTACCATCTGCTGGTAGCGTTCAAGGTAATGTAATTGAATATTGGTTAGCAGCTACTTATAACTTTTAATTATGTTTTCAGGAATAATAGAAGCGCTTGGAAAAGTGGAGCTCATAGAGCACGAAGGAAGTAATGTACATTTTACCGTTTCTTCTCCTGTCTCAGATGAAAGCTACATTGACCAATCAATAGCCCATGATGGTGCCTGTTTGACGGTGGTAAAAAAGGAATCGGGCAAACATGTTGTGACGGCTATTAAAGAAACAATAGATTTAACAAACCTTGGGGCTTGGAAAGAAGGCAGTCTAGTAAATATAGAGCGTTGTGTAGTGGCTAATCAGCGAATGGATGGTCATTTTGTTCAGGGACATGTTGACACCGTAGGTAAATGTATCAATATTGAGCAATTAGATGGCAGTTGGTATTATCAATTTTCTTTTGATCCTAGTTTTGCAAAATTGATTGTTAGTAAAGGTTCTATCACGGTAAATGGTATTAGCTTAACAGTTATCGATCCAGGCAAGAATCATTTTAAGGTAGGTATTATTCCTTATACACATGAACATACTAACTTCAAAGACCTTGAGATTGGTAGTCCTGTAAACTTAGAATTTGATATTCTTGGAAAATATATACAGCGGAATCTGAAGTTCTAACTTTATGTAGCTTCTTGTTCAGGCATTAAAAATAGTTTATAAAAAAAGAGCTCAAACAATGTTTGAGCTCTTTTTTATTTATGCTGCTAGCTGATATCTTATTCAGCTGCTTCTACTTCTTCTAATTCTTCTTCCACTTCTTCTGCTTCAATTCTATCGACATATAATCCTCGGTACTTTCTTAATCCTGTACCAGCTGGAATATTTTTACCAGCAATTACATTTTCTTTAAGTCCCATTAGATTATCTTTCTTCGCAGAAATGGCTGCGGTACTTAGTACTTTAGTCGTTTCCTGGAATGATGCTGCAGATATCCAACTTACTGTACCTAATGATGATCTTGTAATACCTTGAAGCATTGGTTTAGAGGTTGCTGCTACAGCATCTCTAAATTGTACTACTTTCTTATCATTACGCTTTAAGTAAGAGTTTTCTTCTCGTAATTTTCTAACAGATACAATCATACCTACCTTAAGTTTAGTAGATTCTCCTGCGTCTAAAATTACTTTCTTATCGTATATCCAATCATTTTGTTCGAAGAAATCGTATCGTTCTGCTGCTTCTCCTTCTAAGAAGGTTGTATCACCTGCATCTTCAATTTCTACCCTTCTTAGCATCTGGCGCACAATTACCTCGATATGCTTATCATTAATTTGGATACCTTGAGAACGATATACTTCTTGAACACCATTAACTAAGTACTGCTGTACTGCGTATGGCCCTTTAATGTTTAAGATATCAAAAGGAGAAGTTGCTCCATCAGAAAGTTTAGTACCGGCTCTTACAAAATCACCATCTTGAACAAGAAGTAATTTTCCTTTACCAATCATGTACTTTCTCTTTTGCGAAGTTTTCTCATCTTCTACAAAACACTCTCTATTACCTCTCTTAAGCTTACCAAAAGTTACGATTCCATCAATTTCAGAAACCACTGCTGGATTTGAAGGATTTCTTGCTTCAAATAATTCAGTTACTCTTGGAAGACCACCGGTAATATCCTGAATAGAACCTAGTTTTCTAGGTATTTTCGATATTCTTTGTCCCGTCTGTACTTCATCTCCATTTTCGATAGAGATGTAGGCTCCTACTGGTAAGTTATACGATCTTTTGACTTCTCCACCTGGACTAACAATCTTCAGTGTAGGAATCATTTTCTTATTCTTTGTTTCAATGATGATTTTCTCAGTATAACCTGTTTGATCATCTCTCTCTGTTCGGTAGGTAACTCCTTCCTCGATACCATCATACTCGATAATACCTGCGAATTCAGTTACAATGGTGTTGTTAAATGGATCCCACTTACAAAGCACATCTCCTTTAGCAATTTTTTGCTTATCAGTAACTAACAATTCAGAACCGTAAGGAATAAATGCTGTAGTTAATACTTTCTTAGTCTCAGGATCTACAATTCTAATTTCACCTGATCTTGAAAGCACAATATGTGCCTTGACACCTTTTTCAGAGTAAGAAACAGTTTTTACATTATCAAATTCTAATACCCCGTCGAATTTAGATGTAATCTCTGATTCTGCTTTCGATACTGAGGCAATACCACCCACGTGGAATGTACGTAGTGTCAACTGTGTTCCTGGTTCACCAATACTTTGTGCTGCTATAATTCCTACTGCATCGCCCGTTTCACAAATTCTACCGGTTGCTAGGTTTTTACCGTAACATTTTTCGCAAACTCCACGTTTAGTCTCACAAGTAAGTACTGATCTGATTAATACAGATTCAATACCTGCTTCTTCGATTTTAGCAACAATATCTTTAGATAAATACCCACCTGATTCGACGATTAATTCGTCAGTATCAGGGATATAAATATCTTGAAGACTGTATCTTCCGACAATTCGATCTCCAAGAGACTGAATTATTTTATCATTTTCAATAAATGCAGTTGTAGGTAATCCTCTTAAAGTATCACAATCTGTTTCCATGATGATAACATCTTGAGAAACATCCACTAATCTTCTAGTAAGATAACCTGCATCGGCCGTCTTTAAGGCTGTATCGGCCAAACCTTTTCTTGCACCGTGAGTAGAGATAAAGTAATCTTGAACCGATAAACCTTCCAAGAAATTAGAAAGTACAGGGTTTTCAATTACGGCCCCTCCAGTGTCACTTGACTTTTTAGGTTTTGCCATTAGCCCTCTTAATCCGGCTAACTGCTTAATCTGTTGCTTTGATCCCCTTGCTCCAGAATCTAGCATCATATATACTGAATTGAATCCCTGCTTATGTGCAGCTAATTCAGTCATTAGATTTTCTGTAATCTTATTATCCGCATAAGTCCACTTATCAATTACTTGATTATACCTCTCGTTGAAGGTAATTAGACCCATGTTATAATTATCCCAAACTTCATCCACTTCAGTACGAGCGTTAAGTAGTGCACTTTCCTTAACTGAAGGGGTAATTAAATCTCCCAAGTTAAACGAAAGTCCAGCTTTAAAGGCCCACCCAAATCCCATCGTTTTAATCTTATCTAGGAATTCAGCTGCCTCGGTAAAGTTTGTTCTGTTAATTAGGTCGTTAATTACTAGCTTAAGGTTTTTCTTAGTAAGCAGTACATTGATAAATGGGACACTATCAGGTTTAGCACCATTAAATAGTACTCGACCAACTGTTGTTTCTACTATACCTTTTACAAGTTCACCATTCTCATTATCTACATCAGCTCTAACTTTTATCATTGCGTGAAGATCAACTACTCCTTCAGAGTAAGCTATTTCCACCTCTTCTAATGAATAAAAAGTCATGCCTTCCCCTTTAACCACATTTTCTTTAGTTGATGGTCTTTCTTTCGATAAGTAATAAAGACCAAGAACCATATCCTGTGAAGGAAGCGTAATAGGCATACCATTTTGTGGATTCAACATATTATGAGCTGACAACATTAATAGTTGAGCTTCCAATATAGCTGCGTGTCCTAATGGTACGTGCACGGCCATCTGATCACCATCAAAATCGGCGTTAAATGCACCACAAACTAATGGATGAAGTTGAATCGCTTTACCTTCTATCAATTTAGGCTGGAAGGCTTGAATCGAAAGTCTGTGAAGCGTAGGGGCTCTGTTTAATAAAATCGGATGCCCTTTCAATATATTCTCGAGGATTTCCCAGATAACTGGATCTTTACGATCAACTAATTTCTTAGCTGATTTTACCGTTTTCACAATTCCTCTCTCAATTAATTTTCTAATGATAAATGGCTTAAATAACTCTGACGCCATTCCTTTAGGAAGTCCACATTCGTGTAGTTTCAATGTTGGTCCTACTACGATTACGGATCTACCAGAATAATCTACCCTTTTTCCTAATAAGTTCTGACGGAAACGACCTTGCTTTCCTTTAAGTACATCACTCAATGATTTCAAAGATCGACCACCTTCTGCTTTTACAGCATTTGATTTTCTAGAGTTATCAAACAAAGAATCTACTGCCTCCTGAAGCATTCGCTTCTCATTTCTGAGGATTACTTCTGGTGCTTTAATTTCTATTAGACGTTTAAGTCTATTGTTTCTAATGATTACTCTTCTGTATAAATCATTTAAATCCGAACTTGCAAATCGACCACCATCTAAAGGAACTAAAGGTCTTAATTCTGGTGGTATTACCGGTAAATATTCTATAACCGTCCATTCTGGTCGGTTTTCTATTCTTGTTAGACCATCTCTAAATCCTTCTACAACTCTCAATCGCTTTAAAGCCTCAGATTTTCTCTGTCTACTTGTTTCAGTAGCTGCCTGATGTCTTAAATCATATGATAATTGATCAAGATCTAATTTTGCTAAAAGGTCTTTAATAGCTTCAGCACCCATTTTAGCTACAAACTTGTTCGGGTCTGAATCATCTAACAATTGATTATCGGCTGGCAAAGTATCTAGTACTTGGAAGTATTCTTCCTCTGTATATAGGGTTTTAAACTCTATCTCGCCTTCCTTTACTCCTGGGTTAATAACCACATAACGCTCATAATATATGATCGTTTCTAATTTCTTAGATGGTATACCTAGGATGTAACCAATCTTATTAGGTAAAGATTTAAAGAACCAAATGTGTACTACAGGCACAACTAATTTAATGTGGCCCATTCGCTCTCTTCTCACTTTTTTCTCAGTGACTTCTACCCCACATCTATCACATACAATTCCTTTGTATCTAATACGCTTGTATTTCCCACAGTAACACTCATAATCCTTAACAGGTCCAAATATTCTTTCACAGAATAGTCCGTCTCTTTCTGGCTTATAAGTTCTGTAGTTGATCGTTTCAGGTTTTAACACCTCACCAAACGATCTTTCCAAAATATCATCAGGTGAACACAAGCTGATTGTAATGGAATCAAATGGTTTTTGTTGTTTGATGTTCTGCTTTTTAAATGACATCTATATTGTGTTTACAAGAATGATCTAATCAAATTTTACATCTAGTGCTAAACCTCTAAGTTCGTGCACCAATACATTAAACGACTCTGGAATACCTGGTTCGGGTAAAGCATCACCTTTCACGATTGCCTCGTAAGCTTTTGCTCTTCCCATTACATCATCCGACTTAATCGTTAATAACTCTCTAAGAATATTAGAAGCACCGAATGCCTCCAATGCCCATACTTCCATCTCACCAAAACGCTGACCACCAAACTGGGCTTTACCACCCAATGGTTGTTGTGTAATCAATGAGTATGGTCCGATAGACCTTGCATGCATCTTATCATCAACCATGTGAGATAATTTCAGCATGTAGATAATTCCTACGGTTGCTTCTTGGTGGAAACGATCTCCAGTCTCACCATCGTATAGATATGTTTGACCCAAAGAAGGTAATTCCGCTTTCTGGATGTATGTTTCAATTTCATCCATGCTAGCTCCATCGAAAATAGGTGTAGCGAATTTAACGCCCAATTTTTGACCAGCCCAACCAAGAACTGTTTCGAAAATCTGACCTAAATTCATCCTTGAAGGTACACCTAATGGATTCAAGATAATATCTACTGGAGTACCATCCTCAAGGAATGGCATATCCTCTGCTCTTACAATTCTTGAAACGATTCCTTTGTTTCCATGACGTCCTGCTAACTTATCACCCACCTTAACTTTACGCTTCTTAGCCATGTAAACCTTAGCAAGTTTTAATACACCTGCTGGAAGTTCATCTCCAATACTAATATTAAATTTCTCACGCTTATATCGTCCTACTTCTTCGTTTACTTTGATAGTGTAATTGTGGAGTAATCTTGCGATCAACTTATTCTTATCATCATCATTAGTCCACTTAGAATAATCAACTTGAGTGTAGTCGATACCTTTAAGCACTTTTACAGAAAACTTCGTTCCTTTTGGTATCCATTGTTCGTTGTAAATAGATTTTACACCAGCTGAGGTTAAACCTTTTAATAAAACCATCAACTTATCAATTAAGATAGTTTTGAGTTCGTTTATGGTTACCGCATGGCTGTCATCTAATTTAGCAAGCAAGTCTTTCTCCTGAACTTTTTGGAATTTATCCTTTTTAGCTCTAGCAAACAATTGCTTGTTAATAACTACCCCTTTCTTAGAAGGTGGCGCTTTTAAAGATGCATCCTTTACATCTCCTGCTTTATCACCAAAGATTGCTCGTAGAAGTTTTTCTTCAGGTGTAGGGTCAGATTCTCCTTTTGGAGTAATCTTTCCTATGATAATATCACCTTCTTTAATCCAAGCACCAACACGGATTACTCCGTTTTCATCTAAATCTTTAGTTGCGTCTTCACTTACATTCGGTATATCGTTAGTAAGTTCTTCTTCTCCTAATTTTGTATCTCTCACTTCAAGCTCAAAGCTTTCGATATGAACTGAAGTAAAAATATCATCCTTTACTACTTTCTCAGAAAGTACGATGGCATCCTCAAAGTTGTAACCTTTCCAAGGCATAAACGAAACTAGTAAGTTTTGTCCAAGCGCCAATTCACCTTTCTCGGTTGCGTATCCATCACAAAGCAATGAACCCTTATGTACTCTATCCCCTTTTCTCACAATAGGTTTTAGGTTGATACAAGTTCCTTGGTTAGTTCTTATAAATTTCATTAACTCATAAGACTTCATGTTATCCTCAAACGAAACTAATTGATCTTGTTCAGATCTATCGTACTGGATAACAATCTTGGAAGCATCAACGTATTCTACTACTCCTTCCCCTTCTGCATTGATTAACATTCTAGAATCTTGCGCTACTTTTTTCTCTAAACCTGTTCCAACAATTGGAGACCTAGGTCTGATACATGGTACCGCTTGACGCTGCATGTTTGATCCCATCAGGGCTCTGTTAGCATCATCATTTTCTAAAAATGGAATCAATGAAGCTGAAACACCTACAATTTGATTAGGTGCAACATCCATGTACTCAACTTCTGAAGGTTCAAGTACTGGAAAATCTCCATGTTCTCTACACTTGATTCGATCATTTGTAAAGGCACCTTTCTCATTTATAACTGCACTTGCTTGGGCAATTTTACTAAAATCTTCTCCTTCTGCACTTAAGTATACAGGTTCAGAAACAACATCTACTTTACCAGATTTAACTGATCTATATGGAGTTTCTAAGAATCCCATTGCATTCACTTTGGCGTGTACACAAAGGGTAGAAATTAATCCAATATTCGGTCCCTCCGGTGTTTCAATCGTACAAAGACGACCATAGTGAGAATAGTGAACATCTCTTACCTCAAAACCGGCTCTTTCTCTTGATAAACCTCCTGGTCCTAGCGCTGAAATTCTCCGCTTATGCGTGATTTCAGATAAGGGGTTTGTCTGATCCAAGAACTGCGACAATTGACTCGTTCCGAAGAATGAGTTAATTACAGATGAAAGCGTTCGAGCATTAATAAGATCTACTGGCGTAAATACTTCATTGTCTCTAACATTCATTCTTTCTCTAATGGTTCTTGCCATTCTCGCAAGACCTACACCAAACTGACCATATAGTTGCTCACCTACTGTTCTAACTCTTCTGTTAGATAAGTGATCAATATCATCCAGCTCTGCCTTTTGGTTAATTAGACGAACTAAATACTTAACGATTTCGATGATATCTTCCTTGGTAAGGACCAATACATCACCTTCAATATCAAGATTTAGTTTTCTGTTGATTTTATATCGACCAACTTCTCCTAAGTTATATCGCTTATCTGAAAAGAATAATTTATCGATAATACCTCTAGCAGTTTCTTCATCTGGTGGATCAGTACCTCTTAATTGTCTATAGATCTGAGCAACTGCTTCAAGCTCTGAACTTGAAGGATCCTTTGCAAGGGTATTGTATATAATAGTATAATCTACATTATCCTCAGTATCTTCTTTTTGAAGGATGATGGAATCTACTCCTGAGTCTTTGATTAGTTCAATGTTGGACTCATCTAAAACCTCGTTTCTTTCTAATAAGATTTCATTCCTTTCTATAGTTACTACCTCTCCTGTATCTTCATCCACGAAATCCTCCGCCCATGTCTTTAACACCCTAGCTGCTAGTTTTCTTCCTACGGCTTTCTTGAGTGATTTTTTATCGTTTGATATTTCTTCTGAAAGGCCAAATATTTCCAATATGTCTTTATCAGAATCAAATCCAATAGCTCTTAGAAGTGTGGTTACAGGAAACTTTTTCTTTCGATCAATGTAAGCATACATGACCATATTGATGTCTGAAGCGAACTCCATCCATGCTCCCTTAAAAGGAATTATTCTAGCCGAGTAAATTTTTGTTCCGTTAGGGTGAAAACTTTGGCTAAAAAATACACCTGGCGATCTGTGAAGTTGTGAGACAATAACTCTATCAGCACCATTAATCACAAACGTACCTTTGGGTGTCATGTACGGGATATTTCCTAAGAATACATCCTGCACTATCGTTTGGAAATCGACATGTTCTTCGTCATTACAAGATAGTCTCAGCTTAGCCTTTAAAGGTACAGCATGAGTTAAACCACGTTGCATACACTCATCAATAGTGTATCTAGGTGGATCTATGAAGTAATCTAAAAATTCAAGAACGAAAATATTTCTTGCATCGGTAATTGGAAAATTTTCTTGGAATACTCTAAAAAGTCCTTCCATTCCCCGGTTTTCCGGAGTGGTTTCCAATTGGAAAAATTCCTTAAAAGACTTTAACTGTATTTCCAGAAGGTCCGGAGTACTTTCGGGAAGTTTAATTTTGCCAAAATTAACTCTTTCATTTGGCTGAAGCTTGGTACCTGCAGATGCCATTCATCAATATTTTATGATAGCTGAGCTATCTATTTCAAGGAATAAGTTTTAAGCAAAGACAGGCCTAACCCGATAATATATCGAGTTAAGCCTTATTCTTTATGATATTTTGTTGCTGGGTATTTCTAGCATTGAAACGCTGTAGAATTAATTATTTTAATTCTACTTCTGCTCCAGCCTCTTCTAAGGCAGCTTTAATACTTTCAGCTTCAGCTTTAGGAACACCTTCTTTAATTACAGCAGGTGCACTGTCCACTAATTCTTTTGCATCTTTTAGACCTACGCCTAATAGATTTTTAACCTCTTTTACTACTGATAATTTAGCAGCTCCTGCAGAATTTAGACTAATGTCAAACTCTGTTTTCTCAGCAGCTCCTCCATCACCTCCTCCGCCAGCAGGGCCAGCAGCAACGGCTACGGCTGCAGCAGCAGGCTCGATTCCATACTCATCTTTAAGTATGTCAGCTAATTCATTTACTTCTTTGACTGTAAGATTCACTAATGAATCAGCGATTGCTTTTAAATCCGCCATGATTAATTACTTTTTTTTAAAATTTAATAAATTATATAAACCTGCGTTTAAGCTTGGAAGCCTTAACTAGTTAGCTCTTTCTTCAAGAGCTTTAATCAATCCAGCAATAGTAGATCCACTTGCTTTCAAAGCAGAAACCACATTCTTCGCTGGTGATTGTAATAACATTACGATATCGCCAATCAATTCTTCTTTTGACTTTATCGCAACTAATGCGTCAATCTGATCATCACCTACATAGACATCTGTATCGATGTATGCTGCTTTTAAAACTGGTTTGTCTTTTGACTTTCTAAATTCTTTAATCAATTTAGCTGGTTCACTTGCTTGTGAAGTAAACATAATAGATGTTGGTCCAGCTAACACATCAAAAATAGGTGCAAAACCTTTTTCTTCTGGATATGATTCTAGCGCCTTCTTAACAAGGGTGTTTTTCACCACTTTTAGTTCAATATCTTGCTTGAAGCAAAGCGCTCTAAATTTATTTATTTCTTCAACAGTTAATCCTGATGAATCAGCCACATAAAAGAAATTCGCATTTTCGAATTTTTCTTTTAATTGTTCGACTACTTTATGTTTGTCGTCTCTTGTCATGTCTTTTCAATTTTAGGATTAAACGTCTTTAATTTCAACTTTTATGCCAGGGCTCATTGTACTAGCTACAGAAAGCGCTTTCATATAAGCACCTTTAACCGTTGAAGGTTTCATTTTCTGTAAAACACCTAGTAATTCGTTAGCGTTGTCCGCTAACTTATCAGCCGTAAAAGATACTCTTCCGATAGAAGAATGTATAATACCGTATTTGTCGACTCTAAATGAAATCTTTCCTTTCTTTACGTCTTCAACAGCTGCCTTTACATTAGGTGTCACTGTACCCGTTTTAGGGTTAGGCATTAGACCTCTAGGTCCCAATATTCTACCTATTTTACCTACAGTAGCCATCACATCTGGTGTAGCGATAATTACATCAATTTCTGTCCAACCTTGTTGAATCTTTTGAACGTATTCATCCAAACCTACGTGATCTGCACCTGCATCTTTAGCTTCTTGTTCTTTGTCAGCTGGACATAAAACCAATACTCGTTTTGTCTTACCTGTTCCGTGAGGTAAAGAAACAGTTCCTCGAATTGCCTGGTCCGCTTTCTTAGGATCCACTCCTAAACGTAAATGCAGGTCAACTGATGCATCGAACTTAGCTGTGTTCACTTCTTTGATAAGGCTCATTGCCTCATTTAAAGTATACAGCTTATCGAAGTCAACCTTTTCATTTGCGGCCTTTCGCTTCTTACTTAATTTTGCCATTATAAAAAGTTTTAAGGTAATAGCGCTCTTATCAAGCTCCCTTGTTAATTATTCAAATTTTTCTTTACGCGTCCCAAGGCGCTGGACCACTAACAGTAAGGCCCATACTTCTTGCAGTACCTGCAACCATTCTCATGGCAGATTCAACTTTCATTGCGTTTAAATCTTCCATTTTATCTTCTGCGATCAATTTAATTTGATCCCAAGTTACAGATCCAACTTTATCTCTATTTGGAACAGAAGAACCTTTCTTTAGTTTCGCTGCTTCCATTAATTGGTAAGATGCTGGCGTCGTTTTAATGATAAACTCAAATGATTTATCTTTAAACACAGTAATAACAACTGGTACAAGTTTACCTTGCATTTCCTGTGTCTTTGCGTTAAAACGCTTACAGAATTCCATGATGTTAACACCTTTAGCACCTAAAGCAGGTCCAACTGGAGGCGCTGGATTTGCACTTCCTCCTCTTACCTGTAATTTGATAAAGCCATCTACTTCTTTAGCCATTTCTATTTATTTAAGACTGTTTTTCAACTTGCATAAAATTCAACTCCACTTCTGTCCCTCTCCCAAATATTTTTACAATTACTTTTAATTTTTTCTTTTCGTCGTTAACTTCCTTGATATCACCCACAAAATCATTGAATGGCCCATCTACAATTTTGATGGTTTCTCCAACTATGTATGGCTCAATCAGCGCTTCTGACAACTCTTGTGACTCATCTACTTTTCCAAGCATTCTGTTCGCTTCAGAAGGCCTCATTGGAATAGGATTTGTTCCACCTAGAAAATGTATGACATTTGGCATTCCAGAAATACTTTGAATCATTTCTCCGGTAAACTTTCCTTTAGCAACTTCTACTAAAATATATCCCGGAAGAATGTTTCTTTCTAAAATTACTTTCTTTCCTTTTCTGATTTTATATACTTTTTCAGTCGGAACTAATATTTGGGTGACTATGTCAGTCCATTTATTCCGTTGCAATTCCAATTCGATTCGTTCTTTAATCTTCTTTTCTTTGCCACTGATTACCCTTAAGGAATACCATCTTGATTCTTCTGACATGATAATTAATTGCTACCTATTAAATCATATAAAAAAGTCAGCAGATTACTACATATCAAGTCTAATACAAAAATGATTAAAGAGATAATGATTGTCCCTATAATCACAATTCGAGTATTCTGTAAAAGTTGAGGCCAAGTTGGCCAAGTTACCTTGTGCACCAACTCATTATAACTCTCCTTTACATATAAAACCATGTCATTCATACGCTTTCTAAAAATTGCAGGGGAGACAGGAATCGAACCCGCAGCCTACGGTTTTGGAGACCGCCACTCTACCAATTGAGCTACTCCCCTAGTTTTTTTTTTTATTTTAGACGACAAAATTAAGCACCGAAAACGATGCTTAATTTTATCTAAAACTAATGTCTAATTTTTATTACTAGTTGATGATTTCAGTCACCTGACCTGCACCAACAGTTCTTCCACCTTCTCTAATCGCAAATCTTAATCCTTTTTCCATTGCAATAGGATTAATTAATTTCACTTCTAGAGATACATTATCACCAGGCATAACCATTTCTACTCCTCCAGGCAAAGTAACATCACCAGTTACATCTGTCGTTCTGAAGTAAAATTGAGGTCTATATCCGTTGAAGAATGGAGTATGACGTCCACCTTCATCTTTACCTAGTACATACACTTCACATTTAAAATGTGAGTGAGGAGTTACTGAACCTGGAGCTACGATTACCATACCTCTCTTAATATCAGCTTTATCAATACCTCTTAAAAGTAAACCAGCATTATCACCAGCTTCACCTCTTTCCAAGATTTTTCTAAACATCTCCACACCTGTAATAGTAGAAGTAATTGGCTTCTCATCTGGAGCTTGCATACCTACTATTTCAACTGGATCTCCAGTATTAATTACACCTCTTTCAATTCTTCCTGTTGCAACTGTACCTCTACCTGTGATAGAAAATACATCCTCAACTGGCATCAAGAAAGGCTTATCTACTTCTCTTTTTGGCTCAGGAATATCAGCATCAACTGCAGCCATTAAAGCCATAATCTGTGCTTTTGCACCTGCATCGCCTTCTAATGCTTTCAATGCAGACCCTCCAATAACTGAAGCATCATCACCATTAAATTCGTATTGATCAAGTAATTCTCTTACTTCCATCTCAACCAATTCTAACATTTCCTCATCATCAACAAGATCAACCTTGTTCATGAATACAACGATTTTTGGTACACCTACCTGACGACAAAGAAGTATGTGTTCTCTTGTCTGTGGCATTGGTCCATCTGTTGCTGCAACTACTAAAATTGCACCATCCATTTGAGCCGCACCCGTTACCATATTTTTTACATAATCTGCGTGACCTGGACAATCCACGTGCGCATAATGTCTGTTCTCCG
>JAHDEC010000008.1 GCA_020629035.1 Saprospiraceae bacterium | reverse complement strand
TCCTCTAAACCTGAAACCATCTAAAATTATTGGAGCTTATTATATGAATAACACATGCCTTTTAGCTTAACTGGACAGCCATATTAGGACTCCACGGATAAACGTCGGACAACAATAGGTAGTATAGCATATCTACTCCTTCGTCTTGGAGACACAGCATACAATCATCCATTATAAACAAGAAAATCATCTTCACTCCCTGATCTTGATTTCTTTTAACTATCAAAAAATTAGTGGGTCAGCGGCCATTCACCCCTAGATTTTTTGCTTACTTCTTTATCAATGAAAAAACTAACAGAAGGGCTAACAAATGCAATACTTATTCACACTAAAATCTTTTAAGAAATTCTCGTAATTTAGAATGGTGGGCCATATCTTTTGTTTTACCCACAGGTATATCAATTATGAAAAAGAAAATAATAATTTGGACCATTACAGCCTTAGTTTTAGCAACTCCCATTTTACTCATATATTTAACATTTTCAAATTCAACAGATTGCAGTCAACTGGTAATTGACACCTATGAACTTCATTCAGGCATAAATATTCCTGAAGTTGAATTTGTGAACTGTTACTATGATGAGAGTTCCAACACTCGCATTTCAATCTACGATTTGAATTCGAACATCGACCTAAGTAAATTCGAACTTTCTGAGTTTAAACCTGAGTCTTCTCTTCTAAATGGAATGGCTCTTTTGGACAAATCTGAACGTCCAAATAATCCTAAAATGTACCTAGCCTCAGGTGAGAAATGGGGAAACAAATGGGCCTACCTTGTGGATAATAACTCTCGAAGACTTTGGGCTGAACTTAGCTATGATAACTAAAAAAGCATTGGGTAATCATAGATGAGAAATTATAGCCCCTTATCACTATTACTCTTATCATTATACTTGGTCTAGCATAAAATTATAAAGATGACAAATGAACAAATACTAAGACATTTTAAACATAAATAAATGAATCAAATGATGAGCTAATGCAAGCTCAACTAAACTAAATAAGAGTAAAAGCAACAATCCATGAAGTATATTATGATGATTCTATTTACAGTAGTTACTATTTCTTGTAATTCACCCTCGAAAGAGATTATGAATATTGAAAAGTCGCTATCAGAAGAATTCAAAAATTACCAGGTAGTGCCTAAAAAAATAGCATTAAATGACGACGGCAGTATTTTAAATATCTATTTCGATGACAATTCAGAAAACGTTCAAAACTTTCTTTTACTGAGAGAGGCTGCCATCAAGATCATTGATCAAGGCCTCTGTTCAAACGAATTAGAAATAATGGTCTTTAAATTCCCGACCTCCTCGGCTAAGTATTTCGATTTTTTGTTCCAAACCAAGTATTTATACCAAAAGCACACAAAGAATTTAGTATTTGCAAACCCTATTCATTCATTTGAAAAAGATAATTTTCAAGAGACCATTGACTTCATTGCGGAGTCAGCAGGAAAAGGAACTGCCGATGGAGGTAGCGTATATTATTACCCAGAAGCCGGATTTTCAATCAATAAGGGACATACAATCACATACTATGCACGAGGTTCAAAAGGCTGTAATCAGTACATGCAGGAATTACCTTACGGAATCAAATTTGACATGTCAAAACAACAATTGCTTGAATTATTAGGCGAACCTGAAAATGAAAGTAGAGTAAATTGGGAATTTAAAGGCAAAGAAATAAGTATACTATTTAAAGACAACAAAATATACTGGGTTGAGCAACTTGAAAAAGATTTTTCTAAATCGCTACGAGAAAAATATCCAATTAAAAAGAAATAACGATCTTTAATTAGCCATGATCAGGGAAGCATTCCTTTATCGCGACTCTCAAAAAAAACTGATCGATTTTCAGCTACTAAAAAATAAATATTGGAAAACAATTACCTCATTTTAAAGGACAAAAGAAAGTTGGGCTATACCGAATATGGAACAAAGAAAGCTTATCCAATAATCTATTGTCATGGCTCTCAAAGTTCGAGTCTAGAAATGCATTATGACTTATCTTTTGCCATAAATAATAACTTGAGAATAATTGCTATTGACAGGCCTGGTCATGGAGACTCCGATTTTAACCCTGAAGGAAGCATAAAAAGTTTTGCAAATGATACTCATCAGCTTATTAAGCATTTAAACATTGATGAATTTTCTGTTTTAGGCATGTCAGCAGGTGCTCCCTTTGCAATGGGAATAGCTAATTATCTACCTAAAAAGCCAAGATTTTTAGGTATTGTAAGTGGTTTTGCTCCCTTAAATAATGAAACCCAAAAAGTACTAAATAAGGATGTGCGACTATTATTAAAAATGGCCAAATCCTTTCCCATCTTCCTAAAACTAATGTTGAAAGTTCAAAATTGGCAATTAAAAAAGAACCCAAAATCAGCTTTAAAAAACTTCCTCAAAATAATGAGTGAGCCAGACCAGGAAATACTCAAAAACAAAGCTGTTATCAATGTGATTGAAAAAATGTTTACCAGAGCATTTAAAAATGGAAGCCAAGGAGTAGCTTATGAAATATCCAAGATATTGGTTCAGGATTGGGGATTCAAAACAAACGAAATAGCAATCCCCACTTTCATTTGGCATGGAGACATGGACAATAATGTTCCAAAAGAATGGGCAATGAAAACAACTAATGAAATCCAAAATAGTCGATTGAAAGTGTATCCAAATGAAGGACATCTAATCATTTTTAAAAATGCTGAAGAGATCTTTAAAACCTTAGTAAGCCCTAAAGGAAACTAAAAACAAAAGCTAAAGTTCCTCATTTATAAGTGTCCCAAATAGATACTGTAAATCATTGTTAGCCATGGTAAACCAACCAAAATGCAAGTAACTATATTACCTGAAAGCCTTAAACTCAAAACTGATCATGAAATTCAATTATACAATTACCAGAGAGCTCAAGACATTCAAAAAACTAAAATAAATCTATCTAAAAACACGATTAGTTTTTTAAGAAAAGGAACCAAAGAAGTTATTGGTGACGATAAAACTGTAAAAATCACCAATCAGCATTTTGTTGTAATGAAGTCGGGTAATTGCTTAATGAGTGAAAATGTTTCTGAATCATTTAAACTCTATCATAGCATTTTACTATTCTTTTCTAATAATGAACTTTTGAGTTTTTTAGAAAAATATAAAGGCTATGCTAAACAAAGGAGTGAGCACAAATCATTTTACATATTTGAATATGACCATTTCATAGAAAGTTATGTTTCTTCGCTGGAACAGATTTCAAATTTTTCAGATCAAATGAAAGGACAAATTCTAAGCAATAAGTTTGAAGAATTAATGCTCTATCTGACTGGGAAACATGGATTTGACTTTTTAAATGCACTGGTTAATACTCAGGATAATAAGCTTGCACAATTAAATGCAATCATAGATAACAACAAATTAAATAAGCTAACTCTTGAAGAACTTTCCTTCTTAGCCAACATGAGCATTTCTACATTTAAAAGAGAGTTCTTCAAGATTTATAATACAAGTCCTATGAAATGGTTCAGCGAACAAAGAATGAATCATGCAGCTTTTTTATTGGAAACAAATACGAAAAAACCCATCGAATTATATGAAGAAATTGGATATGAAAACCTATCCAATTTTATTCAAGCATTTAAAAAAAAGTTTGGTATGACTCCAAAACAATTCCAAATGCAAAATTGAACTTTTATCAATACTTTTTGAGCTGAATGAATAGTTAACTCGCCTGTTTTTGAATCTAAATTTGTGGTATTATTTCACATAAAAAAACAAGCTTATGTTCAAATTCAAAATTCTTACAACGCTCTTATTAGTGGCAAGTTTTAGTCTTTATGGTCAAAATACATTCACCTTATCGAGTAATACTCTGGGAGGCAATGCAACACAAATCGAAGAGTTTAATGGCTTTGGATGTGTGGGTGAAAATACTTCACCGCAACTCTCATGGGCAAATGCACCTGAAGGGACAAAAAGTTTTGCTATCACAATGTATGACCCAGATGCTCCAACCGGAAGTGGATGGTGGCATTGGTTAGCTTTTGATATTCCCAATGATATTAACGAGTTAGTTAAAGATGCCGGAAATATAGCATCGAATTTAATGCCTGCGGAAGTCATTCAAAGTGTAACAGATTATGGTGCTTATGGCTATGGAGGTCCTTGTCCACCTGAGAATCATGGGATTCACCAATATGTTATAACCATTCATGCTTTAGATGTTGATAAATTAGGTTTGGACAAAAACACAAATCCAGCAGTGGTAGGTTACTATTTATGGAATCATACTATTGCAAAATCAAGTATGATAAGCTACTACGAGCGAAAGAAATAATCACTTAGCATTTATATGGCGGAAATCGAGTTTCACTGAGGTTTCCGCACATATATCTGCTTAGATTGCCATTCGATTAATTGAAAAGACAACTCTCATATTCTCTAAGCTTTTCAAAAGTGATTTATCGCATAAAAAATCATCTTTAGGGATGAAAATAGATGACAAAGATTAAGTTGACTTGAAAAAAATATTAGTACGATTAAACCTTTTCAGTATTTGTGAGTCAAAGGAGCTTAACCATCAGATAAAAGATAGTATGAAATTTAATCGACTCCAATTACTTATGCTTCCCATTTGCTTATTTTCAAGCCAACTAAATAGTCAAATTAGCACACAGTGGGGTCCAGATGGATTTGTGAAAATTGAAAATGGCTCTGGTGGAATGATCGCCGATTTAGAACCGGGAGATAGATTTAGTAGAGATCATGATCAAGCTGGTGATATTAATGGCGACGGCATCATTGATCTTGTCATTGGTGCACGCTCTGATGATGATGGAGCAAATGATGCAGGAGCTGTTTATATTGCTTTTCTAAATAGCAATGGAACGGTCCAATCCAATCAAAAAATATCCATGCTGGAAGGTCGATTCAACGAAACATTAGTTGAAAATAATTTCTTTGGTTATGGTGTAGCTGGGATTGGTGATTACAATAATGATGGAATTCCAGATATAGCAGCCTCAGCACCAGGAGCAACAAATAGAGCACTATACATCATTCACCTAAATAGTGATGGAACAGTTAAAGATTATGTAAAAAATCCAGACATTATTGCCCAGGGTCTATCAGCCATAGGGGATATTAATAACGATGGTAGAATTGACTTGGTAGCCTGCGACCCAAATTCAGACCTAGGTGGAAATAACCGAGGTGCTATCAATATATTGTTTTTCAATGATTCTTCAGAGGTTATAGATGATAGTACAGTTAATATTAGTTCTGTAAACGGAGGTTTTGGAGCGGGACTAGAGGATAACGACAAATTTGGAGGGAGAGAAGTAGCCATGCTTGGCGATATTGATAATGATGGAACATTAGAAATGGCCGTAGGTGCTTTTACATCTGATGGAGGAAAAGGAGCTATTTGGATAGTATCATTGAATAGTACAAACTTTAATGTAGCATCTAAAATTAAAATTACTGAAGGGCTAAATGGTTTTGCAGATACACTAACAACAGGCAGTAATCCAAACGGCACCCAAGGAGCAAACTTTGGCCATGCCTTATGCAAAGTCGGAGATCTAAACGGAGATGGTGTGCCTGATCTAATGACGGGCGCCAACCAGCAAAATGAAGGTTGGGCTTACATATTATACCTCAATGCTGATAAAACAGTAAAGACTTATACTAGAATAAATAATACTGAAGGTGGTTTTGATTTTGACCTAACAGAAGAAGAAAGATTTTCCCGCTCTATATCTTTTCTAGGAGATTTAAGAGGTGATGGCACAATGGCTGTTAACTACGGTGGTGGTGCAGGTGAAGGGAGTGCAGGCGCTTTGTATTTACTATTTTTTAAACCCTGTGATTTTACACAGGAAGCAGTTCCAAATCGTTGGAGTGGAGGAACAACACTTTTTACTAATTGGAGCCATCCTAATCAAATGCTAACCAGTGATTCATTGACTTTTGAACAATGTTCTTTCAAAGCTTTTGAAACTAATACCCCTTATGTGACCTACAATTTCAATGATGGAAGATGTATTTGCAAAGACTCTACTGCTACATTGGAAACAAGTGCAGAAATGAGTACTGCATTTACTAACAAATGCAATAGTTTAACCATCAGCAGTACCAACGAATTAACGAGTGAGTTTGAAGCGCTGGTTTTTCCGAATCCTGCCAACACTCAAATCTATATAAAAGTCGAGCAAGCTAATTTTAAGGAAGGGGATCAAATCGACCTTTATTCATCATTAGGTCATCATTTGCAATCAACAAAAATTAACTCGCCAGAAACAAGTATTAATTTGTCACAGTATCCTAATGGACTTTATTTCATTGCCGTGACACAAAATGACCTAACTAAAACTTACCAAATCTTAAAAGAATAATATCGGGGAACTATAATTACCAAAATCATGCTGACTCAAGCTGAAAACTTAAGCAAGCCCCTTGCTTAGTTTGTGAGATAAGAAGGCTACTTAATCGAGAGCCATCAATTAGAAAAAATGATTAACCCTACCAACATCTTCCGTGACCTAGATGACGAAGGACTTGAATGGTTCTATCATGCAGTGGGATTTGTTGGGACTTAAATCTTGATAAAAACGAAAAAGCTGTTTACATTTCGCATGGTGGCAATACCCAAGGCTATAATTGCAACATCCACTACAATACAAGCAATAAGCTTACTATAGTAATCGGGATGAATCTTTTTCCAAACGGAAAGTATGAACCAGTTTTCAGCACGCAAAATAAACTTATAGATACGATTCATAACTATTATAAAAATAAAGGATAGGCCCTGTTAAGTATTGCTAGCTTCATGGTCTAATTATGATCATAAATAAACTTCATACACCAAATCATCGAATCGTTGCACCAGAACGAATAAATATTTTCAATTTCGTTAGCCAAAAGACATAGGCTGTAAATGTTTAATTAAATGCCACCATTTATAGGCAACAATCCTAAAAATGTTAACAATCATAAATAGATAAGTTTTACCTTAACAGTAGAAATTAAACCTATGATTAAGAACCTTTGCATGGCACTGTTTTTAGTGCTTTCACTTACCGCACAGACTCAAGTGGTAATCAACGAATATTCAGCCTCTAATCTGAATAGTTTTTTTGACAGCTTTAACCGAACCGAAGACTGGATCGAATTATACAACACAGCTAACACGGATGTAGATATCAGTGGATGGCATCTTTCAGATAAGGAAGATAAACCAGAAAAATGGGTGGTTCCTGCAGGAACTGTCATGGCCCCAAATTCACATTTAGTATTCCTATGCTCAGGTAGAGATGGCCTATTTAATGGAGAATATCATACAAACTTCAAACTAGCACAAACTAAAAGCAATGAATTTGTCATCTTATCAGATGCTAGTGGAAATGTTTTGGAATCTTATGCCATGGAATTGACTTTGGTAGAGCATTCCAGATGTAGGATGGAAGATGGAAGTGATGTTTGGATGGTGAGCACTTCCCCGACTTTCGAAAGCTCTAACAACGGCTCTGAGCAAATTTTAAGATATACAGCTACTCCAAGTATGGATCTAGCTGCGGGTTACTATGAAGGCAGCCAATCAGTAAGCCTTATCAATAATGAAGATAATTCGATATTGAGATACACCCTAGACGGAACAAACCCAATTGAAAGTTCTCCTGAATACACAGGCCCCATTTCCATCGATCAAACCACCGTCGTTAAAGCTCAGGCTTTTAGTAACGACCCTATGATTTTACCGGGTAAAATGGACTTTAATACCTACTTTATTAATGAAGATTTTAGCTTAGCCGTTTTCTCAGTTGCTGCGGATCAAGTCATAGAATTAGCCAACGGAAATGGTCCATTAATCCCTATTGGTTCTCTAGAATATTTCAATTTAGACAAAGAACGAGAAGCAACCTCTTTCGGTTCACTTAATCGTCATGGACAAGATTCTTGGGTGCTAGATCACAGAAGCTTAGATTGGGTAAGTAGAGATGAAATGGGTTACTCTAAAGCGGTAAACGCTCCCCTCTTTAATTTTTCTGACCGTGACGAATACCAGAAGTTTATGTTCAGAAATTCAGGGGATGATAACTACCCTGCAATAAATGACGGTGCACATGAAGGTAGCACTCATATTAGAGATGAATATGTGCAACAATTGGCCCAAAACGGAGACATGAAATTAGACGTGAGATCTGTCGAGCGAGTTATTCTTTTTCTTAATGGCCAATATTGGGGCGTCTATGGGATGAGAGATCGTCCAGTAGATCATGATTTTACGGATGAGTATTACGATCAAGGAAAATATGATTTACAATACCTAACCACATGGGGAAATACTGAAATCCAATATGGAGGTACAGAAGCATTAAATGCTTGGCTTGATATTCGTGATTTTGTCTTGGAAAATGATATGAGCGATCCTGACAATTATCAAATTGCCGAGGATAGCATAAACATGACAAGTTTAATCGATTACATGATAGTAAACCTAACCGTTGTAGCTTCGGATTGGCTAAACTACAACACTGGTTGGTGGAGAGGCAGAAACCCTGATGGCGACCATAAAAAATGGGGCTACATACTTTGGGACCTAGATGCAACCTTTGATTATTATATTAATTATAGCGGCGTGCCTAATACCGATCCTGATGCTGTTCCTTGTGACTTAGAGGAGATTTCCGATTTTATGGATGACTTCTTTGGTAATGATGGCGGCGGAGGTGGTGGTGGTACCGATATTCCTCCAGAAGATTGTGCCACTATTGCTAATGGTTCATCACCATACCCAGCGGATGACCCAATATTCGCAGAAGTAATCATGCAGGATGCATTTTGCTGTAATGATGACTGGGATAATATCTGTCAAGACTTGTATGATGACATTGCTAATGGAGGCGGTGGAGGAAATACTGGCGGAGGTGATGTTGGTCGTCACGAAAAAATATTCTTGAAATTACTGGAGGAAAATCCAACTTTCCAACAGCTATATTACAGTCGTTATGCTGATATGATGAATACTGTTTACACTTGTGATAATATGATTACTACTCTAGATAGCATGCTAGCAACCATCGAACCCGAAATGCCAAGACAAATCGATCGTTGGGGTGGAACCATGAATGAGTGGGAATCTAATGTACAAGACCTAAAAGATTTTATTAATGAGCGGTGTATTCTAGTTAATGAAGGAATGATAGATTGTTATGAGGAACTTTCAGGTCCTTACTCGATAACCCTTATGACACAACCTGATGGAATTGGTGAAATAGACTTTAATACCTTAGACATCGAAAGCTTCCCATGGACAGGAAACTATTATGGTGGAATGGACAACATTATTAAAGCTAAAGTATTTAATGACTTTGAAGATGACTATTGGTTCAGTCATTGGGAAACCACTGCTGGAAATGTGATTGAAGACGAAAACAGTTTTAAAACTAATTACCAAATAACGCAGGCGGATACTCTAATAGCTGTTTTTACCAATGTTGTTTCCACTCAAGACTTACAAAGCAATTTTGCTTTTGATGTTTATCCAAATCCAGCTAGCAAATTCTTGACAGTCAATTATGAATTGCTTGAAGCAATGGATGTAGAATTATCCTTGGTATCCAGCTTAGGGCAGGAAGTGATGATCTTTCAAGAAGCATCGGGAAAACAAGGTAGTGGGGAGCACAGTGTCAAATTAGCCATAGATAGTGAGCGAATTAATTCGGGCTTATACTATCTAGTTATGAAAGCTGGCAATAAACAAAAAAGTGCAAAAGTCAATATCATTCGATAATGACAAATGATAAATAAACTCACTTAGAAAAGATGAATTCAAAGGTTTGAATTCATCTTTTTTTTGTCCAATGGAAATCTAAAAATGAAGGTATCAATCTTAGATGTTTCATATTTTACCAATATTCACTATTTTGCTTCTGATGCTGCGTCTCACATTATTGTTCCTATTCTTAAGTTTTGCGCCTTTACATTTAATTAAGGGGGAATGTAAATACTATAAAATCACGCTAACTGAAGTAGAAATAAACAGTGCATGTTTTGTAGTGGCAGATGGACCAGGACTTGAGGATCCAACCATCAACATATATTGCTTAGACCAAAGCACATTACATTACTCAAGTGAGTGGGAAATAGATATTCCAACTACAGGGAGCTACCCTCTCCCAGCGTTAAATTGGAATTTTTGTGCAGACAATAACGAATTCATTTTTGGGCCCATTCCAGAAGGAGACACTAGTATCGATTTATATCTAGAACTTTTTGAGAGTGATGATAATGATTGCTCTGATCATGCAGACCCTACAGATGATTGTATAAATACCGGGGTTGGCACACTCTCGCTAAATCCAGGTGTAGGACAATTAGCGATTAATGGTAATAACGGCATAATGTACACTTACTTTCTGGAAGAACTGAATACAGTCATAGAAGGCATCACGGTCGGTACGCCTCTATGCCAATCCAACAATACTTATTCAATAGATATTGAGCTAACTTATCAGTTTGAAAATTTCTGCGACTTATTCCCCAATAGTTCTCCAGACCTAATAGTAAATGGTCATTCATTTGTGATGACTGGCAGCCCACAAATTATCACTTTGGTTGATTTACCAGCTAATGGTAATGAAGTGGATATTAACGTTTCATTGAGTGATAATGGATGTGAACAAACGTATGTGAATGCATTTTCAGCTCCATCAATCCCGGAAGCTATGATTGAGGCACCCGACGGATTCGTAATCGATTGTAACCATTTTCCGTTGAATTTAGATGCCTCAAGTTCTAGTGGAGATTTACCCCTTGAGTATCTATGGAATACCGGTGAGAACAAAGAAAGTATAGATGTGGCCATGGGTGATAGTTATCAACTCACTGTTACTAGCCAATACGGATGCACTTCGACAACTGCTGTGGATGTCTCCTGGAATCTTATGGACCCTGAAGCAAATATTGTCTCCACAGAAGATACCCTCACTTGTCTTATTGAGGAAATTTTACTCGATGCATCCGCTTCATTTGGGACTGGTGAATTGTTGTATGAATGGAATACCGGAGAATCTTCCTCAAGTATCTCAATTGATAATGCTGGGCTTTATCAGCTAACAATCACAGACACAAATAATGGTTGTACTCAGTCGATTGACTATATGGTTTGGGAAGATGTCGAGCTGCCTCAAATTGTAATCGATATTCCTGACGGAGATACACTAAATTGTTCCTTAGATCAATTAGTAATAAATGCATTATCAAACAATTTGGAAGAGGTCTTAATCTATGATTGGAGCAATGGAGAGACAAGTTCGTCAACCATTATAAGTGAGGAAGGCTTGTATACTTTGACCGTGATTGATAGTAATAACGGATGCTCAACTAGCTTAGCAATAAATATTTGGGAAGATGTCCAGGAACCGCAAATTAACATTGACCTACCTGAAGGAGATACATTAAATTGTGTCCTTAGTCAAATAGTAATAGATGCTTCCAGCTCTTTTGGTAATGGGGATCTATCTTACATCTGGAACACTGGGGAGGCTGGTGAAATTATAACTGTTAGCGACATTGGACCTTATACGCTTACCATCACAGATAATAGTAATGGATGCACATCAGAAACAGCCATTGATATTTGGGAAGATATAGCAGCACCAAACATAAATATTAACCTTCCAAATGGAGATACACTTAATTGTGAACTAAGTCAAATCCAACTTGATGTAACAAACTCTTCGGAAAACGCTGACTTATCCTACGAATGGAGCACTGGAGAAACCCAAGAACTGATTACCATAGACGAAATGGGTACTTACTTTGTAACTGTTACTGATAATGCAAATGAATGCACTAATATTGCTCAAGTAAGTATAACTAAAAGTCTCAATCCGCCAGAAATAATCATAAACTCACCCAATGGTGATACCCTTAATTGTTACTTTGATCAAATCATTCTTGATGGGACTGCTTCTACTGGAGGCGGAGCATTAGAATTCCTTTGGAGTACCGATGAGTCCACTCAAATGATCAGCGTCAGTGAAATAGGCACCTATGTACTCACCATAACAGATATACAAAATGCTTGTACAAGTACAGCTGAAATAAGCATTTCACAAAATATCGATCAACCAGAAATCAACCTTGAATTTCCCAATGGTGACACCATTTCTTGCGCTATGAATGAACTGCTAATTGATGCATCTTCATCTCTTCCAAACAATGAACTAAACTACTTGTGGTACGATGGAAGTCAGCAACCGACAAATACAATAAGCAACGCCGGAGAATACAGCCTTACCGTAACGGATTTAGGAAATGGCTGCACACATTCTGAAACTTTTCTAATAGAAGAAAATACTCAGAATCCCGATCTCACACTCGCTCTTCCAGCAGGAGATGTTTTACAATGTAACCAATCAGACTTATCCATTGTAGCTAATTCTAACACTGAGAATATTAGCTACGAATGGAATACTGGTGAAATCAGCCAAACCATTAACATTGGCTCGCCTGGATTATACCAGCTAACCATTACTGCTGAAAATGGATGTACCGAATCGGCTGAAATCGAAATATCTATTGACAACAATGTAGTAGAAATATTCTTTGATTTACCTGGAGGAGCCATTCTTAATTGCAATAATCCCACCTTAAGCATTGATGCAAGTTCATCGTCTGGTGAAGGCAGTTTAATGTTTAGCTGGAATAATGGAATGGAAGGTGAACAAATAACGGTTTCGGAAACTGGAATTTATGCTTTGACAATTATTGATCAAGCAGGATGTATCACAACAGACTCTATTCAAATAATGGATGATTTTTCAATGCCTGATATACTATTCTACTCTCCTTTAGGAGATACCTTAGATTGTACTGTTGAGCTAATAAATTTAGATGCAAGTGGATCAACTAGTGAAACAATACTTAGTTATGAATGGAGTACGGGAGAAAGTCAGAGTAGTATAGAT
Source organism: Saprospiraceae bacterium (assembly GCA_020629035.1). Taxonomy (GTDB): domain Bacteria; phylum Bacteroidota; class Bacteroidia; order Chitinophagales; family Saprospiraceae; genus JAHDDO01. The sequence goes on along the minus strand of JAHDEC010000008.1, from coordinate 142,984 downwards.
ATAACAAGCGCAGGAATATATTATCTAACAATAACTCAAGCTAACGGATGCAGCGATATTGATTCATTCGAAGTTTTTGCAAGCGCAATACTACCTACCATTAACCTAGATTTTCCCTTGGGTCAAACAATCAACTGTTTACATTCAAATATCATCATTGATGCCAGTCAGAGTGAAGGTGTGGGCTTACTAAACTACAACTGGAGCACTAATGAAAATACTGAAATAATCAATGTAAATAATATTGGAGACTACACACTTACAGTGAGTGACCAAAACGGCTGCAGTTCTTCATCCGCCTTTCAAATCACTGAAGATTTGGTAGAACCTGTAGCAATTATTGGTTTACCATTAGGAGAAACGCTGGGATGTGAACTAGACTCAATTATCTTAGATGCTTCACCTTCCATGAGCCAAGGGATATTAACTTACAACTGGAGTACAAATCAAGAAACTGAAAATATAAGCATTGGTACTCCTGCAAATTATGCACTAACCATTACTGACATCAATGGCTGCAAAGATATCGCATCAGTTGAGATTTTTAGTGTCGATGAGTTAGTTATCAGTTATGAAGTTACAGCACCAAGTTGTTATGCTATGATGGATGGAATCATCAATGTCCAGACGATCAACGGTGGTACTCCACCCTACTTTGCTCAAGTCGACAATACCACCAGTATGGAGCTGCTTAGTTTCCCTTACCTCATTCAATCCTTGGATAGTGGAGAATATTCACTAACCATCATTGATTCAGGAGGATGCACTTGGCAAGAGATAATCAATATCCCAGAAGGTTTCGAACCTTTTGCGCAAGCCGGAGATGATATAAGCATAACAGCAGGATCCAATGTCATAGTAGAATTAATTACAAATCTTGCAAACCCCACTATAATTTGGACACCTTCTGATAATGTAGAACTTTTAAATAATGGCTTCTTTCAACTGACACCAGAAAGCACCACAAACTATGTCATAGAATTAACTGACGAAAATGGTTGTCAAGCCTTAACTGGAATAACTATTAGTATTGACCATTCTTCTGATAACATTTATATTCCGAATGTTTTTTCTCCTACAAGTGGGATTACAAGTAATCAAGTCTTTACCTTCTTTGGAAATTTTGACCACCTAAAAACCGTCCACACATTTTCAATCTATGATCGCTGGGGAAACCAGATGTATGAGGCGAGTAATAGTGATAATTTTCAAGACATAGGGTGGAATGGTCAAGTGAACAATCAGATGGCTTTAACCGGTGTGTATGTTTATCATGTTGTCATTGAATACAACAATGGAACTATGGAAACTTTTGTTGGAGATATTCAGCTAATAAGATAAATTCAAATTTTTATGAGCTTTTGATTCAGTACATTTTTGCTTTGCAGATCGGCAATGTGTACTGCATAACAGCTAAACTATCATCAAATGATTCAGGGCCAAAACGCTCACTAAGAAAAGATGAATTCAAAGGTTTGAATTCATCTTTTTTTTATGAAGACTGACCTAGCCAAAGAAAGTATAATTCGCTTAAATATTTACTCAACTGGCTTCTAGATTTAATTAAATCCATTTGTGCTTCTAGCAGTTTTTCTTGTCGTTTATTTAGAAGAAAAACAGAGGACTCTCCCAAGTTAAATTTCATAAGTTCTGCTTCAAGTATTAGCTGACTATTGTCAATCTTTTCTTGAATCACTAAGTTGATTTCTTCTTGGAGAGCTCTATTAAAGCTTAGTGCTTCATATTTATTTAACAAGGCCTGCTCGTATTGCTGTTGGTCTAGTTTTGATTGTTCGATCATCCAATCATTAAGCTGTATTTTGGATTTAGTTTTTCTATTTCTGATAGGTACACCTAGTTGGATTCCATACTTGTAATCATTAAAACTGAATGCAGGGTCAAAATCCTCTTTACCTAGATTGACGATCGTATTATATTTGACATCTAATTGAGGCTTTAAATTTTCCTTTTCCAATGTGTTTTTTAGTGCTAATTGATCAATCTCATTTTGGATTTTTTGTACCAGCGGATCACGCATAAAATCTGGCTGCATTACAGGAAACAAGCCATTTAGTTCTATAACTAAATCTTGTAAACTACTTGGAACTACATTGGAATTTAAACTTAGCGGTCTAGACTGATCATCCCATAAAAAGACATCTAATTTTTGCCTTTTCGTCATTAATTCATTCCTTGATTCCATAAATGCTTTAGACGCTGTGTTTATGTTTAATGTAGACTCTATAGTATCAATTGGAGCTTTATCACCATTCTCAACTAATTGGACAATGAAGCGATGTCTATCTTCTATCATGGCTAAATTGTCTTCATAGACATTCTTCTTATAAAAACTGGCTGCCCAATCGATATAAGCATTAATCGCTTGGATTAATATTTCTCTAATTAGTAAATCTTTATCAATTTGGGATTTGATCCCTTTTAGATCAGCTAATCGGATTTGATATCGTTGTTCATCAAACATCAATCCTCTGAGTAAACTAACATTTAGGGTTCCATATAAGAGACCTTGATTGGGCACATTTCTTTCAGGATTCAAAAACAAGCCTTGATTTTGCTCATGACCTAATGAAAAATCCACCGGTAAACGAGTAGGTATTTTTATGGCTGATTCCCAGACAGTAAAATAGTCTGTTCCACTAAATCTCTTTTGCTGCAAATTTGAATTCAAAGCTGGATCTAAAACCCCTTTAGCTTGTAATTTATAGCTTTCGACAAATTCATCATAGATGTTCGCTTTTTTAATGAGTGGATAATGTTGGCTTATAGTAAATAAGTAATCATCTAGCCTAAGCGTATCTTGTCCATAGATGCGCTGACATTGAACCATAATGATTAAATAGACAAACAGATATCCAAATATTTTCATAGCTAGTAATTAGTGGCTTTATTTAATGCAATACTAGATAGTGTCTTTCCATGAGGTGAAGGTCTTTCATTATCATCCACATTTACAAACACTATTTTTTCTATCTCAATGATTGCTTTTTTCGAAAACATATTTCTGACTACACACGAGAAGGTAATGCTCGTCCGTCCAATAGAGGTAAACGATAGACCGATCTCGATGACATCTCCTTGCTTTGCAGAATCAACAAAATCAATTTCTGAAATAAACTTGGTTACCACCTTTTTGCTTCCCAATTTCGTCATAGCATAAATACCTGCTTCTTCGTCGATCCACTTTAAAAGGGTCCCTCCGAATAAAGAGTTATTAGCATTAAGGTCTCCTGGTTTAATTAACTTTCTAGTATGAAATTTCATTATTTTATTTTTTTAATGGGTGCTTTACTTTTTACATTAGACTTGCTTCCTCCCTCATAAAAATCAGGTGGAAAACCGTTAAGCTGCCTCCATAATTCATAATAAATTTTTACATCATTTAAAAGCAATAATCCCTTGGCACCAGATCCTATTCTAATTAAATCTGGCCATGGTTTGTCCTTACTATCTTCAATTACTAAAATTCGATATTTACCATTTTCGCTTATATCATTATCAATTGCATACACTCTACCTCCGAAAGTCCCAAAGGAATTATTAGGCCATCCACTAAATACTACAGCAGGCCACCCATCAAATTGGAGTCGTACTTTTTTCCCTTCACGGATTAGAGGCATGTCATTAGGCTTAATGAATAATTCCACAGCCTTTTGGTAATCACTAGGCACTACACTTAATAGATTCTCACCCGTTTTAACGTACTCGCCTATTCCATTTTTTAGCACCTTCATAATTCTGCCATTGATGGGAGATGTAATAACAAATGCTTCCTGCCTTTTTTCAATCTGGCTATACTTTGATTGAAGCTTATTTGATTCTCCAAGTAAGGTAAATCTGTAAGACTTAGCAGATTCTATTTCACTTAAGAGCTTAGCTAGTTTTTGATCATACTCAGTATTGACAAAATCTACTTGCTGCCTTAAATTTTCTTTATCTGCTGCTAGCTTGCTTAATTTATTGGCGTACGAAGTTTGCTTTGCCTCAGCCTCTTGAAACGACAATTGTTTAGTTTCTAAATCCGTCAAGGATTTTACGCCACTATCAAACATTTGTGCCATCCGCTCGAGCTGTTTTTCAGCATTAGCTGCGTATGTTTTAGCTGCTATCAAATCTGCATTTACTGAAGTAATTTCCAAATCTATCTGACTTTGTTTGATCTCTATTTGACTTAGTTTGGTAATACGATTTTCCTTGAGTGCTTCGATTTGGTTCTCGAGTAAAACCACTTTACTTTCATATGCAGAGGCAGATTTTAGTTTAGCTTCTTGTTGCTCTTTTGTATTAGCTAACAGGTTCGGATCTAGATAATCTTCCTTAGACTCCAATAGCCGAACTATCGTATCGCCAATTTGGACCGCATCTCCCTCTGTGACATACCATTGATCGATTTGTCCTCCTACGAATGCCTGAATATTTTGTGGTTTATCAAATGGGTTCAAGGTTGTTACCGTACCTGTCGATCGAATATTTTGAGTCCAGGGCAACAGGAGGCAAAGTATGCTTACTACTGAAAGTAGTGTCAGCACCTTCAATATCATTCTTGAACTGGACTTTTTATCTAAATAAGCATAGGATTTGTAGAGCCCAGTATCAATCTGTTTTACTATGGATTTTTCGGTAATATTCAACATGAGCTAGTTAGTTTGATCGGTTAATAATTGGCCATTTTCAAGGAAAACTATATTTGGAATATAGTCTTGCCAAAGCTGATCAACAGAAGAAACAATTAACTTCCATCTATTACTTTCTTTACATAATTCCTTAATTATTTCCCTTTTCTCTGCTTGACCTACATGATCCAAAGGATCTTCCAGAATCAAGAGTTTAGGATTAGTCGCTATAGCTCTAGCGAGAAGTATTCTGTTTTGGATGTTTCTTGGAATTTTTTTACCCTCAGGATCTATAATCGTACCCAAGCCCATAGACATTTTAGATAAGTACTTAGATAATCCAGTAATTCTAATGGCCTCATTAATTTGTGGGGGTGTGGCTTTATCTCTATTGAGTGAGATGTTTTCCAATATTGTTCCATGAAATATTTCCCCATTACTTATATAAAAACCAATTTCCGCTTTTAGATGCTCAAAGTCGAGGGATTTGACGGGAAATCCATTAAACTTAATCAAGCCATCAGAAGGTTCTAAAACGCCAGCTAATAATTTTAGCAAGGTCGATTTACCCGAGCTTGGTGGACCGACAATCAGATTTGAGGTTTCCTCCGATAAACTTAGGTTCAAGGAAGAAATACTATTAGAAGGAGCATCCTCATATCTATAGGATACATTTTCTAATTCTATACTGAATGGATCGTCAGATTCTTTTAGCAAAACTCCTTCTTGCTGATCCATTGGCTTGTCAAAAACAAAACCAATTTTTTCGAGAGCAGTCAAAACATCATAAATAGATTCGATGGTTTTTATTAGCTTCTCAACTGATGCTATAATTAAAATGATAATAATTTCTGCTGCAACAAATTGCCCAATATTCATCTGCTCATTAAAAACTAAAATACTTCCAGTAACTAGTAAGCCTGCAGCGACTAACACTTTAAAAATGATCAGATAAACCGACTGAGAAATAATAACCTTAAAGTGCTTTTCCCTGGCTTTTAAATAATTAACGACATGTTCGTCCGTCTTTAAAAGGCTAATTTTATTATCGCCAGCCAGTTTAAAGGATAATTTATTCCGCGCAATCTCCTCAATCCAAAAAGCTATCTTGTACTTAAAAGAAGACTCCGACAAACTGGTTTGGAGACCCTTAGGACCAGTAGCAGCAATGATAAAATAAACGATGATTAAGAGTAAAACACTAAATAGAATGAAAAAAGGATGATACAGACTTAACACGATTAATCCAACAATAATCTGAAATATGGCTAACGAAAAGTCAATAAGTATTTTCGGTAAGCCTTTCTGAATAGTCATGGTATCGAAAAATCGATTAGCTAAATCAGGTCCATAGTAATTTCTAAAGGCCTCATATTTTATTCTCGGAATCCGGAAGGCAAACTCAAAGGAAGAATTACTGAAAATTTTCTGCGCTAAATTCTCGACAATCCGCAATTGCAAAAGTTGCAAAATACCTGTCAATGCAATGCCTACAATAACTAACATCACTAAGACATACCAGGATGTAGTCATTTCGCCGCCTTGTATTAAGTTAACGATGGCTTGAATACCTAAGGGCAAACTCAAGTTTACTAAACCATTAAAAAAGGCGTACACATATACTTGAGAAATATCCTGCTTCTCAAGCCTTAACAAACGTGTGAAACGCTGGAAAGGAGATAGTTTCATATCAATGATTTACCGTTAATTAATTGCTTTTAGCAGACTGTTTTCTTAGTTGTCTCTTAATCTTTTTCGACAGTTTAGCCCACATTTCTTTGAGGTCTGAGGACTGCTCTGAGACAATTATATCCGGTCCAGGAACACCGAGTTTGATGACAGCTTGGTAGACCGCGGGATTATTTGTGACTTGCTTGATGTAAATTTCTGAATATAACAAATCCACAAATTTTCTGCTCAGCTTTCGAATTTTCCATTTGGAAAATCGAATGTACTTATTAGGAATATTCGCTTGGTTTCTGATGATAAATGTCATAGTAGGTTTCTTTTTCTACTCAAAGATATACCAATAATTTTAAAATGTTAGTATTACTTACATTTATTTAAGTATTGCATCTTTTTTTAAAAAGCACCAACTAATCCAAGGATAGCATATAGACATTCAATAAAACAATTAATGCAAACCTCTGTTTAAAAGAGATAAGACACACTAAATGAAAATCACCTTAATCATTCTCTCCATTTTATTCTTTGCCTTCATAACTATCCAATTATTTGCCATGAAAAGTCAAAACGGCATTGAAACATATCCTTATAAAGTAGTCAAGAAATACGATGATTTCGAAATACGTAACTACGAAGCCAGTTTATTTACTTCAGTCACCATAGCTAGCAATAAATACGAAAAAGCATCAAGTAATGGTTTCTCCATCTTAGCGGGTTACATATTCGGAGCTAATAGCACCAATGAAAAAATAGCCATGACTTCACCTGTAGCTATGACACTCGAAGATTCGATGGAAGTTATGTTTATGGTACCTAGAAACATACCCAAAGAATCACTACCACAGCCTAACACTACACAAATTTCTTTTAAAGAAGAGCCTGCCAAAACAGTTGCAGCCATTAGCTTTGGAGGATGGGCTGATAGTGAAAAAATAGCGCGCTATAAAAAACAACTACAACAAGCACTGGATGCTCAAGGTATAAGCTATGCCGATAAGTCTTTTTTCTTTGGCTACAATCCTCCTTATGAAGTAGTTAATCGCAAAAATGAAGTTATTATAGAACTCGTCGATAATCATAATCCATAATCATTAGCAAGCAATCAAATGCCATTAAACATCACCCTTAAAACAGCCGTAAAAGGTAATTACAAAAAAGTTATGGCTGCCTTTGACCGAAAACTGTTTGAAGCCTTAAAACCTCCTGCAGGCGAAATGGAAATTGTTCAGTTTACAGGATCACAAAAAGGAGATAAAGTCCATATTCAGTTTATTAAGCCCATAAAAGCGACTTGGATAAGTGATATTGTGGAAGATAAAATCACTGATAAAAAAGCTTGGTTTGTAGATGAAGGAACCACCCTTCCCTGGCCTTTAGCTTCTTGGACTCATAGACATATTGTAGAAAAAATAGATGAAGAACATGCTAGAATAATTGATGACATGACGTTTTCGGGAAGAAATTTCCTACTCAGTCTCATCCTTTATCCAGCGATATTTATAGGTTTTTTCCCTAGAAAGAAGGTCTATATAAAGTACTTCGATAAACTATACCGTGATGGGCAAACCGTCTAACTATTAGATAGTACAATCCTCAGCCTAAGTTTATCAAGCTTTAGACCTTTCTAAATTTTTATCAGCTGTTGGCTCAATACAGCTCTTGTACCTAAATCCTTGATTTTTATCGAATAGCTACCCTTTGCTAAATGATCTATTTTGAACACCTCACTTTGAAGCATTTGTGCTCCTAGGACTTGCTTCCCATCAAGACTAAAAATCTCTATTTGTAGTGCATGATTATCTAGATTATCAATGTTCAAATAATCAGCGCATGGATTAGGGTGAATGCTCAGCTCAGCTGTCCACTCAAGTTCATCAACATTGGACACACTCTCCTCAAAAAACAGCTTAGAAATAAAAGCATCTACGCCTCCTTGTGGATCGATGATATTAGGACCTATAGCCATCGGATCTCGGGCATCTCCTGCAATAAAAACATTTCCTAAGTGATCGCAAACAATCCCTAAACCATCATCAAATGATTCACTGCCAAAACTCTCGGCCCAGTCAATCTTGCCACCTTCACCAAATCGAGCAGCAATGATATCATAGCTTTCGATCGCTCCAAATTCAAAGAAATCTAGAACCAGAGAATCCTGGTAGGTAGACGTAAAATAAATATTTCCTACCGGGTCAATATCTATGGCTGGATCAATGTATGAGCCATTATCAATATAGCCCATCTGAGACATCCATTCGATACCTCCGCTCTCGCTGGCATATGCTACATAATTAGTCCAGTCATTTAACACTGGCAATTCTATTTCTTCAGCCAATAAAGCATCATCTTTATAATAGCCCGTAAAGGCAACATTACCATCCTTAGTGGCTTCTAAATCACTGATATCCATAAAGCCTGCACCATCCTCATTTTTAAGACTAATCGATTGGTGCCACAAATAATTACCAGCTAAGTCCAATTCCATCACCGCTCCGGAAGAACCTAGATCGGTTGTAAATTGCCCTCCACCAAAATTGGTTGTTTCAGAATAAAGCAAGCTCATAAATAATCGATCTCCTTCTATATCTATTGCGGAAGTTCCATTGGACGCACTGGATACCGCTGTCTTCGCCCAGAGACTTTTCCCATTTTCATCTAGCTTTAGCAGATAACTACTAAAGCCGCTACTGTTTTCACTAATCGTGAGATCTCCCACGTCTATACTGCCATTTAAAGTTCCATTTACATATACTTGTTGATCACTATCCACAGCTATATCCACCATCCAATTGGCTGAATTTGAGATGGCAGATTTCATCCACAAACATTCGCCATCTGGATTTAATTTAGCTACATAACCTTGGGTAGTAGTATTTCCTGAAGGTGAACTTAACAAACAGCTACCATAAGAAATACTGTCGATAAATGTTCCAGCTATATAGATATTATCTTCTATATCCGTTTCCATTTCATAGATGGCTCCTACCCATACATTTGGCTCCGTTTTAGTGATGGGTTGCATAGCCCAGATGGTTTCTCCTTCTGGATTTACTTTGACTAAGAAATAATTTCGATTAGTTAAATCTTCGAAGGATGTGCCGGCTGCAACTAATGGTACCGAACTAAAATGACCCGCCATTATGGTATTTCCCGAATGATCTACGGCTAACTTATAACACTCTTCAGCACGACTGATGTCGAAGGTCCAAGTCCATTGATATGCTTGCGCTTGGCTCAGAACGCTTGATAAACAAAAAATAGCAACTAATAGGTTTTTCATGATGGTTGATTCTACATTTGACTAGCTAATGATATGTATATAATGTTCATTTTTTATAATTCGCTGCAGGGATTTATTATTTTGTTCAATGTTGTGATACTATACAACAGCAGGAGTACATATGTGACACTATAAGCGATATTGAACCAAACCAACAATAAACTAGTAAGCCATGAGATATCTTTTATTACTTCCTTTCCTTTTCTTTTCATGCCAAGCAAAGTTCGAATCAGAAAAATCAGCCATTACAGTTGAGGAAACACAAATTGCGAAGGACCTAATTCAGGGCGCATTCGATGATCTCTGGGCTGGTGTAGATTCTACGAAAATAGTAGATTATCACACTGAGGATTTTATCATCTTGGAAAATGGCAGTATATGGGATAATGATCGTATCAAAAAATACATGCGCGGTCAATTAGCGAAACCAGATAGAGCTAGACGAATCAATAAAATGGAATACATATCCATCGATAAATATGGCGAGTCCATGCAAATTGCATATCATAATCGAGCAGAATTTTTAAAAAATGACAGCATAGTAAATAAGGTCCAATGGTTAGAAAGCGCTTTAGCCATTAAAACTTTGGATGGTTGGAAACTTAAAATGATGCATTCCACCTGGGTAAATCCAAATAGGAATCACTAAGCAAAATGAGTATATCTGTAGATAGTTACATAGCCAATGCAAGCCCGTGGCAAAAGGAACTAGCCAAATTGCGCACCATTATTTTGACCTGCCCTCTTCAAGAAACTATAAAATGGAACGCTCCGTGCTACACTAAGGACCAACAAATCGTGCTCAACTTAGGAGCGCTTAAAAATCACTGTGTGATTGGATTTTTTAAGGGAGTCTATCTAAAAGACAAACATAAATTACTCCGCAAGCCCGGACCAAATACCCAAGAATCAAGGGTCCTTAGATTTACTTCATTAGAAGAAATAGAAAAGTATAAACCTGTTATTTTAAGCTACATACAAGAGGCGCTTGATCTCCCTGAAGCACCAAGTCTTATAAAAGAAAAACCCAAGCTTGTCCTAGTGGAGGAATTAGTTGACCTTATTAATCAGGATCCTCCATTTAAATCTGCTTTCGAAGCCTTGACAGCTGGCAGACAACGTGGATACAATATTTACTTTGCTGGTGCCAAACAAGCTAAAACTCGTGTTGCACGCATCGAAAAAAACAGGGGTAAAATAATGCTTGGCTACGGTTTGCATGATTGTACTTGTGGCCTCTCTAAGCGCATGCCCACTTGTGATGGTTCACATAAAACACTCAGCGACTCTTAATTAACTTTTAAAGTTAAAAGCTATATCCCGTTTTAAAATAACCATAAAACGTGCTGGGTTTAAAGGTATAGTCAGCATTAAGACTTAGGTTATTAAGTGAATAATCAGCTTGAATACCTAATCCAAGGCTCACCCTTTTAGTAGCTTGATAAGCTAAATGCATATTTCCTAGAGCAGCAAACTGATGACTAAATGTATATAAACTATCGTCAAAATCTTGGACTACCGGAATCATTTCTCCATCTAGATCATGCTCTACTGTTCTGCCTGTTGAGAAAGACCAAATGCTATATTTTACACCCGCACCAATTTCTAAATAAACATCGCCAATAAGACCAAACTTTCTTGAGAGCATCAATGGAATAGATAATGTTCGATACTCATTAAAATGAATCACTTGAGTCCAATTTACCGCCGTAAAGTCTTCGACCTTAGTTCGCTGTCTAAATAATTCTCCAGAGATCAGATTAACTTCTAATTCTGTCACTTCCAATTGGACAATAGAGTCTCTTTCTGAATAGTGATCAAACCTACTTTCACGAGAAAGGTATTGTAAGCCTGAACTTAATGACCATCGATCATTGAAGTGGTAGTTAATCGAAAAGTCTGAACCATAACTTATTATGCCCACTTCGCTCCTATTTTTTTCGTCAGCTAATTCACCTCCTTTAAAATTAGGTGACCAATTAGTAGCTCCCGCTGCAAGTCCAATACTCCAATTAGATATAGCTTTAGGTTTTACATCATAACTTGACTCTTTAGCTTCGAAACTAAATGTTAGTGCTTCCCTTTCGTTTTTTATGCTTTGGATGTGATGATTTAATGCCATCATCTCATCCATTATTTGTGTGTTAGATGACCTTCCAAACTGAGTTTTGAAAGCTATATTTTCAGCATTTTTTTCTATTGAAACCCGTTCTGTATTAGCAGCCGTTATAGTTTTATTGGCAGGAACTACTTCAAGCTTGGTTGCTTTTGTTGATGGGCTAGCATTCACTTTTGCACTTGCTAAGGGCTTACTAACCAGTACCTGAGTTTCTAATTCTACAGGCTCAACATTATTGCTGTTCGCTTTCCCTTGTTGATGTATAAGGGCTTCTTTATTATTTTCTGTGTTCGAAGCTTTCTCTAATACATTACTTGACTGATTACTTACAATAGTGCTTGTTTTATCTGCTTTAGTGGTGGTTTTAGACTGGTTGGCAGAGTTGGCAAGAAAGGATTCCTTTGAGATTCGATCATTATCAATTTCTACAGGATTAGTATGCGTATTAAACTCAATCTGATGATCATTATACTGTACTAAATGACTAGGCACATCCTTCCTTGCAACTTCCCCACTAGTTGAATCCTCTTTTAGGTATAATGCTACACCTGCGACCAAGAGGCCAACCACGAATAAACAAACCGTAGTAATTGTTGAAATTCCAGTAACTGGAGTTCCTATTTTATCTAATTCTTTTACTTTTGAAAGCACACCTTCTTGCATGTTTTCCCACTGCATGCCTTGAGGAATCGGCTGCTGGTTTGCTTCATTTCGAAGCAAAGTGTGAAGTGTAGATTTTTTATCCATAAGTGATACTTTTTAGGTGAGCTGTATAATGCTTACGCATCCACTTAATAGCTCTTGATAATTGTGATCTTGAGGTTTCGGGTGTAATCTGGAGTATCTCGGCAATTTCGTTATGGCTGTATCCTTCTACTAGATTTAATAGAAAGATGGTTCGGTATCCAGTCGGCATTTTAGCCAGCAGCTTTTCGAGTAATGCTTTATTTAAGCCTTCGATTTCTAGCTCATCCAATGCTGCTGGATTATGTTTTTCTTCTAATGGAACAAGTAATGCAAGCTTGTTTTTCTGTTTAAGTAAATTGATGCACTGGTTAATGGTTATTTGACTAATCCAAGATTTAAACTTTCCTTTCTTTTCGTCAAATCTGTGTATCGAATTAAAGATATGAGCAAAGGCTTCTTGCATAGCATCTTTGCGATCATCCTCATTGTTAATATAGTTTCTAATAATGGTGTAAACATAGGGAGCGCATGCTTCATAGCATTGCTTAAAAGCATTATGCTCCTTACGTTTACAAGCCTGTATGATCAAAGTGTTCACCATTAAATATGGAGGAATTTACTTTTTATTATTCGCAATCTTCTACAGCCTGGTATAGTTCTTCGCTACTACCTAAGGTTGTTGTATCTCCATTGGTATAAACAATCGTTACTGGATAAACAACTTCACAAACTAATGGTAGGTATTCTTCTACTCCTTCAGGACTTTCAATCACCATTTCTTCTCCATCGATAGTACTTATCGTTATTGGGAAAGTGGCTATAAAGCAATCTAAATCATCACCTGCATAAAGCAGTGCAAATAGATCTTCGATTCCTTGGAAGCATCCTTCGCCCCAGTCATCCCAACATTCATCAAGAGCTGCCTCAAGTTCTTCCTCAGTGCTTACCGTTATTACTTCTCCGTCTTCACCAATTAAGTCTAATGGGAAAGCGTATCCAGCAAAATCACCTGTAATCATGTAGTCACATAATTCCATATGATTCTCTACTGTTACGGTAGACCCATCTCCTGTAATGATGTCTAATGGAAACTCTACCAAGTAACAACCTACATACTCAAAACCATTTTCCCAATCCCAAATAGAATCAATCTCAGAATCCCAAGAACAAGCAAATAAAGTATCGAAAAGTTCTTCTATATCACCAACAACAACCACTTCTCCTTCTTCATCAACTAAACTGAATGGGAATACAAAGAATAATAATTCTTCAGCTAGGGCTCCACTAAATTCGTCTTCGTTTTCGACTACTATTTCGTTGCCTTCTTCGTCTACCAATGTCATAGGGTATACAAATTCATAACAAGAATTCTCAAGATCGATAAGGTAAGCTGGGAATTGTCCGTCTTCCCATCCTCCTTGTGGAACGCATGATGCAAATAGTTCGCCTAGCTCATCAGCATCGGCAACTGAACCAGTTTCTCCATCCTCATAACTAATATTTAGCGGGTAAACAAAATCTACAATTAGCAATGCTTCGTTTAAAAGTAGTTCATCAAAATCTTCATCTGAAGTTATTAAATAAGCTATTTCTTCTGTATCTATTAGTTCAAAAGGATAGTCAATAGTAAAGCAGTCTAAATCAAGACCATTTTCTCCTCCTGAAGATCTAGTTACTAATGGGTTAGTATCCACCATTTCAGGTGAAGGTACTAATGGGTCTATGGTTCCCATCTCAGTAGTTGGTTCTCTGTCACAAGAGCTAACAAAAAACAATACAGCTAATAAGGCCAGTATATTTAACTTTAAAATTTTCATTGTGTCTGTTTAAAAATTGAATAAATAATTTCTTGTGAACGTTCAAGCTAATATTAGTAAGTGAAATTAGAACGTTGCATGATCATCAAAAAATTATTCTCTTTTCTTGTTCAATGCCGCATGAACCAAGAAAATGTCTTCTATGAGTAGACAACATTGGCCTAGCAAGACCCTACATATAAAAGGCACATGGTTATAACAACTTATGTACCTTTGTCCCATGTCTAAACAGATAAAAAACCAAGCGCAAATTCTTAGGAAATTAGGAATCGAAGCATTAAACCCAATGCAAGAGCAGGCTAAACTAGCTATCCACTCGGTGTCAGAAGTATTATTGCTTTCACCTACCGGAACTGGAAAAACACTCGCTTTTCTTTTGCCATTAATCGCTGAGTTAGACAGAGATTGCAAGGAAGTTCAGGCGCTTATTATTGCACCATCAAGAGAGCTAGCCATCCAGATTGAGCAAGTTATTCGAGAAATTGGTGCTGGTTTTAAGACCAATGTTTTTTATGGTGGAAGAAATATGTCTAAAGATAGAATGGAACTATCCACTCGGCCGGCAATTTTAGTGGGTACACCTGGAAGGATAGCTGATCATTTTGATCGGGAAGCATTTCCATTAGATGATATTAAATTTTTAGTGCTGGACGAATTTGATAAATCGTTAGAAGTGGGATTTGATGATGAAATGTCTTTTATCTGTGAGTCGCTAAAAAATGTAAAGAAAACGGTTTTAACATCAGCAACTAATGAAGCGCCGATCCCCGATTTTCTGACCTTTAATAAGCCTCTAGTCCTTGATTTTTTAGCAGATAAAATCCAAAAACTGGCCTTAAAAAGAGTAGTTTCTCCAGAGAAAGACAAACTAGCTAGCCTAGTCAAACTACTCTCCAATATGGGTGATAAACCGGGTATTATCTTTTGTAATTACAAAGACAGCATCCATAGAATAAGTAAATACCTTGATGAGCAAGGTGTAAAACATGGCAGCTTCTATGGAGGTATGGAACAAATAGATCGAGAAAGAGCATTAATCAAATTCAGGAATGGAACCCACCAGATTTTAATAGCAACTGATTTAGCGGCACGAGGGATAGATGTTCCAGAAATTTCTTTCATTATTCATTATCATCTTCCTCATCGCTTAGCTGAATTTACTCACAGAAATGGGCGAACGGCTAGAATGCATAGTGAAGGAACGGCTTATGTACTCCATTGGAAAGATGATGTTTTACCTGAATTTATCGATATCGATGAAGTCTTTCCACTAGAAGAGAAAGCACTACCTGAACCCTCTCCTTGGACCACTTTGTTTATTTCTGGTGGAAGAAAAGATAAAATCTCCAAAGGCGATATTGCTGGTTTGTTTTTCAAGCAAGGAGACATCCAAAAAGATCAGTTGGGTAAAATAGAACTCAAAACGGATTGTGCTTTTGTAGCAGTAAAAACTAAAAAACTAAAAGTGTTATTAGAAAAGGTAAGCAATAGCAAGTTGAAGAAAAAGAAAGTTAGGATAACAGAGATCTAAATTAGCACAGCACAAAGATAGCGGATCATTATAAGCGGAGTATGACCGAAGGGAATATTCCGCTTATATATTGTTGTGTGACGTTTTTATTCTTTATTCATTTGTTGTTTTTCTTGAGGAATAACAGGTTTCCCATTTAGTGCTTGCACCAATGTTGATGTTGCAAGTAGTCCATATAATACAGCGATAAATATCGTAGTTTTTATATTCTTAAAGATATAAAATGATAAAAGGGGTAAGATTTGTAAGGCATGCATTCCTATAAAATGAGCAACACGTAAATCTCCTACTGTTTTGCTCCAACCCACAATGAACAAATTCGAATTATCATTTATAGCTCCTACACTATGACTAGCTCTTCCACTCATCAAAGCTCCTTCAAAAGAAAATATAACAAAAATTATGATTCCCAGCCGAATTGCCCATAGATAGTACGAAGGTAAATTTGGAAAACTTTGGGTAAAAAATAACAACCCTATATACGCTGTATATATAGTGGTCAGTACCGCTGCTATCCCCATCAAAGAATACATTAAAGTATAAATAGGTGCATTAAAGTTGAAATGCGAAGGTTCTCCCCTTGATGCTTGAAAGGCAATATAAATTAGCTCAAATCCAAGCAATAAAATTACAGCACAACTAAATAGATTCGAATTGAAATTATGCAGATAATGACATAACCAAGCCATTGTCCAAGAATACATTCCTATAGATACAGCAAATTTAAATGGCTTATACCAGGCATTTATTCCGTGTACTTTTGTAGTTGTAGTTTGTGTAAGGATTATGCAAGCGATGGAAAATATAAAACAGAAGGTACCGAAATAAAATAAATGTTCATTGTGTATCTTCAGCTCTCTAGAAAATTTTAGCGTCAATTATCATATCAAATATTTTACTTGCTCATTTTTTCAAAAGGGCTTATTTATGTTTTTCGACCCATAATTGAATCAATCTTATAAATCTTGGGTAGTCATCTTGATAAACAAAATGTCCGCAGTTTTCAAAAATCTCAAGTTCACTATTGGGCATTCGGTTGTTTAGATTTATCCCATTTTTTTTATGCAAAATTGCTTCATGCTCTCCCCAAAATATTTTTGTAGGTATCTGGATGTTTTTTAGATTCTTATCAATATTCTTTAATGCTTCAGGATACTTTTTGAACCACTTCATACTGTTGGCTACTTTACCTTTGTGAGATTTCTTAAAGTCTGATATCTCATATTTATTTGGAACATACCTAACATTCCCTAAATTCTTTGATGATTCGATCAAAGCACCGCTTCCGGCAATGATAAACATAGTTCTCCAAAAACCCGAATGCACCATTTTTTTCATAATGCTCGGTTCAGATGTTGGCAATGCAGCAGGTCCATCACCAATCATCAATGATTTAATTTTATTCTTATGATTGATAACATAAGACAATGCACTGGCCATACCTACATCTGGAGCCACTAAATGAGAATCTTCAATGTTAAAATGTGTCAAAAATGAATTTAAGAACTTGCCTTGAAATCCAAAAGACATGTATTCAGATTTAGTTTCACTTGCTCCAAATCCAGGCAAATCATAAGTGTAAACATTGTATTCTTTTTTTAATGTATCCCAAAGAGGAGAATATGCAATAATGGTGTGCGGAAAGGCTGATAGTAGAACAATTGTTTCTTTATTATTACTATCAATAACGGACTTTGCCATCCTAATTTTTATTCCATCAATAGATATAAATTCTAAAGGCATCTCAAAAGGTCGTTCTAAAGTAGGTTCTTTTGAATAGGAATTTTGCTTTCTGATTTTATTCAAACCTGGCATTTCAGGGGTTATTAGACTGACAAAAGCAGCGTTGAACTTATCATACAAATTGATTTTGGTCAGTTTATCCTTTTTAATCATTGGGAAATATTTATTTTTACTATTAAAATGATAGCAAAACTAATATTACTATTGAAATAGTAGTAATAAATTTAAAGAAATGAAAAATAATTTCCGTTCTAGTTGTCCAATAGCTTCAACATTAGACATAATTGGTGATAAATGGTCTTTGCTAATTTTACGAGATATGTTATTGCATCATAAAATGACTTTCAAAGAATTTTCTTCATCAGAGGAACAGATAGCTCCAAGTATTCTTTCCTCCCGCTTAAAACTTTTGACTTCTTATGAATTAATTACTAAGCAAAAGCAAGTAAAAAACAAAAAAGAAAATATTTACCTTCTTACTCAGAAGGCGATTGAGTTATCTTCAATTCTCGTTGATATAACTATTTGGGGGGATAAGCATTTACGTGAATTCAATCGAATTAATGATATTGATGGATTGGATTTAGAAAGGTCGGTGATTATATCTACCGTCATTAAACGATATTATTCAATGGCTGAAAACATCAAAATAGTCAAGTAATATTTAATGATTTCAGAGATAGTAGTTTTCCTCGTTATACTTTTTTTCTAAATGGCAAACAACCATGAAATACATGGAAAAGACGGCCCAATATCAAGTAACGAAACAGAAGATGATCAATATGAAAATAATCGGATAGAAATCTCCCAGAGTAAATTTTAGCTTCTTCAGAATAGCTAGTCATTAATAGAAAGTAACGTATTGCATCATACAACAAAACCAAAAAACTACGTTTAATCTCCAAAAAAACGAATGCAATCAATCAGAACTTCCTTTTCTATTTTATTCATTGGATTATCCCTTATTCTTTCTGCGCAAACTCAAAGCAAATTATTTATTGGTGCCTCTTTAGCCACATTGGACGACATTGGCAAAAACGCTGAACTAACTTCAATCGGTGGAGCTTATAAGTTAAATGCAGGTTATAAAATCACTGAAAAACTTAAACTTGGTTTCGAGCATATGGGATCCTATCATAATGTAGGAACCATCCAGTTTACTGACCAAGATGGAAACCCTATCGGTAGTTCTGACCCTTGGTATCGTGCAAATACTTATCTTCTAAAAGCATACTACAACTTAATTAATATCAAGGAAAATATACACATAGTTGGAGGCTTAGGTCTTGGGCTATCTCAGTTTGTAAGTCCTGAATTACCCATAGTCATTTTTGGAAATCCGGTGGTTCAAGCCTCAGCATATAACTATGCTGCAAATGCTGAAATCGGTTTTAACGCTTATGGAATCATGATTGCTGTTTTTACCAATATTGGCACCAAAAGCAACATTGATGCACTTAATATTCATGGAGAGAACTATAATTACCTTGGTGCATCTTTTGGTTATATTTGGAATTTCTAATACCGAATAGGGCTAAAATGAGTACAAAATATTTCCCCATTATTGTTTTCTTGCTCCATAGCTTGTCTGCCCAAAGCCAAGCTGTTTTCGAAGGAGTTTGGTCAACTAAGATTAACAAACAAATAGATATGATGATCGAGGTGACAGGTGACGAGGAAGTCTGTGCTGCCTATTTATCTGTACCACTTCAAGGCATTGATCGGAACAAAGCCAATGCATGCAAGATGGAAAATGATACTTGCTTTATGAGCTTTCCCATTCCAAACACTAATAAATCCGCCCTGCTCAGCATGTACGAAGAGGAAGAAACTATGAAAGGTGTTTGGATGCAAAGTGGTCGCGCATTCTCCTTAGATTTTAGACCCATTGAAGCCATGCCAAGTATGGCTAGACCTCAAAAACCAAAAGGTCCTTTTAGCTATGGCATCCAAGAAGTGAGTTTTAAAAACCCGATAGATTCGGTAGAGTTATCAGGAACATTTACCTATCCTAAAGACGTAGATCTTTATCCCGCTGTCATCCTAATTTCGGGTTCAGGACCACAAAATAGAAACAGCCAAATTTTTGATCACGATATATTTTGGGTTTTAGCTGACTATCTAAGTAATCAAGGAATTGCGGTACTTCGATACGATGATCGTGGAGTAGGACGCTCGGGAGGTAATCATCAATCAGCTACTTCTGAAACCTTTAAAGATGATGTCCGCGGGGCTTTTGAATATTTAACTCAGCGTGACATTGAACATATCGGCCTCATCGGGCATAGTGAGGGAGGACTCATTGCACCTATGGTGGCAGCTGAAGAATCTGTTGATTTTATTGTATCACTCGCAGGTCCGGGGATTCCTATAAGCCAACTAATGACCATCCAAAATGAGTTAGCCATTCGAGATAGTGGTTTTTCTGAACAAGCCGCAAAAGACTACTTAGCCTTTATACAAAAGACCTATCAATTAATAGACGTAGACAGTCCAAAAGAAGCGCTATATCCTTCGGTTATGGAGCATATACACACTTACTATGATGCATGCGATGAAGCTACTCAACAATTATTAGCTCCGAGTAAAGAAGCTTTCTATTTGCAACTGGCAGGAGCCTATTTTCAGCCCTGGTTTAGGTATTTTATAAACCACCAACCGGGACCTTACTTACAACAAATAGATTGTCCATTTCTTGCCTTGAACGGAACCAATGATGTCCAGGTGACTGCCAAAGAAAACCTAGCTGGGATAGAAAGTCATTTGGCAGAATCTAAAAGTGCTTCCTACGAAGTCATTGCATTGGAAAAGCTAAATCACTTATTTCAGACTTCAGAAACTGGACAGGTTAGCGAATATTCGATGATAGAAGAAAGCTTTAATCCTGAGACTTTAAAGCTTATTGCTGATTGGATCTTATCTATTAACTTTGACTAATCATCTAGCACTCTAATTAACTCAATAGATAGATAAATTAACTATGGACGTAGCCGTCATCGGTGGTGGAGCTGCAGGTTTTTTTGCTGCATTATCCGTCAAACAACATCATCCAAAATCTAAAGTGACCATCTTCGAAAAATCACAAAAGCTGTTAGCCAAAGTGAAAATATCTGGAGGAGGACGATGCAATGTTACCAATGGCTGCACCTCGATTTCTCAATTAGCCAAAGCGTATCCTCGCGGAGAAAAACCACTGAAAAAAGCATTTAGAACTTTCAGTACGCAAGATACGATGGATTGGTTTAGAGAGCGAAAAGTGGGTTTAGTCATCCAGGAAGATGGTTGTGTTTTTCCGAAAACTCAGGACTCACAAACGATCATTGATTGCTTTATGCGTGAGGCAAATCGCCTAGGCATCCAAATCTTAACCGGGATGGGAGTTAATAAACTTCAACGAAAATCTGGTAAAATGGGCCTCAGTTTTATAAAAGATCATGAGGAGCAATGGTTCGACAAGGTGATAATAGCCACAGGTGGCAGTCCTAAAAAATCGGGTTTGATTTGGTTAGCAGACCTTGGACACCAAATCGAAGACCCAGTGCCTTCCCTATTTACTTTTAATATGCCTAAAGAAACGATTACTGCTTTAATGGGGATAGTCGTCGAACATGCACTAGTTTCAATACAAGGTACTAAACTAAAATCTTCCGGACCTCTACTCATTACTCACTGGGGAATGAGTGGCCCAGCTATCCTTAAATTATCAGCCTTTGGTGCTCGGATTTTACACGATAGAAACTACACATGTAAGGCACAAGTTAATTGGGTAAATACGCCTAATAATGATGAGGTTGCCACAGAGATTCAGCACATCATTGGACAATATCCAAAGAAGATACTTGCTAACATCCGGCCTTATTTTCTTCCAGAACGACTCTGGCATTTTTTAATCGAAAAATCAGGTTTGTCACCCAAAAAGAAATGGGAAGAACTGGGCAAAAAGGGCATAAACAAACTGGTTACTTTACTGACCAATGATGTTTATGAAGTGGAAGGGAAAACCACCTTTAAAGAAGAGTTTGTGACCTGTGGAGGAGTTAGTTTATCCAGTATTGATTTTAAAACCATGCAAAGTAAGGTAGTGCCTAATTTGTATTTTGCTGGGGAAGTGATGGATATTGATGGTATCACAGGGGGTTATAATTTTCAGTCTGCCTGGACTACAGCTTTTATTGCTGGGAAGTTGCTTTAATGGGCCGCCTAGCTGCGATTAACGAAGTAAAATATGCTATCTCAAGACCATTTTTCAACAGTGTATTCCCAAATATTCATCAAAGTTACATTGCTATGCTATGGGACTATTTAATACTGCTTGGATACATTTCTCAATGCAATCGCTTTACTGCTTGATTTAACTAGCGAGAATCTTTTGTTGCTGGTAATAACTTATAACTACAACTAATTTTATTTACTAAAAGGAGGATTCCAATTGGGTGATCTTCCATGCGTGACTTTTATCAACTCACTTATACCTGCTTCTTCACTGCCATATTGTTTGACATATTTCTTTTTAATTAATTCGCGAGCAGGTGCAAACTTTGGATGTTCTTCCAGTGGATTAATTTTCCAATCATCTCCCTCTTTTACAAACTGATTACTTTTATCACTCATAAACACTTTGAAAATTCCATAGGCCAGATTGGATTTCTTAAATATTATCTTGTCTAAACCTTTATCTGTTTGCATTAAAAACGAAGCTCCTTGCTCCATCTTTGTAAACGCGCTAGTAAAATCTGCAACATCTTCAGGGCTTAAAGAAAGCGAGTCGATGCTTACTCTTTTCATCATAATATTTAGCTTGTCAGCAAACGATTTATTCATGATTGTTAGCTTGTCATCATAAAGTGCAGAATGTATCTGATCCATATAAGCTATTCTGTAATCGCTTGATACAAGCTCTGCTTTGCGCGAAGGACTTGAGTAGGTATAATATTCTTTCCATACTTCCTCAATGGCCAATTTATCAGCTTCTGTACCGCTGCAAGAAAAAAGGAATGCAACTATGGAAATTAAAAGGATTTGTTTCATGATTGATTGATTTTAAGTTAATTAGTTGTGGTCAGATGATCATGTTAGAGAGCATCGCTCATTTAATAAATCTTCGAGACGTCCTAAGTCATTTTCTTTTTCGATCATATTAAATAAGGTTATCACTTCCTGTTCTTTACCTGATGCATCAAAGTAGCTAATAATAATTAGACTTCCTTTGCCTTGATGATTTCCATTGATCGACTTGATGTTTTTTAATGGTATGGTCAATGTAGCTAAATGACTCGTTAAAAGCTTAAAAGTAAAGCTGAATCGTTGGCTATAATTGATGGTCGGGTTTATGGTAACAACTAACGATTCTTTAGTGACGGAAGCTAATATTGTCCGATTAAATAATTGCTTAAAACACACATAAAAAAAGAATATGGCTAAGAGCAAACTTCCGAAAGCTAAGGCGTAGCCAATCGGCTTTTTAACAAATTCATCAACTAGCCCAAGAAAGTACTTGCCTATAAAAAATAAGATGGGTAAGGTTATTATCCGCCTAAAGTTATTTAGATAAAAATGTTCTACGCCATCTTCAGGCTTACCATTTATTCGCTCAATGAATTGCTCAAAAAAACTTTGTACATCGTCTTGTATGTTATTTTTCAATGGATCGTTTATCCCATTAAATTAGCCAATCTTTCTAACATTTGTTCGCATTTAATGAGTTGATCTTTGGCTTAGTTTATTCTAATTTGACTAGTAATGCTTGCATCATCGATTTTGTCATCCTCTGCCAAAAGAAATGCCTTGCTTAAGACAATAGAAAGTCCTCTGTCTCCTTCAAAAGGAATAAATAACTTTTGGGTGATGTTCTCTGACCTTGCAGGTACAATACATAGATATTGGTCATTTGGCTCCATTAATATATTCCCACTCCCAATATGAATTTTATAAGTTCTCAATTGACCATTAACAATTAAGAACTTCCCCTCGATCTTTGTTTTGTTTTTAATCTTTGTCAGTCGAGGAAGTAATCTTGTTAATATACTTTTCCGAGTTTTTGCAATTTCTGTTAGATTACCAAACGCATATCTTCGCCAGTAATTATGGTGATCTTGTCTCGTTCCATTATTATCTATCCATTGAGGATCATTCCCCACACTTGAAACACCAACAAATAAATCAACATCCCTCATGATTTCAGAAAAGACAATTTTTGGAACATTAACCAGCTCGATTTCTTCATCATCATTATCCAAAAATTTGACTTGGTCTGTTGCTACATAGTACCAAATACCTGTATCGTTGAAAGCTTCACCTTGGCTAACTTCATCAATCCAAAACTCGACATTCATATTGTATTCAGGTAATGCCCTGCAACAGATTTCATTATCTCTTCCATCATCGTATGCACCCATTAAGGAGTACTTCCAATTTCTAAGCGATGCTAAGGAATTAAATTGATGCTGTTTTAAAATATGAGCTGCCATTCTATTAGAATAGGTTCTAGTGTTAATCTCTGCAGGTGTTAAAATATAAATCTCCCTAAAAGCTTGCTTAATAGGTTGTTTCCATTCTAATTCCATGATCTTTTCTCGCCACTTAAGAATCTCCCCTTCCCCCTTAAACACTGGATGCCATATGTTGACACTTGTATTTTTATCAAGCCAATCTATCACTTCCCCATCTACAGTTTGCCACACATCATTTTGATAGATAGCATCAACAATTTTATCATTTTTCCTAAAAGTCCAAATTAATTTTTTCGCTATGGGTGAAACCAAACCATGGTTAAGATAGTATTTCTGAAATGAAGGAAAACCCCATGTTCTATCAAGAATAAATTGATTATCAAGTCGTTGTTTTTGTGCAGAATAAACTTTTTGAATTTCTTTGATTTCCTTTCTGATTTTCTGAAGTTTTTTCTTGTGCTGCTCTTTATTTTTCACTAGAGAAGGGACACTTTTCATAAAACTACCGTCCGGTTTAATCCACTGCTGCTTAACTTTACTTTGAACAATTGAAATACTTAAAATATAATCTTCAAATGTATAATGTTTGTTTCCATTGATTAATTGGAATTCAGGCACCGCCATTTCTTTTAACTCTTCAACAGACACTTTGTATTTTTTTGCCCCTTCAAGCATAAATTTATCTATTACCTTCTTTACATTATTTTGTCTGACTTTTAATTTCAATCTAGAAAGAGCACCCAAACCGTCCTTACCACGCATATTACCAAGTGCATATATCCCAGCATTACCAAGTGCTGCCGCCGCAGGACCTTTGCCTGGTATTTTGGTGTATGATTTTTCTACAATTTTACTTAATAATTGGATAGTGGTTTTATCAGAAAAGCGAGCAGCTGTCCAAGCAAGTCCTTTGATAAAAATTTTACTATCATAGCTTAAATAATAGTCAATTATATAGCTTTCAGGGCTTTCTGGATAAGTGTCTGATGGGTTCAAATTGGATGGAATTTCTAATAAGCTATGAAGTGTTTTTCTATATTGCTCGTTACCAATGATACCAATGAGTTCATCAAACTGCTGGGCATTTTTTTTTGTCGGTTTTGCACCGGAAACATGCATCAATATTTTAAATAAGTCTATATATGCTGCCTTATTTTGATTTATTCTTGCTATAATTTTATTTACCTCTAATTCAATGTCTTGTGCTCTATAAATAAATTCTTCTTCAATGCAAGCAATAGATTCAAGCTTGGCTTTAGATTTTTTCATGTCACTACCCCAATATCGCTTTTTACTTGGGTATTCAAATTCTTTCCAATTCAAAATCCGTCTAATAAAATCCAAAAGATTTTCACTCAGTTCATTTTCTTTTAGATAATACTCAAGTTGTTTTATTGCAGTTGTGATAGGAAGGTCACTTAGTTGGAAATAGCTAGGCTGATACGACGATAAATTATTATTAATCGTCTCAAAAAGACTTAAAAGTTCTATCCATTCATCCTCATTGTAACTTAATTTTTTTCGTAGTAACTCATTTACAATGCTCATTGAAATGTGCACTCCATAAAAAACATGCTCATTGTTAGTATATCTAATTTTTTTTCTTAGTTGTAGATCTCTTAGATAGTGTGAAAACTTCAACAATCGAAGAATCAATACTTTTTTAGTTGTTAGATCTAGTTGACTAATTTCCTTAAATTGATCTAGTTTCTTGATGTTATCTAGATTAGGTGAACTCAGGCTATCGTTGATAGATTTTACTAATTTTTCAATTTCTTTATCAAAGCCTTTGTTTTTATTTCGTTTGAGAAATCCAAGCATTTGCCAACTGAATTTATCCACCAACCAGTGGTGTTAATTTAATAAAGGTGATATCGCTTGTTTCATCCACAAGAAATTTTTGTTCTAATTCACTTACTTGTTCATTGTCGATTAAAATGAAGAATCCATTTTTCAAAAATGCATCAAAAGCAATGTAAATTTGCTTTTCAAGATCAATGGATTGCTTAGATTTTTTGTTAAGGCGTTTTTCTAAATTAGTTGGCAATACTAATCCTTGTCTTGTATAACTATCAATATCGTTTTGATATCGATGTACTTCTTCCTCTATTCTCTTTGCAATTAACTCCTTTACAGTGATATATTCAGTTTCAAATTTTAAGGCAATTTCATTCAAAACTTTGCCTGATATTGCTTCGTCTTTTATAACTAATGTTTTCATGCTCTTCAATGTTGGTTCTAATTTTTGAATGCTACTTGGCTTCGTTTATCCCATTAAATTAGCCAATCTTTCTAACATTTGTTCGCATTTAATGAGTTGATCTTTGGCTACAAATTCATTTGCTCGGTGTGCTTGTGCAATATCTCCTGGACCACAAATCACCGCTTGGAAGCCTGCTTCAGCAAATTGACCTGCTTCTGCAGCATAGGAAACTGCAGCTAATGAATCCACTCCTGATACCTTTCTGATTAATGATACCACATCTTGATCTTCTGGAGTATCCAAGGGTGGAACATCTGGATGAAAGCTTGTTGTTTCGATAGTGAATCCTGGAAATCGATCGGCGTTTGTGTCAACTAAGCTTTGGCAATAGTTTTCGAATTCATGAAGAATTTGGGAAGCTTTATCTTGAGGAATCACTCGGACATCCCAATAAAAAGTTGCGGAATCTGAAATTACATTCGGAGCAATTCCACTTTGCTCCATTAGGCCACAATGTATCGATGTATGGTTTGGACTAAAACGGTCGTCTATTCTGCCTTCTTCAATGAGTGCATTCATTTTGTTTTCTAACCAAATTATGAGTCTGGCAGCTTCTGAGATAGCACTAACTTCAGTCTTTATGCGACTGCTATGTCCAGCAGACCCATTCACGATTGTCTTATAAATTACTATCCCCTTTTGTCCAACCACAGGTTGCATCATGCTTGGCTCACCTATAATCGCATATTTAGGTTTTTCTGTATAATGTTCATTAATGTGTTTGGCCAATGCTGGGGCCGCTAAACAACCTATTTCTTCATCATAAGATAAGGCTAAATAAATGGGCGTTTTTAGCTCTGCTTTTAAAAAGTAAGGCACAGCTTGCAAGCAACAAGCTAAAAATCCTTTCATATCACAAGATCCTCGAGCATATAAGTTCCCATCTGCTTTATCAGTTAACGCAAAAGGATCTGTTGTCCAGGCTTGCCCTGCTACAGGCACAACATCCATATGTCCCGATAATATAACTCCACCGTCTACCGCAGGCCCAATCCTACAATGTAAGGACCGTTTAGTCCCATCATCATTTGGTACATGGATTACTTCCACACCCAGATGGTTTAGGTATTCTTCAATCCAAACAGCAATACTAAGGTTGGAATCACCTCCTAATACTTGGAAGGAAACTAGTTGGGCTAGGATTTGTTGTGTGGTCATACAGTTGATACATTAAATGGATCATCCGAATTTACATAAACCAATGCTTACCAAGTTAATAAGCACTAATTAAACCAAAATAAAACCAAGATGTCATGTGAGAGCGTGTGGCACGCAAAGGTTTGTTCTTGCAATTAAGGCCTCTATCAGTGATGTTGTATAGGCATCAGGATGTGCCGGTCCATAGGCACCACGATCATTATCAAAATATTGCCCAGTTTTATCCATAATATTCTGTTCTAGCGCCAGATCGTACATTATATCTGCTCCTTTGTCTGCAGATGACCAGAATTTTCCATAGGCCTCTCTAACCATATTGGTATTGAGTAAAGAGCCTGGATTTAGTGCGATAACCGCTATTTCTGAGTTTTCGGCAGCCAGATAAAAGCTCCACATAAGTAGAGCCAATTTACTTTGAGCATAGGCTTCTTGATCTGACACACTTCGCTTACCATCCAGCAGGTCCATTGATACCGTACTCTGCGCTGCTGAACTAAGATTAATCACTCGAGATCCCGCTTTAAGGACTTGCTGATTAATGAGTTTGTGCGTCAACAAATAAGGGGCTAGATAATTGACCACCATCCTAATGTCTAGCCCTTGTTTTGTCAATGTTTGAGCAGACTTAAATACGCCTGCATTATTAATAAGTACATCTACTTGCCCAATCTTCTCTATTAGGTCTTCTCCCATCTTTGAAACCTGTTGCAAATCAGAAAAATCGGCAACAAAGCCATCTATTTGATCATTGTTCGTCTCCTTTTTTGTGGCTTCTAATACCCGTGATAATTTGCTTGCATTTCTTCCATGCAATAAAACCCGGTGTCCTTCTTTAGCCAATTTTAGCCCAGCTAACTTACCTATGCCGTCAGTACTTCCTGTAATTAATATGGTCTTTTTCATAAATCTTTACTTTACTTATTATTGATGAAAATAGGGCAATAGTTTTTTGGCCAGTTTGGTCAATGTTGATTCTATTTCATTCGCATTAAACCTTAAGTTTAGCGCTACATGATTTACTCCAATGGATTGTAATTTTACTAGATATTCCTTTAAATAATGGATGCCGGTACGTATTCCTAAATGGATACCCACAGGTTGAAAATCATCATCATCCATCAAGTCTATATAGAGAGGTTGCATGAACGGTTTATTAGCTCCTTGAACTCTGGAAATAGCTGTTCTCCATTCTTGAATATTATATTCTTGCATATAAAGATTCCTAGGGTAATACATCCATCCATCTCCATGTTCTGCAATCCAAGCTAAGTTTTGTTGACTATGCCCTGTTACCAACATCGGTATTTTATCCCCAAATGGTTTAGGGAGAATATCCATCGTTCCATCTAATTTACCAAAACCATTCTCCTCTATAATAGGAAAATTGAGTGCGGCTTTACGGATATAGTGATAAGCATCTCTAAAGCTTTGTCCCCGATTCGTATAATTCATATTCATTGCTGGATATTCTTCAGCACGATCACCAGAAGCAATACCCATAATAAATCTCCCCTGGGTTAATTGGTCTAATGTAGCTGCGGACTTAGCTACATGCATCGGATGATGAAGCGGCAAAGCCACGCTTGCAATTCCTAAAGTAATAACACTTGTTTGTCCAGCCAGAAAACCTAAATAACTGAATGGATCAAAGGTTTGTCCTGCATCTCCAAAAGTAGGTACATGCAAGGGTACATCTCTTAGCCAAGCAGCACTGAAACCTAAATCTTCAGCTAGCTTAAGTCTCTCTAGATGATTTTCCATACGAGGTACCGAATGACTAGCATATTCTTCAATTGGGATGACTAATCCAATAGATAAACGCTGAGGAATAAAGACCGTATTAAAGCCCTTATTTATCTTTTCAAATGTATCAAGCTGCACAGCATATTTTTAGTTTTCAATAACGACTTTGCCCATTCCTTCTCCACTTGATAATCGTGCATAAGCTTTAGCGGTATCGGCTAAGAAATAACGATTTGTATCTAAGATAGGTTTTAGTTTTCCCGCTTCAATAATCTTAGTTAGCTCACTGAGGATCTGATGATGATCTTGTCTTTGATAATTATGTAGCATAGGTATTAACATAAAAACAACATGCAAAGATAATCCTTTGAAGTGGGCTAAAGTTAAATCTAGTTCCAGCAAGGAAACGGTAGTTACTACCTGTCCGTTTAGTCTTGCTGCCATGAATGAATTAATCATATTAGCTCCTCCGACAGAATCATAAACAATGTCAAATCCGGCACCATCAGTATACTTTTTGGTATAATCTTCTACTGCTTCTTTTTTATAATTTATAGGTGTTGCTCCCAATTCCTTTATGAGGGCAGTTTGCTTGTCACCTCCTCCGGTGGAAAATACTTCTGCTCCAAAATAATTAGCTAATTGCAATGCTATGTGGCCTACTCCACCTGATCCTCCATGAACTAAAATTTTCTGACCAGATTTTATTCCTGCTCTTTCCAGACCCTCAAAAGCTGTAATGGCAACCAGTGGTAAAGCAGCAGCCTCACGCATCGATAAATTCTTAGGTTTTAAAGCCATTAGATTTTTATCGGCAGCTATATATTCTGCTAGTGTTCCTGGTAAATTTGGTAAACCTCCTGCACATCCATAAACTTCATCTCCAATCTTGAACTTGCTTACATTTTCTCCTATTGCTTCAACAGTTCCAGCAAAATCCATCCCTAACAAGGCTGGTGTTTCAGGGGATAAGGGCAAATCTTCCCCCATATTTCGAATCATCGTATCTACGGTATTTACGCTCGATGCAGCTATCTTTACAAGTACCTGATCTTTTAAGGGTTTAGGCTTTTCTATTTCTGTCAATTCAAAAGTTGAATCAATTCCATATTCTTTTAGTAATAATGCTTTCATAGAATAATTATGTACTATCAATAATATAGTTGCAATAATAGTTAAAGCGACTTAGATTTGCAATAACGGTCAAATAGGATAGTATAAAATGAAGCACGAAAAAACCATAAATTATCAAGGAAAACAATATCCATGCTGCACTAGTTTAACCATGGATATTATAGGTGGAAAATGGAAAACGGTCATCCTTTTTCATTTACGTAATGGAAAGTTACGCTATAATGAATTACGCAAAACTATGCCCTCTGTCACTGAAAGGACCTTGAGTTTGCAGCTAAAAAAATTGGAAGAGGATGGAATAATAAAGAGGGAAGTTTTTTATAAAAAGCCTCCTTTAAAAGTATATTATTCGCTTACAGAACTAGGCACCACCCTTTTGCCGATTGTCCAATCTATTGCAGATTGGGGTGATTATGCCATAAGCATACAATAGCATATCGACTATATACAGCCAAACGATGCAAAAACAACATTAAAGGATAACTGTGTTACTCACCTTCTATCCCAAAGTTCACTTCCCAAATACAGATAATCTAAAGCTAATTTTTCGTAGATCTTATCCACATTATCACCGTTTAGAAATATAACAAAGCCCTTCCTGCTTTTGGGATACATGATAGCCAGTGTACTTACTCCTGGATCTTTTCCTGTGTGTAGGAGTGCATAATCACCCGTACTAAAATTGGTTAATTTTTCCCATCCCAAAGTAAAGTAGTCATCTTCTTTAAGTTTAACCTGGTTAGCTGTCATTTCTTCAAAAAGGTCGTTAGATAAACCTGCCCCATTTAAAACATAAGCCATAAAATTCCCGTAATCTTCAAGGGTCGTCAATAGATTAGCTGCGGCATTTGCTTCATAATATTTATTGGTTTCAAAAGGCTTTCCTTCCTTATCAAAATTTAAAGCATATCTTTTTTCATTCATCTCTTCATCCCACCAAAAACGCGTATCATGCATTTTTGCTGGCTTAAGCACTAAGGAGTCTGCAAGTTCTTCAAGACTTTTGCCTAACTTGTTTTCTATCGCCTGCCTTAAATATTCAAAACCTTCTCCTGAATATTGAAACTTTGTTCCTGGCTCAAACTCAAAGGATAATGCTTGCGATTCATTCAGATATCTCCAATTCGGGAAACCGGATTGGTGACTTAAAATTAGCCTTGGAGTAAGCCTTTTATGGCGCTTATCATTTTTTAGATCAGGGTCAATCCAGTGCCTATACAAAGCTTCGTCTAAACTTAATAGTCCAGCATCCACCAATTTTAGTGCTGTTAAGGCCACAATAGGTTTAGTCAGAGAAGCAACTTTGAAAATGGTATTATAGGGTGCTTTCCTTTCTCCATCCAGAGTACCATATACTTCCACCTTTGTTAACATACCATCTGCGATAGTAGCCATCCCTAAGGCGGGAACTTGGTGCTCTTTTAATAGTTTTTCAAATCCTTTAAGCGCTCCACCTTGCTCAGGATCTTGATGATCATAACTTAATACTTCACTGACCATCCAGTTTTCGTTTTCTAATATCCAAACGCTTGTGAATTTTGCTGTACTTGTCCATAAATCTTCTTTATCCTTTTCCCTTAAAAAGAAATGATGAACACCTTTTTGGATAGCTCCGTATAATACTCCTTGGTTATAGAGTGGAAAGACTTCTAAACTCCCTGGATCGACTTTCCGAATCGGTTTCTGTGCAGCACCAGAGCAAATGTATTTCTTGGTGTTTTCAAAAAAGGCATCTCTATCTTGAAAGCCACTTCGGTCGTGATAAAATTTTAAATCTTGAGTGATATGTTGCGCTAGATAATCCATATCACATAGATTAAAACTACGCTCGAAGAATATACTATCTTGCTTCTTAAGTTCAATAAATAAGTCGGTATTTGTATCTAATTGAGCATTGGCATTACACACTAAAAGACATAAAATTATTGGACTCAAAAAAATCTTGTTTAACATCTTGACATTTTATTTTCAAAGATGTACCCAGAGCTGCCCTTATTCCTAAAAAATTAGCCGCCAATAAGCCGCCAATGTCCCGTCAAGCCCTAAAAACACTAGATCAGACTAAAATTGAGTTTATAAAATAGCACCCCGTTTTTGTCAATTTCTTTTGCATTTCTGATAATAATGCCCACATTGATCAAGACTAATATGATCATGATAATGGGCATAAAAATTCTTCCAAATGAAAAAGATTTTTGAATGAGAGCGCTAAGAAAAAAAATAGTCGCCGCGAAAATCAGCCATACAATTTGAACAGAAATAATTTCCTTAACCAAAGGCTTGAATTGCCTTCTAACAAACATAATTAAAAGAGGTACAATAATATTTGCTGGTGGGAATATAGCAAAAGGCAATGACGAAATATTAATCAACTTGACTATGGTTTTGTCCTTGCTGATTGGGCTAAGTTCATTTTCTAGCAATTCATTCTCTTGTATTCCTAAGGCCAGGGCTAATTTTTTCAGCGTATGACCTTGGGGTTTACTTCCGGATTCTATTCGTTGGATGGTTCTAACTGAAATGCCTGAATTATCAGAGAGTTCTTCTTGGGTTAAATTTAATTGCTCACGATATTTTTTCAGTTTTGACATCCTTGGTTTAACTTTAGTTTAGTCTGATTGAATCAAGATCTCCTTCGTCCCTTCACATCCCCATTGCTTAAGTAATTTACCCTTTTCTTCCGAATTTGTAGGCATAACCAATATGAAGGGTGACTAACCAATCTCATCCATTATTTGATAGGGAATCACCAGCTACCACAAACTCTTGCACAACTGAAACATTTTTCCAAACTGCTCCTCAAGGCACTTTGTAAACCCTTTAAACGATTTTAATGAGCACTATTTTTCTTTTCAATAGAAGTTAATTCCAACTAACAATCCATAAGATAAGCCACTTGTCTTCCCTTCTTGCAATTCGACTTTCCGATACATTAATCTTGCTTTCAAATCGATTACAAGATGTTCATTAACTTGAAATAATTCGTATCCGATGGAGCTAATCAAACCAACTCCAGAAAAATACTTGGTTTCTAAGGGGTCATCTTCTGGATTTTTTATGTCCCAAAATACAGGGTTATCTCCTCCCAAGCCTACACCCCCGAGCAACCAAAGCTTATTATTTAACCAATATTGAACGCTTGGGGAAAGCACACCAAAATCCCTTTTTCTATCCCGACCAAATCCTGAATAATCATAGATCGATACATTTGAACTTAGTAAAATGGATGTTTTCGGATTAAGCATAAATCCAATTTTAATATCCAATCCCAAATTAGTTGCCTGTTCTGTCTTGTTTGGAAAGACCAAATTTGTGTAAGCTACTCCTAGCGATGTTCCAAATATCAATCCTTTTCGTTGAACCTTTATAGTTTCTTGCGCGTGGAGAAATTGGACCATCAAAAGTATACAGCTGATGCTCATAATTATTTTTAACCTCATGTTCTTTTTTTGTGATGAATAAAATACCAGTGCAAAATTCAGCTGTATTACTCACAAAAAAGTTACCCTAGGTTAACTAATTAGCCTCCTAATTTTTTTCTTATTCTGCTTAAACTCTGGGTTGATATACCAAGATAAGAGGAGATATCTTTTTGGCTTATTCGTTGAATCAGCTCGGGACGATTTTCTAATAAATTCGAATATCTTTTTTCTGCGGTTTGAGTCATGAGTTCTATTTGCTGTTTTTCTTTTTCAACAAATGCATTTCGATCACCTATCGAGAATAATATTGCTCCCATCGGTGTTTGCCTTAATAAATCAATATTGGATTTGCTTATTCTGAGTACTGATGATTTTTCTAGCGCTTTGATTTCCATGGGTGAAGCCTCACCCGAAAACAACGACCCTTCATCTCCAAAAAAATTATGTTCGATGATTAAATCTAAACAAATGAAGTGTTCTTTTTTCCAAACAAACATGCCGACCGCACCTTCAAGTAAGAAATAACCATAGCGTTCTCTAGTATTTGCTTGTTTGATCACTTCTTTCTTTTGATAGTCTACTTGTTCACAAAGACTAAGGAAATATTTCCAAGCTTCAATAGGAGCTTCATAATACTTATCAAAAGCGTTTTTTAAGATTTTTTCTACCATTAATACTTTATAATTCACAAAAACCTAGCATCTAAATTAATCACCTCGAAATACGTTACTTACATCCAATTAATAAAAATAGCTACTAACAAAAACACCCAGCTAATCACTATTAAGTACAAGCATAAAGGAACAATAAAACGCAGCCACCGATCAAATGGTAAGCGGCACATACTTAGCATCGCAATCAGTCCCCCGAGTGTCGGATTAATTAAATTAGTTACTCCATCACCTATCTGAAAAGCTAAAATTGTCGTTTGTCTTGTCAACCCCACTAAATCTCCAACCGGAATCATAACTGGAAGAGTGGCCAGTGCTTGACCACTACCCGAAGGGATTAAAAAATTCATGACACATTGGGAAAGACTCATGAGTATAGCAGAAGCATAAATCGGCAACGTGCTTAATATTTCCGATAAATAATAAGCAATGGTATCACTAATCTGTCCATCTTCTAAAATCACTTTAATAGTTGTCGCAAAACCTACCATAAAAGCACCCGGAGCAACAACAGCCACTGACTTTAATAAGGTCTCACTAAAACTAGTAGGATCAATACGAGCTACGATTCCTGCCGCTAAAGCAATCATTAAAAAAACCGCTGAAATCTCCTTTAAATACCAGGCGAAATTAAAAATGCCATAGAGCATCACAAGCATTCCTACCAGAAATACTGTGGCTACCATCCAATGCTTAGTTGACATCTTATACTCGTCAATTTGCTTCGATAAACTAAAACCACTAACATCCAATCCAACACCCAAACTTCTATTGGGCTTAGCCAATATTTTTTTAAAATATCTCACGTTGTAAAAGGCTAACAAGGACAATCCAAAGAAACACAACATTGACCTATATAATGCTCCTGAAAACATAGGTAATTCTGCAATTTTATGACCTGTCCCCACCGTATACGGATTAATGGGTGACAAACCAAAACCAACGGTGATTGCTCCAACTG
Organism: Saprospiraceae bacterium; assembly: GCA_020629035.1. Taxonomy (GTDB): domain Bacteria; phylum Bacteroidota; class Bacteroidia; order Chitinophagales; family Saprospiraceae; genus JAHDDO01. The sequence goes on along the minus strand of JAHDEC010000008.1, from coordinate 107,689 downwards.
AGATTCCAGCAGCAAGGACTAGGTCACCACCTATAGCCACCGCTAAAATAGCACCAATGGGAATCAAGGCTATGTTGTTTTCATAACCTACAGCGACACCTAACATCCCAAAAGCGAAGGTGCTAATAACTACTACCATAAATTTCCGATGCACTCCGATCTTCCGAACTAGACTACCAACTGCAAATTCCACCATTTTCGACTTCTCTAATATCCCAAACATAATCCCACTGGCAAAAACCACATAAATGATATCTGAGGCTGCCTTAAAGCCTTTAGGGAAGGCACGAAACATATCTAGCAAACTGAGTCCTTGTTGTTCGGTAAACTGAAAAGTACCTTGTACAACTCGCATTCTTCCATCGACTAAAACCCGTTCAAAAAGCCCCGCTGGCAGCAGATGGCTCATACATGTTGCAAGCACAATGATCCCAAACAACATCGTAATTGGATGAGGGATTTTTGTATACCATTTAGCACTTTTAGACATTAAGTAAATGTATGAATAATTCAATTCGTATTTTACAACTATAATTTAATATGCATTTAGTAACAAACTCATTTATGAAGATCCATTTTTTATTATTTATTAGCTTTTTTCCTGTTTTCCTAATAGCGCAAACTGATTGGTCTAAATACGAATCCATTAAAAAAGTTAACGGCTCAGATCCTGCCAAACTGAGCGAAAAAATAGCAGGTCCTTTCAACACAGAAAAAGAGAAAGTAGAAGCCATCTATTACTGGATAGCCCACAACATCAAATACGATATCAGAATGTTGGAAAAGTTTCAGCGGGATGCAGCTAAAATGAAGAATAAGAAATATACAAAGGAAGAATTAGCCAAACACAAACGAAAACTATACGAAGCAACCTTAAAATCTAAAAAAGGTATTTGCCAAAATTATGCATCCGTATTTAATGCTTTGTGTGATCATGCAAATATCAAAAGTACCTATGTACGAGGGGTGGTCAAAAGTGACCCCTTGAGAGCTTCAGCTGGTTTCGGTTCTCATGCTTGGAATGCCGTTAAAGTAGATGGTGAATGGGAACTGCTCGATGCAACTTTTGGAGCAGGCCATAGAAACGCTAAAAACAAATTTGAATTCTCATTCAGTCCTGGCTATTTATTTGCAAATAAAGAGGCCTTTAGTATGAGTCATTTTCCCATTGATGATCAATGGCAGTTACTTGACGAACCTATCGATAAAGATCGTTTTGCTGAAATGACTTTTTTAGGCCCAGCTATGTTTGAGTACAACATTAGTGATTTACGTCCTTTAGAAAATAAGATTTCTAAAAACGAGGATGGTAATATCCTTATAACTTTCCAATCCGATCAAAAAATAAAAAACTTGCGTTGTTTTTCGATGCGGTCGAGAAAGCCCATCAAGTTTACATATGATCATACTGGGAATGAAGGAATCATAACATTGACCAAACCAAAAAATGGAGACATCATATTCTTAGATGATCAAACAAGATTGTTTACCTATAAAATCATTTCAAGATAAACCTATGGATATTGCTCAAATGATTGATCATGCTGTTTTACATCCAACAGCTACTGATGATGACCTTCGATTAGCTTCTAAAGTGGCTATAAATCATAAAGTAGCCAGTCTGTGTGTAAAGCCTTATCATGTCGTTTTAGCAAAATCCTTACTCGCAACATCAAACATTCCTGTTTGTACAGTCATTGGGTTTCCTCATGGAAGTCAAACCATCCAAGCAAAAACTGAGGAGTGTAAACAGGCCATAAAAGAGGGAGCAAAAGAGATCGATGTAGTGATCAATATTGGTCAAGCCATTCAAGGAGCGTGGGCTTATTTAGCCCAGGAGATAAGTACACTGACAAGTCTCTGTCATCAGCATAATTGCATGATAAAAGTCATATTTGAAACGGATTATATTTCCTCTGAAAATTCTATACAATCACTCTGTAAAATAGCTAATAAATATGAGGTAGACTTCGTAAAAACATCAACAGGTTTCGGTTTTAAGAAACATTCAAATGGTTTTTATCACTATGAAGGAGCACAAGAACAGCACATTGTTTGGATGAGGAAATACACGAATCCAAGCATAGGTATCAAGGCTTCAGGTGGCATTAGAACTAAAGAACGAGCGATAAAATTAGTAGCTTTAGGAGCCAGTAGGATAGGTACCTCTTCCACCGAAAAAATGCTTAATCATTAGACTATGAACCATTCAAAACGGACATTTTATCTAGCTTTCCAGCTGCTTTTTTTCATTTTATTTTCGTTCAATATTGTTGCCCAAGGCCAAACAAGATTTTCTTTTGGTGCACATGTAAACACCCAAAAGCACCAGGTTACTTTTGATAGTCCTGATTTAATAGAACTGAGTGATTGGAATCAAACCACCACCTTTGTTGGATTTGATTTGGGTATCCAGCTAAAAGATCAAATCAGATTAGTAACTGGCATTAACTACAAGCAACTTAAATACACACTAACCGATTTTAATCCCAGCTCCATATTTTTTTGCAACGACTTTGATATCTCCTATATGGTAGAAACCTACCGATCTGATTATTTAGGTATTCCCATTTTAGTAGAGTATCAGTTAGCCAAAGATTGTAAGCTTTGCCCCAACATAATTGGTGGTCTCATCAATTATGTGGCCCTAAATCCAGAAAGTGAGACTCAGCTAGTTATCTGTGGTTCAGAAATTGTGAGTGAGGGTCTACTGTTTCCAGAAACAGAGCAAGAAATACTTCAAGTTGCCTATTTAGGTGCTGCGCTTAAGATTCCCATTTTTGACAAATTTGCTATTGCCATTGAGCCTAATGTTCATTACCACTTAAATGAACTATTAAATCAACCTTCTGACCTTTTTTTTGGACTAGTTGAAGCAGAGATAAGTTCGACCGTGTACTCCTATGGCTTAGCACTTAGGCTAATAATGAGACCCTAGAAGAGAGTGAAAGACAACATGAAAGTATGCTTTGAGAAGCGTGAAGCAAATCATTAACAACGAATAAATCTTTAAAGACTTTCTAGGTGATTGCCTATTAGTTTGACTGGTCGTATGTTAAGTCCAACTAGTTTGTGAGACTAAGACTTTTACTTATTTTTTGTTCACAATCACTAATGGCGTTTACAATTTCCCCAAAGTCGGGATGTGCTAAATTACAGTAAGCACTCACTCCAATATTGCTTTTGGGATTGAAATAAAGTATAGAAAAGACACCAATACTACCTCCCTTATGAAGCCTAATTCCAGGTGCTGATATTGCCCAGAAAACACCTACATTATATTCATCATTTAATAGGCTCTGGTCATCGCTTCCAGCTACAGCTTGGCTAAGCTGAGGATGGAGTAAAGTTTGGTATGACGTCGCATTTAGCAACTTGCCTTTCCCTTCAAATCCTTTCATCATTTCAGCCAAATACTTGCCTAAGTCATCACTATTAGATTTTAAATCTCCACAAGGATATCCAGCATCAATAAACCTAGGAAACTCAAATACTTTATCTGGGAACTCCTCTTCATAATGAACATATAACTTTGAAATGCTCGAATCCAATGCTGAGTAATGCCAAAAAGAATTGCTTGTTGACAAAATCTGAAAATGGCATTCCTGACACTTTTTCAACTATGAGCGCTGCAAGATTTGAACCTTCATTTGAATATTCACTTTTTTCACCTGGCTTAAAGTTTGAAAAATTACCCTTTTCATAGAATTTGCCATTAGGAGTAAATGCCTGCTCCAAATATTTTTCAAGTGATAAAAAAGTACCATCCCAATAATGAATGTCTTCAGCTAGTGATTCAGGAATATCATCTGGCTTATATCCTAATGGTTCTTTAAGCTCACTCGCTCGCTTTTCACCATCATCAAAATTATCATTTAGTGAAGACGTGTGACTTACGAGATGTCTCACAGTTATGACCGTTTCAGGAAAATGCGGGCTCCAAATCTCAAAAGGTAAAAAATCATTTATGGGATCGTCAAGCGCTAGCTTTCCTTCCTCTACCAGTAACATGATGGCTACCCCAATAAATGTTTTAGAAATGGAAGCAAGATTATGTATAGTCTGAGGTGTAAATAGATGCTGATTTGCCAAATCTGAAAAACCAAAACCTTTAGCGTAAATTAACTCATCTCCATGCAATATTTGAGCAGCGAAACCAGGTATGATGGATGCTTTACTTATATCTGTTAGCTTATGATCCAGCGAGTCCAATTCTTTTGTAAACTGATCAGCAGTTATCCTTGGAGCTGACTTTGAATTTGTGTTGCAGGAATGGAGCAAAACTATTGCTATGACAGAAAAGAATAGTACTCGGAAATTTTTCACATAATCTTTTTCAATTTAAATGGCCAGACGGCTACTCTTGTGATTAGCTGCACAATTGGGCATAATCCTCGTGATCTGGACTAGCTAAAAACTCATTTAACAGCGCCTCTTCAATAGTGATATGCTCGGATAATATCCGTAAACGATATTGACCATCACCAATAAAAGTAAACAGATCCTTTCGGTCTAGTCGCTGCTCCATACCAAGGTCAGCGATCTCATTTATATTATCAATAATCCTTGTGATATAGGTTTGATTACGAATTTCGCCTCCCAAACCTACTTCGATGCATTGATGCTCATAATTAGCTAGCTTTCTTCTGATCCCAAACTTGAGCAAGTTTCTATACTGGGTTGTTTTAGAGCCAAAATCCACTAGCAAATCATTTATGTTTTTAGAAGGGATACTTAATTTTATCAATGACCAATCCACAAATGAAAGCTGCATTTCATTTTGCTTAGGGGTGTTTGCTAATTGGATAACCCAAGTAGTAGCCAACACTAAAAACAAAAAGATTAAAGAGGTTTTCGCAATTAGCTTTATGAGGTGATCACCCAATAAAAAGTCCAGGGAAATAAACACTTGGGGCAGTTGGGACATAAATATGAGCGCTACCACCAGGACAGAAATTAATGCCACACTTACCAAACCGCGATGCATGAATGTACGATACAAGGAAACCACTAATAGATAACTTAAGAAAGCTGAAAGTAAAACATCCGGCAAAGCGATCACATTGATGCCATACAAACTAGAACTCGGATATAACCAAGAAATAAGCAAAGTAATCAAACTAACCACGACGATTATGCAAATAATGATTTTGACATTTTGCTGATTCTTATAAATGAATGAAGGAGCATCATGGAAGTAGTAAATAGCCAGCAAAAGAAACATGTTATTGATAATAGAAAACACATAAGTTCCCAACTGAAAAGCTAATGACTCGGCCCCTAACGAAGCGCTGAATATCAAGCTCCAGCTCCCTGCTAAAACCCAAATAAAAAGTGCCAGGCTTAAAAACAACAAGCCGTGGTCTACCCTTCGCTGGTCTTCTTCCACCAAAATATGCTGAAATCGAAGCCTAATATTATAGTAAATAGCTAAAAGCAAGATACCACCAACTAGTGAAATAAATATATGTGCCAAATAGTAAAATTGGCTTAATTCATTCATAAAGACAAGTTAGCACTTAGCCGATAAAAACCAGCCGAAAGCCAATAACAATTAAGCACAATCCAATATTCTTTGTTATTCTTTGTCACATAGCTGGCCCGAACATGACATGCCATCTACTTTGTGTGCATAAATCATAAAATATGACACAGGTAAATCAAACTATGTTTGGCCACCCAAAGGGATTGTATTACTTATTTTTTGCAGAGTTATGGGAGCGATTTTCTTTTTATGGCATGCGCGCTTTGTTAGTCCTATATATGACCAAGCAATTGTTGTTTGAAGATCATTTATCCTATGGAGTCTATGCAGCTTACATGTCGCTTGTATATTTTACGCCATTAATTGGTGGATTTTTAGCGGACCAATATCTTGGATTTAGAAAATCAATCATTATTGGAGGAGTCATGATGGCGGCGGGACACTTTTTATTGACCATCGAACTACCTATATTCTTTTATGGATCACTTGCTTTGATCATCATTGGGAATGGTTTTTTCAAACCTAATATTTCCAGTTTCGTGGGAAGCCTATACGGGGAAGAAGATATACGCAGAGATGCAGGATTTACTATTTTCTATATGGGTATCAATATTGGCGGAGCAGTTGCCCCTTTATTGTGCGCGTGGTTGGCCGAATTGTATGGATGGCACTATGGTTTCTTATTGGCTGGGATAGGCATGCTTATCGGTTTATTTTATTTCCAGCGTGGTCTGAATGCTGAAGTATTTGGTGAGAAAGGGAAAGTCATTAATAAGGTCAGCTATCACCAAAAAGTGATGGGTTTAAATCAAGGACAATTAATTGTGATTGGCTCCTTGATTTCAATTCCCTTTTTTGCCCTAATTCTTAGGTTTAACCAGTATGAACATTATATGGTCTGGCTAGCCACCTTAGCTATTCTTTTCGGCCTGCTAAAAATCTACGAATCTGTCGAGGCGCCTTATAAAACTCGCCTTTGGGTGGTTAGTTATTTTACTATTTTGATGGCCGTTTTCTGGGCAATATTTGAACAAGCAGGTAGTTCATTAACCCTATTTGCAGATCGCAACATGAATTTAATCGGTATGAATGCTGCCCAAACCAACAGTATAAATTCAGGCTTTATTATTTTACTTGCTGTTCCTTTTTCAATGTTGTGGGATGGACTTAATAGACGTGCAAAGAATCCTAATTCGGCTATCAAAGCAGGCATAGGTATTTTATTATTAGGGGTAGGTTTTGTCATTTTTGGAGCTTCGGCACACAGTGCCGACCAATGGGCCAAAACATCGATGTTGTATTTGATTATCGGTTATTTAGTGTTGACGGTCGGTGAGTTATTTATTTCCCCAATTGGATTATCAAAGATGTCCGAATTATCAGCACCTAAATACTTAGCTTTTATTATGGGCGTATTCTTTACGTCTTCGTTTTATGGTCATTTTTTTGCTGGTAAAATAGCCCAGTTGACGACGGTCAGGGAGGATGAAATTAATCCTTTTTCAGAAGGGGTTTTAGGGAAGTTGACCGAATTAATTACAGGCTTATCACCTAGCATGGCGACTTCCGGTGATGCAGCCCAGCAGCAACTTTACAGCTATGTCTCGGTATATAGTGTGTTTGGTTGTCTGGCCATTGCACTAGGCTTATTGGCCATCGCTATTTCTCCCATTATTAAGCGATGGATGGATGGAGTGCACTAGTGAGTGAAAAAAATAGGGCTTGTACTTAATAAAACCGATCTGATATCATCCATGAAAGCCTACTTTCAAGGTTGGACCTAAGAAATCCAGGTTCTCCAGAGCACTCACTTGGCACAAAATCAAGCGCACGGATATCTCCAGATATTTGGATTTCTTCATAGCTATCACTGTCCGAAAATCTTAATTCATCATTAGCCAATGGGCATTGGCCAGATTCATTAATTACATATCTCGATAGTGTGGCACTTGCTTCGATAGTTACTCTTGTTGTAGCAATGGTTGCACATACGGTCTCATAGATAGGTGTATTGATGGTAACCCCTGAGGTATCGGTGTGACTATGGGTACCTGTTTGTATTTCTTTGGTTTGTGTGTCATATGATGTATGACTTGACTCGCAAAACCAGATACCACTTAAGTCATAGTCTAGGATGCAGTCTATCGCTTCGTCTTGGTAATCATCCCAATATTTAAACCAGAATGTTTCATCAGGATTAAATCCTCTTGCTATGAAATATACGGTCCCTCGATCGATAGCTTCTACTTGGAGCTGTGCCATATCACTATATTCATTTTCACCTCCATGTTCTATACATTTCTGCAAATTGTGATAGGCTATACGTGCACTTTCTTTATTTAATTTGCGTCTAGAATCATCCAAATGATCTACCGCTAAGGCGTAGAAATGGTCCATAATTTTAAAGTCAAGATTCATTTTAGCATCACATAAAACATCATAACTTGGGGTTAAAAACCCACCCAACTCATGGTTGGTTTTACCTACAGAGGCTAGTACCTTGTAGTATTTATTTTGAACTTTTAACCAATCATTTACACTTTCGGAGTGTAAGCGATCAGCATTTTCCTGTAAAACATTATCTACTAAATATGCGCTTGAAATCGAGGCAATATCATAGTGAGTGGATGAAGCTTTTCCTTTTTTAATTTTTTTGGCAGATAAGCGTAATGCTCTTTTGTAATTATTATGCTTAAAGGCTCTTTGTGGGGTGCAAGCAGTAAACATCATTAAAGAGGCTATGATAAAAACAAGGATTTTTAAGGTCTTAACTTTCAGCATATTAATCCGATTTACCCCTTAAATTGTAACATTTCAAGTTAGATAGAATATGCTTTTCCACTTTTAGTTTTTGTTTAACGCATTTTTACATTTTGGAAAGAAAAACTTACTTGATTCATAAACCTTAGCGTTGACTTGTAAAGCATCTAGTCAGCCGCCATCGACGACCATAAGCAAAACCTTCCCAGTATTTTAGGCAACAATCTCAGACATGTAATTTATCAGCCATCAAGATTTAACCGACTATAAAAGCAAAATTAAAACTCATAGAAAATAAGATGATAATTACTTACAAATTTGGATAAAGTGAATTATAGCAAATCTAAATGTCACGTGCATTATTCATTTACTTCAGAAATTCATACTTTGATTTTGGAAACGAAGCAACTACATTAAGCATGAAGCTCGAAATAATAAAAACAGATGCAAACCATCCTGATTTTAGAAAACTGGTCAAATTATTGGATCAAAACCTAAAAACCACTGATGGAGACATGCATGATTTTTACCATCAATTTAATGGCATTGACCAAATAAAGTATGCCTTAATTGGCTATGAAAATAAAACGGCCATAGCTTGCGGAGCTATTAAAAACATTGCACCTGATACTATGGAAGTTAAGCGCATGTTTGTTTTACCAAACTACCGATCGAAAGGAATCGCCACTGCAATCCTAAGTGCACTCGAAGAATGGGCTTCTGAACTAGACGCTACTAAATGTAGATTAGAAACTGGATATGGACAACCAGCCGCCATCGCACTCTACAAAAAATCCAATTACCAAGTGATAGAAAATTATGGCCAATATAAAGGCGTAGAAAACAGCATTTGTTTTGAAAAAATGCTTAAGTAAACACAAATCAATAAGCTGATTATCAACTATTTTGTATATTACATATTATTTTAATATGAATATAGATTATGGATATCTACCAACAAAGTTTTACAGCAGAAACGAGCCTTGATGAAGGGTTTGTCGGATTTAAACCATCCGTCTTTTTTCTATTTATATCGCCTAGCTTTAAACCCAAGGCGGAGTTTATAAAAAAACTGCATTCGCTTTATCCAGAAGCTATAAAAATAGGTTGCTCAACTGCCGGAGAAATCTTGGGGAATCAAGTTTTTGATGATTCTGTAGCTCTAACAGCTGTTGCTTTCGACAAAGTCAGTTTAAAACTTGTCCAAGTTGATATCGATGATTGTAATGGCGATAGTTTTAAGGCCGGTAAATCAATTAGTGACCAATGTCAAGGGCCTGAATTGAGGCATATTCTTGTGCTTAGCGATGGATTAAATGTTAATGGTGCAGAATTAGTGAAAGGCCTACATGATAACTTATCAGATACCGTAAGTATTACAGGTGGATTAGCTGGAGATGGACCAGATTTTGGAGAAACATATGTAATTCTTAATGATCAAATAACGACTAAAAAAATAGGCGCATTAGCTTTTTATGGCACTGATTTAAAAATAGGATTTGGCTCTAAGGGTGGTTGGGATAGTTTTGGTTTAGAACGGTTAGTAACCAAGTCTGCTAAAAATGTCTTGTACGAATTAGACAATCAGCCTGCCTTGCATTTATATAAATCATTTTTGGGTGATAAGGCGAAAGACTTGCCAGCTTCTGGACTTTTGTTTCCATTAAGCTTGAGAGACGAAGACAACAAAACACCTGTGGTTCGAACAATTCTTGCAGTGAATGAGGAAGAACAAAGTCTCACCTTTGCCGGAAATATTCCCGAAGGTGCTTATGTTCGATTAATGAAAGCGAATGTTGATCGAATAATTAATGGAGCTGAAAAATCGGCAATAATAAGCAAGGACGTTATGGGAGATGATTGTCAGTTGGCATTTCTAATAAGTTGTGTTGGACGACGCTTGGTGATGAAACAACTGGTAGAAGAGGAAGTGGAAGCGGTAAACGAAGTACTAGGCAAGCATGTGATGACAACTGGATTTTATTCTTATGGAGAAATCGCTCCATTTGATAAGTTTACACCTTGTGCTCTCCATAATCAAACCATGACAATAACGACTTTTGCTGAATAATGAATTACCATAGATTACTTAAACGTCAGTTAAAAAAAGCAGCATTAAACAAAACCTTGCTCGATGCTATTGGGCCTCTATTAGATCAAGTCAATCAAGCCTATTTAGAAGCAGACAATGATTTAACTCACATTGAAAATATCCTTGAAAAAAGTTCACAAGAACTGTTTGTTGCTAATCAACAATTAAAGAAAAATGTAGAGGTGATCAGTTCGCAACTCGAGCGAGTGGTAGATAATATTCATGAAGTGATCTTTGAAACCGATTTGGATGGAAAATGGACCTACCTAAACCCAGCATGGGAAAAATTAACGGGTTATGATGTTGAAGATTGTCTGGGTAAGTCATTTACAGAATATCTCCAATATGTAGCAACTTCCGAGCGACAAGTATTAATTGATCTCAAAAAATTAAACTTCGAAAGTCAACATCACATTATAGAAATAAACACCAAAGAAGGAGAAAAAAAATGGCTTGATGTTTCGATCCAACTTAGTAAAGACAAAGAGTATAAAATCGTAGGCTGCATCGGCACCATCGTAGATATCAGTTATCTAAAAGAAACTGAATTAGCGCTTATCGAAGCAAAAGATAAAGAAACCTTAGCAAGTCGTGCTAAAGATGAATTCTTATCGACCATGTCACACGAAATCAGGACTCCGCTTAATGCAGTAATCGGCATTAGCCACCTTTTACTAATGGAGGATCCAAAGGAAGAACAGATTGAGAATTTAAAAACCCTCAAATACTCTTCTGAACACCTATTGGGATTAGTTAATGACATCCTTGATTTTAATAAAATTGAAGCTGGCTCACTCGAATTAGAAGCCGTTGATTTTAGTCTAACTCACATCTTAAATGGCCTACAGAGCACCTTTCAATTAAAAGCCGAAGAAAAGGGAATACGCTTTGTCATTAAAAAGGATGATTTATTGCCCAATGTCTTGGTAGGTGATAGTATACGCCTATCTCAAATACTGACAAACTTGGTAAATAATGCCATTAAATTCACAGAGGCGGGAAAAGTTGTCTTGGATATTGAAGTACTTCAGAAGTCAAGCAATAGCATTCAACTTGCATTTAGTGTTCAAGATACTGGGATCGGTATTCCACAAGAAAAACTCTCAAAAATATTTGATTCGTTTGCTCAGGCTAATTCTACTATCACCCGAAAATATGGAGGTACAGGTCTAGGCTTAGCTATTTCAAAAAAATTGCTAAACCTCATGGATAGTGAGTTAAAAGTGGACAGCATCGAAGGAAAAGGGTCTAACTTTTTCTTTGATATACGCTTCGAACTTAGTGATAAATTCGACGATATAAAGCCAAAACATGCAACTACTCCACCATCTTATGGATCACTTGAGGGCCTAGAAATATTAGTTGTTGAAGACCATAAAATTAATATACTGGTCATTGAACGTTTTTTAAAAAAATGGGACGTCACTTACGAAATAGCGGAGAACGGATTAATTGCCACTAAACGGGCAAAAGAGAAAAACTACCACCTTATTTTGATGGATTTACAAATGCCTGTTATGAATGGCTACGATGCAAGCCAAGAAATACGTAATTCAGGTACTCCAAATAATCGAAGCATTCCAATCTATGCGCTTTCTGCTTCTGCAGGTATGGATGTAAAGGAAAAAGTAAAACAGTTTGGTATGAATGGTCATATCTCCAAACCGTTTAACCCTTCTGATTTATACCAAACATTGAAAAACGTAAAAAATAATTTATAAATTTTTACCCACCTTGTCCCCTATCCTAAATTTAGCTTCGGTATCAGGGTAAATTATCAAACTTAAAAACAATTAATTATGAAAGAATTTATGATGTTATTTATCGGATCTGACTATGCAGCTTTAGGCTTATCTCCAGAACAAATGCAAGAGCGTATGGGAAAATGGTTTGCTTGGGGTGGAAAAATGAAAGAAGCCGGCATCTTAGTGGGTGGCGAAGCTTTACACGCCAGAGGAAGAAGAATCAGCGGGTCTGACCGAGTAGTTACTGATGGGCCTTTTTTAGAAAGTAAAGAACTTATTGGTGGATATTATGTAGTAAAAGCAAATTCTATCGAAGAAGTGATGGAAGTGGCTCAAGACTATCCAGACTATGATCTCGATGGTACAGTAGAGATTAGAGAAATCATCGTATTTGACCAATAATGGATGCACCAACAGTCGACCATCTTTTTAGACACCAATATGGAAAGATGGTCGCCATTCTTACTCGAATTTTTGGATTGTCAAATCTGCAACTTATTGAAGATGCAGTGCAAGACACCTTTGTGCTAGCCTTAAAAAAATGGGCGCACCAATACCCTGAAAACCCAGAAGCTTGGCTCACCAAAGCTGCGAAAAACAGGGTCATTGATCTGTTCCGAAAAGCAAAAGCAGACAAGCATCAGGAAACCGTGTTTGGCCATGGGCCAGCAGCCATCCATATAGATGATTTATTTTTGAATCATGAAATAGAAGATAGCCAACTCCGTATGATCTTTACAGCCTGCCATCCTGCACTAAATCCCGTGGACCAAATTGCCTTTGCATTAAAAAGTATATCAGGTTTTAGCCTAAAAGAAATATCGGCAGCTCTGCTCATTAAAGAGGAAAGCATCAAGAAGAGGCTGCAGCGAGCCAAGGCTATGATTAAACAAGAAAACATATCCTTCGCTCTACCCAAATCCTCTGAAATAAAAGATCGTTTGCAACGAGTATTAGACATTATTTATGTCATTTTTAACGAAGGCTTTCACTCCTACAAGAAGGACCAAGTTATCCGAAAAGACCTCTGTGGTGAAGCCATGAGACTTTGTTCCTTACTCCTAAAAAAAGAGGCCTACCGTTCTGGAACATCGTACGCTTTATTCGGACTACTATGTTTACATTCTTCGAGATTAGACAGCAAGGTAAATGAGCAAAATGAGCTCATAAATCTTAAAGACCAGGATCGTAGTAGATGGTTTAAACCTTTAATCCATTTAGGAAACGAAGCCCTACTCACTGCAAAGACTTATAAAGATACTAGCAGCTATCATTATGAAGCAGCAATCGCTATGCAGCATCTAAAAAGTCCATCCTTGGCTTTGACCAACTGGGATAAAATTCTACAATTATATCAATCATTATATGAAGAATACCCAAGTCCATTTGTAAAACTAAATATGGCCAGTGTGCATTTGCAAATGGGAAATAATGAAGCATGTCAGCAGATCTTATGCGACATTGACACTAATAAATTAGAGAAAAGCATCTATCTATATCATGCAACTTGGGCAGAATACTACCTAAATACAAAACAAAATAAGCAGGCAATTGATGCCTATACACTAGCCATTAAACATGCTAATAACCAATCAGAAGTAAGCTATTTCAAAACCAAACAATCAAGCATAAACCTATGAAATACTTTAGTAAAGACTACAAGCAATTTTTTGAAGACCTAGCTAATAATAACCACAAAGAATGGTTTCACGAACAAAAAAAAAGATACGAAGAAAGCGCTAAAAAACCTTTTTTAGCATTTGTCACAGCATTGATCAACAACTTAAAAGAATATGAACCAGATTTATCGATAGAAGCTAAACAATGTATTTCCCGAATCAATCGAGATATCCGCTTCGCCAAAGATAAAACACCATATAATCTGCATCTAACCGCCTTCGTAGGCCAAGGTGGTAAAAAGGACAAATCCATTCCAGGCATGGCGATAAGATTATCTCCCGAAATGATCGGCATAATGGGTGGCTCATATGGGATGGATAAAGAACAATTACACAAATTCCGCAGCCAACTAGCTAAGGATAATAAGCCCTTTAAACAACTCATTAGTGAAGGAAATTTCAAAGAAAAATTTGGTGGCATCAAGGGTGAAAAAATGAAAAGAGTCCCGAAAGAATGGCAAGAAGCTGCAGCTGCTGAACCCCTAATCCTCCATAAACAATGCTATTTTATGACTGAGCTGCCATCTTCACTCATTGCCTCGGAAAAACTAATGCCTACCATTATGGAATACTATCAAGCTATGAAACCGGTAAACGACTATCTAAGACAAACCATTAAATAAATAGCCTACAGAAGAGACATATTTGATAACTTAGCGAACACTTCCATTCAAGACAAACTGCAGTATATTTTAATTAATTAAATCAGATGGAATCTATCAGTGTGTTTGATATTTTTAAGATTGGTGTTGGACCTTCTAGTTCACATACCTTAGGTCCTTGGAAAGCAGCCCAATTATTTATAAATAGCCTTGAAGCTGACTCCTTTAATCGAATTAACATCTACCTATATGGCTCATTATCTAAAACTGGTAAAGGGCATGCTACCGATAAAGCCATCATCTTAGGATTACTTGATTTCCATGCCGAGACGATTGACTCGCAAGAAATTCCACATATCATAGCATCTGTGGAAAAGAGTACTCATTTAAAAACCAAGAAAGGAAATATCTTTTTTGATCCCACACTCCATATTCACTTTGTAGATTCTTTCCATAACAAACACCCAAACACCCTAGTTTTCAAAGCAAGTCTAGAAGGAGAAATCATTAAGGAAGAAGTATATGCTTCAGTAGGTGGAGGTTTTGTCGAGAGCGATAGCTTGACCCGCTCAAGCAAAAAAGTTAGTTTACCCTATCCTATTGAAACCGGGCAAGATCTTATTGGGTATACCGAGCAGAAGACTTGTGCCATTTCAGATATTGTACAGCTAAATGAGCGAGTGTTTGACACCGAAGAAAACATCGAAGACAAGATTGATGCACTACTCGAAACTATGCTAGAATGCGTCTATCAAGGTTGCATGACGGAGGGTGTCTTACCAGGTGGTTTGAATGTCCAGCGAAGAGCTAAGGGCCTCTGTCATGAACTTACAGGTAAAGCTGAATATTCTAACAGAGATGAGTGGATTGATGCCATTAAAGCAGCTCCGCAATCCTTTAATCAGATTAATAAATGGATCAGTTGTTTTGCCTTGGCGGTTAACGAACAAAATGCCTCATTATCCCGCGTGGTCACTTCACCTACTAATGGTGCAGCTGGTGTTATTCCAGCTGTGTTGCTCTATTATTTTTTCTTTTGTGATTATGCCGGAAAAGATTCGGTGCGTCGGTTTCTTTTTACGGCAGGTGAAGTAGGTTGTTTGTTTAAAAAAGGAGCTACCATTTCTGCCGCTGTGGGTGGCTGTCAAGCGGAAATTGGCGTTTCTTCAGCCATGGCTGCTGCTGGATTAACGGAAGTACTTGGAGGCTCAGCAAAACAGGCACTAATGGCTTCGGAAATTGCTATGGAACATCACTTGGGCTTGACTTGTGATCCTGTAGGAGGACTCGTGCAAGTGCCTTGCATTGAGCGAAATGCCATGGGAGCGATAAAGGCGATTACAGCCTGCAATTTAGCCCTTTCAGGCAATCCAGATACTGCTATTGTAAAATTAGACACGGTTATCAAAACAATGTGGGACACTGCCCAAGATATGAATGGCAAATACAAAGAAACTAGCGAAGGTGGGCTGGCTTTTAATCTACCGGTCCTGATGGCTAATTGCTAATCATGCTTTTCGAAGCACCCAAAACCTACATTCTCCAGAGAAGGCTTTAACCTGATCTGACTCATCGAATTGCTCCGATCTATAAAAAGTTTCTACTAGCGTAAATCCTGCTTTTTGGATGGCCAATGTCACTTCATCTACACTAGGGATGTGTATGTATATTTCTGTGTTTTCATTTTTAGACATGGCTAAACGATCTCCAAATTCATATAAACGCTGATCTTGTTTTCCTGCTGCCCAACGACGTTTTTCTTCTTGCCAGTAGGCTAAAAAATCAAGTTCAGCATGTCGATCATGCGTTGTAAAAATAAAGTAGCTATTGGGTTTTAGTATTCTGTTTATTTGGTTCAATGCTGTTGCTCGATTTGTTGATTGTGGAATGGACATTAAGCCATTAAAAGAGAAAAAAGCTGCATCAAAACTTTCGTTTTCGAAGGACATTTGAGTAACATCATCGACTGAAAAATTTATATCTACTCCCTTGGTTTCAGCAATACATTTAGCAGCTTCGATCATCCCTGGCGTTATATCAAAACAACTAAGATTTATATATCCAAGCTGGTATAATCCAAAACTAGTTCGTCCGGTTCCACAGCCAATATCTAGAATCCTATCCGATTTCTTAAAATAATTAAGCAAGACCGTTTTTTCGGATTCCCATAGGCCAATATCATAGGTGCTTTTGCTGTAGTTTGACACACCAGATTCATATTGCTTGATGATATTTTGGGTGTTTATTTTACGTGACTTCATTCCTTTAAAGTTAGCTTCATTGCATTCTCTATTATAGATCGTCTAAAATACTATGTCATGAATCCAACATCATAGGCAATCTAGGGCATTTTATTATGGTTAAGTTTAATGACCATATTTTTTCAAACTCAGCCATCGATTAACTTTACTTTTATAAGTTCGATATTGTTCTCTATGCTCTTCCAGTAAAAACTCTTCTTCCAATCTTACCTGAGTATTTATGGAAGTGGTAGATAGAGCAATTATCAACAATGTAAATGCATTGGGCAAGACCAAAAACAATCCAATGTTTGCTATAATAATTCCTAAGAATATTGGATTTCGAGAAAAGGCAAAAAAGCCACTTATGATAAGTTCTGTTTTGTTCTGTTCATCGATGCCAATACGCCAAGACTCTCTCATATTCGACTGAGATAGCCAGACCATTATTAATGATAAAATCAACAATGTCCATCCAACATACTGTAAGCTCTCATTCTCAAGATACCAGAAAGGTAGAAGATACGTATGCATAGATGGTATGAAGGCATATATAGAAACTACAATCAGTTCTATGATGCAAATAATGCCAAATACCTTCCCATTGTAACCATGAGCATCATCACCCTTATTGAATGTTAAGGGGTTAATACTCGTATTTTTCCAAATTAAAAAAGACCTTAATACAAAGATTAAAAAAAAGTAAATCAGAAAATATATAAATAATATCATGAGCTAATATTTTAGTGTTCATGCGCTAGTTCACCAACTTTAGATTGAGCATAGATGTAATATGCTCCTTCAGTGACGATTTTCATTCCAGTTGGGACAGGATCTAAAAGCTTAACTGCTGTATATCCATCACTTGTACTTCCAGGGATCACTGTAAGTTTTTCAAATTCCATCTCTTCTACAGTTGAATCATCATTGGCAACAAAGATAAAAGAGGTAGCACCATCTGTTATAACAGCTTTTTCGGGTAAAGCATCTACAGTAATGTTGTTAAGCCAGATTTTAGCATTAATGAAGAGGTCCTTGATGAATTGAGGTTCTTCCCCCTCTAGATGACCGTGTATTCTAACCGTCTTTGTCTGACTATCAAATTCTTTCCCTATCATATTAACTAAACCCTTGTATATTTTGCTCCCAAGAGCCGGAATACTATATGAGATTTTCTGGCCATTTTTTACTTTTGCGATGTCATGCTCAAAAACATCCAACTCTAAGTGTAGATGCTTTGCAGAAATAATATCCATTAATGAAGTAGACCGTTCAGCATACATTCCATTATGAAAATCTATTTTAGAAATGTAGCCCCCTACAGGTGAAGAAATAGTAATACGGTCTCGTATACTATCTGAAGTAAGATTATCAGTGGAGATACCTAAATATTCTAATTGCTTAGATATTCCTGTGGCTTTAGTTGATAGAATCCTTGATTTTGCCTCTGCTTGTTGTAAGTCTTTGAGTATACCTGCATTTTGAACTACCAATGTTTCTTGGCGGTCTACTTCCAGTCTTTGAAGGGCAAGTTCTGCCATAATTTCAAGATATTGTTGTTGCATTTCTATGAATTCAGGATTTTCAAGATGTGCAATGACTTCTCCTTTGCTTATAAAGCCGCCTTCTACAAATTTTTTCTTCCCTACAATTATACCGGAAGCTCTTGCTGTCACTGTAGAATGCGCATTGGCTGGCAGTCCCAAAACACCTGTAGCCTTTACAAAGTCATTTACTTTCATAGATGAAAATTCACCAAACTTAAGACCAATGGTTTTGGCTTGTTCTTGTGAGAGTAGTAGACCGCCTTCAGCATGGCCTCCATGTCCATGATCATCATGATGACCGGAATCATCATGCGAAGAATGGCCGTGTCCATGGTCGTGCCCATGATCATGGCCGTCACCTTCTTTATGATTGTGACCACAGGATAGCATCAGTAAGCTCATGGTAATTATTGAGATATATTTTATAATGTTCATTATATTTTTCTTTATTGATTATTAAGATATTGGTAGTCTACTACGGCTTTGTTGTATGCACGTACCTGCTCCAAGTAATTTTTATTATTATTTGACAGTAACTCAAGTGTATTCAAAAGTTCCAGATAAGGAAGTTGACCAGCCTGATAATTTAGATTGCTGATTCTAAGCATCTCAGGATTTATGGAATTTACCTGATCTGAGTAGAAATCCATTCCATTTTTATACAAATCTATTTTCGACTTTAATTCCAATCGCTCTTGCTTAAGAGCAAGTACTTGACTCTCATATTTATAGTTGCCGATGTCTAACTGTACTTTTTGAACATCAATTCTTTTCTTAGCCTGTTTATTAAAGAAAGGAAAGGATACACCTAATTCTACTGCACTCAGCCAACCACCTTCATAGAATCTTTGAGCTGCATAGCCAGCAGTAAAATTTGGTTTCAAGTCTGCCTGCATCGTTTCGATTTTTGCTGCTTCTATTTCTATGTCTCGTTTACTTTGAATTAATAGCAGATTGGATTCCTGATCTTGCAATGGTGCAAAATCTACTGGTTCCAAGTTTTTTTCAGTAGTTATGCTTTCCGAAGTATTAAGCAAGGTTTGGAGTTGTCTTTCCATATTGTCTATCTCAATAGATATCTGACTAAATAGAAGATTATACTCATTCAATTTTGACTTTAATGAAAGTCCCTCAATGGGATTAGCTGCTCCTGCTTTAACTCTAACCTCTGCTTTATTTACATATTCAGAATAGGTCTCCCTAAGATCAGTATAAACAGTTCGCATCTCTTTTTTATACTGAATATCGAAATACAATCGCTTTACTTTCCACTTCAATTCATTCTCACTTATATGTCTATCTATAGTACTCTTTGTGGTGTAAGCATCTTGTAATTTATTCTGAGCTTTTGTTACAGTAGGATGAGGAATATTCTGAACGATACCTATCTGATTCACTTGTTGACCGAAGTCTCTATCAAAAAGACCATCACCTTGATAACTAATATCTGTATTACCTAAGTTGTATTTCAGGTTTTGGAGCGACTGATTATTTTCTATTTCTAACTCAGCTGCTTTAATATCTGGATGATTGGATATAGCCATTTCAATAGCTGCTTCTAAGTTTACTCCTCTTTTTTGTGCCTGCATCTGAGAGCTCATTCCAACGAACAATAATATCATCATTACACTTCCTTTACTAATTGCAGTTTTCCCTCCTTGTCTATCATTCCATTTTTCTAACCAATAATACAAAATTGGCAAAATCACAAGAGTAAGAAAGGTAGCAGTAATCAGACCACCAATGACAACAGTGGCTAAGGGACGCTGAACTTCTGCACCACCTGAAGTTGATATAGCCATGGGTAAAAAACCAAGAGAGGCTACAGATGCAGTCATAATCACAGGCCTTAGACGTACTCTTGTACCTGTGATGATTCTTTCCATTATGTCTGTCGTACCTTCTTTTTTGAGTTGATTAAAATATCCGATAAGGACGATACCGTTTAATACGGCTACTCCAAATAATGCAATGAAACCAATCCCTGCTGAGATACTGAATGGCAGTCCTCTTAGTTCCAATGCCCAAATACCTCCAATTGCTGACAAGGGTATAGCCGTAAATATTAATGCCGCTTGTGATTCCGAACCGAAAGTAAAATACAATAGAATAAAGATAAGAGCCAACGCCATAGGCAATGCTATTGCCAATCTTGCATTTGCAGCTTTAAGATTTTCAAATTGACCTCCATAAGTAAAATAGTAACCCACTGGAAGGTCAACTTTAGCATCTAATTGCGACTGAATATTTTCCACCAACGACTCTACATCAGTATCACCCACATTCACCCCGATGACGATTCTTCTGTTTGTATTTTCTCTCGATACTTGCATTGGAGCATTAATAAGGTCAATATTTGCAACAGTGGTCAAGGGTACTTGACTTCCATCACTAAGATTTACAAAAAGGTTTTTAACATCTTCAATACTTTTTCTGTTTTCCTGAGAAAGTCTAACTACAAGATCAAATCGTTTATCACCTTCGTAAATAATACCTGCTTTCTCCCCTGCAAAGGCAGTTCGAATGATTTGATTGACTTCACGGATATGAAGTCCATATTGTGCCATTCTCTGGTAATCATAAGAAACCATAATTTGTGGCATCCCGATGGTCTGTTCTACGTTCACGGTGCCTACTCCATCTATTTTGCTTATCACTTTTTCAGCGTCGATTGCTTTTCGGTATAATATATCTAAGTCTTCACCAAATAACTTTATCGCAATATCTGCTTTCGACCCTGTCATAAGTTCATTAAACCTAAGTTGGATCGGTTGTGAGAATTCGAATCCAACGCCAGGTATACTTTGCAGTGCCTCTTCCAATTTATTAAACATACCTTTCTTAGTACTTGCAGATGTCCATTCGCTTTTAGGTTTCATGACTAGGACATAATCGGCTATTTCCACTGGCATAGGATCTGTTGGAATTTCAGCAGAGCCTATATTAGCGACTATGTCTTCTATCTCTGGAAAGTCTTTCATTAATTTGTTTTGAATCATACTCGCTGTCTCTACACTTTGTGATAGTGAACTACCAGGAGGAAGGATATGCTGTAAGGCTAGATCTCCTTCTTCTAAAGTCGGGATAAATTCTCCACCCATGCGACTGAAGACTACCAGACTTAAAATAAAAATTACAATTGTAACGCTTACAAATAGTATCTTAAAACGCAGTGCCAGTTTAAGCATAGGTGAATATATAGCTTGAAAAAAAGAAATGATCTTATCCGCTAGTGTTCGCGTTTTGACTATGTTCTTTTTCAATACCAGAGCGACCATCATTGGAACGTAAGTCAATGAAAGTATCAAAGCTCCTGCGATCGCTAACATAACAGTCTGTGCCATAGGCTTAAACATTTTACCCTCAATACCTACCAATGCCAAAATAGGAATGTAAACCAGGAGAATGATAATCTCCCCAAATGCGGCTGAACTTCTAATTTTCTGCGATGAGCTGATGACTTCATCATCCATTTCCGTCTGAGTCAATGCCATACCTGCTTTATTAATGTGTAGCCGATGGACTATTGCTTCTACGATAATCACTGCTCCATCTACAATGAGACCAAAGTCTATAGCTCCAAGGCTCATCAAATTTGCAGATATACCGAGTACATTCATCATCGAAATGGCAAAAAGCAAGGCTAGTGGAATGACCGATGCTACTACTAGTCCAGCTCTCCAATTACCTAGGAGTAATACAAGGATGAAGATTACAATAAGTCCTCCTTCTAAGAGATTCTTTTTAACAGTTCCGATAGCAGTACTTACCAATTTGTCTCTAACTAAGTAAGGCTCTATAATTACACCTTCAGGTAGTGATTTTTGTATCTGGATGACTCTCTCTTTGACGATCCCTGTCACATGAGCGGAGTTAGCTCCTTTAAACATCATAACCTTTCCGCCTACAACTTCTTCACCATCCCTAACCAAGGCTCCATATCGAGGTGCTTTGCCATACTGGACTGTAGCAACATCTTTGATCAGTATGGGTATATTGCCACCGTCGCTTACGACAATATTACCGATATCTTCTATTGATTTTATCAATCCTTCTGATCGGATATAGTAAGCACTGGAGTTTTTTTCAATGTATGCACCGCCGGTATTTTCATTACTCTTTTCGAGTGCTGATAAAATATCGGTAATGTTTATTCTGCGAGATTTGAGCAGTTCAGGATTTACTGCTACTTCATATTGTTTGAGAAATCCTCCCATTGAATTAACCTCTGCGACTCCTTCTATTCCAAGAAGTTGACGTGTTACTAACCAATCCTGAATACTACGCAATTCTGTTGGAGAGTATTTATCCTCATAGCCTTCTTCGGGGCGAACGACATACTGATAAATTTCTCCAAGTCCTGTAGAAAGAGGTGCCATTTCAGGTGTGCCAAGACCATCAGGAATATCTTCTTCAGCTTCTTTGAGTTTCTCATTGACCAACTGACGAGCCAGATAAATGTCGTAGCCTTCATCAAAAACCACTGTAACTACAGAAAGTCCAAATCGAGAAATCGATCTAATTTCTTCAGTCCTTTGTAAGCTTTGAACTGCTAGTTCTACAGGGGTCGTTATGAATTGTTCTATCTCTTGGGTGGCTAGAGTTGGAGAAATCGTTATGATTTGTACCTGATTATTGGTGATGTCAGGCACTGCATCAATGGGGATCTGCTTAAGGGAATATATACCCCATAAGGATAAGGCTGCTGTTAACAGACCTATTACAAACTTATTCCTCACGGAATAAGCAATTATTTTATCGAACATTGATTTTGGATTTATTAAGTCGGAATGCGCTTAGCTATTAGCTATGCATTAACAGCATATTTCTCAGCTAAGTCACATACTTTGACTTTTATATAAAATATAACCTATTGGTAATGCTAGGACCTAGATGTCCCTCAAAACTGGCTTAACTTAAGGTAGGGGGATGCCAAACACTGGTATTGAATTGAAACGAGTAGTTAGACACGTATCCGTCTAAACTATGTAAGAATATTTTTTCAGAAATTTCTTTATAAAATATTTGACTAGGAATAATCACATTAGAACCACAACACGAACAAACGCAGAATGGAGGGCAAGTATCTTGATGGTCATTATTGTGATCCGTATGATTTTGATTTTTAGCTAAAATTTCGTTGCCACATGTGTTATGTTGGTGTTCGTGATGCATACCATCTGTACATGGAGCTAAAGAAAGCACCAACATGTATGCACATAATAGTAGTGATAACAATTTCATCTCTAACAAATATAACACAAAACCATCAAAGTATTTTGGATATGGATTATTTATAGTAGTTGCTGTTTTACTTTTATTTTATGTGCAGTCATCAAATCAAATGAGCTCTCTAGCTATAATTTTAACTGGATTTTGGACTCTTTATTATCAATTTATTAACAGTATAATTTCCAATTTAGCTATAATCTTGCTGGATGATGCAATATCTTTTATATCCACCTATACTTTATATGTTTGCAATACAGATTATTATAAATCTCATCTCTCGATCATTATTGCAAACAAAGTTGCCAACGTCTTTCCACATTTGGGCATTGAGTTTTATAGGCCTATATATTATAAACTACAACCTCATACCAGATCCCTTACCAAGCGGGGAATACAGGTGTGGTATGTTCATCTATTCAATTATTATTTTTACAATTTATGGTATCATCGGTAATTCAATTATTTACCTTTCATTCTCTAATTGGACTTTTCTAAACAAAGGCACCAACTAATGCTCATTTTGTAATCTACAAAAATGAGTACTTTATGAATAATATTGAATTTCTCCTTTTATCATATGTTTAACTTATATCTGATATGTCTCGGATTATATTGCCTCGTTGAACTTATTTTCCAGCATCAAATATAATTTACCTTGAGACTTACAAGTATCCATTACTATTACTAAACCTGACTATATTATCGCTAAAGTACAGACCTCTATTTAAAAACCATTAGTCGAAATTAATAGCATGCTAATCTATTAGCTTATAGTAGTATCTAAGTTCATGCTACTTTTCAATCTAATTATCAATACATGAGAATCATTATATTACTTTCTTTAATCTTTACTTTTTCACTTCACCTTACAGCACAAGAAGTAGTTGATTTTGAAGCGCCACAAAAAAGTCTAAAAATTCACTTACAAGCTGTCAATGGCACATTTCCTGGAGCAGAACTGGCATATGAGTTTCCATTATTACGCAAAACACAAACCAATCAAAAGCGCTATTATCAAATTAATATAGGTCCACAAGTAGAATATTATAGACACAGTGGTTTCCACTCAGGTTTAGTCATTGGAGCGGATACAAAGTGGCTTACACAAGGACACAAAGGTTTTGAATATTTTGTGTTTGGAGGAGCAGGTTTATTACAAACCATCCTCATTGGAGAGGTTTACGAGCAAACGGAAAATGGAACGTTCGAAAAATCAAAATATAAAGGTAATCGTCATTTGCAATTAAAAGCTGGATTAGGCTTTGGGTTTAACGCATGGCAGAAGCATAATAAACCATATGCTTTAAATACTCGGATAGGGATTAGACAACAACATTTACCAGGATCTCCACTGGTATTTACCCTTAGTGGTGGTATCAACTATTACTTTACTAAAAAAGCCAAATCATGAATAGGATTATAAGCATTAGTTTTTCTTTGTTTTTTTTGATCACGCTTAACGCGTGTTATCAAAATCTCGACAGCTCTGATCAGTTTCATGATGAGTTCTTTCTGAGGCATAAAGGGGCAGATTTACCCATTTGGATACGAGGCAATGCCGAAAGCAAGACCCTCATCGTTTTTCTCCACGGCGGACCTTTCCAAACAGCCATTGAAGAAGCAGTTCTTGGAAGTCTAGATTTAATTCATGAAGATTATGCGGTTTTATATTTCGATCAGCGGGGAGGAGGTTTTACTGATGGAAATATTTCTGAGCTAATATCTGAGGAGCAATTTGCTGAAGATGTAAAAATTGTAACAGAATTAGCCAAAGAAAAATATCCCCAATTTGAAAACTATTTTTTAATGGGCCATAGTTGGGGTGGATACCTGGGGACTTTGTTTTTAGCTACCGATTCTAATCAGAATATGTACGATGGCTGGATCTCTGTGGCCGGCGTGCCTAACTTTCCATTAAACTGGCTGGAATCCAGAAGTTTTTCAATGAACTGGATTGAAGAAAATATTGAAAACAATACCATCACAGCTGCAGATTGGGAACCCCTACTTAATACATTAATAGAGACCCCAGCTATCAATTCCAGAGAAGAGCTACTAAACATAAATTATGTTGCTCAACAAATTAATAACGAACTAGCAAAAGAAACAGAAACGCTTGCATCTATTCCTTTCCTTGAATTTTTAAGCTCACCAGTAGGAACAGGATTTCAGCAAAAAAACAACGCGCTTTTTACCGAAGTCTTAGTAAATGGCAATTTAGATGATGAAATGACCACTATCACCCTACCCAGCCTTAACTTGTATGCCGCTAAAGACCCCATTGTTCCTACTACTTTAGGTGAGCATGCAATGGAAACTCTAGGCACATTAGCTGAAGACAAATATTTGATCATCTTCGAAAATAGCACACACAGTATCTTCAAAGACGAACGACAAAAATTTAAGGAAGAGTTAAGTTGGTTTATAGAAAAATATAAATGATTATTGGGTTTATTTAGCTACAGAACCTTGGCTATTGCGGAATTTCAAGCAATAATAATCAGGTATATAAATCACCATAATTGCCTGTCAAGCTATTTGCATGATAATTCATTTGCTTATGATGTGAATAAGCATTTTCGAGCCTTAGTTAAATTAAGCTTGACAAAGCTTTTTATCTAGGTAGACTAATAAATAATGCTTCTTGTGATATTGGATATTTCTTCTTCAAAGTTGAGTAAAAACAAAAGCTTCTCAAACGCAGCTGCTATTCTCGTCTAATCCCCTACCTTTGTAGTGTGATAGAATTAGGTGAATACCAAACATTGGAAGTTAGTCGAGATATGCCCCAAGGCTTATATCTTGTCGACGATGATATTACTCAAGAGGTGCTTATGCCTAGGGGATTTGTGACAGATGAAATGAAAGTCGGTGACAAAATCGAAGTGTTTGTTTACAATGACAGCGAAAATCGTCCAGTTGCAACAACGGAAAAACCCTTTTTTACCCTTGATGAGTATGCAAATCTCATGGTCAAAGAAGTAAACGAGATGGGTGCTTTCTGCGATTGGGGAGTAAGCAAACAGCTGTTTATACCCTTTAGAAATCAAGCTACTAGACTTAAGGAAGGCGAGCGATACATCGTCCATCTATATCTTGATGAAAAAAGCCAACGTCTAGTAGGATCTACTAAACTAAATGGATTCTTAGAGTACTTTGCCGATGGCGACATTGAAAAAGGAGAAGAAGTTCCATTGCTTGTGTATCAGATTACAGATATGGGTTATAAGGTAATAGTAGACAACTACTATTCTGGTTTAGTATACAAAAACGAGGTTTTTGAGCCACTCCACATTGGACAAAAAGCTAAAGGTTATGTAAAACCCATTCGGGCAGATAAGAAAATAGATATCAGTCTTACACCGATTGGGCACCAAAGTATCGAGCCTAATGCGCAAAAGATTCTACAAAAACTAGAAGCAGTGGGTGGAAGCCTAATGCTCAACGATAAAACTGATCCTGCCATCATAAGAAAGGAATTAGGAATGAGCAAAAAGCTCTTTAAAAAGGCAGTTGGAAACCTATATAAAAGTAAGTCTATCGAACTTAGAGATAATGGAATCCACCTCATAAAAAAAGAAACAAGTGAAGAAACGTGAATCACACATAGTTCCTAAATTGGATCAGGAAATAAGGCTGTCAGATTACATTCCAGGTATATTTAAAAGTATTCCAACTAAAAAAGGAATGAAAAAGGCCATTGAAAAAGGTAAGGTAAAAGTCAATGGAGAAATTGCTAAAACGGGCAAGTTTATCAAAGGAGGAGAAGCCATTGTTTTATTTGATTTAGATGAAGATTTAAATGCCCCTATTTTGGATATGAAACTGGAGGTGTTATTCCAAGATGATCATTTGGCTATCATTAATAAACCCGCTGGAATAGTTGTGAGTGGCAACAAATTCCAAACCATCGAAAATGCACTTCCTTACAACCTAACAAAAAGCGAACAAGAAGATAGTCTGGTAAGACCACAACCTGTCCACAGACTTGATTTTCCTACAAGTGGAGCTTTATTAATCGGTAAGACTCACTCTATGGTTACAGCATTGGGGAAACTGTTCGAACAACATAAAATAAGCAAAACCTACCATGCTGTTGTAACGGGAAAGATTAAAAAGAAAGGAAACATCAAGGACGATATTAAAGGGAAAAAAGCTGAAACTAAATATGAAGTTTTGGAAACGATAGCCTCGGATAAATACGATGGTTTACACTTATTAAAACTTAACCCTAAAACAGGCAGAAGACACCAATTAAGAATTCACCTATCAGGTCAAGGTAATACTATTTTAGGTGATAAAGAATATGCAAAGGAAGGAAAACAATGGGTAGGTAAAGGACTGTATCTACACGCCACATCGCTCAACTTAAAACACCCAGTAACGAATAAAACCATTAAGGTGGAAGTTGATTTGCCGGCCAAGTTTACTAAGCTCTTTAAGCCTGCAAGCACAGAGGAATAAAAAAATGGGAGCAATATATTTACTCCCATTTAACTGCAATAAATCTAAAAAAGTCTACTATTCGTTGGCTCCAGGCGTTGCATTAACAGGTCCTCTTGCTTGTCCATTTTTATCCGTTGGAACTATCGAAGAAAAAGGAGCTGCATTTATCAAAGCAGCAGGTGGAGTAATGTCGTATTGTCTCAAATCAGAAGCTTCGTCGATTGCCAATTCACCGATGAAAAGATCTTCAAAAAATGGTTCTTGGTTTGGTACATAATTCGTTTCACTATTAATATAATTATGACTAATGTCCACATCGCCTCCAATCAACATTAGATTTGACATATGTGCGTTGTTATTAGTTCCATTATGAATAATGTTGTTTAGCATCGTTAAATCTGAAAAAGTAGCTGAAAAATTAAGCTCATACCTTCCAAATTCTTCTGACACTGGATTGTTGTAGATGGTATTATGAATAAAAATACCCTCAACATTGGACTCACTCTGCATAGAAATAGCACCAGCAGCGATAAAGGCATTATTATTAGCCAATATATTATTCGTTAAGTACAAAAACTCAGTATCATTCAAAATGAGTCCGGTAGCAAAATTGTCTATGATCTCATTGTTTGTTAAACGAATATTTGGACAATCCGAGTAGATATTAACAGTAGCATTATTATTACCAATGTAGCAACCATTCATATTAAACTCTTCTCCTGTTTTTGTCAATAAAACTGGACCTGAATTGTTAAAAAAGGTGCAATCTTCAAACCTCACATCACCATCGGCTTCGATTAGTGGAAGACAATCATCTCCCTCACACCTAAATCCAGTGACCACTACCTTTTCTAAGCTTGCAGTGGATGACAACTTTAGTGCTCCAAAATTATTCCCAAAATCGTCAATGTCTTGCCAAATTTTAGTGTCAAATAAAAATAAGTGATTACTACTTTCTATAGCCAAAGGTGTTTCATTTTTAAAATCACAAAACCTTGCGTCTAGGTGACCATCATCATTAAAAACAGTGGCAGATGCTCTGATGCCCGAATTAAATTGAAAGTTTGAATGGCTTAAATTTACGACACAATCGAGTGCATTATAAATGGCAGCTCCATGTGATGCGACATTGTCTTGAAAAAATGAAGTGGTAATGTCCATTTCGGGATTAAAACCTAGGTTACATAGTGCTCCACCCTTGGATTCCACTTCAATTCCGCCTGGCAAAATTCGGCCTATTCCTCGATTCTTAATAAAGCTCGTTCCAGAGATGGTGGCCTTATTTGAATTAAAAATAGCGCCTCCTAGTTCAGCTGAGCAATTATCAAAGACACAATCCACAACCTTTAATTTCCCATTATTATGGATAGCTCCTCCACAATGATCCATCGGTGGGTTACCCTCAATATATTCATCCCAATCATTATATTCTACATCACCCATAGCAAAGCTTAGATTTCTAAATTCAACATCTGCATCTTCATGGATAAAGAAGATATGTTTTGGACTGGACTGACTTTCAGTGTCAGCTAATCTAATCGTTGAGCCATTACCTTCTATTACAACTTTGGGTTTCATGGCCAATGTGTTCGGCTTTAAATTAAAGGCCGCATTAACGGTTTGATCAAAAACAGTGGGACCAGCCTCAGCTCCATCATTAACCACATAGGTGGTGTTTTGTGGCAATTCTACCACAATGCGCGCACCTTCCTCATTACATACCGCATTAAATGCAGAATGAATAGCTGACCTTAAATCACATGGTTCGCCTGATGGACAGGGAGTGGCTCCTTCGATGGTTCCAAGTTCGGATGTAGCTTTTATTAATCCGGTTTCACAATTATCAAATCCATTGTCTATACCTTCAAACAGACCACAAGAAGAGAAAAATAAAGTAGCCATTAGGATAGGAATTAATCGTTTCATAGTTTTTCTTTTTTAGTTTATTTATAAGGAAGTACCATAAAATTCCAAAAGGTAAATCGAAAACTAAATTTTGTCTTCCTTTTTAGAAATTGCGTTCGACTGCTCCTGGGGAGCACAAGGGAGATTGTCTGGCTGTACCTTCTTTATCATAAGGTACTTCTGTTAGAATGGGAACAACGGTTGCCAACGAAGCTGGAGGTGTTAAGACAAACGTTCCTGGCCCACTTTCAATGGAGTAAAGAAGTCCAAGAAATTCTTCTGTATGAGGGTATGACTCCTGATTAGGTAGTTGTTGCTGAGTGTCATTAACATAATTATTGATAATATCTCCTTCATAAGGAATGTCCTCCACATCTAAACATTTATTGCCAGTCAGTTTAACAAAAAAGACATTATTTTGCATTCTGAGACCATCCACTTGTCCATTCAGTTTGATTTCAAATTTATTGCCTTCATCCACCACTTCATTATTCCCAATGGTATTGTGAAAAAACTTAAGAAACATAAACTCACCTTGAATAAGAATTGCACCAGGACCAGCAGGTGCATGATTATTGGTAATTATATTATTAGTAAATTCTGCATCACTAGTATTAGTACTTATTAGTCCAGTATAGCCATTGTCAATAATAACATTGGATTGTACATCCAGTAAACTTGCATCGGCAACTATATTAAAAGAACAGTTATTATTGGCAACGTATGAGCCATGTAGTTTAAATCGCTCACCTTGATATTGTAGCAAGGTAGTTCCTGTATTCCTATAAAATGAGCAGTCTATAAATACTGCATCATCTTTAGCGTCTATGATGGGACCGCAGGTGTTTTCTATGCAATAAAAATCACGAACGACTACATCTCTAAAGCTTGATTCATCTTCTGCAACTATGGCTGTATTGTTCAATGTTGTACTCGTTCTAAATATCTCACAATCATTCATTTGCAAGGTTCCTGAACTCTGGATTTCTAGCGGGAAACTGTTTTCAAAATCGGTATTTCTTACATCCATAAAACCTCCATCATTCCAGACCACTCCTTTGGCTAGTTGGCTGACATTGGCAAAAATTAATGACTCAAATAAATTAATCGCACCACCTTCTTCATTATAAATAGCTCCAGCAAAATCTGCTGAATTATTAGCGAATTGACAGTTTGAAATGGATGTTATGCTGTTAGATCCCCAATTATAGATCGCACCACCACTGGAATATTGAGGAATCCCTCCGATTTCTATGGTTTTACCTTTATTATCCTGAAATAAGCAATGGCTAAGAGTAGCTGTTTTAGTGTTGTATATCGCGGCTCCTTGGACAGCGTGGCAATCATGAAACTCGCAATTTATGAGTTCTACATTTCCATTGTTATGGATAGCTCCTCCTGCATGATTGGCTGCTGGATCATCCCCGAAATGATGATCTAAATCATGATACTGTACATCACCTGTTCTAAATTGAATGTTCCTAAATTCAACCGTAGCATTTTCATGCACATAAATTAAATGATCTGGTATGTTTGGACTTGTGCCTTCAGCTAATTGGATGGTTGCTCCATTGCCTTCAACAATAATTTTAATACCATCTCCAACACTGTGTTGCTTAAATATTAACCCTGCAAATATTGGATCATCATTTCTGTCTTCCACCTCTTTACCATCGTTTAATACATAGGTGTTATTTTCTGATAATTGAAGGGTAAATACATTATCTGTCTCAGTACATACGGTGTTCGTCACTGAATGGATGGCATTCCTTAATGAGCAATCTTCATCATCGCCACAAACCGATAAATTATTAAAATCTCCAACTTCTGAATTGACAATAATTGTTTTTCCTTCGCATAAATTAATGGCATCACCCAAGTTGTTCCAGAAATCAAAATCGCATGAGCCAAGCGAAAGAATTAGTAGTAAAGTGAGCGGATAAATCGTCTTCATAATTTGTGCATTTACCTTGATGTTCTCTAACAATCAAAAAGGTAAATGAACAAACTATAAAAACGCAACTACTTAAAAGGGTAAGCACCCTCCCATAGCCTCATATTAAGCTAATTTCAAGGCAGCTAAAACACCACCCATTAAGGCGCAGAATAGAGCTATATAGCTTCCATCAATTAAAAATAATTTAAGTGATTTTTTCTGGTATAAATAATGAATAGCAACTGCTGGCAAGCAATACATAACCGCTGACATTAGCCCATGAAAAGCACCATGAGCAAAAGTTTGTTCTTCTACTGGATGCATCCCTATCACAAAATTAATAGCAAAAGCAAGTACACACATCATTAAAAAGGCTAAACCATGTGTTACAGCCATGCCTGACTGGGCATCCTCAGGCGTCATTCCCACTTCCTTCTGCCAGGCCTTTCCAAACAACGCTGTATACCACGCAAATCCAAATAAAAACGCAACCACCGCTGCAATTAAAATTTCTAAATATCCCATTACTTTATGTTTTGATTAGTTGTTTAAGGTATATAATTATTCAAGCTTCCGATAATATTTAAAGTAGAAAAACTAAAACTAAGGGCTAAATTGGCACTTCACTAACGACCATCAATGAAATACAACTTTTGACCTTATCTGCATTTCACAGTATCTCATCAAGGGCAAAAAGAGGAGACCTTTAGTTTCAAATTCACTATACTCTAAGTATATTTAATTTGTCTATTTACTAAACTTTCTTCAGTATTATTGATTATATTAGTGAACTTATAGTTAAAATAAAATACAAATTCTATTTTTTGAAAAGTATGTCACTTAAAGAAAAGTAGATGCTATCTTTACTGAAACGTATAAAGAACCATTAAAGACCTCACAATAAATCATAGACATGAAATATAGATTACAAAAAGCGGCTGTGCTAGGATCAGGAGTAATGGGAGCTGGAATTGCTTGCCACTTAGCGAATATTGGGATGGATGTAATCATGTTAGATATTGTGCCTTTTGATATAGCAGATAAGGACAAAGACAATCCTACGGTGCGCAACAGCATAGTAAATGGCGCTTTAAAGAGTGCTTTGAAATCTAAGCCAGCCTCGCTCTATAGTAAAGGATTTTCTTCAAGGATAAAGACGGGTAACTTTACAGATGATTTTGAAAAGATTGCAGATGCAGATTGGATAATCGAAGTAGTAATCGAACGACTTGATATCAAACATCAGATTTTTGAAAAAGTAGAAAAATATAGAAAGGCTGGTTCACTGGTTAGTTCTAATACATCTAGTATTCCGATCGAGATGCTTGTTGAAGGACGTTCAGATGATTTTAAAGCCCATTTTTGTGGTACTCACTTCTTTAATCCTCCAAGGTATTTGAGATTATTAGAAGTCATTCAACACTCCTCAACTAAACAAGATGTCCTTGATTTTTTCATGCATTTTGGCGATCTCAACATTGGCAAACAAACTGTGCTATGTAAAGACACCACTGGATTTATAGCTAACAGAATTGGCGTTATGTCCATGACTAAATTAGACCAGTTGACTCGCAAACATAGTATGAAAATCGAAGAAGTGGATGCGCTAACCGGAGCCCTCATAGGCCGACCAAACACCGCCACTTTTAGACTTCAAGATCTAGTGGGGATTGATACCGGCTTTAAAGTTTCTGAATTTATTACCAATAACGCAAAAGATGACGAATTCTTTGCTGACTTGAAAGGAAGCAAAGCACCAAAACATGTTCAGTTTTTATTGGATAATAAGTTCTTTGGAAATAAAACAAAGAAGGGATATTATCAGAAAACAAAAGAAAAAGACGCAAAAGGGAAAACCATTATTAATGCGCTAAATCTTGAAACCTTAAGCTACGAACCTTCTGTAAAGCCAAGGCTAGATGTTATTGGTGCAGCGAAAAATATCGAGCGTTTCGATAAGAAAATGGAAACCATTCTTGATGGTGACAGCAGAGATCACCAGTTTTTTAAAGAATATTTTGCTTCACTCTTTGCCTATTCCGCGAATAGAGTTCCAGAAATATCAGATGAGTTTTATCCGATTGATGATGCTATGAGAGCGGGTTACATGTGGGATTTAGGACCCTTTGAATATTGGGATTCTATAGGTTTTGAAAAGGGACTAGCGCTGATGGAAGCTCAGGGAGAAAAAATAGCGGATTGGCTTAAAGATTTGCCTTCTCGAGGATTTACTAGCTTCTATAAATATGAAGATGGTTTAAAGAAATATTTCAGTTTAGCTGAAGGAAAATATGTAGGTGTACCAGGTGCAGAGAACTACATCATCTTGGATGCTCTACGATCAAACACACCGATCTTAAAGAACAGTGAATGTACGGTCCATGATTTAGGAGATGGTGTTATGTGTTTGGAATTTACCAGTAAGAGCAATGCTATTGGAGAAGGTATTGGACAAGGAATGGTGGATGCTATAGATCTTGCGGAGAAAGAAGGTTGGAAGGGTATTGTAATTGGAAACAATGATAAAAACTTTACCGTTGGTGCTAACCTGATGGCTGTCGGAATGCTAGCCATGCAAAAAGATTTTGACAAGCTAAATGATATGGTCGACGGTTTCCAGCAAGTAAATATGCGGATTAAAACCTCTAAAATCCCAGTAGTAGTTGCTACACAAGGGTATGTATTTGGTGGTGGTTGTGAGATAGCTATGCACTGTGATGCAGGTATTTTTGCTGCTGAGTCATATATAGGATTAGTAGAGGTAGGTGTAGGTTTGCTACCTGGAGGTGGTGGAACAAAAGAAATGGCCTTAAGAGCTTCGGATAAGTTTTTCGAAGGAGACGTTAAAATGCCTACTTTAATTGAGCATTTCAAAGCGATTGCCACAGCCACTGTAGCTACTTCAGCTTACGAAGCTTTTGATCATAACTATTTATTAGAAACAAAGGATACCGTGTGTTTAAACACGTCTAGAAATATTGCTATGGCTAAGGCCAAAGTCTTAAGCCTAGCAAAGGATTACATTGCACCGGTGGCAAGACATGATATCGAAGTTTTAGGAAGAGCCGGGATTTCGACTTTATATTCAGCCATTAATGAGTTTAGATTAGGTGAGTATATGTCGGACTATGATGTAGTAATTGCAAGGAAGGTGGCCAATGTCATTTGTGGTGGAGACCTAACACAAAGTCAGCATGTAAGCGAGCAGTATTTACTAGACTTAGAAAGACAGGAGTTTTTGAGCTTATTAGGTGAGCAAAAGACATTAGACAGAATCCAGTATTTGCTTATGAATAATAAGCCGCTTAGGAATTAAGTTGGTACGTAGTACTTGGTACTCAGTACCTGGTACTTAGATTTTATAGAACAATCATTTTAGAACACACATTAGCGGTGAATACTAACGAGTATCCGCCATGTGCATGAAAATTAAGCTATGCATAACTATAAAAAATTAGAGGTTTGGAATCGATCAAAGGATTTTGTTGTTTAAGTTTATAAAGAATTGAAGCAGTTTCCAAAAGAAGAATTATATGGGCTGAGTTCGCAAATTAAAAGAAGCGCTGTATCTATTCCGTCCAATATTGCAGAAGGTTGTGGACGACATTCAAACCAACAATTAATTTATTATTTGCAAGTAGCCAAAGGCTCTTGTTATGAGCTTGAAACTCAAATAATAATTTCAATAGAGTTATCATTTATAAAAGAAAGTCCAGGAGAAAAATTGCTAGTTCAAATAGAACAAATTGCAAAAATGATCAATGGGTTAATAAGAAAAATTGAAAAAGTCTAAGTACTAAGTACTGACTACTAAACACCATAAAAAAATGGAAGCATACATAATTAAAGGATACCGATCAGCAGTAGGAAAAGCTAAAAAAGGTGGTTTTAAAAATTACCGTTCGGATGATTTAGCGGTCGATATTATTACAGGAATGATGAAGGAAGTACCTTCTTTGGATCCTACATTAATCGATGATGTGATAGTAGGCTGTGCTAACCCTGAAGGTGAGCAGGGTTTACAGGTTGGGAGACTCATTGCTGCTAGAGCATTAGGTAAGGAAGTGCCAGGTATTACCATTAATCGATACTGTGCTTCTGGTCTGGAAGCCATTTCTATGGCTGTTGGAAAAATTAAGGCCGGATTTGGGCATGTTTATATTGCTGGTGGTGCTGAAAGTATGAGTCAAATACCTATGACGGGATATAAGCTCTCTCCAAGCTATAAAGCGAACATGAATAATATCAATTACCATGTCAGTATGGGGGCGACAGCTGAAGCGGTAGCCAGCAAATACGAAGTGACCAGAGAGCAAGCCGATGAGTTTTCCGTGGGATCTCATGCCAAGGCTGCTGCTGCGATAGATGGAGGGAAATTTAAGGATGAGATCATTCCAGTGACGGTCGAAGATGTTTTTGTAAAAGACGGAAAACGTGTCGAATCTTCACATGTTGTGGATACAGATGAAGGTTTACGAAGAGGTACTTCGATGGAAGGTTTAGCTAAACTTAGAGCAGCCTTCAAAAAAGGAGGTGTAGTTACAGCAGGAAACTCTTCTCAAACATCAGACGGAGCAGCTTTTACCCTTGTGATGAGTGAGGAAATGGTTAAAAAATTAAATCTTGAACCCATTGCAAGATTAGTGTCTTGTGCTGTGGGTGGCGTAGATCCTCTATACATGGGAATCGGACCTTGCGTAGCAATACCTAAAGCATTAAAGCAAGCAGGTTTATCTTTAAACGATATTGAACAAACTGAACTAAATGAAGCTTTTGCAACACAAGCTTTAGCCGTTATTAAAACTGTAGGTTTAGACCCTAGCACCGTAAATGTTAATGGTGGAGCAATAGCGCTTGGTCACCCACTAGGATGCACAGGTGCAAAATTAAGTATCCAATTACTCAACGAAATGCGAAGAAGGAACCAAAAATACGGTATGGTAACCGCATGCGTAGGAGGCGGACAAGGTATTGCCGGTATCTTTGAAAGATTAAATTAGTCCCAAAAAGTTTAGCTAAATGCTTTTTGATTACTATCAAGAGTAGGTCTTCGACAATCGCAAGATTCGTCGAGCCACCCAGGTCTTCGACAATCGCAAGATTAGTCGAGCCAAAAACCTTCGACAAGCGCTAGCTTCGTCGAGGGAGAAAGATTAAATTAAAACAACCCCTACTTCCCTATATTCCCAAGAGCATGCTTAGCTGCATTCACCTTATTCCTAAAAATAAGTGTGCTACCAAGCACATAAGGCAAACCCCAAAACAATACCATTCTTAACCAAACTGGCCAGTCTGGGAAAACACTAAAGAAATGTGAACCTGCAGCCATCACTAAACCGACATAGCTGTAGCCCATCCAAATCAAATGTGATTCGACCCAACTCTTCCTTTTTCTTCCAAACAAAGGAAAATAAAGGGCAATAACTAGGGTCAAAAAACTAACTATGGATAACGCATGATAAACCCCAAAACTTCCCCACAAATTAAACAAGCCGAATGAGGTAATTAGACAGATGAGCATACTTAGCGTATAAGTATAACCAATCCATTTGTGCTTTCTAGTACCTTTGGGCAAAAGAAAGATTATCCCTGCAAGGAGGGCAATGCTTGAAACTATCGTGTGAATTATTAAAATCAATGCTCTATTTATCTTATATTCTTTAATATACTTAGATTTCTTGAGCTACTATAATTCTTATTAAAATTCAGCGTCAAAAATATATGTGAATCATTGGAAATAACCCAACACAATGACCTTAGAAAAACGAATCGCCAAAATATTTAAACTAGATGGAGACAACTGGTTAAAACATGCAAATCCCTGGTCTATTTGGACTAGATTTGCAACACTCCCTTTTCTTATGGTAGCTATCTGGTCGAGAGTATGGTTTGGCTGGTATTGCCTTATTCCTATTATAATACTTATCATTTGGTTGCTTATTAATCCTACCCTATTTAAAAAACCTACAAGCCTAGACAACTGGGGATCTAAATCTGTTTTGGGGGAGAAATACTGGTCAAATCGAAAAGAAAATCCGGTAGCTAAACACCACCATAGACCAGTTTTAATTTTAACCATTATTCAAACATTGAGTGGTGTGGTACTCATGGTAGGCCTCTGGAAATTGGATCCTTTCTTGACCGTTTTAGGCGCCATTTGTGTCTACCTATCTAAGATGTGGTTCCTTGATCGTATGGTCTGGATACATAGCGAAATGCAAGAAAAACAATAATCAGACGTGCTCGTTATCCTCTCATAAAGTTGAACAAAATGATACTTAGTCCAAACATTAGAAAATACTTACAACAAAGTGTCCTTTGCTGGCTTGCCACTTCAGATCCACAAGGACTGCCTAACGTCTCACCTAAAGAAGTATTTCTGCCATTTGGAGAAAATCAAATTGTTATTGCCAATATTGCCTCACCACAATCGGTAAAAAACATTCAAAAAAACCCGAAGGTCTGCCTCAGCTTCGTGGATGTTTTAGTCCAGAAAGGCTATCAATTAAAGGGGAATGCAGAGATCATAAAAAAGACAAACGAAGCCTTTGACCTATTTAACGAAGACCTACAAAAACTGGTGGGAACAAAATATCCCTACCATTCCATCATAGTTATAAGGGTAGACAAAGCCAAACAAATCCTGGCTCCAAGCTATATACTCTATCCGGAAATAAGTGAATCACAAAAAATAGCGGATGCTAAGAAACAATACGGAATTGAGTTATGACGGAGGATCAACTAAATAGGATTAAAGTAAAGTATAGCTTTCTGCAAGAAGACTATAATTATGAAGTACTGACTCAACAAAAAAGATCCATAAAAAATCCTCAATTTGACTACACCTTTGTTATTTATTTGCATCAGATAAATCTCAGGCAGATTACTTTTATCCACCGATCACCAAGATCTTTCCCCAGTAATGTTCAGCTGCAAAACATCTATATTCATCGACTTAAAACGCCTACATTCAACTTACATTTCGAGGATATCTTTGACTGTCTGAGCTTTCATGAACTTAGAGTTTTAGAAGGTAGTAAGGTTAAAGATTTTAGTGAAGCCCATGAATTAATAAAACGAGTATCGACAATTTTAGAAGGACGACATTGGCCAAACAAAACAAGCTTAAATAAACTATATCAAAGCACTCAAAAGACCAGATCAAGAGAAAATCCTTTAATTAAAACTACCAAAAATGGTCTTGTTAAATTAGCTGAGATGGGATTTTCCTTAAGCTTTGATGAAGGTGATTTGCCTATATACGAACAATCATTTATGGGACCTTCCTTAACATATTTCCATGATCAAAAAGAGCAAAAGCTGCGCATAAATATTGAAACCCGAGAGCTTAGCTTAATCGCAAGTTTACATGATACAAACATTCCGTTAAATGGCAAAAATATTGAGTCCGCTTGCGAGAGTATCATACAATTTATAGCAAACTCCCACAAGCTTTCTCAATAATTCAAAAAGGATCTTACAACTAACTATTTAATTATCATTATTCATAAATATCAATACCTGGATAAAACGCACCTAGTGAAAACCAATAGGCCATAAATGAAACAGTGGGACTCAATGAAGTCTC
Source organism: Saprospiraceae bacterium (assembly GCA_020629035.1). GTDB lineage: Bacteria > Bacteroidota > Bacteroidia > Chitinophagales > Saprospiraceae > JAHDDO01. Next base: position 68,432 of record JAHDEC010000008.1, on the reverse strand, counting down.
GGACAAGGGACCATCCACAATATCTCCATGGATGGTTAAGGCATTACCAGATCCATCCTTTGCAATGACTGGTAAATTAGTAGGATCATAAGACCAGTCCTCTGCATCACTTTCTATGGCATAGGCTACTATAAAATTTAATGTTTGTGAGCCAATGATAAGATAAGTCTCATCACCAATAGAATCTACCACCAGTTTGCCATTTCCAAAACTACTCAATCGATATGACTTATTACCTGCATCGCTCAATAAGCCTAAAACTCTCTCTTTGGCAGGAATCCTATCATCTAGTGGCTCTACTGGAAAAGCTAAGCGACTATGATTAGTTATGTAATCGCCATAAGGATACACTCCATACGTTCTACTAAAGCCAGTATCCGTGTTTAAAACCATGGAGTTTGGATAGGCAGTTTTCCATGTTTCCCAAGTGGTTTCTATTAATGGAACTGTTTTTATTTCTGTGGAAAAAAGTTCACCATTTATACAGTTTAGACCGATTTGTGACCAGTAACTGTCTGTGTTTCGATCATAAGGAATTAGGTTAGAATTGTACAATTTTCCACTCACTCCAAAAGTAGTTTTATTGTTACCTACATTTCGATCCCAGCCAATGGCTGTGCCTGTTAAAGGACAATAAGTAAGGGCAACACTTTTATTAGCTATATCATCATTTACAATCTCATGCCAATCTAAAATATCATGTGGATAGGCGCGTATTTGTCCCTCATTAAAATAGCCAATCACTAAATCAGTGTCTTCTAAAAAGTTAATATCCTGTACCGATGAAAAATTAGGCGTATCAATCGATGGTATCCCGTCTTTTCCTGGTCCACCATCGAAGATTTCTTCTTGAGGAACCAGCCATTCAGTGCTATCTCGATTGTCTCCACAGGCTGATATAAAAACTAGGCTAAGGCAAAATATTTTTAGGTAATTTTTCATTTTTATTATTTTTTGTAAGATTTATTTGGTAGTTAATTTGTAATCCAAACTCCAGATTAGTAGTTATTTGCAATCCATCTAATTGTTGCATAATGGGTAGTTCAATGTAGGCTCTGAGTCCAATATCATTATTGCCCTTAACAAACAGACCTAATGCATGACTCAACCATTGCCCTCCACTGTTGGAAGCTAAAATTCCTTGTTCTTCATTGGGTTTTGTCATTCTAAAGATTAGGCTATAGTCTGGACTAACAAACCAAGATTTAGCCAGCATTTCAAAACTTACCTGGAGTGCTGATTCAAATTCATCACCAAATTTAAAGGCTCGTCCTGTACTTCCCTTAAGGGCGCCAAAGTTTTGATTCGTTGTATTTTTACGATACAAAGAGCTCCATTGAACATTCAGATTAGGTCTAACAAAGTGTTTTTTGCTAATCGAAAATCTCCCAATAATATCTATCGTACCTGTACCACTTTGCATATCTGGTGATAGGACCACACTTCGGTCATCTCGATTGTCTGTCTCGCCAGTAGGTAGCTTTATAGCTGACGACACTCCCAACGACCAATCCCCCCAATGTGTCGGAATATGGTACTGTGTCAATAAAAGTATGTCGCCAAACCCAAAAGAACTTTGCTCTTCGGAGAAGCTTGTGCGCTGCTGAATAATGTAAGGCAAAACCAATCCAAAAGAGAATGGACTCGCACTACCATAGTGAATGCTCACTAAGGCATTATGACCATTTCGGGTTCTTGGATGGTTTAGTAAAATGGTCTGATCAGCAACCAATCTATTGATACTTTTATAATTGTAATCCGTCTGGATAGTCAACAATGGATAATCTGTGTCCGCAATTTCGAATGATGAATTAACCGGTGCACCTGCCGAGCAGCAAGTCTGTGAAAATGCTAGCTGAACATTCGTTAAAAGCAAGGAAAAAGAGAATATTATTGAGCTTTTAAACACAGAATTATTAATTTGATGACCTTAATAAAACAGACTTGAGTTCATTAAGGATATGGGCCAAACAGGCTTATTTTGTCGCAAAAAGACGATAGTTATTAAAAAGTAAATCATTATGGAGTTTAACAGACAGGCAATTATTGATACCTACCTAGAAGATGATGCATGGTTAGCCGTTCCCAACTTTCTTTTCAGTCAAGGACGGCAAGCATTACCCAATATCCTTTTTATTCCACACCTAGATGAAAAAGCCTATGGAAGAGGTCAGGAAATTGATTGTTCGACATTAAGCAATGAGGAGTTTCTTCAATTAAATGGATTGTATGTAGAGCGGGATAACAAACGAAGAGGCACCATCGCGATAAATGAATTTAGAAAGGTCATTCAGTTTCAAGAAAAAGGAAAAAACTTTTTTGGATGGAGCAATATTGAGGATCAAAATGAGCTTGGGATTGTTTATTTATTACGAAGAAAACGATCAAAAAAAGTCTACGAAAAAGCTTTCAATCTGCATGATTTATTTGGAGAGTGTAATCCCAACATCAAATCATTTAAGCGAACTGGGAATAAAGTAATCCTGGAGGTTTTAGGCGTTTATAACGCATGGAGTTGGAAACTAAATAAGGCGCAAGTATTGAAATTAATCAATGCTCAAAACATAGAAACCTTTGGCTTCGAAAAAGCAGTACACACCGAGTTTCCACTGAGTAGATTACTTCATTTTCTCTTTTTTCGAGATAAGCTCATGAATCCGAAAGAAGTACTAACTAATTATGCAGATGGAATAATAAAATCATTCGAAATTGAAGTTCCCAATACCTATTTTCCAGTTTTCGACGAAATGTCTAAAACGGAAGTTATAGAATTTTTTGAAGCCAACAAATGGCCAGCTATCCATTTACATGTCGAAGTTTATGACGAAGCTTATCTTGAGCAATTTGATGATTTTATTCCTTTAGTGGGTCCCGTCGAAATACGATATATTCGTGATGAAGACAAAGTCATAAGCGAACCTTTATGGTGGAAAGATTATGAGCGTAAGGTTTAATGAGGAGTTTCTAGTTGCACCTTATCACCCATTGAAATTTGTCCAGCTTTAAGACAAATCGCATTTGCTCCAAACCATATTTTCTTCCGCTTGAGTCTATAGCCTGCCAATGTTTTTAAAGGTTCCTTTCCTTTTTTTCCGTTTGTTTGGTCGATAGTGATTACCGTGCAGCGAGCACATGGCTTAATCACTTTTAGTTGGGCAGTTCCGAGCTTAAAACTTATTTTTTCGTCTTCGATATGAGGTGTTTCTGTATCCAAATAAATATTGGCCCTAAATCTATCTGCTGGTATTTCTTCAGGGCATCTTTGGTTTAAAGCATGCATACTGGCTGTTCCCAAAAGTAAAATTGGGTAGCCATCCGAAAAACCGAGTGATGTTTTGTAGGGAGGAACAAACAAACGTTTAGGTCTTTTGGAGATAGATGTTTTAGCTACTAGCGTTGCTTCCGTACCAAGATGATCTGAAAACCACTCGGAGATCAAAGGATCTACTTCAGGTGCTTTCAATTTGCTTGACCAAACCTGTACCCTTTTTATGTTTTCTGTGGCTTGATGCAAAGAAAACTGAGTCTTGTCCAATCCGTAATTAATAAGTAGTTGATCGTCCCTTATTTCACATTTGAATTTGGCTAAATCGGCATTTTGGCGCTGAGTTAAAAATTGTCCATCCTTATCGACTAGCATCCACTGTCGATCATATTTTAATCCTTCCTCAAGCACCTCAGATTGTGTTAATGAGATACCTCCTAGACTTTTTATCGGATAAATATGGATTTCTTTTACTGTCATGCTCAACTTCTCTCTAAGGTAATAGCATGTATTTTAATAATCTTAGCTAATAGCTAATGATTTTACAGAAATATTTACAAAAATCAAGTAAGTGTTTATATTTGCACTCCGAAATTAGTGCAGCATCAGTTTTGAAGCTTTTGTTCAATGTTGTTGTCACTTCAAATGGCGTGGTAGCCCAGAAGATTTTTTCACAGGCTCCCACTTGTTTCACGACGTGGTAGTCATGATCTTACAATCAGAGACTACCCCACCAAAAAAGGCGTGGTAGCTCAGCTGGTTAGAGCGCAGGATTCATAATCCTGAGGTCGGCGGTTCGGGTCCGCCTCACGCTACCAAAGGCTCGCAATTTATTGTGAGCCTTTTTTTATTTTAATCTTATGCCATTTGTTTACATAATCTATTCTAGAAAAATTGACAAATTCTATATTGGTTTTACTAATTACGAGGTTGCTACTCGATTGGAAACACATAATACTATAAAGAAGTCAAAAGCATTCACTCAAAAAGGTATCCCTAAGAACAGGTTGGAATGATTGTAGATTCTGGCAGACTCTTAATGAATGTGAAGATACTCCAAACCCAAACCCATTTATCTGTCCAAGTGGATTTTTTCCAGATTGTACATTATGTGGAGAAGCTTGTAATTTAAGAAATATTGTTTATCGGGTAACTTATTTCAGAGAATGTAAAAAGGAAGGTTAAGTTTTTAATATGCAATTATAAATAAAACTTTCATTGGCTAACAAGAATAAGTTGCAGACTAAGTTTGCAACTTATTCTTGTTTTAAAAATTTTAGTAATTAAGTCTCTCCCCGTTTTCCACCCCTTCTAATTTAAAAATTCCCCAACTCCACATTTACCTTTTACCATTTCATGGTACATCCCATTGAAAGTCACCCAGAGTGGCCTATGGAAATTTAAAATATTATACCATGAAAAACATACAACTACTTTTACTTTTTAGTCTTTTTATTAGCTTACAAAGCTGTGATTTCTTCACTGGACTTGCCACAGAAAACGCCGAGAAAAAATGCGGAGAAATAACTGAACCTGAGGTTTGGATGGAATCGGGAAACTCTATTGATATCCATGTAGAATGCGACTTAATCATTAGTTCACTTGTTGAAGTAGATGAAGGAGTTAGTATACTTGTTGAAGATGGAGCATCAATCATCATCAAAGATGGAGGAGCCTTTGAGGTCAATGGAAGAAGTGATCAATTAGTGAAAATTTTCGGTACAGGAAATAATAATGTACCAACTTGGAATGGCATTTTCTATAACACTAATGACTTGAACAACAAGCTGGTTTTTACTGAAATTAAAGGAGCCGGAGCGGCACCCATTGAAAACACAGCGGGAAAGAAATCTGCTAGTGCCGCCGTAGAAGTACTAGGAACACTAAAAATGTCTAACTGTTTAATCACTGCTTCAGCAGAAGTAGGCGTACTCATAAACCAGTCCGATCTAATCACTTCGGATATTCGAGATTTTTCAGAAAATGAAATCAACAACTGCGGCGAGTACCCAGTCCTTATTGCCGCAAATAATCTAAGTTCCATTAGCGCAGATTTAGCTAGTTGCTCTTTTGCAGATAATGGATCCAATATGATAAAACTGTACAAAGGCAGTGAAAATTCACTGATCGGAAATCATGTATGGGATAATCCAGGCGTTCCCTATTATCTAAGTGATGAATTAACGATTCAGGGTGGATTAGAGCTAAATGCAGGTGTAGAAATGGTCATGCAACGCAGTGCCGAAATCTACATAAATAGTTCGTCAGATGCATACTATTTTAAAACCAGTGGTACTCCATCACAACAGGTTATTATTCGAGGGGAAGAAAGTGGATTAAATAGCTGGCCAGGAATATGGTACAATTCAAACAACACCCAAAATCAACTAAATAATACCACTATAATTGGTGGTGCTGTTCCTTCTGCAAGCAGTACCAAATCAGCCATTTTTGTCTCAGGACTTAACGCACCTGGCAGTAGCTTAAGCATAAATAATGTACGTATTGAAGATTCAGAGTGCGCATTGAGAAAAGGCCCTTTCGCCAGCATATCTGGCCAGAGCACAATCAATGTGCCTAGTACAATAAATGTTTTATGTGACTAAGTAACACTCTCTATTGCAATACTCAGCCCTTTAAACTAGATCAATTAAACTATCTAAAAAATAAACAATGAAACAACTATTTAATCTACTGTTAATCGGTATCCTACTGGCCACTGCATCTTGCGATTTTTTGGAAATGGAAGATGAACCAGAAAAGGCTGTCATATCACTATTCGAAATGGATAAATCCAATTGTGTTGCGCCCTGCGAGGTGAGTTTTACAAATTTATCGTTCGAATTTATTTGTGAATGGAATTTTGATGATGGATCTGAGATTACTGAAGACTGTAGCCCTACACATATCTTTCAAGATCCAGGCACCTATGAAGTAAGTCTTACAGTGGAAAACGAAAATGGAACAAGCCATACATCAAGTCAAACATTAACTGTAAACGATGGGTCAAACATTCATCCGTTTTCTGGATTAAAAACGCTTACCTTTTTTTACCATACCTCTGCAGTTAAAGCAGTAGAGGTAAATGATGGATTCGTGGTTTTAGCTAATATCTATCCAGGGAGTCCTTTATCCACTAAAGCCTTTGGCAGTGTTTTGGCAAAATTTAATTATCTAGGTCAATTAGAATCCGCTGAAGATGTTTCTGATATGATTGCCAATGATATAATTCAAACTTTAGATGGCCGAATACTATTATGTGGAAGCACAAATAATGTAGGCAGTGTCATTGAAATTGACCATGACCTTATGATCACAAAAGAATATTTATCTACTAGAGTTGGTTCTGTTTTTAACTCCATTGATCATAATAATCTTAATGATATATATATTGCTGGTCATCAAGATATTGATGGTATAAATGCCAGCCTAGTAGTAAAAATCGCTAGTTCATTTTCAGAGCGAGCAGAGTTTCATTCATATGACCCTAGTTCCTCTAACTCTTTAAATCATGTTCAGGCGCATGATGATAAAGTGTACTTTAGCAATTATAGTCAAACGAATGCCGCCTCGCAGTTATTTAGAATGGATCAAGAACTCTATGATATAGAAGAACTTGCCTTCGTTGACGATCAAGTAGTTAAATCTGTAAAAGTAGACGATGCTGAAATAATTGTTTCTACCATTGGAACAAGCAATGCTGAATCATTTCTCTACACTTTTGATCATGATCTAAATGAAGAATCAACAGAAATTCTAATCAGTTCAGAATATGGTCAGGTTTATCCAAGCCATCTAACTTCAGGAGAGAATGAAATCATAATTAGCAGCTTCGTATTTACGGGAGATGCTGACTGCCCGATTCATAGTGTTCTACAAAAGCGATCAAACATCCAGACAACCAACAATGAAACAGTTTACCAATGCGATAATCATCAAGGCCTGTATATAAATTCCATAAATCAACTCAATAATGAAGAATATCTTGCCATGGGTTTTGCGATAAAAGATGACACTTATCAGTTAGCATTAACCATGCTCGATGCATCATTTACTCCAAAATAAACAATGAGAAGACAGGGCCCAAGGTTTCTGTCTTTTCTTCTTTTAAAAATATTAATTCCTATTTTGTAAATAATAACTTGATAAAGATATTGAACTTAAATGTTGGCAAATCCTATTTTATGCTCGTTCTAGGATCTTACTCGTTATAAAATGAGTTAATATGAAAAAAGTAATTCCTATCCTATCCCTTATTCTGCTCAATACTAATATCGTACTAGGTCAAAATAACCATTCATTTATAGAATCATTACTTGAGAATCCACAGAGCCTAAGCCAAAAATTAAGCATTCTTAAAGAAAAACCTAGCTATTTAGATTCTCTTAATATTGGCCTAGAAAACTTTTTTAAGCAAGGTAATTTAGAAGTTAGTAATCAGCTATTTAAGCTCGTTGATTCGACGATAAAATATGAGGTTCAGGCCAGCTTAGCGAAAGGAAAATTCTATCAAATTACAGCTAGTAATCATGCTGCACTTAGAGATTTTCAAAAAGCTTATAAACTATCAGAATATTCAGCAGAAATATATAATTCGCTAGATAGTCTCCCACTGCAAGAATATGTGGCTACTGAGAGATACCGCATTGAGTACAAAGCATTAATAAATCCTGAATTTGAATTTGAATATGAGTTTAATAATTTAGTCACCAAGGTTATTAATGAAGCCGGCGAATCTTCCCCTTTATTAATTGATGTTTATTCGCATATCGGAACTGTGTTTGGGAAGAAAAATAGATTCTATAAGGCTAAAGAATATCTCTTAAAATCGGATAAAGTATATAATCTTCAACGCGATACTTCTCAGATTGCGAAATATCAAACCATAGGAATGGGACTAGGAAATGTCTATGGAAGTTTAGCTCAATTTGAAAAAGCACTACCTTATTTCTTGAAGTCTTACAACATGCTGAAAAATGACTCTTGGCAAAGGGAGGCATACCTACTCAATAATTTAGGTCAATGTTACAATGGCATAGGCAATTCTGAAAAAGCCAGATCTTATTACCAAAAAGGACTCGAATTAATTAAAGGAAAATTACCACCCAATCACTTTTTAGTTTTAAGAGGCTACCAAGGTTTAGCAAGGACGTATAGATATGATAAAGAGTACCAAAAATCTATAGACTTGCATTTAACGAATATTAAAGCCTTGCAAGCTAAACCTAAAGAAAACGCCTATGAACTAGCTCAGGAAAATAACTTTATAGCCATGAGCTATTATGATATGGGTATGTTTGATAAGGCACTACCTTATCTGCATAAATCTCTCACAATATCTGCTACCTTAGAAAGAGAAGATAAGCTACGCATCCAGCCTCAATCACTGCTTGACCTGCATGGGATTAAATTGAAGAGAAATGATCCGGACGCCATAAATCCATTAAATGAGTTATTAACGCTATTAACTGGTACTTCGACTCTAGACTTACAATCTGTGATAAACCTTGATGAATACTCTGAATCCTTAGTACTGGCAGATTGTATAATAACTATTGGCCACTATTACCTTAGTAAAGGAGAAATAAATAAAGCTGACTTAATATTTGAAAATATGCTTACAGCTTTTAAGCAGATTCGTCCCCAACTAGATGAAGGTGACTGGGCTAGATGGAAAGGAGTTAACTTCTCTTTATATGAAGGTTCACTTTTAGCAAAAATACAGTCAAAACATCTTGATCCTACATTGGTAAACCAACAAATTATCAATATCCTAGAGTTTGCTAAAACCGATGAACTTTTACTCGATATTAGAAGAGGTGCCATCGAAGAATTAGCAGAAATCCCTTCAAATCTTATTGCCGATGAACGAGATTTGAAAACTCGAATTGACCTAATAAAAAATAATGCTCCTACTGAAGTTGATCCTAAAATTGCCGATCAGTTAAGTAAGTTAGAATCTAAATATGCCGATTTAAGAAAGTATATTGCTGAAAAAAGCCCAAGATATAATGAACTTAAGTATGAGTACGGATTAACTAATTTCACAACCATAAATGACTATTTGAGTCAGCAAAACGCCGCTGCTCTGATTGGATTTTTAGGTGATAAAAATCTTATTTATTTCCTGATAAATAATGGAACAATTGATCATCATATAATACACTTAGATACTGTCGAAGTGTTGGACAAAATGGATAGTGGAGTAGATCCTTATGCATTATTGCCCAATAATGAACAAGCTAAAACTGCTTTAAAAATTCCACAAATATTGATAGATAAGATGGCCAATGTTGAGCAATTAATTGTTTGTCCAGATAATCAATTTAATTATCTACCAATCGAAACGATATTTGCTTCAGATTTATCGAAAGCCCCAAATATTTCTTATGCTCCCTCTCTATCCTTTTTGGTTAATCAAAAGCAAACAGGCAATAATGTTGCTGTCAACCTATTTGCACCAACTTACGATAAAAGTGCAACTTTTGACGAAGCTCCCATGTATGCATCGCTGGTTAGAGAAGGACTTTTAGAGCTACCAGGAGCACAGGATGAGGTTTTAGAAATAAAAGAAATAATTGGTGGAACTGTATTGAATAAAAATACTTGTTCGAAATCTTCCTTCTTAGATAATGCTCCAAATAGTAAAGTATTGCATCTAGCAATGCACTCGGTAATGAATGAAAATAGTCCGTTGTTTTCCTCCCTAAATTTTGGATCAGATGAGCGTGAAATTCTTCCACTCCACGAAATTTACAACATAAACATTCCTGCAGAACTTGTTGTACTAAGTGCTTGCAATACTGGAGTTGGTCAAGTAAGAAAAGGTAAAAGTATTAAATCGATTGCTTCAGCTTTTAACTATGCTGGTGCTCAGTCGGTTATTATGTCACTGTGGAAAGTCCCTGATGCTTCTACTAAATATATAATGGTAGAGTTCTACAAAAACTTGAAGGCAGGTATGAGGAAAGATAAAGCCCTAAAAATGGCTAAGTATACTTATCTGAATGATGAAAGTATTCCATCCTCAGCTAAATCTCCAAAACATTGGGCAGGATTTATTGCAACAGGAAATATGGATGCTGTCCAATTTGCCAATAAGTTTTCCTCTAAGTGGATGGGATTAGGAATAATAAGTTTAGTTCTTATGCTTTATCTTTTAATGCGTCGAGCTAAAAGTTCGAGTGATAATCGCAAAAACTAAAGTCTCTAATCCTTTTGTTATTTAATGGAAAACAATTGCATTGCACCGTTATTATTACCTACAACGAACTTGTTACTATCTAATATATTTAAACTTCTCGCATTCAGATTGGCAAGAAATCCTGTTTGGTGCATAGCACGATAAGATCCGTCTGCATTACGTTTTAAAATAGTCCCAACTGAAGCATCATATTTTCCAAAATCAAAATCCGTATCCCAATAATTTCCTACTGCAACAATTTCTTTAGTCCCATCGCCATCCACATCAAACATCTCCATATCCTTAACCATAGAAACTTGAATATCATTTGGTAATGCTTGGCTTGAAAAGCTTGCTCCTTCATTGATATATAAAGTGGTCGCAAAAGTATTTGCCTGATAAATCTTGGCTTTGGAAATCTTCTTATCTCCAAACATCGCTTCTATATCATCATGGGCAAAAGTCTTGTATCGAAGGTACTTTTTCCTCAGTGAAGTCATTTGCTCCAAGATTTCATCCCTAGAGTGCACTGGATAAGATTTCTCTCCAAAATAGGTACACATGATCGGATCATTTTCTCCATTACCATCAAAATCATAGGCATAAACACAAGTAGGTTTATCAGCGGAAGCCTTAAAGAAACTATTAAGCCCTAGATTTCCAGCCAAAATATCCATATCACCATCTTCATCCACATCTGCTAAATGGATAGACTGCCACAAACCATTGGTTTCTGATAAGCCGTATGACTTTGTTTGATCAGTAAACCCATTATCTCCATTGATAAGCACTTGTATAGTTGTCCATTCTCCGCCGATAACTAAATCTACTTTTCCATCTGCATTAATATCAGTGGCTGCAGCTGACTTAATAACACCTAATTTGCCTTCATAAGGTAAGACCTTTGTATTATTACGAAATTTCCCTCCTTCATTTTCTAGTATAAACGAATAATCTGAATTAGGATAAGCACCGGGTATAGGTCCTGCACCAACAAAAACATCTAAGTCTTCATCACCATCAAAATCTAATAGTGCTAATGATGTGTTGTTTGATCTGGGTCCATAGCTAGCATCTAAGGTGAAATTTGCTTTACCATCATTGGTAAATACCTTTATCCCATATTGCGTCGCTCCTGCTTTCCATTGATATCCTCCAGCTAAAGCAAGGATATCTAAATCCCCATCTTTATCTATATCACCTAACTCAATCGCCACATCTTCATATTGTTTCGACTCCTCAAAAGCGGTACTACTGAAAGATTTATATGAGGTTTTATTTCCGATGAGTATAGTTGTTGCTTGTTCAAATGCACCACCCACAACTAAATCATCAACATTATCACCATTTAAATCACCTGACGCTACTGCTGGACCTTCTACAGAATTTTTAAAGTGTAATAATGGTTCTCTTTTGAAGTCAATATAATCGTTTTCTTTATGCGTATAATCTATAGATTTAGCATCAAAAATCGGAGCAGCTGTTTCTCTTTCGAGGCTTGCTTTTTGGCCTTTATTTTTTGCAATCATTTGCACTCCAGACAGGCTATCTACCATGTATCTCTCTACTGATCTGTCTGGCCATTGTACCATCAGGCTTGAGATACTTGTGCATTCCGGAATCGCAAAATGTACGATTTGTTCCATACTAGAGACAAAGCCTCTTATAGGATAATAATACTTAGTTTTTACACTACCATCAGCATAACTGGCTGTAAGTGTCGAGCCATAATTTGTATTCTTTGATTGGAGCTTAACCCTCAGAGATTTACTTGAGGATTTTTTGTCCAAATTATTTCTCATCAAAAAGGCATTGTCATTGATATTATTTACAATCAAATCTAAATCTCCATCATTATCTAAATCAGCAAAAGCAGCTCCGTTACTATATGATTTAGGACCTGCATTCCAGGCTTTACTTGCATCTACAAATTCTAAAGAACCTTTATTAGCAAAGAAATAATTCTGTATATATATGGAATCAACCACTGTTTTCCAATTATCATACATCGCTCGTACCGTTTTAGCAGGGATACGTCTAAGGGAATCTAGCTTAAACTTTGCATAATCCATATTTGATACATCCTTTAAATAACCATTAACAATAAATAAGTCTGTGTGGCCATTATGATCATAATCTTCGCCTAGAACAGCCCAACTCCAACCTGACTTATCTGTTGAAGTCAAATAGCTAGTATTGGAATACAATCCATCATCCATTTTTAACTGCATAGCGTTGTACTTAAACTGATCGTGATAGCCAAATTTTTTGCCCATTACCGCGAGATCGTAGTTTTTGTAACTCCTCTGCTGCTTCATAAGTTCTACTTCCTTAGGCATCATATCATTTACAAACAGGTCGATCTTACCATCATTATTAAGATCCATCACATCACTTCCCATAGAGGAATTCGTAATATTATCAAAGTACTTTTCTATTTCATCTTTAAAACCTTTACCCCGCTGATTGATCATTAGTTGGTCAGCTTTAGTATAATCATTACATATATAAATATCTGGATAGCCATCTTCATTAAAATCATTAATAGCAGCACTCAAACCAAATGCCGCATTATCCACACCAAATTCATAGGTTTTATCGACAAATTTCCCATTGTCATTTCTAAGATATCTATCTGTTATGTGGTGTCTTTGAGTATCCTGAATCATGGTCAAATTACCATCTCTATCTTGATTAAGATTAAGTTTATTTTCATTACCCCAGTTGATAGGGTGATTAACACAATAGGCATCAAGATCTCCATCAAGATCAAAATCCGTAAAGTAGGTCTGGGTCGCAAAGCTCGGATCATCTAAACCATACGCTTTTGCTTCCTCCTGGAAGGTTAAGTTTCCTTGATTTATATATAAACAATTTCTTCTTTGCTCGGGAGCTGTCATTGCTCCAGACTTACACACATAAATATCTAAATACCCATCATTATTAATGTCTATCATGGAAGTCCCTATATTCATCCCGAATCCATTATTAACGCCAGAACTAGAAGTGATGTCTTCAAATTTCCAATCTCCTTTATTTAGATATAACTTGTTATGTTCTAGGGTGCTCGTAAAGAACAAGTCCTGCAATCCATCGTTATTAATATCTCCAACAGCTACTCCACCTCCATTAAAAGAATACTCAAAACTGAAGCACAAAAGTTGCATCGTATCCTTGATGTTATTGCTGAAGTCAAGGCCAGTTTTCGAAGCAGGCATTAATTCAAAAAGATCTTTAACAACACCTAAATCTTCGGAGCTCGATGAACTTCTTGACCCCTTACTCGAATGGTCCTCAGAACAAGATTGAAAAAAAACTAAAAGGACCAAAGCTGGGATGAAGTATAATAGTTTATTCATATTTTGAAAACTGTTTTAGGATATATTGTCCAATGTTGCGACCTTGTACTAAGCCATTATCAACACCAAATCTATAATGGATACCTCCATAATATCTTGATAAAGAAGCCTCTTCACCTGCTTCATATACTGATGTAAATGATCTAGAAGGTAGTCCAAATTCCACTTCTGTGTAATCTACAAAAGCTGTATTGGGATACATTTCATTAAGTATTGATGAGGAACATCCACTAACTACACTGTGTCCGCTCGTGTATTCTGGGAATGGTGGTGTTTGTATAAATGGCTTCCAGGTTTCGTCTATATATCTATTTATATAAGTTACTGGACGTATTAATTCGTCTGTATATTTTGTATGCCAGCAAGCAATTACTCCATCAAACATTGCCGTTGTTATGGAAGCATATGCTTTGAGCGCTTTTCCGAGATTCACATCTCTCGTATCTGCCAGCGCTTTTGCAATACCTAACCAGTGTCCAGGTGGACTGATTCTGTGGTTAAATTGCATGGTGTGCCCCTTCTGTATAAATTCATTGGGATTGCAATCCCAGTGCTTCGCTATCGAGCGTTCCTGATCACTATTTTCTGAAAATTGCACATATACTTTGTGTGCTTCTTTATAAAAATCGGATATTGGATCTGTGCTAAATGCAGGTCTAGCTTTTGGCTGATAATCAGCTACGTTTTTTAAAAAAATAGGGCGCAAATTTTTCCAGTTAGGCTCCAAGGCCTGTTCATAATTCGGGGGTGTTAATACCCAGGTACTATCGTGACCTCTGATAGTATAGAAATCATCAGCCTTTACACCCGCATAACCATCTGCATCTATCCAATTAATCATTTGATCACTGATCTTCTTCCCATAATCGATAGACTGTTGTTTTCTAGAAGATGACATCCCTAAAGAATCCACTGCTAAACGCAGGTCTTCAATGATTTCATCAGCAAGATGTTCTGAAAAAACAAGCTTCTTTGCGATATTATAATAACCTTCCATCGCAGCAAAAGAATAATCTATATTCAAGGTATCATTAAAAACTGGTTTAATTTGTCCTGCTGTAATATCACTTAAAATACTCTGACCGCGACCATGTAAGTAAATATCATAGGAGATTAAATTAGGATAAGCAAAGACTCGAGTAGCAACTGGAGGAGAAAAAATATCTTCCATAGAGATCTCAATCAGTGCTCTGTTCATTTTATGGATAGCTTGAGCATCAAGGATCTCCTTATTTGCAGCCTCATTACCACAAGAACCTAACCAGATAACAAGGCTTATTATGACTAAAAATCTCATTACACACAAATTGAACCCTAAAGTTAAACATAGTTATGGATAAACAAATAGAATATCATTTTGTAATCAGCACTGAATTCAAGCGATATTGGACACAAATCAATAACAAAAAAAATTAGAAACTAGTCCAATTTTAATATCTTTTCTACACGTATCTCTCCATTACTTAGGTTTTCTATTTTGACAAAAAACAAACCATCCGGCAAATCAGATAAATCGATAGAATGCAAGGATAAATCAGTACTAATCGTTTCATATAATGATCCATTTTCATCTAAGATTTCGATTTGATAACTAGACAAGGATCCAGAAATAGTGAATACTCCTTCGGTCGGATTAGGATAAAGTACAATATTGGATTCAATAGCAAGTGCATCTACTTCATTGACAATATTGGAACAAAAAACACGACTATCTCCGTTCGCATCATTAAAAAGTGTCAATTCATTCCAAATAAAATCCACAATTAACTCATAATTGTCAATCACCACTTGATGTACTATCGGGTCAACCACAAAGTTTGCCGGAGCCTCCACCTCAAATAAACCCATATAACTAACTAAACCCGCTAAAAAATAGAGCGTCGCCCTACCATGTGGCGCAGAATCTTCATACAATTCATCAAAAGGTATCTGATCAGGAATAAGATCTCGCTGTATTTTGCTCAATATCTCCCCAACTGGAATAAGTCTAAGATTAATATCAGGACGTGAAACTAGCATAGAGTCCTGATAGTCTATCCACCAATCATGAAAAGATCCAGTAGTTTCATTATGATAATCCTCGATTTCAGCATCACTTGGAATATTCGGTGGAAACTCATCCATCAGATCCATTTCAGGCCAATTCTGATAGAGATAATACTTCATGCCTGGCTCCTGTTCATCAGCATAATCCACCACCGTCTCTGTAGCCTCTATTACGGTTGTGCTTTCATCTAATGGATAGGGAAGATGAGCTGGCTGATACTGAATAAAATTAGCAGTGGTTAGCATGATAGCATTGATATCTGCGTCCGAAAAAGGTTCGTAGTCAGATTCCCAAACTCCAGGCACGATATCGTAACCCCATTGAGAAAACCAATTTAAATCATCAAAATTCGATAAAAAGCCATACTGTCCACCTGCCGCAAAAGTATATCCGGCCTCTTCTGCAAGTAGAAATATCCAGTGAGGCACTGTTGTTTCATCACTTGGTGTTTCAATAGCTGGAGGTCTATGATCGATCGTACTATTACCGAGAATAAATAACTTGTCCACCGTGTTTTGAGCAAACACGTTGATAGCCAAGCAAACCAGACAAAGACTTGTCGTTAGCATCTTAAAAATCATCAGCATTAATTTTACTTAAATGTAATGTTTCATACATTAAGGGCCATTGGCTTGCCTAAAATATTTAATGCGTAAGACTTCTTAATACCTAAATTCTTTTAGCATTTAAGAGAAATATACATAGGATAAAATAACAACTACACAAATAATTCCACCTACCAATTTGGCGTGCTTGTAAGGACTTATATCTACTTGTTCTGTATAGTTCAGTACAAAAGCTTTCGCTCTAGGTTGTAGTTTACCAATGACGAGCATAATCACAACATTCATCACAAATAAAATAGCCATTACGTGTAAAAAATGCGGATAATTATCGTCTCCAAAGACATAAGGTTTCAGTACAAACTGACTCACTGAATACAACACTGCTCCAAGGATTATCGCAATTTTAGCCGCTAAAGCAGGTACCCATTTAGTCAAATATCCTACAATTATTATGGTCAAAATTGGAATAGAATAACAACCATTTACTTCCTGTAAATAACCAAATAATCCATCAGGTGCATTAGCAATCAAAGGGGCAATAAACATTGAAAAAACAGCCAACATAATACCAAATCGCTTTCCATACTTTACGACAGTTTCATCAGATGCATCCTTATTAAAGTGTTCCTTATAAATATCTAAACCGAACATAGTTACCGAACTATTTAAGGCACTGTTAAATGAACTAAGAATAGCGCCAAATAGGACCGCAGCAAAGAAACCAACCAAAGTGATTGGTAATACTGTTCTAACAAGCATTGGATACGCTTGGTCTGCGTCATCAACTGATAACTCAGCATTGAACAAATAATAAGCAATCATACCAGGAACCACTAAAATTAGAGGCCCTAATATCTTAAAGAAGGCAGCCAATAGTAATCCCTTTTGTCCTTCTTTCAAGTTTTTGGCAGCTAAAGCCCGCTGGATAATCGCTTGATTTGTTCCCCAATAAAACAACTGAACAAGCATCATCCCAGTAAATATGGTAGAAAATGGCACTGATGCATTTTCATCTCCTATAGAATTAAATCGCTCTGGTGCATGCTTATATAAATTTGAGACTCCATTCATGACTGAACCGTCTCCAATATGGCTAAGTCCAAAATAAAGAATCAGAATACCTCCAATCAACAAACCAATAGCATTAATGGTATCTGATATTGCCACGGCCTTCAATCCACCAAAAATGGCGTAAACAGAACCAATAAGTCCGATGCCCCAAACACAAATCCAAAGTGCGGTGGTCTGCGAAACACCCATAGCCGTCGGCAAGTCAAACATGGTTACAATAGCTAGTGAGCCAGAATAAAGCACGATGGGTAAAAGCACCACCACATAACCGCTTAAGAAAAGTACGGTCGCTATGGTTTTTGTCATAGTGTCATACCTCACTTCCAAAAATTGTGGAACTGTTGTTATACCACCTTTTAAATAGCGAGGCAATAGGAAAAGGGCTGTAACTACCATAGCAATGGCTGCTAATGTCTCCCAACACATGACTAAAATACCTTCTTTGTAGGCAGCACCATTTAAACCTACAATTTGCTCGGTTGATAAGTTCGTAAGTAGTAGCGAGCCAGCAATAACACCTGCTGTTAAACTTCTTCCGCCTAGAAAATACCCTTCTTCAGTTTCTTCTGTTTTTCCAGTTAAATAGTAAGATAAAACTGCAACACCTAATGTGAATAGTAGAAATGTTATTATAGCCATAGCTTGTTGTTTTGAATAGTATTATAATTCGATGGTTGTGGTACTTAAATCTCTTGAATTGGGTCCAACCATCACGGTAAACTCTCCCGGTTCAAAAATAAAGGTCCCTTTAGTATTGAAGAATCCTAGTTCTTGCTCAGTAAGCTCAAAACTTACCACTTTGCTTTCTCCGGGTTGAAGCATAATTTTTTCAAAGCCCTTTAGTTCTTTAATTGGTCTTGATACGGAAGCTACTTTATCTTGAATGTACAACTGCACCACTTCTTCGCCAGCCATTTCCCCAACATTTGATACGGTTAGGTCTACGGTTATACTTTTTGGACCGCTAGCTACTGCTTTCAAGCCCGAATATTTATATTGAGTGTAGCTTAATCCATAACCAAATGGATAAAGAGGATTATTACTTTCGTCAATGTAATGGCTCCAAAAAACTAAATCTGAAGGTCCAGGTCTCCCCGTATTTAATTTATTATAGTAAATCGGCACCTGACCCACATCTCTTGGAAAAGTCATTGGTAATTTCCCTGATGGATTGTATTCACCAAAAAGAACATCCGCTATTGCATTACCACTTTCGGTTCCTAATTGCCATGCTTGTACAATGGCTGGAACATTTTCTTCCGCCCATGTTAAGACCAAGGGCCTACCGCTCATAACCACTAAAACAATATTATCATTAACTTCCTTCACTGCCTCAAGTAACTCTTGTTGCATACCAGGAAATCCTAAATCCGTTCTACTTCTACCCTCCCCGCTTTGAAAGCCATGTTCGCCTAATACCATCACCACTACATCCGCTTTTTTTGCTGCTTTAACAGCCGCATCAAAACCAGTTCTATCATCCTTATTGATAATGACTTCATTGATAAAGCTGGCTGGTTGACTGATCAATGCCGGACCTGATTTGTATTTAAATTTAACATCTTTAGCCTCTAATCCTTCAATGACTGAAATGGCTGTTCCATCATCAGAACCAATTCTCCATGAACCTAGAGGACTGGTTTTTTCTTGAGCCAAATCTCCGATAACCACTATGTTTTTTTGTTCCGTTGACAAGGGTAAAGTACGGTCTTCATTTTTGAGTAAAACAATAGATTTTTTAGCCATGTCTCTGACCAATGTTGCATGATCTTCATGATACGGCACCGTCTTTTCACGCTCTTTGTCGCAATACCTATACGGATCATCAAATAAACCCAAGGCTTCTTTAATTCTAAGAATTCTAAGTACTGAATCATCAATATGTTTAATATCGACATGACCAGAATCTACCGCAGTAGCCAAGTGCTTTACAAATGCATATGACTCCATATCCATATCAGAGCCTGCATTAGCCGCTAAAATCGCAGCATGCTCTAAATCTTTAGCAAAACCATGAGCAATCATCTCGGCTCCTGAACCCCAATCTGAGATAATAAAGCCTTCAAATCCCCACTCTCCTTTTAGAATATCTCTTTGCAAGTATTCATCACCGGTTGCTGGAATTCCATTAAGCGTGTTAAAGGCATTCATAACCGTCGCTACATTTTCATCGACACAGGCTTTGAAAGGAGGCAAAATGGTATTAAACAAGGTAACCGTTCCTACATCAGCTGCATTATAATCTCTGCCTGATTCCGCAAATCCATAACCGGCAAAATGCTTAGCTGTAGCGGCTATTGTGTTATTCTTCGATAAATCAGTCCCCTGAAAGCCACGAACTCTTGCTTTGCCTACTAAACTGCCTAAATAGGGATCTTCTCCAGCACCTTCCATCACTCTACCCCATCTAGCATCCCTAGAAATATCCACCATAGGAGCAAAGGTCCAATTAATACCTCGTGCTGAAGCTTCTTCTGCACCCATTCTTGCTGATTGTTCAATGGCGTCCAAATCCCAAGAAGCAACTTCTGCTAAAGGAATAGGCGCTAATGTTTTATGCCCATGAATCACATCTAAACCAAAAATAATGGGGATCCCCAACCGAGTTTCTTTTACTGCAATTTCTTGCAATTTCCTCACTTCCTTGACACCCGAAACATTTAACATAGAACCAACTCTGCCAGATTTTAGGTGATCGTACTTTTCCTTAGCGTCTCCTTCCTTCGGAGCAGGACCTGTACTATCCCAAAATCCATTGTACTGAGTCATTTGACCAATCTTCTCCTCAAGGGTCATCTTTGCGAGAAGTTCAACCATTGGGTCATTGCTTATTTCGGTTTCACTTAAGTTTTGTGTTTGCTTATGGCAACTAATCATGGAGATTAGTATAACTAAAAAAAGACTTAACTTTTTCGTTTCAATCATGAATACTGCTTAATGGGTTAATTTGAGAAAGGTCTGAGCGAACAGTTATCAATTTTGTCATACTGTTTAAGTCAGACTCTTTAGGCTAGGACTTATATTCAGAACCTTGCATTATTTCGTAACAAGCTCTTGTTGCTCATTTAATAATTCCTTTAAACTTAGCAATAAGTCGACATCATTAACTAAAATACAGTACATCAATACTACATCAATAAAGAAATTATACCTACATCAACATTTCATTGCTATATTTATGTCAATGGATAAATATGGCCTAAAGCTTGATAAAATAAGGACTTTGCTCATTCTAAAGTGGGTCTTTATGACTACATTGATATTTTCTCAACAGTACAACATTGGTACTCCAGTTGTTCAGTCCTATTCTAGAGATATCTATCAAGCTGGCACTCAAAACTGGAACGCTTGTTTAGCTTTTGACAATAAAATAGCCTGGTGTAATAATGATGGATTGCTCACTTTTGATGGACAAAATTGGGACACTTATCCTGTTCCAAACAAAACCATAGTACGATCCGCTGCCTATTTAAATGATCACATTTTTGTAGGTGCTCAAGATGAGGTGGGATATTTTGCGCCTAATAAAAACGGAATACTTGTCTTTGAATCTATAAAAGAGAGCATAGCTGAAGCTAATCAAGGATTAACTGATATCTGGGATATGTGTGCCTTTGGACAAGATGTAGTTTTCAGAGCTAATAATGCCATATTTCGATATGACCAAGACTCTACCCGAGTCATTTTCTCTGCTTACGCGATAACGTTTTTAAACACCCATAAAGAGACTGCCTATTTTAATGATCTTAGCCAAGGTCTGTTTAAATACACTAAGGACAAAGCAACAAAAATTCCTGGAAGCGAAATCTTAATGAATATTCCCATTATCGATATGATACCATTAAATAATGGGCACTTTTATATACTCACAGAAAAGCAAGGCATTTATTATTATGATGGGCAAAATATTACAAGTTGGACCACCAATGCAGCCGACTACCTTACTAAAAATAGAATAAGTGCCGGCAAAGTCCTTTCGAATGACAACCTGGCTCTTGGTACATTTTTAGGAGGTCTAGTGATTATAAATCCTGAAGGTACTGCCATCCATAAAATCGATAAATCTAATGGACTCCAAAACAATAATATAAATGTCATTCTTGAAGATGATGAACAAAATATTTGGTTAGGAACCTACAACGGTATTGATAAAGTTATGCTTGGATCTGGTGTCACACAATTCTCTCCGGATGGCGACAAGGAAGGGGCTATTTTCGATATAGCAAAAATCTATGGCAAGTTCTTTTTCGGCACTAATACAGGCCTGTATTATATAGACACCAGCGACTATTTTAACCCGTTCAATGCTAAAGATTTCAAATTGGTTCCTAATACTCAAGGTCAAGTCTGGGGCCTTGATATAATTGATGATGTATTAATATTATCGCATGGAGATGGAGCCTTTTTAATTAATGATCAGTTAGAATCAACGCGTCTTTCATCCGTTTATGGATCTTGGAAATGTGTAAAACTTGATGAAGACCATATGTTGCAAGGGTCCTATGGTGGCCTACATTTATATACTAGGAGCCAAGATGGCTGGGAACTAACAAAAGCAATACCTAATTTCTCCGAATCATCAAGATTCATTGTCCATGATCAACATAAAAACATTTGGGTTACACATCCATATCGAGGTATTTTTAAAATTAGCTATGCTGACCAATTTCAAGAATGGAAGGTAGAGAAATTAGAGGCTCCTTATCTGCAGGATTTCGATTCAGAAGCCTATGTCATGGAACTTAATAATGATGTTTGTTTAAGTAATAAAAATGGGCTCTTTCGATATAATCAAGAACAAGGATTATTTAGTGAAATGGAAGAAGTTCAATCCCTTTTTTCAAAACCCATTTTTATTAAGCGACTCATCAAAATCAATAACAAGTATTGGTACATTGCGGATGAGGAAACTGGGGTAATAACACAAAATAAAAACGGACTTAGTACTAGTTTAGAAAAGACTTCCTATAGTGCACTCCAACAAATATTTGTAGGAGGTTTTGAAAATCTATTCCCTTTAAATGAAGATGAAGTCTATGCTTGCACCAACGAAGGAGTCGAATACATTAACACCCAGGAGTTATCGGGCGAACCTGATAAATCTCCTTATTTTGTTAATGTTTCGCTGCCAATTAGAGACAGTACTATTTTTGGAGGTTATGGCCCCTCACCAGCAGAAGTAAAGCTAAAAGCCAATGAAAACAACATAAGCTTTCACTTTTCTATTCTTTCCTCGATAAAAAATATTAAGTATAAATATAGATTGGAAGGACTGGAAAAAGAGTACGCTAATTGGACAGAAATAAACTTTAAGGAGTACACTAATCTTGATGATGGAGAATATACTTTTGAACTTGTTTCTTCGCTCGCTCCTGATCAAATTAAAGCCTTTAACTTCACTATAAAACCTGCCTGGTACGAAACACTTGTTGCGAAAATTCTCTATGCGCTTATTGCGCTCGGAATAGTGGCTTGGGTACTCTTATTCCAACGGCTTAAGTATAAAAAAACAGAAGCAGAAATGCTCCTTAAGCAAGAACAAACTGAAGCAGAAATAGAAAAACTAAAGACCGAAAAACTAGAAAGTGATATACTTTTTAAAAACAAAGAACTTGCTTCTTCTACACTCCACCTACTACAAAAAAATGAAACCTTGGACATCATACGAACGGAATTAGAAAAAGTCCAACGCAATATCAAAGATCCACAAGCAAGAAAAGAAGTGAAAAAAATCGGTTCACTCTTAAGATCAGATTTGCGACTTGAAAATGATTGGAGTAACTTCAGCATACATTTTGATTCAGTCCACCATGACTTCATAAAGCGCATAAAGAAAGACTATCCAGAACTCTCCACAAAGGACCAAAAACTATGCGCCTATTTGCGGATGAATCTTCAAACTAAAGAAATTGCGCCACTGCTAAATATATCCGTTCGTGGTGTAGAAATAAGTCGATATCGATTAAGAAAAAAACTCGGCATTGAAAAAGAAGTAAACCTAAACGAGTTTATGATGGCTTATTAATTCGATATGATCAAATCCAGGGTTAACAACAAAAAATAATAGAGACGATTCATATAGATTTCCAACTACCTTTTCATCATTCTTCCAGGATATATAACCAGTTGGATAAAGTTAAATTCGATGTTGCTAAACGAAATTTGAGCATCAGGCTCGATATCCAAATATAGATTAGGAAACCATCTCAGATTTGTTCTGAGCAACCAATTTTGAATTCTATTAGGTCGAATATCCCATCCAAATGTTAGTCCATAAGCTAAGCTGTTGTCACCAAGGCCCACAGTCCTAGTTCCCTCAAATTGCTCTATAAATCGTAAGTCCTCAAAACTAATAGCGGGCCCAAGAAATGGTGCAAAGCCATGGTAATCGAGCAAATATTTAGTAGCTTCAAACAGCACCGAACATCTCCGTAATGATTGGACTGCTCCATAAGTATCTGTCGAGCTTCCATAAGTTCTATAAGCGAACGCTAGATTAATATCGGGTTTATGTATATAGTAGCCTAGGGTATAATCTACCATGATTGAAGTGCCATATTTTTCAAGATAAGGTCTGTTTTGGGTATTATAACTGCTCTCACCTAACCAAAAAGCAGATGTAATTCCAGCACCCAAGTAAATACCATTTAATCGTCCTGCGTCGGCAAGGATTTTAGTCACCTCTTCTGTCCTACCCGACTCCCAATCTTTTTTTGCACTCAATGTGGTTTCTAAGATATATCGGTATGATAAACTGGCATAGACTGGCGGTGTGTTGACAGCTATAACTCGGTCTCTGGAAATATGATATTCTTGGCTATTATTATAGTTCCAAGCTAAGCCTAACTCTATTAAATGGTTTGTTGAATTGTAAGTAAATCCGCCAAGCAAAGGCAAACTTGTATGATTCAACTCAGGTCCACTACCATAGGCTAGATTGCCATTGTTTTGTTCGTAGTAAAAGGGTGCCAGCGAAGTACCTATGTAGGGGCGAACTTTTTTATTTTCGATTCTAAGTGGATAATACTTAAAGACAGTTTCTACTCCTCTCAAGGCGGTAATTTCCTGGTTTTCCTTTTCTGTTTTATTACCAAAAAGTGGGATACCAATATAAAAGTCAGCATGACCCCAAAAATGGGTTCCCCCAATCAGAAATCTGGGCGATATGCTACTTTCAATGCTTAATGCTTGGATATTCGACTGCGTATTTAAATACTGAGTATTTCCTCCAAAACTTGATTCAATATCAAATCCTAGATTTAATTGTGCAAACCGATGACGACTTTGCTTTTCAATATACACCTGGCTATACCCCACTTGGATAATAAATAGAAAAACTAGAATTGATAGGCAGTACTTCATCTTTACATAATTTTTAAATAAGGTCTTACTAGACCTCCATAGCCTTAGATAACTATCCATTTAAACATCTTGCTGTTCCCGCTATCATCTTTGATTTGCAAGAAATAGATTCCACTTACTAAATAGCTAACATCCATTTCTTGGCCCCTTGTTTGGCTCAAGCTTTTGCCACTGGAGTCATACAAAGAGATGATTACATTTAGTGCTTCACTAGACTTTATAAAAATTTTCGTGTCGGCTGGATTCGGATAAATGTCGATACTTTTCCCTTCCCACTCAATGCTATCCCATTGTGGATCAATTTCATCACAATCTTCATCTATACCATTGCCTATAATTTCTTCGGCATCAGGATTTATATCTGGATTCAGATCATCGCAATCTTCATCCATATTAAATCCATCACCATCCAAATCATCATCAGGTGTATCTTCATTGCAATCCTCGTCGATACCATTATATGGGATTTCCATTTCCCCAGGATTTATTTCCGGATCCAAATCCTCGCAATCCTCATCGGCATTAAAGCCGTCACCATCTAGATCATCATCAGGTGTATCTTCATTACAATCATCATCTATACCGTTGTATGGAATTTCACTTGCCCCAGAATTTACCTCTGCGTTTTGGTCATCACAATCCTCATCAATATTAAAGCCGTCCCCATCTAAATCATCATCTGGTGTATCTTCGTTACAGTCATCGTCAATTCCGTTATAAGGGATTTCCTCGGCATTGGGATTTATAGTTGGATCTAGGTCGTTACAATCTTCTGTTATCCAAAAACCATCGCCATCCTCATCTGTACCTTCTAATATTCCATCACAATTTTCATCTATATCATTATTTGGGATCTCCGCTTGACCCGGATTTATTCCGGCGTCGGTGTCGTCACAATCTTCATCTGAATTAAAACCATCTCCATCCTCATCTATATACAAAGCTTCCCCATCGCAATCTTCATCTATGTCGTTATTAGGAATTTCTTCAGCGTAAGGATTTATCTCAGCATTGGTATCATCACAATCAAAGTTTACTCCTATCCCATCTCCGTCCTCATCAGTAATTTCTACAATCCCATCACAATTTTCATCAATATCATTATCAGGTATTTCGCTTGCTCCTGGGTTTATTCCAGCATCACTGTCATCACAATCTTCAATAAATGAGTAACCATCTCCATCTTCGTCTAATTGATTATAATATTCGGGTATTACATGAAAACAATTTTTGGACTGATCTTCGGCTTGCTGGCCGTGATAGCTAATTTCTCCGGTGTTTGGGTTCCACCTTTTTACTAGATTTTCACTAAAATCTACATCTATGGTAAACAATCCATCACCGGGGTTGTAATCTAAAAATACAGCCGAATTTTCTTCATAATTTTCTACTCTCCGATCTCCGCCATCTAGCGCTATAGAAATCATGGGTTCATCGCTACGAGAACTAATATAAATCCGTTCTTGCTCGGGGTGCAAGATCATGGAGGTATAGCGGTCAGAAAAGCCAGTTAAAGCATATAAACTGTCCGTAACACCAGTCGTTAAATCAATTTTAATAATTGTATTCTCCTCCAAAATATTGGAGTTCTCTTCTAGGTAAAAGGCAGTATTTTGATCAGGCAATAAAACAGTTGGCGAGCTTTCTAGATCTGCATAATGTTCAATGTCGTTTGTCTCAGGATTTAAACTGGTCAATAAAATTCCTGAACCGCTAAAAGTTACGTGTGTACGTCCATACATCAGTCCATTCGGCTCATGGTAATAAAAAGACGGCAAGTAATTGTCATTTCTATATAAATGTTCTTCGGCTAGACCTGTATTTCTGTCAACCAACAGAATCGCTTTGTTTTGCCCATAAAAACCAGTTAAAATGTTGTCCTGACTCACCATAAATGCGCCGCCTAAAGTTCGGATAGTATCTTGATATAGTAAAGTTGTTCCACTTTCATCTAAGGCATAAATAGCGGAATCGTTGTATTTGAAAACATATAAGGAACCATTTTCATCCAGTGTAAGCGAGCTATAACCATCATCATCGTAAAAAACGGTCCGCTGATTAGTACTTAAATCTGTCTTGTAAAACAATCCTACATCACTGGCTTGGTAATAAAGATATCTTCCAGTGGGATCAACCATAGGTGTATAAAAATCGTCGTTAAAATCGCCTTCATAAAGCACCTCAAAACTTGCCCCATCACCAGGAATCTTCACCAAAAGATGTTCTCCTCGACAAGTCAGGTAAAAAGCATCGGTGAATGCTGAATAAGCTATATCGGTAAAGCCATATTCGCCATCATCATCTTCGGGCGAAATACTAAAAAAGCGTTCATAATCACTTCCATCTAGATTAATTCGGTATATCTGGTTACTCCATTTGGTAGCAATGTAAAGTTTGTTATCGATTGGATTGTACACCATTTTATCCGGTGATAGATTCGTTTGGCGAACCAGTTTTTCTAGCTCTTCAAAATCACTATTCGTTTTGTAAATGTTGCGCCCATCATTTAGATAATAATATCCATCCACAAATTCAATATCTATGATTTCATCTAAGCCATCCGGTTTGTGTTCTTCAAGGAACTCACCCTTTAAGTTAAAACTTTGGAGAGCACCAAAACGAGTAGAACCAATTAATCGATCATTGGAATGATCAACTCCAAAATAGATAAGATCATCAGCACCTTCTATAAATGCTGAGCTACTTGCAGACCCATAATCGTGCTTGTGAATACTTGGATATGCGTAATTAAAATTAAAGAAATACATGCTTTCTGCTCCAGGAGCTATCTCATTAATATTGAGTTCATAATCAAACATTTTTGTGGTTGAGTAAGAAACCAAATCCAAGGAGTACAAATCATTACTCTTTAAGGGCTGGAAGTAAAGCATGCCACGTTTTCCGTCCACTTCTAAGCTATAAATTAAACTACCCGAAGACTCATAATTGTAGAGTGTGGAAGCCGAACTTGAACCCGATAAACGCCTTCTTTTTATTAGCCGGTTATCAATATCTGAATAATATATACTATGGGTGCTGGCATCATAATTTAGACCTCTAGCATCATCGGTACTAAATAGAATATTAACCAGCTGCCTAGTCTCAATATCAAAGCCATGGTAGGTCCATTGATCATGTTCACCTGTTGCGAAATAGAGTTGATTTAACTGAGGATTATAACCTAAAGCTCCATGATAATTTTCAATGTCAATCAACAAGGTATCTCGATTATTCCCTTCATAATCCATGCTAATTAAGTAGTCATCTCCAGCAATCATATAAATCATCCGTTTTAATGGATCTATTTCGAAATGATTTATATTCTGAAAATAACGGACAGACAATAGGTCTTCCAGTTCGCCTTGATCGTTAAACACTCGAATATTATTAGCTGATTTAGTAAACAACTCTTGGTGAACATCATCCCACTCGATATCCCCTTCAAACAAGTAAGGACTTGGGATAATGAGTTTTTTGTTATTGAGTTCATAATCACTGACATACACACCTTTATTAAACTCAGACCAAATGTATGACTGTCCAAAGAGATGTATACTGCCAAAACAAAAAACCCAAACAAGGATGTTCTTATTCATATCGCTTTTGAATTAATGACTTGCTTAAATATAATCATCTACATTGGCAAACTAAAACCATCCTTAAAAAAGGATAAAATTTGTCAAACATTAGCTTACTTAATGAGCTCACCATCACTTAGACAAACATAAATGACTATCTTGCTCTTAAATACTTTTAGCCGATTTCTATGAATAAATTTTCTCATCTAGATGTCTCAGGGAAACCTAAAATGGTAGATGTATCGAACAAGCAAATTAGCTTACGAACTGCTGTTGCACGATCCATTGTAAGTGTAGACCCAGCCATCTTGCAACATCTTAGTGACGAGCAACTTCAAACTAAAAAAGGACCCGTTTTCCAAACGGCTATTCTTGCAGGTATTATGGCTACTAAACAAACCAGTAACCTAATTCCTTTATGTCATCCACTGATGATATCAAAAAGCAATATCGATATACACATCAATGAACAAAACGAAATAGAAATTATCTGCGAAGTCAGTTTAGAAGGGAAAACAGGTGTAGAAATGGAAGCGCTCACAGGGGCTAGCATTGCTGCACTAACCATCTACGACATGTGCAAGGGAATATCCCAAAACATGAGCATAAGAGAAACTACATTGATCAAAAAAACTGGAGGAAAGAGTGATATCAAGCGATAATAAAAAACATACTAAACACGCCCAATTAACGAAGCCAAAAGGCGGCGAATATCATAGAAATGAATGGTCAATCATCGGAGCACCCTGTGATATCATAGACCAATTAGCTCACGATTTAACTGAAAAACTACATAAAATCTTAAGCATAGGTTTCCTCAGCGCAGATCACGATGCTAGTCATTTAGACCACAAATATCACACACAGTTTACAGATAAAATAAACCATCAAGCATGGACGAGTGAGGATAAACCAAAAGCTAAGCAATACCGAAAATTCTTTAATCATCTTGATCTCTTACTAGTCAATGGAAACCATTACAATGGCGCAAAACAGATCGTTTTAATCAATGAAAAAAAGAAGGAATCACTTTCCAAAAAAACGGATAGACTGACGGATGTTCGTATGATCTTGCTCCAACGTTCTTCAGATGATATTTACGATTTTGTGATGGAAAAACTTACGAACGAACCAGAAGTCCAAGTTTTTAGAATCGACCAAATCGATAAAATTGCCAATGCTCTACTTAAGGAGTTCCAAGAGAATATTCCTCCCCTATATGGTTTAATCTTGACCGGCGGCAAAAGCCAACGCATGGGTGAAGACAAAGGAAGTATCGAGTATCATGGCAAAGCTCAACGTGAATATGAGGCAGAATTAGCACAAAAATTTTGTAATCGAACATTCATATCATTGCGTAAAAATCAAGATGAATTGATCCAATCGAGACACACCAAAATCTATGATACGTTTGAAGGATTAGGTCCTTTTGGTGGTTTACTTTCAGCATTCCAAAAAGAACCCAATGCAGCTTGGCTCACGCTTGCCTGTGATTTACCTTACTTAGATCTTTCTACCTTGAAGCAACTAGTCAGCCAACGCAATCCTACCAAATTAGCCACTTGCTTTTATAATCCTGAGACTGAATTTCCAGAACCTTTGATTACCATTTGGGAGCCTCAGGCTTACCCAGTACTTTTAGAGTTTTTGAGTCAAGGGTATGCTTGCCCAAGAAAAGTGCTGATTAATAGTGATATCGAAATGATAAAACTCGAGGATCCTTCGAAAATGACGAATGTAAATGACCCCATCGAACGCGCAGAAGCTGAGAAAAATTTGATGGCTTAAGGTTAACTACAAAAAAGAAATATACTCAAAAACTTCCCCAGCCTGATAAACATCTTTACCTGCTGGTAATTCCAAAAAAGCATCAGCTTTAGACAAACCCACTAAATCGCCAGAGCCATTACCTCTCTCTGGTTTCGCCTCCACCGTTCCATCATCTAAATGACTTAGAGCAACTGGCAAAAAATAAGTCAAATCTGGTCTAAAAACTACTTCTTCAGATAGTCTAGCATACTTCGGACTTATTGGTTTTTCGGTACATTGGTTTAACCAAGCTTGTACGTATTTCACGGTACACATAAAGGAGGACACTGGGTTTCCAGGCAGTGCAAACACTACAGCAGTTTCGCCCTCTCCAAACCAAAATGGTTTACCAGGCCGTTGCTTCACCTTATGAAAGTGCTTTTTTACGCCTAAGCTATCCAGCACTTCAGGAATAAAATCTAGTTTTCCTTTAGACACACCTCCACTCAAAATAACCAAATCGTACTCATTTAAAATCATGTGTAAACTGGTCTTGATAGCTGCTTTATCATCATTGAGGTGAGTCCTCTCACAAGCTAATCCCCAGGCTTGCAAACATCCTTGAATGGTATGGACATTAGATGTCCTGATCTGATGAGGCAGAGGTGTTTCTTCTACATTGATGAGTTCGTCACCGGTCGAAATGACTATGGTCTTAGGTAGTTTTTGAACAGCGATTCTAGACAAACCTATACTTGCTGCAATAGCTATTTCAGCGGGTCCAATCGTAGTTCCTTTCGGAAGGACTACTGTTCCTTTTGGCTGATCTAATCCTTTTGTGTGGATATTCTTTCCCTGGGTTAGTTGGGAAATATTCAAGCTTGCTGTTCCATTTTCGATGGTAATATCTTCATACCTAATTACCGTATCAGCTCCATGAGGCATAATGCAGCCAGTCATAACTTCAAGACAAGCTGCTTTACTTTTTAGGGATTTCTGAGGCATACCTGCGGCACATAAATCCTCAATGATAAAACTTCTCTTTCCTTCTTGGAATGCATCAAAGTGAATCGCAATACCATCCATGGTGACGCGATTATAGGGAGGAAAATCACGGTCAGCAAAGCCATCCTTGGCCATCACTCTACCCAGGCTTTGACTTAACAACACCTCTTCCACACCAAAGCTTCTTACCGTGCTTTGGACGATTTGCATAGCCTCTGAGACATTGATTAATTTATCCACCGATGGTTGCCATTGATTCTGAAACAAAATTATAGGGATCTCGATTTTGCTCTGCTTCGAAACCATCTTTGGCTCGATGTCCTATGGCATTTTGTACAGCGGTGATTAATTCAGCATCTGTGGCACCTGCTCTAATTAAATCACGAACATTAAAGACGCCTTGGTCATATAAACAAGTTTTTAGCGTGCCATCGGGTGTCAAACGGATGCGATTACAAGTCCCACAAAAAGTTCTAGAATAAGCAGGTATCACTCCAAAACTGCCAGTAAATCCAGGCACTTGAAAGTTCATGGAGGTGGAATTTGCCGGATCTTTTAGGCGGACAATATTCCCGAAATGATGTTGAATATGCTGGATGATTTTTACGTAATTCCAAGTCAACTCATCTGAGCTTTTTCCTGCTCCATTAAAAGGCATTTCTTCAATAAAACGAACAGCTACTGGATCCGTTTTACCCAGTTCGACCATGGGTATAATGTCCTCAATGTTTTGCCCATCCATCACCACACAATTAATCTTAACTTGTAAGCCTCGATTGATCATGGATTGGTAACATTTCCAGACGCTAGTAAAACTATCTCTTCTAGTAATTGCTGCAAATCTAGTAGGATCGATGCTATCTAAACTGAGATTAAATGAGCGAATCCCTAGCTGTACAAGTTCGTCTAAATAGGGCTCGGTTAAGGTACCATTTGTAGTAATAGCTATTTGGTCTATACCTTGTATTTTGCTCAATGTTGAGAGCAAATACATGATGTCTTTTCTTAAAAAGGGCTCGCCTCCAGTAATCCTAATTTTCGATATGCCTTCGGAAGCTAGTAAATGCATCAGCCGGATAATTTCTTCGTAGCTTAATAGCTCTTTCTTCGGCTTAAAAGATATTCCATCTTCAGGCATACAATAAAAACAGCGCAAATTGCACTTGTCTGTTATCGCAAGCCTTAAGTAGTCTATCTTCCTTCCGTGATTATCAATCATGTATTTAGCTAATGCTCATTTTTAATAAAAGTAGTGTATTCTTTAGAATTAAGTAGCTTAACAAAAGCAGAACACCCAACACAAATATTTGATACTTTTACAAACTGACTAATCTTAATTCCAATTTGAGTCTTTCGTTTATGCTCATCCTTGTGGCTTTCTTTATTATTGCCATGCTTTATGCATCTGCTGGCCTTGGCGGAGGATCAAGCTATTTGGCAATATTTGCGCTTAGTCCTTTTGCCTTTATTGATATTCGGATGATGGCGCTTTGCTGTAATATTATGGTAGTTTCTGGTTCCATATACTGGTTTTATAAGCATGATTTATTGGACTTAAAAAAGGTTTTGCCTTTAGTTATTTTGAGTGTGCCCTTTGCTTTCGTGGGTGGTTCTTTTAAACTCAGTCAGGATGTATTTTTTATCATGCTTGGCTTTACTTTATTAATAGCTAGTTTGTTTATGATTGGTTTAAGTCTCGGAAAAACACGAAGCTTATCGAGCCTTTTTAATGCAGGTATCGGGGGAGGAATCGGATTGCTGGCAGGTCTTGTAGGGATTGGCGGAGGAATCTTTTTATCACCGGTTTTACACTTATCAAGTTGGGCAAAACCTAAAGTTATTGCTGCTACTACCTCCGTTTTTATCTTAGTTAATTCGATTGCAGGATTATTAGGTCAATGCTATACAAATGGCTGGCAAGTAGACATAAAAATCTTGGCTCCATTATTAGTAGCCGTATTATTGGGTGGGCAAATAGGTAGTCGATACAGCATTGAACAACTGCCTCCGAGCATGGTTAAGCGTGTGGCTGGAATCTTAATTCTTTTAGTATCTCTTAGGATACTTTACAAATACTTAATACTTTAATCAGATGAAGTTGAAATGTTTTGGTGTTGCTAAAGATATAGTGGATAGTTCCCTGCTCACAATTGAGGAGCAAGACCTCACTACCGTTGGCGAATTAAAGGCTTATTTAAATAAACACTACCCTACTTTTTCCCAGTATGCTACTTACCAAATAGCCGTCAATCATAGCATCGCATCAGATGATCAAATAATTAGTCAAATGGATGAATTAGCCATTATTCCTCCAGTAAGTGGTGGTTAGTATGGAGCTCAACATTGACATACAAATCCTAAAAAATCAACTCTCTATTGATGATTGCTATGAATTTATTCTGGACGAAACATGTGGAGGAATTTGTCTTTTTATAGGCACTGTACGGAATCATAATAAAGGTGAATCGGTCAAGTTCCTAGATTTTGAAAGTTATGCTGAAATGGCACTTAAAGAAATGCGCCAAATTGCTCAGGAGTGTCAGTCAAAATTCAAGGCTAAAAAAGTGGCTATCCACCATAAAGAAGGCAAGGCTGACATCAAGGATAAAGCGGTGATAATCGCTATTTCTTGCATCCATAGAAAAGAAGCTTTCGAAGCCTGTGAGTATGCTATAGACCAATTAAAAAGTCGGGTTCCTATCTGGAAAAAGGAACATTTAGCTGACGGTAGTTACTGGATTAATTCCCGACCTTAAGTTTGTGATATTCGTTTAAACCACCTTTCATACTGAATACTTCAATATCTGGGTGATCATCGAGTATTTGTTGGCTCAATGTTGCGGATCGTTTTCCAGATAGACAGTAGAAAACTAAGGGTTTATCCTGGGGAATTTGTGCTAGATTAAAGCGAGACATTGGCTGATGATAACATTGGTCCGTAACATCCTCATGCTCGAATGATTCTAAAATAGACACCAGTGTATAGCTGTTTGCATCCTTTAAAAACACCTCCCAAGCCAGCTCATTTTCAAGGGAACAAGCCAACCTTTGATAGTCATTTTGATTGTATACCTCTTGCATATTATAAGGCCAATTCTTAGATAAATTCAACTTCATTTGTTCGTTGGAAAGGCAGTTATAAGTAAGTAATTTGCCACTCAGCGAATCACCTAGCGAAAGCAGATATTTTAATGCCTCATTGGCCTGCAAAAGGCCTATCATTCCTGCGATAGTATTCATCACTCCAATCTCTGCACAAGTGGCTATGTCCAGCT
Source organism: Saprospiraceae bacterium (assembly GCA_020629035.1). Taxonomy (GTDB): domain Bacteria; phylum Bacteroidota; class Bacteroidia; order Chitinophagales; family Saprospiraceae; genus JAHDDO01. The sequence continues at coordinate 33,972 of JAHDEC010000008.1, read as the reverse complement.
CAGGTTCTGGAAAAATATCGCGCAAATGCACGCTTGCTGAATCTTGATTCTTAAAACATGAAACGTAACCATCAAATTTGTAGATGGCCCCGTAAATCATTGGGATATTATGCAAATGGCAATAGTCATTCACTAAATACTTACAAAGGATATCATCAGTACATTCCAGCACCAATGATGCTTGAGCCAGTGTGGACTCGATATTCGATTTCGTGAGCATTTCACTTATCACTTTAATCTCAATCTCCGGATTAAAGCTCTTTAGATAATTAGCAAGAGCAAAAGCTTTTGTATTCTTTTCTTCCGGCGTGTAAAATACCTGTCGATGCAGATTAGAAACATCAGGAATATCAGCATCTACAAGGGTAATTTTACCCACACCCGCTCCAGCTAAATAAGTTGCGGCTATAGCGCCAAGACCTCCACAACCTATGATGGTAACTTGTGATGCTAACAGTAAATCTTGGCCTTTTGGCCCAATTTCTTCCAAGCTTATTTGACGTGCATATCGGTTGCTCACCTATAGATATTTAAAGAGAGCAAGATAGTTATACTTTTTAATTCTTGTTTCAACAAACTTCAATATGAATCCAAGCCTTGTTTTATCGAAGAGAAAAGTCGGCCAATAAGCATGGATAGTAAATAGCTTCATGAGTTGAGATATCCTTCAAGACAAATAACAGCCATTGGATAAATAATTTGCTTAACTATGCGTTTTTTGGTGTAGTTATATGAAACAACAATATTCTATAAGATTATGTCTTTTCGGCATCCTCGTAGCCGTATTCCTACCGAGCTTCGTGTTGCAAGGTATGTTTCTAGATGGGCTTACTCATAGTGCCATTGCAAATAATCTTTCAAATGGTGTTGGTAGTTTCTGGAACCCTTCATATACCCAAACTTTACATGCAGATTATCATGAACATCCACCTTTAGTGTTTATTCTTCAATCCTATTTTTTCACTTGGTTTGGTGATGGATTTTTAACCGACCGTTTGTATTGTGGGTGTATTTTGATCGTGAGTCTAGTAGGAATAGCTAGCCTTTGGTCATTTATGGTGGAAGAAAAAAAGCTAAAATCGTATTATTGGCTTCCGATATTACTTTGTTTGTTGGTGCCTATCTTTTCGTGGTCGTATCCAAACCATTTACTTGAGTGTACCTTGAGTGCCTTTTGCATGTTTGCCAGTTTATGCTTTTTAAAAGGAATTAAACAGCAACACTTGGGCTATGTTGTTTTGGGAAGTTTCCTAACCTGTTTCGCTTTTCTTTCAAAGGGTTTGGTGGGTCTTTTCCCCTTGGCTGTTATTCCTTTATACGGTTTAATTATCGAGAAGAAACAGGCTTTAGTTTATACTTTATGTAGTTTACTTTCGATAACTATAATAGGCTTTATTAGTTTATCATTGTGGCCGGCAATTGGTGACAATTTAGTGGCTTACTTTAATCAACAATTAATTCCAGCTTTACAAAATAAGCGAGAAGTTACGGTGGGGAATCGGTTTATTTTACTTTGGAATTTGCTGGTAGAATTAGCTGTGCCTTTGGGGGTTTTACTCATAGGGAGTTTTCTGTTTTACAAAAAACAGGGCAGCTTAGCATTTGATCCTAAACGTGTGCTATTTTTTATTTGCATTGGACTTGCTGCTTCTCTACCTATTATGATTTCTTTGAAGCAACGGACGTTTTATTTACTACCTTCCATTCCCTATTTTGCTTTAGCTATAAGTTTTCTACTCGTGAAGAGCTTGGATACTTGGATGGAAAAACTGCCTGCGAAGTTTTATAAATTAGTTGGTGTCATTGGCTCCTTGTGTTTAATGGCGGCTTTTGCTTATTCAGTTAGTACGTTTAAAGATTATGGAAGAGACGCAGACTTAATCAGTGATGTAGAAAGCCTAAAAAAAGAAGTTCCTCCAGGTACTACTATTTCAAGCATGGACCATTTATGTAGGCATTGGAGTTTGGTGGCCTACTTGATTCGAGAGGCAAACATCAGTTTGGACTGTAAACAAGAGCATGATTATCTTTTGGCTGCTAAGGGTTCTATTTCTAAGCCTGCTGATGATTATACATTGCTTGAAACTGAGATGCAATCATTTGTGTTGTATGTATTAAAATAGAGGTTTGTTGTCCAATGTTGGTTTAACTTTTTTGGTATGAACCCTTTTACAATAAACTGCGGCCATACATGGTATAATATAAAATCAAGGCTATGAGATTTTTATGTGGTGTTTTCTTAATGATGATGGTTTATACTTCCTTCGGGCAAGTTGACTCGCCTATCAGTGACTATTTTGAAAATATCCAACTCAAAAATCAATTAAAAAGTAAGATAGACGGTTCGACTAATTGGGATCAAGTCCTGGCTTTTGTGGAGCAACATGAGTCTCTTGACACCTTGTTTGCAGACCCTATTCGTGAGACTATGCAATACCTGGCCAGTGGTCCAGCTAATCATCCCGTAGACTCTTTTTTCTTTGACATTTGCACGATCCATTTTGGATCATTCCCTTATCGAAGTTCTGGTTTTCTTACAAAAGAAATATATCAAGCAGAAGATAACAACCTTGGTGCTCAAGCATTTTACCCACCTGTTATTTCTAAATCACTTTATCAATGGACACAACGATTAAATAAATTACCACGAGTGTCATTGTTAGAGCGCTTGCTTCATTATGTGGACATAGATATACTGACTAAACTTAGTAGATCATCGCTGGACTATGACGAAGCACCTATCTTTCTCAAGATGTCAGACATGGCTGTAGAGTTAATCGAAATATTTAGCTTGTGCGATTTCTATAACAATGCATCTAACAATCATCTATTCTCTGAGTTAGAAGATAATGCTCGAAACGAAGTGAAAGCAAACATCAAAGAATACCTAAGCTTTCTGCGAGAAAACACCCTCTTATCATCAGCCAATTATTACTTAGATTCTTTATGTGCATTAAATTATTCGTACATCTATACTTGCAAAAATCTCATGTTTGAAGGACATAATTTAGTAGCCAAAAAACATTTGATTAGCTATTACGAAGCAAGAAACCTTCCTTGTGTTATGGATAAAAACTCAGGTGATTTATTACTGAGTTTAGGGGATGATCGACTAATAGAAGATTGTGTAAATAAAATCACCAATTATCGTTGCATGACTCAATTAAGTGATGCATGTATTCCTCGATTATTAGCGAGCGACTATCCCTACTTAGACGATTTGTTTGCCGAGTTAGTACAAACAGAAATTCATAGTCTATATCGGAAAAATGGGTCTGGTCCAGACTATTCTTGGCACACATTATTCTCATTATTAGCCAGTGAAGAACAACATACTTTGAAAAAAACTATATTGGCTTTTATGCAGATTGAAGATGTATTAAAGGAAGCGCGTATCTATCGAAAAGAACATTGGCAAAGAAAATATCCTGATGAGTATGAAGCAGACTTTAGGGTTTGTGATTTTGCATTGCTCAAGTATCATCATAGTATAAAGGCATTACCGATTGATGATTGGTTTAGCTTAAAAGAACGAGACAAGGCTCTAGAGATGATTCGTCTAGAAAATTAGTCCATTTTTTCTGCAACGTTTAGCACCTGCTTTTGGTAAGTTTAATGAGAACAATCATTTATACAATCCATTAAACTTTTAATTATGACTCTACTACTAAAATCATGGCCAAGTATTGCCTTACTATTGGCTCTTGCTCTGTTTCAAAGCTCGTGTGACAAACCCATAGATGAGATCCCCGAAATAAACCCGCCAACGCTTGCACCACCTTGTGTCTTCGAGGCTCAAGAAAATAGCACAGATGGTTATATTGATGATGCAGAACGAAGCTGGATGATGGCCTGTTCTGAATCGGCTTATACCTTAGAGGAAGACATCAGAGCTAGTTTGTTAGGCGAGTGGGAATTGGTAGGAAATGGTGAAGGATGGCTACCGACCTTAACGCAACCTTGTGGAAATATTACTTTTGAAGAAACGACCTTAGTTTTTGATTTTGAAAACGAATGGGTAGACACAACATTGACGACTAATTGGGACTTAGATTCTACCTTTCACTTAAATGTGAAAGCCTTTAAACTTGTGACTGATATTGACTTTTCAGATGCCTTGGATTTACGCGTTTTTTGTGAGGATTATATCTTCCATGATGCTACTCCTTCAGATGGTAATATGTATATCTATCGGCGTATTTAGTATTTAGTACTTGGTACTTGATACTTGGTACTTGGTACTTGGTACTTGGTACTTGGTATCTAGTATCTAGTATCTAGTATCTAGTATCTAGTATCTAGATTTTAGATTTTAGATTTTAGATTTTAGATTTTTTAGTACGGTTTTCTTAGGCCCTTTTACTGTAATAAAGAAATCCAAGTACCGTCTACTAAGTACTAGCTACTAATCCAACAAATGCTAGTCCAACTTCAGAATGCTTGTCGTTTTATCCCTTATGGACATGCATAAGTCAGCATCTTTAATCAGAGACTGTCCATAGCTTGGAATCATATTGGTCAATGTTGTTTGCCAGTTTTTGGTGTTCATTTCATCTGGGAAACACTGGTTTAATACATCTAACATAATCGAGACGGAGGTAGATGCACCCGGTGATGCTCCAAGGAGTGCTGCCAGTGTTTTTGATTCATTGGTCACGATTTCTGTCCCGAATTTTAGCACTCCACCATCTTCTTCATCTTTCTTAATTATTTGTACTCGTTGGCCGGCTGTGATTAATTCCCAATCATTTATATCAGCTTCTGGATAAAAGGTTCTTAAAAATTCGAACCGATCTTCCATCGTTTGCATCACTTGAGTTACAAGATATTTTGTTAGTCCAATGTTGTGTATCCCTGCCGATAACATTGGCCAAACGTTGTGCATTTCTATAGACAAGGGCAAATCGAGGTAGGAACCATTTTTTAAAAACTTAGTGGAAAAGCCCGCATAAGGACCAAACAACAATGATCGTTCGCCATCCAACATTCTAGTATCTAAATGTGGAACGGACATGGGAGGTGAACCATGAGCTGCTTTGCCATATACTTTTGCTTCGTGGCGAGCTATCACATCAGGATTGTTGCATTTTAAAAATTGCCCACTCACGGGGAAACCTCCATATCCCCTGGCTTCTGGAATATCGGTTTTCTCTAGTAAAGGCAGAGCGCCTCCACCTGCTCCGATAAAGACGAATTCAGCAGCCAAGGTTTTATCCTGTTTTGATGTAAGATTTTTAGACTCAATCAGCCATCCATTGTCTATCTGTTTGATAGCTTCTACTTCATGTGCCAACAATAATTCTACCCCATCACATTGTTCTAAAAACCGAATCATGGCTCTTGTAATCGAACCAAAATTTACATCTGTTCCTATTTCCATTCGAGTTACTCCAAGGGTTTCGTCTTGATTTCTACCTTCCATCATTAATGGAATCCAATCTTTTATTTGATCAAAATCATCGGTATAGACCATATCCTTAAAAATGCCATACTTATTCATGGCTTTATATCTGGCTTTAAGGAAGTCTTTATTTTCTTGACCCCACACAAAACTCATGTGGTCTATATCATTTATAAAAGGGGATTGAGTTGATATTTCTCCCGCTTGCAATAAGTGAGCCCACAGCTGCTTAGAAATTTCAAATGACTCACTAATTTTAAGGGCTTTAGAAATATCTACTTCTCCATTTTCCCTTTGTGGTGTGTAATTTAATTCACAAAATGCCGAATGGCCAGTTCCAGCATTATTCCATGCATTCGAACTTTCTGCGCCTACTCTATCAAGTCTCTCGTAAATAGTTATTTGTGCATCAGGCATTAGCTTCTTGATAAGTATACCTAAAGTTGCACTCATGATACCTGCTCCGATTAATGAAATTCTTGGGGCCTTCTTCATTGGTTTTCTATTTTAATGCATCTTGATTAAGCATTCAAAAATATGAAGAATTAAATGAGTGGAATGGAGGTAGAAAGACTAATCACAAGATTAAAAATCATGTATCGCCAATAGCAAGACGCGCTTGTAAAACTTCAAACTATTAATTCTAACCAATGCGTAAACCGAAGCTCAACAAAACCAAAATTATACCCCTATTTAAGACAAAGATTCATACCATTCATAAAGCTAAAAACGGGAGGAACCATCAAAAACTTACATTCTCGACAATCTCCAAATCATAACCGATTAAGCCAATTCTACGTTTTGGACTATTTGTGAGTAATCTAATTTTTTGAATATCCAAGGATCTTAAAATCTGTGCACCAATACCAAAATCTCGTTGAGACATGCTTCGTCTTCTGCGATGTTCTTCGTCTTTTTGTAAATCTTCGATTTGTTCTTCAATTGAATATTCCTTATCGGTATGACGCATTAAAACCAAAGCACCAGCTCCTTCATCAGCAATTTTTTGCAAGCATTTTTCTATTCGACTCCCTTTATTGGAAAACATAAAATCGAATAAATCATTGGTTTCGTCTGAAGAATGTACACGTACTAAAACTGGATCATTTGCGTCCCAATTTCCCATTTTAAAAACAAAGTGTACGTCCTCTCCATTAGTTTGTTGGAAGCTGGTAAACTCTAAAGGACCATACTTAGAATTAATAGTCGAACGACCATTTTCCTTTACCAACTGTTCTTTTTCCAATCTGTAAGAAACTAGGTCATCAATACTAATAATCTTTAAATCTAGTTTTTTGCCGATCTCTACTAATTGAGGTAATCTGGCCATCGTACCATCTTCATTCAAAATTTCCACCAAAACACCTGCCGGCTTTAGACCCGCTAGTACGGCTAAATCCACAGCTGCTTCAGTATGTCCGGTTCTCCTTAATACACCACCGTCTTTTGCTACTAAAGGGAAAATATGCCCAGGTCTTGCAAAATCTGAAGCTTTTATATGCTCATCTACCATGGCTCTAATTCCAGTAGATCGATCATAAGCTGAAATACCAGTAGAACAACCTTGTCCGATTAGATCTATAGATACGGTGAAAGCTGTTTCATGGAGCGCAGTATTGGAAGAAACCATCATATTCAACTCTAATTCCTTAGCGCGCTTTTCGGTTACTGGAGTACAAATTAAACCTCTACCGTGAGTGGCCATAAAATTAATAACCTCTGGAGTTATCAATTCGGCAGCACAAATAAAATCTCCTTCATTCTCCCGATCTTCGTCATCTACAACAATGATTACTTTACCCGCTCGGATATCTTCTATGGCTTCTTCTATGGTATTTAACTGGATAGCTGGAGTCGTGCTTATCATATGGTGGTTTTAAAATCTATAACACATTTAAAGGCATTCTGTTTTGGCCTTGAATACAAAGTTAGTTGATTATGATATATTCAGCACAATCTTTCCAAATTGACTGCTGTTTTTCATGCTGTTAATCGCTTCTACACCCTCACTCAATCCATAGGTCCTATCAACTACTGGGACAATTTTGTGCTTATTTATTAGATCGATCATGGATGCAAATTCATTATCAGATCCCATTGTGCTACCATGAATGGTGATTTGCTTAAAAAATAAATTGGGTACCGAAATACCGTCCATATTTCCCACTGTTCCTCCATAAACTCCCACATTAGCGCCCATTCGACACATCTTTAGAAGGGTATTAAATCCAGGACCTCCAGCACTATCTATCACCACATCAAAACCACCTACTTTTTTAGCCAATTGTAGCATCGCATCTTTATCATGATAATTCACACCATCGATAACCCCCAAGTCTTTTGCTTGATCTATTTTCTCTGCTGAACCAGAACTTACATATACTTCACAACCTAGTGCTAATGCAAACTGGCAAGCAAAAAGGGCTACTCCACCACCAATTCCCGAGATAAATACTCGATCATTTTTAGCCGCTTTACATCGCGTTATTAATGCACGATAAGCCGTTAATCCTGCTAATGGAATAGCTGCAGCCTGTTCGATACTCAGGTGTGCAGGTTTAGCATAAAGTTTAGATGTAGGGACAGAAATATACTCAGCAAACGTCCCAAAATGTTCGTAACCTAGAATCAAATAATTAGCTGAGGGATAGGCTTCCTCTCCCCAATCTACGTTCGGACATATAATGTAATCCTTATCATCGTAAGAACCACAAGCATCTGAACCTAAAACTGTCGGAAGCACAGGTTTACCAGGGTATAAACCTAAAGTGATCCAATAATCTCGTCTATTTAAAGCTGCTGCTTTTAAACGTACATCAACCATCCCATCCTTCGAGTCGAAGGATATTTCACCATATTTTAAGGGCTTGTCTTTACCTTCAAATATAATTCCTTTCATGCATCAGATTTTTGATCAATGTTACTCGAAATTAGATAAAATTCAACTACCAAACAGCTACTCAGTTGCTTTGCTCGCTATTTATTATCTTGGAGACTCTATAAGCAATTAAGCAAGCATGAAGTACCCAATATTCCTATTATTTAGCCTGATGCTATTCATGGCTTGTAATGACCCAGCGAGTAAAAATGAAACGCCCACAAAAGCTAAGAAAGCAAGTGAAAAAATATCACTTCAAAACCTTGACTTAGAGGCCGCTAACAAGATCATCGAACTACCGCTGAAATGTGTAACTAATCCATTACCCTATAAATCGGGCCATATCCTGGCAAAAGAAAGTGATTTGGCCATGCCTATTGTGCACCATCCTATATTCTATGGATGCTTTGACTGGCATTCTGCAGTTCATGGACATTGGTCGATGATTTATTTGCTTAAAACTTTTCCAGAACTAGCCAAAGGAACAGAGGTTAGAAGTATTATGAACCAGCATTTTACTAAAGAAAACATTGAACAAGAAATCGCTTACTTCTCCTTAAATAGGTATACAAAAAGTTTTGAGCGAACATATGGATGGGCATGGCTCTTAGTGCTCGCTGAAGAACTAAAAAGCTGGGATGATCCTGATGCGCAAACTTGGTTTAAAATACTTCAGCCACTCACAAAACTCATCTCAGAAAAGTATATAGCATACCTGCCTAAACTTGTCTATCCTATTCGGGTAGGTGAACATTCAAATACCGCATTTGGATTAAGTTTTGCCTATGATTATGCTGTCGGGTGCGGTGATACAGCACTACAAAACAGCATTGAACAAAAAGCAAAATCCTCCTATACTGATGATGTAGCTTGTCCAATGTCGTGGGAACCAAGTGGCTACGATTTCTTATCACCTTGCCTGCAAGAAATGGACCTTATGAGAAAAGTATTATCTAAGGAAGATTTTCTTAAATGGTTGGATAATTTCTTTCCAAACTACGCTATCGAAGGATGGTCTTTAGAGCCAGCCATTGTGAAGGACCGAAGCGATGGTAAATTGGTGCATTTAGATGGATTAAATTTTTCTCGAGCTTGGTGTTTATATCCTCTATCGGATGTCCTAACGGACGATACTGCAAGCAGACAATTAGCTGACGAACATTTAGATTATTCACTGGGCAAAATGGCAGATGGTGATTATAGTGGTGAACATTGGTTGGCAAGTTTTGCGCTGTATGCTTATAAAATGCGAAAGCAATATCCTTGAGAAAAAACAAAAACATATGGTTCGGGCCAAGTACTCTGGTAGCCGCTGCCTTTATCGGCCCGGGCACAGTTACCCTGTGCACTAAATCTGGAGCATTGGCCGGATACAGCCTGATTTGGGCCTTGATTTTTTCAATTATTGCCACTTTAGTGCTGCAAGAAATGACCGCGAGATTAGGCCTCATTAGTGGTGAAGGTTTGGCTGAAGCTATCCGCAAACACAGTGGTAAAGGTTTTAAAAATATAGTCTTTATTTTACTTGCTTTTGGAGCCATTGTTATTGGAAATGCTGCCTATGAAGCTGGCAATTTATCGGGTGCAATATTAGGTTTGGAGACGATCGGGCTTGATGGAACTATCAGTGCTATTTGTTTAATGAGCATAGCTGGTTTGTTTTTGTGGTTTGGCAAATATCATTTGATCGAGAAACTGTTGGTCGGCTTAGTAATTCTGATGAGTTTGTGCTTTCTAGTTACGTTATTTCTTGTCGATATTAACTGGTCAATGCTGATCAAAGGATTTGTCCCAAGTTTCCCTTCTGGTACAGATTTGCTACTAATTATTGGGCTTATTGGTACGACGGTTGTGCCTTATAATTTGTTTATGCATTCTTCACTGATAAGTAAAAAATGGCAAAATCCTGAAGATTTGGGACTTGTAAAACGAGAAAATTTAGTGGCTATTATTCTTGGAGGTTTTGTTTCTTTAACCATTATGATTACTGCTGCTTCTACCCTATTTAAGCGTGGAGAATCGATACAAAATGCGGCCGATATGGCTATACAACTCGAGCCACTTCTTGGGGATTACGCAAAATGGGGCATTAGTATAGGCTTGTTTGCAGCAGGTTTAAGCAGCGCCATTACTGCTCCTTTAGCAGCGGCATTAACAGCTAAAGGGCTCTTTGATTGGAAAGAAAATGGTGTGTACTATAGAATGGTCTGGTTAAGTATTCTCGGCTTGGGATTAGCTTTCTTTTTGCGAGGTTACAAACCGATATTAATAATCCAATTTGCCCAAGTAGCGAATGGAATACTGTTACCTGCGGTTGCCGTTTTTCTGCTCTACATTATGAATAAATCAACGGTCCTCGGAAGCTACATAAATAGTAAACGACAAAACTTAATAAGCTTTATCATTATAGCTGTTTGCGTGTTGATTGCTTGTAGAAGTTTATATAGTGTGCTTTTCTTATGACAGACCTGCTGAGGATAGATATTAATGCTGATTTAGGCGAAAAACACTCGACTAATCATGCTTACATTGATGATAAATTAATGCCGCTCATTAGTTCGTGTAATATAGCAGTTGGTGGACATTTTGGAACCAATGAAACCATGCAAATTACTTGTGGATTAGCAGCTAAGCATGGAGTAAAAATTGGTGCACATATTGCGTATGAGGATCGAGTAAATTTTGGGAGAAAATCGCTTAATATTTCAAAGCTAGCGTTATTTAGCCAGCTTGATAAACAGTTGGACAACTTTGAAGACTTGTGCTTAACTATGGAGCTAGACATACACCACATCAAACCACACGGAGCTTTGTATCACGATATTTGTATGAATAAAGATTTGGCTGAAGCGTTTTGTGATTATTTAATTAATCGCTCGTTTAATGGTATGCTGTACGGTTTGTCTGGCTCAGTGATTGAAAGCATTGCCGCGACAAAAGGTATTCGATTTTGGAACGAAATTTTTGCTGATCGAGCCTATACGACAGCAGGCACATTGAAGCCTCGAAGTCAGGAAGGCAGTGTTCTTATAAATTCAGAAGGCGTAGCTAAGCAGCTACAACATTGGACAAAATATCAGAAAATGCCCGTGCAAAGCGGCTACTCGAAAACTTTGACAGCGCAGACTATATGTGTACATAGTGATACAACAGATGCATTATCTATTTTAAAAGTTACTAGAAAAACCTTGAAAAGTAATGGATACCATATCGTATAATCGCCAATTGCTAAACATTGACCAATTTCTGGATGATGTTGTTTTTCTGAGGGGAAATGCTTTAGATCCATTGTTACTTCCGATGCTTGGACAAAGGATACAAAAGCTAAAGCCTGATGGTGTTTTAGATGTCATCGCCACTTCGACTGAACTTTGCATTATACTTGATAGTTCCGTCAAAGTAAATATGCGGAAGCTTATTGACCAATGCCACGAGATGGTATTAAAGCCTAGCAAGCATACTATAGCCGTAGATTTTGCTAAAGGAGAGGATTTAGCTTGGGTTTCTCATCAAATAGGAAAAACAGTATCAGAAACTGTACAAGCCATTTGCAAACATGTTTTTACAGTAGGCATGTTTGGCTTTTTACCAAACTTTTTCTATTTGACAGGTTTAAAGAATGAATTCCATCTAGCAAGACGATCGAATCCAAGGACTCGGGTTCCGAAGGGTGCTTTTGCGCTTGGTGGACCTTATGTAGGTATCTACCCAACATCGAGCCCTGGTGGCTGGCATATTCTTGGTCAATGTGACGAAGTTTATTTAACTCAGTTGGAATCAAGGGCATTTAGTATCGGTGATCAGATAAACATTATTGCTCAATGAGTTTAGCAAACATGGTGGAAGTTTTACGGCCTGGCAACTTTCTTAGCGTGCAGTCTTTAGGTAAAAGAGGAGATGCCTTTTATGGACAATCTTGCGGTGGAGTTATAGACCGTTTATCAGCAAACTTGGCAAATCATATACTTGAAAATCCACCGAATGTTTGTGTGTTAGAGTCCTTTATGCTGGGACCAGCATTGCTATTTAATCAATCGACGAAAATATGTTTAACAGGTGCAGATATGTCCTGGAAAAAAAATGGTCTAGCCGTTCCCCGCAATAAGCCTATTTCTTTTGTTCCAGGGGATGTACTAAAAGGAGGACCGTGTCAAAGTGAAAATATTGGTTACATAGCCATTCAAGGTGGATGGCAACAAGATTCCCCATACCCTTTAAAAGCCAGAGACCATTTAAGATTTAATCGTGTTCAAATACAGAATCAGATAGCATTAAATCTCGAGCTCGTTCCTAATCAAGACGGTCGAATATCATTTATTAAAGGTCCTGAATGGGATGTGCTTTGTGAAACCAACAAGCATTGGTTTAGCCATACTACTTTGCGCAAGAGTAATAGTTTTAGCAGAATGGCTTTTATAATAAAAGAAAGTTTACCCAAAGCATTAGTATCGGTCGAACGATTTAAATCTGTGCCGGTGTTTCCTGGTATAATACAGGCTACACAAGATGGAAAACTTATAGTACTGTCGAAGGATTGCCAAGTAACGGGCGGATATCCAAGAGTAGCGTATTTAGATCAATTAAATTTAGCGAAATTTGCCCAAGTCCCGATGACAGAAAGCTTTACATTCCATCATCGGTACCTATAATACCCTTTTTATTTAGGTAGACTTGAGACACAAAGTGCATTAAGCACAATTACCCTCAGGCTCCGAAGAGCCTGAATTGCTGAGGTAACTGTTCGCAAATTCAATTTATTGACCAAAATAAAAGTCATTTACGATGTATCCGGATTCGGTTAGGAATCCTTTAAAAACAAAAAGATTTTTTCTTATCTAGAGAAATTAGAAGCCTTGCGATTCGTCTTCAATAATTCCCATAGCTATTAATAGTTCTTCTAACCAAGCTGGCATAATTCTCAAATTTTAGGTTTATACTTTAAAATTAAGTAGATAAATAAAAAGCTTAGTGGTCATTTAACTCAATATATTTTTTTTATATTTACTTGATTATCGGGATATAAATGACTTGTTTTTATTGATAATCAACAAGTTGCGATTTTAAATATCTCGAAACTGATTGATAATTTTTTTTATATGTTAATGCTGCAAGAGTTAATTGATTTCTCTAGGAAATTTATTAGTGAAGAGAAAAATGAATTATTTCTAAAATCTTTACCGAATATTGAAAGTGAACTTATGGAGTCCTTAGTGCTCTATAGCGCTGAAGAATTAGATTTAGGGAAAATCATTTTATCAAAAGAAGAAAAAGCGGGTGCTTACAGAATCAAAGAGAAGCTTAAAAAGCATATTGTCAATTTCAATCCTAAGAGTAAAAAACACAACGCTAGCCAAATAGCATTCTACAAGGTCCACTTAAACAGTTTGTGTGTTACGTTCTTAATATCAAAACAATATAGAAGTTCTGCTATGGCCTTAGCAGAAAAAACCTTCAAACTAGCTGAAAAATTTAGATTTGTTGATATTGGACTAAAAATGGCTCGGTACTTATTCTTTCATTACGCCACTTTTACTGAAGATAAAAAACTGTCTCAATACTATTACGATAAAGTTTGTTCATTAAATGAAATGCTAAATCTTGAGATTAAAGCTGAATGGTATCAATCTCAGTTAGCCAATGAGTTTTCAATAAAAAAAGAATTAAGCCCTGAATTTAAGGTAAAGTCAAAAAAGTTTTATGATGAATTAAAGCTACACTTTAATGAAGATGGTTCTAATACTTTTTATCGTATTTCCAACCTTGTAGGAGTATATCATTTCCTAAGCATAAAGGATTATGCTGGCTGCAGAAAAGTTTGTACGGAAGCTATAAGACAACTAACGCAGCGAGGTGAGAGTATTGATGTTTTTGGAGCAAGTTTATTCAGAAACTATTATGCTTATAGTTGCTTGGCTTCGAATATGCTTGAAGACGCCAAAGAAATGCTTACCCAAGTATTAGAGCATACAGAAAAAAATAAGGCTCAGTGGTTTTCAGCTATTCAATATCTGTTTCTCATCGAATTAAGACAGAGCAATTATGATTATGCTAAATCGCTTTTAGATTCAGCACTATCGAGCAAGGCACTCGGTCGACAAACTGCTCCTTTAAGAAACAGATGGAAATTATTTCAGGCATATTATCATTTATTAGCTAAACTTACCATGAGTTCTGAAGAACATTCAAATTCATTTAAGATCAATAAATATATAAATGATGCTGTCCTTTTTTCCAATGACAAGAAGGCAATGAATGTTACGCTCATAATTTGCAAGTATCTATTTGATCTAGTTAACGGGAAATTTGACAAAATGATTGATAGTGAGGAGTCACTAAAAAGTTATGCAGGAAGGCATTTAGTCAAAAACAAATCCTTTAGAAACAACTGCTTTATTAAAATGTTGCTTGTCATTTCTAAGCAAAACTTCCACCCAGAGGCTGTGGCTAGACATTCTGAAAAATATAGGAAAAAGTTAGCTGAAGTCCCGCTAAAATTTGATGGTGGTTCCGATTTAGTGGAGATTATTCCATTCGAACAACTTTGGGATCTTGTGTTGACTTACTTAATGAGTAGACAAAAGCTTGAGAATTCCCGATATGAACCACTTCATCCTTATTTAAAGAAACTTGCGAGTATTCCAGCACATTCTTTCAAAAAACCAAAGCGTTCAAAGCTGGTTAAGATTAAAACATCAAACGCATAGCAATACCCGACTCCATTAAGGTCTTAATAGTTGATTCATTCGAGCTAACGATAAATCGTTTAGAATTAAATCCTACATTCGGCTCAACCGATAAGGTAAGCTTGTTTCCTATTGGGAATTCGATGCCAGCATGGACTTGATAGGCAATCTTTCTATTTAGCACTTGCTCCACAGTCGTTGCATTATGATATTCTTGTGTTATTAACGCTTGGTCTGGATTTCGCAATGAGCCCAGCAAAGTACTGTATGATACTAAAGAACCAGCATAACAAGCTATGTTTAAGCGCTTAGGTTTAAACATAAAGTCCACTCCTAATGGAATTTTAAGTGATCGCTGTTTGACATCAGCAACTTCAGTAAATACATTTGCTTGTGTATCCAGTTCAGCAAAATTTCCGTAGTCAATTCTACTTCTTGCATACATGTAATTGGACTCATTGTATGCTAAACCTGTACGCAAGCGTATGAAATTGTTTATACTAAAAAAGGTATTAATTCCTATTTCGTAGCCATCAGATATGGTGTTATTATCCTGAGCAATAAACGCTGCTTTTCTATTTGATTGCTCATCACTTAAGGATGGTGATAAACTGGCTACAGCGCTTGTTTTCGTATTAAAATAATTCCCGCTAATTCCATATGAGAATCTCTTTAGCAAATGCTTATTTGAAGCATAATTTGCAAACTTTAAATCTTCTTCAATAGTAGGTTTATCGATTGCTACATCGAATAAACTTATTTCATTTGCAGCTAAATAATCAAGATTAAGTATGTCCTGAGTAATCAACTTTTCTACAACATTTTCCTCCTGAGCAACAAAACCATCAAAAGAAGATTTACTTTCTTTTAAAGGCTTTGAAGCTTGATCGGAAATCCCTTGATCATTGTGATTTACCGAAGCATAAATCGCTTTTGGTCGACTAATGTTTGTAGAAGGAATTGATTGACTAGTTGTTTTATCGTTGTTTATAGATTTGCTTGCTTTACTTGCTAGTAATGCTTTGGATTTTTTAGGTTCAATGTTGTTGGCAGCTAAAACTTCTTGCGCTTCAGTTAAAACCTCCTCCGTGGTTTCAGCCTGCGTAACAACCTTGCCTAAAGGACTTTTAAGCGCTGGAATAGTTTTTTCAGTGCTAGGTGTCTTGCCATTATCTGCCATCAATTGAATAGATTCAACCTTAGGCACAGAATGTAGTCTTCTATTGTCAATAGAGTCCTTAACCCAAAGACTCAAGCCAACAATCACCATCATAAGTAAGACTAAAAGCGGCAGGCTTTTTCTTAAAGTGGTTAAAAAAGACTCATTAGGTAATATTGCTTCTCTACCATAGGTATCGAAGAATTTATCCTGTGCATCTTGCTCAAAGTCGAAGGTAAAACCTTCCATCTTAGACCTAAGAGCTTTATCAAAATCGTTATATTCTTGAGGAGTTTTCATTTAAGCTCGTTTATAAGGTTCTGTAAAATCTTTCTTGCATTAGAAACATGCCATTTAGAGGTACCAACACTAATATTTAGTTCTTCAGCAATTTCATCATGCTTATAGCCTTCAATTGCGAACATGTTAAAGACCGTTCTACTTGCTGCTGGTAATTGCTGGATACAAGCATAAATATCTTCAACTGCCAAATTGTTTAAAGCTTGGTTAGACGATTGATGGCTGGTTTCAGGAACTGTATCTAATTCTCTAAATTGAAATTTAGATTTTCTACAATGATCAAGTGCGGTCCGCTTAACAATGACAGCAACCCATCCATCAAAACTTCCTTGATTCTTATAACTAAGAATAGATTTGAACACTTTGTAGAAAGCAGTATTAATTACCGCATGAGCATCATCTTTATCTGCGGTATATCTCATCGCAATTCCCATCATTTTCCCAAAGTACTCTTTGTAAAAAAGTCGTTGGGCTGTCTGATCTGCTTTTTTCAGCAAATCAATTAAGGAATCTTGCGACAGTTTTTCCGTTTGATTACTTATGAAACCTATTGGATTCAAACTTTCTATTTTATGGCTAAATAACATATTCTGTTTGTCTAACTACTTATAAATCGTTGGGAAATCTGATATGGTTGGGTCAGAAGTGACATTTTTATTAATTTTTTAAGATTTTGTCCTTTTATCTTAACTTTTTTAAGAATTAGTTCTTAGCAGAGTCATTCTTTATTTTTCTGAAATAGGTCAAATTATCGCATATATTTGCGCAAATTAAAACCACTTCTAAATAAAGATTATGAGATATATACTAATCATAGTGAGTCTATTGAGCTTTTTCAATCTGTCTTCCCAAGTTGTTATAAATGAAATTGTTGCTTCTAATGTGAGCACTGCTTCTGATGAAAACGGAGAGTTTGATGATTGGATTGAATTATATAATAATGGCAATGAGGCGGTAGATTTATCTGGCTACTTTCTCTCTGACAATCCAGATAATCCTGGAAAGTGGGAATTTGCGGAAGGAACCAGCATCGCAGGGAATGGTTATTTAATCATTTGGGCAGACGAAGATGGTAGTCAAGGCGATTTGCATGCTAGTTTTAAATTATCCAAAGATGGCGAAACTTTAGCCTTATCTGGTCAGGATACTATTCCTTTCGAAAACCTCGAATTTGGGGTGCAGGAAATAAATAAGGCCTTTGCAAGAGAGCCTAATGGCACTGGGTCATTTGTTAGCAAAGGGGCCACATTTGGTTCAAACAATGATACATCTTCAAATACGGACGAGCATCCTGTTCCAGGATTCTCAATGTATCCAAATCCATGTACAGAATCTTTAACTATTTCTCATGAAGCCAACAATCCTGTAAGCTTTAATATATTTGATATAAAGGGGAATTTAATTGGACAAGAAACAACATTGGACAAAACCATTATTAATACAGAAGCGTGGAAACCAGGAATCTATTTTATAGAAAATGACCAGTTTTCTGTCCCTGTTGTCAAGCAGTAAGCTTTATACCTAACATAGTAGGAAAATTTATAATCTTTTTCCGTCACTTTGATAGCTTTGTTGCGTCTTAAGTTTGTGTGCACAAACCATTAATACAAATATCATATGACGATTACGCTAACATTTCTCATCCTTGCTGTTCTAGCCAGCGCATTGATTACTTATTTGATTGCTAAATCTGTTTTAGATAAAAACGGCATTGGTCTAAAAAAATCAAATAACGAACTTCAAAAAAAGCTAAGCAAGCTGGATAAAGAAGTTAAGAAACAAGATAAGCATATTAAAAAATGGCAGGGAAAATCAGAGGAGTGGCAACAAAAGTATGAAAGCTTAGAACTCAAAACTAAAGAGGAGCAATTAGCGGACAAAAAAGCCCTACAGGATTATACTGCTAACTCTGAAGAGCAAGCAAAGAAAATACTCCAACTAGAAAATGAATTACTCCGTAATGTAGACAAAATAGAGCTACAGAAAAACGAAATCAATAAGTTAAAAGAGCGCTACGATATAGATTTACATGATAGTAAAAACTGGAAACCAATCAAAGCTAAATTAGAAAAGCAACTGGCTTCGTATGAGCACAGCATTGAAGAATCAAAAGCTTCTATCACCCGTCTAAACGATAAACTTAGTAAGCAGACAAGCGAAATAAATGAGTTAGCAAAAACTCAAAAACGTATGCGTCTTTTGCAAACTGATAAAAACAAGCTTGAAAAGGATGTAAAATATTGGGAGCAAAAGCACTATGATACACATCACGAATTAGCCTCACTAAAAGAAAAATATGCTGCTTTAGATTCTAAGCGAGTCGAATTAGAGCAACAACTAAATGGTGATCACTTAGTTAAGAAGGAAATGATGGAATCCATTAAGGATTTTAAAACTAAGTTTGTAAACGTAAATAACCAGTATCACAAACTACTGGAACAAATGGATATGAAGGCAGTTAAGAACTAACCATAAAAAAACTCCAAGTGATTAGCTTGGAGTTTTTTATTAAGTAAATGCTTACAATAAATTGACTAAAACGAATATCCTATTTTAACTATTATATCTGTATATGCACCTTCTAATGCTGCACCTATATTGAATTTTTTCTTGTATTCTACATGAGCTCCTAAACTAAAACTATACAAGCCATAGGTCGCATAATTTAGCTTATCTTCTCCGTCATATTCTCTGTCTACCGACGCACCATAACCAATCAATGTATGGACATAAGGCCTAAAATCTTTTGACTCATTAGCAAAATAAAATCGAGGCCCGAAGATAGCGTTGTAGCTATTAGTTTGTCCTCCATCATGTGCATTGGTGCGTTCTTCTCGATCAAATCGAGAATGAGTAAATGAGAGCTGAGTCTCGATGGTAAAATATTGACTAATTCTCCATTTCGGACTAAGCCCCACATGAAATCCAAAATTAGGAACGTCGTTGACGCTGAAAGGAAAACCTACATTCACTGCAAAATTGAATTTATCTGCTTGTTCTATCGAGTTGCTCTTTAAGGATAAGTTGTTTTTTTCTTGTCCAATTAGTTGGACGCTAAGAAATAGGATGACTAATATTGCTATTAAACATTTATATAGATTATCCATGTCGGATTTGTAAATCGTGTTGTTCATCGGGCTCAGGCTTTATCAAATAATCAAGACATATGTTAAGAATAAATATGCGATATATACACCAAAGAGACACAGATTTCATTCTATACCCTCATTATTTGCCAAATTTTAATGCTGGAAGCTGTTAAAAAAAGTGTTGTCAAGAAACCAATTGATCAAATAATTTATATTCTTCTGAGAGGTCCTTTTGGATGTTTGGAGACTTGAGGTTTTGTGACTTTAGAATGGTTCCTTTAAAAATATTTTCACTGGTATCTCCTCTTTTGCCAGTATAATTATACACTTGATAGTTGCTAGAAAGTGGTTGATCAAGTGATAGAAATGCAGAAATTTCTTGAAGACATATTTCTGTATCATGAACTAGTCTATCTGCATCTAAACAAATAAAATCATCCGGATTCCATTGTTCTTTTATTTTTATCAGAAAGCTTAATCGCTCCTGATAATATTTCGATGCATGATCTATGGTAAATGTTTTTTGTGTATTATTTCCAAAGGCTTCTAGCATGCTATGTATTGATGCTTTAGGATTTCTTGCTAGAAGAATAATCTTAAGCTTGTATTGCTTGAGCAAATCAATATCCGGTGTCTTATGATTATGGTTGACCTGGTCTAGCACCCATTTATTAAAACCATTAAGTGATCGTTCTTGGTAAACACAGGCTAATACTTGTTTGGAAAAATTCAGCCTTTGGCGGTATACTCGATTGGTCTCCCCGATTCCTATTATTTGTTGGTGGTTGCAGAGGATATGAGATAGCAAGGTTGATCTTGATCTCATGTGTCCCATGATGAACACATAATTAGCCTGCTTTGCTTTCGGTATAAAGCAGCTGGCTATCAAATCTTTAAAAGGTTTGAAGGCTTTCTTCTTGAGCAAAAACCAGCTTAAGTCCTTTTGTTTCATTGGGAAAAGATACAATTTCTGCGTAAAAGAAATCCCTAAACTATGGCTTGTTTATCTGCAGCAAAAAGGGATTTGTAAATCTAATGTTATGAATTAGTCTGGCATTTATTTTTAGTGGCTTTCAATAAACTAGAACTATCGTATGATTATAAGGAGAGGAATATCCCTGATGGGTAGTCTTCCCCATATATCTTGTTACAGCTCCTTTTAGTTTTTAATAATTTTGAAAATTTCATCTTCAATCTTAAACAAGTAAATACCATTAGCTAAGTCACTTAGACTAATTGAATTTCTTAATTTATTCAATGTGTTTTGTTTAACCAATTTGCCATGTACATCATAGATTTGTAAAACTCGAGCCTTGTTTAATTCAGTTTTTACGACAATCATTTCAGATGTAGGGTTGGGGTATAAAACTGTTTTCGTTTTGGACTTGTTAACAGCATTACTTGTTGTGTTTACATGATCAGTTACGCAACTTTTTGCTTCAGGAGTAATTATCCAACGAAGGTCATTTTCAAAAAAAGATATTAAATCTTCATTTGCCGCATAACTCCAAATTTTATAAATGTTATCTCTACATTCTTGATATGCAAACACACCACTTCTGTTAGGAATATCATTATTTTGAATGTGTTCATAAAAACCTTTTATCCAACTTTCTCCTCCAAAATTATTGTACGAATATATTATAAGACCACTCATTAAATCATTAATACTCTCTGTATTGTGCCAAGGCATTAGAGATTGTCTCCATCCAAAATCAAAATCATATTGAGAATCATTCATGTAATCTTCTAATTCACCTACCATCCTAGTCTCCCAATAATTCAAGTCATTTCCGAAGTAGTACATTCCAATATTCAATGATTTTGGAATTATGTATGCTTGAGCATTATTCATTCCTACGGTCCACCAACCGTAGTTTTGGGGTTCTTCATTCATCGCCCAATCAAATTTCCCATTAAAACCATCCATTCCTGCTTGCCAAAAATTTCTATTTAATTCATA
Source organism: Saprospiraceae bacterium (assembly GCA_020629035.1). Classification (GTDB taxonomy): domain Bacteria; phylum Bacteroidota; class Bacteroidia; order Chitinophagales; family Saprospiraceae; genus JAHDDO01. Next base: position 12,499 of record JAHDEC010000008.1, on the reverse strand, counting down.
TAAAAAGACTTGGGGTACTGAATTAATGCCTTGATTAACAAGATCGTAATATTCATCAAGAAAATATTTCCCAGTCGACATTCCTAAAACCCCATGGGAAGCCAAACCTCCGGCTCCGCAATTGTCTATTACAACTTCAATAACCGGTTTGTTGTCATAAGATGATGCAATCGGAAGGTTATTTAATCCAGTAAGTTCTTCGTATTTAGAAATGATATTTTCAAATGTCTTAACCATTGTATCCATTATTGTTGAATCTCTTTCAGACGCAGTTTCCCCTTCAATCATTATTACAACTTCTTCGCCTATCCAAGCAGTAGAATTCGAAGAACCCACGCAATAGGCAATTTGATAGTCATATAGGACTTGTTCACTTGTGACTTGAGACAGAATTGATATAGGTAATAATATGAAAATTAGTTTAAGATAAAATTTAATCATATTTATAAATTTTATTGTGAAGTTATTAATAAGAGAGTATTTATTCAAGTTGACATTTTTTCCTTGTGTGCTGTAAGGTAAGATTACTAGGATTAGATTTAAGCTTCTTATAATCGTAATAAACGTTTATAACCGTTAGTTTACTGATAAAATTTGGAATTTAGGCAAACAATAGCCCAACTTTATCCCAAAATAAGCACCCAGCTTTTCAATTAAGCATTACCCATCAAATCCAAAGATTGGTAAATATCAATTAGAATTTATTTTATCGAGTCAATGCTTACTCTTTAAGTTATTGGCTCAATATTTTGTTTAACCTGATGCTCTTAGCATTACAAATTATTATCATTATGAACACCATTAAAAACAGTGTACAACTTATTGGAAATCTTGGAAAAGATATCGAATTTAAAGAACTAGATTCTGGTAAAAAACTAGCCAAATTTACCTTAGCTACCAACGATTATTACAAAAACGCCGCCGGCGAAAAAGTAGAAGAAACCCAATGGCACAACATAACTGCCTGGGGTAAACTTGCAGAAAATATGGAGCAAATATTAAGTAAAGGTGAGACGGTAGCTTTAAAAGGCAAACTTAAATACAGCCAATCTGAGGACAAAGAAGGCAATAAACGATATTACACAGAAGTGATTGCCAATGAATTCTTCAAAATGTCAAAAAAGAATGAATCACCATTCTAAAACTTTATATGGGTCAATAGAAATGTTGGCCCATACATTTTACCACTATGATTCCAGCAGCTCTTTTCGCTAGATATCTCTCCTTCTTTAAAGAACAGAGGGTTCATGCATCAAGGCATTTCTAACTGGAAAAGAAGGGGAATGATATCAGCATTTCAGCATTAAAAAGCGCCTATCAATTTAGTCGAATTATAAACCATCACCAAGGTTTCTCCCTGATTGAGAGAGTATCCAATCAAAACCATTGGGAAGTGGATTTAAGTGAAATTGCAAGGATATGGACAGAGGGGTGTATCATCAAATCAGACCTTATGAAAAGCCTAGTAGAAACCATAAAGAAGGATAGTAAAATCATATTTAGTGAACCATGGAGTTCGATCATTAAAAAAAGTCATGCTGACGTACAAGCTGTAGCGACTAAATGTATAAACAGCCAATTACATATCCCGTGCTTTCTAGAATCCCTAAACTATTTCCATGGTCTAAATACAGCTGATGGCTCAGCCAATCTAATCCAAGCCCAACGAGATTATTTTGGCGCACATACCTATAAGCTTAAGGATGATGAATCTCAAAAAAGTTACCATACAGAGTGGATTTAAACTAAGTGGTGGAAATCTTCTTAGCTAGTCCCTTTAAACAAGATTACACATAAAAAAACGAGCTCAGTTTTCACTGAACTCGTTCATATTTTCAAATTGACTTATTTCTTATTCTACAGAAATATCAATCTTATTTGCATCAAAATCTGCTCCTTTCTTAGCAGAGATTTGATTAGCTTTTACACCAAGTGTAACTAACATATCTCTAACTACTTTCGCACGATCTTTAGTAGATCCACTTACTACAACTTTACCATCTGGATTAGCTTTTAAAGCAGCAGCTAAACCTTCTACCTCTCCTTTTGAGAAGCTGGTAATTCTGTGATTCTCCTCATTAAATTTGATATCAGATAAAGAGTAGTTGCTTTCAGCACCTTCTTTCTTTGCTACCATATCAGCAAACAATGAAGTGAATTTACCTGCAGCACCCGCAGCAGCAGCTCCTACAGCAGCACTAGCATCTTTAGCTGCATCACCTGCAGCTCCTACCGCTTTATTAATCATTTCTCCTATTTTCTTTAAGATTTTACCTAAACGGTTTCCATCTTTATCAACGAAATAACCATCTTTTTCCATAAACTCACCTTTCTTATAAAGTACTTTTCCTGATCCATCCACAAGGTTTCCACTTGCATCAACCATATATTTTGTACCCGTAAGCTTTCCGTACGTTTTTCTTAAGCCTTCCAACATCTTGTCTCCAAACTGTCCAGCTTTTGAAATTACATTTCCAGCCATGTCTACAAGATTTCCGCTATCATCAATAGAGAAAGAACCAGCTTTGTGAGCTATTTTTCCATCTGCACCCATAATATCACCAGCAGCATTCATTGTGAATGAAGCAGCAGCAGTAGCCGCAGATCCAGCTGATGTAGCAGTTGTTTTTGTTCCATGATTGTGTCCTTCATGTGATCCATGATCGTGACCTTCATGAGATCCATGATCATGTCCTTCGTGTGAAGCATGGTCATGTCCTTCGTGGCTTTCAGTTTTTACATCTGTCGTACCAGCAGTTTCTGTTCCGTTACAACCTCCCTTAGTTAGGAAGTATGCAAGACCACCAATTATTGCCAATGGTAATAACCACTTTAAAAATCCTCCACCGCCAGACTTTCCACCACCTGTGGAAGCTGCAGAGCTTGCTGAAGCAGCTGCTCCGGTAGATTCACTAAACATGTTACCAGGAACTAAGCTTGCGTAGCTTGATTTTTGCTCGCCTAAATACTTACTTAAGCCGATTGCATCTAATCCTTTGTTTTTGATTACACTACCTATCTTACTTAATACAATAGGAGCAAGGAAACTCATAAGTGATGAAGCCACTCCTTTCTTAACGCCTCCACCTTTCATTAATGTTTCAAGAATTCCATCTTGTCTGTTTCCAAAAATACCTCCAAGTACATCGCTTCCGCTTTTCATGAAGCTTTCAGATTTTGACTTGTCAGAGAATATACCTGCTAAGTCGCTAATGCTATTATCACCAAAGCCTCCTTTGCTGATCATATCCATTAAATCTCCTGCACCAGAAGAATTTCTTCCTTTGTGTGCTACTCCCCCAATTAATGCTGGTAGGAATGTTTTAATTAAGTTGGTTGCTGTTCTGCCTTCGATGCCAATGAAACTAGCAGCTTTGTCTACTACAGCGTTAGTGATGACAGTTTTAACGCTGTCTATTAAAAAATTTGCCATTGTTTACTATGGTTTTAAGTGAATTAATGTAGGAATTGGTTTTGCATTTATTCTTTCCAATAAAATTGGCGGACTTTGGGAAAGTCGTAACAGTCTTAGATGCTAACTTCTTAGGTCTTAAATAAATTCCATTAAAACCATTTATTTCAAAAAATTAATAAAAAAAACGGAATAATCAGCGCTTACCGCTGCGTTTAATGGGTTTCCTATTACTAGCTTTCTTTTTCCTCCAGTATGAACTACCAAGATTTACCTTTTGATTCTTTTCTTTTTTCTCATGAAATGCACCCTTAGAATCTTTTAATGTCGTCGGCATGTAGTAAGCCTTATCTCCTCCTTTATCTTGTATTAATTCAAATTCTAGCCACTCGTCTGACAGTTCTATTTCTTCTGGAAGTTCGACCTCATCGATGGCTTCTGAGGTTAGTTTCTGTATTGCCTCAAAAAATAGCTTTTCTTGATCTCCAACAAAATTTATCACTGAACCTTCTTTCTCAAATCGACCGGTTCTTCCTATTCTATGAATGTATGAGGCAACATCAATCGGCATGTCAAAATTAATAACGTGGCTTATATCTGAAATATCAACACCACGAGACATCAAATCGGTACTGATAAGCACTCTAATTTCTTTACTTTCAAAAGCCTCCATTACCTTAATCCGGAAATTTTGAGATTTATTAGAATGGGTTTGGTCAATACCGCCCTTGGTAGAAGACTTTACTTCTTCAAATAACAAATCGGCCACTTTTTTACTTTTTACGAAGATTAAAACCTTTGACAATTGGTCATTATCTAAGATATACTTGAGTGCATTAACCTTTGATTTGAAGTTTTGGACAAAATAAGCGACTTGTTCTATTTGTGGGAGCGTGACAATTTCAGGTTGAACTTCAATTTTTTTAGGCTCATTAAAAAAGGTTTTGGCTAATTCTTCCATGGATGCAGAACTGGTAGCTGAGAACAATAGGGCTTGCTTTTTCTTAGGTAGTAAATCTAGGATTTGATTCAACTGAAATTTAAATCCCTCATTAAGCATCTCATCATATTCGTCAATTACGAGTTTTTTGATGCGCTTTGGATTTATGGTACCATGGAGTAAAAGGTCCATTACTCTGCCTGGAGTTCCTACAATAATATCGTAGCCTTCTAATAGCTTTAGTTTTTGTGTATTGATATTTACTCCTCCAAAAATGCCGATAGCTTTTGAGGACATAAATTCCATAAGTTGTTCCAATGTATGGATAATCTGGACCACTAATTCCCTTGTTGGAACTAAGATTAAGACCTTAGGATCTTTCTTCTTATCGTATTGATACAATCTTAAAATTGGCAATAGATAAGCTAGCGTTTTACCGGTTCCTGTTTGAGCTATCCCTATAACATCTTTACCTGCCATTATGGGAATAAAGCTACGCGCTTGAATTTCACTAGGTTCGTGAATATCCATTTGCTCTAATGCTTGGTATAGCGCTTTATTCAAATTTAAATCTTGGAATGTCATCCGATCCATTTTGCAAAGTTAATGTAAATAAACAATGCGGTCTCAGAATGATCTTGCTTGTTGATAAGTCGAAACAACATTGGCCAAAATCTAAATTAATAAGAGCAAGGCACCTAGCAAGGTCATGAGTAATACATATCGCTGAAAGGCAGTATCACTTAATTTTCGAATGAGCATAAGTCCAATGACAAAACCTACCAACACAGCCCCAGCTAATTTTACATCGATCAATAAGCTCTCGTAGGTGATGGTCTCCCATACCCAGATGTGAAAGGGCAGTTTAAAAATATTTATGAAAAAAAACAACCAAGCGGCTGTCCCGATAAATTCATTTTTAGGAAATCGCATAGCCAAGAAAAAGATATTGGAAAAGGCACCTGCCAGATTGCCAATCATGGTGCAAAAACCAGCTCCTAAACCCATTAAAATGGCAAACCACTTAGAATCCGGAATGTGTTCTTTTGCCATTTTTAGATACCAGAACATCACTCCACCTCCCACTAAAATAACGGCAGCCATCAATCGCTTAAACATACCGACTGGCAAATCTTCGCCTACATAAACACCTAATAAAACGCCGGCAGCCATAGGAACAAACAATTGCCATAAAACTTTCCAGTTGACATGTTTTCGGTAATAGCTGATCGCTAATACATCAGCCACCATCAGCAAGGGCAACATGATACCCGTAGATGCTTTTGCACCAAAGGCATAAGCCAGTAGTGCCACAAAAAGGAAACTAAGCCCTTTAAACCCAGCCTTCGAAAACCCGATTAAACAAGAGGATATCAAGGCTGCAATCCAGTACCACTCCATATTTGTCTTTTGAAAAGAAATTTAGCACTCACAAAAAAAAATGCTCGATTAGCTAATACTTCACAAGCTAAATTATTAATATTATTTTTACTGAAAATGAAGGGGGATTAGCTCAGTTGGCTAGAGCGTTTGACTGGCAGTCAAAAGGTCGCAGGTTCGATTCCTGTATCCTCCACCAATTTAAATCTTAGATTCAATATATAAATAGCTGTTGTTTAATGGAGGCAAAAGAACTTTTCAAACCTCACAAAATTGAAAAAGTAAAAAAGAGCTAAGACGAATTAAAGCAGCTAAAAACCCCTAAGATGGAGAAGTATAGATCCTATCTAGTTTTCAGTTTCCACATAATATTTTATAAGTTCGAAACTTACCATATTCATCAGTAATTCGAATGAAAAAATAGTTTGTTGACTTATCCGATAAATCTATGACTGCCTCTTGCTCAATTAGCAGTTCTTCATAAATCTTATGACCCAATACACTATAAACACCGATGTTAATTGGGTCATCATCTCCTCGAGTTAAATATAGCTTAGAACCTATGGAATATAATTTCAGGTTTAACATTTCTTCATCTCCAGTTCCACTTAATGCGAATAATCCATCACAATTTTCATCTATATTATTTCCTGATATTTCTTCAGCATCTGGATTTATGCTGGCGTCCAAATCATTACAATCCTCCTCAGCAAAATATCCATCTCCATCTAAGTCATTTCCTTCGACTAAATTATTTCTAAGTAATACAAAATTATGCGCGACGATATCATTTACCAAGATGTCCACATCCTTATCTCGGTCAAAATCTACGGCTTGCAGTAAATTTTTCTTGGAAGCTGGCAAATTAATAAATTCCCACAAACCAATACCTTCCAAGGTATGGACATGTACCGGATCAAGATATTGCCCTTCCCCATTGTTTATAAAAATGACAATATCGATAAATGTCCAGAAAGTCCCATAGTAAATGGCAAGGTCATCATAATCATCATTATTAAAATCAGCGCTCACAGCTGTTTCAAATAAGTAATCTGCATCTATTAAAGCTCCTGAACTAAAAGAACCTTGATCATTAACATATAAGCCAAATCTTAAGAATTTATCTGAAATAACTAAATCAAGAAATCCATCCTTATTATGATCGTGTATTAAAACACTTTCCGTGTGAGCATTAACTGCCGTTGGGAATACTTCTTCTCTAGTGATCATTTGGGATGTTAAATAAATACAGTTTATATGGTCATTTCCTGGATCTTCTTGCATTAAGATAATATCCTCAAATCCGTTTAAATCAATATCAAAAATCTGGGCAGAAGCAATACTGTCAAAAACGCCCAATTGTAAAGCATTTTCAAAAATCAAATTAGTAGAACTGAAATATAGTTCAATCGAATCACGATTAGTAAAGGTTTCATGATGCACAACAAACATTAATGAATTTGCTTCTTCCTGCTCTTTGCAGGCAATTATTTTCATCCTTGGATCAAGCTCTTTAATAAACTGTTGGGAGCCAAAATTTAAATCACCTTCATTAAGATAATAACCCTTATTTGTGATGATATCATCAAACCCATCCTTGTTTAAATCCTTAATTTCAAGCACATATTGATTAAATGTATCATCAATAAAACTTGTCTTAATAATCTCTTCCCCAACTATTTGAACTAAAAAAAGACTATCGTTTGTATTCGAAATATAGGCATGTTGTCCATTAAAAACATGATGGACTATAGCATGCCTGGCGGATTGATTTTCAACAAAATTAGCAAGCAGTTTTTGCGAACTAAATGATTGACTCAAACCAACAAAAGGAATGCTTATGGCGACTATAAAAATGAATACAAAATTTCTAAATTCCATATTTATATATCGATTTTGAGTGCTTATTCGTTGGGTGATTGGTATGCATTTTTTAGTTTCTCAGCTAGCTCAGGCAAACCTTCGCAGGCTGTCTTCTGTACAAATTGCACTCTAGCCATATTTACATCTGGCTGTCCTGGATCTACCACAATGATCGGGACTGATGGTCCACAAAAATGTATTAAGCCCGCTGCTGGATAAACAACCATGGATGTTCCCACTATTAGTAGTATATCTGCTTGCTCTACTATCTTTTGTGCTGGTTCAATATTAGGTACTGCTTCACCAAACCAAACAATATCTGGTCTTAGTTGACTACCATCCGCGCTTAAATCCCCCAGCTTAATATCAACAGTATGTCGCTTAGATGAGTGGATATCATTTACACTTCGAATCTTTCGCAACTCTCCATGCAAGTGCAAAACCTTTTTAGATCCTGCACGTTCATGCAAATCATCTACATTTTGCGTAATAATATGTACATCAAAATGATCTTCTAAATCCACTAGAGTTGTATGTCCAAGGTTGGGTTCTACCTCAAATAATTGCGCCCTGCGCTGATTGTAAAAATCTAATACTAAGGCTGGATTTTTTGCAAAACCCTGAGGACTTGCCACTTCCATTACATCATGACCTTCCCATAGTCCATTCGAATCTCGAAAGGTTTTAATTCCACTTTCAGCACTAATTCCCGCACCTGTTAAGACCACTAATTTTTTCATTTGCATGCTTTTTATTCTGCAGGTTTTAAGAAGCCAAAACCAGCATTGGCAAAAATAAAGCAAATAATTCCTAACTTCTGTAACCTTTTTATAAGCAAAGGCCTCTAATCAATAAACAATACATTATGATAGGTCCAACCACCGTGGTTTCGCTTTTAATTATTTCAGTAGCATTTAGTATTTACTATTTTCTCCGTTCTCGTCACATAGAGCGAATGGCTCGAATCGACAAAGGACTTACCGATAAGGATCCTGTCGCAAGAAGGATGTTTATGGAAATTAAACTAGGGATGCTCGCCACAGGTGTGGGATTAGGCTTGTTTACTGCCTACTTTTTGCAACATCTTTTACCGATGAGCGACGTACTATATCCTGCACTCATGCTCATGTTTGGTGGTATAGCCCTAGTGCTTTCTTACTTTGTTTCTAACCGATTAGACCAACAGTAATTCTTTGGAAAACCTCTACATACAACGAGTCCTTAATGGCGATCATCAAGCCTTTAGCTTCCTAGTAAGGCAACATCAAGATATGGGATTTGGTGTAGCTATGTCCATAGTTAAAGATCATGACATGGCTAAAGATGTTGTCCAAGATAGCTTTGTAAAGGTTTACCATGCCCTAGCTAGTTTTAATCAGGCAGCAAAATTCAGTAGCTGGTTTTATACTATTGTCTATCGTACGGCTTTAGAACAATTAAAGAAAACTAACCGCCAATGGGAACTGGAGAAAGAGCTTACTACCATCACCACAGAAACTAGCGTCGATAATAAAGCACTTGAAGATTTGGATTTAGCGCATCTTCGCTCATTGATTAAAACAACCTTGAAGCAACTACCTCCTAAAGAGGCTCTAGCCATTCAGTTGTTTTATTTAAACGAGCAATCCATTAAAGAAATCGAAGAAATTACTAAGTGGTCGACGAGTCACATAAAGACACTACTCCACAGAGGTCGTAAACATTTTTACCAATTAATAGATGCTGATAAAGCTATTTCTAATTTTAACCAACTAGATATTTAATCATGATGGAAGACAAATATTTAAAGGATAAACTATCACAAATTCAGCCGATATACGAACCCATTGATTTGGAAGAATCCATCATGCGCACGATTGAAAATCACGCTAATTATCAGCAGCAAATACTTAAATATAAACGACTGGGACGAATCAGTTTGATGGTTTCCATCTGTATCTTCGGACTGTATGGATTAAGCTTATTGATGAGTGCAAAGCAAATCACAAGCAGTAATATCTCCTACCAAATCGCCCTAATATTGCTGGCTTTTGCGCTGATTATTACTCAACTGGAAGGTTCGAGAAAATTGAAAAAAATCAAACTCTAAACTAACACTTAGAAAAAATACGAGTAATGCTTTTAAACCGTTGCAGCTAAAGATTTCTCCATTCGCTTACGCAAGTTATGATCTAAGTGAATCTTTCTTAATCGGATACTTTCTGGAGTTACCTCAATGCACTCATCGGCATTAATGTATTCCATATATTCCTCCAAAGTAAATTGCATAGCCGGCGCAATTCTAACGCTGCCATCCGAACCACTTGCTCGCATATTAGTTAGCTTTTTACCCTCGGTAATATTTACTACGATATCTGTATTACGATTATGTTCGCCTAAGATCTGACCATTATAAACTTCTACTCCCGGATCGATGAAGAATCGACCCCTATCCTGCAATTTATCTACTGAATATGGAGTAGCTAAACCTGTATCTTTTGCAATTAAAACACCATTTAATCGACCTGGAATATCTCCCTTCCAAGGAGCATATTCTAAAAATCTATGAGCTAAAACAGCACTTCCTTGAGTTGCCGTAAGCATGATCGATCTCAATCCAATAAGACCTCTAGATGGAATTTCAAATTCTAAATGTTGCATTTCTCCTTTCGCTTCCATGATCTTCATTTCCCCTTTTCGTTGGGTAACTAAATCAATCACTTTTCCACTGTGCTCACTAGGCACATCCACTACCATAGATTCGATAGGCTCACATTTTTTACCGTCTATTTCTTTAGTAATAACCTGAGGCTGACCGATCGTCAACTCATAACCCTCTCGTCTCATCGTCTCGATTAATACACCCAAGTGCATAATTCCTCGACCGTATACTAAAAACGTATCTCCACTCTCCGTAGGCTCTACTTTAAGTGCTAAATTTCTCTCTAATTCCTTTTCTAAACGATCGTTAATATGTCTACTCGTTACAAACTTTCCTTCCTTTCCAAAGAAAGGTGAATTGTTAATCCCGAAAGTCATATTCATCGTAGGCTCATCTATCGATATGAGTGGTAAAGGTTCAGGGTTTTCTAGAGAAGCAATCGTCTCTCCAATATTAAAACCATCAATTCCTACCACTGCACAAATATCACCAGCTTTCACTTCTGATACTTTTTTCTTGCCCATACCTTCAAACAAGTAAAGCTCTTTTACTTTTTGCTTTTGGATCGTTCCATCTCGTTTACACAAACTTAATTGAGCATTTTCCTTGATCGAACCTCTAGAAACTTTACCAATCGCAATTCTTCCAGAAAAACTTGAATAATCTAATGAAGTAATTTGCAATTGCAAGCTACCTTCAGCGGTCTTTGGTTCAGGCACATGCTCTAATATTCCGTCCATGAGTGGTGTGATATCCTCACATTGGACATTCTCATTATTAAACCAACCAAATTTTCCTGAGCCATAAAAAGTTGGAAAATCTAATTGCTCTTCTGATGCATCTAATTGGAAAAACAATTCGAAAACAGCTTCGTGTACTTCATCAGGTCTACAGTTTTCTTTGTCTACCTTATTAACAACCACGATCGGACGTAATCCTAGCTCTAATGCTTTTTTAAGTACAAACCTAGTCTGAGGCATAGGCCCTTCGAAAGCATCCACTAGCAAGATAACACCATCCGCCATTTTTAAAACACGCTCCACCTCTCCACCAAAGTCGGCGTGACCAGGTGTATCGATGACATTAATTTTAGTGTCTTTGTAGATGACTGCAGCATTCTTGGAAAAGATGGTAATACCTCTTTCCTTTTCAAGATCGTTGCTATCCATGATGAGTTCTCCAGTCTCTTCATGCGCATCGAACACATCTGTAGAGTGAAGAATGTTATCAACTAATGTTGTTTTACCATGATCTACATGGGCAATAATTGCTATATTACGAATTTTCATAATGTGTCTTTAACCGTTGCGCAAATGTCGTCTTTTATTTGGACTTATGCACTAAAAGCAGGCATAGAAACAACATAATTTCGAATATTAACGGAAAACCGATGTAAATAAGCTAAAAGTGCCACTTAAGTGAGTGAATTTCAAGCAGTTTAGCTAGGAAATAAGCCTAATTAATCAATAAAAATCATTTATTTCGAGCAGCTTTATTGAACCAAAATAATCAACAAGTTATGAATGCGAAAACCCTAATTTTAATCGGAATTGTTATCATATCACTTGGAATTATCCTGTATTTTTTTCCGAATGCTTTTAAGTGGTTTGGCAATTTACCTGGCGACTTTAAATCAAAGGGAGAAAATGCGAGTTTCTATTTTCCGCTTACAAGTATGATTATTGTAAGTATTTTGTTCAATATTGTGCTTCGAATGTTCAGATATTTATCATGAAAATAACTAGAATAAGGCTTTACCTTTTATGCATACTTGCTGGATTGCTTTTTGCCCAATCTTGTTCCTATTTACCATCGAATGAATTAGTCAGCGAATTAAATGACTATGCTGAAGATCCCGATTACATCACTTTCACATCCGTAAGTGATACAGTGCCCAATAAAGAAAATGTCTTTATCTTTTTTCCAGGAGGCTTAGTCGATCCTCATGCTTACATTAATCCATTAAGCCAATGTTTGGAAAGTTTTAGCCGTATCATTATCATCAAAGCAGATGCTAATCTCTCGATTTTGCCAACTCCAAATCTTGAAGATATTGTAGAGACTTTTGAACTCGACGAATCTCATCGAATCATTGTAGGTGGTCATTCATTAGGCGGTGTTTCCGCTTGCCAATTAGCGGCAGATGAGGACTTAATCGCTGGATTGATTTTAATGGCGAGTTATCCAGCTGGTGCTGATGATCTATCAGACTTTCAAGGTCAAGTACTCTCTATTACGGCTTCAGAAGATCGCATTTACGATA